>CAYQRL010000005.1:0-203660 GCA_964420105.1 uncultured Reyranella sp.
TTCTCCTCGAACGGACTCAACCTTACTACGTGAGAGTTTCAGGGGAGCAGGTCAACAGAAACTAGGATTTCCGGCTAACGCCCAGAAGAATCCGATGTTCGTGGCCGCGAGGCTGCAAGCGCTTCACGCGGCTGGGAAGAGTTCGGCGACCCTTGAGAAGCTTTGCGCGAGGATTCTCCTCCTCTGAGGCTGGCGATGGCACGCCATAAATCAACCCAACCTGTTCAGCGCCCGCCTAGCTGATGGGGCCACTACGCGGCGGCGTTTCCGAGAGGAAGAGGGCGATGTGGAACGAAGCGATGCCTACGTGGCGCACGGCCCGGAAGCAGTACTCTTGTGCAGGCGATCGCTGCAGCCCTGTCTGGTAGTGGACCGTGATCGCCGAAGCACGTTGTTGCAGGCGGGCCTAGGTTGCGTCCTCAGCTAGTGACCAATGAGACGAGGCGAAGCGGAGTAGGGCACGATGGTAGCCAGAGCATACAAGCTGGGCGACCAATTCCCGGCAGAGGCGTTCGTTCAGAGGTCGGTGGAGCGACACTTCGAGGCGCTCGGGTTCGAACTGGATGCCACGGGGCACGTGGACTTAGTGTGCGTGCATCGGGAAGCGAACGAGCATTGGCACATTGAGATCAAGGGACTTACGTCACAGCCGGGCTTGGATTTCCGAACATGCTTGGGGCAATTAGTTCAGCGGATGCACAGCCAATCGGCCCGGCACGCCATTGCCGTTCCGGACGTACCAAAGTACGTCGCGCAGATCGAGAAGGTGAGCCAGTGGGTGGTGGATCGACTGGGCATTTACTGGCTGCTCGTCGCTGAGGATGGGTCTGTTCGGCAGATTGTCCCTCGCCGTGAGGACGGCAGTCCACGAGGGGGACTAGCAGTGGATTGAGGTGGTGTTGTCACTACTCAAGGAACTCAGGACGAATGCGTAGATGGATCACTTTCTTCGTGGCTGCGGGAATGAGTGTGTCTGTCGTGGCAGGTGCTCGTGCTGAGACGCGCATCTACTTTTGCCAGCAAACGGGCCAGTACGATCCAGTCGCAAACAGGACGATTCGAATCGACCCTGTTCAGGTCAACTTCGTCCTGAAAGATGGCGAATTTTCAATGGGCGGCGGCCCGCGCTTCAATGGAAGAGTGATTGTCGAGGAAACGGAAGTGACCGCGTTCATCGACAATGAACAGTATAAAGGGGTGGTTGACCTCCGACACACAGGACCGGCGACGGCGGAAGTGACCATGGGTCTCGTAAACAGGGTACTTTCGCAGGGTAAGGAGGTGATTACGTTCGGGCGGTGTAGAATTCAGTCGAAGTAAGCCTATCTAGAGATCGTCGAGCCTACGCCGGTCGGGGGGCTTCCTGCCTAAGGGTAGGAGGTGCCGGATGGGAGACTTGGTGATCTTGGCGGACGTCGTTCGAGCGGACGCCGGTCGGCGGCTGATCTTCGTTTACGACCTGCTCATGGGTGGGACCATGTCCGAATTGTGCGGGTCGGCCAGACTTTTATCGACCGCGGAACTGGAAAATCGACGGCTGTTTGTGAACTCGGAACGGCACCTTACGGTCATCCCATGGGGTGGCGGGCTGGTTCGGGGCGTCGTCTGGGATGTGGCCGCGGCGGAGGCGATCCAGCTTGCGGAGTTGCTCGGACGGTCCAAGCGGGTCGATTGGTTCCGGACGTTTGTTCGGTCTGACGACGAGAAGCTGCTTGAGGTCGACTGCTACGCTCCGGCGAATCATCGCGTAGGCATGGGCTCGTCGGCTTTGGTCGAGCGACTCCGCCAGTTGGCCGAACATCACGGCTTCCCGGATAGCTACGGAGCGACGGTCCGGGCACTTGTTGGCCCCGGGCTGGTGGATGTACCGCCATGGATGCGCGGATAGGGCCGCCGGGGTGGCCTGCCGCGGCGGAGGGTGGGCGGCTGGCCGCCGCTGCTCTAGCTAGTTCACCGGTTGCGACTGGTCCTACGGTTCCGGCTTCAACTCGACGAAGTAGGGTCAGGACCAGTCAATTGGGGTGCCGTCGGTCGCAGGCGTCTTCTTACCAAGTTCGACCAAAGCGGACCGGGGGGATGTACGCGGGAGGGGGGACTTGCACAATCGGTGGCCGCGACACGATGGGTGGAGGGACAATCACTGGCGGCGGCGGGGTATATGTGGACGGGGCAACGTAGACCGCACCCGCCCCCCGGGTAGCTTGAATCTGCGCTCGCGACGCCGCGGCTTCGTACTTCGCCCTCTCTAGCTGGCACGGTTCGATTGCCCTCTTGTCGTCTAGGCAATCAGCGTAGGCTTTGTAGAGCACCTCATGCTCGGGTGTCTCGCACCCTCCCACGATGATTAACGCGCCGAGCATCGAAGCCGACAGAAGGCGTCGCACTATTGCAATTGCGGATAGGCGGGCTTGCCCATTCATCGCTGATCTCCCAACTGGTGGGAGCAATTTGCCGCCCTCATTGTCCAGCCGCATTGACCTCCGCCGTCAACCCATTGACCATTGACGACACAAAGCCGAAGGCCAATTGGTCAGGACCGGCTGACGGACGAGCGAGGGGCTTGCGACTTGGGCATTGGCAAACGAGCCGCTGGCAATCGGGCGGGAGGCGGAGCCAAACACCCTGTTCAAGAAAGTAGGTGGAGCGACTATGCCATCACCGACACAAGCGCACCGCATTGTCCGGGCGCGCCGTACTCTTGCGGACTGCGAAGAAGCACTGGAAGCTTTCAGCTTCGACACCTTCCGAAACGACGTCGTCTTGTGCCTGACGTTGCTGCGAGCGTGCGGTCATGTGTTGCAGAGTGAAGCGCGTGAGTGCGTTTATCTGGCTGAGGCTAACTCTGCATTGTGGCCGGGACGACTGGGCGACGAAATCTTCGTCCATTTCATTCAAGCCCTCAGAAACTCCATCATCAAGGAGTACCGGGCACCTGTAGGCTGGGCCATCGTGAGATGCATCGGGCAAGAGCCGACTTACCGTTACAGAATTCTCGCCGGACACTATCGTGGGAGTAATTTCAGGGCGCTTGTGCGAGAGGGCATCGAATGGTGGCGCGAATACTTCAACGCTCTGGAAGAAGAGATGGTGAGGCGGGGACACACTCTTGTTGACCCGCCCGCGCCCGCTTCATATCCGCCACTTGATGATGATGATGACTGACGAAGTTGAGTGCGGAAAAGTGCCCCCGCCAGTTTGAAACCGGCGGGGGCTTCGCATGCTTAGGCGACCTTGGGGAACGGCGTGCCGTGGTCCCACATGTTATGCCAAGCGGCCTTCACATTCGGCGTCACGCCATCAACCACGGCGTCGGTGGCCTCGATGACCGCAAGCCGGTCATTCGCGTCCATCTTTTTCCGGATAATGTCGTAGACCTCGCGAGCGGTCAGTCGCGAGACGACGAAGTAGAGGCTGTACTGAAATTTGATATACCAGTCACAGGACTGCTCGACGCCGCTTTTAACGGCGGCGTAGTTCTGCCCCGGGCTCACTAGGTCATACGCAATAAAATATTTCGACATTGAACGAAGCCCTCCATGGGCCGGTGACCCTCAAGGGGTCCTGCAAGGTGGAGGGCGGTCGCTGGGCTTGACGCCGGTAGGTCCTACGACCAATCTCCGGCTGCTGCACAAACTCAGCCCGCCGCGCCCTCCGGGGTATGGCGGTAGAGACCGGCGGTTGGGGTCTGACCACCCCAACCGTCAACTTCTCTTGCAGATCACCTTGTGTAACTGGAAGTGTGGCTGCAAGGCCCAGATTTTCTTCCGGAAGTGGATTGCAAGGAATATTTCCTAAGGCGCTGGATTTCCTCGCTTTTTTGAAGACTGCAGTTTCTTTATACATGCCGAAATGGCCTCTGCGGTTCGTAGGGAAAAATGAGAACGTTTCGCGCAGATGCGCGGAATCTCAGGCGCTGGAACAGAAAAGGCAGCAAAAGCGCGGGTTGTAGGAGATTAACCCGGTGAAAGACTAGGAAACATCGGCCTTTCTTGGCGCAACCATTTGTAGTGCTGCTTCCGGCAAATCCCCCAAGATGATGCGGGCCAAGGCCACTTTTTTGACCTTGGATCGCGTTTTTCAGCGGTCCGGACCGCTTGTTGTCTCCGGCTGATCTTGACGCCGTAAATTTAGGGCGCGTTCACTGCGCAGTGTTCCCCATCCACGCGCGGGAAAACGTAGCCGCGGCAGCCGCCAAGGAACCACGACAACATGCGACTGGGTAGAAAAACTACCCAGTTCGAATCCCGTTGGGGACGCCACGCTCACCGGCCCATCGACAGGCTTGCAGCCGTTCGGCCGTTACGGAAAATCAGTTCGTGAAATCAAGGGCTTGCCGCACGGCGGGGGAGGATGTCGCCTGGCGGGTGGGCGGAATGCCGACGACTGGCCGACCGCGCTGGCCGACAACCGGGGGCGAGGCGCCCTGGAACAAGCGCCACGCCCGCCGGCAGGAGAGCCTACTTGCCGGCGATCCAGAAGGTGTCGGGCTGGTAGAGCCCGATGTACCCGCCCGGATCCCAGGCATGGTAGCCCTCCTTGGGAACGTTGCGGACCTTCGGGCCGACGACGATGGGCTGGCGGATGCCGTTCACCGTGCCGATCGAGAACACCTCGTCGGCGTTGGTGGCGAGGATGTCGTCCCAGGCCTTGCGGCGGACGGCCGGGTCGGCCGACGACTCCCAGGTGTGGATGTCGTCGAGCAGCTTGCAGGCCGACGGCAGGTCGCACTTCTCGCCCTTGGTGCCCTTAGACTCGACGTACATGCCCCACTTGGGCCACTGCAGGCCGCCCTGCATCGTCGGGGCGAACTCCTTGGGGCTGGTGTTGACCGTCGGCGCGGCGGTCACGGCGCCGGCGAAGGCGGACATGATCGCCTCGCCCGAGGTGTTGCGCAGCCGGAAGTTCTCGCGGGTCTGCGGCTTCACCACCATCTTGATGCCGACCTTCTTCCAGTTCTCGCCGATCAGCTGCATGGCGTCGGCGTCCTCGGTCTCCTCGCTGGCGTGCTCGACCACGATCGTCGCCGGCCGGCCATCGGGCAGCAGGCGGATGCCGTCGGGACCGCGCTTGGTGAGGCCGACCTCGTCGAGCAGCTTGTTGGCGAGCTTGGGATCGTACTGCGCCCACTTGGTCGCGTACTCGGGCTTGAACAGCTCGGTGCGCTCCATGACCGTGTTGTTCGAGGGCTTGGCGAGCCCGAGGTAGACCGACTGGTTGAGCTCGTCGCGATCGATCGCGACCGACAGGGCGCGGCGGAAGCGGACGTCTCGCATCAGCTTGCGCCAGCCCTCGTCGCTGGCGTTCAGGTTCGGGTAGAGCGCGATCTGCGAGCCGGAGCCGGACTCCCACAGGTAGACGTTGACGCCGGAGGACTTGGCGCTCTTCTGGAGGAAGGTGTAGTCGCGCATGTTGATGTAGCGCGGCTGCAGGTCGGCCTCGCCGAGCCCGGCCTTGGCGGGGATCAGGTTGGCCGCGGCCACGGTCATGATCACCTCGTCGATGTAGGGCAGCTGCTGGCCCTTCTCGTCGATGCGGTGATAGTAGGGATTGCGGGTGAAGACGAAACGCTCGGCCGGCGGGACCGTGGTGAGCTTCCACGGGTTGAGCGTCGGCATGTCGACGTTGCTGTTGCCGTACATCACGTCCTGGCGCCGGTAGATGTTCACCCAGCGGCTGCCCTTGAACTTGTTCAGGATCTCCTCTTCCGGCGTGTACTTGCCGTGCAGCGTCTTGAGGTAGTGCGCCGGCCGGAACAGGAAGAGCGGGGCGGCACGCGCCTGGCTCTCGATGAAGTAGGGGTTGGGCTTTTCCCAGGTGTAGCGGATCGTCAGCTCGTCGGGGAACTCGACCTTCGGCGGCTTGCCGTCGACCAGCAGTTCGACCGGCGGACCGGACGGCGACAGGTCGGGGTTGTTGGCGATGTCTTCCCAGTAGAACCGGAAGTCCTCGCTGGTGAAGGGATGGCCGTCCGACCACTTGTGGCCGGGACGCAGCCTCATCGTGAATTCGCGGCCCTCCTTGACCTCGAGGCTCTCGAGGATGTCGGGATGGAGCTTGAACTTGTCGTCGTACACGACGAGGCGCGTGTAGCTGTAGACCGTCATCAGGCGGGTATCGCGCGATCCCGAGACCAGCATGTTGAGCTGGCCGCCCGGCTTGCCGGGGCCGTCGCCGCCGGCAAACTTCTTGATCACCAGCGGCTCCTTGGGAATGCGCTTATCGACCGGTGGCAGGGCGCCGGACTTCACCTGAGCCGCCAGGCTCGGCGTCTCTTGCATCTTCGGCAGGGGATCCGCGGCGAAGGCCGGCGCGCCGGCCAGGCCCAGCAGGAGGACCTGCGCCAGGAGACGTCTCTTCATGTAAGCCTCTTCCAGTCTTCTCGCTTTCCCGGCGGTCGTTGCCGCCGGGCTTGCCGTCGGGGACGGGATCAGCGCGGGGTCAGCTTGCCCTCGAACAGGCAGTAGCCGTCGAGCATGATCGTCGAGGCGCCTTCCTTGAGCGAACCGACCACGTCCATCTTGTTGCCGCCGCCGACGATGGCGGTGGTCTTGAACTTCTTGTCGGGGCCCAGCTTGGCCTCGAAGCCGCGCTCCGGACGGCCCTCCTGCTGGAAACGGCCCTTGACGTCGTTGCCGACCACCGTGACGTCGATCGTCATCTTGTAGGTCGGGCACTTGCCGCTGCCCGGAACGTTGAGACCGTAGCCGGTCCACGAGTAGATGGCCGGCTCGGCGAGGGCCGGACCGGCGACGAGAAGGCTGGCCAGCGCGGCGAGGGCTACCCGTTGCATCATCGAATCATTCTCCGTGGCGAGGGGACGAAACTGTTAGCATTGTCGATGTGCAAATATGTTAAAACAAAGGCGCGCTAGGCTAAAACGAAAAAGTTGGCTCGCGGTTCTCCGGTCGCCGGACATCCCGCCCTCGCACGGAGCCGTCAGGGCTTGGGCAGCTTCTCCGCCGCCGCACGCGCCTCGGCCTGGGCTTGGCGGGCGAATGCCGCCACGTCGAACGGGATCTGGAGATCGGTCTCGAGCACGAACCCGGCGAAGTATTGGGCGATCTGGCGCTGGCCGAGGTCCGACATGTGGGCATTATCGACGAAGCCGGGGACGCGCTGGGGATCGTCCTGCGGGAAGACCATCTCGGTGTTGGCGTAGCGGATGCTGCGCCCCGCCGACCCGGAGGTCCAGGCCGGGACGATGCCCTCCAGCGCCATGGCCGACCGGCCGATGAAGTACGCCAGTGCCTCCGCCGAGACGCTGTGGCCGCACTTGGTGTCGCCGCCCTTGGCGATGAAGTCGTCCAGTTCCTTCTTCAGGGTTGCCCTGGCCGCCTGCCTGTCCGCTGCCGGGGCCTCGAGGTCGTAGGCGCGGCGATACCAGGGCGACAGGGCGTTGTCGTGGAGGAAGGGCTGGGTGCTGAACAGGACGTTGGAACCCGAGAACAGCTGCCTCACGTTGTTCTGCGCCTGGAGATAGAACTCGACCTGCCTGTCGAGGTCGCGCATCGTCAGGCCGCGCATCTTGACCAGGAAGCGCTTGTCGGGATCGGCCTCGTCGAAGAAGACTTCCCCCAGCCGGCCGGTACCCTGGACAGAGGCGGGCTGCCCGGTCACGACGCGGGCGAGGGCGCTGTTGCCCAGGGCCCACTGCAGCAGCGGCCCGCGCGAGGCACCTTCGCCGCCGCCCGTGAGGTACAGCATCTGCGGCCAGCCCATGGGATTTCCCGGCCCGCTGCCGTGAGGGCAGGCGACGGCGGCATCGTTGTGACCGTCCATGACGATCACCCAGTCGGGCTGCAGTGGCAGGCCGAACAGCGACAGGCCGAGGAACTGCTGGTAGGCGATCCAACTGCCCATGCCGAGGTTGATGACGCGGTACTTGTGGGTCGACTGGCGCGCGTTGAGCGTCGCCTCGACCTGCCCGGCAATGGTCTGGTCGTTGCTGGTGGCGCCGACGCCGTGAACGACCGAACCGCCGGTTATGGCGATCAGGCGCTCGCCCGGCTTCTTCGCCCAGGTCTCGAAGTACGCGGCGTTCGGCGGCACGGTGTAATCCAGGCTGCCCATGAAACCCAGGTTGTTGAACGTCATCCGGGACGGGATGTCCTGCTTGGTCTCGATGTTGCGCCAGGTCAGGTTCTTGCCCGGGTGAGCCGCGAACATCATGTAGGGCTGCAGGTTGAGCGTCATGGAGGCGATCCCGGAGCGATCGCGGTCGATGATCCGGGCGCCGCCCTCGAGGATGGCGATGCACAGCAGCGCGCTGACGCCGAAGGCGATCAGGCGGCCCTTCCACGTCATCGCGGGCTGGGGACTCATGACGGTTCCTTCTTGCGGCCGATGACATCGAAGAGCGCGCCCTCGCGCGCGATCGTACCGAGCCAGCCGAGCTGGGTGACGACGCGCTGGAAAGCCGTGCCGGGGCTCGTCCGGGCGAACAGGCCGGCAGTCGTCTCACCGTCGGTGCCGAGGATGGCGGGCGAGGTGTTCAGGTACTCGATGCCGTTTTCCTCGAACCAGCCCAGCACCTCGTCGATCGAGTGCCAGGTCTCGTGCGGGTTGTAGTACTGGTCCTTGATCCAGACGTCGGCCTTGCGCGCGTCGTGGATGCGGTTGCGCACCACGTAGTCGAGCTTGCCGCCGGTGAGGCCGATCACCTTCGACCGCAGGTAGGTCGGCACGCGGGCGTAGTAGTTGTACAGGCCGACCATGACGATGCCGCCCGGCTTGGCCTTGCGCACGATCTGCGCGAAGGCGCGCCGGGCGTCGAAGGTGTGGTGTAGCACGCCGTGCGAGATCACGACGTCGAAGCTGTTGTCCTTGATCGCCAGGTTGAAGATGTTCATCTGTGCGAAGCAGGAACGGCCGAGGCCGTTGCGGAGCTTGTGCTGGATTGCCAGTCCAAGGCTGGACAGCGACATGTCGATGCCCAGCACGTGGTTGTTGTTGAGCTGCAGGTAATGCGACAGCTGGCCCGTGCCGCAGCCGCACTCGAGCACGGTCTTGTTGTAGCCGATTGCCTTCAGCAGCTGCGCCGAGAACGGGTTCTTGGAGCCCTTCTGGACCAGCTGTCCGAAATCCTCGAGCCCCTCGTAGGAGGGGAAGGGGTACTCCTCGTAGAACCGCTTGATGGCGGTGGTCACACCCTCGCCGTCTCCCTTCTGGTCCAGGAACAGGGCCGGGATTGTGCCGTCGGCGAACGGATAGACGCGACCCGAGTTGGTACCTCGCAGGGCGCCCTCCTCGAGGACGAGGCCGGTATCGTCAGCACCTCCCGGTTCCTTGAGACAGGCAAGGATACGGTCGGAGAAATAGGGAGGAGGCAACGTATCGGTCATCTCCGCCGCCGCCGTTGCCGCCGTCATTGCCGCTCCTTGAAGAGGATGGCGTTCTCGACGACCAGCACGTCCATCTCGGTTCCCATGAAGCAACGGTAGGCGTCGTCCGGCGTGCACACGATCGGCTCGTCGCGGACGTTGAAGCTGGTGTTCACCAGCACGCCGTAGCCGGTTCGTGCCTTGAAGGCTTCGAGCAGCTTGTACATGCGCGGGTTTTCCTTGCCGTCGACCGTCTGGATTCGGGCGGAGTAGTCGACATGGGTGATGGCCGGGATGTCGGAGCGGAGTTGGTGCAGCTTGTCGAGGCCGAACGCGCCCTTTTGCTCCTCGGTCGGCTGGAGCCGCCGGCTCTCGCGCACCGGCGCCACGATCATCATGTACGGGCTGTCGCGGTCGAGGTCGAAGAAGTGCGAGACGTCCTCGCGCAGGACGATCGGGGCGAAGGGGCGGAAGCTCTCGCGGTACTTGACCTTCATGTTCAGCATGCGCTGCATCGAGGGCGAGCGGGCATCGCCGAGGATGGAGCGGTTGCCGAGCGCGCGCGGGCCGAACTCCATGCGGCCCTGGAACCAGCCGACGACCTTGTCGTCGGCCAGGGCGGCGACGACGGCTTCGATCAGGGCATCGTCGCTCAGCTCCTCGTACACGGCATTGCGCGCCGACATCGCGGCACGGACGGCCGGCATGTCGAAGGACGGACCGAGGTAGCCGCCTTTCATGGCATCGCCCGGGCCGAGGGTGCGCTCGACGCCCTCGCCGAGCTGGAAGCACGTGTCCATGGCCACGCCGATGGCGCCGCCGGCGTCTCCGGCCGCCGGCTGGATCCAGACGTTGTCGAAGATGCCTTCGCGCAGGATCCGGCCGTTCGCGACGCAGTTCAGCGCCACGCCACCGGCGAGGCACAGGTTTCGCGACCCGGTCCGCTGCCGGGCGGTACGGGCCAGCCTCAGCATGACTTCTTCCGTCACGAACTGGATCGAGCTGGCGAGATCCATGTCGCGCTGGGTCAGCAGGGACTCCGGGGGCCGCGGCGGCGCGCCGAAGAGCCGCGAGAAGCGATCGTTGGTCATGGTCAGGCCGGTGCAATAGTTGAAGAACTCCATCTTCAACCGGAACGAACCGTCGGCCTTCAGGTCCATGAGATTGTTCAGGATCAGGTCGGCGTACTTCGGTTCGCCGTAGGGCGCGAGGCCCATCATCTTGTACTCGCCGTCGTTGACCGCGAATCCAAGGTAGTAGGTGAAGGCCGAGTACAGCATGCCCAGCGAGTGCGGGAACCGGATCTCGTCGAGCATGTCGAGCGAGCCGCCCTTGCCGTGTGCTATCGAAGCAGTGGCCCATTCGCCGACGCCATCGACCACCAGCACGGCAGCATCATCGTACGGCGACGGGAAGAAAGCGCTGGCGGCATGCGAACGATGATGGAAGCCGAACACGACGCGGTCGTCCGGCACCTCCGTCCCGGCGAGCGCCCCGATTCCCTTCTGGATCAGCGACTTCTGGAAGAGCTTCTCCTTCACCCAGACCGGCATTGCCTTGATGAAGGACGGCAGGCCGCGGGGGGCGAAGGAGAGGTAGGTCTCGAGCAGCCGGTCGAAGGTCAGGATCGGCTTCTCGTAGAAGGCGATGTAGTCGATCTGTTCCGCCCCGATGCCCGCGTGCTCGAGACAGTAGCGGGCGGCATTCACGGGGAGGGACTGGTCGTGCTTGAGGCGCGTGAAGCGCTCTTCCTGCGCTGCCGCCACGATCTCCCCGTCGCGGACCAGCGCGGCTGCACTGTCATGGTAGAAGGCCGAAATCCCGAGGACGTACACGAGCGCCGGCCCTCAGAAGATGGCGTACAGGAAGGGGCTCAGGGCGGAGCCGTGCGCCACGATCAGCAACATGCCCAGCAGCAGCAGGATGATGATGATCGGGGCCATCCAGAACTTTCGATAGACCGCCATGAAGCGGAACAGTTGCTTGAGAACCGAGATCATGGGGCCTTCCGTCGAAACGCTCAGAACATGTCCGCGAAGTTGTCCGGCCGGGCCTGTCGGCGTACGGGCGAGAAGTAGCTGTTCGCCGCGGCATCGGTGCGGCGCGCCATGGGATCCGACGACAGCAGCCGCAGGACGATGCCGAACGGTGTGATCATCGCAAAGTAGAAGACGGAGAGCAGGACGGCATTCGTTACAACGCCCAGCCGCAGGCCAAACTGCATCCAGAGGCGATTGAGGGGCATCAGGAGCATGGGGCACAGCAGGGCCGCCGCCGCGAACGCGGCTGCCACGCCCACGAGCCAGGCGTACAGGGTGCCGCTGGTCAGCCAGATGACCGCCGCGAGGACGCCGAACACGCCCGCGAACACAAGGCCGAAGGTTCGGTCGGCTAAACGCTTTGCTTCCAAGAGGTCTCCCTGCGCTTCAGCCCGCTTCTTTCGGCAGTGTTCGGTCACTATCGCGAGAATATCAGTATGGATGCAAGAGCCTTGTGAGTCAGCCTTGGAAGTTTGCGCTGAAATTGCAGCAAATGAGGTTGATTGCTTTGAGTTGCGAGGGTGGGCGTGCCTGTGCGCCGGCCCTAGACGAAGAAGAAGTCTCCCGGGGAGGCGCGCAGCACCTCGACCGTCAGTTGCCCGCTGGCGTCGTGCAGGTGGATGGCATTGCCGGAGGCCGGGACGATGTCGACGTCGCCGGCGGCCGCTCCCGGGCGCAGGGCGTTGCTGTCGAGTACCTGCTGGATCGTCTGACCCGGGAACAGCGCCTGGTCGAGCCCGACGAAGTCGTGGTTGGGGCCGGTTGCCGCGAACTGGTAGATGTCCGTCGCCGCGAAACCTTGCCGGAACAGGAACGTGTCGCTCGCGGCTTCGGACGTGAAGCTGTTGGGCGCGTCCTTGACGGCGAGCGTCGCGGATACCTCGCTGATGGCGGTGCCGCTCGCCGGATCGATCGCGGCGGCCGTCACGGCGAAGCGTCCCGAGACCGAGCCGGGGGCAAGGCCGGCGATGGGTGTCTCGGCGGGCAGGGCGAGCGCCACGCTGGCGCTGCCGGCGGCCCCCAGTGTCACGTCGACGAAGCTCGGCGCCTGCAGGACGGTGTTGCCCTCGTGGCTGCCAAGCGGGATGTCGGTCCCGACGCCGCCCAACTCGGCGACGGCGAGGCGGACGGTCTGGCCGGCCACGCCGGTGACGTTGACCACGATGTCGTTGCCCGGCGTGCCGGCGAGGTCGTTCAGCCCCGGCAGGTTGGCTTTCACGATGCCGCCGACGGCGTCGGTCGCGAGCGGTACGCCGGCCACGGTGGAAAGCGACAGGACCGGCGGGGCGGCGGGGCTGGCCAGCAGGGTGGCGAGGCCGCCACCGGCGCTGCCCTGGGTGAAGACCTCGGCCTGCAGGGCCGAGCCATCGACGAGGCCGACGCCGACCGAGGCGCCGACATGCTCGAAGCCGGAGATCGAGCCCGCCTCGTTGGGGCCGGGAGAGGGCCCGTCGATGCTGGCGGGATCGGCGTCGAGGCGGAAGGCGAAGGTCTGGCCGGCCGCGAGGCCGTCGCCGCCGAAGGTCACGGCCAGGGTCTTGTAGCCGCCCTCGGTGACCGGGGTCGGGCCGTAGAGCCAGCTGGCACTCACCGGGACCGAACCGTAGGGCGACAGGTCGAGCGCCGTGGTGTCGCCGAAGGTGCCGAACGGATCGAACACGGTCCCCGCCACCAGGGCGTCGCGCAGGTCGATGGTCAGGGTGCGGATCGCCATCGTGCCGGTATTGGTGAGTTCGTACGCCGGGAAGCCGTAGGTGCTGGCGTTCAACGCGGTGTCCGGGGTGATCAGCAATTTCGCCGCCGCGGTCGATCCGGCGCTGTCGTCGTTGAGGATCGTGCCGGTCGCGCTGGCGGTGCCCAGCGTCGTTCCGGTGCCGGGGTCGCTGAGGGTCACCGCGAAGGACTCGCTGGCCTCGACCGCGATGTCGCCGGCGACGTCGATGGTGATCGTCTTGGACGCCTCGCCGGCAGCGAAGCTCAGCGTGCCGGTGGGGAAGGCGCCACCTGCGAAGTCCGTGGCACCAGCCGGGTTGGCGCCGCTACCGGTCACCGCCCAGGCGGCGGTCGAGGATCCGGCAGTGTCGCCGCTCCGGTTCACGGTGAAGGTGAACGGCGTGCTGCCGCTGTTGCCCTCGTTCAGGCTGGCGTTGGTGGCGGCGATCGACAGGCTGGCTGCCGCTGGCGGCGGCGTCGTGGACGCGCCGTAGACGGCGAAGGCGTTGAGCTTGGCGTTCTCGACGTTGCCGGGCGAGGAACTGCCGGGTCCGACCTGGATCGAGAGCGAGCCGTCGCTGACGGTGACGGACTGGGTGACGGTGTAGGCGGCGTCGAGGCCGACCTTCGCATAGATGTCGATGTCCTGCAGCGCCGCCAGCGCCTGGCCCTCGAGGCTCATGTCGAACACGCGCTGGCCGGAACCGTGGATGCCCGAGTAGATCTCGGCGAACAGCAGGTCGACGGTGTAGGTGCCGTTGGCGACCGGGATCTCGTAGGCGTAGCTGCCCCCCGGAGTCCAGCGCTCGTCCTGGTACAGCGCGTCGTCGGTGGTGCCGGCGATGCCGGCGGTGGTGGTGAAGACCTGGCTGGCGGCGGCACCGGTGGTCGGCCCGGGATCGGCCTGGAAGACCACGCCGGTCGAGGCCATTACCTGGCCGCCGCCCACGTTCACCGCCTTCACCAGCGTCTGCGTCACGCTGCCGTCGTCGTTCAGGATCGTGCTGCTCGCGCTGGCGGTGCCGAGCGACGTTCCCGCGCTCGGATTGGACAAGGTGACGGCGAACGTCTCATCGGATTCGATCGTGGCGTCGCCGCCGACGTCGACGGTGATGACCTTGCTGGACTCGCCGGCGGCGAAGCTGACGGTGCCGGTGGGGAAGGCGCCGCCGGCGAAGTCGCTGGCGCTGGCGGGGGTGGCGCCGCTGCCGGTCACGGCGTAGCTGGCCGTCGACGAGCCGGTGGTGTCACCGGTGCGGCTCACCGTGAAGGTGAAGGCGGTGGTACCGCTGTTGCCCTCGTTCAGGCTGGCATTGGTCGCGGCGATCGACAGCGACGGGCCTGGCGGCGTGTCGTCGTTGAGGATGATGCCGGTCGCCGTCGCGGTGCCCAAGGCGGTGCCGCTGCCGGGGTTCGACAGGGTGAGGCTGAAACCCTCGGCCGACTCGACCACGGAGTCACCCGCGACGCTGACGGTGATGGTCTTCGACGTTTCCCCGGCGGCGAAGTTCAGCGTACCGCTGGGCAGCTTGCCGCCGGTGAAGTCGGTGTCGGAGGCCGGGTTTGCGCCGCTGCCGGCCACGGCCCAGGCCACCGTCGAACTGCCGCTGGTGTCGCCGCTGCGGGTCGCCGTGTAGGTGAAGGCCGTGCTGCTGGCGTTGCCCTCGTTCAGGCTGACGCTGGCGGTGGCCAGCGACACCGTGGCCGTCGGCGTCGTCGGGGGCGCGCCGTAGACGGCGAAGGCGTTGAGCTTGGCGTTCTCGACGTTGCCGGGCGAGGAACTGCCGGGTCCGACCTGGATCGAGAGCGAGCCGTCGCTGACGGTGACGGACTGGGTGACGGTGTAGGCGGCGTCGAGGCCGACCTTCGCATAGATGTCGATGTCCTGCAGCGCCGCCAGCGCCTGGCCCTCGAGGCTCATGTCGAACACGCGCTGGCCGGAACCGTGGATGCCCGAGTAGATCTCGGCGAACAGCAGGTCGACGGTGTAGGTGCCGTTGGCGACCGGGATCTCGTAGGCGTAGCTGCCCCCCGGAGTCCAGCGCTCGTCCTGGTACAGCGCGTCGTCGGTGGTGCCGGCGATGCCGGCGGTGGTGACGAAGACCTGGCTGGCGGCGGCACCGGTGGCCGGCCCGGGATCGGCCTGGAAGACCACGCCGGTCGAGGCCGTTACCTGGCCGCCGCCCACGTTCACCGCCTTGACCAGTGCCTGGGCTCCACTGCTGTCGTCGTTCAGGATCGTGCCGGTCGCGCTGGCGGTGCCGAGCGTGGTTCCGCTGCTGGGGTTGGACAGTGTCAGCGTGAAGCCCTCGTTGGGTTCGACGACGGTATCGGCCGCGATCGACACGGTGATGACCTTGCTGGTTTCGCCGGCGGCGAAGCTGACGGTGCCGGTGGAGAAGGCGCCGCCGGCAAAGTCGTTGGCGCTGGTCGGGTTGGCGCCGCTGCCGGTCACGGCGTAGCTGGCCGTCGACGAGCCGGTGGTGTCGCCGGCCCGCGTGACCGTGAAGGTGAAAGCGGTGGTGCCGGTATTGCCCTCGTTCAGGGAGGCGTTGGTCGCAGCCACCGACAGCGACGGCACCGGCGCGGTATCGTCGTTGAGGATGGTGCCGGTGGCGCTGACCGCCGTTCCCAGCAGGGTGCCGCTACTCGGGTTCTGGAGTGACACGAGGAACGACTCGTTGGCCTCGACCGCAGTATCGCCGGCCACGTTGACGGTGATGGTCTTGGTGGTCTCGCCGACGCCGAAGCTGACCGTGCCGGTGGGAAAGGTTCCGCCGCTGAAGTCGGTGGCGCCGGCGGGGTTGGCGCCGGTGCCGGTCACCGCCCACGCGGCGGTCGAGGTGCCGCTGGTATCGCCGGCGCGGCTGACCGTGAAGGTGTAGGCCGTGCCGCCGCTGTTGCCCTCGTTCAGGCTGGCATTGGCGGTGGCGATCGAAAGGGTCGGCGCCGGTGGCGGCGTCGTGGACGAGCCGTAGACGGCGAAGGCGTTGAGCTTGGCGTTCTCGACGTTGCCGGGCGAGGAACTGCCGGGTCCGACCTGGATCGAGAGCGAGCCGTCGCTGACGGTGACGGACTGGGTGACGGTGTAGGCGGCGTCGAGGCCGACCTTCGCATAGATGTCGATGTCCTGCAGCGCCGCCAGCGCCTGGCCCTCGAGGCTCATGTCGAACACGCGCTGGCCGGAACCGTGGATGCCCGAGTAGATCTCGGCGAACAGCAGGTCGACGGTGTAGGTGCCGTTGGCGACCGGGATCTCGTAGGCGTAGCTGCCCCCCGGAGTCCAGCGCTCGTCCTGGTACAGCGCGTCGTCGGTGGTGCCGGCGATGCCGGCGGTGGTGGTGAAGACCTGGCTGGCGGCGGCACCGGTGGTCGGCCCGGGATCGGCCTGGAACACGACGCCGGTCGAGGCCGCGACCTCGCCGCCGCCGACGTTGATCGCGGTGACCAGTGTCGGGGTCACGCCGGCGTCGTCGTTCTGGATGATCCCGGTGGCGCTGGCAGTCGTCACCGTCGTCCCCGCGCTCGGGTTGGACAGGGTGACGGCGAAGCTCTCGTTGCTCTCGACGGCGGTGTCGCCAGCGAGGTTGACGGTGATCGTCTTGCCGGTCTCGCCGGGGGCGAAGCTGACGGTGCCAGTGGGAAAGGCGCCGCCCGCGAAGTCGGCGGCGCTGGCCGGGGTGGCGCCGCTACCGGTCACGGCCCAGGCCACGGTCGAGGATACCGTGGTGTTGCCGGTCCGGGTCACGGTGAAGGTGAAGGGCGTGGTGCCGCTATCGCCTTCGTTCTGGCTGGCGCTCGCCGCGGCGATGGCGAGGCTCGGGGAGGGCGTGCTTCCGCCCCCGGCGCCGTAGACGGCGAAGGCGTTGAGCTTGGCGTTCTCGACGTTGCCGGGCGAGGAACTGCCGGGTCCGACCTGGATCGAGAGCGAGCCGTCGCTGACGGTGACGGACTGGGTGACGGTGTAGGCGGCGTCGAGGCCGACCTTCGCATAGATGTCGATGTCCTGCAGCGCCGCCAGCGCCTGGCCCTCGAGGCTCATGTCGAACACGCGCTGGCCGGAACCGTGGATGCCCGAGTAGATCTCGGCGAACAGCAGGTCGACGGTGTAGGTGCCGTTGGCGACCGGGATCTCGTAGGCGTAGCTGCCCCCCGGAGTCCAGCGCTCGTCCTGGTACAGCGCGTCGTCGGTGGTGCCGGCGATGCCGGCGGTGGTGGTGAAGACCTGGCTGGCGGCGGCACCGGTGGTCGGCCCGGGATCGGCCTGGAAGACCACGCCGTTCGATGCGGTGACCTGGCCGCCGCCCACGTTCACCGCCTTGACCAGTTGCGTCGCGGGCCCGGTCGTGGTGATCAGGATGTCGTCGAAAGACACCTGGAAGGTGTTCTGGCTGCCCTCGCCGGTGTTGCTCGACCACAGGCCGACGGCGAGGCCGGTGTCTTTGCCCTGGACCTCGTAGGCGCCGTTTATCGCCGACAGTACGGCCGTGCCCGCCAGCGCGATCGGGGTGCCGGTCACTTTCACCGGTCCCCCGGAACTCGCATAGGTAACCGACGGGATTGCCTGCGAGGTCGCGCGGTTGACCAGCAGTTCGAACACGAGGCTGCTGTCGACGGGCGCCGTGGCGACCGCGGGTGCGCTCAGGCTCTGCGAGGCCACGACACTGTTGTTGTTCTCCAGCTGGAACAGGAACCCGCTTGGACTCGCCACGACCTTCAGGAAGTTGGACTGCTCGCCGGTGCCGATGAAGCCGCCGATCTCGCGAACGGTGGGGGCGGCGAGCAGGGCGGGATAGGGATTGATGGCGGTCCACTTCACCGTGAAGGTCTGCACGTCGGGCGCCAGTGCGACGCCGGTCTGGAACACGAACTCGCCGGTGTTGGCGCTACCGCTGGCCGTGCCCGACGACACTTCCTCGATCACGACCAGCCCGCCGCCGGCGGCCGTGCCGACCTTGACGTTGGCGAGGTCGAGGCCGCCCTCCGCGACCGGCGCCACGTGGTCGCGGGTGCCGTTCACCATGTGGCCGGTGAGCCCGAGGAACAGGCCGCTCGGGCCCGGGGCGCTGTTGCCGGCGCCGAACTGGAAGTTCCAGGCGAGGCTGGCGTTGCTGGCCAGGTAGGTGCCGAAGCCGTTGGCGGCATCGGTCTGGAAAGGATCGACGGTGTTGGGCAGGCCGTCGTCGTCGAGGTCGGGGTCGGCGGCGGTCGCCTGGGCAGAGGGCGACAGCACGACCACCTGTCCGGCGCCGATCTGGGCCACCCAGATCGTACCGTCGGGTCCCTGCACGAGGTCGAGGGGCGTGCCGCCGGGCGTGGCGAGTGTCGTCACGCCCTGGACGGTGACGCCGTCGGCCGCCATCTGGACGAGCCGCAGCGTGCCGTCGAACGAGGCCGCGATCAGGTCGCCCTGGATCTCGCCGCCGAACGCGTCCGACGTGTACTCCATCAGCCCGTTGGTCGAGGCGGCGAACTGGGCCAGCGCCTGCTGGCCGGCGCTGAACAGCCCTTCCTGCGACAGGCGGGTGGCCGATGCGGTGAACCGCGACGGATCGATCAGGTAGCCGGCGGCGATCTGCAGGCTGGCGGGAACCGCCGCCGCGGCGTTGGCGATCGTGGCATTGACCTGTGGCTGGTCACCGTCGGAGTAGGCGTAGATCGCGCCGGTCTGGTTGCCGCGGCTCGGGTTGGGGTGGCCGTAGTACGTGCCGTCGCTCAGCTGGTAGAGGAAGTCGACGCTGCCGACGCCGCCGTTGTTGAACTGGTTGGTCGGACGGCCCTGGGCGTCGAGGATGGGGGTACCGCCGAGCCCGTCGTTGGCGCCGTTGTCGATCGTGAACAGCTTGCCGGCCTCGGACAGCACGAGGTCGTAGGCGTTGCGCAGGCCGGTGGCGAAGATGCGCAACGGCGCGCCCGGTGGCAGGACGGCCTGGTTGAGACCGTCGTTGCCGCCGAACGGCCCGCCGACATCGAGGCCACCGGCGGTCTCGTTGCCGGTCGCGCCGTTGTTCAGGACGGTGGGATCGTCGAGGGTCGGCAGGTCGTACCTGTAGGTGCTGGTCACGCCGTTGGCGTAGGTGAAGCTCCTGTCGGGCATGGCCTCGAGGGCCGCGAGGTCGATCTCCAGCACTGCCGCGTCGACCGCGTACTCGGCGGTGTTCGAGAAGAAATGCGACGGCGCGCCGTTGTTGGTGTTGCCGCCTTGCGCCAGGTACAGCTTGCCGCCGTCGGCGCTCAACACCATGCCGTTCGGAGAGTGGTTTTCCTCCGAGCGCGGCAGGCCCCGGATGAGATCGACCTTGAGCCAGTCGCTGCCGGTCCAGGCCAGGCGCGACAGGATGCCGGAATTGGTGTCGAGACCGAGGTCGGAGAAGTTGCCGATGCGCGGGTCGCTGGAGGTGACGTAGAGGACGGGGTTTGCGGCCGTCCCCGCGACCAGCAGTCCGGTGACCTGGCGGTCGGTGATCGAGGCGTTCAGCGAGCCGTCGTCGTCGTGGTTCGGCAGGGACCGGATCAGCCCGATGGTCTGAGCCTCGGCGGCAGTCCATTGGCCGGGCGACGGCTGGGTGACATCGTAGACCCGGATCAGCCCGTCCTGCTGGGCGACGTAGAGGCGTCCGTCGGGGCCGAACTGCAGGCTCGTCGGGTTCGACAGGCCACTCAGTACGGCCTGGGATGAGAAGGACACCGCCATCGTTCTACCTCCGCAGGGACCTCGCGGCCACCTGCGACGGCTAACACGACGCCAGTCTCCGTCCGCGTGATCAGGACATAACGTGCAGTTCGGGAGGTTGTGACTGCACGGTGATCCGCGACGACCGCTCAGCGGCGTTCGGCGGTGAACACGACGAGGGCGAGCAGGGTGGCGGACGCCAGCATGAACCAGATCACGAAACGGGACACTCCGATGGGAGGAAGCTTGCGCCCATCATGATCGATCCGGTTCGAACCCAATGTAATGTTGCTCACACTCGGCAGAGATTACTGCCGGTCCTTTCCACCGGGGGGCCTTTGCCAGGGCCAGCGTCCGCTGACCTCGAGCTCGAGGGCGAAGCTCAGCAGGGTGCGGATCGCGATGATGACCGCCAGCACGCCCAGATTGTGCAGCGTCGGCTCGACCGCGACCGTGCCGATGATGTCGGCGATCACGAGGAACTCGAGGCCGAGCAGGATGGCCCGCCCGAGATCGGCCCTCAGCTCGTGGTAGGCGGCGCTGAGGCCCGCGCCCCGGCCCACGCGCACGAAGAACGCGGCGCAGGCCAGCACGGCCCCGACAACGAGGACAACCACGCCGACGAGTTCGAAGGCGTGGCCGGCGAACAGGGCCAGCGTGTCGATGGACATGGTCAATTGCATCCACTCTGGATCATTGTGCAGGTTGTCACGCAGGGCCTTGAGGTCGATCAAGGTCCCGGTCGCGCCCGTCAGGCAGACAGCCTGCATGGCCTACCGTCGCGCAGGTTGCAATCCGGCCTTGATGGCAGGGGACCCGTGCGTCAAACAAGTCGTACTGCCAACGAGGAAGAAGACATGCTGGCCCAGGACGTGATGTCGAGCGACGTTGTGACGGTCCCCGAGGCGGCAACGGTGCTCGACGCCGTGAAGCTGCTGATCAACAACGGCGTCAGCGGCCTTCCGGTCGTCGATGCCAGGGGCGCCTTCGTCGGCATCATCACCGAGTTCGACGTGATCCGCCACGTGCTGGGCGGCGAAGGCGGGGCGGACCTGCAGGCGACCTGGGACAAGGGCGAGGGCCTGAGCGACAGCCAGTCCAAGGCGCTCGCCAAGCCCGTGGGCGAGCTCATGACCCGACAGGCCCTGGCGGCCACGGAGATCACGCCCATCAAGGAGATCGCCGACCTCGTGGTGCGCCACCAGATCAAGAGCGTCCCGGTCCTGCGCGACGCCATGGTGGTCGGGGTCGTGAGCCGGGCCGACCTCGTGAAGGCGCTGCTGTCGTCGTCGTCGTCGCCCGCGGCGGCGGCGCCGGTCGACGACGACCAGATCCGGCGCAATGTCATCGCGGCGCTGCAACGCCTCGGCCTGCCGATGGGCGGCGGCTTCGACGTGGTGTCGCGCGGCGGCTCGGTGCACCTCTGGGGACGGGCTTACGACGAGGAAAGCCACGCCTCCTACCGGGCCGCGGCCGCCAAGGTCGCCGGGGTCATTGAAATTCACAGCCACATGCAGATCATGCCGATGCGGGGACGGCGATAGGTCCTCGTAGCGGAGGACGGCATGGCCGGGCACGACAAGGACGGCAAGGGAAAGCAGAGCGCCGACGGCGGCCAGGGGAAGCTGTCGCGCAAGGACTACGAGCGCGAGCTGCGCAAGCTGCAGGTCGAGCTCTGTCACCTCCAGGCTTGGGTCAAGGAAAAGGGCGAGCGCGTCATCATCGTCTTCGAGGGACGCGACGCGGCCGGCAAGGGCGGGACGATCAAGGCGATCACGGAGCGGGTCAGTCCGCGCGTCTTCCGGATCGAGGCGCTGCCGGCTCCGTCCGATCGCGAGAAGTCCCAGATGTTCATGCAGCGCTACATCCAGCGCTTCCCGGCGGCGGGCGAGATCGTGATCTTCGATCGCAGCTGGTACAACCGCGCCGGCGTCGAGTACGTCATGGGGTTCTGCAGCGACGACGACCATCGCCGCTTCCTCGAGCAGTGCCCGGGCGTCGAGCGCTACATCGTCGAGGGCGGCATCCGCCTGCTCAAGATCTGGCTGGAGGTCGGCCAGGAGGAACAGGAGCGTCGCTTCCGCGCCCGCATCGACGATCCGCTGCGGCAGTGGAAGCTCAGCCCGATGGACGTCGAGTCGTTTCGCCGTTGGTACGACTTCTCGCGCGCCCGCGACCTGATGTTCGAATTCACCGACGTCGACCACGCGCCGTGGTTCGTGGTCGATTCCAACGACAAGAAGCGGGCGCGGCTGAACATCATCGCCCACATCCTCGACCGCATTCCGTACCGGACGATCGATCGCGACAAGGTCAAGTTGCCCGGGCGATCGACCAAGCGGAAGTACGACGATCGCGCCTCCCTGAAGGGGCGGCGCATGATCAAGCAGACCTACTGAGGGTCAGCCGCCGCGGCTGCGGCCGATCAGCGAGACGAGCACCAGGACCGCGAGAACGGCGAGGGGGAGACTGAAGCCCACGAGCGCGAGTTCGCCGTAATCCCACGGGTGGCGCTCGACCCACGGGCCGAAGAAGCTCTGCGAGATCGCCTGGCAATCGAGCTCCCGGTTGGGCAGGCGGTGGCAGCTCATGGTCACGAGGACGCCCCACAGGGACATCCAGACGGCGGTGCCGACCAGCCAAAGCAGGAAAAGACCCCGGCTCCAGTTCAGCATGGACGGCTCGCGGAAGTGGTGGTTCGCATCATCGCCCTTGTATCAGGCTGGCCGGACACCGCATACAGGACGCGCAGCCCCGGCGCGGGCGGGACGGATCGATCCATGGGCTTCATCCAACGGATAGCGGGGCGCGGGTGGCGCGGCATGGTCGTGCTGGCGATCGGCTTCGCGGCCTGCGCGGCGACCTGGATCCACGGCTTCTCGAAGGGACCCACGGCCGGGCTGGTCTTCCTGCCGCTCGGCCTGCTCGTGTTCTTCGCCACCCTGGGCGCGCTGGCGCACCCCGTGATCGCCCTGGCGCTCGTCGCCGTCGCCGCCATCACCGTGGCCGAGTCGGGCCTGCAATCGACCCTCGTTCTCGCCGCCAAGGCATTCCTCGGCTACGGGCTCCTGAGCTTCGGCTGGCTGGTCCTGAGCGGGCGCTGGCGGCGCTAGGACGCTCAGCCCCAGCTCAGGAAGATGCCGATGTCGCCCGGCATGCCGTTCGGGTAGTCCACGACCTCGTAGCGGATGTGGTACCCGCGCGGCTGCAACTGGCGCTTCCAGAACTCGTAGATTTCCTTCGGCACGCCATCCAGCGTGTTCTCCCAGCCTTCCTCGGCCTGGTTGATGGCACGACCGTTGTCCTTGCAGATCGTGTGGGGGAAGCGCAGGACCTGCACCTGGGTCAGGCCATTCTCGACCGCGCGGCTCACGATCGCAGAGGCGCGCTCGATGATCTCCTCGTCGTTGAGGCCTGATGGTTTGCACAGGCGTTCGATCATCTCGTGCTTCTCGCGCTCGGCGGCCTCGTGGGCCTTCATCGCGGCGGCGGCCTTCTCGGCCTCGGCGAGGGCGATCTTCTCACGCAGTTCCTTGGCGCTCAGGATGTTCATCGGTCGTCTCGTGGCGGTACGGGTTGGAAAGGAATGGTTGAAGATTAGCGCGCCGGGGGCAACCCGGCTTTGACGTCGGTCAACGCCGCAGTTCGGCGCTGGCATAGCGGGCGATCATGCGTTCCTCGTCGGTCGGCACCACCCACGCGGACATCCGCGAACCGTCACGGCTGATCCGGCCCTTGCCGGCGGCGTTGCGGGCCGGGTCCAGCTCGAGGCCCAGCCAGCGGCAGCCGGCCGAGATCTCGGCCCGGGTCGCCGCATCGTTCTCGCCGATCCCGGCGGTGAAGACGAGGGCGTCGACGCCACCCAGCGCCGCCGCGAGCGACCCGATCTCGCGCACCGCGCGGTAGACGAACAGGGCGATCGCCTCGGCCGCCTCCGGCGCCTTCGACTCGCGCAGTGTCCGCATGTCCGACGACAGGCCGGAGACGCCGAGCAGGCCGGACTTGCGGTAGACCAGGTCCTCGATCGCCTTGGCATCCATGCCGTGCTCTTCCATCAGGTACAGCAGCACGCCCGGGTCGATGGTGCCGGTACGGGTACCCATCATCAGCCCGTCCACGGCAGTGAAGCCCATGGTGTTGCCGACGCTGCGCCCGTCCTCGATCGCGCACAGGCTGGCACCGTTGCCGAGATGCGCCACGATCAGCCGCTGCCGCGCCAGTCCGGGCTCGGTCTCGCGCAGGCGGCTGACGATGTAGTCGTAGGACAGCCCGTGGAAGCCGTAGCGGCGGACGCCCTCGGCGGTGAGGGCGCGCGGCAGCGGCAGTTCCTGCGCCAGCGGCGGCTGGGTGCGGTGGAACGCGGTGTCGAAGCAGGCGATCTGCGGCATGTCCGGCGCCGAGGCCAGGATCGCCTCGATCGGCGCGAGGTTGTGCGGCTGGTGCAGCGGCGCCAGCGGGATCAGCTTGGCGAGCTCGGCCAGCAGGGCGCGATCGACCCGGACCGGCGCATCGTGGTGCATGCCGCCATGGACCACGCGGTGGCCGAAGGCGATCACCGGGCGGCCCTTCAGGAGGTCGCGGCCGAGCAGCAGGATCTCGTCGGTCGCCCGGTGATGGTCGAGGCCGTCGTTCGGCCAGTTGCGCTCGGCCACGACCGTGCCGGTCGCGTCCCGGGCGACGAGGTGCGGCGCGCCGCCGATCTTCTCGATCTGTCCGCGGAACAGCAGCGTGGCCTGCGGCCCGTCCTCGTACAGGGCGAACTTGATGCTCGAGGAGCCGGCGTTGAGAACGGCGATGACGCCCGCGTCGGTCATGATCAGTCCACCACGTTGGCGCCGCCGTCGACGTAGACGGTGCCGCCGGTAATGCGATGCGCGAACTCGGTCGCGAGGTAGGCGCAGGCGTAGCCGACGTCCATGATGTCCACCAGCTCGCCCAGCGGTGCCTTGCGCGCCGCCTCGTTCAGCAGCAACTCGAAGTCCTTCAGGCCGGACGCCGCGCGGGTCTTGAGCGGCCCCGGCGAGATCGCGTGGACGCGGATGCGGCGCGGCCCCAGCTCATAGGCGAGGTAGCGGCACGCCGCTTCCAGCGCCGCCTTCACCGGCCCCATGACGTTGTAGTTCGGCACGACCCTGTTGGCGCCGAGGTAGCTCATGGCGAACAGGGTCCCGCCCTCGTTCATCAGCGGCACCGCGAGGCGGGCCATTCGGATGAACGAGTGGCACGAGATGTCCATCGCCTTGGCGAAGCCCTCGGCCGAGCAGTCGAGCAGGCCGCCCTGCAGGTCCTTCGACGGTGCGAAGGCGATCGAGTGGACGACGATGTCGAGCGATCCCCAGGTCTTGCGGACCAGATCGAACACCGCCTCCAGTTGCCCGGGCACGGAGACGTCGAGCGGCGCCATGATAGGCGCCTCCAGTTCCCGCGCCAGCGGTTCGACGTGCGGCCGGGCCTTGTCGTTCAGCCAGGTGATGGCAACCTCGGCGCCGGCGTTGCGGAAGGCGCGGGCGCAGCCGTAGGCGATCGACTGGTCGTTGGCGACACCGACAACCAGCGCCTTCTTGCCGGACAGAACCGGCCGGATCGCGTCGTTCATGGGGTTCCTCGAAATCTTGTCGGCCAGTTCAGGGGATGGCCGCGGACGGCGTGGCGCGCCGCGTGGCGGCGACCAGGAGGGCGACGGCGCAGGAGGCGAGCCGCGTCAGCAGGGAATCGGCCCGGCTGGTCAGGATGATCGGCACCCGGGCGCCGAGCACGATGCCGGCGGCGTCGGCCGAGGCCAGGAAGGTCAGGCTCTTGGCCAGCATGTTGCCGGCCTCGAGGTCCGGCACGATCAGCACGTTGGCCCTGCCGGCGACCGGCGAGACGATGTGCTTGATCTCGGCCGCCTCGACGTTGATGGCGTTGTCGAGCGCCAGCGGCCCGTCGAGCAGCGCGCCGGTGATCTGGCCGCGATCGGCCATCTTGCACAGCGCCGCGGCCTCGACGGTCGAGGCGACTCGCGGGTTGACCGTCTCCATGGCGCTGAGGATGGCCACGCGGACCTCCTGCGTGCCGAGCGCGCGGGCGAGGTCGATGGCGTTCTGGACGATATCGACCTTCTCCTCGAGACTCGGCGCGATGTTTACGGCGGCGTCCGAGATGATCAGGGCCTGGTCGTGGCCCGGCACGTCCATCACGAAGCAATGGCTGATGCGCCGCGCGGTGCGAATGCCGGTGTCGCGCGCGACCACCGCGCCCATCAGCTCGTCGGTGTGCAGGCTGCCCTTCATCAGGCTCTCGGCCCGCCCCAGCCGCACCAGTTCCACCGCCTTCTCTGCCGACTCGTGGCTGTGGCGCGTGTCGACCAGCTCGAAGGCGGAGATGTCGAGCGCCGCCTTGGCGGCGACGTCGCGGACGCGCGCCGCCGGTCCGACCAGGATCGGCCGCAGCAGGCCTAGCCTGGCGGATTCCACGGCGCTCTCCAGGGAGACCGTGTCGCAGGGATGGACAACCGCCGTCACCATCGGGGCATTGCGGGCAGCCGCGGCGATCAGGGCATCGTACTTGTCGTGGCGCCGCGGGGTGGCGGGTGCGCTGTCGGGCATGTCCTGTTCTTTCGCTCGGCTAGGGGGAGGGGGCGTCGAAGAGCTCGACGATCCGCTGGAGGCGGCGGCGGGTTTCGTCGGTGTCGTCGCCGCTGGCGCCGGTGACCTCGCGGATCGCGGCCAGCGCGTTGGCACGCTGCGTGGCATCCCCGGGCAGAAGCCGCGGGATCGCCCGCACGGCGCGCTCCTCGTCGAGCCGCAGCAGCAGGTACTGGTCGCGGAACATCGACTTGAGGTCGCCGAAGCTCGGCCGGCGGTTCGACGCCTGCAGCTTGCGCAGCGCCTGGAGCACGCGGAAGCCGCGCTCGTCGACCGAGCGCCGGGGCAGGCGGATATGCATGATCGAGCGGATCACCGCCTCGAGCAGGCCGCCGACCTCGAAGCGCTTCTCGAGATCGGCCTGCCAGTGCGCCGCGATTGCCTCGCGCGCCAGGTCGCGCTCGATGCGCCGCGCCGTCGGCGCCGACGGCGTGCCGAGCCCGACCATCGCCTGGAGCACGGGCGAGCCGTAGGTCGCGAGGAACGTCGCCTCGGTCATGGCGTCGCGCGCCAGCCGGTAGCCTTCCCACCAGGTCGAGATCCAGGTCGACGCGATCTTCTCTGTGGTGAGCAGGGGGTTGTTCTCCGACACCGGCCGGCGGTCCCTGCGCACGGCCTCGGCCAGGCCCTGGACCGGCTTCATCAGCGGGTTGCGGTCGGAAAAGGCCGCGAAGCGCAGGCGGTTGGGATGGAGTTCGCGCGCGAGGTCGGCGGCCGGCTGGTTGGCCAGCGCCCGCACCGCCGGCTGTGCCAGGGTGCGGTAGAGGCCGTGGCCGGCCTCGGAGACCCGGGCGACGGTGGCGAAGCGGCGCATGTCCTGCTCGTCGTTGTTGCCCAGCGCGCGGATGTCGTCGAGTGAGCGCGCCTCGAGGCGGAACAGGTACTTGCCGTGGATCAGCCCGGCGTTGGTCGTGTCGCCGTCGACCTCGGTGATCACCGCCTCGTAGAGACCGGGCGGCAGCAGGTCGATCATTTCCATGCACGAGGCGAATTCGGCATGCTCCTTGGACGCCACCTTGCCCGAGACGAAGATGCCGAGATGGCCGATCGACTGGTGCATCGTGTAGACGATGGTCTGGCCGTTGGTGACGATCTCGTCGTCCTTCTCGTAGAGGTCCGTCACCCAGCCCAGCGCCTGTTGCGGCGGCGTGATGTTGTCGCCCCACGAGCACAGCACGATGATCGGCGACCGGATGTTTCGCAGGTCTATCCGGATGCCGTCCGAGGTGCGGATCTCGCCCGAGGTCAGCTTGTTGCCGACGAACAGGTTGTCGGCGATCCACTGCATCTCGCTGGCATTGAGCAGGACCGGGCTGCCCCACCAGGTCTCGAACTCGAGGAAGCGGTTCGCCTCGGTATCGACCTTCGAGTAGAGGCCGTAGGGCTTCTCCCAGTAGGTGTTGGCCGGGTTCAGGGCCTCGAAGTTGGCGACCAGGTTGGCGCCGTCGAAAATGCCGTTGCCGAGGTCGCCCGCCAGCGCGGTCAGCCAGGTGCCGCCCAGCGTGCCGCCGAGGTAGCGCATCGGGTTCTTGCCGTGGACGCCGGCCCAGTAGGACAGCGGCGAGCCGGCCAGCACGATCGGGCCGAACCGGTCGGGATGGAGCGCGGCCGTCATCATGATCTGCCAGCCGGCCTGGCAGTTGCCGACCACGACCGGCTTGCTCTCGGCCTCCGGGTGCAGGCGCGCCACTTCCTCGAGGAAGGCCGCCTCGGCGGCGCAGACATCCTCGATGGTCTGGCCGGGCGCCGGCTCGGTCAGGAAACCGACGAAGTAGCAGGGATGGCCCGCGGCCATCGCCACGCCGATCTCGCTGTCGTGCTTCATGCCGCCGATGCCGGGGCCGTGCCCGGCGCGCGGGTCGACGACCACGAAGGGCGGCTTGGCCGGGTCGACCACGGTGCCCTCCGGCGGCGTGATCCGGACCAGCATGTAGTTCACCGGCCGGGGCAGGGTCAGGCCGTTGAGGACCAGGTCGAAGCCGAAGGTCAGGACGTGCGGGGCGGCTTTCTCGGTCTGGGCGAGGTGGATGTTGCCACGCTCGCGCAGGGCATCCAGCGTCAGGACCCAGCGCTGGCAGGCGTCGAGCCAGTATTCCTGTACGAACTCGAGCGGTTGGGGGAGGGCGGCCATCGGGCAGGTTTTCCGGGATGAAGTGTGGCGAATGCCACGGATTGATAGACGAAACTCGGGAAGATGGATTGATGAAGGTCAAGGAACGGACGCCAACTCCTTTGATCTTCATCAAGGCGTTGAAAAAGATGCGCTGACAGTGTGTATTTGTTGCTCAACCGAACAGCGGGGGAATTGAAAATGACTTTTACTCGTCGGACCACGTTCCGGATGCTCGGAGGCGCCGCGGTCGCCGGCGTCGGCATGTCGGGCCTGCCGCGTCTCGCGGCCGCCCAGTCCACCGACCTGGTGGTGCCGAACACCTACCAGAACTTCAAGCGCGGCACGATCCATAGCCTCCACCCGGAGCGCCGCATCTTCAACATCATCTGGGAAGACCTCGGCCGCGTGAAGATGCGCGCCGCCGACCTGGTGACGAACTACAACCAGCTGAAGGTCGGCAACATCGTCGACGTGCACTGGTACGACTACCTCGACTTCCTGATCGCCAAGAAGTCGCCGCAGGCCGAGGCGCAGGCCAACGCCATGATCGCCAAGGGCGCCCGCCTCGAGGGCATCCCGGGCATGCAGGAGCCGATCAAGCTGTGGCGCCAGGACGGCATGCTGACCAAGGTCGATGCCGCCGCGAACACGCTCTTCATCATCAACGCCTCGGCCGGCCGTCCGGAAGAGCCGACGCCGTCGAGCGGTGAAGTCGTGCAGATGCCGGTGATCCGGACCCAGGCCGGCATGGCCGCCATGAAGACCCTGAACCCGGGCGAGAACGTCGTCACGGTTTGGAGCCAGCAGACCGCGATCCGCGTCACGATCATCCGCTGATCGTCGATCCAAGGTCGAACGGAAGCGCCCCGGGGCACGCCCGCCCCGGGGCGCTTTTCGTTTCAGCGCGCCCGCGAGCGGCCGCTGACGAACAGGATCACCGGGATCGCCAGCGCCGAGGCCAGCGTGTAGTAGCCGAAGGCGTTGATGTAGCCGAGCATCGCGGCCTGGCGGCCGATCTCCTTCGACAGCTTTGCCAACCCGCCCAGGGTCTCGATGTCCCAGGCGCCGGTCACCCAGGGCAGCAACAGGGTGCGGTTGAACGGGGTCACCATCTCGACCAGCCGGCTGTAGTTGGCGCTGCCGGCGCGCACCACCTCGGCGACGCAGATCGAGATGAAGAAGCTCGAGCCGATGTTGCGCAGCAGGTGATAGACCGCCGTCCCCTCGGCGAGATCGGCCGACGAGATGGTGGCGAAGGTGGCCAGCGTCAGCGGCACCCAGATGGTGCCGGTGGCGACGCCCTGCAGGAAGCTGTTCGCCATCAGCGCGTCGGTGCCGGTGTTGAGGTCCATGCCCATCAGCCACAGGCCGCACCCGGCCTGCAGCGCGAAGCCGCCGACCAGGCCGATCCGCGGGTCGAGCTTGCCGACGAAGATGGCGAGGAAGAAGCCGATGGTGGCGCCGGCGCCGCGGGCCGCGATGATCTCGCCGATCAGCCGGTCCGGGAAGCCGGCATGCTGCTGCAACAGCGGTGGCAGCAGGACCATCGGCGTGAAGTTCAGCATGCCGTAGATCGTCACCAGCACCAGCCCCAGCGCATAGTTCCGGTCGCCCAGCAGGCGCAGGTTCAGGAACGGGTGGCGGGCGGTCAGGCTGTGGGCGATGAAGATCCAGAAGGCGACCGCGGCGACGAAGGTCTCGACCAGGATCTCGTCCGAGTCGAACCAGTCGAGCCGCTGACCCCGCGACAGAACGAGCTGCACGGCGGCGATCGCCACCGCCAGCGACAGGAAGCCGGTCCAGTCGAGCGAGACCCGCCCGGCTGGCCGATCGCGCGGCAGCACGAAGCGCAGGCCGACCACCGAGACCAGGCCGACCGGCACAATCATGTAGAAGGCCCAGCGCCAGCTGTAGAGTTCCGAAAGCATGCCGCCCAGGGTCGGCCCGATCACCGGGCCGATCACCACCGCCATGCCGAAGATTGAGGTCACGAGCCCCTGCTGGTGCTTGGGAAAGGCGTCGAGCAGGATGGTCTGCGACAGCGGCACCACCGGCGCGCCGAGGCCGCCCTGGAGGACCCGCCACAGGATCAGCGACTCGAGCGACGTCGCCGCGCCGCACATGAAGGTGGTGAGGGTGAACAGCAACACCGACCAGATCATGGCCTGGCGGCGGCCGAAGCGGTTGGCGAGCCAGCCGGTCATCGGCGTCATCACCGCGGTGGCGAGGATGTTGAAGGTCATCGCCCAGGCGATCTCGTCCTGCGTGGCCGACATCGCCCCCTGCATCTGCGGCAGCAGGGTCGAGGCGACCAGCAGGGTGGTGGCGTAGAGGGTCGAGCCCAGGACCACCATGACCAGAATCAGGATGCGGCGCCCGACCGACAGCGTCTCGGGCGGCAGGACCGCGGGCGGGGGAGCCGCGGTGGCCGGGTCGGCGGGCGCGCTTGAACTCATAGCCGGGGCTAAAGTAGCCTATGCAACAATCATGAGCCAAGCCCACGCTGCCCCGGAAGACGAAGCCTATATCGGCTACATGCTGTCGGACGTCGCCCGGCTGATCCGCACGGTGTTCGACCGAAGGGTCCGCGAAATCGGCCTGACCCGAGCCCAGTGGCTGGTACTGACGCGCCTCTACCGCCGCCCCGGCGCCAGCCAGACCGAGCTGGCCGACATGCTGGAGATCGACCGCGCCAGCGCCGGCCGGATGATTGATCGCATGGAGAAGAACGGCTGGGTCGAGCGCCGTCCCGATCCCGACGACCGCCGGGTCAACCGCTTGCACCTGACCGACGAGGCCCGCCGTGCCCACGCCGCGATGTGGAGCATCGCCGAGGCCACGGTCGACGACGCCCTCGCGCCGCTGTCGGCGGCCGAGCGCGAGCAGTACACGCGCATGACCGAACGGGTGAAGGGCCGCCTCCAGGCGCTGGCCGGGAGCGAGCCGTGAGGCGCCCGGCCGGGCTGCGCCTGGTGCTGCTGGTCGCGGTGCCGCTGCTGGCGACGCTGGGTGCCGGCGCGTGGTGGCTGAGCGGCGGCCGCTACGTCAGTACCGAGAACGCCTACGTGAAGGCGCACATCGTCCAGATCGCGCCGGAAGTGTCGGGGCAGGTGCGCCGGGTGCTGGCGCGCGACCACCAGCAGGTCGCCGCCGGCGACACGCTGATGACCATCGAGCAGCGCCCGTTCCGGCTGGCGCTCGACAGCGCCGAGGCCGAGCTCGACGCCGCCCGCTCCCAGGTCGAGACGTTGCGCGGCACATGGCGCGAGGTCGTGGCCGAACTGGCCGACGCCGAGGCGCGCGCCGACTACTTCAGGAAGCAGTGGCAGCGCCAGGAGGACCTCGCCAGCCGTGGCGTCGCCTCGGTCGCCAAGCGCGAGGAGGCGCAGAACGACGCCCGCGCCGCCGCCGACCGCGTGACCTCGGTGCGCGAGAAGCTGCAGCGCGTACTGGTCGCGCTGAACGGCGATCCCAAGCTGCCGGCCGAAGAGCATCACCTGGTGCGCGACAAGGTGGCGGCGCGCGAACGCGCGGCGCTCGACCTCGCACGGACCACGATCCGCGCGCCGGTGGACGGCGTGGTCGTCAACCTGCGGGTCCAGCGGGGCGAGCAGGTCAAGGCGGCGCAGCCGCTGTTCGCGCTGGTGGTCGTGAGCCGGCCGTGGGTGGAGGCCAACTTCAAGGAAACCGAGCTGACCCACGTGCGGGTCGGCCAGAAAGCCACGGTGGTGCTCGACACCTATCCCGACGTCACCTGGGAGGCCGAGGTCGAGAGCGTGAGCCCGGCGACCGGCGCGGAGTTCGCGGTGCTGCCGCCGCAGAACGCCTCGGGCAACTGGGTCAAGGTAGTGCAGCGCCTGCCGGTCAAGCTGCGGCTGTCGCCGAAGCCCGGCGAGCCGCCGCTGCGGGCCGGCATGACCGCCACGGTCCGGATCGACACCGGCCGCCAGCGCTCGCTGTCGACCGGCATCGGCGCCCTGACCGGGGCCGGCCCCGCCGACGCCGCGCCGGCGGCGCGCCAGCCATAGGCGCCCCGGCTGCCCGCCGGTAACCGGCGGCGCCCGCGCCGGCGATGCCGGCCTCGCGGAAATCGCAACGGGAAGAGGGCCGTGGCAGCCCGGTCAGCCGCAGGCCACGGCGTAAATGTGCTGGACCTCGCCCGGCAGCGGCATCGCCTCCCAGGTCCTGCCGCCGTCGCGCGTGCCGAACACCTCGCCGTCGTAGCGGGCGCCGATGTAGACCTGGTCGGGGTCGGTCTGGTGCAGGGCGATCGACATGATGGTGCCGTGGACCTGGACCTTGTCGAAGCGCTGCCAGCTCTGGCCGCCGTCACCGCTGCGGTAGAGGCCGCCATCGTGGCTGGCGGCGGCGACCGACAGGGCGGCGTACAGCGTGTTGGGCTGGCTTGGTGCCGCCTTGACGTCGCGGCCGTAGGTGGTGGGCGAGAACCGGCCGACCTCCATGTCCTGCCAGCTCTTGCCGCCGTCGGTGGTGCGGAACAGCCCCATGCGCACCGCCAGGATGGGCGCGTCGGGCCTCGCGGGATCGATCGTGATGGCATGGCCGTCGAGCATGCCCTCGGCGGTGGTGTCGCTCACGATCTTGCTCTTGAGATGGGGCAGTTCGGCCAGCTTCATCAGGCCGGCACTGCAATCCTCCCAGGTCTCGCCGCCGTCGGTGCTGCGCATCACGCCGTTGATCTCCAGCGCGGCGTACAGCTCGTCCGGGTTGCGTGGGTTCTGCGCCAGCCGCATGACGCGGTTGGCGAACGGCCCCTTGCAGTGCTCGGCGATGCGCGGCGTCGGCAGGCGGCGCCAGCTCGCGCCGCCGTCGTCGCTGCGATAGAGGTCGATCGGCGAGGCCCCGGCGAAGATCCGCCGGGGATCGCGGCTGTCGACCAGGAAGCACCAGACCTGCCGCCCGGCATCCGGGAAGGCGGTTCGCCGGAAGGTGGCGCCGCGATCGGTGCTGCGCCAGACGCCGTCGCTGGTGCCGGCGAACACGGTCTCGGGATCCTTCGGGTGGACGAAGACCGTGTAGGCCTCGACCGTGCCGAGGACATGCTGCCAGTCGCGCCCCTCGACGGGGCGGCGGAACACCCCGACCTTGCCCGGGTGGTCGGGCTGGCCGAAGTAGCCCGCCACGCCAGCGAAGATGTGCGACTGGTCAGCCATGTCCGTCCCCGCGCTCAGTTCTTCTTGGCGACCATCGGGCAGCCGCCCTGGTCCATCGGCCGGAAGGCCTCGTCGGCCGGGATCGTCGAGATCAGCTTGTAGTAGTCCCACGGCCCCTTGGACTCGGACGGCTTCTTGACCTCGAACAGGTACATGTCGTGCATCTTGCGGCCGTCGGGCCGGATCCAGCTCTTGCCGAACACCGGATCTTCCCAGGTGCCTTCCTTCAGCTTGGCCATCACCTTCTCGGGATTGTCCGTGCCCGCCGCCTTGACGGCGTTGAGGTAGGCCAGCACGCCCGAGTAGAAGCCGGCCTGCGCCATGGTCGGCATCTTGCCCTTGAAACGCTCGCCGAAGCGCTTGGAGAAGGCGCGGGTCTTGTCGTTGAGGTCCCAGTAGAAGGCCTCGGTCAGGCTCAGGCCCTGGGCGCGCTCGAGGCCGAGCGAGTGCACGTCGCTCACGAACACCAGCAGGCCGGCCAGCTTCTGGCCGCCCCTGACGATGCCGAACTCGGCCGCCTGCTTGATCGAGTTGATGGTGTCGCCGCCGGCGTTGGCGAGACCGATGATCTGCGCCTTCGAGGCCTGGGCCTGGAGCAGGAACGACGAGAAGTCGTTGGTGTTGATCGGGTGCTTGACCTCGCCCACCACCTTGCCGCCGTTCTTGGTCACGACCGCGGCGACATCGCGCTGCAGGGCGTAGCCGAAGGCGTAGTCGGCGGTCAGGAAGAACCAGTTCTTGCCGCCCGCCTTCACCACCGCCGAGCCGGTGCCGTTGGCCAGCGCCGAGGTGTCGTAGACCCAGTGCACCGTGTACGGATTGCAGAGCTTGCCGGTGATGTCCGACGAGGCCGGGTCGGGGGCGAGGAAGATCTTCTTCTTCTCGTTGGCGACGTTGGCCACCGCGATCGACGACGACGACGCGCCGGCGCCCAGGATGACGTCGACGTTCTCGTTGTCGAACCAGCGCCCGGCGGTGGTCGCGGCGACGTCGGCCTTGTTCTGGATGTCGCTCGACACGAACTCGATCTTCTTGCCGAGCACGGTGCCGCCGAAGTCCTCGATCGCCATCTGCGCCGCCAGCACCGCGCCGGGGCCGTTGATGTCGGCGTAGAGGCTCGACAGGTCGGTGGCGACGCCGATCTTGACCACGTCGTTGGACAGCTGCGCCTGCGCGGGCAGGCCGTAGGCGGCGAGGCAAAGCAGCGCCGATCCCATCAAACCACGTCTCATCGTTTCACTCCCGTTGGCTTTGTAGTTGAGCGAAGCCTAGCAAGGTGCTGGCATGGTGCAAAGCCAGAGCAGGAGGAGATTGTCCCGAGATGATCGAGAAGATTCTGGACATCCCGACCCGGGATGGGGCGATGGAGACCTTCGTTTGCCATCCGGAACGGGGCGGTCCCTATCCCCCGGTGCTGTTCCTGATGGACGCGCCGGGCATCCGCGAGGAGCTGTACGACATGGCCCGGCGGCTCGCGACGGTCGGCTACTACGTGCTGTTGCCGAACCTCTACTACCGGGCCGGCCGCGATACCAAGTACGGCCCCGACGTGCTCGAGCACGGCAGCGCCGAGCACACCCGCATGCGGGCGGTGCGCACCAGGATGACGATTCCGCCGGTGATGGACGACGTCGCCGCGATGATCGCCTTCGCCGACGGCCAGAAGGAAGCGAAGAAGGGGCCGGTCGGCGCCCATGGCTACTGCATGAGCGGACCATACGCGCTGGCCGCGGCGGCGCGCTATCCCGACCGCATCGCGGCGGCGGCCTCGTTCTACGGCACGTGGCTGGTCAGCAACGCGATCGAGAGCCCGCACCTCAGCCTCGGCAAGGGCAAGGCCGAGCTCTACATCTCCTGCGCCGAGCACGACGATCTCGCGCCGCCCGACATGGTCAAGGAACTCAAGCGGCTGTTCGACGCCTCGGGCGCGCCGGGCGAACTCGAGATCCACCCGGCGGTCCACCACGGCTTCGCGTTCCCGCAACGCTGGTGCTACGACAAGCCGGCGGCGGAGCGGCACTGGGAGCGCCTGATCGCGCTGTACCGGCGCCGCCTCGGCTGACGGCCGCTCAGCCGGCCGCGGCAGCCTTCTGCTTGTCGCGCTGCCAGGCGTCGAGGTGCTCGCGGGCGCGACTGGCCTTCGGGTCCATCGCCGCCTCCCGACCCGGCACCTTGGCGGTCAACTCGATGACGTAGCCGTTGGGATCGCGGAAGTAGATCGAGCGGATGAACCCGTGGTCGCTGATGCCCCGGACTTCGCGGCCCTCGGCGCGACCCTTCGCCAGCATCGCCTCGAGCACGTCCGGCTCGACCTCGAGCGCGATGTGCAGGTCGAAGTCGTGCTGGTCCTTGAACTCGAACGGCATGTCGGGCGCCTCGAAGAAGGCCAGCGCCGAGCCGTCGCCCAGCCGGAAGAACGAGTGCAGCACGCCGCTGCCGGTGCTGCGGCCGGTCTTGGTGGTCTCGATCCGGAAGGCGTTGACCAGCGGCAGCCCGAGGAAGTCCTCGTAGAACCGGCGCGTCTCCTCGGAATCGCGGCAACGGTAGGCGTTGTGGTGCAGGCCCTTGATCATGGCGGTTTCCTTTCGACGCGCGAAGTATCCGGGGGCGATTGATCTGCCTCAAGGGCGCTGTCGGTAACCGGACCGATCATCGGGGCATGAAGGGACGTTCTTTCCGTGTCATCGGCGGCGTACTTGCCGTCTCGGTTGCCCTGGTCACCCCGGTCGCCGCCCAGACGGTCGGCGATGGCGGGCAGGGCCTGTCGCTGGCGCGGCAGGTCTGCAGCGAGTGTCACGACGTGCTGGCGCCGAAGAGCCGGTCGCCCAACCCCAAGGCGCCCAGCTTCGTCGACCTCGCCACGACCCCCGGCATGACCGCGACGGCGCTGACCATCGCGCTGACCACGCCGCATGCCGGCATGCCGATGTTCAGGCTGACCGAGGCGCAGCGCGCGGACCTGATCGGCTACATCCTCGGCCTCAAGGGCAACGAGCCGGGGCGGTAAACGCCATGTTACTGGCAGGTCCGTGAAGTCAAATGGGGTCTGAGCCTCGAACCCGCGGTTGTTCGCAGCGCTGATGTGCAAACTGTAAAAATCTAGTAGCGGCTCACCTTGCGCACATCTACGGAGGCGGGATGGCCAATCAGACCGCTCGTGCGCTTGGTTCGCCAGCTTCTGTGCCGGCGGCACGTTCTGGTGATCACCCCTCACGGACCGATGGTGCGACGCACCGCGTTCCTTCCCCTCCTGCCGAGACCCGGCCGGAAACGTCGGCGGCATTCCCGCCGGTCGTCATGGCCGAACTGATGCGGGAGGCGCGGCCAATCAGCCTGCGCCGCGGCGTGGTCCTGTTCTCGAAGGGCGACCCGGTCACGACCAGCTGGTTCATGCTGAAGGGCGTGGTCAAGCTGACGGTATCGACCTCCCAGGGACACGAGCGCATCCTCGCCCTCCAGGGCAAGGGCACGATGGTGGGATCGCTCGGCCTGATGGACGGCCACCCGCATTCGACCAGCGCCGCCACCCTGACGGACTGCCACATGGTCGCGATCTCGAGCACGAGCTTCGCCGAGGTTCGCGACCGCCATCCCGAGATGGAGCGGGTGCTTGTGGCCATCCTGGCCGGCAAGCTGCGCCAGGCGGCGGACAACGCGGCATGGGGCGGCCTGCTCAACGCGCGCCAGCGCATCGCCCGCGCCGTGATCGAGTTCGCGACCCTGCTGGGAGAACCGGCGGGCGAGGGCCAGACGGTGATCGACAAGTCGATCACCCACGGCGACATCGCCGCCCTGGCCTTCGTGTCGCGCGAGGAAGTTACCCGCACCCTCGGCGCCTGGAAGCGTGTCGGACTGGTCGGCATGGCCGCCGGGCAGGCATTGCTGGTCGATCTCGCCGGCCTCGGGCGCGTTGCCGCCGATCCGCCGCTGGCCTGAGGCGTCCGTCCTCCGACCCGGGCTTGCCAGCCCGGGGTCGATGCCGCACCGTTCCGGGCATGGTGTCCTTCCCGAAGCGTTCGGCCAGGGTGGCCCTGGCCCTTCTCGGGCTCGTCGTCGCCCTTGGCGGCGCGCCGCCGCTGCGGGCGGCGGAGCCGGTCGACCTGCTGCTGGTGCTGGCGGCGGACGTGTCGCGCAGCGTCACCGAACCGAAGTTCCGGCTGCAGCGCGAGGGCGCGGCCGCGGCGATCACCCACCCCGAGGTCGTGAAGGCCATCGTTTCCGGCCCCAACCGCCGCATCGCGGTGTGTTTCCTGGAATGGGCGACCGCGGGACAGCAGGCCGTGGTGGTCGACTGGATGGCGATCGGCGACGGCAAGGCGGCGCGCGAGTTCGGCGATCGCCTGGTCGAGGCACCGCGATCGTTCGCCGGCAGCACCTCGATCAGCGCCGCCATCGACTTCGCGATGGCCCAGCTGGAACGGGCGCCGTTCCGGTCGGAGCGGCGGGTGATCGACGTCTCGGGCGACGGCAACAACAACTCGGGCCGGCCGGTCGTCGACGCGCGCGACGAGGCGCTGGCCAAGGGCGTGACGATCAACGCGCTGGTCATCCTGACGCCGCGCGAGGAATCGTTCCGCCCCGAGCACACCAACCCGCCGGGCGGGCTGGAGAAGTATTTCCAGGACAACGTGATCGGGGGCTTCGGCGCCTTCACCGTGGTGGCCGACAGCCACGCCGATTTCGGCCGGGCGCTGACCAGGAAGCTGATCCAGGAAATCGCCGCGACGCGGCCGCCGCAGCTGGCCGCGGCGCCCTAGATGGCTGTCGTCAGGCGGCGCGCCGCTTCTGCTGGCTGGGATGGTCGCCGGCGATCTTGACGAAGTTCTCGAGGATCTTGTGGCCGTGCTCCGAGGCGATGCTCTCGGGATGGAACTGCACGCCGTGGATCGGCAGCGTGCGGTGGCGCAGGCCCATGATGATGTCGCCGGTCTCGGCCGTGACCTCGAGCTCGGCCGGGAAACCGGCGCGGTCGACGATCAGCGAGTGGTAGCGCGTGGCCTGGAAGGGCGAGGGAATGTCCTCGAACACGCTCTGGCCCTTGTGCGCCACGTCCGACAGCTTGCCGTGCATCGGCACCGGCGCGCGCACGACCTTGCCGCCGAACACCTGGCCGATCGCCTGGTGACCGAGGCAGACGCCGAACAGCGGCACCTGCGCCTTGGCCGCCGCCCGGATCAGGTCCATGCAGATGCCGGCCTCGTTGGGCGTGCACGGACCGGGCGACAGCACGATGCCGGCGGGCTTGCGGGCCAGCACCTCGTCCACCGTGATCTGGTCGTTGCGATGGACCTCGCAGCGCGCACCGACGTCGCCCAGGAAGTGGACGAGGTTGTAGGTGAAGCTGTCGTAGTTATCGATGAGCAGGAGCATGACTTGATCTTAGCGCCGGCGGCGCGCTTGGGGTAGTGTTACGGGAATAAGACAGAAAGCCGCGCTTGGTCGTCGAACCCCTCATCATCGGGCTGCTCCTGCTGGCCGGCCTGATGCACGCATCGTGGAATGCCCTGCTGAAGGCCGATCGCTCGGACCGGCTGACCACGTTCGGCGTCATCATGATCACCGGTTCGGCGATGGGACTGTGCGTGGTGCCGTTCGTGCCGATGATCGAGCCGGGCGCGTGGCCGTACCTGTTGGCCTCGGTCGCCATCCACATGGTCTACTACGCCTTCCTGCTGAAGGCGTATTCGTACGGCGACCTCGGTCACACCTACCCGATCGCGCGCGGGCTGGGGCCGCTCCTCGTGGCGCTGGTCTCGGGTCGCCTGATCGGCGAGCAGCTGCGGGTCCAGGACATCGTCGGCGTGGTGCTGCTGAGCTGCGGCCTGGTCGCGCTGGCGATGCCGCTACGCTCGGTGGTGCCGCGACCCGGCAGCCGGCATGGCCTCGCGACCCTGTTCGCGGTGCTCACCGGCGTGACCATCGCCAGCTACATCATCGCCGACGGCATGGGCGTGCGCGCCGCCGGGCCGACCTTCGAGCACCGGCTGTCCTACATCGCCTGGCTGAACGTGATCGAGGGGCCGTGGCTGATGCTGCTGGCGCTGGTTCTGCGGCCCCGCGCCGTGCTGCAGCACCTGCGCGGCACCTGGTGGCGCGGCGTGATCGGCGGCGGCATCGCCAACACCGGCTACGGCATCGCGATCTACGCGCTGGCGCTGGGACCGATGGCGCAGGTCGCGGCGCTGCGCGAGACCTCGGTGCTGTTCGGCGCGCTGATGGGCACGCTGCTGCTGGGCGAGCCGTTCGGCCGCCGCCGCATCGCCGCCGCTGCCATCATCGTCGCCGGCCTCGTGCTGATGAACGGGCCGACCTTGTGACCGGGGCTGCGACGGTGGCAGCCTTGTCCCTGTGTCGATTCGCTGTCATGGCTTGGTAAGGAAGGCCGTCCGCGCAAGGGAACGATGTCGATCCGCAACCTCGACAAGCTGCTGTCGCCCGCCTCGGTGGTGGCGATCGGCGCCACCAACCGGGCCGGGTCGGTGGGCGAGGCGGTCACGCGCAACCTCCTGGGCGGCGGCTTCAAGGGCGAAATCCACCTCGTCAACCTGAAGGGCGGCGAGATCGGGGGCCGCCCGGTGCTCAAGAGCGTGCGCGACCTCAAGGCGCCGCCCGACCTCGCGGTGATCATGACGCCGCCGGCCAGCGTGCCGCGGCTGGTCATGGAACTGGGGCAGCTCGGCACCCGCGTCGCCGTCGTCATCACCTCGGGGATGGGCGAGGACATGCCGCGGTGGCGGCAGCGCATCCTCGACGCGGCCAAGCCGTACCTGATGCGCATCGTCGGCCCCAACTGCATCGGCTACGCCGCGCCGCGGCTGGGTCTCAACGCCGGCTTCGGTCCGGCAGGCCTGAAACCTGGGCGCATCGCGGCGGTGGCGCAGTCCGGCGCCGTGCTGGCCGGGCTGGCCGACTGGGGCACGGCGCAGAACATCGGCTTCTCCCACCTCGTCTCGATGGGGGACATGGCCGACGTCGATTTCGGCGACATCCTCGACATGCTGGCGCGCGACTACGACACCCGCGCCGTGCTGATGTACGTCGAGGGCATCACTGCGGCGCGAAAGTTCATGTCGGCGGCGCGCAGCGTCGCGCGCATCAAGCCGGTGATCGTGCTCAAGGCCGGGCGCCATGCCGCGGCGGCCAAGGCGGCGGCCTCCCATACCGGCGCGATGGCCGGCTCGGCCGCGGTCTACGACGCCGCCTTTGCCCGCGCCGGCCTGGTCGAGGTGCACGGGCTGGGCGAGCTGTTCGACGCCGCCGAGACGCTCGGTCACGCGATCACGCCGCGCAGCGAGCGGCTGGCGATCCTCACCAACGGCGGCGGCACCGGCATCATCGCCACCGACCTGCTGCTCGACGAGGGCGGCGAACTGGCGAGCCTGTCGCCGCGCACGCTCGGCCAGCTCGAGCGCTCGCTGCCGACCGGCTGGTCGCGCGGCAACCCCGTCGACATCGTTGGCGATGCCGATGGCGCGCGCTATGCCCGCGCGCTCGACGCGCTGGCCGACGACCGCGGCGTCGGCGCGGTGCTGGCGATGAACGTGCCGACGGCGCTGACCTCGTCGGTCGAGGCGGCGCGGGCGGTGGCCGGCGCCGCCGGCGCCCGCGTCGTGCCGGTGATCGGCTGCTGGATCGGCGGCCCCGAGGCACAGGAGGGGCGGCACGTCCTGCACCAGGCCGGCATTCCCGCCTACGACACGCCGCTGCGCGCGGTCCGCGGCTTCATGCACGTGGTCCAGTACCGGCGTGGCCAGCGCGCCCTGCAGCGGACGCCGCCGTCGGTTCCGCAGGCGCGCTCGGACATCCAGGCGGTGCGCGCCATCGTCAACAGGGCGCTGGCCGACCGGCGCGAGGTCCTGACCGAGCCGGAGGCGCAGGCGGTGCTGGCGGCCTACGGCATCCCGGTGGTGCCGACCGAGGTCGCCAGAGACGCGGCGCAGGCGGTCGAACTGGCGCGACGGCTCGGCTTCCCGGTCGCGGTCAAGGTGCTGTCGCGCGACATCAGCCACAAGAGCGACGTCGGCGGCGTCGCGCTCGACCTGTCGTCCGAGCAGGCCGTCACCGACGCGGTGCGCGACATCGCCGAGCGGGTGCGCCGGATGGCGGGGCGGGCGCGGATCGAGGGCTTCGTCGTCCAGCCGATGATCAAGCGGCCGGACTCGATCGAGCTGATCCTCGGCGCGGCCGAGGACCCGGTGTTCGGACCGATCCTGATGGTCGGCCATGGCGGTGTCGCCGCCGAGGTCGTCGATGACCGCGCGCTGGCGCTGCCGCCGCTCGACCCGGTGCTGGCAGAGGACGCGCTGAGCCGTACCCGGATCGACCGGCTGCTGCGCGGCTTTCGCGGCCGCGCCCCGTTCGCCCGCGGCGCGATCGGGCAGGCCATGATCCGGCTCAGCGAGCTGATCGCCGATGTCGGCGAGATCGCCGAGCTCGACATCAACCCGCTGCTGGTCGACCACCACGAGGTGATCGCGCTCGATTCGCGCATCGTCGTGCGCCGGCCGGCCGGGAAGGAGAGGGCGGCGCGGTTCGCGATCCGCCCGTACCCGGTCGAGCTCGAGACCGAGACCATCGACCGCGACGGCCGCAAGCTGCTGATCCGGCCGATTCGTCCCGACGACGAGCCGCTGCTGCAACTGTTCCTGCGGCGGGTGACGCCGGAGGACATCCGCATGCGCTTCTTCGGGCCGATCCGCGAGTTCACGCACGAGTTCGCGGCGCGCCTGACCCAGATCGACTACGACCGCGAGATGGCCTTCGTGCTGATCGACGAGGGCGAGTTCCTCGGCGTCGGCCGGCTGGCCGCCGACCCGGGATTCGAACAGGCCGAGTTCGCGCTGCTGATCGCGTCGGACCGCAAGGGCCACGGCTACGGCACGCTGCTGCTGAACCACGTGCTGCAGTACGCCCGGGCGCGCGGCATCCAGCGCGTGGTCGGCCACGTCCTGCGCGAGAACCACCGCATGCTCGATCTCACCAAGCGCATGGGTTTCGTGCGCGAGGGCGGGCGTGCCGGCGAGCCGGATATCCGGATCGTGAAGTCGACCGCGCCACCGTGAGGGACGCTTGTATCGATTGTTTCGTCGGAATCGCTGCACTAAGGCGAAAAAAAGGCGCAGAAACAAGGTGTTAGGCCGGAACGTTTAGATGGCGTCTAGGAAGAACAGAACCGGGAAGGCGAACAGAAGGAGTCCGCGGCCCGCGGCACCGCCTCCCGGTCCGCTCTCGAGGCGCTTCGGGGCCCTGTCGGCATGGCTGCGCGGGCATCGCTGGCCGGCGATCGCTCTCGCCATCGTGGTCCTGTTCGGTGGCAGTCTTGTCGGTGGCTACATGCTGGCCGAGCGCCTCGACCGCCACGACGGCGACGAGGTCGCCCGCGACACGCTCGACGAGATGAAGAAGGGCGCCCGCCCCGCGACGGCGGCGGAGCCGGCGCCGCGATATGCCCGCATCGAGGACCTGCCGGACCTGCCCCGGTACACCGAGGTCGAGCCCGGCCAGGCACGGCCGAGCTTCGAGGAGAAGCCGCGGCCGCGCGTGCAGCCCGCGGCGGCGAGCGCGAGCGGCGAGGCGTGGCGACGCAACGCCGTGCCGTTCCGCGATCTCGGCAGCCGGCCGCTGGTCGCGGTGGTGATCGACGATGTCGGCCTCGACCGCGCGCGCTCGAAGCGGGCCTGGGAGTTGCCCGGGCCCCTCACGATGTCGTTCCTGCCCTACGCCAAGGACCTGCGCGAGCAGGCGCGGGCGGCGCGGGCGCGGGGACACGAGTTGATGCTGCACCTGCCGATGGAGCCCACCGGCCGCAACGACCCGGGTCCCAACGCGCTGCTGGTCTCGATGACCGATGCCGACATCCGCCAGCGCACGACCGCGGCGCTCGACAGCTTCGACGGCTTCGCCGGCGTCAACAACCACATGGGCAGTCGCTTCACGACCTTCCGGCCCGGCATGGAGACGGTGCTGCGCCAGTTCAAGGGGCGCGGGCTGATGTTCCTCGACTCGCGGACCTCGGCGCAGTCGGTCGGCGACGCGGTGGCGGGCGAGATCGGCGTGCCGTCGATCGTCCGCCACGTCTTCCTCGACGACGACGAATCGCTCGACGCGGTCCGGCGCAAGCTCGCCGAGGCCGAGGCGATCGCCCGCCGCCAGGGCTTCGTCGTGGTGATCGGCCATCCGCACGAGGCGACGCTGGTCGCGCTGGCCGAGTGGCTTCCGACGGTGCAGCGCAAGGGCCTGGCGTTGGCCCCGGCGACGGCCGTGCTGCGAAAGAGGAACGGCTGGGACTGAACCCGGCGGTGGACCCGGGTACCGCCGCGCCGTCATGATCGGGCGCGAGACATCCCGGGAGGAACCAACGTGCGTTACGCCAACGAGGCGATGATCGTGGCCCCGCAGCCGGAACCGGCCGAGGCCGGCGCCGACGTCCTGCGCGAGGGCGGCAACGCTGTCGACGCCGGCATCGCCTGCGCCCTGGTCCAGGGCGTGGTCGACCCGCTGATGTGCGGCATCGCCGGCTTCGGCTCGTGCGGCATCTACATGCCGGGCAAGAAATTCCACGGCTACGTCGATGCCCACGCGCCGGCGCCCCTCGGCGCCCGGCCCGACATGTGGGAAGACCTGATCGAGAGCGAGGCCCGTGACGGCTACGGCTTCATCCTGAAGGGCCGCGTCAACGACATCGGCTACCGCTCGATCTGTGCCCCCGCCAACCTCAGGATGTACTACGAGGCGCACCGGGAGCATGGCCGGCTGCCGTGGTCGCGCATCGTCGAGCCAGCGATCGCCTGGGCCGAGGGCGGCTGGACGGTGCGGCCGCACGTTCACTACTGGTGGAGCGACGACGGCGACTTCGGGCGCGCGCCCAACCACGAGCGCACAGGCTTCACCCCGGCCGCCCGGGCGCTGTACTGCCGGCCCGACGGCACGCCGAAGCGGGTCGGCGACCGCGTGGTCAACCGCGACTACGGCCAGACCCTGCGCGCCATCGCCCGCGGCGGCGCCGACGTCTTCTATACCGGCGAGATCGCGCGCGCGATCGCCGAGGACATGCGTCGCAACGATGCGCTGCTGACCGCCGCCGACCTCGAGGCCTGGAAGCCGGTGCACAACGCCCCGCTGTGGGGCGGGTACCGGGGCTACCGCGTCTCGACCAACCAGCCGCCGGGCGGCGGCGTTATGCTGGTCGAGATGCTCAACATCCTCGAGAACTTCGACCTGCGCGCGATCGGTCACAACACCCCGGAGTACCTGCGCGTCGTCAGCGAAGCGATGAAGCGGGCGACCATCGACAAGGACGCCCATGTCGGCGACCCCAGGTTCGTCGACGTGCCGGTCGGGCGCCTCACCGACAAGGCCTACGCCGCCGCGGCGGCCGAGGAAATCCGGCGCGGCCTCAAGGCCGAGGTGCCGCGCTTCAACTCGGGCACGCCGACCAAGGACACCACCCACATCTCGGTCTACGACCGCGACGGCAACTGCTTCACCATGACCCATTCGCTGGGCATGCCATCGGGCGTCGTCACGCCGGGGCTGGGCTTCATGTACAACGGCTGCATGGGCGTGTTCGACCCGCGGCCCGGCCGCGCCGGCTCGATCGCGCCGGGCAAGGCGCGCTTCAGTTCGGTGGTGCCGTCGATCGTGTTCAAGGACGACCGGCCGCACCTCGTGATCGGCGCGCCCGGCGCGACCCAGATCGCCATGGGCGTGCTGCACGTGATCCTGAACGCACTCGACTTCGACATGACGATGGTCGAGGCGGTGAGCGCCCCGCGCTTTTCCGCGACCTCCAACGCGATCGACATCTCCAACCGCATCCCGTGGCGGGTCGAGCGCGCGCTGCAGGCGCTGGACTACAAGGTTGTGCGCAGTCCCTACACCTTCGGCTTCGCCGCCGTTCACGCGATCCGGATCCACGACGACGGCCTCGACGGTGGCGCCGACCCGGGCCATGACGGCGTCGTCATCGCGGTCTGAGACGGGGTGACAATTCTCACAGAAGCGACCGACCACCCGACCTAGCGTCCTGGCACCTGGTGCTGGGAGGCGAACATGTCGGTCGGGGAGCAGGACGAGGTCACGCGAGCGAAGGGCCGCGACGGGGAACGGCGGGCGCCGCGCCGGCGCTGGCGTACCCTGCAGAACCGGATCGAGCGGGCGCGCCAGTTCCGTCGCGCCCTGCCCGGCGCCGGGTCGAAGTCCCGCCGGCCCGACGGGAACGCACCGACAGGCGGCTGACGCCGCTCTCCGTTTCGCAGCGCCTCCGCCCGCGCTTGCCTGCCCGGTCGCCGTCCTTAGAGTGACGGGGCCAGGGAGGAAACGAATGACCAAGACGACACGCCGGGCCGCGCTGGGCGGAGCCCTGTTCGCCGCCAGCCTGCGCGCGGGCCCCGCGCTGGCGCAGGCCCCTTATCCCGACAAGCCGATCCGCATGGTCATCGCCTTCGCGCCGGGCGGGCCGACCGACGTCGTCGGCCGCCTGCTGGCGCAGCGCCTGGGCGAGGTCCTGGGCCAGCAGGTCGTGGTCGAGAACAAGCCCGGGGCGACCGGCAACATCGGCACGGCGATGGTCGCCGAGGCCAGGCCCGACGGCTACACGCTGCTGTTCAGCGCCTCGACCATGGCGATGGCGCCGGCGCTGTACGGCCCGCAGCTGGGCTACGACCCGGTGAACGGGCTGCAGGCGATCGCCTACGTCGCCAGCGTGCCGCTGATCCTGGTGGTGCCGGCCGACGGCGCGAAGTCGGTGCCCGAACTGATCGAGATGCTGCGCAAGGACCCGAACAAGTACTCCTACGCCTCGTCGGGCAACGGCGGCATGATCCACATGGCGAGCTACCTGTTCGCCAAGCGCGCCGGCGGCGACGCGCTGCACGTGCCCTACCGCGGCTCGGCACAGGGCATGGTCGACATGATCGCCGGCCGGCACGCGTTCCAGCTCGACACGCTGCAGTCGAGCAAGGGTTTCATCGACGGTGGCAAGATCCGGGTGCTGGCGGTCGCATCGGACAAGCGCCTGCCGCAGCTGCCGGACGTGCCGACGGTGCAGGAGGCGGCGGGCTTCGCCTACGCGATCAACACCTGGTACGCGGCCTTCGCGCCGGCGAAGACCCCGCGGCCGATAGTCGACAAGCTGAACGCCGCCTTCAACACGGTGCTGAAGCAGCCCGAGGTCATCAAGCGGGCTCAGGAACTGGCGATCGAGCTGGTCGATTCGACGCCCGAGAGCGCCAAGAAGTTCTACGACGACCAGATGGGCTTCTGGGACCCGGTGATCAAGCAGTCGGGCGCCCGGCCGGAATAGGAGAGGGACGATGATCAGGTTCTACTACAACCTCGCGCCCAACCCGATGAAGGTCGCGCTGTGCCTCGAGGAAATGGGGCTGAAGTACGAGCTGGCGCCGGTCGATACCCGCAAGGGCGAGCAGCATGCGCCGGCCTACCTCGCGATCAATCCCAACGCCAAGGTGCCGGCGATCGTCGACGACGGCGCCACCGTGTTCGACAGCAACGCCATCCTGCTCTACCTCGCCGAGAAGACCGGCCAGTTCCTGCCGGGGACCTCGCTCAAGGCGCGCGGCGAGATGCTGTCGTGGCTGATGTTCGTCGCCTCCGGCATCGGCCCGTACTCGGGCCAGGCGGTGCACTTCCGCAACTTCGCACCGGAGCCCAAGGAGTACGCGGTCAACCGCTACACCTTCGAGGCCGAGCGCCACTGGGGCATCCTCGAGGCGCGGCTGTCGAAGCAGCGCTACATGGTGGGCGACGCCTACTCGATCGTCGACATGGCGGTGTGGGGCTGGTCGCGGCTGATCCCGCTCGTGCTCGGGCCGGAGGCGCCGGCGCGTTTTCCGGGCGTCCAGCGCCACCTCGCCGAGATCAATGCCCGGCCGGCGGCGGTGCGGGCGCTGGCCCTGAAGGACCGGCACGCCTTCAAGGCCGAGATGGACGAGGCGGCGCGGCTGGCGATGTTTCCGCATCTCGGCAAGAAGGCCGGGTGAGGGGCGCTTTACGCCCCGGAACCCGCCGCGCTACCTTCGCGCCCCATAAAGGAGCCCCCAAATGGACCTGACGTTCGGCAAGGAAGAACTGGCCTTCCAGAAGGAAGTGCGCGACTGGCTGAAGGAGAACCTGACGCCCGAGATCGTCGGCGAGCTGAAGGTCAGCCGCAACGCCTACATGCCGAAGGAACGCCTGATCGACTGGCAGAAGCGGCTGGCGAGGAAGGGCTGGCTGTGCACCGGCTGGCCCAAGGAGTTCGGCGGCCCGGGCTTCACCACGACGCAGAAGTACATCTTCGAGATGGAGATGGCGCGCGCCGGGGCGCCCACGACCTCGCCGTTCGGCCCCAAGATGTGCGCGCCTGTGATCATGAAGTACGGCTCGGCCGAGCAGAAGGCGCGCCACCTGCCGCCGATGCTGAATTCCGACCTGATCTGGTGCCAGGGCTATTCCGAGCCGGGCTCCGGTTCCGACCTCGCCAGCCTGCGCACCCGCGCGGTGCGCGAGGGCGACCACTACATCGTCAACGGCCAGAAGACCTGGACGACGCTGGCCCAGACCGCCGACTGGATCTTCTGCCTGGTGCGGACCTCGACCGAGGGCAAGCCGCAGGAAGGCATCTCGTTCCTGCTGATCGACATGAAGACGCCCGGCATCTCGGTCGAGCCGATCATCACCGCCGACGGCAACCGCGCCGGCACGCAGGAGGTGAACTCGGTGTTCTTCACCGACGTCAAGGTGCCGGTCGAGAACCGGGTCGGCGAGGAGAACAAGGGCTGGACCTACGCCAAGTACCTGCTCGAGTTCGAGCGCGGCGGCAATCCCTACAGCCCGCGGCTGCGCGCCGCCTACGACCGCCTGCTGCGCCTGTCGAAGGCGATGCCGGAGGGCGAGGACTCGATCATGTCCGACGTGGCCTGGCGCGAGAAGCTGGCGCGCATGGACATCGAGATCTCCGGCCTCGAGATGTTCGAGCAGGAGTTCTACTCCAAGCTGGCGTCGGGCCAGAACCCGGGCCCGCTGTCCTCGATGATCAAGCTGCGCGGCACCGAGGTCATGCAGCAGGTCCAGGAGTTCGCGGTCGAGGCGGCCGGCTACTACGCCCAGCCGTTCCCCGAGCAGCGCGCCTGGAACGCCAACGTCGCGCCGATCGGTCCCGAGGGCGTCGACGTGCTGGCGCCGCGCTACTTCAACGGCCGCAAGATGACGATCTACGGCGGCTCGTCCGAGGTGCAGCGCGGGATCATGTCCAAAGTCATGCTGGGGCTCTAAGCGATGGATCTCGCGTTCAACGCCGAGGAACTGGCCTTCCAGAAGGAAGTGCGCGACTGGATCGAGGCCAACATGCCGCCGGAGGTGGCGGAGGAAAGCCGCCGCAGCCGCTCCAGCCACGTCTCGAAGGAGCGCCTGCTGCAGTGGCAGAAGAAGCTCGCCGGCAAGGGCTGGCTGTGCCCGAACTGGCCCAGGGAATATGGCGGGCCGGGCTGGACCTCGACCCAGAAGTTCATCTTCGAGATGGAGATGGCGCGAGCCGACTCGCCGTACCTGTCGTCGTTCAGCATCAAGATGGTCGCGCCGGTGCTGATGAAGTACGGCAGCGACTGGCAGAAGAAGCGTTTCCTGCCGAAGATCGCGGCTGCCGAGGAACTGTGGTGCCAGGGCTATTCCGAGCCGGGCTCGGGCTCCGACCTCGCGTCGCTGCGGACCAAGGCGGTGCGCGACGGTGACCACTACGTCGTCAACGGCCAGAAGATCTGGACGACCAACGCGCACTTCGCCGACTGGATCTTCTGCCTGGTACGGACCTCGACCGAGGGCAAGCAGCAGGAAGGCATCTCGTTCCTGCTGATCGACATGAAGTCGCCCGGCATCCGCATCGACCCGATCTACCTGGTCGACGGCACCCGCACGCCGATGCGCCACGAGGTCAACCAGGTGTTCTTCACCGACGTCCGCGTACCGGTCCAGAACCTGGTGGGCGAGGAGAACAAGGGCTGGACCTACGCCAAGTTCCTGCTCGAGTTCGAGCGTGGCGGCCAGGCGTTCGGGCCGCGGTTGCGAAAGGCCTACCGCCACCTGATGGACCTGTCGCGCACCCAGTTCGACGCCGGTGAACCGCTGTCGGCCGATCCCAAGTGGCGCGAGAAGATGGCGGCGTTGGAAATGGAGATCGACGCCGTCGAGATGAACGAGCTGATGTTCTACTCCAGCCTCAAGACCGGCGACGCCCCCGGCAGCGCCGCGTCGGTGGTCAAGATGCGCGGCACCGAGGTCGGCCAGAAGGTCACCGAGCTCGCGGTCGAGGCGGTCGGCTGGTACGGCACGCCGTTCACCGAGCTGCGCAACTACGACAGCAACATCGTGCCGGTGGGCGGTGGCTACGTCGACGACGTCGCGCCGCGCTACTTCAACAACCGCAAGACGACGATCTACGGCGGTTCTTCCGAGGTCCAGCGCAACGTGCTCGCCAAGGCCATGCTCGGCCTCTGACGCCGAGCCAGGCCGGGTCGTCCGCCGCCAGGCGGGCTACCCGGCGAGCACCGGCTCGCCGACGATCTGGGTGCGATGCATGAGGCGGCGCAGGCCCGGTTCGAAGGCATCGCGCCGGTGCATGACGCAGCGGTTGTCCCACATCACGAGATCGCCGACCCGCCACCTCTGGGTCCAGGTGAAACGGTCCTGCGTCGCATGCGCCCACAGGGCGTCGAGCAGGGCCTCGCTCTCGTCGACCGGCAGGCCGTTGACGTAGGCGTTGGGCCGGCGGCCGAGGAACAGCGCCTTGCGCCCGGTCACCGGGTGCCGCCGCACCAGCGGGTGCACGGCGCCGGGCGTGCGGCTGACGTCGACGGTCTCCTGGAATCCCTTTCGCAGCTCGCCGGCCGAGTTGTGGCTGGAATCGTGGATGCAGGTCCGGCCCTCGACGGCACTGCGCAGCGCGGCGGGCAGCGTCTCGTAGGCGGCGTACATGTCGAGGAAACTGGTGTCGCCGCCCGACGGCGGCACTTCCAGTGCGTAGAGCAGGGAGGCCCGCGGCGGCAGCGGGTTGTAGGACATGTCGGTGTGCCAGACGAGTTCGGAGGCGCCGAGGCCGCCGACCGGCTTGCCGTCCTGCACGATGCTCGAGATCACGGTGACCCACGGCGCGGCATCGGGCGCGATCCCGCCGCCGCCGCGCTCGGCATGGGCGGCGGCGATCGGCACGCGGTCGAGTTCACCGAAGCGGGCGCTGAACGCCATCAGCTGGCGGTCGTCGATCCGTTGCCCGGAAAATCGCAGCACGAGGAAGTTACTCCACGCTTCGGCGATCCGGGCGAATTGGGCGTCGCCTACCGGCTGCGACAGGTCTACACCGTGAACGTCGGCGCCCAGCGCGGCGCCGCTCGGTTGGATCCACAGGTCGGTCATCGATGCTTCTCCGTTCCCGCACATTGCCACGAATCGGTCGCGGCGCGCAGCCGGAGAACGTCCTAGAGCGTTAGACGATGCCCGCCATGTCCCTGTTCGCTTCCCGCCCGGCCCGCCTGATCGGACTGCTCGGCATCGCAGCGGTGGTGGCGCTGGCGTCGCCGGGCAGCGGCGACGCCCGCAACGCGCGCATCGATCTCGCCGTTACCGGCGAGGAGCGCATGCAGGGCGACCTCAAGGACCTCGTGACGACGTTCGAGAAGGACCAGCCGCTGACCGGCGACAGCCTCGCGCTGCTGCAGGGCGCGCAGGTGGTCGAGGGCCGCATCCGCTCGGCACTGCGCTCGCGCGGCTTCTACGACGCCACCATCGAGGCGCAGGTCGAAGGTCGGTCGATCGGCGAGCCCGAGGCGCTGGACGCGATGGAGGCCCGCCCGGAGGCGGAACCGGTCACCTTCGCCTTCAAGGTCGCGACCGGGCCCCGCTACCGCATCGGCGACGTGATCGTGCGGCCGCCCAACAGCGAGGCCTCGCTGCCGGTGATCGACCGCGCCACGCTCGGCCTGTCGGCCGGCGATCCCGCCGACGCCGCCGCGGTGCTGGCGGCACAGGAGAAGCTGCTGGGCGAACTGCGCCGCGACGGCTACGCGCTGGCCCGCGTCGGCCGCGACGCGGTCGTCAACCACGCGACCCGGGAAATGACGGTCGCCTTCACCGTCGAGACCGGTCCGCCGGCACGCATGGGCCCGGTGCGCTTCTCCGGCACCGAGAAGATCGACACGGTATGGCTGCAGCGGCGGGTGCCGTTCAAGGAGGGCGAGCCCTACGATCCGGCCAAGGTCGAGGCCCTGCGCAGCAAGCTCAACGCCCTCGGCGTCTTCAACAGCATCAGCATCACCACGCCCAAGAAGCTCGACGACAACGGCGAACTGCCGATCGACGTCGCGCTGACCGACCGGCTGCAGCGCTCGATCGGCTTCGGCATCGCCTACGAGACCCAACTCGGCTTCTCGGTCAACGGCTACTGGACCCATCGCAACCTGTTCGGCCAGGCCGAGAGCCTGCGGCTGAGCGCCGAGATCAACCACATCGGGCAGGGGATGGCGATCCTCGACACCGGCTTCGCCTTCCGCGCCGCCTTCCGCAAGCCCGACTGGTGGATGGCCGGCCAGGACGCGAGACTCGAGGCCTCGGGCCTGCGCGAGGTGCTCGACGCCTACACGCGCAACGCCGTGGTCGCCTATGCCGGGCTCGACCGCGTGTTCTCGCCGCGCTGGCAGGCGCGGCTCGGCCTTTCCAGCGAGATCTCCAGGATCACGCGCAACGGTGTGACCATGGACTACGCGCTGCTCGGCGTGCCGCTGTCGGTCCTGTACAACCGCGCCAACAGCGATACCGACCCGACCCGGGGCTACCGCATCGACCTCGACGTCACGCCATGGGTCTACGAGCGCGACTTCTTCACCGTCCTGCGCGTCACCGGCCGGAGCTACCTCGATCTCGCCGAGCCCGGCCGCACCGTGCTGGCATCGCGCCTGTCGCTCGGCACCGAGCCCGCGATCAGCATCGGCGGAATCCCGCCGGACAAGCTTTTCTATGCCGGCGGCGGCGGATCGGTGCGCGGCTTCGTCTACCAGAGCGCCGGTCCGCGCGACAATTTCAACAACCCGCTGGGCGGTGCCAGCCTGTTCGAGGCCAGCATCGAGCTTCGCCAGCGCATCGGCGAGTCGTGGGGCGCGGTCGCCTTCGTCGATGCCGGCAGCGCCTATCCCTACTTCATCCCCGACTTCTCGCAGTTGCCGCCGCGGGTCGGCGCCGGCGTCGGTGCGCGCTACTACACCGACTTCGGCCCGGTGCGGGTCGATGTCGGCTTCCCGTTGAACCGCCGCGACGGCGACCCGCCGTTCGGCCTCTACGTCAGCCTGGGGCAGGCCTTCTGATGCGCGCCGCACGCCTCGCTCTCTACGGCCTCGGCGGCTTGCTGGCCCTCCTTCTGGCGCTGTTCGTCGCGCTGCAGACAGGGCCGGTGCAGCGCCTCGCCGCGCGGCTGGTGTCGGGCGCCGCCTCGGGACCCGAAGGCGGCCTCGAGATCCGCGGCCTCGCCGGCTTCTTCCCGACCGACCTGACGGTCGGTCATATCGCCTATGCCGATCGGCAGGGCGCCTGGCTCACGGTCGACGATGCGCGCCTGAGCTGGTCGATCCTGCCCCTGCTGCGCGGCCAGTTGCGGATCGACGCGTTGGCGGCACGGCGCGTGTCGGTTCTGCGGTCGCCGCTGCCCTCGACCTCGACCGCCGGGGCGTCGGGCGGTGGCGGGGGCCTGCCGGTCGGCGTCGAGGTGCGCTCGCTCGACGTCGCCGACCTCCATCTCGGCAAGGACCTGCTCGGGGCCGACTCGCACTGGGCGTTGTCCGGCGCGGCATTGGTGCCGGCGACACCGGCAGAGGGCAACCTCCGGCTGGCGGGGAAGCGCACCGACGGTCCGGCCGGGTCGCTGGCGGTCGACATGCGCTTCGACCTGCAACGGCAGTGGATCGACGGCGAGGCGACCTTCAACGAGGGGCCGAACGGCATCGTCGCGGTGCTGCTGGAACGACGCGACCTCGCGGGCTTCGGGCTCGACTTCCAGGCCAAGGGCGATGCCCGGACCGGCACGGCGCGGATCAAGGTCTCGGCCGACGACGCTGTGACCGCCAACGGCACGCTCGACTGGCAACCGCGCGACGACGCCACCGCGGCGACGCTGCGCTTCGAGGGGGCGGGACCGGGGCTGCCGGCCGGTCCGTTGGCCGATGCCCTGCGCCAGCCGGTCCGTCTCGAGGCCGACGCGGTGCTGGACGAGCGTCGGGTCGAGTTGTCGAAGGCAACGCTCACGTCGGGTCCGCAGCGCGTGGATGTCTCGGGGTCGTACGATCGGGCGTCCGACCGCGTCGCCGGGGGAATGATCGTCCAGTCGCCCGAGCCGGCCGCGCTGGCCGGGCTCGCGGCCGGCATGGCCTGGCGTGGACTGCGCCTCGATCTCAAGGCCGACGTCGCGGAGGTCACGCGCACGCCGCGCGGCGCGGTCGACCTGATCGGCCGGGTCGAGGACGTGACCGCCACCGCCGTCGATCCGCGGCTGCCGAAGCCGGGTGCCCTCGATCTGAAGGCACGGGCGAGCCTCGCCGATGGCAGGATCGACGTCACCGGCCTCGACCTGCGCTCGGGCCTCGCGGCCATGACCGGCGGCGGCTCCTACGCGATGCCGACGGACACGGGCGAGGGCAGGCTGCGGCTGGACGTGTTCGATCTCGCCGCCTTTTCGGATCTCGCCGGCCGGCGGTTGGCGGGGACGGCCGCGCTCGATGTCACGGCGTCGAGGACTCCCCAAGGAGCACGGCTGTCGTGGCAGGGCAGCATCGACCGTGTCGAGGTCGCGGGTGTCCCGGCCCAGGCGCTGCGCGACGGCATCGCCCTGTCGGGCAACGCCGCGCTGCAGCCGGACGGTGGATGGCGGCTGGGCGAGGCCCGCATCGGCAGCGCCGCCGGGCAGTTGGCGGCCGCGGGGCAGGGACGCGGCGACAACGCCTCCATCGACCTCGCGCTCGACCTGTCGCAACTCGCCGCGCTGGAACCGTCGCTGGCTGGGGCCGGGCGCGTCACCGGGCGCGTCGTCCGCGCCGATGGTCGCACCGAGGCCAAGATCGAGGGTTCGATGACGGGGCTCGCGCGCGGTCCCTTGACGTCGCGCACGCTGAGCCTGTCCGCGGCCGGCGCCATCGATGCCGCTGGCGCGGCCAGCGGCACGCTCAGCCTGCAGGGCGACCTCGCCGAGCAGGCGGTATCGCTCGACGGCCGCTTCGCCGTCGACGCGGCGGGCGGCCTGCGAGTACCGACTTTCCAGGGACGCTGGGCCAGCGCGGTGCTCGACGTCAGCGATTTCGCGATCGCGGGCGGTGCGGCGACCGGGCAGGCCAGGCTGAGGGTGGCGCGGCTGGAGGATGCTGCGGTGCTCGCCGGCACGCCGCTGGCCGGCGCGATCGACCTCGAGATCGCGGCCGATCCTGCCGCCGCGGGACAGGTCCTGACCGTGCGCGGCGACGCGACAGGACTGCGCGCGGGGACGATCGCGCTGTCGGGGCTGGAACTGCGGGCCCGCGTCGAGCGTCCGGGACCCGACCTCGCGCTGGACGCCACCCTGGCCGCCGACGGCCTGTCAGGCGTGGCTGATCTTTCCGGCGTCAAGGCGACGGCCAAGGGCGGCCTCAAGGACATGGCCGTCGCGGTGCAGGCCAATGGTCGCGAGACCCGGGCCAGTCTCGAGGCCTCGCTGCAGAAGGCGGGCGAGGATCTCGCGATCGCGTTGCGTCGGCTGGACGGCAGCTACCGCGCCATCCCGGTGGCGCTGGCGGCGCCGGGCCGCATCGTCGTCGCGGGCCCGCGCGTGACCATCGAGCCGCTGGCCCTGCGTCTCGGCAGCGGCCGGGTCAGCGCGCGCGGCACGATCGCGCCCGAGGGCAACGACCTGCAGGTCGAGGTCGCCGCGCTGCCGTTGCAGCTGGTCGATGCCTTCGCGCCCGGCACCGGGCTCGACGGCGCCCTGCAGGCCAGGGCGCAGGTCCGGGGCACTGCCCAGGCGCCGGCGGTGGAGGCCTCGTACAGCATCGCGGCACTGCGCCTGCGACGGCCCGAGATGGCGCTGCTGCCGCCGGTCGCGCTGCAGGGGACGGCAACGCTGGCCGGACCGGAGGCGTCGGCGCAGGCCCGCGTGACGGCAGGCGGCGGCACCGCCCTCGCGCTCAAAGGACGTGCCACGCTGCCGCGCGGAGGCGCGCCGCTGGCGGCGTCGGCAGCGGTGTCCGGCAATGTCGAGCTCGCGCCGTTCTCGCCGCTGCTGGGCAATACCGTGCGCAACGTCTCCGGCCGCCTGCGGCCGGACCTCGCGGTCGAGATCAATGGCGCGCAGGTGACGGGCAGCGGCAGCATCGACTTCTCGAACGGCGCGCTGGCGCTGCCGGAATCGGGCATGCGCCTGTCCAACGGGCAGGGGCGACTGGTGCTCCAGGGCAACACCCTGCAGGTCCAGCGCCTGGCCTTCCAGACCGCCGGCAACGGCACGCTGGCAATCGGCGGTTCGGTAGGCATCGATCCGGGCGGCGGCGTCCGGCCAGACCTCTCGATCACCAGCCAGGGCGCGTTGCTGGTCAATCGCCCCGACCTGGTCGCGCGCGTGTCGGCCAACCTCAAGGTCACCGGCGACACGACGACCGCGCTGGACATCGGCGGCTCGATCCGGATCGACCGTGCCGAGGTCTCGATCGGCGGCCAGCAGGCGGCGGCGTTCCCGACCATCGAGGTGCGCGAGGTCGACAAGCCGGGCGTCTCGCCGGCGCAGTTGATGGCGCTGCAGCCGCCGCCGAAGTCGTTGGCCCCCGCCGCGGCCGCGGGACCGCCGATCCGCCTCAACATGACGATCGACGCGCCGCAGGCGGTGTTCGTGCGCGGTCGCGGACTCGATGCCGAGATGGGCGGCCAGCTGACGGTCGGCGGTACGCCGGCCGCGCCGGCGGTGACCGGTGGGCTCACCATCCGGCGCGGCGAGTTCAACCTGCTGGGCCACCGGCTGACCTTCAGCAAGGGCGTGGTGACGCTCGACAATCTCGACCGCGTCGACCCGCGGCTCGACTTCGTGGCCAACACCACGATCAACCAGACCGTCATCACGGTGACGATCGCGGGGACGGCGCGCGCGCCGTCGATCGCGGTCAGCTCGTCGCCCGCGATGCCGCCCGACGAGGCGATGGCGATGCTGCTGTTCGGCAAGCCGGCCTCGGGCCTCAGCGTGTTCGAACTGGCGCAGGCGGCGCAGGGGCTGGCCGAGCTGACCGGGCAGGCCTCCGGGGCAGGGGCGATCGGCCGGCTGCGCGGCGGGCTGGGCCTCGACCGGCTGTCGGTCGACTCGGGCAAGAGCGCGACGGCGCCGGTATCGGTCGAGGCCGGCCGCTACGTCGCGCCCGGCGTCTACGTCGGCGCCCGCCAGGGCGCGACCGGCAACTCGAGCCGGGGCGTGGTGCAGGTCGAGGTGCTCGACCACGTCAAGATCGAGGGCGACATCGGTGCCGACTCCACCGGCCGGGTCGGCGTCAAGACCGAGTGGGACTACTGACCCTCAGGTGAAGTAGTGCGGCACGAAGCGGCTGGTGTTGTGCGTGATGCGCCGCTCGTCCTCGCGCATGCCGATGCCGGCGGGCTCGCCGGCGATCACCCAGGAGCCGACCAGGGCGTGGTTGCCGTCGAACACCGGCAGCGGCTGGAACGCCTGCCAGACGTATCCCTCGCTGCCGTAGTCGCCGCCCGCGGTGTCGAAGACGCCGGGTGCGACCACGGTGACGTTGTGGCCCTCGCGGCCGAAGATCGGCTTCCTCACGAAGCGGCCCCCGAGGTCGGCATGCTCGGTCTCGAAAGCGGGCAGCAGGTTGCGATGTCCAGGAAAGCCCTCCCAGAGGAGCGGCAGCAGCATCTTGTTGCTGAGGATCATCTTCCATGCCGGCTCGAGGAAGGCGGTGGTGTCGGAAAGCACGTGGACACCGAATTCCTCGCGCGTCATCCACTCCCACGGGTAGAGCTTGCTCAGCACCTGGATCGGCATCTCGTCCGGGTCGGTGAAGCGCCGGCCGTTCCACCCGACCTGCGCCACCGTCAGCGGCTTGCCGGCGAGGCCGGCCTGCAGCGCGGTGTCGCGCAGGTATTCCGAGGTCGCCAGTTCCTCCGGCTGGTCCTCGAAGCGGGCGAAGTGGACCAGTCCCTCCGGCGGCAGCCGGCGGAGCACGCCGCGCCACGCCTCGATCAGCTTCTCGTGGATCGAGTTGAACTGGTCGGCGCCGGGCTTCGTGTCCTTCAGCCAGTACCACTGCACCACCGCGGCCTCGTACAGCGCGGTCGGCGTGTCGGCGTTGTACTCGAGCATCTTGGGCGGGGCGCTGCCGTCGTAGGCGAGGTCGAAACGGCCGCAGATCGTCGGGTCGGCGCGCCGCCACACCGTCTCGATGTAGTCGCCGAACGCCGGCGGGATGCGGAAGCGCTGCCACAGCCGGTTGGCGACGACATGCTCGACCGCCTGCAGGCACAGGCCGTGCAACTCGGCGGTCGAGGCCTCGAGCTCGTCGACCTGGTCGGCGGTGAAGGCGTAGCAGGCCTGCTCGGTCCAGTAGGCCTTGCCGTCGAGCACGTAGTAGTCGAAGCCCAGTTGCTCGACCTTGGCCTGCCAGCCGGGGCGCGGCGCGATGCTTTCCCGCCGCACGTCAGCTCGTGCCCGAGGTGCCGGAAGAACTGCCGGTCGCCCCGAAGCCGCCGCGCTGGCTCTGCGCCGGCGCCGCCTGCGACGGCGCCGCCCTGGCGGCATCGGTGCCGGTCGCGCCCGGTCCTGACGGGGTCACGCCGGGGCCCGGCGCGGACACCGGCCCGCGGAAGAACGGGTTGGGCAGGAAGAAGATGTAGGGCATGCCACCGAGTCCGGCCGCGCCGGGGGCGCACGAATACAGCAACGCAGCGCCCGCCACGCCCATCAGGACCAGCTTGACGGCGCGCGAGGCGCGCGGCGACGGGGGCTCGGACATGGCCCGGAGTCTCCGCCGCTCACCCGTGCATGGTCAAGCCACCCGAGACGCTGATCGTCTGGCCGGTGATGAAGGCGGCGTCGTCGCTGGCGAGGAAGCAGACCGCGCCGGGGATATCCTCCGGCTGGCCGACGCGCTTCATCGGGATGGCGCTGACCAGCGCGGCGCGGACCTTCTGGCCGCGCTCGTCGGCGCCGGCGACCGCGGCCAGCAACGGCGTGTCGGTCGGTCCCGGGCACACCGTGTTCAGCGTGATGCCCTTGCGCGCGACCTCGCGGGCCACCGTCTTGGTGAAGGCGATGATGCCGCCCTTGCAGGCGGAGTACACGGCCTCCTGCGACGAGCCGACCCGGCCGGCGTCGGAGGCGATGTTGACGACGCGGCCGTGGCCGCGCGCGGTCATGCCCTTCAGCACCGCGTGGCTCATGTTGAGCGGGCCGTGGAGGTTGATGGCGATGACCTGGTTCCACAGCTCCGGCGTGGTGTCGACGAAGTTGGCGAAGCGGTCCCAGCCGGCGTTGTTGACCAGGATGTCGGTCGGGCCGAGCTCGGCTTCGAAGGCGGCGACCGCCCGGTTGACGGCCTCGTGGTCGGCGATGTCGACGCCCGAGACGAAGGCAGTGCCGCCGGCCGAGCGGATCTCGGCCGCGACCCTGTCGGCGGCCTCGACGTTGCGATCGAACACGCCGACCCGCGCGCCGTAGCCGGCGAAGCGGCGGCAGATCGCGCTGCCGATGGCGCCGCCGCCGCCGGTGACGATGACGTTGCGGCCTTCCAGTCCACGCATGGCGCGCTCCTCAGAGGGGAGAGTAGGGATCGAACCTGGGCTTGCGCTTCTCGAGGTGGGAGGCGAGGCCTTCCTTCACCTCGGGACCGAGGAAGCCCAGCATCTCGAGCGCCGTCGAGGCGTCGAAGCTCGGCCCCATCATGCGCAGCCAGTTGTTGAGCGCGTACTTGGTGAAGCGGATCGAGGTCTGCGCGCCCTCGGCCAGCTTGGTCGCGACCTCCAGGCCCTTGGCCTCCAGCTCGTCGTCCTCGACGCACATCGAGACCAGGCCGATGCGCTCGGCCTCCTGGCCGTCGACCGCCTCGCACAGCAGCAGGTAGTACTTGGCCTTGGCCATGCCGCAGAGCAGCGGCCAGACGATGACGGCGTGGTCGCCGGCGGCGACGCCGAGCCGGGTGTGGCCGTCGATGATCTTGGCCTTCTTCGAGGCGATCGAGACGTCGGCGAGGATGCCGGCGACGAGGCCGGCGCCCACCGCCGGGCCGCGCATCGTGCTGACGATCGGCTTGGAGCAGTTGATGACGTTGTAGACGATGTCGCGCGCTTCCTTCCAGGTGCGGAGCAGCGCGTTGTAATCCTTGATGTTCTTCTCGATCAGGTCGAAGTCGCCGCCGGCCGAGAACACCTTGCCGCCGGCGCCCTGGATGATCACGCAGTTGACCGTGTCGTCGGCGTCGATGTCGCGCCAGACGTTGACCAGCTCGGTGTGCATGATCGTGTCGGTGGCGTTGAACTTGTCGGGCCGGTTCATCGTCACCCGCAACACCCTCGGGTGCGGGCGATCGAACAGCAGGCGCTGGTAACGCTTTTGCCAGTCGGACATGGACTCTCCTCCGTTCGGGAGAGCCTAGTCTCGCGGGCAGGGCGGCTCAACGCCGGGTATTGCCCGAACTCCACTGCCCGGCCATGGCGAAACGCACGGCCTCTTCCGCCGCCCGGACCAGTGCGCGCGCCTTGTGCACGCTCTCCTGGTACTCGGCCTCGAGGTCGGAATCGGCGACCACGCCGACGCCGGCCTGCACGTACAGCGTCTGGTCCTTGACCAGGCCGGTGCGCAGCAGGATGCAGGTGTCCATCGAGCCGTTGGCCGCGAAGTAGCCGGCGCAGCCGGCGTACATGCCGCGGCGCACCGGCTCGACCTCGTCGATGATCTCCATCGCTCGGACCTTGGGCGCGCCCGACAGCGTGCCGGCCGGGAAGCCGGCCTTCAGCGCGTCGATCGCCTCCAACCCTTCCTCGAGCTTGCCCTCGACGTGGCTCGAGATGTGCTGCACGTGGCTGTACTTCTCGATCGTGAACTGCTCGACGACGCGCACCGAGCCCAGCCGGGAGACGCGGCCGACGTCGTTGCGGGCGAGGTCGACCAGCATCAGGTGCTCGGCCCGCTCCTTCGGATCGGCCAGCAGTTCCTCGGCCAGCCGCTTGTCTTCCTCCGGCGTCGCGCCGCGCGGCTTGGTGCCGGCGAGCGGCCGGATCGTGACGGTGTCGTCGCGCAGTCGCACCAGGATCTCCGGGCTCGAGCCGACGATGGTGAAGTCGCCGTAGTCGAAGAAGATCAGGAACGGCGACGGGTTGATGCGGCGCAGCGAGCGGTACAGCGACAGCGGCGGCAGCTTGAACGGCAGCGAGAAGCGCTGCGACGGTACGATCTGGAAGGCGTCGCCGGCGCGGATGTATTCCTTGCAGGTCTCGACCATCGCCTTGAAGGCGTCCTTGGTCATGTTGGCCTGCGGCTCGGGCAGCGCCTCGAGCGCGTCGGCGCTCTCGCGCCGGAAGGGCAGGGAGCGCTCGAAGTCCGACACCGCGTCGGCCAGCCGCTCCTGCGCGGCGTCGTAGGCGGCGCGCGCGCCGATGCCGGCCTGCGGCCACGCCGGCGTCACCAGGGTGACGTTGTCCTCGAGCCGGTCGAAGATGCAGATCATGGTCGGCCGGACCATGATGGCGTCGGGCAGGCCGATCGGGTCGGGGTTGTTGTCCGGCAGCCGCTCCATGTCGCGGACCATGTCGTAGCCGAGGAAGCCGAACAGGCCCGACGCCATCGGCGGCAGGCCCGGCGGCAATTCCATCTGGCACTCGCGGATCAGCAGCCGCAGGGTCTCGAGCGGACGGCCCTCGAGCGGTTCGAACGCCTGGGCGTCGCTGCGGGCGCGGCGGTTGATCTCGGCCTTGCCCTTGCGGCAGCGCCAGATCACGTCGGGCTTGAAGCCGATGATCGAGTAGCGCCCGCGCACCGTGCCGCCCTCGACCGACTCGAGCAGGAAAGAGTTGGCGCGGCCGTCGGCCAGCTTCAGGTAGGCCGAGACCGGCGTCTCGAGGTCGGCGACCAGCTTGGTCCAGACCAACTGCGGCTTGCCGGAGTCGTAACGCGCCTGGAAGGCATCGAAGTCGGGCGAGATCGACATGGGCTACGCGTCTTACTGCTGGTTCTGCGGGCGGAAGGCGGCGGCGAAGGCGGCCTCGTCGACGGTGACGCCGTACTTGGCGCGCAGCGCGGCGATCAGCTGGAGGATCAGGTCGTTGGCGACCATGGTGTCGAGCTGCTTGCCGAAGCGCTCGACCTGGTCCTTGTCGCGGGCCATGTCGACCGGCTCGAGCTTGTTGACCTTGACCAGCACGCTGCCCTCGGCGGTACGGACCGACGCCGCCTTGCCCTCCGGCAGTTTGAACAGTTCCTGGACCACCGGCTGGGTCAGGTAGTTGCCCTGGTCGGCCTCGAACCGCGACACCGGCTTGGCGACGCGGACCTCCAGCCCGAGCTCCTTGGCCAGGTCCTCGAAGCTGGTGCCGGCGTTCGCCTTCTCCAGCGCCGCCTTGACCCTGGCGTCGGCGAGCTTGCGGCGCTCCTCGGCCTGCCACGCCTCGGTGACCTTGACCTCGACTTCGTCGAGAGCAGGGGTGCGGGCCGGTACGACGCGGTCGGTGCGGACGATGAAGTACTCGCCGCGCGGGGTCTCCAGCAGCTCGCTCTCGGCACTCTCGCGGGTGGCGAAGGCGGCCTGGACCAGCTCGCTGGCGGCCGGGCCCATCACGACCTGCACGCCCTGCGCGTCCTGGCCGCGCGCGTCGACGTTCTCGTAGGTCCGGACCTTGAGGCCGAGATCCTCGGCGGCCTGCTTCATCGACTGGGTCTTGGCCAGCACCCGCTCGAAGTCGGTGACCTGCTTGATCAGCAGGTCGGGCGCCAGCTGGGCGCGCAGTTCCTTCTCGAGCCGGTCCTTGACCTCGTCGAACGGCACCGACTTGCCGGGCGTGATGCCGTTGACGCGGACGATGTGCCAGCCGAGCGGCGACTGGATCGGCGCCGGCGCCACGCCGACCGGCAGGTTGAACACGCCGTCGGCCAGCGGCCCGGGCGGCAGGTCCTTCTTGGTGACCGGGCCGAGCTTGATGACGCCGTCGGCGCTGCCCAGCACGTCCTTGGCGGCGTCCTCGAGCGACTTGCCGGCGGTGACGGCGGCGATGATCGCCTTGGCCTTGTCCTCGCTGTCGGCCATCGCCTGGTCGACGTCGCGCTTCTCGGGCGTGCCGAACTCGGCGGCGCGGGCCTCGTACTCCTGCTTGACCATGTCGGGCGTGACGCCGACCTGCGAGGCGACGTCGTCGGCGGTCATCATGACGTAGGAGAAGGCGCGGAACTCGGGCACCTGGAAGCGTGCCTTGTTGGCCTCGAAGTAGGCGCCGAGCTGCTCGGCCGTAGGCTTCGGCACGTCGGTCACGATCGCGTCGGGAACGTAGATCGTCTCGCCGACCCGGCGCTCGGCTTCCATTCGGAAGATGTCGTCGCGCAGGGTCGTCGGCGCGAGGCCCTCGGTGCGGACGGCGCCGAACAGCTGGTTGGCGGCGATCTCGCGGCGGACGTCGTTGACGAACTGGGCCTCGCTGATGCGGGCCTGCTGCAGGCGGTTGCGGAACAGCAGCCGGTCGAACGAGCCGCCGGTGCCGGCGAAGGCCGGGTTCCTCGAAATCGCGGCGTAGACCTCGTCGTCGCTGACCACGAGGCCGAACTGCTGGATGGTGTAGTCGAGGACCGCGCGCTGGATGGTCTCCTCGAGCGCCCGCACGTGCAGGCCGAAGCGGATGGCCTGCTCCGGCTCGGGCCGCTGGCCGGTCTGGCGCTGGATGCCCTCGAGCTGGCGGTTGAACTGGTCACGCACCTCGTTGACCGAGACCGGCGCGCCGCCGACCCAGCCGTAGAGGGGGATGCGGGTGCCGCCGACGTGAGCGACCTCCGTGCTCCGGCCGCCCATGCGCAGCATGTCGCCGATGCCCCAGAAGGCAAAGCTGACGATCAGCATGCCGAACAGGATGAACAGGATGATGAAGCGGGCGTATTTTCTGAAGGTATTCACGGAGGGGCGGCTGTCTTTCTTGCGTGGCGGGCATGCCTAGCACCCGCCCCAAGGGCAGGCAACCAAGGGACCTTTGACCCCGGCCGCCGTGGCCGTTAGACACACCGGCAAATTCACGGTGGGGAAGACCATGGCGCGTACGCGGCGGCCGCTGATTGCCGGCAACTGGAAGATGAACGGTCTCGCCGGCGACGGCCTGGCCCTGGCCCGCGACGTCGCCGCCGGCGTGCGGCAGGCCGGCTGGAACGACCGCGACCTGCTGGTCTGCCCGCCGGCGACCCTGGTGGCGGCGGTGGCCGAGGCGGTGAAGGGCAGCGGCGTCCTGGTCGGCGGCCAGAATTGCCATGCCAAGGCGAACGGCGCCCATACCGGCGACATCGCCCCCGAGATGCTCAAGGACGCCGGCGCGAGCTGCGTGATCGTCGGCCATTCCGAGCGCCGGGCCGATTGCGGCGAGACCGACGCCGTGGTCCGGGCCAAGGCCGAGGCGGCGTGGCGGGCGGGGCTGCTGCCGATCGTCTGCATCGGCGAGACCCTGGCCGAGCGCGAGGCCGGCAAGACCCTGGCGGTGCTGGAAAGCCAGCTGAAGGGGAGCGTCCCGGCCGGCGCCTCCGCGGCCAACCTGGTCGTGGCCTACGAGCCGGTCTGGGCGATCGGCACCGGCAAGACCCCGACCACCCCGGAAGTCGCTGCAGCCCACGCGCATATCCGCAAGGTCCTGGGTGGCCTGGTGGCCGACTCCGACAAGGTCCGGCTGCTGTACGGCGGCTCGGTCAAGGGCAGCAACGCGGCCGAGCTCCTGGCCGCCGGCGACGTCGATGGCGCGCTGGTCGGCGGGGCGAGCCTCAAGGCCGACGAATTTTTGTCTATCGCCAAGGCGGCCTGAAACGGCTAGAAGCCGCCCGCTGTCCCGGCCGCCCCCGGCCGGGCGGGATTCCGGGCATTCCCATCTCTGGCGCGGGACGAAATGGACGCGGTTCGAGGCTTTTTGCACGATTGGCGGCTGGTGCTGCTGGTCATCCATGTCGGCGTTACCGCCGCCCTGATCGTCGTCATCCTGCTCCAGCGCAGCGAGGGCGGCGGACTGGGGATGGGGCGGACCGACGCGCTGTTCTCGGTCCGTGGCCAGGCCAACGTGCTGTCCCGCATGACCGCGATCCTCGCCACCGCCTTCTTCACGCTGAGCATGCTGATGGCGTGGAGCATGACCGATTCGTCGCGCGCCACGCGCTCGATCATCGACCGCGTGCCGGCCACGCCGGCGGCCCCGGCGACCGGTGGCGCCGCTCCGGCGGCGCCCGCGGCCCCCGCTGCGCCGACCCGCTAGGAACGACCATGGTGCGACACCGTTCCACCCGCCGAGATCTCTCCGGCGGAGGGATATCCCCATGGCCGCACGCCGCAACTGTTAGTATGCTGTAAGCCCATGACGCGCTTTATCTTCATAACGGGCGGCGTGGTTTCCTCGCTAGGCAAGGGTCTTTCGTCGGCGGCGCTGGGAGCGCTGTTGCAGGCGCGCGGCTACCGCGTGCGGCTGCGCAAGCTCGACCCCTACCTCAACGTCGATCCGGGCACGATGAGCCCGTACCAGCACGGCGAGGTCTTCGTCACCGACGACGGCGCCGAGACCGACCTCGACCTCGGCCACTACGAGCGCTTCACCGGCGTCGATGCGCGCCAGAGCGACAACATCACCACCGGGCGCATCTATTCGAACGTGATTGCCAAGGAGCGCCGCGGCGAGTACCTCGGCGCCACGGTGCAGGTGATCCCTCACGTCACCGACGCGATCAAGGAATTCGTCCTCGCCGACACCGACGAGGAGGACTTCGTGCTGGTCGAGATCGGCGGCACGGTCGGCGACATCGAGGGCCTGCCGTTCCTCGAGGCGATCCGCCAGCTCGGCAACGAACTCGGGCGCGAGCGCACGATGTTCGTGCACCTGACGCTGCTGCCGTGGGTGCCGACCGCGGGCGAGCTCAAGACCAAGCCGACCCAGCACTCGGTCAAGGAGCTGCTGAGCGTCGGCATCCAGCCCGACCTGCTGATCTGCCGTTCCGGCGACAAGGAAATCCCGGCCAACGAGCGGCGCAAGATCGCGCTGTTCTGCAACGTCCGTCCGGAGCGGGTGGTCGAGGCGCGCGACGTCGACACGATCTACCAGGTGCCGATCGCCTACCACGCGCAGGGCTTCGACGCCGAGGTCTGCCGCTACTTCGGCCTGCCGGCGGAAGAGGAGCCCAACCTCGACCGCTGGCGTGGCATCGTGCGCTCGGTGCGCGAGCCCGAGGGCAAGGTGACGATCGCGGTGGTCGGCAAGTACACGGTGCTGCTCGACGCCTACAAGTCGCTGTCCGAGGCGCTGACCCACGGCGGCTTCAAGAGCAACGTGAAGGTCGGCCTGGAGTGGATGGACTCCGAGATCTTCGAGCGCGACGACGCGGTGTCCCACCTCGAGCACGTGCACGGCATCCTGGTGCCGGGTGGTTTCGGCGAGCGTGGCACCGAGGGCAAGATCCACGCCGTGCGCTTCGCGCGCGAGCGCCGCGTGCCGTTCCTCGGCATCTGCTTCGGCATGCAGATGGCGGTGATCGAGGCGGCGCGCAACCTGCTCGGCCTCGAGGGGGCCTCGTCGACCGAGTTCGGCCCGTGCGAGCACGCCATCGTCGGCCTGATGACCGAGTGGGTGAAGGGCAACCAGACCGAGCGCCGGTCGGCGGCCGGCGACCTCGGCGGCACCATGCGGCTCGGCGCCTACCCGGCCCACCTGCGACGCGGCACCAAGGTGCACGAGATCTACGGCGAGGACGTGATCAGCGAGCGGCACCGCCATCGCTACGAGGTCAACGTCAACTACAAGGACCGGCTCGAGCAGGTCGGCCTGCGCTTCTCCGGCATGTCGCCCGACGGCATCCTGCCCGAGATCGTCGAGATCCCGGACCACCCGTGGTTCATCGGCGTGCAGTACCACCCCGAGCTGAAGTCACGGCCGTTCGCGCCGCACCCGCTGTTCTCGTCGTTCATCGGCGCGGCCAAGGCCCAGAGCCGGCTGGTCTAGCGGCCGAACCCGTCACCGGCCGCGGCTTCCGCGCCGCGGTCTCCGACGGGACGTATTTCCGTCACGTTTGTCGGCTGGTATCGAGGGCCATGTTCCGCTCCCTCGCGCTCGCCCTGATCGCCACCGTCGTCCTGGCTCCCGCCCTGGCCCCGGCCGCCAACGCGCAGTCCGCCGCCCAGTCGTCCCAGGGCAAGGCCGAGCGGCGCGACCCGCTGTTCCTGCGCTTCCCCGACATGGCCAACCGCTACTGGGTCAATCCGGAGACCAACGCCGCCAGCCACAAGGTGCTGGCGGTGCCGATGCCCCGGCAGTGCGCTTTCCTCTACGCCGATTCCTACTCGCGCGGACAGATGAGCGAGCGCGAGGTCCAGGAGATCGCGGTCTCGAACTGCAACCGCAAGCTCGCGGAGCTGGGCCCGCTGGGCGAGAACTACGCCGCCGACTGCCGCTGCCAGGTGGTGATCAGCGACGAGCACTACGTCGTGCCGCGCAACCTGCTGCCGACCGAGTCCTACGGACCGGTTTCGATCTTCTACCGCGACGCCAGCGGCAACGTCGCGCGGCTGAACGGGCTGGCGCGCTACGGCGCCCTGATCGGGCGCGACCGCTCGGTGACCTTCAACGTCGACAACCCGCGCGGCGAGCCGGTGTGCGAAGGCACGTTCACCAACGATGGCCCGGCCGCCGGTCGCTACTCGATGACCTGCTTCAACGGCAAGTTCGGCAGCTCAGGTACCTACCAGAGCAAGACCGGCGCACCCAACGACCACATCCTGGCGCGCGGCCAGACCGGGCAGGGACAGCCTGTCACCATGGTGATCGGCCTGCCGGCGCAGCTCGCCTCCGGCACCTACGGGGCGCTGTGACATGACCCGCCTGCGGCCGCTCCTCCTGTCGCTCGCCCTGCTGGCGCCGTCCGTGGTCGCGGCGCAGAGCGCGAGCGAGGTCGAGCGCTGCTTCCAGAATCCGGCGGCCTGCGCCCCGGGTGGCAGCGCCGCGCCGGCGCCTGGCGGCGGCGGCGGCGGAGGTGGTGGTGGTGGCGGCATCGTGGCGGCGCGCCCGCCGGACTACGCGACGGTGCTGCAGGCCCCGGAACCGGAGCGGCGCAAGCTGCAGGAGTCGCTGCGCACGCTCGACAAGTACAACGGCCCAATCGACGGCAACCTGTCGTCGGACGCGACCGTGAAGGCGATCGAGGATTGGCAGCGCGGCCGCGGCACCCGGCCGGTCGGCAAGCTGACCCCGCTGGAGGCGCAGCAGTTGAACGCCGAGGCGGCGAAGGCGCCGATCCGCCGCGTCGATCCGTCGACGCAGGCCGCGGCGCCGCCGCCGGCCACCCCGACACCGCCGGCCCGATCGAACGCGGACCTCCTCAAGGACCTGAAGGCGCGGCTGGCCGAGCGCCGCAAGGCCGCCGAACCCAAGGCCGAGGCGGCGGCGCAGGCGCTGGTGCGCGACCTCAAGGTCTACGTCGCGGCCGACGGCAAGGGCCTTGCCGGCGAGCAGTTCGCCGGCTTCGCCAAGTGGTACGCCGACACCCGGTCGGCGGGCCGCACGGTCGGCGAGATCGCGCCGGTGATCGACGACTACGGCGACGCGAGGGCGGGCGCCGCGGTGACCAGCGAGGTCCTGTTCGAGACCCGGCAGAACGGCAACAACCAGTCGCAGTGCCTGGTCTTCGCCTGGGTCGAGGCCCAGCCGCGCAAGAACGGCCAGGTCTTCTCCTGCGACGACGTGGCCGGCGTCGAGAAGTGGAAGACCGACCAGGCCCTCAAGAGCGCCTGGCGCTGACGCTTCCCCGGCTTGCTCCTGACCTTGGGGGCCGCTAGACAAGCCGCGCCCAATCAAGGAGTTGCCGCCATGAGCGTGATTGCCGACGTCCGCGCCCGCGAAATTCTCGACAGCCGGGGCAATCCCACGGTCGAGGTCGAGGTCGAACTCGACAGCGGCGCCATGGGCCGCGCGGCGGTGCCGTCCGGCGCCTCGACCGGCGCCCACGAGGCGGTCGAGCTGCGCGACGGCGACAAGAAGCGCTACGGCGGCAAGGGCGTGCTGAAGGCCGTCCAGGCGGTCAACTCGGAGATCATGGACCTGCTGGCCGGGCTCGATGCCCAGGAGCAGATCAAGATCGACCGCGCCCTGATCGACCTCGACGGCACGGCCAACAAGGGCCGCATCGGCGCCAACGCCATCCTCGGCGTCTCGCTGGCGGTGGCCAAGGCGGCGGCGCAGGACGCCGGCCTGCCGCTCTACCGCTACGTCGGTGGCAGCCAGGCCTCGGTGCTGCCGGTGCCGATGATGAACATCATCAACGGCGGCGCCCACGCCGACAACCCGATCGACATCCAGGAATTCATGATCATGCCGGTGAAGGCGGACCGCTTCGCCGATGCGCTGCGCATGGGGGCAGAGGTCTTCCACGCGCTCAAGAAGCAGCTGCACGACGCCGGCCACAACACCAACGTCGGCGACGAGGGCGGCTTCGCCCCCAACCTCGCGTCGGCCGACGAGGCGCTGGGCTTCATCATGAAGTCGATCGAGCAGGCGGGCTACAGGCCGGGCGAGGACATCTTCCTCGCGCTCGACCCGGCCTCGACCGAGTTCTTCAAAAAGGGCAAGTACGAGCTGGAAGGCGAGAAGAAGTCACTCGACCAGGCCGGCATGGTCGAATACTACGCCGACCTCGTGAAGCGGTACCCGATCGTGTCGATCGAGGACGGCATGGCCGAGGACGACATGGCCGGCTGGAAGGCGATCACCGACAAGCTCGGCAAGAAGTGCCAGCTGGTCGGCGACGACCTTTTCGTCACCAACCCCAAGCGTCTCGCCCAGGGCATCAAGGACGGCCTCGCCAACGCCATCCTCGTGAAGGTCAACCAGATCGGCACCCTGTCCGAGACCATGGAAGCGGTGTCGATGGCCCGCAACGCCTCGTACGGCGCGGTGATGTCCCACCGCTCGGGCGAGACCGAGGACTCGACCATCGCCGACCTCGCGGTCGCGACCAACTGCGGCCAGATCAAGACCGGCTCGCTGTCGCGCTCGGACCGGCTGGCCAAGTACAACCAGCTGCTGCGCATCGAGGAGCACCTCGGCCCGCAGGCACGCTACGCCGGCGCCTCGATCCTGCGCGGCCGCTGAGCCAACGCGCCGGGCGCGGACGGTCCTGCCCGGGCCTGCCGCGCCCCCGATCCCCGGTCCTCCCGGCGGGCCGACCGGCGCCCGAGGGGCCGGCGGCCGAATAGCCTTGACTTTTCAACACCATATGTTGCCTTATGGCGTGAGGAAACTCGCATATGTTGTTGCGGCCACGACAGATTCTGGCACCGATCATCTTCGCGACGGTGTTCGGCTACTTCGGCTACCACCTCGTGAACGGTGAGCGCGGCCTGCTGGCCATGGTCAACCTGCAGCGCGAGGTCCTGATCGCCGAGCAGAACCTGGCCGAGGCCGAGACCACCCGGAAGATCTGGGAGCGGCGCGTCTCGGCGCTGCGCAACCAGAGCCTCGACGCCGACATGCTAGACGAACGCGCCCGCGTGCTGCTGAATTTCGCGCGCAAGGACGACGTCGTCATCTTCACGCCGACCCGCTAGGGCGGTTCGTGACGCCCCGATCACGCAAGTGATCCTGCAATCTGCAGGCAGCAGAAACAAACTGTCCGGGCCGCCGGGGCGCCCGAGAACATTCTCTCAAATGCTGCGCCGCACCCTCATCCGGCTGGGATTTTGCTCGTAGATCAACCACATCGCCTTGGGCGATGGTATAAGCCGACAACGAGCAGGGAAGGGGAGTGACATGGCGAAGCCGGCCACGAAGCCGAAGGGTGAGCCTTCCGGCAAGCCGACCGCATCGACCAAGGCGCCGGCCACCGGCGACAACAGCGTCACCCCCGAGCAGCTGAAGGCGTTCTACCGCGACATGCTGCTGATCCGCCGCTTCGAGGAGCGGGCCGGCCAGCTCTACGGCATGGGACTGATCGGCGGCTTCTGCCACCTCTACATCGGCCAGGAAGCGGTCGTGGTCGGCATGCAGTCGACGATCAACGACAAGGACTCGATCATCACCTCGTACCGCGACCACGGCCACATGCTGGCGGCCGGCATGGAGGCGCGCGGCGTGATGGCCGAGTTGACCGGGCGCGCCACCGGCTACTCCAAGGGCAAGGGCGGCTCGATGCACATGTTCAGCCGCGAGAAGAACTTCTACGGCGGCCACGGCATCGTCGGCGCGCAGGTGCCGATCGGCACCGGCCTGGCCTTCGCGCACAAGTACAATGGCAGCAACAACGTCTCGCTGACCTACTTCGGCGACGGCAGCGCCAACCAGGGCCAGGTCTACGAGGCCATGAACATGGCGGCGCTGTGGAAGCTGCCGGTGGTCTACATCATCGAGAACAACCGCTACGGCATGGGCACCTCGGTCGAGCGCGCCTCGGCGATCACCCAGCTCTACAAGCACGGCGATTCGTTCGGCATCCCGGGCGAGCAGGTCGACGGCATGGACGTGCTGGCGGTCCGCGCCGCCGGCGAGAAGGCGGTCGAGCATGCGCGCAGTGGCGCCGGCCCGTACATCCTCGAGATGCAGACCTACCGCTACCGCGGTCACTCGATGAGCGACCCGGCCAAGTACCGGACCAAGGAAGAGGTCGACAAGTATCGCAACGAGCGCGACCCGATCGACCACGTGCGCAAGCTGCTGCTGGATGGAAAGATGACCGACGAAGCCGCGCTGAAAGCGGTCGATGCCGAGATCCGCAAGATCGTCAACGACTCCGCCGAGTTCGCCCAACAGAGTCCCGAGCCCGCTCCGTCCGAGCTGTGGACCGACGTCCTGGTCGGAGCCTGATCGATGTCCATCCCGGTTCTGATGCCCGCCCTCTCGCCGACCATGACCGAGGGCAAGCTGGCCAAGTGGCACGTCAAGGTCGGCGACGCCGTCACGGCGGGCCAGGTGATCTGCGAGATCGAGACCGACAAGGCGACGATGGAAGTCGAGGCGGTCGACGAGGGCACGGTCGCCCAGCTGCTGGTCGAGGAGGGCGCCGAGGGCGTCAAGGTCAACACCCCGATCTGCCTGCTCGCGGCCGAGGGCGAGAGCGTGTCCGGCGCCGCGAAGTCGGCGCCCGTTCAGCCGCCGCCGCAGGCCAACGCCGCCAAGGCCGACGTTCCGAACACGGCGGGCGCGCCCAAGGCCGAGTTGCCGGCGCAGCCGGTCGCGGCGCCGGCCTCGCCGCCGCCCGCGGTCGAGCCGGAGTGGAGTGGCAAGACCGTCCACATGACGGTGCGCGAGGCGCTGCGCGATGCCATGGCCGAGGAGATGCGGCGCGACGGCGGCGTGTTCCTGATGGGCGAGGAGGTCGCGCAGTACCAGGGTGCCTACAAGGTCAGCCAGGGCCTGCTCGAGGAGTTCGGCGCCAAGCGCGTGATCGACACGCCGATCACCGAGCACGGCTTCGCCGGCCTCGGCGTCGGCGCGGCGTTCGCCGGGCTGAAGCCGATCGTCGAGTTCATGACCTTCAACTTCGCCATGCAGGCGATCGACCACATCATCAACTCGGCGGCCAAGACGCACTACATGTCGGGCGGGCAGATGACCTCGCCGATCGTGTTCCGCGGCCCCAACGGCGCGGCGGCGCGCGTCGGCGCCCAGCACTCGCAGTGCTATGCCAGCTGGTACGCCCACGTGCCGGGCCTGAGGGTGCTCGCGCCGTGGAGCGCGGCCGACGCCAAGGGCCTGCTCAAGGCGGCGATCCGCGATCCCAACCCGGTGATCTTCCTCGAGAACGAGATTTTGTACGGCCAGTCGTTCGACGTGCCGGACGATCCCGACTTCGTGCTGCCGATCGGCCGGGCCAAGATCGAGCGGCCGGGCAAGGACGTCACCATCACGGCGTTCTCGATCATGGTCGGCAAGGCGCTGGCCGCGGCCGAGGAACTGGCCAAGCTCGGCATCGACGCCGAGGTCATCAACCTGCGCAGCCTGCGGCCGCTCGACACCGAGACGATCGTCGCCTCGGTCAAGAAGACCAACCGGCTGGTGTCGGTCGAGGAAGGCTGGCCGTTCGCCGGCATCGGCGCCGAGCTCGCGGCGCAGATGATGGACCACGCGTTCGACTGGCTGGACGCGCCGGTCAAGCGCGTGCACGGCGTCGACGTGCCGCTGCCGTATGCCGCCAACCTCGAGAAGCTGGCGCTGCCGCAACCCGAGAACATCGTCGCGGCGGTCCGCGACGTCTGCAATCGCTGAGCCCGCCATGTCGATCAACATCCTGATGCCCGCGCTCTCGCCGACGATGACCGAGGGCAAACTCGCGAAGTGGCACGTCAAGCCCGGTGACGCCGTGAAGGCGGGCCAGGTGATCTGCGAGATCGAGACCGACAAGGCCACGATGGAGGTCGAGGCGGTCGACGAGGGCAAGGTCGGCCAGATCCTGGTTGCCGAGGGCACCGAGGGCGTGAAGGTCAACGCCGTCATCGCCGTGCTGCTGGAGGAGGGCGAGACCGCTTCCGCCGCGCCCGCTCCCGCAGCCGCTGCCCCCGCGCCGACAGCCGCCGCCCCGGTGTCGACATCGTCACCGGCGGCCGCGCCGGCCGCGGCTCCGGCACCCGCGCCGAAGCCCGCTGCGGCGGCCGCAACGACTCCGACCGGCGGTCGCATCTTCGCCTCGCCGCTGGCCAGGCGCATCGCCGCCGACAAGGGCATCGACCTCGCCAGCCTCACCGGCAGCGGCCCGCACGGTCGCATCGTCAAGGCCGACGTCGAGAACGCCCGTCCCGGCGCCGCCGCGGCGAAGCCTGCGGCGGCCGCCGCCACGGCGCCGCGCCCGGCGTCGGCACCGGCCCAGCCGGTGTTCGTCGCCCCGGGCGACACGCGCGTGCCGCACAGCTCAATCCGCAAGGTGATCGCGCGGCGCATGCTCGAGTCCAAGCAGACGGTGCCGCACTTCTACCTGACGGTCGACCTCGAGATCGACGCGCTGCTGGCGGCGCGCCAGGCGATCAACGCCGTCGCCGAGAAGAAGGGCGGCAAGGTCTCGGTCAACGACATGGTCATCAAGGCCTGCGCCAAGGCGCTGCGCGACCATCCCGAGTGCAACGCCTCGTGGACCGAGGACGAGATGATCCAGTACGGCGCCGTCGACATCTCGGTCGCGGTCGCCACCGACCGCGGCCTGATCACGCCGATCGTGCGCAACGCCGACCTCAAGGGGCTGGGCCAGATCGCGGCCGAGACCAAGGACCTCGCGGCCCGCGCCAAGACCGGCAAGCTGAAGCTCGAGGAGTTCCAGGGCGGCGGCTTCACCATCTCGAACCTCGGCATGTTCGGGGTCCAGAGCTTCGGCGCCATCATCAACGTGCCGCAGGCCATGATCCTCGCGGTCGGCGCCGGCGAGGAGAGGGCGGTGGCGCGCAAGGGCCAGGTGGTCGTGCGCACCATGATGAGCTGCACGCTGGCGGTCGATCACCGCGTCGTCGACGGCGCGATGGGCGCGCAGTTCCTCCAGACCCTGCGCGCCTACGTCGAACAACCCGCCGCGATGCTGGTGTAGGAGCACGCCATGGCCGATACCAGCTTCGACCTGATCGTCGTCGGCGGCGGACCCGGCGGCTACGTCGCCGCGATCCGCGCCGCCCAGCTCGGCATGAAGACCGCCGTCGTCGAGCGCGAGCACATGGGCGGCATCTGCCTCAACTGGGGTTGCATCCCGACCAAGGCGCTTCTGCGGACCTCCGAGGTCTACGGCCTGATCAAGCACGCGGACGCCTACGGCCTCACGGTCAAGGACGTGTCGTTCGACCCGGCCAAGATCGTCGAGCGCTCGCGCAAGGTCGCCGCCCAGCTGAATGCGGGCGTGCGCGGCCTGATGAAGAAAAACAAGATCACGGTGTTCGACGGCGCGGCGAAGCTCGCCGGCACCGAGGGCGCGCTGCGCAGGGTCGCGGTGACGCTGAACGACAAGAGCAGCGCCACGCTGACCGCGAAGAACGTGATCCTGGCGACCGGCGCTCGTGCCCGCCAGCTGCCCGGCCTCGAGGCCGACGGCAAGCTGGTGTGGAGCTACAAGGAAGCGATGGTGCCGGCGGCGTTCCCGAAGTCGCTGCTGGTGATCGGCTCGGGCGCGATCGGCATCGAGTTCGCGAGCTTCTACCGCACCATGGGCGCCGAGGTGACCGTGTGCGAGGTCGTCGACCGCATCCTGCCGGTCGAGGACGAGGAGGTCTCGGCGTTCGCCAGGAAGGCGTTCGAGAAGCAGGGCATGAAGATCCTGACCGGCGCCACGGTGTCCAACCTGCGCAAGGGCAAGGACAACGTCACGGCGACCGTCACGGTCGGCGGCAAGGCCCAGGACATCACGGTCGAGCGGGTGATCAGCGCGGTCGGCATCGTCGGCAACGTCGAGAACCTCGGCCTCGAGGGCACCAAGGTGAAGGTCGAGAAGACCCACATCGTCATCGACGCGTGGGGCTTCACCGGCGAGCCCAACGTCTACGCCATCGGCGACGTCGCCGGGCCGCCGTGGCTCGCCCACAAGGCGATGCACGAGGGCGTGCTGGTGGTCGAGAAGATCGCCGGCGTGAAGGGCGTCCACGCGATGAACACGGCCAACATCCCGGGCTGCACCTACTGCCAGCCGCAGGTCGCCAGCATCGGCCTGACCGAGGCGGCGGCCAAGGCCAGGGGGCTGCAGCTCAAGGTCGGCAAGTTCCCGTTCATCGGCAACGGCAAGGCGATCGCGCTGGGCGAACCCGAGGGCTTCATCAAGACGATCTTCGACGCCAGGACCGGCGAGTTGCTGGGCGCCCACATGATCGGTGCCGAAGTGACCGAGCTGATCCAGGGCTACAGCGTCGCCAAGACGCTGGAGACCACCGAGGCCGACCTGATGGCGACGGTGTTCCCGCACCCGACCCTTTCGGAGATGATGCACGAGGCGGTACTGGCGGCCTACGGACGGACGCTCCATATCTAGCGTCATGGACGGTTCCGTCGACAAGCCCGCGCCGAGCCGCGCCGAGCGTCATCCCGAGAAGGCGCACCGGCCGGACAACCCGATCCGCCGCAAGCCGGAATGGATCAGGGTGCGTGCGCCCAATTCCCCGGAGTATGCCGAGACCCGGCGGCTGATGCGCCAGCACGGCCTGTCGACGGTGTGCGAGGAAGCGGCCTGCCCGAACATCGGCGAGTGCTGGAAGAAGAAGCACGCGACCTTCATGATCATGGGCGAGATCTGCACCCGCGCCTGTGCCTTCTGCAACGTCGCCACCGGCAAGCCGGGCGCGCTCAACCCGCACGAACCGGCCAGCATCGCCGACGCCGTCGGCAAGCTCGGCCTCGACCACGTCGTGGTGACCTCGGTCGATCGCGACGACCTCGAGGATGGCGGGGCCGGGCACTTCGCGGCGGTGATCGGGGCGATCCACGTCGCCGCGCCCGGAACCACCGTGGAGATCCTGACCCCGGACTTCATGCGCAAGCCCGGCGCGATCGAGACGGTCGTCGCGGCCAGGCCCGACGTCTTCAACCACAACCTCGAGACGGTGCCGCGGCTCTACCCGACGATCCGCCCGGGTGCGCGCTACTTCACGTCGCTGCGCCTGCTGTCGCGGGTCAAGGAGATCGATCCGTCACGCTTCACCAAGTCGGGGCTGATGGTCGGGCTGGGCGAGACGCGCGAGGAAATCCTCCAGGTGATGGACGACCTGCGCGCCGCCGACGTCGACTTCCTGACCGTCGGCCAGTACCTGCAGCCGACGCCCAAGCACGCGCCGATCGACCGCTTCTGGACGCCGGCCGAGTTCGAGGAGCTGACGCGGCTGGCCTTCGCCAAGGGCTTCCTGATGGTGTCGGCCTCGCCGCTCACGCGGTCGAGCTACCACGCCGGCGACGACTTCGCGCGGCTGCGCGCGGCGCGGGCGGCCAAGCTGGCGTGAGCCTGACCCGTCATTCGGAGCGGCGCGTCGTCGCCCATACGCCGCGCCAGCTGTTCGACCTGGTGGCGGACGTGCCGCGCTACCCGGAGTTCCTGCCGTGGTGCCACGCCGGCCGCATCCGCCGCCGCGAGAGCCCGACGGTCGAGATCTCCGAGCTGGCGATCGGCTTCGGGCCGTTCCACGAGAAGTTCACGTCGCGCGTCGTGCTGGCGCCCGACGCGCCCGGAGGCCCGAGCATCGAGACCACCGGGACCGAGGGACCGTTCCGCCGGCTGGTCAGCCGTTGGCGGTTCCAGCCGCACCCGGAGGGCTGCCAGATCGACTTCGAGCTCGAGTTCGATTTCCGCTCGGTGCTGCTGCAGAAGACCGTGCAGCTGCTGTTCGCCGAGGCGGTGAAGCGGATGGTGTCGGCCTTCGAGGCGCGCGCCAACGCGCTGTACGGCGCGCCTAGCGTTCGGCCAGCGACGCCAGTATCGCCAGCGCCGTGAGCACCGACACCCGGCGAATCGTGTCGCGATCGCCGGGGAAGACGTGGTGCTCGACGACCGGCTCGTGGCCGCGCCGCGCGCCGGCGAAGTGCACCAGCCCGACCGGCTTGGTCGCCGTGCCGCCGCCGGGACCGGCGACGCCGGTGATCGACACCGACAGGTCCGCGTCGCAGTGCGCCAGCGCGCCTGCGGCCATGGCCCGCGCGACCGCCTCGCTGACCGCGCCGTGCGCCTCGATCAGGTCGCGTTCCACGCCGACCATCTCGTTCTTGGCCTCGTTGGAGTAGGTCACCCAGGCGCGGTCGACGACGTCGGACGAGCCGGCGATCGCCGTCAGGGTCGCCGCCACCAGCCCGCCGGTGCAGGATTCGACGGTGGTGACCTTGAGGCCGCGCTTGCGGCACGACAGCAGCACCCGCTCGGCGGCCTCGCGCAGTTCGTGATCGAACATGGTCAGTCTCCCGTTCGCGGCAGTTCGACGGTGGCCACCGCCTGCGCCGCGATGCCTTCGCGACGGCCGGTGAAGCCCAGCCCCTCGGTGGTCGTGGCCTTGACGCTCACCCGCCCGGGCTCGATGCCGGCGATCGCGGCGATGGTCGTCGCCATGGCCTCGCGATGCGGGCCGACGCGCGGCGCCTCGCAGACCACCGTGAGATCGAGGTGGACGACGCGGCCGCCCGCGGCGCGGACGAGGTCGACGGCGTGGCGCAGGAAGCGGTCGGACGAGGCGCCGCGCCATTGCGGGTCGGAGGGCGGGAAGTGCCTGCCGATGTCGCCGGCGGCGATCGTGCCCAGCACCGCGTCGGTCAGGGCATGCAGCGCGACGTCGGCGTCGGAGTGGCCGTCGAGCGCCCGGGTGTGCGGGATGGCGACCCCGCCCAGCATGACGCGGTCGCCGGCGGCGAAGCCGTGGACATCGAAGCCGAAGGCGGTGCGGGTCTCGAAGGTCTGGGGCATGTCGTCGGCCGTGGTGAGCTTGCGGTTGTCGTCGTGGCCCGGGACCATGACGAGGCGCAGGCCGGCCTGCTCGGCCACCGCGGCGTCGTCGGTGAGGGCGGTCGCCTCGGCGCCGGCCAGGCTGGCGGCGGCGCGGTGCGCCGACAGCAGCCGGGCAAAGCGGAAGACCTGCGGGGTCTGGGCCCGCCACAGGCCCTCGCGCGGCACCGTCCCGGCGAGCCGGCCGCTCTCGTCGACCCGCTTCAGCGTGTCGGCCAGGGGCACGCCGAGCACGGCGCCATCGACGCCGGGTTCGACCGCCTCGAGGCAGGCCATGATGTCGGAGGTGCGCACAAACGGCCGCGCCGCGTCGTGGATCGCCACCAAGTCGGGCGCGTCGGCGGCCAGGGCCTCGAGCCCGTTCAGGACCGAGCGCTGCCGGCTCGCCCCGCCGATCACCGGCGGCGGCAGGTCGAGCCCGGCGACCGCGGCCTCGTACAGCGCCTCGTCGCCGGCCGCGATCACGACCTGCAGGCGATCGATCCCGGCGGTGGCGCGCAGCACCTCCAGGGTCCGGCGCAGCACCGTCTGCGCCCCGAGAAGGGCGTATTGTTTGGGCAGGGGACCGCCGAACCGGCTGCCCCGGCCGGCGGCGACGATCAGGGCGGCGCAGGAGGTCACGACCGGCTAGATACCATCCGACCCGCAACGACGCACTTCCCGGCGCTTGCGTCGCTCCCCGGGACGGGCTATTGCTCGCCCAATTATTGTGCACTGCACAAGATGCCTATAAACTGATCAGGTCATGGACAGCACTTCCCGTCTCAAACCCATCTCGGTCGGCCCCGTCACGATCGACGACCCGGTGATCCTGGCGCCGATGTCGGGCGTCACCGACATGCCGTTCCGCCAGATGGTGAAGCGGGGCGGGGCGGGGCTCGTCGTGTCCGAGATGATCGCCTCGGCGGCCATGGTGCGGGAGAACCGCAAGACCCTGCAGATGGCACAGGGCTCGCCCGAGGAGTTCCCGATGTCGGTCCAGCTCGCCGGCTGCGAGCCGGCGGTGATGGCCGAGGCGGCGCGCCTCAACGAGGATCGCGGCGCGGCGATCATCGACATCAACTTCGGCTGCCCGGTGAAGAAGGTGGTGAACGGTCATGCCGGCTCGGCGCTGATGCGCGACGAGGTCCATGCCGCGCGCATCCTCGAGGCCACGGTCAAGGCGGTGAAGTTGCCGGTCACCCTGAAGATGCGGACCGGCTGGGACTCGACCAACCGCAACGCGCCCAACCTCGCGCGCATCGCCGAGGACTGCGGCATCCGCATGCTGACGGTGCATGGCCGCACCCGCTGCCAGTTCTACGACGGCCACGCCGACTGGGCGTTCGTCGCCAACGTCAAGGCCGCGACCCGGCTGCCGGTGATCGTCAACGGCGACATCAACACGCTCGACGACGTCGATGCCGCGCTGGCGCAGTCGGGCGCCGACGGCATCATGATCGGCCGCGGCGCCTACGGCCGGCCGTGGTTCCTCAACCAGGCCATCCATTACCTGCGGACCGGCGAGCGCCTGCCCGACCCGTCGCTGGCCGAGCAGTACGCGATCGTGCGCGAGCACTTCGAGGCGATGCTGTCGCACTACGGGCAGGAGACCGGCGTTCGCATGGCCCGCAAGCATCTCGGCTGGTACTCGAAGGGCCTGCCGTCGTCGGCCGACTTCCGCGCCGCCGTCAACCGCGAGACCGAGCCGGCCAAGGTGCGGGCGCTGCTGGCGGCGTTCTTCCTGCCGAACCTCGAGCGTCCCGGCCTCGAGCGGCCCAGCCTCGAACGACGAGCCGCCTAGATGTCGGTTCAGCCCCTGAAGCGCGCCAAGGTGGAAAGCGATTCCTTTCCCACGGCACTGCTCGACTCGCTGTCCGAGGCGATCGTCGTGGTCGACGGCAATGGCCTGGTTCACTACGCCAACCTGTCGGCCGAGCAGTTCTTCGGCGTCGGCCGCAATCGCCTGGTCGGTCATCCGCTCGACGAGTTCGTGCCGCAGGACACGCCGCTGTTCTCGCTGCTCGAGCAGGTGCTGGCGACCGGCGGCGCGGTCGCCGAGAACGGCGTGACCCTGTCGTCGCCGCGCATCGGCAACCGCTTCTGCGCGCTGCGCCTGTCGCCCGTGGTCGACAGCGACGGGCTGGTCTCGGTGTCGCTGGCCGAGCAATCGATCGCCCGCAGCATCGACCGGCAGATGTCGCATCGCAGCGCCGCGCGCTCGGTCAGCGCGCTGGCCGCGATGCTGGCGCACGAGGTCAAGAACCCGCTGTCCGGCATCCGCGGCGCGGCCCAGCTGCTCGAGCAGTCGGTGCCCGACTCGGAGCGCGAGCTGACCAGCCTGATCTGCGAGGAGACCGATCGCATCGTGGCGCTGGTCGATCGCATGGAGGCCTTCGCCGACGGCCGGCCGATCGACCGGTCGCCGATCAACATCCACCAGGTGCTGAACCACGTGCTGCGCGTGTCGCAGAACGGCTTCGGCAAGAACGTGCGCTTCATCGAGACCTACGACCCGTCGCTGCCCGACGTGCACGGCGACCGCGACCAGCTGATCCAGGTCTTCCTCAACCTCGTGAAGAACGCCTGCGAGGCGCCGGGCAACGGCGACCGGGAGATCGAGCTGTCGACCGCCTACCGCCACGGCCTGCGCCTGGCGGTGCCGGGGCAGAGTGCCAAGGTCAACCTGCCGCTGGTGGTTTCGGTCCGCGACAACGGTCCGGGCGTCAGCGACGAGATCCGCGCCCACCTGTTCGACGCCTTCGTCACCAACAAGCCGACCGGAACTGGCCTGGGTCTTGCCTTGGTGGCGAAGATCATCAACGACCACGGCGGGGCCATCGAGTTCGAGAGCGAGCCCGGCCGCACGGTTTTCAAGGTCATGTTGCCGTTGCAGACTTCCCAGGCCACTTCCTCATGAGCAGTCCCACCACCATCCTGGTGGCCGACGACGATCGCGCGATCCGAACCGTCCTTCACCAGGCCCTGGGGCGCCAGGGCCACACAGTCCGCAGCACCGGGGCCGCCTCGACGCTGTGGCAGTGGGTCCAGGAAGGCGAGGGCCAGCTGGTCATCACCGACGTGGTGATGCCCGACGAGAACGGCCTCGACCTCGTGCCGCGCATCCGCAAGCTGCGCCCCGACCTGCGCATCATCGTGATGAGCGCGCAGTCGACGCTGCTGACGGCGGTGCGCGCGACCGAGCGCGGCGCCTTCGAGTACCTGCCCAAGCCGTTCGACCTCAACGAGTTGATCTCGGTGGTCAACCGCGCGCTGTCGGCGCCGGCGACGCCGTCGCAGCGCGCCTCGCTGCCGCCGGAGGAGGGCGAGCGCCTGCCGCTGATCGGCCGCTCGCCGGCGATGCAGGAGATCTACCGCGCGCTCGCCCGGCTGATGTCGACCGACCTCACGGTGATGGTCACCGGCGAGTCGGGCGCCGGCAAGGAACTGGTGGCGCGCGCGCTGCACGACTACGGCAAGCGCCGAAAGGGCCCGTTCGTCGCCCTCAACATGGCGGCGATCCCGCGCGAGCTGATCGAGAGCGAGCTGTTCGGCCACGAGCGCGGCGCCTTCACCGGCGCGGTCCAGCGCTCGGCCGGCAAGTTCGAGCAGGCGTCGGGCGGCACGCTGTTCCTCGACGAGATCGGCGACATGCCGCCGGAGGCCCAGACCCGCCTGCTGCGCGTGCTGCAGGAGGGCGAGTACACGACCGTCGGCGGCCGCACCCCGATCAAGGCCAACGTCCGCATCGTCGCGGCGACCCACCGCGACCTGCGCCGGCTGATCCAGCAGGGCCTGTTCCGCGAGGACCTGTTCTACCGCCTCAACGTCGTGCCGATCCGGCTGCCGCCGCTGCGCGAGCGCCTCGACGACATCCCGGAGCTCGCCAACCACTACCTGCAGCAGGCGACCACCGACGGTCTGCCGGCCAAGGTGCTGTCGCCCGAGGCGATGGCACGGCTGAAGCAGCATCGCTGGCCCGGCAACGTCCGCGAGCTGGTCAACCTCGTGCGCCGCCTGTCGGCGCTCTACTCCGAGGAAGTGATCGGCGTCGAGATCATCGAGAACGAGCTGGCCGACGCGATGTCGGCGCTGGAGCCGGAGCCCGCCGCGGGCGCCCCGGCCGGCGCCGACCTGTCGCTGGCCGACGCGGTCGACCGTCACCTGCAGAACCTGTTCGCCGCGCACGGCGACGGCCTGCCGCCCGACGGAATGTACGATCGCATCATTTCGGAGGTCGAGCGCCCGCTGCTGTCCCTGGCGCTGGGGGCTACCCGCGGGAATCAGTTGCGCGCGGCCCGCCTGTTGGGGCTCAATCGCAACACGTTGCGAAAGAAGATCAAGGACCTCGACGTCCCCGTGGTGAGAACGCCGCAGGTTCGCCGAGGCGGGTGAACCGGTGACAACTGCGCTGGGCGTTTCGCGCTTCGGCGACATGATGGCGACCCTGGCCCGCCGCCTGAGCGGGCGCGGCGCTGCCGTGTCGCTGGCGTTGCTCGCCTTGATGGCGGGCGCGGCGACCTACGTGTTCCTGACCGGCCTGGTGCCGACCGCGCTGCGCACCCAGGGCTGGATCACCGGCCTGCTGGTCGCCGACCTCGTGATCGCGGTCGCGCTGGTCGCCCTGCTGGCGGTTCACCTGACCCAGCTCTGGCTCGACCGCCGGCGCGGCGCCGCCGGCTCGCGGCTACACATCCGGCTGGTGCTGATCTTCAGCGCCTTCACCATCACCCCGACCCTGATCGTCGCCATCATCCTGTCGTTGCTGGTGATCAACTTCGCCGACTTCGTGGTCGGGCCGGCCAAGGCCTCGTACGAGGCGGCGCGGGCGATCGGCGAGCCGGTGCGGCGCGCCCGCGAGGAGGAGATCCTGCGCGACATCGGCGCGGTGGCGACGCCGCTGCAGGCGAGCGGCATCGAGGCGGTTCGCGACAAGGACACCACGACCCCGCTGCTCGAGCGCCTGATCGACGGAAGGCCGATCACCGAGGCGATCGTGCTCGACGCCGACAAGGGCGTGCTCGATCGGGCGCTGGCGCCGGGCGCCACCGGCATCAAGGACGCGCTGCCGACCGCGCAGGACCTGTGGCGGGCCGTCAACCAGGGCGGGCCGGTCGAGATCCAGGGGCCGAGCGGCGCCTATTTCGTGATGCAGCTGTTCCTCGGCGAACCGCTGTTCCTCGTCACCGGGCACGCGGTCGATCTCCGCGTCATGGACTACATCAAGAGCATCGAGCAGGCCGGCACCTTCTACGCCGGCATCGAGAAGGCGCTTGAGCGCGGCCAGCTGGTCATCTTCATGATCTGCGGCGCGGTCGCGCTGATGATGCTGCTGGCGGCGGTGTGGCTGGCGATCCTGTTCGCCTCGCGCCTGACCGAGCCGATCGGCAGCCTGATGGCGGCGGCGGAGCGGGTGAGGGGCGGCGACCTGACCTCGCGCGTCGAGGAAGGCCCGCCCGACGACGAGCTCGGCCAGCTCAGCCGCTCGTTCAACCGCATGGCCAGCCAGCTCGAGCAGCAGCGCGGCGACCTGATCAGCGCCAACAAGGAGCTGGACACCCGCCGGCGCCTGACCGACGCGGTGCTCACCGGCGTCTCGGCCGGCGTGCTGAGCGTCGACGGCAAGGGCACGATCACCCGCACCAACCGCTCGGCCCTCGACCTGCTGGCCCTGCCCGAGGACGGCGTGGTCGAACGGCCGCTGACCCATGTGATGCCGGAACTGGCGCCGCTGGTAGCGCAGGCCGCCGAGCGGCCCGACCGGCTGACCCAGGGGCAGGTCGAGATCCTGCAGAGCGGCACGCGGCGCATCTTGCTGGTGCGGATCAGCGCCGCCTCCGACTCCGGCTCGGTCGTGACCTTCGACGACGTCACCGACCTGATGTCGGCCCAGCGCATGGCGGCCTGGGGCGACGTGGCGCGCCGCATCGCGCACGAGATCAAGAACCCGCTGACCCCGATCCAGCTCTCGGCCGAGCGCCTCAAGCGGCGCTACCTCAAGCAGATCAAGGAGGACCCCGAGACCTTCACGATCTGCACCGACACCATCATCCGCCAGGTCGGCGACATCGGCCGCATGGTCGACGAGTTCTCGTCGTTCGCGCGCATGCCGCGGCCGACCGTGAAGCCCGAGGACGCCAAGGAACTGTGCCAGCAGGCGCTGTTCCTCCAGCGCAACGGCAACCCCGAGCTGCGCTACGTCAGCACCCTGCCGGACGGGCCGGTGCCGCTGGTCTGCGACCGCCGGCAGGTCAGCCAGGTCCTGACCAACATCCTCAAGAACTCGGCCGAGGCGATCGAGGGCCGCGAGGCCGGCCCGGGCGAGACGCTGCCGCCGGGCGAGATCACGCTGGCGCTGCGCGACGACGGCGCGACCGTGCGCATCGTCGTCGAGGACAACGGCAAGGGCCTGCCCAAGGAACATCGCGAACGGCTGACCGAGCCGTACATGACCACGCGCAGCAAGGGCACCGGCCTCGGCCTCGCGATCGTCAAGAAGATCATGGAAGACCATGGCGGCCTGCTCGCGCTCGATGACCGCGAGGGTGGCGGGGCCCGCATCAGTCTGGTATTCCGGCGAGACGCGAAGGAAATCGCGTCGGCACGTGCCTCGGCGGCGGCCGCACAATGATCCGCCCCCCTCCGCGGACAGCTTGAAGAATCATGGGCCACGATATCCTCATCGTCGATGACGAACGCGACATCTGCACGCTGATCGCCGGCATCCTCGAGGACGAGGGCCACACGGCACGGCGCGCCCACAACAGCACCGAGGCGATCGAGGCCGTGCGGCAGCGCCGCCCGGCGCTGGTGATCCTCGACGTCTGGCTGCAGGGAAGCGAGCTCGACGGCCTGCAGATCCTCGAGGTCATCCGGCGCGAGGACCCGCCGGTCCCGGTGGTGATGATCTCGGGCCACGGCACCATCGACACCGCGGTGTCGGCGATCAAGAACGGCGCCTACGACTTCATCGAGAAGCCGTTCAAGGCCGACCGGCTGCTGCTGGTGGTCGACCGCGCGATCGAGGCCGACCGCCTGCGGCGCGAGAACGCGACCCTGCGCCGCCGTGCCGGCGGCGAGGTCGCCTTCGTCGGCTCGTCGATGGCGGCGGCCGGCGTCCGCAGCCAGATCGAGAAGGTCGCCTCGACCGGCAGCCGCGTCCTGATCACCGGCCCCTCGGGGTCGGGCAAGGAGACGGTCGCCCGCCTGATCCACCAGGGGTCGAAGCGCGCGGAAGGTCCGTTCGTGGTTGTGAACTGCTCGGCGCTGCCGACCGAGCGGCTGGAACTCGAGCTGTTCGGCACCGACGGCGACGCCGGCGGCGACACGTTGCGGGTCACCGGCGCCTTCGAGATGGCGCACGGCGGGACGCTCCTGCTGAAGGAGGTCTCTGACCTGCCGCTGCCGGTGCAGCGCCGGCTGGCGCGGGTGCTCCAGGAGCAGTCGTTCGTGCGCGAGGGCAGCAACACCAAGGTCGAGGTCGACGTGCGCGTTCTGGCGACCAGCACGCAGCCGCTGCAGGACGAGATCGCCAACGGCAACTTCCGCGAGGAACTGTACCACCGCCTCAACGTCGTCGGCCTGCGCGTGCCGCCGCTCAGCGAGCGCCGCGAGGATATCCCGGAGGTCGCCAACGACCTGCTGCAGCGGGTGGCCGACGCCACCGGACTGACGCCGCGGCCGATCGGCGAGGACACGCTGGCGGCGCTGCAGGGCCACGACTGGCCCGGCAACATTCGCCAGCTGCGCAACGTCATCGAGCGGCTGCTGATCCTGGCGCCGGCCGGCGGCGGCCCGATCCGCGCCGACGTGCTGCCCAACGATGTCAGCGAGGACGCGCCGTCGGTGCTGCGCTGGGAGAAGGGCGGCGAGATCATGCAGCTGCCGCTGCGCGACGCCCGCGAGGTCTTCGAGCGCGAGTACCTGCTGGCCCAGGTGACCCGCTTCGGCGGCAACATCTCGCGGACGGCGACCTTCGTCGGCATGGAACGCTCGGCGCTGCACCGCAAGCTGAAGTCGCTCGGCCTGCACGGGGGCGCGACCGACGAGCGCCCCGGCGGCGAGCCGGCAACGTAGATTCGAGGAGCGTAATCAGATGTCGCGTTTTGCCTACGTCAACGGACGGTACGTCGATCACCGCGTGGCCAGCGTCCACATCGAGGACCGCGGCTACCAGCTGGCGGATGGCGTCTACGAGGTGGTCGGGATCCGCGACGGCAAGCTGATCGACGAGGAACTGCACCTCGACCGCCTCGGCCGCTCGCTCAAGGAACTGCGCATCGAGTGGCCGGTGGCGCGGTCGACCCTGTCGTTCATCATCCGCGAGCTGATGCGCCGCAACCGCCTGCGCGACGGCTTGGTCTACATGCAGGTGACGCGCGGTGTCGCCCGCCGCGACCATGCCTTCCCGACCAGGCCGGTGAAGCCGGCGCTGGTGCTCACGACCAAGAACATGAAGCGCACCGACGTCGACCCGGGCGCCGGGATCGGGGTGAAGAGCCAGCCCGACATCCGCTGGGGCCGCTGCGACATCAAGACGGTCGGCCTGCTGCCGAACGTGCTGGCCAAGCAGGCGGCGCGCGAGAGCGGCGCCTACGAGGCGTGGCTGGTGGACGGCGAGGGCAACGTCACCGAGGGCGCCTCGACCAACGCCTGGATCGTGACCGGCGACGGCGAACTGGTGACTCGCAAGACCGACAACCACATCCTCGCCGGCATCACCCGCCACACGCTCAAGAGCCTGGCCGACAAGCTGCAGCTCAAGCTGGTCGAACGGCCGTTCTCGCTGGCCGAGGCCAAGAAGGCCAGGGAGGCGTTCATCACCAGCGCCACCTCGTTCGTGACGCCGGTGGTGAAGATCGACGGCGAGACCGTGGGCGACGGCAAGGTCGGGCCGACCGCCCGGCGCCTGCGCGAGGAATACATCCGCTTCGCCGAGGCGGGCGAGCCGGTGACGTGATGGCGTCGCGGCCGCGCGCGATCCTGTTCGACTGGGACAACACGCTGGTCGATACCTGGCCGACCATCGTCGAATGCTACGAGACGACCTTCCGGGCGCTGGGCCGCACGCCGTGGACCGCCGCCGAGGTCCAGGAGCGCGCCCACGGGTCGCTTCGCGAGGTCTTCCCGACGCTGTTCGGGGCCGATGCCGGCCAGGCCGAGCAGGTCTTCTACGACACCTTCCACCGCATCCACCTCGAGCGCCTCGCGGCGCTGCCGGGGGCGGCCGACCTGCTGGCCCATGTCGACGGGCTGGGCTGCTACGTCGCCGTGGTCAGCAACAAGGTTGGGGACAACTTGCGCACCGAGCTGGCCCACCTCGGCTGGGATCGCTGGGTGCGGCGCGCCGTCGGTGCCAAGGACTGCGCCCGCGACAAGCCGGCGCCCGACCCGATCCTCAAGGCGCTGGACGGCACGGGAATTGCCCCGGACGAGACGGTCTGGATGGTCGGCGACAGCCTGGCGGACCTGCGATGCGCCCACGCGGCCGGCTGCCTGCCGGTCCTCGTCGGCGGGCCGGAGGAACTGCCGGAGTCGTTGCGGGCTCATCCGCCTCGGCTGCGGGCGCGTAACTGCCACGAACTGGTGGCATTGCTTTGACCCGTGCCGGCCCTATATTTGGTTCAACTCGGTAGCGGGTATCGACCCGTACCTTCCAACGGCATCCGGCGGGGCCCTCCCGTCGGCGGTCGGACGCCCAGCAAGAGGCCAAGAACATGAGCGAGAAGGCACAGAACGTTCAGGACGTCTTCCTGAATCACCTGCGCAAGAACAAGACCCCCGTCACGATCTTCCTGGTCAACGGCGTGAAGCTGCAGGGTATCGTCACCTGGTTCGACAACTTCTCGGTGCTGCTGCGCCGCGACGGCCACTCGCAGCTTGTCTACAAGCACGCGATCTCGACCATCATGCCGGTCACGCCGGTGCAGCTGTTCGACGGCGACAAGGCCGACGCAGCGGGTTGATTTGAGCGACACGCCCGAGCCGAACCGACAGGAACGACGCCGGCGCCAGCCCAACGAGACCGCCCGGCCGCGGACGGTGGCGGCCGTGCTGTGCCCGTACGAACCGGGCGGCCGCGGCGAACGCGACCGCGAGGCCAAGGTCGAGGAGGCGGTCGGGCTGGCCCGCGCCATCGACCTCGATGTCGTCCTGGCCGAGCCGGTGCCGATGCGCCGGGTCACGCCGGCGACGCTGATTGGCAAGGGCGTGGTCGAGCGCGTCAAGGAACGGGTCAAGGAACAGGGCATCGGCCTGGTGGTCGTCGACGACCGCCTGACGCCGGTGCAGCAGCGCAACCTGGAGAAGGCGTGGGAAGCCAAGGTCATCGACCGCACCGGGCTGATCCTCGAGATCTTCGGCGCCCGTGCCCGCACCCATGAGGGGCGGTTGCAGGTCGAACTGGCGGCCCTGGACTACCAGCGCGGCCGGCTGGTGCGGTCGTGGACCCACCTCGAGCGCCAGCGCGGCGGCTTCGGCTTCCTCGGCGGCCCCGGCGAATCCCAGATCGAGATCGACCGCCGCCTGATCGGCGAGCGCATCGTTCGCATCAAGCGCGACCTCGAGGCGGTGCGCCGGACCCGCGCCGTCAACCGCTCCGGCCGGCGCAAGGCGCGCCTGCCGACCGTCGCCCTGGTCGGCTACACCAATGCCGGCAAGTCGACGCTGTTCAACCGGCTGTCGGGCGCCGGGGTGATGGCCAAGGACCTGCTGTTCGCGACGCTCGATCCGACCATGCGGTCGATCAAGCTGCCCAACGGCAAGGGCTGCGTCCTGTCCGACACGGTGGGGTTCGTGTCGGACCTGCCGACCCACCTGGTCGAGGCCTTCCGGGCGACCCTCGAGGAGGTGCTCGAGGCCGACCTGATCGTCCATGTCCGCGACATTTCCCATCCCGACAGCGAGCAGCAGCGGATCGACGTCGAGACCGTGCTGCGCGAGCTCGGGGTGATCGGCGACGAGGCGGCGGGCGAGGGGCGGCCGATGATCGAGGCCCTGAACAAGGTCGACAGCCTGCCCGAGGAGGCGCGCGAGGTGCTGCGCACCCGGGCCGACACCGGCCCGGAGCGTGCCCGCCAGTTCCCGGTCTCGGCGCTGACCGGGGAGGGGGTGGACCGGCTGCTGGAGGAGATCGGCGACCGGCTGGGCCGCGGCGAGGCCCGCGAGGTCACGGTGCCGCTCAGCGACGGGGCGACCATCGCCTGGCTGTACCGCAACGGCGAGGTTCGCAGCCGCCACGACGAGGGCGAGACGGCCCACCTGACGGTGGCGCTGGATGCCGCCGCGGCGGCCCAGTTCGAGCGCCGGCTGGCGCGTTGACACCGGGCCGCCCGGCTACCTATAAGCGGCCCCTCAGGACGAAGGAAAACGCCATGAAATTCAAGCCCTTGCACGACCGTCTGCTGGTCAAGCCGATGACCGCCGAGACCAAGACCAAGGCCGGCATCATCATCCCCGACACGGCCCAGGAAAAGCCGATGCAGGGCGAGGTCGTCGCCGTCGGCAAGGGCAAGCGCCTCGAGGACGGCCGCCTGCAGGGTCTCGACGTCAAGGTCGGCGACAAGGTGATCTACGGCAAGTGGTCGGGCACCGAGGTCAAGCTGGGCGGCACCGACCTGGTCATCCTCAAGGAAGAGGATCTCTTCGGCATCCTTGGCTGACGCCATGCTGAAGGCCGGCGATGCGGAACGGGTCGCCGAGCTGATGCGCGAAACCGCGGCGGCCGAGCTGCTGCCGCGTTTCCGTTCCCTCGCCAAGGAAGACATCCGCCAAAAGCGGCCGGGCGACCTCGTCACCGTTGCCGACGAGGCGTCGGAACAGCGCCTCGCGGCCGGGCTGGCGCGCATCCTGCCGGGCGTGCCGGTGGTCGGCGAGGAGGCGGTCGAGAAGGACCCCTCGCTGGTCGACCTGATCGGCCGTCCCGGCGAGAGCTGCTGGGTGGTCGATCCGCTCGACGGCACCAACAACTTCGCCCATGGCCGCGATCGCTTCGCGATGATCGTCTGCCTGGTGAGCGATACCCGCACCGTCGGCGGCTGGATCCTCGACGTGCCGCGCGGCCACATGGCGGTGGCGCTGGCCGGGCAGGGCGTCGAACTCGACGGCCAGCCGGTCCGTCGCGGCCGGCCGGAACGTCCGCCGGTCGGCTTCATCGGCTTCAAGGTTCGCAAGGAATTCGACCGCCAGCTGCCGCCGGAGCGCCGCCGCACGCTCGGCCGGCTGTCGACGCTGAGCTGCGCCGGCGCCGAGTACCTCGAGATCCTGGCCGGCCGGGCCGATTTCAACCTCTACCGCATGACCAAGCCGTGGGACCACGCGGCCGGCACCCTGATGCTGGCCGAGGCCGGCGGCCAGGCCGAGCGCTTCGACGGCGCGCCCTATGGACCGGCCCAGCCGGTCAGTGGCGGCCTGATCGGCGCCATCCACCCGCAGACGCTGGCCGAGGTCCGGGGCCTGTTCGAGGCGGCGCGGCTGCCGCTGCTGGCGGGCCTGTTGCCGCGATAGGCCCGGCGGGGCGTCAGGCCCGGGTCTTGGCTTCCTGCCAGAACGCTTCCATTTCCTCGAGCGAGGCGTCGGCCGGCTTGCGGCCGGTCTCGGCCAGGCGGCGCTCGATGTGGCGGAAACGGCGCTCGAACTTGTCGTTGGTGGCGCGCAGCGCCGCCTCCGGGTCGAGCTTGAGGTGGCGGGCGAGGTTGGCGACCGCGAACAGGACGTCGCCCAACTCGTCGCCGGCGCGGGCGCGGTCGATCGTCCCGGCCGCCAGCTCGGCCCGGAGTTCGCCGAGTTCTTCCTCGATCTTGTCGATCACCGGGCCGATCTCGGGCCAGTCGAAGCCGACCCGGGCGGCCCGCTTCTGCAGCTTCTCGGCGCGGACCAGCGCGGGAAGGGCGCGGGCGACCCCGTCCAGCGTCCCGGCCGGCGCCGCCGGCTCGCCGCGGGCGGCGCGCTCGGCCGCCTTGCGGGCCTCCCACGACGCGGTCTGCGCCTCGGCGGTGTCGATCACGGCATCGCCGAACACGTGCGGGTGACGGGCGATCATTTTGTCGGCGATGCCCTGGGCCACGGCCGCGAAGTCGAAGGCGCCGGCGGTGGTCGGCAGTTCGGAGGCCATCTGGGCGTGGTAGACGACCTGCAGCAGCAGGTCGCCCAGTTCCTCCTTGAGGCCGGCCAGGTCGTCGCGCTCGATCGCGTCGGCGACCTCGTAGGCTTCCTCGAGCGTGTACGGCGCGATCGTGCGGAAGGTCTGGTCGATGTCCCACGGGCAGCCGTGCTCTCGGTCGCGCAGCCAGGCCATGACCGCCAGCAGGCGGGCCAGGGGCTCGCGCGGCAGCGTTTCGGGCGTCGGGCGTGGCTTGCTCATGGGCTCCGGTCTCAGGTCCAATTATCGTATAATATATATTATGACAAATACAGATACGATAGTTTTCTCAGATCATTACCAAGTGATCTTCATGTTCTGTCTCAGCAATGCCATCAGCTTGATGCCGCGTGCCGCCTCGCTCGTCGGCACGCCCAGGGTCAGCAGCAGGCCTTCCTTGGGCTGGCCTGGCTTCGGGATCACGAGGTCGAACACCACGCGGGTCTCGCTGTCGCCCGGCCCCTTGGGCACGTTCTCGTAGACGATCAGGTACGTGCCGTCGCCCAGTCGCCGGGCCTGCGCCTTGACCCCGGGCTTGTGGGCCTGCATCGAGCCCGACTTGGTGGCGGCGTAGTGCTCGGCGTCCTTGACGCCCTCGAACGCGAAATCGACCCGCCAAACGAACACCCGGAAGCGCTTGTCGCTGCTCCAGGCGGCGCCGCGCTCCCAATCCTCGGTCGCCTGCCACCCCAGTGGAATCCCCAGTTCGATGCGGATCTGCGGGAAGTCGATGCGGGCGAAGCCCCGCTCCTTGTCGATGCCGACGATCCGCGACGGTTGCACGTTCGGCCCGCCGGAGATCATCGGGTCGCCGCGGTGGAAACTGGCGCCGTTGTCGTTGGTGCCGAAGTCCCGGAACGTCAGGCCGCCGGCGTCGAGATCGGCGGCACGGACCGGTGCCGCGGCACAGAGAAACACCGCGAGCCCGGCCAGCCACCAGCGGCGGGGCACGGACTCCTTTTGTCTCTCTTTAAGCGATACATTAAAAATTGTCAATAACCTTCTGTTTTCAAACAGAAATAACCAGGCCATCATGGCACGGATGGACATTCGCCGGGGTCAGGCGATCGACCTCGGCATAGTCCATGTCGACGTGGAGATTGGTCAAGTACGCTTCCCGGGGGCCGACCCGCTCGATCCACTCGAGCGCGAGGTCGAGATGGGCGTGGGTCGGATGCCTGCGGTAGCGCATGGCGTCGACGATCAGGATCTCGCTGCCGGCCATCGCCGCGAAGGCGCTGTCGCCCAGCGCCACCACGTCGTTGGCATAGGACACCGGGCCGAAGCGGAAGCCCAGCGAGGTCGCGATGCCGTGGTCCTGGACCCAGGCGCGCACCGGCCGGCCGGCGGCCTCGAACGGCCCCTCGCCGATGCAGGTGTGACGGTAGATCGGGTTGTAGAAGCCGTCCTCGGCCTGGAAGCAGTAGCCGAAGCGCTGCGACAGCAGCCGGAAGGTGCGCTCGTCGGAGTACGACTCGATCACCCCCTGGCGCAGCATGTAGGGCCTGAGGTCGTCGATCCCGTGCACCTGGTCGGCGTGCTCGTGGGTCCACATCACCGCGTCGATCCGCTCGGCGCGGGCGTCGAGCAGCTGAGCGCGGATGTCGGGCGAGGTGTCGACCAGCAGGGTCTTGCCGTGGTCCTCGACCAGCAGCGAGCAGCGGCGGCGACGGTTGCGCGGGTCGGCCGGGTTGGCCGCCCCCCACTCCGCCCCGCCCGGCCCGCCGACCCGCGGCACGCCCGCGGAGGTGCCGCAGCCGAGGATGGTCACGCGCACCGGTCGCGCTCCGCCTTGGCGAACAGCCGGAAGAAATTGTCGGTCGTCGCGGCCTCCAGCTCGGCGATGCCGACCCCCTTCAGCTCGGCGACCTTGGCCGCGGTGTGCGCGACGTAGGCCGGCTCGTTGGTCTTGCCGCGGCGCGGCACCGGCGCGAGGTAGGGCGCGTCGGTCTCGACCAGCAGGCGGTCGAGCGGCAGCTCGCGCACGATCGTCCGCAGCGCCTCGGCTGCCTTGAAGGTGACGATGCCCGAGATCGAGATGTAGAAGCCCAGCGCCAGCGCCCGGCGGGCGACCTCGGGGCCGGAGCTGAAACAGTGGATCAGGCCCGTGAACGCGCCCTTCGCGTACTCCTGCTCGAGCAGCTCGGCGGTCTCGGCATCGGCATCGCGGGTGTGCACGATCACCGGCAGCCCGGTCTCGCGGGCGGCGGCGACGTGGCTGCGAAAGCTCTCGGCCTGCTCGGCGCGCGGGCTGTGTTCGTAGAAGAAGTCGAGCCCGGTCTCGCCGATGCCCACGACCTTGGGGTGGCGCGTCGCCTCGATCAGCCGGTCGGGGGTGCGTTGCCCCTCCTCCGCCGCCTCGTGCGGATGGACGCCGACCGAGCACCAGACGTTGGCGTAGCGCTCGGCGATGGCGCGGACCTTGTCGAAGCGGTCGAGCCGGGTGCCGATCGTCAGCATGCCGCCGACGCCGGCGCCGCGGGCGCGGGCCAGCACGCCCGGCTCGTCGGCCGCCAGCTCGTCGAAGTCGAGATGGCAGTGGCTGTCGATCAGCATCAGCCGCCGGCCTTCTGGGCCTTGCCGCCCTTCCGGGGAGCCGCCGCGGGTGCCGCCCGGCCAGGTTCGACGTAGCGCGGGAACACGCCGTGCGGCGCGGGCAGCGCCGTGCCCGGGGCCAGTTCGCGGTCGAACGCGGCGAAGGCGCGGTCGGCCGGCGCCACCGCCAGCTGGTCGAGGATCTTGCCCGCCGAGTCCGGCATGAACGGCTGCAGCAGCAGCGTGACGCGCCGGATCGTCTCGGCCAGCACCCAGAGCACGGTGTCGCGGCGCGCCGGGTCGGTCTTGGCCAGCGCCCACGGCGCCTGCGCGTCGACGTAGCGGTTGGCGTCGGCGATCACTTCCCAGATCGCGGTCAGGGCGCGGTGGAAGGCCTGCTCGGCGAGTTCGCCGCGGACCTGGTCGAGCAGGCCGGCGGCGCGCTGCAGCAGCGCCGTGTCGGCTTCGACCAGCGGGCCCTTCGCCGGCACCTGGCCGCCGCAGTTCTTGGCCACGATCGACAGCACGCGCTGGCACAGGTTGCCGTAGGCATTGGCGAGGTCGCCGTTGAGGCGGCCGACCAGGGCGCGGCGCTGGAGGTCGCCGTCGTTGCCGAACGGCACCTCGCGCAGCAGGAAGTAGCGCACCGGGTCGAGCCCGTAGGTCTGCACGAGCTCGACCGGGTCGATCACGTTGCCCAGCGACTTCGAGATCTTCTGGCCCTCGTTGGTCCACCAGCCGTGCGCGAACACGCGCTGCGGCGGCGCCACGCCGGCGGCCATCAGGAAGGCCGGCCAGAACACGCAGTGGAAGCGGATGATGTCCTTGCCGACCATGTGGAGGTCGGCGGGCCAGTACTTCCACAGCGGGTTGGTGGTATCGGGGTAGCCGCACTCGGTGATGTAGTTGGTGAGCGCGTCGAGCCAGACGTACATGATGTGGCGGTCGTCGCCCGGCACCGGGATTCCCCACGAGAAGCTGGTGCGCGACACCGACAGGTCCTGCAGGCCGCCGCGCACGAAGCTCATGACCTCGTTGCGCCGGCTCTCGGGGGCGATGAAACGCGGGTTGGCCTCGTAGAAGGCCATCAGCTTGTCGGCCCACGCCGACAGCTTGAAGAAGTAGGACGGCTCCTCGACCCACTCGACCTCGGCGCCGCTGGCGATGGCGCGGCGCTTGTTGTCGGGGCCGACCTCGGTCTCGCCCTCGACGAAGTAGGCCTCGTCGCGCACCGAGTACCAGCCGGCGTACTTGCCGAGGTAGATGTCGCCCGATGCCACCAGCTTCTCCCACAGCGCCTGGGCGGCCACGTAGTGGCGCTTCTCGGTCGTGCGGATGAAGTTGTCGGGGCTGTAGTTCATGGTCCGCACGAGGTCGCGGAACGACTGGCTGACCTTGTCGGTGAAGGCCTGGGGCGCGAGCCCGGCGGCGGCGGCGGCCTTCTCGACCTTCTGGCCGTGCTCGTCGGTGCCGGTCAGGAAATGGACGTCGCGGCCGTCGAGCCGCATGAACCGGGCCAGCACGTCGCAGGCCAGCGTGGTGTAGGCGTGGCCGATGTGCGGCACGTCGTTGACGTAGTAGATCGGCGTGGTGATGTAGTAGGTACGACCCGACATGACTCTCGCTCCGGACGGCGTCCCCGAACGAACGCCGCCTGCCTTCAGCGCATCGCCGACTGGAGATACAGGAAGCTGTTGAGCACCGCCTGCTTGCGATCGACGTTGACCGCATCGGTCCGGGACAACAGGCGGGCGACCTTTTCCCATGCCTCCATCCAGCGATCAAGGCTGCCCGAGGCGCGCAGGCGGGCCTGCAGGCCGCGCTCGGACGCCACCACCGGCGCCGGCTCCTGCCCGGTCGCGACACTGCGGGCCAGCCCCTTCAGCCAGGCGTCGAACAGGTAGTTCAGCGACCGCCACGCCGCGTTGGCTTCCTCGCCCTTGCGCGCGAAGCGCTCGGCGAAGCCGTGCAGGCGCGGCATGTCGAGGTCGGGCAGCGTCGCCAGCAGCCCGACCATCTCGCCGTAGAGGTCGAGGCTGCCCGAGCCGGACAGGTCGAGGGCGCGGCCGATGCTGCCGTCGGACAGCCGCGCCAGGGCCGCCCTCTCCTCCTCCTTCAGCGCCGGCGCCTTCTCGGCCAGCAGCCGGGCCAGCGTGTCCTCGGCCAGCGGCTGCAGCGCCAGCCGGCGGCAGCGCGAGCGGATGGTCGGCAGCAGCCGGCCGGGCGCGTGGGTCACGATCAGCAACACCGCGTTGGGCGGCGGCTCCTCGAGGATCTTCAGCACCGCGTTGGCGCTGTTGCGGTTCATCTCGTCCGCCGAATCGACGATGGCGACCCGCCACTGTCCCATCGCCGGCGTCATGTGCATGAAGGCGCCGAGGTCGCGGACGTCGTCGACCACGATCTCGGCCCGGATGCGGCCGTTGTCGGGGTGCAGCGTGCGCCGCAGGTGGAACAGGTCGGGATGCGAGCGCGCGTCGACCAGGGCGCGGCCGGGCGCGTCGGCAGAAACGTCCAGTCCCTCGGACGCCGCGCCGCCGAACAGGCCGCCCTGGTCCTGGCCGCACAGCAGGAAACGCGCGAACCGCCAGGCCAGCGTCGCCTTGCCGATGCCGCGCGGTCCCGAGATCAGCCAGGCATGGTGCAGGCGGCCGCTCTCGTGCGCCGCCAGCATCGTCTTCTCCGCCGCCTCGTGACCGAACAGCCGCTCGCTGCGCCACGGCGGCGACCACTCGTAGGGCCACTCGAGCTTCTCGAGCGCCGCCGGATCGGACGGGGTCTTGCCGCGCGCCATCGCCTCAGGCCGCCAGCCGCTCGCGCACCGCGGCCTCGATGGCAGCGGCGATGGCGTCGATCGACTGCGTCGCATCGATCACGACGCAACGCCCGGGTTCGCGCGCGGCGATCTCGCGGAAGCCGGCGCGGACATCCTCGTGGAAGCGCTGCGGCAGGCTCTCGTAGCGGGTCTCGGTGCCGCGCCGGGCGGCGGCGCGGGCGAGGCCGACCTCGACCGGCAGGTCGAGCACGATCGTGAGGTCGGGCCGGAAGTCGCCGACCGCCAGCGCGTACAACGTCTCGAAGACCGCGCGGCCGAGGCCGTGGCCGTAGCCCTGGTAGGCCAGCGTCGAATCGGCGAAGCGGTCGCTGATCACCCAGTCGCCGCGCTGGAGCGCCGGCCACACCGTCGAGCGCAGGTGCTCGCGGCGGGCCGCGAAGTGCAGCAGCGCCTCGGTGGTGCCGTCCCAGCGCTCGGCCGGTCCCTCGACCAGCAGCTTGCGGATCATCTCGGCGCCGGGCGAGCCGCCGGGCTCGCGGGTCGCGGTGACGCTGCGTCCCCGGGCTTCGAGCCACGCCGTGAGCCGAGCGATCTGGGTCGACTTTCCCGCCCCCTCGCCGCCCTCCAGCGTGATGAACCGCCCGGCGGCGGGCGCCGTCACGACCACCAGCCGAACAGGTAATGGCGGATCATGCCGGTGACGCGGCCGAACACGCCCAGCCGCGGCACGTCCGTGCCGGCCTCGAGCGGGTACTCGACGGTGCGGTTGTCGGGCAGCGTCAGCACCGCGGTGCCGAGGCGCGTGCCCTTGGCGACCGGCGCGTCGATCGGGCCGTCGAAGCGCGCCACCACGCGCGGCGACACCGACTGGCCGGCCGGCGCCGTGACCTGCACCGGCTTGGCGACGACCAGCGGCACCTTGTCCTGCGTCCCCAGCCACACCGGTGCCTCGACCACCGTATCGCCGGCCCGGAACACGGTGGTGTTGGTGCTCTCGCGGAAACCCCACTCCATGAGGCGCGCCGTCTCGTTGGCGCGCTCGGCCATCGAGGTCAGGCCGTTGACCACCAGGATCAGTCGGCGGCCATCGCGCACCGCCGAGGCCGACTGGCCGTAGCCGCCCTCCTCGGTGTGGCCGGTCTTGAGGCCGTCGGTGCCGGCCACCGTGCGCAGCAGGCGGTTGCGGTTGTCCTGCTTGATGTTGTTGTAGGTCCAGTTGCTCTCCGCGTAGTAGCGGTACAGCTTCGGGAAGTCCTCGATCGTGCGCCACGACAGCACCGCGAGGTCGCGGGCCGTCGAGTACTGGCCCTCGGCCGGCCAGCCCGAGGAGTTCTTGAACACCGTGCCGACCATGCCGAGCTCGCGCGCCTTGGCGTTCATCCGCTCGGCGAAGGTTTCCTCGGTGCCGGACAGTCCCTCGGCGACGACGACGCAGGCGTCGTTGCCCGACAGCACGATCATGCCCTTGATCAGGTCCTCGACCGTGACCTCGCTGCCGAGCTCGACGAACATGCGCGAGCCGCCCATGTTGCGCGCCTTCTCGCTGACCCGGAACCGGGTGTCGAGCTTGAGGCGGCCGGCGTTGATCTCGTCGAAGACGATGTAGATGGTCATCATCTTGGCCATCGACGACGGCGCCATCGGCTTGTCGGCGTCCTTGAACAGCAGCACCGTCGAGGTCTGCGGGTCGACCATGAAGGCCTGCCGCGCCAGCGTGCCGATGCCGATCTGCGACGGCGGCAGCGCCTCGGTCCTGGCCGCCTCCGACTTCGCCGACGGCGCGCCGCTGGCCTTGGGCGGCGTCGCCGGCCGCGCCTTGGCCGGCGGCTTCTGCTGTTGCTGCTGCTGCTGTGCCTGGCGCTTGGTCGGGTCGGCCTGCTGCGCCTCGACGGTCAGCGCGGCGCCGGCGACGGCGGCGACCGTCGCCACCAGGGTCAGGACGAGGCGCCGCAGGCGGTCATTCTGTAACAACACGGGCATCTCCAAAGCCGGAACGCCGGAGCCGGTCGGCCACGATACCGGCGGCATCCTGGGTCGTGTAGGGCCCCAGCCGGACACGCCACACGCCGCGTCCGCCGGCCGAGGCCTGCAGCACTTCCGAGCTGCCGTAGCTGCGGACGGCGTTGCGCTGCCGTTCCGCGTTCTCCGGCGTCGTGAAAGCCCCTGTCTGCACGTAGAACCCGCTGGCGGCAACCGCCGGCGGCGCCGCGGCCAGCGAGGCCACGGTCGAGCGGCCGGCCGGCGGCTGGCCCTCCAGCGAGGGCGCGCGCGGCGTGGTCGACCAGCCCCGCTCGGCCGGGGTCGGCTGGGCAGATGGTGCGGGCGGCGACGCGCTCGCCTGCATGACGGCCGGTGCCGGAGCCGGCGCGGCCGGGGGCACGTAGGCGGGCGCGGCGGCAGGCGCCGGTCGCTGGCCGGACGCGACCTGGGCCATCGCCGCGTGCTGCTCGCTGGGGCCGCCCCCCGCCAGGGCGACGTCGCGCACGGCCATGCTCTCGGCCGGGAGCTGCTCGAGCCGCACCCGGGCGGTGCCGGTGCCGATCATGTTCAGTTCCTGCGCGGCCGTGCGCGACAGGTCGATCACGCGGTTGCGCGCGAACGGGCCGCGGTCGTTGACCCGCACCACGGTGCTGAGGCCGTTGTCGAGGTTGGTGACCCGCACCACCGCCGGCATCTGCAGGGTGCGGTGCGCCGCGGTCCGGTCGGACTGGTCGTAGCGCTCGCCGTTGGCCGTCGACTTGCCGTGGAAGCCGGGCCCGTACCACGACGCCACCCCGGTCTCGGTGCGGTTGAACTCTTCCTTGGGCGTGTAGGTGATGCCGTCGATCTTGTAGGGCTGGCCGACCTTGTAGGTCCCTGACTGGGCGCTGGCGGTGCTGCCCGGGGCCCCGCCCTTGGGGCTGGAGCCGCAGGCGGCGAGGCTCGCGGCCAGCACCAGCGCGCCGCAGGCCCGCAGGACCGGGCCGGGCGAAAAGGCGGAACTTACTACCACTTGAGGCATGACGGGCCGATCATACATGATCTTGCGGTACGGCGGCAGGGTCGGGCGAGAGGTCAGGCGGCGGCGATCCTGTCCGACAGGATGCCGACCGCCAGCGCGAAGAAATCGGACTGGTTCCAGCGCAGGATGGCGCGGAAGTTCTCGGTGGTGACGTAGGTTGGCCCGTTGGCCCCGGCCGGCTTCACGATCCGCTGCCCCTGCCCCGCCACCGCCCCCGCCGGCGCCTCCTGGCCCCAGGAGATGCCGGGCTTCCAGCCGACCCGCTTGAGGTGGTTGGTGATCGAGGCGAAGACGTCGGCCTTGTTGGTCCAGATGTCCATGCGGCCGTCGCCGTCGCCGTCGGCGGCATAGGCCTGGAAGCTGGTCGGGATGAACTGGCACTGGCCCATCGCGCCGGCCCACGAGCCCTTCATGTCATGCAGGCCGATATGGCCCTGGCTGACGATCTTCAGGGCCGCGATCAGCTGCTGGCGGAAGAACTTGGCGCGGAAGTCGTTGTAGGCCAGCGTCGCCAGCGCCGAGATGACCTCGAAGTCGCCGAGCCGGGTGCCGTAGTTGCTCTCGATCCCCCACAGCGACACGACGATCGACGCCGGCACGCCGGACGGTCCGGAGAAGCGATCGACCAGCGCCCGGTTCTCGCGCAGGCGGGTACGGCCGTTCCTCACCCGCTCGTCCGACACGACCAAACTCATGTAGCGCTCGAACGTCATCTTGAACTCGGGCTGGTTGCGCGCGAGTTCCATGACGCGCGGCACTTCCTGGGCCGAGCCCAGGGCGGCGTCGAGCGTTCGGGTATCGACCCCGGCCTTCAGCGCCTCGGCGCGGACGCCGGCCAGCCAGGCCGCGAACTTCGGGTCGTTCGATTGGGCGTGGGCGCCGAGCGGCGCGAGAGCGGCCGCCGCGCAAAGCAGACGTCGGGTGATCATTGTTCTTGGTACCTGCCGAGGGGGAGCAGCGGGACGACGATACCCACCTAGCGGCAGACCGTGCAATATTTGTGGCGACGGTGCCCCTCGCGCCCCAGCCCTCAGCCCCCGGCCCTCAGCCCTCGTCCTCGATCTCCGCCAGCAGCCGGTCGACGAAGCGGGGCGAGTAGCCGAGCAGCGCCAGTTCGTCCGACAGCTCGGCGCGGAAGCGGCCCAGCGCCGCGACGAACGGCTGGCCGCTGGCCAGCGCCGCCTCGACCAGCGCCGCCGCGCGGGTCTTGCCCATCTCCCCGGCCAGCAGGAACGTCGCGCGCTCGGCCAGCACCGCGCCGCCCGTCGCGTCGAGATTGCGGCGCATGCGCCCGGTGTCGACGGCGAGCCCCGGTGCGACCTCGGCCATGCCCTCGACCGCCGAGCCGAGCGTCTCGACCAGTGCCGCCAGCGTCGTCCACTCGGCCTGCCAGCCGCCCAGCGCGCGCTCGTGCTCCTGCGGCAGCGCCGCCACGATGGTGGCGGCGAGCTGCGGCGCCCGAGCCGCCGCGGTCAGCGCCAGGCCGGCGCCGACCGGGTTGCGCTTGTGCGGCATGGTCGAGGACTTGCCGCGCCCCTGCCCGGCCGGCTCGGCGACCTCGCCGACCTCGAACTGTCCCAACAGGGCGATGTCGCGCGCCGCCTTGCCCAGCGCGCCGACCACCAGCGCGACGTCCTGCGCGAACGCGGCGAGGCGCACGCGGTTGGCGAACCACGGCGCCGCCGGCAGGGCGAGGCCGAGGTCGCGGCCCAGCGCCGCCATCACCGCCCCGCCGGCGTCGCCCAGCGCCGACAGCGATCCGGATGCGCCGCCGAACTGCAGCACCTGGGTATCGGCGAAGCTCTGCGCCAGCCGCCGCCTTGCCCGCTCGAGGTCGGCGGCCCAGCCGGCGACCTTCTGGCCGAAGGCGAGCGGCGTCGCCGGCTGCAGCAGCGTGCGACCCAGCATCGAGGTGGTGCGGTGCTCGCCGGCCAGCCCGGCCAGCGCGGCGACGATGTCGGAGAGGCCGGCCAGCAGCGGCGGCATCGCCTCGCCGAGCTGCAGCACCAGCGCGGTGTCGATGACGTCCTGGCTGGTGGCTCCCCAGTGGACGTAGCCCGCCGCCTCGGCATCGCGGGCGGCGACCCGCTCGGTCAGCGCCTTGACCACGGCGACGGTCAGCGTCAGCGCCCGCCGCGCCGCCGGCACCAGCGTCGCGGGGTCGTACAGGGCGGGATCGCAACAGGCCTCGATGGTGGCGACGTGCCGTCCCGGGATCAGCCCGGCCCCGGCCACCGCCCGGGTCAGCGCGGCCTCGAAGCGCAGCATGTGGCGCAGCGTGGCACCATCGGAAAAGGCTTCCGCCGTCGCCGCCGCTGCCGCCAGCGCGTTCACCAGACTGCCCGCCATGCCCTGCCTCCCTCGCCGCCCCGACCTTAGGGCGCGAGGCCGGCGATGCAACGGCCCTTCCGCTGGCCCGCCGCCCCCGCTAGAAGGCGGCCTGCAGCGGATGGGTGGCCGAGCGGTTTAAGGCACCGGTCTTGAAAACCGGCGTGGGCGCAAGTTCACCGTGGGTTCGAATCCCACCCCATCCGCCAGAAGGCGAAAGAAACGGCCGGTTTCATTGGCTTTTGCGTGGCGGCCTTATCTCTAGGCACAATCCTAGGCGCAGGTCAGACGCCGCGACTTCTTCCGCCAGTCCCGCACCAGAGCGAAGTGCCCGGCGTGGGTCCGGGGAGGCAAGATCGCGTTCGGCGCCGCTACATTCGGCTCGATCACTTCGAGCTCGTGGTCGGCGTTGTCCTCATCGTTTTCGGTCTCCGCGTCAAAGACCCCGAGCTCTTCGAGCGTTCTGGGCGACACTGCCACCAGGAGGTATCGCTCGCCCTGTGGGCCCGCCACGTCGAGCAAGTCCGCGCCGTCGACCAGCTCTTTGAGCAGTCGCGTGGAGGGCCAAACGTGCGGCCAGGTGATAGTCTTCGAAACAGCCATTGCCCGATTCTCCTATGTTGGGCGGTGGTCAGGGCCGGGCGGCGGGTGCAACCGTCGTTCGGCCCGCCCTGAGTCTAGCCCTGCCCCGGCGCCGGCACCAGCGCCTTCCGGACCTCCCGCCCGGGCCAGCCGTAGGGGTAGCGCTCGTTCCGGCACCTCTCCGAGCAGATGCGGGAGTTCGGGTGCTGGGCGGCGAAGGTCGAGCCGCACACCACGCACTCCCGCTCGATCGTGCGCTGGGCGCGCTTCGCCTTCAGCCGCTCGGCATAGGCCCGCTTGTGCCGGTAGTAGGCCGCCTCCCTGCACTCGGGGGAGCACGCGACCGCGAGCTTGCGGGTGGTCGTGAAGCCGTTGCCGCAGACGACGCACGTTTTCTCGATCGTCCGCGTGTTGCGCCCTGCCCGCGCCGTCGCCCTCGGCTTCTCTCTCGAGCACGCCGGCCCGCAGGTGAGTTGCGTATGGTGCCAGGGCTGGAACGGCTCGGCGCACACCAGGCACGGCCGGCTGAAGTACTTCGGCCGCTTGGCGCTGCAGGAGTGCCCGCAGTAGCGCTGCCGCCTCTTGTTGGGCCCTGGCTTGAACAGCTTCCCGCAGCCGCGGCAGGCCCTGGTGTAGTCGGCCGGCGGCTCGGCTGCCCCGCCGGTCAGGACGACCCGCACGGCCCGCTGGCGGGCCTCATCGGCGCGGCGCTTGTGGTCGGTGCGCCGGCGCTCCTTCAGGGCCTCGCGGCATTCGTCGGAGCACCACGGCCGATCGGCGCCGCGCTGCATGAAGCCGCCGCACGATGCACAGAAGAAATACTCCCGGGTCTCGGGCGCCGCGCCCTGGACCTGCGACCAGGTGGGAAACAGGCTCAGCCCGATGCGGTGCCGGGCCAGCGTGACGATCTCCTCGGCGCGCTTGTCGGCGATGGCCCAGGGCGTGCCCTTGAGGCACATGGCGGCGCGCAGGCCGTGGCGGGCCTCGCTGGTGAAGCGCCAGTGGGTGGGCGTGCCGGTTTGCAACAGGCGCGCCACCTCCCGCACGATCGGCTCGCGATGGACGGGCCGCTGGTGGTTCTTCTTCCGCTTCTTCCGGGCCATGGTCGGATGGCCCGTCCGTCACGATCGCCAGTCGAGCTTCGCGAAGATCCCGGCAACGGTCGCCGGGTCGAGCCCGGCCTCCTTCGCGCTTGCCATCGCATCAACCAGCGTGGACACCGCGCGAGAGCTCGCGCCCGCGTCGAATGCCTGAAGCGGCCCGATCAGATCGATCTCGACCTGGGCGCCCAGCTTCTCGCTGGCTTCCTCGGCCAGGAGCTCGGCGATCGGCTGCAGGGTCCAGGTCGCGAGGTGTCGCTGGGCCTCACGGATGGCCGGTCCCTGCCCGGCCGCCGCGAACCAGGCCGGCAGGACGCCGAATGCCGTGCAGATCGAGTCCCGGGCCGCCGCGAGCATTTCCGCCGGCGCCATGCCGCTCAGGTTCGGCGAGAGGTCCTGAGGGCGCCAGTCGGTCGCTGGCGCGGGTCCACCGGCGGCCGACACGGACACCGACTCCCGCAAGAGCACCTGCCCGCGGCGGCCACGGAAGGACCGGCTGAGGGCGGTGCTGTCCTGGTCGGGGATTTCCGGCATGGGGACAACCAAGCTGCCCAACGGCGCGTTCTCGAAGGTCTCGGCCAGCGCCGTCTCGATCGCGTGCAACAGGCCGGCCGTGAGGGGTGCACGCCGCAACGGCGCGGTGCCCAGCCAGGGCGCTACCGGGTCGGAACCGATGCGGACGTGCACCACCTCGGCGGCGAGCACGGTCTGCGCCACGCCGCCGCCGGACTCGCTCACCGTGAGGCGGTAGGCGCGTGGGACGCCGCCGCGGGTGCTCACGTCCCAATCCGCCGCCGGGGTGAGCCCGCCTTCGCCGGTCAGGAGTACCGCCTCGCCGCGCAGGGCCAGCGAGCGGCCGATCAGGGCCATGGTGCGCCGATCGAGGAACCGCGTGCCCCGCACCTCGGCGATCGCGAAGGCACTTTCCCACAGGCTCACGCACGCCTGGGCGGTCGCCGTGAGCTCGGCCAGACCGCGGCGGCCGGAAATGTAGCTCTCGCGGGCCGCCATCACCTCGGCCGTGAAACCGCTCGCGGATGCCCGCCGCTCGGGCTGGCGCTGCCGGTTGAAGGGCCAGAAGTTGAGCATCACGCCCTCCTGAGGTGACGGAGAAGATCGGCGGCGCCGCTGTAGGCCATCGCCTGGGCGAGCCATGCCGGCGAGCGCTCGAACGACACGCTGGCGAGATCGGGCACCGCCTGGTTGAAGGTCCGGGCGCCAGCCGGGGCGCCGGAGGTGTCGGCGACCATGTACTCAGCGAGGCGCCGGAAGGCTTCGGACACCGGCGCCGGGATGTCCGCGCCGTCTACCCCGACGGTGCCGGTGAAGCGGTAGGGCCCCACGCCCTCGAGCTCGTAGCCGCCCAGCGGCGAGGCATCGAGCGTCACCACCTCCCAGGCCGAGCCGGTCCACTTCTCGACATCCTCGATCGTCGCCGGCGCCAGCGGCGGGAGCCATTCGCCGGGACCTTCCGCGACCCACTGAATGGTCCTCTCGGCGTAGCGATAGGCGATCCAGGTCTCGATCCTGGTCCACACCATGGCGGCCGGCAGGGCCGCCGCAGCGGTCGAAAGACCGGCCGGGGCGTCCGGCCAGGTCGCCGGGATGCCCTCGATCTGGCGAATGGTCGTGGGCATCAGCGCCTCCACCTGGACAGGGTGCGCAGCACGCCGGCGCCGTCCCGGGCGGCGAGCCGGCTACGGGCCGCGACGGTCGTTTGCGGGTAGGCCGGCCAGCTGAGCACGATGCTCACCTCCCGGAGGTCCACCGCCCGGAGCTCGCGGCGATCGCCCTGCCACGCCTCGCCGCCCTTGCGGACGGTGAAGGCGAAGGACGCGCCGCCGATGTCGCCACGCTCGGCCAGCGCGAGCACGTCGCGCCCGGCCGTCGTGTCCGGCAGGTCGAGCGAGAACGCGAGCCCGCGCGAGTCCTCGGCGAGCCGCAGGGTTCCGGAGCGGGTGCGCGCCAGGACCATGCTCGGGTTGTGGTCGACCAGGGCCAGGATGTCCGCGCCCTCGGCCAATGAAGCCGAGAACGCCCCCGGCGCGATCGACTCCGTGAAGGTGCCGATCTGCGTCGAGGCGTTGAACACCGCGGCGTGGCCTTCCAGCTTCCGGCCGGCGGCGCGAAGTTGCGCCGCCGCCGCTCGCCGTTCGATCTCCATCGCCGCGCCCTACTCGACCTGGAGGGCCGTCAGGAGGTGCAGCTGGGCCGTCCTGGAGATGTTCACGTCGATCGTGCTGAGCGCCGTGAGCCGGAGCATCCCCGACTGAGCGTCGGAGTACGGGTCGCGGATCAGGTCGATGCCGCCCCAGGCGCCGATGAAGATCGGAGCCACGCCGCCGGCACTCGTGGCCAGCAAGGCCACCGTCGAGTCCGGGGTGCCGGCCGTGAGGGTCGCGCGGGTCGAAAGGACGTTGTTCGCCGCGGGGAAGTTCTTGAGGTGGAGGTCCCACTGCGAGACGGCCGTGCCGGAGACCAGCGTGCCGTCCATGTAGGTCCAGGTCTGCGGATGCGTGAGCACCTTCACGTCCGCGGGACCGTTCGCCGAGCTCGCCCCCATGAACGTCGCCGCGACGGTGCGGAAGACGCTGGCGCTGGCCGCCGCGGAAACCGCCGTGGTGCCGTAGCCGTAGGTGCTCTGGCCGTAGATCACGCCCAGCGGCTGCCCGCTCGACCCGGTGCCGTTGAACACGCCCGCGTCGAGCACGTCCTGCATCGTGCCGTTGATGTCGCGGCGGATGGCCGCCTCGAGGGCCGCGCCGGACTGCTTCAGCGACTTGCGGGTGATCTTGACCTGGATGCCCAGATTGTGGTCCGGCGACAAGGCGCGCTCCGTCGTGGCGAACACGGTCGGACCGGCCACGTTGCCGGTCTCGCTCGACGCCCAGCCGGCGGTCACGCTGCTGGTGGTCAGGGGGAACTCGACCAGGCCGGTGTCGATCGCCACCAGCTGCGCGCCCATGCGCGCCGCCACCGAGTCGGGAAACAGACGGTCGATCACCGGCCGAACGTCCGTCGGGTCGAACAGGCCGGACGCCACCGTCTCGCCGGCGCGCCGCTCGAGGGCCGCCCAGGGAACCGGGACGCCGCGGTAGCCGCCGCGACCGCGCATCTCCTGGACCACCTCCGCGGTCGCGCCGTTGAGCGCGGCGCCTTCGTCGAGCGCGAGCACCACCTGCCGCATCTCGAAGCGGCCGATCAGGTCGGACCACTCCTTGGTGCCGCGCGTCTCGAGCTCGCCCGTGGCATCGCGGCGCTCCTGGTCCTCGGCGATCAGCGCGGCGCGGTAGCGGGTCTCGTTGGCCCGGTACTCGGCGTCCATCGCCTCCATGTTGCGCACTTCGTCGTCGGTCGGGGTGGCCTTGCCGACCAGGCCGGCGAGGGCCTGACGGATCTCGGACTGGCGCCGAGCGATCTTCACGGACTCCAACATCACAGTTCCTTTCGAGGGGTTTGCAGATCAACGGTGAAATCGCGCCACCTGAGGCGGCGCTGGTCGGTCGGCGGCAGCCCCATGTCCACGCGCGTCTTGTGCGCGTGGCATCGGGCGTCGAGGGTCTGAAGGTTGCCCAGGTCGAAGGAGAGCTCGGGGTGCGAGCGAACGGGCTTGATGTGGTCCACCTCGAGGCGGTGCCGCCCGCCGCACTGAACGCATCTGAAGCCGTCGCGCCGCAGCGCCTCGAGCCGCAGTGCGCGCCACCGGCGGGTGCGCGTCACGGCCGCGCTGTAGCGGTGCCAGCGGCCCGTCATGCCCACACCATCGCGCGAGGCTTCTTCGCTCCGCGGGCGTGCATCCGCGCACCCTCGGCGACGGCCAGCACGGCAGCCGCCGCGGCGTCGATGCGGCCATTCGATCGGGCCTTCGCCAGCTTGAGGTTGTTTGCCGGGTCGCGGAGCACCACGGCATCCGCGAAGGCCGATCGCAGCAGCAGCGACGGCGCCGATCGCACGCGGCCATCGAAGCAGGCGCGCCGGAAGCGCTCGCAATCCTCGCCGCCGTCACGGAAGCCCTGCCCGCGCCACACCAGCGGGACGCGAATGCCGGCCTTGTCGATCGCCTCGCCGAGCTCGGCCTGCTTGTAGCGGTCGGCGACGATCGCGGCGACGTGCTGGCCGTCGAGCCGCTGCATCACCTCGCCCAGCCAGGCCGCAACCGGCACGGTCATTTCGCCGAGCGTCGAGAGCTCGCCGCGATCGCGCATGGTCTCGTATCGGCCGCTCACGCCATCGGCCTGGCCGCGATCGAGAAGCGAGGGCCTGGTCGGAAACCAGCCGTGCACGTCGAGGTGGCCCGACTCGGGCCAATAGATGGCCGCCGCCGACATCGAGGAAGACCCTCCCAAGTCGATGCCGACGACGGCCGGGCCGGTGCGCGCCGTGGCGGACTCGCCCTCGCACCTTGCCCATTCGTCCACCGTGAGGAGCACGTCGCGCGCCTCGTTGGAAATTCTTTCGTTCCTGTTGTAGAGCCTGAAGCTTGTCAGCGCCGACCCGCCGCGGGCGATCGCGCGCCGGGCCTGCGCCTGCAGCCATTCCAGCGAGGCGCCGATGCCGGCCGCCGCGCCCGGGTTGGCGATCAACAGCGAGTCCAGGTCATCCGCGGGCAGACCCGGCGCCGGCCGGTGCTCCTGCCGGTAGACGCCGGGCGTATCGTCATCCAGCCACCGGGAGAACGGGTGCGCATCGTCGGCGGCGCTGGTCGAGATGATGACGGCGCGCCCGCCGCGCTTGCCCAGGCCGGACAGCAGCGCGTGCTCGAGGTCGTCGCCCTTGCCCGGCGCCCAATGGGCCCGCTCGTCGCAGACCACGAACACCGGCGCGCCGCCGAGCGCCGATCGGCCATCGGCCGGAAGAACCTTCAGGACGTGCCCGCCGCCATCGCCCTCGAACTCGAGCTCGAGGCGCGGCGCGCGACGGAACGTGAGAGCCTTGCGGGTCGCCGGCGGAAGCGAGCGCGCCAGGCCCTCGGCGAAGTTCCACGCGATGCGGCCCTGGTCGCGGTTACGCGCGGCGATCACCACCTCGCGGCGCGGCTGGGTGTCGCCGAGCTTGCCCAGCAGGGCGCCGAGACCGAGCCCGGCAGAGAGGGCCGACTTGCCGTTGCCGCGGCCGATCGACAGGGCGGCGACCGAGACGCCATCGGCCAAGGCGCCATCCACGAATTGCCGCTGGAACGGCGCCAGCCGCAGCGGACGGCCGGCGGCGGGTCCCTCGGGGACCTTCAGGCGTTCCAGGAAGCGGATGGCTGCGGCGGGATCCATGAGCCTCGCGAGAGAGAGCGAACAAGTCCCCCGGCGGTGTGCGCCCCCAGAGGGATGTTCAGCCATTGGGACCAGATCGGCCGTTCCACCATCCGTGCAGTCGCGCGCCCCGGTCAAAGCATTCGCGCGCGCGCGCCGCCGATAGATTTTCCCGCGTTAGACGCCGCTTTCCCGCGTGCGCCGGGCATCGCTGCCGAGCGTGGCCGGCTGCAGCGTGGCGATCACCCAAGCGTCGATCGCCGCGCGCTCGTACAGGGGCGATGCGTGCAGCCGCGCGAATGGCGGGCCGCGGCCAATGCTGGCCCACTTGGCGAGCGTCGAGACGGCAACGGTGATGCCGTGCGCGAGCGCCAGGTACTCGACCGCTTCCGATCGCCTCAGCCTGGGCTTGCGCAGGTGTGCGGGTAGCTCAGGGCCTTTAGGAGGGTTGCGTCCCGCGGTAGGCGCGTCAGCTGCAGCAGCGGTAGCCGGCCCTGTCTGAGGGGGAGAAGGTGAAGAAGGATTACATACCGATTTCGGTAGGTCATTCGGATCAGTCATCGGACGGCGCGACCCAGCGATAGACGGCCGGAACGCCCCGGCGTCGCGGCCTCACGCACTCGATCACCCCGAGATCCAACAGCGCCTTGCGGGCCTCGGGCACGAACCGGCGCGGCCAGCCCCTCGCCTCGGCAAGCCCGTCGGCGATCCAGAACTCCGCCTCTGGCCCGTTCTCGGCGGACAGGTAGGCGAACAGCGCCATGGCCTCGATATTGGCGACCAGGCGCGAGTAGACGGGCGCCTCAACGATGTGGTTCACGATCCGCTTCCTCCCTCCCCTGTAGCGCCACGCACTCGTGGCGGTCTTCACGATCTCCGCGTCTGTCACCGGGTGCGCGCCCTTCTCGAGCCGCCCCTCTGCCCAGGTGCGCGCCGCGTCGATCAGCTGGTCGAGGGTGTCGCAGTGGTTCGCCGATCGCTGGCAGTGCTGGAACAGCGTCACGTTGCGCTGGCCAGCTGGCACCGCTCCCTTCATCGCCTGGGCGGCGGGCGCGGCCCGCAGTGGCGGTAGGCGGTCCAGATCATCCAGGGCGCCCCTCTCGATCTCGTATCGCCCTCGCGGCACCACGGACAGCGCGGCGACCACGTTGCCGGCTCCCAGCAGGTCGACGCTGGGCAACAGGCGGATGCGGCGGAGCTCGCCACCGTGCCGGTAGTAGAGATGCCGGCCGCCGGAGGGTGTCCGCACCTGCAGCGGCGTAGCCCCGAAACGGCCCTGTATCTCGTCGACCAGCCGATCGTCCGGCGAGTCGATGTCGATGACGGTTATGCGGTTGCGCGGCCCGGCCACGAAACCCGCCGCCGTGGCCTCGGGGTACTTCAGGGCCAGTTGCGCCGAGTAGGGTGCGCCGATCCGGTCGTAGGCCCGGACCGCCGGCGTCTTGTCGGCGGTCAACGGATAGGTGGCGACGCGGTGCGCCGCGTAGGCTGCCTGAAGCGTGGCGAAGGTGCCCGCCATGCTGCCGACGCTCAGCGGCTGCCTTCGTCGATCGCTGCGAGCGCCTCTAGCGTTCGCACGATCTCCATCTTCTTGTTGGCGAACCCCTCCGGGTTCCGCGGGTCCAACTTCTCCACCGCCACCGCCACCGACCTCAGGTGCTTCGGCAGGTTCGCGCGGATGGCGGCGCACTTCTCGGGGTCCGGCATCACGCGGCCGCCCGGTCGCGCTGTGCCATGCGCGACTCCATCCAGGTCTCGACCTCGGCGAGGTCCCACACGGCGATGCGATCGCCGAGCTTGAAGCTACGGGGGAACTCGCCCTTGGCCTGTAGGTAGTAGATTGTCGATGCGGGCAGGCCGGTCTTTGCCTTGAGTGCCTTCATTCGAATGAAGGTGCGCCCGGCGCCTAGATGGCCCGGAGTGCCGACCGTTACGCCCTTCTTCGTCTTAACCATGCTTGGCTCCCTGTGTTTGCCTCTGGGAGCGCCTAATTATTCACATAACTTTCTGGACCACAAAAACAAAACAATGCTCCGGCCGCGTGCACGGCAAAGCCTCCCAAAGGCTCGGGAAACCATTTGTCTATCGGGCTTGGCTAGAGACTTCCAAGGGCCTTTCGCATGAGCCCATTTAGGGCAACCGTTGGCGGGCGGAGAACGGTGGATGATTACGGCAGGGTTTGCCTCGTATTCATCGCGCGGCCCGCCGGATCGGCGTGACGTTCGACTTTCCGCCGACCGGCGGGCGCTGGCAGAACGTCGCCCAATCGCGCATGAGCCGCCGCCGCTTGTCGATGAGCTCGCCTCGGCGGTAAGCCGCTTCCACCTTGTCGGGGATGGTGTGCGCGAGCGCGGCCTCGCTCACTACGTTCGGGTGGTTGGTCGACTCCGTGGCCCAATCCTTGAAGGCGCTCCGGAAGCCGTGAACGGTCAGGCCTGGGCGCATCCCCCGCAGCAGCTGCAACATCGCCATGTTGGAGAGCGGCGCGCGTTCCTTGCCGCCCGGGAAGACGTAGCCGCCCTTCTCCCGCGGCAGGTCTCGCAGGATCTCGAGCGCGCGCGCCGACAGCGGCACGCGGTGTTCCTTGTGGGCCTTCATCCGCTCGGCCGGCACCGTCCACACGCCTTCGTCCAGGTCGAGCTCGTCCCACCGTGCGCCGATCGTCTCGCCGGTCCGGGCGGCACACAGGATCGTGAACTCGAGGGCGCGGGCCGATACGCTTTCGCGGGCCCTGAGCTCGGCCATGAACGCGGGCACGTCCTGCCAAGGCATCGCGGCGTGGTGCTGGACCCGCTTGGCCTTGCCCGGCGCCGGCAGGGGCATCCCGCCCTTTACCCACTCGACCACCCGCTCGATCCGCTGCTTCACGCGCGCCGCGGTCTCGGGGGTCTTCTTCCAGATGTCGGCCAGCGTGCCGTTGATGAGGGCGGCGTCGATCGCTCGGACGGGCCGGGTGCCCAGCGTCGGATAGGCGTAGGTCGCAAGGGTGTTCTTCCACTGCTGGCGGTGCTTCGCGTTCTTCCAGCCGTCCTGGTGGGTGGCGAGAAACTTCGTCGCGGCGTCGCGGAAGATGACCGACTCGGCTTCGTCCCGGCGGCGCGCGTCCCGCTCGACCAGGCGCGCCTCGATCGGGTCGCGCCCGTCGGCGAGTAGCTGGCGGGCCCGGCGGGCGCGTTCCCGTGCCTCGGCGAGGTTGAAGTCGTTGACGCTTCCCAGCCCCATCTTGCGGGCGCGCTTGGCGAGCATGAACCGGAAGACCCAGCTTTTCGTCACCTCGCCGGTCCCGCCGATATCGGCGACCTGGAGGTAGAGCCCGCCCCCGTCTCCGTAGAGGCCGGGCTCCTTGAGGGTGGTGACGGCGCGCGCCGATAGCTTGTTGATGCCGCGGGCCATCACCCGATCGCCGGGGGCTTGGGGTCGTCCTCGAAAAGTGAGACCACGCCTTTCTCAATTAGCTGCGTGACGATCCGATGGGCGGCGTCGCGGCTGGCCAACCAGTCCTCGGCTTTTTCTTGAAACTCCGGCGGGAAGTGCTCAATCGCCGCCCGGAAAAGATTGCCGATTTCGTCCTCAAGTTCGTCAGCCATGATCGCCCCTATGCACAATCGAGGCTTGGACTGTACTAGAGGAAGCTAGAGCCGACCATAGCAAAGAAGCCCGGAAAACCGGGCCTCTTGTCGATGTTCTGTAGTCTGTTGGAGGTCGCCAGAAGCCGTCTAGGCGGCCACCCCATCCGCCAGGTGCTATCCCGCGCCTCACCCGTTCCGCCCCGAGATCGATCGGCTGACGCGTACCTCCGACGACACCAGGCGTGCCAGCAGGGTCGCCGGGTAGAGCTGGCCGACGATCGCCTCGATGTTGGAGAAGCCGCGGATCAGCGGGTCGACCGGCGCGAAGTCGCCGTAGCCGACGGTCGTCAGCGTCACGAAGCTGAAGTAGACGACCTCGGTCGGCAGCGACGAATGCAACTGGAGCGTCAGGCCCTTGACGCCGTGGATCGAGAGCGAGGCCGCGACCGCGTAGACCGAGGCGAAGAACACGCCGATCGTCAGGTAGAGCAGGATCGCGCCCTGGATGCGGTGGTAGGTGATCGGCCCCGGCGCGTAGACCGCGCGCACCACGACCCACATGATCGCCAGCGACATCAGGATCCACGCCCCGGCGCGGATACGGATGATCATGAGGTGATCGCCGCCCTGGACCTGGACGAGGAAGGCCGCGACCACGAGGCAGAGGAACAGCAGCAGCAGCCCGGCCGAGACGAGGCTGCGCGCCAGCACCAGCAGCCCGACCGCCAGCACCGTCACCAGCGCCGCGTTGATCACCTTGATGACGAGGTAAGGCTGGGCCTCCAGCGGCGACGTGACGAACAGGTGGATGACCACGACGATCGTCAGGGCAGTCAGGATCTGGTCGCGCCATCGCGTGTGGGCGCTTTCGAACAGGGCGACGAGTCGGTCGATCATGGCGGGTCCGCTTTCACCGGCAGGAAGGAATCGGGGTCCGTATAGGCGAAGCTCCCGGGGGACGCCATTGACCGCCGGCGCGGTCATGGCCTAGTCCGGCCGCAGGGAGAAAACGCCAATGACCTCGAGCAACAAGACCCGCGACCCGCAATCGCTGCGCAGCGCCCGCTGGTTCGCGCCGGACGACCTGCGCGCCTTCGGCCACCGGTCGCGCGCCATGCAGATGGGCCTGGGACCCGAGGACTGGGTCGGCAAGCCGGTGATCGCCATCCTCAACACCTGGTCCGAGGCGCAGCCCTGCCACATGCATTTCAAGAGCCGCGTCGAGGACGTGAAGCGCGGCATCCTGCAGGCCGGCGGCTTCCCGATGGAACTGCCGGCGCTGTCGCTGTCGGAGAGCTTCCTCAAGCCGACCACGATGCTCTACCGCAACCTGCTGGCGATGAACGCCGAGGAACTGCTGCGCGGCCACCCGGTCGACGGCGTCGTGCTGATGGGCGGTTGCGACAAGACCACCCCCGCCCTGCTGCTCGGTGCGATCAGCATGAACCTCCCGGCGATCTACCTGCCGGCCGGACCGATGCTGCGCGGCAACTGGAAAGGCAAGACCCTGGGCTCCGGATCCGATGCCTGGAAGTTCTGGGACGAGCGTCGCGCCGGCGCGATCTCGGACAAGGACTGGCTCGACGTCGAGGCCGGCATCGCGCGCAGCTACGGCACCTGCATGACCATGGGCACCGCCGCGACCATGATGGCGATGGCCGAGACGCTCGGCATGTCGCTGCCCGGCGCCTCGTCGATCCCGGCCGCCGACTCCAGCCACATCCGCATGGCGGCGGCGACCGGCCGTCGCATCGTCGACATGGTGTGGGAGGACCTGACGCCGCGGAAGATCCTGGGCCGCAGCGCCTTCCTCAACGCCATCGCCGCGGCGATGGCGGTCGGCTGCTCGACCAACGCCATCATCCACCTGATCGCGCTGGCGCGCCGCGCCGGCCACGACGATGTCGGGCTCGACGACTTCGAGCGCGCCAGCCGCAAGGTGCCGGTGATCGCCAACATCCGGCCCTCGGGCGACACCTACCTGATGGAGGACTTCTTCTACGCCGGCGGCCTGCCCGCGCTGCTCGGGCAGATCCGCGACCACCTCGACCTCGCCGCGCCGACCGTCACCGGCCGGTCGCTGGGCGAGAACATCGCCGGCGCCGAGATCCACGACACCGACGTCATCCGGCCGATCGCCAACCCGATCTACAGGGAGGGCGCGCTGGCGGTGCTGCGCGGCAACCTCGCGCCCGACGGCTGCGTCATCAAGCCGAGCGCCTGCGCGCCGAAGTTCCTGAAGCACAGCGGCCCGGCGCTGGTGTTCGACGATTACCCGTCGATGAAGGCGGCGATCGACCGCGACGACCTCGATGTCACCGAGGACACGGTGCTGATCCTGCGCAACGCCGGGCCGCAGGGCGGTCCCGGCATGCCCGAGTGGGGCATGCTGCCGATCCCGCGGAAGCTGGTGCGGCAGGGCGTGCGCGACATGGTCCGCATCTCCGACGCGCGCATGAGCGGCACCAGCTACGGCGCCTGCATCCTGCACGTCTCGCCGGAGAGCTACGTCGGTGGCCCGCTCGCCCTGGTCAGGACCGGCGACCGGATCTCGCTCGACGTCGACAAGCGGACGATCGACATGGACGTGCCGGCCGAGGAACTGGCGCGACGCCGGGCGGCGTGGAAGCCGCCGGCGGCGCGCTACGAGCGCGGCTATGGCTGGATGTTCACGCGGCACATCCGGCAGGCCAACGAGGGCTGTGACTTCGACTTCCTCGAGACCGGCTTCGGCGCGCCGGTGGCCGAGCCGCCGATCTACTAGGCCGGCGTCGCCGACGCCATTCCATCCGCTATGGTTGCGATAGCGGTGGTGGTCGCGATGGCGTCGGCTAGGCTGGGCGAATGAAAATCAAGACGATGATCCTCGCGGTGGCCGCCCTCGCCCCGCTCGCGGGAACCGCGACCGCCGACCATCGCAAGCATGGCTTCATGGTCAGCGAGGCGCTGTTCCGCGACTGCCAGTCGGATGCGCCGGCACTGCGCGGCATGTGCCTCGGCTACCTGGCGGCGATGGCCGACGCGATCGAGATCCAGCAGGTCGCCGGCACCGCGCCGCGCCGCGTCTGCGACCCGGCAACCATCAGTCTCGAAGACTACCGCCGCGCGCTGATCGGCTTCCTGCAGGCCAACCCGGCGCTGCTCAAGCAGCCCTCGGCCGAGGTCGTGCGCGCCGCCTACGGCAACGCTTGGCCCTGCAGGGACTGAAGCCGCCAGCGCCGCGTGGTAGCGTGGCGCGAATGATGGCCCCGCTCCCCCTGCCCCGCTGGCGGCACCTGCTGCTCGTCGCTGGCTGCGCGCTCGCGGCCTGCCAGCCGGCCGCCCCACCGGCGCCCGAGATCGACCGCCTCGCCGCCGCCGCCAGCCGCGACACCGCCGCCATCGACGCCTGCTGGCGCGCCGTCCTCGCCAGCCCGCCCCACCGCACCCTGCGTGATCGCATCGGCGACCATGCCGACAGCCCGAGCGCGGCGCAGCGCGCCAGCCGGGATCGAGCCAGCCCCGCGGAGGTCGCGCTGCTGGTCGAGTTGCAGCGCGAACACGTCGAGCCCTGCCGGCGAATGGCGGTGGCGAGTGCCGCCGCCGTGCACCCGTCGGTCGCGGCGATCCTGCGCGACAGCTACGCCCGTGCCGACGCGACCGCCGCGCGGCTGAAGGACGGCACCATCACCTGGGGCGAGTACGTGGCCGAGAGCCAGGCGATCGTGACCGACCGCCGGGCCGAACTGCTGGCGGCCGGAGAGGCCCTGCAGCGCGCGGCGGCGCCGCCCCGGCCGAAGTGATCGCGGCCTAGCGGAACGGCGGCGAGTACTGCATGCCGCCGGTGTTCCACTGGGTGTTGAGGTTGCGCGGGATCTTGAGCTGGGAGTTGGCGCCGACGTTGCGGTCGTAGACCTCGGCGTAGTTGCCGACCTGCTTGACGATGGCGTGCGCGAACTTGTCGTCGACGCCGAGCAGCTTGCCGAGGCCCGGCGTGACGCCGAGGAAGCGCTTGACCACCGGGTTGTCGCTGCGGGCCATCTCGTCGACGTTCTTCGACGTCAGGCCCAGCTCCTCCGCCATGACCATGGCGTAGAACGACCAGCGCACGATCTCGGAGAAGCGGCGGTCGGTCTCCTGTACCAGCAGGCCCAGCGGCTCGTTCGACAGCGATTCCGGGTAGACCAGGTATTCCTGCGGGATCTCGGCGTAGGCCTGGCGCGTGGCGTAGACCGCCGAGCGGTCGGACGTGTAGAGGTCGCACTTGCCGGCGAAGAACGCCTTGCGCAGTTCCTCGACGTTCGGCAGCTCGACCATCTTGAAGTTCATCTTGTTGATGATCGACCATTCGCGGGCGTTGGCTTCCGACGTGGTCTCCTTCTGCACGCACACCGAGGCGCCGGTCATCTCGCGCAGGGTCTTCTTGGCGCCCTTGCGAAGCGTCATCATGGCCTGGTTGTCGTAGAAGTAGATGACGGGAAAATCGAGGCCGAGCGAGAGTTCGCGTCCCATCGTGTAGGTCGTCCCGGCCGCGAGCATGTCGACCTGGCCGGCCTTCAGCGCGTCGAAACGCTTGTCGGGACCGAGCGGAACGTACTTCACCTTCTTGCCGTCGCCGAGCATCGCCACCGCGACGGCCCGGCACATGTCGACGTCGAGGCCGCTGTAGACGCCGTTGTTGTCGCGCCGGGCGAAGCCCAGCGTGTCGCCGCGAATGCCGCAGACGAGTTCGCCGCGCGCCTTGATCGCATCGACGACCGGGCCAGCCATGGCGCCCGCCGGCAGCAGGGCACCCACGAGGAAGAGCAGAGGAATGAGGATCTTCATTCCGGGACGTTATCGCACTATTGGCGCAGACTCACCCTTCGTGCACACCCGTGATGCAAAAATTCAGGGCTTGACGCCGTAGCTCGCGAACTCCTGCGCCACGTTCGGCAGCAGGCCCTTGGCGACGTCGATGTCGGCCTCGCCGGCCTTGGCGTTGCCCGTCTTGATGCGGGCGATGCCGCGGCCGTAGAAGGCGCGCGCCCGGCGCGGGTCGGCGGCGATCACCGCGTCGTAGTTGGCGATCGCCTCGGCGTACTTGCCCTCCTTGAGATCGACCAGGCCGAGGTTGATGCGCGTGAACAGGTCGTTCGGATTGACCCGCTGCGCGGCGAGGCAATCGGCCCGGGCGAGGTCGTAGTTCTTGCCGATCACGGCCCGGGTGATGCAGCGGTTGTTGAGCGCCGGCGTCATCCTGGGGTCGACCGCGAGGGCGTCCGTGTAGTCCTCGTCGGCCTTCTCGTACTCTCCGAGGCTGAAGTGGGCGATGCCGCGGTTGAGGAACTGGTTGGCGTCCCTCGGGCGCAGCCGGATCGCCTGGTCGAGGTCGGCGACGGCGTTCTTGTAGTCGCCCTGCGAGAGGTAGACCGTGGCGCGCGCGGCGTAGACGCGCGGGTTGGTGGGATCGCTGCGCTGGGCCGAGGTGTAGTCGGCCAGAGACTGCTCGACGTTGCCGCGCAGGCCCTCGACCTGCGCCTTGTAGAACAGCGCCGTCGGGTTGTTGGGCACGAGCCGCAGGGCGTCGTTCAGGTCGGCGTAGGCCCGGGCGAAGTCGCGCTTGAGGCCGAAGGCGAAGCCGCGCTGGATGTGGGCGTTGATGTTCTCGGGCGAGATCTCGAGAGCCTTGTCGAAGTCCTCGATCGCGGCGTCGAGCTGGTTGGTGAAGATCTCCGCCATGCCGCGGTTGATGTAGGCGAGCGGCTCCTTGGGATCGAGCTTGATCGACTCGCTGTAGTCGGCGATGGCGCGCTTGAAGTCATCGACGCGGTGATAGGCGGTGCCGCGCTCGAAGTAGACCGACGGCAGGCCGGGGGCGAGCCGCACCGCCTCGTCGAAGTCCTTGATCGCCAGGTCGGAGCGGTTGAGCCTGAGGTTGACGGCGCCGCGCCCGAGGTAGGGCCGCGGGTCCTTCGGGTTGATCTCCAGCGCCTTGGCGAAATCCTCCATCGCGGCCTCGTAGCGCTGCTTGTCGATCAGCGCCATGCCGCGCTGGTAGTAGGCGTGCGCCACCTGGTCGGCGATCTGGGCGGCCTGCGGGTCGCGGTCCTTGGCCACCTGCTTGAGCAGGCCGGCGGTCTGGTTTCCGAGCTCGAGCGCCTTGTTGAAGTCGTCGATGGCGCGGTCGGGGTCGTTCTTCTGGCGGTAGGTGACGCCGCGGTTGATCAGCGCGTTCACTTCCTTGGGGTTGAGCGCCAGCGCCTTGTCGAAGTCGCTGATGGCGGCGTCGAACTGGCCCTTCTTGGTGTACTTGACGATGCCGCGGTTGACCAAGGGCGACGGGTCCTTGGGCGTCAGCCGGTGGGCCTCGGTGTAGTCCTCGAGCGCCTGGTCGGCGTCGCCGGTGCGATGGTAGGCGATGCCGCGCTGCATGTGGGCGAAGGACTGGCCGGGCGACAGCCGCAGCGCCTCGCTGAAGTCGGCGATCGCCTTGCGCAGCTCTTCCTTGTACATGTACGCCGCGCCGCGGCCGACGTAGGCGCTGCCCTCGTTGGGGTTGAGTCGGATCGCCTCGCTGAAGTCGGCGATCGCCTTGTCGAACTCCTGCCTGTCGTAATAGGTCAGGCCGCGCTGCAGGTGCACGAAGGCAGCCTGCAGCGGCGTGTGGTTGCGCTCCAGTTCCTTGGCGCTCGACAACTGGCCGACCACCACGTCGGGCAGGATGCGCTCGCTGACCGGCTCGATCTTGGGCGGCAGCAGCTTGATGGCGTCGCTGAAGTCGGAAATCGCCTTGCCCAGTTCGCCCATCTTGCGATGGACGATGCCGCGGTTGGTATAGGCGCTGATCTCGCGCGGGTTCAGCTTGAGCGCCGCGTTGAAGTCGGCGATGGCGCCCGAGTTGTTGTCCTTGCGGGTGTAAAGCGCGATGCCGCGGCTGATCAGCGGGAAGGTCTGGGTCGGCGCGAGGCGATGGGCGTCGCTGAAGTCGAGGATCGCCCGGTCGGCCTCGCCGATCGTCTGGTAGATCACGCCCCGCTGCATGTAGAGGTTGGGGTTCATCGGCTGGGCGATGATCAGGTCGTTGAAGATGCGCAGCGCGGAGCGGTAGTCGTTCTTGGACCGGGTGTCGCTGCCGGTCCCGCTCTCGGCCAGGCCGCGGTTGAGGTAGGCCAACGCGAGGTCGCCGCCGGTCAGGTTGCCGGTCCGGATCGCTTCCGAGCAGGCCTCGATCTTCTCGGCGGCCTTGGCGCCGGTGAGGCCCTTGCAGATGTCGAGCGGCTTGGGCGCGTTGGCCGGCTGGCCGGGCTTGGCCGCCGCCGCTGGTGCCGCCGCGGGGGCCGCCGCCGCGGGAGCCGGTGCCGCCGCCGGCGCGGCGGCCTGGGGCCGCTGTTGCGCGACGGCCGGGTGGACGAGGCCTTGCGCGAGGCAAGCCATCGCCGCGGCGCAAGCCACTGCCAGAGTGTTCCCGCTCGAAATCCGCATCGCCTTCCTCATGACCCCTCGGTCGACCGCCGCCGGGCCCCGGTATTCACAACGCCACCGCAATAACCTCGCAAGGTGACAATTTTTGGCCGGTTTTCAAGCGCCGGGAGGGCTCCCGACACCGAAAGTGCCGAAAGACATCGACGCCCGGGTCGCCCTTTGGCAGGCTTCCCGGTGTTGTCAGGGAGGAAAAACAAATGAATGCAAATACCAAGCTCGGCCGTCGCTCCGTCGTCGCGGCCCTCGGCGGGCTGGTCGCGGCGCCCGCGGTCGTTCGCGCCCAGGGCACCTGGCCCAACAAGCCGGTGCGCTGGATCAACCCGTTCCCGGCCGGCGGGGCGACCGACACGCTGTCGCGCCTGTTCTGCGGCAAGATGTCGGAACTCACGAACCAGCAGTGGGTGGTCGAGAACAAGGCGGGGTCGGGTGGCAATGTCGGCATGGACACGCTCGCCCAGTCGCCGGCGGACGGCTACACGCTGGGCCTCGGCGGCATCGCCAGCCACGCCATCGCGCCGACGCTCTATGCCAAGCTGCCGTTCAACGCGCGGACCGACTTCACCTTCGTGTCGACGATCTACCAGCTGCCGAACATGCTGGTGGTCAATCTCGACGTACCGGCCAAGTCGGTGGCGGAACTGATCGAGCTATTGAAGAAGAACCCGGGCAAGTACTCGTATGCCTCGGCCGGCAACGGCACCACGCTCCACCTGTCGGGCGAGCTGTTCAAGGTCATGGCCAGGGTCGACATGCTGCACGTGCCCTACCGCGGCGCGGCGCCGGCGATGCAGGACCTGCTGGCCGGCCAGGTCAGCATGATCTTCGACAACATCCCGGGCGCGCTGGCGCAGTTGCGGGTGGGCAAGGTCCGGGCGCTTGGCGTGACGTCCAAGGAACGCTCGCCGGTGGTGCCGGAGGTGCCCGCCATCGCCGAGACCCTGCCCGGCTTCGACATCAACTCGTGGACCACGGTGACCGGCCCGGCGAAGCTGCCGCCGGAGGTGATCCAGCGGCTGTCGGCGCTGTCGAAGCAGGCGCTGGAAAGCGCCGACCTCAAGGCCAAGTTCCTCGACCTCTCGGCCACCACGATGTGGAAGTCGCCGGCCGACACGCTGGCCTTCCGCGATTCCGAGGAGGCGCGGCTGGCGCCGATCATCAAGGCGTCGGGCGCGCGGGTAGACTAGGGGGATGACGGCCCCCGCCTCCTCCGCGCCCGTGCGCACGCTCACGACCGCCCAGGCGGTCGTGGCGATGCTCGAGGTCAACGGCATCGACACGCTGTTCTGCCTGCCCGGCGTCCAGAACGATGCCTTCTTCGATGCCCTCTACGACCGGACGAACGCGATCCGCCCGGTCCACGCCCGCCACGAGCAGGCCTGTGCCTACATGGCGCTGGGCGCGGCGATGGCGACCGGAAAGCCGGCGGCCTACGTGGTCGTGCCGGGGCCCGGCTTTCTCAACACCACGGCGGCGCTGTCGACCGCCTACGCGGTCAACGCGCCGGTCCTGGCGCTGACCGGCCAGATCCAGCAGTCGATGATCGGCCGCAACGTCGGGCTGCTGCACGAACTGCCCGACCAGCTCGGCATCATGCGCGGCCTGACCAAGTGGGCCGACCGCATCCCCTCGCCCGCCGCCGCGCCGGGCCTGGTGAACGAGGCGTTCCGCCGCCTGCTGTCGGGGCGGCGCCGGCCGGTCGGCCTCGAGTGCGCCCTCGACACCTGGGCGCGGCGCGCGCCCGTCGAACTGATCGCGACCCCGGCGCGGCCCGACCCGTGCCCGGTCGACGAGGAGGCGGTCGAGCGCGCGGCCAGGCTGCTGGGGGCCGCGGCGAGGCCGATGATCGTGATCGGCGGCGGCGCGATGGACGCCGGCGAACCGCTGCTGCGCATCGCCGAGATGCTCGACGCGCCGGTGATGACCGGGCGGATGGGCCAGGGCGCGATCGACGGCCGCCACCGCCTGTCGGTCACGATGCCCGCCGGCTACCGTTTCTGGGGCGCGGCCGACGTCGTGCTGGCGGTGGGCACGCGCCTGCAGCCGCAACTGCAGAACTGGGGCGTCGACGACGACCTGAAGATCGTCCGCATCGACATCGACGGCGAGGAACTCGACCGCCAGCGCCGACCCGAGGTCGGCATCGTCGGCGACGCCCTGCCGACGCTGGTCGCGCTGGCCGAGCGGCTGGCCCGTCACAACACCCGCCGCGCCGGCCGCGCCGAGGCGGTGGCCGAGACCAAGGCGGCGGCGACCAAGCGGGTGCGCGAGCACCTCGCGCCCCAGGTCGCGTGGCTCGAGGCGATCCGCAAGGTGCTGCCCGAGAACGGCATCCTGGTCGACGAGTTGACCCAGATGGGCTACGCCGCCCGCCTCGCCTGGCCGACCTACCGGCCGCGCACCTTCCTGTCGACCGGCTACCAGGGCACGCTGGGCTGGGGCTACGCGACCTCGCTCGGCGCCAAGGTCGCTCGACCCGATGCGCCGGTGGTGTCGATCAGCGGCGACGGCGGCTTCCTGTTCACGGCGATGGAGATGGCGACGGCGGCGCAGCACGGTATCGGCGCGATCGCGGTGGTATTCAGCGACGGCGCCTACGGCAACGTCCGGCGGATCCAGCAGCAGTCGTACAACAACCGCACCATCGCCAGCGACCTGCGCAACCCCGACTTCGTGAAGCTGGCCGAGAGCTTCGGCGTGGCCAGCGAGCGCGCGACCACGCCCGAGGCGCTGGGCGCTGCGCTGGCGCGCGGCATCGCGCGCGGCGGCCCGATGCTGATCGAGTGCCCGGTCGGCGAGCTTCCCGACCCGTGGACGCTGGTGCAGGTGCCGCGCAACCGGCCGCGGAAGGGCTAGTCGATCCGGCCGCTGGCCAGGATGGCCGCGCCCAGCGCCTCGGCGTGGGCGCGGTTGGCCAGGCGCTTGGACTGGAAGCGCGGGTCGCCCGCCGGCACGGTCGCCAGCAGGTGCGGCGCCAGCCGCGGCGGCAACGGCGGTGGCTCGCCGTGGTCCTCCGGCATCTCGACCTCGGCCATGGCAAAGTAGGTGTCGCCGCCGTCGGTCTTGAAGAAGTCGACGTCCCAGTGGAACGGGCCGTCGGTCCAGGCATAGCGCACCTTGCGCAGGCGCTCGATGCAGTGCGACGACAGCCGCTCGAAATCCGCGCGGCTGATCTCGGTCTCGATCTCGACCACCTGGCCGTTGACCGGCCGCTTGTAGGTGAAGACGTGGCTCAGCCCGCCGGTGCCGTCGATGGCCCGGATGCGCATGCCCGAGACGTCGAGGTAGGCCTGGTCGAGCAGGCTGCGCGTGACGCCGGGCGCCGCCGCCAGGGCCGCCTCCAGCCGGGCGCCGTCCTTCAGGACAAACTTGCGTTCGTTCTCGATCGGCATGCTAGCTTCGCCCCATGACCGCACAGACCCTCGACGACTTGCCGACGCCTGCCCTCATTCTCGACCGCGCCATCCTGCGCCGCAACCTCGCGCGCATGAGCGACCGCCTGCGCCAGGCCGGCGTGATGCTGCGACCGCATCTCAAGACCGCCAAGTCGATCCAGATCGGGCGCATGGCGGTCGAGGGGCACGACGGCCGCATCACCGTGTCGACGCTGGCCGAGGCGCGCTACTTCGCCGACGGCGGCTTCCGCGACATCCTGTACGGCGTCGGCATCGTGCCGTCCAAGCTGGCCGCCGTCTCCGAGCTACGCCGCCGCGGCGTCAACCTGCGCGTGGTGACCGACAACCTCGCGGTCGCCCGCGCGATCGCCGACGCCGCCAAGGCTTCGGGGCCCGGCGGCAACGACTTCTCGGTCTACATCGAGATCGACAGCGGCGGCGGCCGCGCCGGCCTGCCGGCTCCTTCCCTGCCCGGCCTGCTCGACATCGCCCGCGTCCTGCACGAGGCGCCGAACGTCGAGCTGGCGGGCGTGATGACGCATGCCGGCCATTCCTACCACGAGAACACGCCCGACGGGATCGCGCGCGTCGCCGAGCAGGAGCGCCAGGCCGTGGTCGGCGCGGCCGAGACGCTGCGCGCCGCCGGTATCCCCTGCCCGATCGTCTCGGCCGGCTCGACGCCGACGGCGATGCACTCGCGCGACTTCACCGGCATCACCGAGATGCGGCCGGGCGTCTACGTGTTCAACGACCTCGACCAGGAGTTCATCGGCTCGTGCCCGCCCGGCGACCTCGCGCTGTCGGTGATGGCCTCGGTGATCGGCCACTACCCGCACCGCAACCAGCTGCTGGTCGATGCCGGGGCGCTGGCCCTGTCGAAGGACATCAGCGCCCAGGAGTTCAAGCCGCAGGTCGGCTTCGGCACCATCGTCGGCGCGCCGGCGCGCGACATGGCCGTGGTCGCCTGCTCGCAGGAGCACGGCTTCGTCGGCGCGGCCGAGCCGCTGCCCTACGAGCGTCTGCCGGTCGGCACGCGGGTGCGCATCCTGCCCAACCACGCCTGCATCACCGCCGCGGCCTACGACAAGTACTACGTGGTCGACAGCGACCTCGACGGCGGCCGATCCGTGGTCGACGTCTACGATCGCATCAACGGCTGGTGACCTAGAGCGAGTTGACGGTGTGGCCGCCGTCGACCGTGATCACGCTGCCGGTCATGAAGCTGCCCGCCTCCGAGGCGAGCAGCAGCAGCGCGCCGTCGAGGTGCTCGGGCTGGCCGATGCGGCGCTGCGGGATGCGGTCGATCAGGCGCTGCCCGGCCGACGTCTTCCAGAAGTCGCTGTTCATCTCGGTCTCGATGTAGCCGGGGCAGATCGCGTTGACGCGGATCCTGTGGCGGGCCCATTCCATGGCGAGCGCGCGGGTCAGGTGGATCAGGCCGGCCTTCGAGGCATTGTAGGGCGCGACCTGGCCGATCGTGCGCAGGCCGAGGATCGAGGCGATGTTGACGATCGAGCCCGGCCGCTTCGCCGCCACCCAGCGCTTGCCCGCCGTCTGGGCGACCAGCCAGGCGCCGCGCAGGTTGGTGTTGACCACCTGGTCCCAGTCCTCGATCGGCATGTCGAGGGCCGGCTTGACGATCGAGATGCCGGCGTTGTTGACCACGACATCGACCGGGCCCAGCGCCTTCTCGGCCGCGTCGAACGCGGCCATGACGGCATCGGCCGAGGTGACGTCGAGGTCGACCGCCTCGGCCTTCGCGCCCGCCGCCTGCAATTCCGCCTGCAGGGACGCCAGCCGGTCGGCGCGTCGCGCCGCGATCGCCACCGCCGCGCCCTCGGCGGCCAGGGTGCGGGCGAAGTGGACGCCGAGCCCCGACGATGCCCCGGTGACCAGAACCACCTTGCCCGCCAGGTCGAATCGCTTGGACATTGCCGCCGCTCCCGAGTTTCATGCGCCCGCTTTGGAACCGGCCTTATAGGCGAGCGACACCGCCGGAGGAAACGTCCTGAATTCGTCCCGCACGCCCTGGGGGCTGGTCGGCCTGCTGGTCGCGGCCGGCATCGTCGCCGCCGCCCACGTCGGCAAGGTACCGCCGTCCCTGCCCTCGATCCGCGACACGCTCGGCGCCAGCCTCGAGCAGGCCGGCTGGCTGCTGTCGATGGTCAACCTGACCGCGGCGCTGGGCGGCATGGTGATCGCGCTGACCGTCGACCGGATCGGCCATCGCCGGCTGGTGGTGTTCGGGACCGCGCTTTGCGCCGGCGCCAGCCTGCTGGGCGCAATGGCCGGCAGCACCGGGCAGCTGCTGTTCTGGCGCTTCTTCGAGGGGCTGGGCTTCATCGTCGTCACGGTCTCGGCGCCGACCCTGCTGCTGCGGGTGGCGCGGCCGGCCGACCGCCAGCGCGCCATGACCTTCTGGACCGCCTACATGCCGGCCGGCGCCGGCGCGATGATGCTGGCGGCGGCCGCGATCCTGCCGGCCACGACCTGGCGCACGGTGTGGTTCGCGGCGGCGGCGCTGTCGCTGGCCATGCTGGCGGCGCTGGCCATGATCGCCGTACCGCGCCGCGAGCTCGGCCCGGTCGCCACCAAGCGTCGCCCGATCCTGCACGAGATCGCCGAGGTCGCGACCAGCCCGGGACCGCTGGCGATCGGGCTTTGCTTCGGTGCCTACGCCTCGTGCTGGTTCGCGATCGTCGGCTTCCTGCCGACCCTGCAGGTCGAGCGGCTGGGCTTCTCGCCGTCGCTGGCGGCTGTCGTCACGGCGGCGGTGACCATGGCCAACGTCACCGGCAACCTCGCGACCGGCTGGCTGTTGCACCGCGGGGCGCGGCGCGGGCTGGTGATCGCGGTCTCGGCCGTCGCGATGGCGTTCTGTGCCGCCGGCATCTTCCTCGACGGCGTCCCCGACCTGGTGCGCCTCGGACTGGCGGTGATCTACTCGGCGGTGGTCGGTGTCATCCCCGGCGCCCTGTTCACCGGCCTGGCCGTGCACGCGCCGAGGCCCGAGCTGGTCGGGGCCTCGACCGGGCTCCTGATGCAGGGCTCGAACGTCGGTGGACTGGTCGGCCCGCCGATCACCGGCGCGCTGGTCGCCGCCGGTGGCTGGCCCGCCGCGGCCTGGCTGACCACGACCGCGCTGGGCCTGGTGGCGCTGGCCGGTCTCTTTCTGCACTGGAGGGAAAAGCGTAGAGTCGCGCCATGATTTACGTCGACATCGTCTCCGACACGATCTGTCCGTGGTGCTACATCGGCAAGCGTCGGTTCGAGAAGGCGCTCGAGCTGAGCGGGCGCACCGACATCGCCGTCGCGTGGCGGCCGTTCCAGCTCAACCCCGACATGCCGGCCGAGGGCATGACGCGCGACGACTACGTCCGCGCCAAGTTCGGCGGCGGCGACCGCCCGCGCCAGATCTACCAGGCGATCGCCGAGAGCGGCCGCGAGGCCGGCATCGACTTCCAGTTCTCGCGCATCCGGCGCACGCCCAACACGGTGCTGTCGCACCGCCTCGTCCACTGGAGCGCCAAGCACGGCGTCCAGGACCAGGTGGTGGCCGCCCTGTTCCGGCTGTACTTCGAGGAAGGGCGTGACATCGGCGATGCCGAGACCATCGTCGAATGCGCCGTGCGCTGCGGCATCGACGAGCTGACCGCGCGGCGCTTCCTCGCCTCGGACGAGGGCCGCCAGGAAGTAATCGCCTCCGACGTCTATGCCCGCCGCCTCGGCATCAACGGCGTGCCCTGCTTCATCGTCAACCGCAAGTACGCGGTGTCCGGCGCGCAGCCGCCCTCGGCCTTCGTCGAGGTCTTCAACCTGGCGGAGCGCGACGCCGCCACCAGCGCGGCGCAGTCGACGGCCTGAGCCGGGGCCCGGCAGCCTTAGTATGCCGATCGACATATGATATGTTGACCGACATATCATGCCCCAGCCCCGCTCCCGTGTCGCCCGCACCAGGGCCGAGATCCTCGACCATGCCGGCCGGCTGTTCCGCCTGCGCGGCTATGCCGGCACCAGCATCGACGACGTGATGCTGGCCGCCGGTCTCACCCGCGGCGCCTTCTACGCTCACTTCCGGTCCAAGGACGAGCTGTTCGACGAGGCCGTGCGCGCCGGCACCGGGCTGCGCAACCGGCTGGTCGGTGCCGAGTCGCTGGCGGTGCTGAAGGCCTACCTCGACCGCCACGAACTGGTGCCGAGCGCGCCGACCTGCAACCTCGCGACCCTGCCCTCCGACATCGCCCGCGCCGGGCTGCCGGCGCGGCTGGCCTATGCCAACCTGCTCCATGCCACGATCGGCGAACTGGCCCGGCGGAAGAAGCGCAAGCTCGATGCCGACGCCACGGTGGCGGCGATCCTGGCGGTCGGCGCGGTGGCGCTGGCCCGGGCCTCGGGCGACACCCGGCTCTCCGACTGGCTGCTGCGCTGCGCGGCGCGCGCGATCCCGCCGCTGCTGCAGCCGCGCCCGGCACCCAAGGCGAAGAAGAAGGTCAGGCGGCGAGCTTCGCCAGCGAAGAAACGATCGACGTCACGCCCGAAAGCCGCTGCCGCTCGTCGTTCCACACGCGCTGCACCATCACGCGGTGGTCGGGCCGCAGGCGCACCAGCGGGGCGTTTTTCTGCAGCCAGGCGATGAGCCGGTCGGGCTTGGCGAACTTGTTGTCGCGCAGCGACAGCACCACCGCCTTCTCGCCGGCATCGATCCGGTCGACGCCGGCCGCCCGGCACATCAGCTTGAGTGCCACCGTGCTCAGCAGGAACTCGGCCTCGGCCGGCATCTTGCCGAAGCGGTCGACCATCTCGGCCGCCATCGAGTCGATCTCGGCGGCGTTGGCCAGCGCGCCGATGCGGCGGTAGAGGCCCATGCGGACCGACAGGTCCGGCACGTACTCGTCGGGGATCAGCACCGGGATGCCGAGGTTGAGCTGGGGCGACCAGTCGGCCTTCTCCGCCTGCTCGCTGTCGCGCGCCCGGCCGCGCGCCGACTCGACCGCCTCCTCCAGCAGCTGCTGGTAGAGCTCGATGCCGACCTCGCGGATGTGGCCCGACTGCTCCTCGCCGAGGAGATTGCCGGCGCCGCGGATGTCGAGGTCGTGGCTGGCGAGCTGGAAACCGGCGCCGAGCGTGTCGAGCGTCTGCATGACCTCGAGCCGCTTGGCCGCCGCCTCGTTCAGCGCCTTGCCCGGCGGCACCGTCAGGTAGGCGTAGGCCCGCATCTTGCCGCGGCCGATGCGGCCGCGCAGCTGGTACAGCTGGGCCAGGCCGAACATGTCGGCGCGGTGGATGATCATGGTGTTGGCGTTGCGGATGTCGAGGCCGCTCTCGACGATGTTGGTCGCCAGCAGCACGTCGAACTTGCCGTCGACGAACTCCTGCATGGTATTCTCGATCGCGGTCGGCGGCAGCCGGCCGTGGGCCATCGCCATCCGGATCTCGGGCACCAGCTCGCGGATGGTCTCGGCGACCTGCGGCAGGTCCTCGATGCGCGGCACCACGTAGAAGCTCTGGCCGCCGCGGTACTGCTCGCGCAGCAGCGCCTCGCGCACCGTTACCGCGTCGAACGGCGTGACGAAGGTGCGCACCGCCAGCCGGTCGACCGGCGGGGTGGCGATCACGCTCATGTCGCGTACGCCGGTCAGCGCCAGCTGCAGGGTGCGCGGGATCGGCGTCGCGGTCAGCGTCAGGACGTGGACGTCGGCGCGCAGCTCCTTGAGGCGCTCCTTGTGGCCGACGCCGAAGTGCTGCTCCTCGTCGACGATCAGCAGGCCGAGGTCCTTGAACGACAGGCCCTTGCCGAGCACGGCATGGGTGCCGACGACGATGTCGACCGTGCCCTCGGCCATGGCTTCCTTGGTCGCCTTGGCCTCCTTGGCCGTGACCAGCCGCGACAGCCGGCCGATCCGCACCGGCAGGCCGGCGAAGCGCTCGACGAAGTTGCGATGGTGCTGGCGGGCCAGCAGCGTGGTCGGCGCGATCACCGCGACCTGCTTGCCCGACATCGCCGCGACGAAAGCCGCGCGCATCGCCACCTCGGTCTTGCCGAAGCCGACGTCGCCGCAGATCAGCCGGTCCATCGGCTTGCCCGAAGACATGTCGTCGAGGACGTCGCCGATCGCCTGCAGCTGGTCGTCGGTCTCGGCGTAGGGGAAGCGGGCACAGAACTCGTCGTAGGCACCTTCGGCCGGCGTCATCGCCTCGCCGCGGCGCACGGCGCGCTCGGCCGCGATCTTGATCAGCCGCTCGGCCATGTCGGCGATGCGCTGCTTGAGCCTGGCCTTGCGCGACTGCCAGGCGACGCCGCCCAGCCGGTCGAGCACCGCCCCCTCCTCGCCGGCACCGTAGCGGCTCAGCACGTCGATGTTCTCGACCGGCACGAACAGCTTGTCGCCGCCGTCGTAGGTGAGACGCAGGCAATCGTGCCGCGCGCCCTGGATCTCCATCGTCACCAGGCCCTCGTAGCGGCCGACACCGTGCTCGCGGTGGACCACGAGGTCGCCCTCGCTCAGCGCCGAGGCCTCGGCGATGAAGCGCTCGGACGGACGCCGCTTCTTCTGCGGTCGCGACAGGCGGTCGCCGAGGATGTCCTCCTCGCCGATCACCTCCAGGCCTTCGAGCACGAAGCCGTGCTCGACCGGCCACACCGCGAGGCCCAGCGCGCCCGGCGGAAGGTCACGGGCAAGCGCGTAGTCGGCCACCGGGACGGACGTTCCGACACCGTGCTCGCGCAGCAGCGCCTGCAGGCGGCTCACCGATCCCTCGGTGTAGCCGGCGACGATGACGCGGCGGCCGGCCGCCTCGGCCGCCTTCACGTGCTGCGCGACGACGTCGAACAGGTTGACGCCCTGCGCCGTGCGCGCCTTGGCGAAGCCCTCGTGGCGGCGGCCGGCGAGGTCGATCGTGGCCGGTGCGTCGGGCGGCGCGTCGAAGCTCGTGAACTGCGCCGCCGGGTGGCCGTCGAGCAGGCGGTCCCACTCCGACGGCTTCAGGTACATCCGTTCCGGCGGTACCGGCTTGTAGTCGGCGGCGCCGGTCATGCCGCCCTTGCCGCCGGTCTTGAGACGGGCGTCGTAGTAGTCGGTGATCAGCTCGTGGCGGGCGGTGAAGGCCTCGGCGACCTGGTGATCGGCCGTGACCACCGCGCCGGGGCAATAGTCGAGCAGCGTCTCGAGCCGCGCGTGGAACAGCGGCAGCCAGTGCTCCATGCCGACGTGGCGCTGGCCGGCCGACACCGCCTCGTACAGCGCATCGTCGCCGGGGTTGCCGAACAGCTCGCGGTAGCCGCTGCGGAAGCGCGCGATGCTGTCCTCGGTCAGCAGCACCTCGCTGACCGGCAGCAGCACGACCTCGTCGCGAGTGCCGGTCGAGCGCTGGCTCATCGGGTCGAACGATCGGATGGTCTCGAGCACGTCGCCGAACAGGTCGAGGCGCAGCGGCTCGGTCGTTCCCGGCGGGTAGAGGTCGACGAGGCCGCCGCGCACCGCGAACTCGCCCGGCTCCATCACCGTCTCGGAGCGACCGTAGCCGTTCTCCCCCAGGAACTTGGTCAGCCACGCGACGTCGATCGTCTGGCCCTTGCGCAGCACCATCGCCGCCTCGGCGTAGAGGCTACGGGGCGGCACCTTCTGCAAGGCGGCGCCGACGGAGGCGAGGACGATCCGGCCCGGCGCGCCGGCCGGCCGCGGCGAGGCCAGCCGGACCAGCGTCTCCAGCCGCTCGGCGACGATGTCGGGATGCGGCGACTGGCGGTCGTACGGCAGGCAGTCCCAGGCCGGGAACACCAGCACCTCGCGCTGCGGCGCGAAGAACCGCAGCCCGTCCTGCAGGCGCTCGAGCCGATGACCGTCGCGCGCCACGTGCAGGATGTCCTGCCCGCCGGTGCTGCGCGCCAACTCGGCCAGGGCCAGCGCGTCGGCGCCTTCCGGCAGGCCGGCGACCGTCCAGCGGCCGGGCTTGCGCGGAATGACGGACAGGCTGTCGGACAGCGCCACTAGAACCTCACGCGGAACGCCATCAGCCGCCGCAGCACGCCGCAATCGGCGTCCGCCGGCACGGGTTGCTGGCCCGACACCCAGTCGAAGATCTCGTTGTCGCTGCGCTCCAGCAGGCGCTCGTAGTCGTCGAGCTCCCTGGCGTCGAAGCTATCGATCTCGGCGCGCGCGAATTGCCCCAGGAGAATGTCGTTCTCCTTGTTGCCCCTGTAGATGCTCCGGTAGAGCAAACGCTTGCGGCGCGTCTCGAGATCCGCGTCGCCGGTCATTTCAGTCATCTTTTCCCCAGCCCGGGCCCGAAAAAGCGGCGTAGCATATAGGCGGCGGCGCTGGCGAAGTCACGCGGCCCGAACGACCCCAGACCATGCGCCCCCTGAGCCTGACGCCCCTGTTCGCCCAGACGACGTCGCTGCCCGGAATCGGGCCGCGGCTGGGGAAACTCGTGGAAAAGGTGGCCGGCCCCCTGGTCGTTGACCTGCTGTGGCACCTGCCCTTCGGCCTGGTCGACCGCCGCCACGCGCCCGAGATCGCGCAGGCCAAGGCCGGCGAGATCGCCACCCTCACCGTCACGGTGGACGAGCACCTCGTGCCGCGCAGCCCGCGACAGCCCTACCGCATCCGCTGCAGCGACGAGACCGGCCGGCTCGGCCTCACCTTCTTCAACGGCCGCGAGGACTACCTGAAGAAGCTGCTGCCGCCGGGCGAGGTCCGGGTGATCAGCGGCCGGCTCGAGCTCTACCAGGGCGAGTTGCAGATGACCCACCCCGACCACGTCGTGCCGCTCGAGCAGCGCGACCAGGTGCTGCGGGTCGAACCGGTCTACAGCCTGACCGCCGGGCTGACGCAGAGGCCGCTGCAGAAGGCGATCGCCGCCGCCGTCGAGCGCGCCCCGGACCTGCCCGAGTGGCAGGACGCCGCGTTCGTGCGCCGCCACGGCTGGGACGACTGGCGCACGGCGCTCCGCCGCGTCCATGCCCCCGACAACGACGGCGACCTGTCGGCGATGAACCCGGCCCGCGCCCGCCTCGCCTTCGACGAGCTGCTGGCGAGCCAGCTCGCCATGGCGCTGGTCCGCCACCACAACCGGACGCTGGCCGGTCACGCCACCCGCGGCGACGGCCGGCTGCGTGCCCGCGTGCTGGCCAGCCTGCCGTTCGCGCTGACCGCCAGCCAGCAGCAGGCGATCGCCGAGATCGAGGCCGACCTCGGCAAGGCCGAGCGCATGATTCGCCTGCTGCAGGGCGACGTCGGCAGCGGCAAGACCCTGGTCGCGCTGCTGGCGATGCTGATCTGCGTCGAGGCCGGCGCGCAGGCCGCGCTGATGGCGCCGACCGAGATCCTGGCGCGCCAGCACCACGCCACCATCGCGCCGCTGGCCGAGGCCGCCGGCGTGAGGCTGGCGCTGCTGACCGGGCGCGACGGCCAGCGGGCGCGCCGCGAGACCCTGGCCGGGCTGGCCGACGGCTCGATCCAGCTGGTTGTCGGGACCCACGCCCTGGTCCAGGAGGACGTCGAGTTCCAGGAGCTGGCCCTGGCGGTGGTCGACGAGCAGCATCGCTTCGGCGTCCACCAGCGCATGGCGCTGTCGTCGAAGGGGCACGCCGTCGACCTGCTGGTCATGACCGCGACGCCGATCCCGCGCACGCTGCAGCTGGCCGCCTACGGCGACCTCGATGTCTCCAAGCTGACCGAGAAGCCGGCCGGCCGGCAGCCGATCGACACCCGCACCCTGCCGCTCGAGCGGCTGGGCGAGGTCGCCGAAGCGGTCGGCCGCCAGGTCGCGGCCGGTGGCCGCGTCTACTGGGTGTGCCCGCTGATCGAGGAATCGGAGGAGGTCGACCTCGCCAACGCCGAGGAACGCTTCCGTGCGCTCGGCGCGCGGTTCCCGGGCAAGGTCGGGCTGGTCCATGGCCGGCTGAAGGGCGCCGAGCGCGAGGCCACCATGGCCGCCTTCGCGGACGGCCGGCTGTCGATCCTGGTCGCCACCACGGTGATCGAGGTCGGGGTCGACGTGCCGGCCGCGACCGTGATGGTGATCGAGCATGCCGAGCGCTTCGGCCTCGCCCAGCTGCACCAGCTGCGCGGCCGCGTCGGTCGCGGCTCGGCCAAGTCGACCTGCCTCCTGCTCTACGCCGCCCCGCTCGGCGAGACGGCGCGGGCGCGGCTGGCGATCATGCGCGAGAGCGAGGACGGCTTCCGCATCGCCGAGGAGGACCTGCGCCTGCGTGGCGGCGGCGAACTGCTGGGCACCCGCCAGAGCGGCCTGCCCGACATGCGGCTGGCCGACTTCGCCGTGCACGGCGAGCTGCTGGCGGCGGCGCGCGACGATGCGCGGCTGATCGTCGAGCGCGATCCCGACCTGCAGACCGAGCGGGGCGCGGCGTTGCGTGCCCTGCTCTACCTGTTCCGCCGCGACGACGCGGTGCGCACCTTGCGCGCCGGGTAGGCGGCTAGCCGAGCTGGACGACGAAGGCGCGCAGCGACTCGCGCGCCGCCTCGACCGCCTTGTCGGCCTCGGCGCGCTTCTTGGCGATCGCCTCGAGGTCGCTCTCCTGCTTGTCGAGCGTCGCGAGGTAGCGGCGCTGCAGGTCGCTGTTGGCTGGCACGCGCGCGAGGTTCTCGCGCAGCCGTGCCTGCTCCTGCACGATCGCCTGCTTCTCGGCGTCGGCCTGCGCGACCTTGCGCTCGGCCTCGGCGACCGCGCCCTGCAGCTGCATCACGCGGGTCAGCGCTTCGCGCGTCCTGGCGTCGAACTCGCGGGCCTGCGCGAAGGCGCGGACCTGGTCGGCCGAGCTGTCGAGCAGGCGGAAGTCCTGCTGCTGCGTCTGCTCCTGGACCACGGCGAAGGTCTGGGTCTGGTCGCCGCCCGGCAGCGCGAAGGCCAGCCGGTAGTTGCCCTCGGCCAGCTCGACACCTTTCGGGTCGGGCTGCACCAGCGTCCAGCCCGGCGTCCGGCGCTGGACGATCACGAGCTGGCGCGGCTCGCGCAGCGGGCCCCGCACCTTGTAGGTCGTGGTCTGGCGCACGACGCGCGACAGCTTGAGCACGCCCTGCGCGATCGAACCGGTGGCGACGCGCTCGGCCTGGCCGGTCTCGCGCTCGATCGTGATCTTCTCGTCCAGCGCGTAGGCCAGCAGGCGGGTCTCGCCGACCGGGAAACCCGACAGGCGGGCATCGCCGACGTAGGCCACCTGCCCCGCCTTGTCGCGCTCGTAGAGCGTGATCAGGCCGGCCGGCAGGCCGGTGTCGCCGTCGTTGGTCAGCCGGATCGCCGCCAACGGGTTACGCGGCGCGGTCTCGGCCTGGTAGAGCGCCAGCCGCTGCGCCGGCACCTGGCGGTCGATCACCGGCAGCGACAGCGTGCGGCCGTTGGCGACGGTCACCGGTCGCGGGAAACGGAACATCACCTGCGTGGCGCCGTCCGAGGCTTCGAACGGGTCGGCGGCGGTGGCGCGTTCCAACGCCACCGGGGCCGACGCCGGCATGCCGACGCTGCGCTCCTGCTGGCGGTAGGCCGGCGCGGGCGCCGGCGGCGGCAAGGCCTTCAATTGCTGCTCGGCGACCGCGACACCGCCGCGATCGACGCCCGGCATCAGGCGGCCGGCGACCTCGATCGGCACCTCGGGGCGCTTCACGTAGTAGGCGTCGTAGAGCGCCTGCCGGAAGGCCACGGGACGGCCCGACACGAGCGTCAGCTCGACGTCGGTCCAGTCCCGGCCGCTGAGGTTCTCGACCGTGGCCCAGCCTTGCAGCGCCGAGCGGGTCGCGGCCGGGTCGGCCGGCAGGGTCAGGCGGTACGACGCCTTCCATACCGGCACCTCGACGATGTAGGCGACGCGCACCGTGCGGCTGCCCTGCCCGCGCGCCGCCAGTTCCAGCGTCCGCGCGTCCTTGGCGCGGTGGACCTGCACCGCCTGCAGCGCCTGGGCGATGCGGTCGCGCAGCGCCGGGTCGGCGAACTGCAGCGTTTCGGCATCCTCGAGGATGAACTGCTGCAGGCCCTTGTCAGTCATCAGCGTGACGCGGGTGCGCTTGGTCGTGCCCTTGCCCTCGCCCAGCGACACGGTCTCTTCCTGCACCGACACGATGCGACCGGTGATCGCGCGCGGTCCGCCCAGTGTCACCTGCGCGCCCTTCATGGCGGCCAGCAGTTCGGCCGGCGAGTCGAGCGCGGCCTGGTCGAACGGCAGGTCCTTGAAGACCTGGCGCAGCGGTTCGCGGCCCGGCAGGCTGAGACCGCCGACCCCGCCCTTGTCGTCGTAGACCACCAGGCTCTTCAGCACGTCGTCGACCTGCTCCAGCCCGACCGTGAGCCTCAGCGTCGCGTCGCCGGTCACGTTGGCCTCGTACTCGAAGTATCCGAGCCCTCCCGACGACAGCATGACGCGCTTCAGGACGAGGTCCTGCGCCTGGCTCGCGACGGGCAGCGCGAGCAGCCCCAGCAGGGTGACGAGGGCGACGATCAGGTGGGGCATGGCTTCTCCGGGAATCGCGCAGCCACGGTGAGCCTCGACTGTGACTCAACCGGGGCGACGGTTCGGCAAATTCAGGCGAAGGCGTCCTTGAGGGCTTCCAGCGGCAGCAGGACGCAGTCCTGGCGGGACTTGTGCGCCTTCACCGGCGCGAACGCGTCGTACGGCGCCGTGGCCTCGCCGGCGGCGCGGCCCAGCGCCCGGTCGGCCTGCTGGCGCAGCTCGGCCACGCCGGCGGCGTCGCGTCCGACGGCCACCGAGGCCAGCGCCGAGGCCGAGGCCTGGCACAGCAGGCAGCCGCGCACCTGGTGGGCGATCTCGGCGATCCGGCCGCTGCCGTCAAGCGTGACGTCCAGAATCACGCGATCGCCGCACAGCGGGTTGTCGCGACGCACCGACTTCGTCGGCGCCGCCAGCTTGCCGGCGCCGGTCCTGGCCTTGGCCAGCGCGACGATGCGTTCCTGGTAGAGCGCGTCGCTCATCGCAGCGTCTTCGCGGCGTGGGCCACGCCCTCGAGTAGCGCGTCGATGTCGGAGGCGTCGTTGTACGGCGCCATGGAGACCCGCGTCGTGCCGTCGAGGTCGAAGCGCTCCATCAGCGGCTGGCAGCAATGGTGGCCGGCCCGCACCGCCACGCCAAACGAGTCGAGCGTCTGGGCGATGTCGTGCGGGTGGACGCCGTCGAGCGTGAACGACACCACCGGGTAGCGGTTCTGCAGGCTGGCCGGTCCGAACAGGGTCGCGCCGTCGATCTTCTGCAGCCCGCCCATCAGGCGCTCGACCAGGCCCATCTCGTGGGTGTGCGCGCCGGTCCAGTCGATGCCGCGCATCCACTTGCAGGCCGCGCCGAGGCCGATCGCCGGGCCGATCGGCGGCGTGCCGGCCTCGAACCGGCGCGGCGGCGGCGCCCAGGTCGTCTCGGCGAAGGTCACGCGCCCGATCATCGAGCCGCCGCCCATGAACGGCGGCATCGCCTCGAGATGCTCGGGCCGCGCCCACAGCACGCCGATGCCGTTGGGGCCGTAGGCCTTGTGGCCGGCGAAGGCATAGAAGTCGATGCCGAGCGACGGCAGGTCGAGCGGCCCGTGCGGGGCGCGCTGGGCGCCGTCGAGCATGACCTTGGCGCCGACGCCCCTGGCCAGCCGCACGACCGCCGGCACGTCGACCAGCGCGCCGGTGACGTTGGAGACATGGGCCAGCGACACCAGCCTGGTGCGCGGCGTCAGCAGGCCCGGCAGCGCGTCGAGGTCGATGCGGCCGTCGACCGTGACCGGCACGACGTCGAGCTCGATGCCGCGGCGCTGGCGCAGCAGTTGCCACGGCACGATGTTGGAGTGGTGTTCCAGTTCCGAGACCAGCACGCGGTCGCCCGGCTGCAGCAGCGCGCCGTGGGAGAAGGCCACGAGGTTGATCGCCGCCGTGCAGCCGCCGGTGAACACGATCTCCATCGGCTCGACGCCGAGGAAGGCGGCGACCTCGGCGCGGGCGCCCTCGTAGGCCTCGGTGGCGCGCTCGGCGAGGCGATGGACGCCACGCAGGACGTTGGCCCGGCCGGTGGTCTCGTAGGTCCGCACCGCGTCGAGCACGGCGTCCGGCACCTGCGCCGAGGCGCCGTTGTCGAGGTAATGGACGCGGCGCCCATCGATCTCGGCGGACAGGATCGGGAACTGACGGCGGACGTCGGCGACGTCGAAGCTCATGCCTTGCTCCTCGCCCGCCAGGCGGCCAGCGCCTCGGGCGTGTCGATGTCGGTGACCGCCGCCTCGCCCGCCATCTCGACCTCGCAGACGAGGTCGGCGTGCTCGCCGATCAGGTGCTTGGCGCCGCTGTCGCCCGACAGGCCGCCCATCTCGGCGAAGAAGCGACGGGCCCACAGCACCGGGTTGCCGCGCTTGCCGGCGACGGTCGGCACGCAGATCGAGCGGCCTTCGACCGGGCTGAAGGCGGCCATCAGGCGGTCGAGCAGGTCGGCGGCGACGCCGGGCATGTCGCCGAGCTGGACGATCGCGGCATCGATGTCCTTGCCCAGCGCGGCGATGCCGGTGCGCACCGAGGTGCTGAGACCCTGGGCGAAGTCGGGATTGGCGGCGAAGCGCAGGCGCGGCTGCACCGGCACGGCGGCGTCGATGGCGGCGCGGACCTCGGCCGCCATGTGACCCAGCACGACCACGACCTCGACCGCCTGCGACGCCAGCGCCGCCTTGACCGCGTGGACGACCAGCGGCGCGCCCTCGACGTCCTGCAGCAGCTTGTTGGGGCCGCCCATGCGGGTCGAGCGGCCGGCCGCCAGCAGCAGCACCGCCACGCGCGGCGCGGCCTGCGGTCCGCCCTCCTCGCCGTCGCCGTCGTCGCGCGGCTGCGGCCGGCTCGCGATCTCGGCCAGCAGGCCGCCGGCGCCCATGCGCACGATCTCGGACCGGCCGACCGGCAGCCGCGCCGCGAGGCGCTCCAGCACCATGTCGAAGCCGTTGTACTTGGGCGACTTGGCACAGCCCGGCAGGCCCAGTACCGGCTTGCCGTCGAGTTCGCCGGTCAGCAGCAGGTTGCCGGGATCGACCGGCATGCCGAAGTGGATCACCGCCCCGCCCGCGGCCTCGATGCCAGCGGGCACGACGTCGTGGCGGTCGACGATCGCCGAGGCGCCGGCGATCAGGAACAGGTCGCAGCCTTCCTTCCTCAACTCGTCGAGGGCGCCGGCGATGGCCCGCGGGTCGTGGGCCACGCGGCGCTCGCCGACCAGCGTGCTGCCGAGCGAGGTCAGCCGCTTGGTGGTCGTTCCGACCGCCTTGTCGAGCACCTTGTCGCGCGTTCCCGGCAGCGCCGTCTGCACCAGCCCGGCGCGCATGGCGCGGAACGGCGCCACCGCGACCATCGGGCGATTGGCCGACTGCGCCAGCGCGACGGCGCCGGCGACCGCCGCTTTCGGCGCCCCGTAGGGGATGATCTTCACGGTCGCCACCATCTGGCGCGGCTCGACCCGCGCGAACGGCGGCAACGTCGCCACCGTCACCGCTTCGTGGAGATCGTTCAGCGCGTCGACCCTCTCCTGGTCGATCACTGCCAGCCCGGCCTCGCGGGCGTAGTGGTTGCACCGCCCGGTGAAGGGCGCGGTGATCTCGATGCCCTCGCCGGCGAGCGCCCGCGCCACCGTGGCCGAGGCGACGTCCTCGTGGACGTCGTCGGCGTCGAGCCGGGCCGCGACCACGCTTTCGACGCCGGCCGCCTTGAGCTTCGCCACGTCGTCGGCCGACAGCACCCGGCCCTTGGCGAAGTTGACGCCGTTGGCGCGCCAGCTGTGCGCCAGGATGGCGCCGGCGGCCTCGTCGATCGGCGTGCTGCCGAACCTCACGCCGCCGCCGCCTTGGGCGCGGCCATCGCCTCGCGGCGGCGCGCCCGCACCTCGACGATCTGGCCGAGGATCGAGACCGCGATCTCGGCCGGCGACTTGGCGCCGATGTTGAGGCCGACCGGGCCGTGGATGCGTGCGAACTGCTCCTCGGAGATGCCGGCCTCGGCCAGTCGCTCCTGGCGCTTGGCATGGGTGCGCTTGCTGCCCAGCGCGCCGACGTAGAACACGTCCGAGCGCAGCGCCGTCTCGAGCGCCGGGTCGTCGAGCTTGGGATCGTGGGTCAGGGTCACGACCGCGGTCGAGGCATCGAGGCCCATCTTCTCGAACGCCTCGTCGGCCCACTCCTGCACGACCTTGACGCCGGGGAAGCGCTGGCCGGTCGCCCAGGCGCCGCGCGGGTCGACCACGGTGACGTCGAAGTCGAGCATCGCCGCCATCGGCGCCAGCGCCTGCGCGATGTGGACGGCGCCGACGATGATCAGCCGCGCCGGCGGCACGTAGACGTTGAGGAATATCTTCCCGCCGCCGAGCTCGACGGTCTCGCTGCGCCCCAGCGCCATCGCCTGGCGTGCCGCCGCGACCAGCGCCGCGTCGGACGCCAACTCGCCCTCGGCGCGGTCGGGGTAGACCAGCGCCTCGGCCGCGTCGGAGAGCCGGGTCGCCAGCGTCACGGCCTGGCGGGTCTCGCGCGCCTTGCGCAGGGCGGCGATGGTCGTGGCCTTCATCTCAGTTCACCTTCTCGACGAAGACCTGGACCTTGCCGCCGCAGGCGAGGCCGACGTCCCAGGCCTGTTCGTCGGTGACGCCGAAATCGAGCAGGCGAGGCTTGCCGTCGGCGATCGACGCCAGCGCTTCCTTGACCACGGCGCCCTCGATGCAGCCGCCCGAGACCGAACCGACCATGGCGCCGCTGTCGTCGACGCCCAACTGGCTGCCGACCGGCCGGGGCGACGACCCCCAGGTCACGATGACCGTGGCGATCGCCACGCCCTTGCCGGCCGACTTCCACTTGTCGACCTGCTCGAGGACATCCAGCGCGTCGTTCATGGCCTACTCCTTGCGCAGTTCGGTTTGCCAGCCGGCCAGTTTGCGGTCGGTACCAGGCCCGGCCGGGGCACCGAGGGCGGCGATCAGGCCGGCAAGGCTCTCGAGATTATGCACCGGCCGGAACTCGTCGACATGGGGCAACATCGCCTTGTTGCCCTGGGATTTGGGCTCGTAACCGCCGTATCGCAAGAGCGGGTTCAGCCACACCAGGCGGGCGCAGGACTTGTGCAGGCGCTCCATCTCCTCGGTCAGCCCGGCGGCGCCCTCGCGGTCAAGGCCGTCGGTGATCAGCAGCACGACCGCGCCCTGCCCCAGCACCCGGCGCGACCACCTGTTGTTGAACTCGTGCAGCGTCTGGCCGATCCGGGTACCGCCCGACCAGTCCTCGACCTGGGCCGAGGCCTTCTGCAGCGCCACGTCGACGTCCTTGTTGCGCAGCGCCCGGCTGATGTTGTTCAGGCGGGTCCCGAAGGTGAAGCAGTATACGCGGTCGCGGTCGTTGGTGATCGCGTGCATGAAATGCAGGAACATCCGCGAGTAGCGCGACATCGACCCGGAGATGTCGCACAGGATGACCAGCGGCGGCGGCCGCAGCCGCGGCTCCTTGCGGCGCAGCTCGATCATGCCCTCCGCGCGCAGCGCCCGGCGCAGCGAGGCGCGCAGGTCGATGCGGGCGCCGCGCCGCGACACCCGGTGGCGGCGCGTGCGGCGCATCGGCACCGGCAGCCGCAGCCGGGCGATGGCGCGCAGCGCCTCGTCGATCTCGGCCTGCGACATCTGCTCGAAGTCGCGGGTCTGCAGGACCTCGCGGTCCGACACCGTGAAGGTCGCCTCGACCTCGACTTCCGGCGGCTCCTCGTCCCGTTCGTCCGGCGCCTCGCCCCTGCCCGGCTGCAGCGCCTCCTGCAGGCGGCGGCTCAGCTGCTTCTGGTCGTCGGCCGATGCCGGCACGCCGATCGACGGCAGCAGCATCTCCATCATCTTCTCGAGCAGGCGCGGGTTGCGCCAGTAGACGTGGAAGGCCTGGTCGAAGATCTCGCGCTGGTCGCGGCGGTTCACGAAGACCGAGTGCAGGGTCCAGTAGAAGTCGTCGCGCTTGCGCAGGCCCGCCGCCTCGACCGCCTCGATCGCGCGCAACACCTGCCCCGGCCCGACCCGCAGCCCGGCCGTGCGCAGCGTCCGCGCGAAGTGGACGATGTTGCTGGCGAGGCGGCCGTCGGGACGCCGGGCAGCGGGCGAGGTGGCCGCGACCATGCCGGCGCTAGCCCAGCGGCGCGGCGGCGATGTCGGCCTTGACCTTGTGCAGGATCTCGGCGGCCTCGGTGCCCTGCAGGCGCTGGATGTCGTCCTGGTACTTGAGCAGAACGCCCAGCGTGTCGTTGACGCTGCGCGGGTCGAGGTCGAGCGTGTCGAGTTCCGACAGCGCGGTCGCCCAGTCGATCGACTCGGCGACGCCCGGCGCCTTGAACAGGTCGAGCTTGCGCAGCTCCTGGACGAAGCCGACGACCTGGCGCGACAGCCGGTCGCCGGCGCCCGGCGCCTTGACCTTCAGGATGTCGAGTTCACGCTTGAGGTCCGGATAATCGACCCAGTGGTAGAAGCAGCGCCGCTTCAGCGCGTCGTGGATCTCGCGCGTGCGGTTCGAGGTCACGATCACGATCGGCTTCTGCGCCGCCTTGATGGTGCCGAGCTCCGGGATCGTCACCTGGAAGTCCGACAGCACCTCGAGCAGGTAGGCCTCGAACGGCTCGTCGGTACGGTCGAGCTCGTCGATCAGCAGGATCGGCGCGCCCTCGGTGTGCGGCTGCAGCGCCTCGAGCAGCGGGCGGCGAATCAGGAAGCGCTCGTCGAAGATGTCCGACTCGAGCTCGCGGCGGTCCTGGACGCCCTGCGCCTCGGCCAGCCGGATCTCGATCATCTGGCGGGCGTAGTTCCACTCGTACACCGCCGACGAGGCATCGAGGCCCTCGTAGCACTGCAGGCGGATCAGCGGCCGCCCCAGCGTCTGCGACAGGACCTTGGCGATCTCGGTCTTGCCGACGCCCGCCTCCCCTTCGCAGAACAGCGGGCGGCCCAGCTTGAGGGCGAGGAAGAGCACCGTGGCGAGGCTGCGGTCGGCGATGTAGTCGCCGCCCTTGAGCAGCTCGACGGTGGCGTCGATGGAGGTCGGTACAGCGTTGGGCATGGGTCAGTGTAGCGGATGGAGGACCGCGCCGGTATGGTGGGATTCGCTCGATAAGACAAGGAGTTGGGAGGCGCCATGCAGACGCAGTCTTTCACCGGGAGAATCGCCGTGGTCACCGGCGGCGCGCGTGGCATCGGCCTCGCCTGCGCTGCGAAAATCGCCGCCGGCGGCGGCCGGGTGGCGCTGTGGGACCGCGACGTGGAACGGGCGGCCCAGTCGGCCAAGGCGCTGGGCCCGGCGATCGCGGTCGAGGTCGACGTCACCAGCGAGGCCTCGGTGGCCGAGGCCCTGGCGGCGACCGAGAAGCAGCTCGGCCCGGTCGATATCCTCGTCGCCAGCGCCGGCATCACCGGCCCCAACACCACCGTGATCCAGTACCCGGTCGATGCCTGGAAGCAGGTCATCGACATCAACCTGACCGGTGTCTTCCTGTGCAACCGCGCGGTCGCCGCCGGCATGGCCGAGCGCAAGCGCGGCCGGATCGTCAACATCGCCTCGGTCGCCGGCAAGGAAGGCAATCCCAACGCCTCGGCCTACTCGGCCTCCAAGGCCGGCGTGATCGGCCTCACCAAGTCGCTCGGCAAGGAACTTGCAACGTCGGGCGTGCTGGTGAACTGCGTGGCGCCGGCGGTGGTGAGGACCGAACTGTTCAGCCAGATGACCGAGCAGCACATCCAGTACATGCTGTCGAAGATCCCGATGAACCGGTTCGGCGAGGTCGAGGAAGTCGCCGAGATGGTGGCGTGGCTCGCCTCCGATCTCTGCACCTTCGCCACCGGGGCCACGTTCGACCTGTCCGGCGGAAGGGCGACCTACTGACATGACCAACCTGCACGACCTCACCCTCACCGAGCTCGCGGCCGGCCTGGCCGCGAAGCGCTTTTCCTCGCGCGAGATCGTCGACGCCCTGCTCGCCCGCATCGAGAAGGCGGACGGCAAGCTGCACGCCTTCACCGAGGTCTACGCCCGCGAGGCGCGCGCCTTGGCCGACGCCGCCGACACCGCGCGCGGTTGCGGGTTCCCGCTCGGTCCCCTGCATGGCCTGCCGATCGCCTACAAGGATCTGTGCGATATCGCCGGCCGCATCGGCACCGGCGGGTCGAAGATGTTCGCCAGGCGGGTGGCCACCGAGACCTCGAACACGGTCGAGCGCCTCACCGCTGCCGGCATGGTGCCGCTCGGCAAGCTGCACATGGTCGAGTTCGCGTTCGGCGGCTGGGGCACCAACCCGCTGATGGGCGCGCCCTGGAACCCGTGGGACCTCGAGACCCAGCGCGTTCCGGGCGGCTCCTCGAGCGGTACCGGGGTCGCCGTCGCGGCGCGGCTGGCGCCGGCCGGCATCGGCAGCGACACCGGCGGCTCGGTCCGCATTCCGTCGGCCTTCAACGGGCTGGTCGGCCTCAAGGTCACGTTCGGTCGCATCGGCCTCAGCGGCACCATGCTGCTGAGCTGGTCGCTCGACTCGATCGGCCCGATGGCCCGCTCGGTCGAGGACTGTGCCCTCCTCCTCAACGCGCTGGCCGCGCCCGACCCGCGCGATCCGACCACGCTCGGCCAGCCGCTCGAGGACTTCACCCTGGCGGCCCGACCCGGCTCGATCGAGGGCATGCGGATCGCCCTGCCCGACGCCGGCCAGATGCCGGAGTTCCTGCACCCCGACGTCGCCAAGGCCTGGCAGGCCGCGGCCCGTACCTTCGAGGGGCTGGGCGCCAGCGTCGAGGCGGTGCGCCTGCCCGAGTGGTACTTCGACCTGTCCCGGCCGGCCGGCACGATCATCTCGTCCGAGGCCTACTCGCTGCACCGCGCCTATATCGAGGACATGGCCCAGCCGATCGGTCCCGGCGTGCGCCTGCGTGCCCAGGCCGCCAAGAGCCTCGCCGCCGGCGCCTACCCGGAGGAGATGCGCGTGCTCGAGCAGCGCCGCCGTGCCTTCGCCGACTGGTTCCACGGCTACGACGCGGTCCTGATGCCGACCGTCGGCGTGCCGGCGATCCCGCTCGCCGAGGTCGACGAGGCCTCGCCGATCCCGGGCTACCTGACGCGGCCGGCCAACTACCTCGGCCTGTGCGGACTGGCCATGCCGTCGGGACAGTCGGGCGGCCTGCCGCTCGGCATCCAGATCATCGGCAAGCCGTTCGCCGAGCGCGACGTGCTGCGGTTGGGCCGCGCGTTCCAGGACGCGACCGACTTCCACAAGCGGTCGCCGGACCTGTCCAGCATCGGTCTCTAGCGCTTCGGGCGGGCCTGCAGGGTGACCAGCAGGCCCGCGCCTACGATCAGGGCGGTGCCGATCCAAGTGTAGAGGTCGGGCACCTCGGCGAACAGCAGGTAGCCCACGATCACCGAGCCGATCATCTGGGTGTAGTTCAGCGGCGCGATCAGGTTGGCCGAGGCGTAGGTCAAGGCCCGGGCGACGCAGTAGTGGCCGAAGCCGCCCAGCGCGCCCAGCGACAGCAGCAGCGCCCAGTCGCCGAGGTCGACCGGCGTGCGCCACACGAACGGCATCGCCGCCGACATCACGATCGCGCCCAGCAGCACGCTGTAGAAGATCGAGGTCGAGGGCGGGTCGATGCCGGCCAGCCGGCGGATGATGATCTGGTAGCTGGCGTAGGCGAGCGCGCTGCCGAGCAGCAGGATCGACGCCCACTGGAACACCGAGCTGCCTGGCCGGATGACGACCAGGACGCCGGCGAAGCCGACCACCACGGCCACCACCTTCAGCGCCGTGATGCGCTCGCCGAGCAGCGGCCAGGCCAGGAACACCACGGCCAGCGGCGCCACGAAGCTGACCGAGATCGCCTCGGCGACGCCGACGTATTTCACCGCTGAGAAGAAGAACAGCGTCGACAGCAGCATCATCACCGAGCTCAGGAACTGCAGCCCGATGCGCCGGGTGCGGAACAGGTCGAGCCCCATGCGCGGCGTGAACACCAGCGTCACCAGCAAGAGGTGGACGACGATGCGGAACCACACGATCTGGGTGGCGTCGTAGCGCGCGGCCAGCAGCTTCACGAGCCCGTTCATGACCGGGAACAGCGCGCAGGCGACCAGCATGAAGCCGATGCCCAGCAGCGGCCGCGACACCCGCGACGGCGTTGCCTCCCCGGCCATGGACTAGCGGAAGAAGCGTTCGAGCGACCCCAGCAGCAGGGTGCCGGCGGTCGCGATCACGATCAGCGACGCCGCGATCGCGGTGAAGCGACCGATCTCCTGCGAGCGGCCTTCGGCGATGATCAGCCGGTGCGCCGCCATCGACGCCAGCCCGATGCCCGACAGGGTGATGGCCATGCCGAGCGCGATCGCGATGACGCCGACCACGCCGGCCCACACCACGTCGAGCGCGACCGACAGCAGGATCACGATCAGCGCGCCGGCGCAGGGCGCGATGCCCGCCGCGGTCAGCAGAAGCCAGCCGGCGACGGTGCGCTGGGTTCCCTTGTCGGACGCGCGGGAATGGTCATGGTCGTGATGGTGCCCATGGCCATGCTCGTGGTGATGGTCGTGGTCGTGGTGGTGATGATGGTGGTGATGGCCATGCCCATGCGCGTGGTCGTCGCCGTCGCCGTGCGGGTGCTCGTGCAGGCGGCCGGTGATCCCGGCCCACAGTCGCCAGAACCCGATCAGCAGGATCAGCGTGTAGGAAACCATCTCGACGTTGCGCACCTCCCGCAGCGCGCCGAACAGGCCGACCGTCGACGACAGCTTCAGTACCGCGGCCAGCAGCAGGGCCGCCACGGTGTGGGTGAAGGCGATCCAGCTGCCGGCGAAGATGCCCTCGATCCAGCCGCGCGGCCGGTTGCTGTCGAGGAAGTACGCGACCACGACCGCCTTGCCGTGGCCCGGCCCCAGCGTGTGGACGACGCCGTAGGCGAAGCACACGGTCGCGAGCGTCCACAGCGCCGCCGAGCCGGAGCCGGCCTTGATGTCGCGCAGCGAGCCCGACAGCGTCTGCTGGATCTTGCGCTGGTACTCGGACGAGAAGCGCGCGAGGTCGGCGACGCTGTCGCTGAACAGCAGCCCGCCCATCAGCACCACCAGCATCAGCACGCCGACCCACAGGAACGGCGAGCGCAGGGCGCTGGTCGAAGAGGCCTTCACGGGAGCTGGCATGACACCACGTCGGCCTGGATCGGGTAGCCGCGCACGAACTCGGCCTTGTAGGTCGGATGCTTGGCCAGCGTGCAGCCGGCCGGGATCTTGTCCTTGTCGACCTCGACCCGCAGGAAGTCGTCGGGATCGAAGGTCGTGATCGAGAAGAACTTGGTCGGCTGCGGCAGTTCGAACCGCATGACGTAGACCAGGTTGCGGGCCGCGTTGTTGCGCGGCCCCGGGGGCTGGCTCGCCTTCTTGTTGTCGGGCATCGGCTGGCCGCCGTCGCCGGCGGAGCGGTCCCAGTCGGGCAGCGTGAAGGTGGCGGGATCGTCGATGCGCGCGCTGAAGGCCGGCATCCTGGCAGGGCGGACGTCCTTGCCGCCGACGTTCAGCCAGGTCAGGAATCCGACGTTCTTCAGCTCCGGCATCATCTCCTTCTCCAGCACCTTGATCTCGGCCGGGGAGAACTTGCCGCTCTTGTCCTCGTCGATCAGCGGGATCTCGACCTCGCTGGAATACGGGTCGAACTTCCACTCGATCTCGACGTGGGTGTACTTGCCGTCCTTGGCCACGGCGCGGACGGTCTGCTGGATCCAGAGGTGCGGATGGGCCAGCGCCAGCCCCGGTGCCAGCAGCACCGCGAGCGCCCCCAGCAGGCCGATCGCGGTCCTCATGCCACGCCCCGCTCGGTTTCCGGTCGCGGCACCGGGCGCGGCTTGCCGTGCTCGTCGATGGCCACGAACACGTAGGTGCCGTGGGTGACCCGGCGGTCGATGTTCTCGGTACGGCGCCGCACCACGGTCTCGAGCGCGATGGTGATCGAGGTCCGGCCGATCTTGGTGACCTCGCCGTAGATCGAGACCAGGTCGCCGACCTTGATCGGCTCGATGAAGGTCATGGCGGTGATCGCCACCGTGGCGACGCGGCCATGCGCCGCCCGGGCCGCGAGGTCGCCGCCGGCGACGTCCATCTGGGACAGCACCCAGCCACCGAAAATGTCGCCGTTCCCGTTCATGTCGGAGGGGTGCGGCACCGTCCTGATGATCGGGTCGCGCTTGGTCTCGGTCATCCCTGTCCCACCGGATATGGTTGATTTTGCGCCATTTTCCTACCATACCCATGTCGGACCGGCCATCAAGCGATCCCCTCGCGCGGCCGTGGAAAGACAAGAAGCATGGCGAAGAACGGCGATCTGTTCGACCGGTCGGGCGGCGGCAAGCGCGGCGCGGCCAAGGACACCTCCTACACGGCGCAGCACATCGAGGTGCTGGAAGGGCTCGAGCCCGTCCGCAAGCGCCCCGGCATGTACATCGGCGGCACCGACGAGCGCGCCATGCACCACCTCGTCGCCGAGGTGCTCGACAACTCGATGGACGAGGCCGTGGCCGGCCACGCCGACACCATTCACCTCGAGCTGCTCGAGGGCAACAAGGTCGCGATCCGCGACAATGGCCGCGGCATCCCGGTCGACCCCCACCCCAAGTTCAAGGGCAAGTCGGCGCTCGAGGTCATCCTCACCACGCTGCACTCGGGCGGCAAGTTCGACAGCAAGGTCTACGCCACCTCGGGCGGCCTGCACGGCGTCGGCATCTCGGTCGTCAACGCCCTGTCCGACGACCTCGTGGTCGAGGTCGCGCGCGACCGCCAGGCCTGGATCCAGACCTTCTCGCGCGGCAAGGCGACCTCGAAGATGAAGTCGGCGGGCCCCGCCCCCAACCGGCGCGGCACCACCGTCACCTTCCATCCCGACCAGGAGATCTTCGGCAAGCAGCTGTTCGACCCCGAGCGGCTGTACCGCATGGCCCGCTCCAAGGCGTACCTGTTCCGCGGCGTCGAGATCCGCTGGAAGTGCGCCAAGAGCCTGCTGCCCAGGAACGGCTCGATCCCCGAGGAGGAATCGTTCCACTTCCCCGGCGGCCTCAAGGACTTCGTGACGTCGGAGATCGGCGCCCGCGCCACGATCGTGCCGCAGCCCTTCGCCGGAGAGGCGAAATCGGACGGCAACGGCAGTGCCGGCGGCAAGGTCGAGTGGGCGGTGTGGTGGCCGGCCGACGAGGAAGGCTTCGTCCGCTCCTACTGCAACACCGTGCCGACCGCCGAGGGCGGCACCCACGAATCCGGCTTCCGCAGCGCCCTGGTGCGCGGCCTCAAGCGCTATGCCGAGCTGACCGGCAACCGCAAGGGCTCGATCGTGACCGCCGACGACGTCATCGACGGCGCCGCCGCGGTCGTTTCGGTGTTCATCGAGCAGCCGCAGTTCCAGGGCCAGACCAAGGAGAAGCTGGTCAGCGTCGAGGCCAACAAGCTGGTCGAGACAATCGTGGGCGACAACTTCGAGCACTGGCTCACCGGCGACAAGGAAGCCGGCAACGTGCTGCTCGAGCATGTCATCTCCAAGGCGGAGGAGCGTGTCCGCCGCCGCCAGGACCGCGAGCAGCAGCGCAAGACCGCGACCCGCAAGCTGCGCCTGCCGGGCAAGCTCGCCGACTGCTCGAACAGCTCGTCCGAGGGCACCGAGATCTTCCTGGTCGAGGGCGATTCGGCCGGCGGCTCGGCCAAGGCCGCGCGCAACCGCGAGACCCAGGCCATCCTGCCGCTGCGCGGCAAGATCCTGAACGTCGCCAGCGCCTCGGCCGAGAAGCTGCGCGAGAACCAGGAAGTCCAGGACCTGATCCAGGCGCTGGGCTGCGGCACCGGCGCCAACTACAACGAGGACAGGCTGCGCTACGAGCGGGTCATCATCATGACCGACGCCGACGTCGACGGCGCCCACATCGCCTCGCTGCTGATGACGTTCTTCTACCGCGAGATGCCGAAGCTGATCGAGAACGGCCACCTGTTCCTGGCCCAGCCGCCGCTGTTCCGCATCAGCAAGGGCGGCAAGACCGAGTACGCCCGCGACGACCAGCACCGCGACGAAATCATCCGCGACGTGTTCGGCGGCGGCAAGGTCGAGATCACCCGCTTCAAGGGCCTCGGCGAGATGCAGTCGGTGCACCTGCGCGAGACGACGATGGACGTCACGCGGCGCGTCCTGCTCAAGGTCGACATCCCGACCGCCGCCGACGCCGATGCCCGGCGCGAGGCCATGAGGACCTCGACCCTCGTCGAGGACCTGATGGGCCGCAAGCCCGAGAAGCGCTATGCCTTCATCCAGGAACATGCCCGGTTCGCGCGCGATCTCGACGTGTAGGGCCGCCGTGCGGCGCGCGACAATGTGACGTGAAGGCCGCGACCGCCGCCGCTAGTGTAGGATAGCGCCGCAAGGAGAAAGTCCGATGCGTCTCAAGACCCTGATCTCGACCGCCCTCGCCGGCCTCGCCGCCATTCCCGTGGCCGCCCTCGCCGGGGCGATCGGCGGCACCTACTACGCGCCGCAGTACGACTACGGCGAGTTCTTCACCGCCGCCGACGGCCGCAACTTCCAGGTCATCCTGAACGGCAACCCGTTCCCGGGCAGCGATCCCAGGCAGGTCGCCGCCGACCTGCTGCCGATGATGCAGGCGGCCAAGCCGCGCCCGGCGCTGACCTTCACCTACGCCGAGCCGGCGGAGAGGCCGCGGCCGTGGTACCGGCTGGTGCTGACCTTCAACCCGGCCCCCGACTACGGCTCGGTCCAGGTCTGTGCCGGCCAGCCGCCGCGCTACGGCCAGCCGCGCCAGGGCACCTTCTACACCTTCGCCGTCTACTGCCGGAACGACCAGGTGATGTCGGAGACGACGGCCTGGACGCCGGCGACCGGCCCGACCGACCCGCGCATCGCCGAGCTGTTCCGCCAGCTGTTCCAGGTGGTCTGGAGCGACTCGCCGGCGCTGAAGCCGCAGCTGGGCGGCGGCAACCGCAACTGATCGCCGGACGGGGAAGCCGATGCAGTCGCTGAAGGATCGCCACGTCGTCGTCACCGGTGGCACCGGTGCCCTGGGCAGCGCGGTGGTCGCGGCCTTCGTCGCAGCCGGCGCCACCTGCCACGTCCCGGCGATCGAGAGCGCGCCGCCGACCGGCAACCTGCCGGCCGGCCCACAGGTCAAGGTCGTGCCGAACGTCGACCTCGCCAGCGAGGCCTCGGTCGACGCCTTCTATGCCGCCCTGCCCGGCCTGCACGCGGTCGTGAACATCGCCGGCGGTTTCGCCTGGGCGCCGATCGCCGACAGCCCGGCCAGGGTGCTGCAGCAGCAGCTGTCGATGAACCTGCTGTCGTGCGCCATGAGCTGCCGCGCCGCGGTCGCCAACTTCCGCAAGGCCGGCGCCGGCGGTCACATCGTCAACATCGCCGCCCGGCCGGCGCTCAACCCGCGCCAGGGCGCCAACATGACGGCCTACACCGCGTCCAAGGCCGCGGTCGCCGCCTTCACCGTGGCGCTGGCCGAGGAGCTCAAGAACGAGAAGATCTCGGCGATCGCCCTGGCGCCCTCGACCATCGACACGCCGGCCAACCGCAAGGACATGCCCAACGCCAAGCACGACACCTGGGTGACGCCGAAGGCGATCGCCGAGCTGATCGTCGCCCACTGCAGCCTGTCCGACACCATCAACTCCGGCGCCCTGATCCCGATCTACGGCCGGGCCTAGGCACCGGAAGCGCTCCACAGCCGTTCTCTGCTAACCAGACGACATGGCCGCCTGGTACACCCTCGCCGACACCGTCCTGTCGCGCCTCGACGCCGAGACCGCGCACGGGCTTGCCATCAAGGGCCTGAAGTCGGGCCTGATGCCGGGCGATCAACGGCCCGATGCCGCGTCGCTGTCGGTCAAGGCGTGGGGCCGCACCCTGTCCAACCCGGTCGGCCTCGCCGCCGGCTTCGACAAGAACGCCGAGGTCCCCGACGCCCTGCTGCGGCTGGGCTTCGGCCTGGTCGAGATCGGCAGCGTCACGCCCAGGCCCCAGCCCGGCAACCCGCGGCCGCGCCTGTTCCGGCTGCCCGAGGATCGCGGCGTCATCAACCGCATGGGCTTTCCCGGCCACGGCCTCGACGCCGTGCGCTCGCGGCTGGCGACCCGGCCCCGCCGCGGCTTCGTCGGCGTCAATGTCGGCGCCAACAAGGACAGCACCGACCGCGCCGCCGACTACGTCATCGGCTGCTCGGCGCTGGCCCAGTACGCCGACTACCTGGTCTGCAACGTCTCCTCGCCCAACACGCCGGGGCTGCGCACCCTGCAGGGCCGCACCGAGCTGATGGACCTGCTGCGGCGGGTCCAGGACTCGATCGCCCGCCACCCGGTGCCGCTGGTGGTCAAGATCGCGCCCGACGCCACCGACCACGACCTCGACGACATCGTCGCCGTCTGCCGCGAACTGAAGATGGACGGCATCATCGTCGGCAACACCACGCTGTCGCGGCCGGCGACCTTGCGCGCGCCGCACCGCGGCGAGGCCGGCGGCCTGTCGGGGGCGCCGCTCGCGGCGCTGTCGACCGAGGTGTTGCGCAAGACCGCCCGGCGCGCCGAGGGTACGCTGACGCTGGTCGGTTGCGGCGGCATCGGCTCGGGCGCCGACGCCTACGCCAAGATCCGCGCCGGCGCGACCCTGGTGCAGCTCTACTCGATGATGGTCTACGAGGGTCCGCCGATCGTGCGCCGCATCAAGGACGAGCTGGCCCAGTTGCTGGCCCGCGACGGCTTCGCCTCGGTCGCGGCGGCGGTGGGCGCCGATCTCTGAACCGCCGGCGGGTCATCGCAGGGTGAAAATCTCCACGGCAGACGGGACGAAATTCCCCCCTTAGAGTACCGGGCGGAGGAAACGTGCCGCTCTGGATACCGATCACCATATTCGCCGCGTTGTGCCAGAACATCCGCACGACGATGCAGCAGAAGATCCGTGGCGTGCTGAGCGTCGATGGCGCGAACTTCGTGCGCTACCTGTACGGCGCGCCGCTGGCGCTGGGCGCGCTCGCCTTCCTGGTGTTCGGCACCGGCCGCGCGCTGCCGACCATCACGCTGGCCTTCCTCGGCCTGGTCACCATCGCCGGCGTCGCCCAGATCATCGCCACCTCGCTGATGATCCACGCCTTCTCGCTGCGCAACTACGCCGTCGGAACGGTCTACTCCAAGACCGAGACGGTGTTCGTGGCGATGTTCTCGACCTTCATCGCGCACGAGCCGCTGCAGCTGATGGCGTGGGGCGGCATCCTCGTCTGCCTGTGCGGCGTCGCGATCCTGAGCGTGCGCGGCTCGTTCGCCAACATCCGCAGCGTGATCGCCGACCTCACCCACAAGGGCGCGCTGTACGGCATCCTGTCGGGCGCGACCTTCGCGATCGCCGCCGGCACCATCCGCCAGGCCTCGAAGCTGCTGCCCGACGGCGACTTCTGGATCCGCGGCATCACGGTGCTGGCCTGCATGAACACCATCCAGGTCGTGCTGATGGGCATCTACCTGTCGCGGCGCGACCGGCCGCAGCTCGGCAAGGTATGGGTCAACTGGCGCTCGTCGATCTGGGTCGGCATCTTCAGCGTGCTGGGCTCGGCCGGCTGGGCGCTCGCCATGACGCTCGAGAACGCCGCGCTGGTGCGCGCGGTCGGCCAGATCGAGCTGGTCTTCACCTTCATCGCCTCCCACGTCGTCCTCAAGGAACGCCCCAGCGCCGGCGAATGGCTGGGCAGTCTCCTCGTCGTCGGCGGAGTCGTCCTCGTCCTCGTTGCCCGGTGATCCGACATGACTGAAGCGCTCCCGCGTCCCCTGCACGGCATCCGCGTTCTCGATTTCTCGACCACCATCGCCGGGCCGCACTGCAGCCGGCTGCTGGCCGACATGGGCGCCGACGTGATCAAGATCGAGGCGCCCGAGGGCGACCTGATGCGCAGCCGCCCGGTGCAGCGCGACGGTCGCGGCACGATGTTCGGCCAGCTGAACGCCGGCAAGCGCTCGATCGTCCTCGACCTCAAGAAGCCGGCCGCGATCGCGGCGGTGAAGAAGCTGGTCGCCAGGGTCGACATCCTGGTCGAGAACTACCGGCCCGGCGTCATGAAGCGGCTCGGGCTCGACTATCCCGAGCTGGCCAGGATCAACCCGCGGCTGATCTACGGCGCGATCTCCGGCTACGGCCAGACCGGGCCGGGCGCCGGCCGGCCGGCCTACGCGCCGGTGATCCATGCCGCCACCGGCTACGACCAGGCCCATCTCTACTACCAGCAGGGCCGCGAGCGGCCGGACAATTGCGGCATCTTCGTCGCCGACTACGCCAGCGGCGCCTATGCCCTCGGCGGCATCCTCGCCGCGCTGCACCAGCGCCACGTCACCGGCAAGGGCCAGATGGTCGACGTCTCGATGTTCGAGAGCCTGGTCGGCATGCTGCTGGGCGAGGTCAACCGCGCCTACTTCGACTTCGAGATGCCGTCGCGCCCGATGTACGGCCCGGTCGAGGCCAAGGACGGCTACGTCATGCTGGCGACGGCCAGCGAGAAGACCTTCCAGGACATGTGCACCGCCGCCGGCCGGCGCGACCTGCTGACCGACTCGCGGTTCGAGAAGTACGCCGAGCGACGCCTGCACTGGGCGACCTTCGTCGACGAGTTCGAGAAGTGGTCGCGCCAGCTCACGGTCAAGGACTGCGTCGCCGCGCTCGAGAAGCACGGGGTGCCGTGCTCGCCCTACGTCACCGTCACCGAGGCCCTGCAGGACCCGCAGGTCGAGCACCGCGGCTCTCTTTGCACGATCGAGGACAAGGCCGGCGCCTTCAAGTCGCCGGCGCCGCCGTTCCGCTTCTCCGGCTCGGCGCTGCAGAGCGGGCCGTTCGTCGCCGACCTCGGCGAACACACGAGGAGCGTGCTGGCCGAGGCCGGCCTCAGCGACGCCGAGATCGCGGAGCTGGCCCAGTGACCGCCCCCGCGATCGATCCCCGGACCCCGGTCCTGGTCGGCTGCGGCCAGATCACCGACACCACCGGCGCGCCCTCGAGCGCGCGCTCCAACGTTGCCTTCTGCGCCGAGGCGGCGCGGCTGGCGCTGGCCGACGCCATGCCGGCGATCGGCAGCGAGGCGCTCGGCCGCCACGTCGACGCGGTCGCCGTGCTCGAGTTCTTCCCCGACGTCAGCCCGCGCTTCGCCTCGCCCTTCGGCCGCTGCACCAACCCGCCGAAGGCCGTCGCCAACCGGCTGGGTGCGACGCCGCGCCAGGCGCTCTACACCCATTCCGGGGGCAACATGCCCCAGTACCTGGTCAACCGCTTCGCCGAGGAAATCGCCAACGGCGAGACCGAGCTGGCACTGGTGTGCGGCGCCGAGCTGCTGCGCTCGAACCAGAACGCACGCAAGGCCGGGCTGAAGATCGACTGGAACGAGGATCCCGGCGGCGAGCCGACGCGGATCGGCGACCGCCGGTTCGGCTTCTCCGAGGAGGAGAACCGCCACGAGCTGCGCGCCGCCATCCACTTCTACCCGCTGATCGAGAACGCGATCCGCGGCGGCCTCGGCCGCGACGTCGACAGCCACCTGGCGGCGATGGGCCGCCTGTTCGCCCGCCTCGCGGCGGTGGCCAAGGCCAACCCGCTGGCGACCCGGCGCGAGGGCTACGACGCCGAGCGGCTCAGCACCATCACGCCGGACAACCGCTGGATCTGCTTCCCCTACCCGCGGCTGATGAACTCGAACGCCATGATCGACCAGTCGTCGGCGGTGCTGGTGACCTCGGTCGGGAAGGCGCGCGAGTGGGGCATCCCCCAGGACCGCTGGGTGTTCCTGCACGGCTGCGCCGACGGCACCGACACCTGGGTGGTGTCCGAGCGCGACCGCCTCGACGCCTCGCCGGCGATCCGCGGTTGCGCCCGCATCGCCCTCGACATGGCCGGCAAGACGGTGGCCGACATCGCCGCCTTCGACCTCTACAGCTGCTTTCCGTCCGCGGTCGAGGTGGCGATGAAGGAGATCGGCATCGCCGAGGACGACCCGCGCCCGATCAGCGTCACCGGCGGCCTGCCGTTCTTCGGCGGCCCCGGGAACAACTACGTCACCCACTCGATCGCCGAGATGATGAACGTGGTGCGGCGCAAGCCTGGGACGTTCGGCATGGTGACGGCCAACGGCAACTACCTGACCAAGCATTCGGCCGGCATCTACTCGACCGTCCCGACCGCGGGGCCGTGGCGGCGCGAGGACCCGAAGAAGCACCAGGCCGCGCTCGACGCCGGGCCGAAGCGGCGGGTCGAGACCGCGCCCTCGGGCAGCGGCACGATCGAGACCTACTGCGTGGCCTACGGCAAGGATGCGCCGGAGAAAGGCTGGATCATCGGTCGGCTCGACGCGACCGGCGACCGCTTCGTGGCGCTGGCGGACGCCGGCGCCCCCGGCCTGCTCGACGACATGCTGACGCGCGAGCAGCTCGGGCGTAAGGTGACGGTCGCCGCGAAGGACGGGCACAACGTCTTCCGGCCTGCCTAGGGAGCGACGCATGCCCAACCGGCTTTCCCCGGCCCAGGTGGCCGAGTTCGACGAAAAGGGATTCACCTACGCGCGCGGCCTGTTCGCGCCCGACGAGGTCGACCTGCTGCGCCGCGCCATGGAAGAGGATCCGGCGGTGCGCGGCAGCATCCTCGACCGCCGCGACGGCGAGGGCCGCTCGACCCGTATCGCCCTCTGGAACCGCGCCGGCGACAGCGTCTACGGCCTCGCCGCGCGGTGCCGCCGCATGGTCGATACCTCGGCCGCCCTGCTCGGCGGCCCGGTCTACCACTTCCAGTCCAAGCTGACGGCCAAGGAGCCGGAGGTCGGCGGCGCCTGGGAATGGCACCAGGATTACGGCTACTGGTACTACAATGGCTGCCTGCGGCCCGACATGCTGTCGGTGATGATCGCGCTCGACCCGACGACGCGGGAGAACGGCTGCCTGCAGATCGCCACCGGCTCGCACAAGCTCGGCCGCATCGACCACACCCCGCTGTCGCCGACCCAGAACGAGGTCGATCCGCAGCGCATGCCCTACATCCTCGAGAAGTGCCCGATCGAGTACGGCGAGATGGCGCCCGGCGACGCGCTGATCTTCCACTGCAACGCGATCCACCGCTCGGATGCCAACCGCTCGGCGAAGCGGCGCTGGACGCTGCTGATCTGCTACAACCGCGTCGACAACGACACCGTCGTCCGGACCGACGATCGCTACTACGTGCCGCTCGAGGTGGTCGACGACGATGCGCTCCGCAAGGCCGGCCTGCGCTTCGCCGCCGGCGACAACGCCGAGCACTTCACCAGCCGGCCCTACGTGCCGGACCTGCGCAAGGCGTCGTAGCGGCTCAGGCGCCCAGCCGCTCCAGCGCCAGCGCCAGCCGGGCCTTGGTCGCCTCGGCCTGGGCGCGGCGCTCGCGTTGCTCCTCGACCACCTCTTCCGGCGCCTTGGCGACGAACGCGGCGTTGGCGAGCTTGGCGTCGATCTTGCCGACCTCGTCGCCGAGCTTCCTGATCTCCTTCTGCAGGCGCGCGCTCTCGGCGCCGAGATCGATGACGTCGCCGACCGGCAGCGCGTAGGTCGCCTCGCCGACCACGATCTGCAGCGACGCCTTGGGCGCCGCCGCCGCGGTCTCGACGCCCTCGATGCGGGCCAGCCGCTCGATCGCGGCGCGATGGGTCGCCAGCCGCGCCGCGGTCGTGGCGTCCGCTCCGACCACCAGCAGCCTGAGCTTGGCGCCGGCCGGCACGTTGAGCTCGGCGCGGGCCGAGCGGATGTCGGAGATCAGCTTCACCAGCCAGCCGATCTCGGCGTCGGCGGCCGCGTCTGTCGGCGCCGGCACCGGCCAGGGCTGGGCGATCAGCATGCCGTGGCCGGCGCGGTGGCCGAGCTTGTCCCACAGTTCCTCGGTGATGAACGGCATCACCGGGTGCAGGAGCTTGGCGGTCTCGCGGATCACGAAGGCGGTGACGGCGCGGGTCTCGTCCTTGGCCGGCCCGTCCTCGCCCTGCAACACCGGCTTGGACAGCTCGACGTACCAGTCGCAGACCACGCCCCAGACGAACTCGTAGAGCGTATTGGCGGCCTCGTTGAGGCGGAAGTCGGCCAGCGCCCTGTCGAGCGCGGCGTTGGCGCGCGACAGCTCGCCCAGCACCCACTTGTTGATGGTCAGCGTCGCGGTCGACGGGTCGAATCCCGCGGGCAGCGCCGCGCCGTTCATCTCGGCGAAGCGCGTGGCGTTCCAGAACTTGGTGGCGAAGTTGCGCGAACCCTCGACCCGGGCGGTCGACAGGCGCAGGCGGCCGGCGGCCGAGGCCGCCATCGAGGTCATGGTGAAGCGCAGCGCGTCGGCGCCGTACTTCTCGATCAGGTCGAGCGGGTCGACGATGTTGCCCTTCGACTTGGACATCTTCTGTCCCTTCTCGTCCGTCACCAGCCCGTGCAGGTAGACGGTGCGGAAGGGCACGTCCTTCATGAAGTGCATGCCCATCATCATCATGCGGGCGACCCAGAAGAACAGGATGTCCCAACCGGTGACCAGCGTGCTGGTCGGGTAGTAGCGCTCCAGCTCGGCGGTCTTCTCCGGCCAGCCCAGGGTCGAGAACGGCCACAGCGCCGACGAGAACCAGGTGTCGAGCACGTCCGGATCGCGCTCCAGTGCGACGTCGCGGCCGTAGTGCGCGCGCGCCTCGGCCTGCGCCTCGTCCTCCGACATCGCCACGAACACCTTGCGGTCCGGCCCGTACCAGGCCGGGATCTGGTGCCCCCACCACAGCTGGCGCGAGATGCACCACGGCTCGATGTTCTCCATCCAGCGGAAGAACTCCTCGCGGCCGCGTTCGGGCACGAAGGTGACGCGGCCGTCGCGCGCCGCCGCGATCGGCGCCTCGGCGAGCTTGCGCGCGTCGGCGTACCACTGCTCGGTCAGGAACGGCTCCACCGGGACGCCGCCGCGGTCGCCGTAGGGCACGGCGTGGGTGTGCGGCTCGATCTTCTCGACCAGTTCCAGCGCCTCCATGTCGGCGACGATGCGCTTGCGCGCCTCGAAGCGATCGAGGCCACGGTACTTCTCCGGCGCGTTGTCGTTCACGCGGGCGAACTTGTCGAAGATGCTGATCGCTTCCAGCTTGTGCCGGCGGCCGACCTCAAAGTCGTTGAAGTCGTGCGCCGGCGTGATCTTGACCGCGCCCGAGCCCTTCTCCGGGTCGGAATACTCGTCGGCGACGATCGGGATGCGGCGGCCGACCAGCGGCAGCACCGCGTGCTTGCCGACCAGGTGCTTCCACTTCGGGTCCTCGGGATGGACGGCGATCGCGGTGTCGCCCAGCATCGTCTCGGGGCGCGTGGTCGCGACCACGATGTGCTCGTCGCTGCCCTCGACCGGGTAGCGGAAGTACCACAGGTGTCCCTTGACCTCGCGCGACTCGACCTCGAGGTCGGAGATCGCGGTCAGCATCTTGGGGTCCCAGTTGACCAGCCGGTTGTCCTTGTAGATCAGGCCGGCGCGGTACAGCTCGACGAACACCTTCAGCACCGCCGCCGACAGGCCATCGTCCATGGTGAAGCGTTCGCGGCTCCAGTCGCACGAGGCGCCGAGCCGGCGCAGCTGGCCGGTGATGGTGCCGCCGGAATAGGCCTTCCATTCCCAGACCTTGGCGAGGAACTCCTCGCGGTTCAGGAGCTTGCGGTTGGCGTCGCCCGGAGCCGCGCCCTCGACGGCCAGGCCGATGCCCTCCTGCTCGAGGTTGCGGACCACGACCATCTGGGTGGCGATGCCGGCATGGTCGGTGCCGGGCTGCCACAGCACGTCGTCGCCCTTCATGCGGCGCCAGCGGATCAGCACGTCCTGCAGCGTGTTGTCGAGCGCGTGCCCCATGTGCAGGCTGCCGGTGACGTTGGGCGGCGGGATGACGATGCAGTACGCCGGCTTGCCCGGCGTCGGGTGGGCGCGGAAGGCGCCGCCCTGCTCCCACTCGGGGTAGCGGCGGGCCTCGATCTCCTTGGGGTCGTAGGTCTTGTCGAGCATGGGGCAGCCTTATAACGAAAAACGCCACGGACAACCCGTGGCGTGGCCAGTGTCGGGAGGCCGGGGGTCAGCGGCGGGTCAGCCGGGCGATCTCGCGTTCGACCATGCGTTCGACCACTTCCGGCAGGTGGCGGTCGAGCCAGTCCTTCAGCATCGGCCGCAACAGCTCGCGCACGAGGTCCTCGACGCTCTTGCCGCCCACCGCGGCCGGCGCGGTGGCCTCGGCGGCAGCCGGCGGCAGGACGCTGTCCTGCACCGCCTGGCTGAGGCGGGCGAAGGCCTGGGCGGCACTGCTGGCGGCGGCGGCCTCGACCAGCGACGACGGCCGGCTCTCCGGCGCGGGCTCTGGCTGCGGCATGTCGCCCGCGCGCACCGGGTCGATGCGCGGCAGCGGCATCGGCGGCGGCGCCTTGTCGGCGCGCGGCTCCTCGATCAGGTCGGTCAGCAGCAGCACGTCGTCGCGGCTGCCCGCGGCGGGATCGCCCATCGGCCCCAGGTCGAGCGGCGGCAGGTCGGGCTGCGGCGCATCGTCTTCCACCACCCGCTGGACCGGCGCCGGGCTGGCCACCGCGTGCAGGGCGGGCCGCGGCGCCGGGCCGGCCGGCTGGGCGCCGCCGCCGACCTGGGCGCGGGCCTCGTCGGCCGAGATGATCTTGCGGATGGACGCCAGGATGTCGTCCATCGAGGGATCGGGATTGGCCTTGGGTTCCGACATCGCGTTCCCCGTCTACTTGCCGAAGCCGCCGCTCGTCGTCGTGGTGGGAGCCGGAGCCGGGGGCGGACCCTGGGTGTCGCCGGCGGTACCCCAGCCGATCCACTTCGAGCCGACCTCGTTGTAGTAGCGCTCCTCGTCGTAGTACTCGACCGGCAGCGCCATGCTGCGCGCGGTCAGGCGTCCGATGCCGGCCATCACGCCGTAGTACGCGACCTGCACGTCGCGGCGCGCCTGCACCAGGCTGACCTGCGAGTTCAGCAGTTCCTGCTCGGCGTTCAACACGTCGAGGGTGGTGCGCGAGCCGACCAGGGCTTCCTGGCGGACGCCGTTCAGCGCTACCTCGTTGGCGCGGACCGCCGCCTCGAAGGAGGTAACCCGGCTGCGCGACGAGTCGAGCTGGCGCCAGGCGCGGATCACGTTCTCGGCCTGGGCGCGGCGGGCGCTGTCGAGCTCGTTGCGGCGCTGTGCCACCACTTCCTTGGCCTGGCGGATGCGCGACCACTCGCTGCCGTTCTGGTAGATCGGCACCACCGCCTGCAGGCGCACCCCGTAGGTGTAGTAGCGGTCGGTCGGGACCTGGACGTCGAACTGGGTCTGGACGACGCCGACCAGGTCGACCCTGGGCAGCAGGTCGCCGACCGCGTTGTTGACGCTGTAGCTGGCCGCCGAGATGCGGTACTGCGCGCTCACCGCGCGCGGCCCCATGTCCATGGCGAGCGAGATCGCCTCGTCCTCGCTGGCCGGCAGGCCGCCGATCAGCGGCAACTCGCCCAGCCGGCCCGGCCGCTGGCCGATCGAGCGCTGGAAGGCCGCCTCGGATATCCGCACGTTGGTCTCGGCCTGCACCAGTTCGGCGCGGGCGCTCTCGAGGCGGGCTTCCGACTGGCTGACGTCGGTGATGGTCAGTTCGCCGACCCGGAAGCGCTCGCGGGTGGCGTCGAGCTGCTGGATCAGCACCCGGACGTTGTTGCGGCGGGCATCGGCGATGGCGATGTTCTGGATCAGGTCGGCGTACGAGGTCACCGCCGACAGCAGCACCGTCTGCTCGGTGTCCTGCAGGGCGGCGCGCTGCGCCTGGATGTTGGCCTGGGCCGTCTTGGTCTCGGCGATCGTCTTGCCGCCGCGGAACAGCGGCTGGACCATCTGCAGGGTCGTGAACCGGCCGTTGAGGAAGAAGAACGTCGGGGCCGAGCGCACCGAGTACTGGTCCTGCTCGACCTTGTTGTACTCGACCGACAGGGTGATCCTCGGGCGCCAGTTGGAAACCGCCTGCGCGAGCTGCTCGTCGGTCTGGCGCAACAGCGCGCGGGCCGCCAGCAGGTCCGGGTTGCTGTTGTAGGTGGTCGACAGCGCCTCGATCAGGCTCTGCGACGAGGCACTCGAGGCGGCACCCAGGCCCACGAGCAGGGCGCACACCCCCGCTGCGCGCGCGAGCCTCAGGCCGGGCCGGATACGCATTCAGTGATCCTCATTTGTGACCGGCAGCCTAACACTGGAAGGTTTCGTATTCCTAGTCCCGGAACGGGCCTTCGTCAGAAGGTGAAGCGGGCCGGCGGCGCGAATCCCGGCAGGGCCGGCGTCCCGGCGTCGAACAGCGGCCGCCCCGAGGCGATACCGCCCTCCTTGAGGAACAAGTGGGCTACCCCCAGTGCGCCCGGCGGACCGGCGACGATGGTGGCCATGCGGCCGTCGTGCACGAGCTGGTCGACCAGTGCCTGCGGCACCTGGCGCACCGCGCCCTCGATCAGGATGACGTCGTAGGGCGCGCCGTCCAGCGCCCCCTGCTCCATCGGCCCGACCTTCTGCCTGACGTTGGCGATGCCCAGCGCCTTCAGGGTCTGCTCGGCGGCAGCGGCCAGGGCCGCGTCGCCCTCCACCGCCACGACCGAGTTGACCAGCCGGGACAGCACCGCGGCGCCGTAGCCCCGGCCCGAGCCCACGACCAGCGCCCGGTCGGTCTCGCGCGGCTGCAGCGCCTGGACCAGGCGGGCCAGCACCATCGGCTCCATGAGGAAGCGGCCATTGCCCAGCGGCACGTCGTCGTCGGCATAGGCGACCGCGCGGGTCGCCTCGGGCAGGAACTGTTCGCGCGGCAGGGCGCTGACCGCCTCCAGCAGGGCGGCGTTGGTCACCCGGTTGGGCCTCAGCTGCCCCTCGACCATGTTGCGGCGTGCCAACGCGTAATCCGTCATCCCGGGTCCTCTAGATGTGGTGTGGTTATAAGGGGCGTCGGGCGACAGCGTCAAAGGTCGCGGGGTCGCGGCCGCGCTTGCCCTCGCCCCAAGGCCTAGGTATAGCAGCCGCGCTCCTTGGAGCGGCCTGGTGGCAGAATGGCTATGCATCGGACTGCAAATCCGCGTATGTGGGTTCGATTCCCGCCCAGGCCTCCACAGATCGTGCGTCTCCGGCCTTGCATGGCGGGAAACGCTCTGTCATATCACCGCGCCTTCGCGTCCGGCATGCCGCGCCGACGGGAAGCTTCTTGATCCGGAGTAGCTCAGCGGTAGAGCACGCGGCTGTTAACCGCTAGGTCGGGGGTTCGAATCCCTCCTCCGGAGCCAATCCTGGGCCGTTCTCGTTCGCGAGAGCGGCCCTTTTTGCATCTGGAGACGCAATGTCGTCGCGCGCCCTGCCCCACGAGACCGCCGAGCTGGTCGATCACGAGGTCGCCTTCCAGGGCTATTTCCGGGTCGGTCGCTACCGGTTCCGTCACGGGCTCTACCAGGGCGGCCAGGGCGGCATCATCCGTCGCGAAGTCTTCGAGCGCGGCACCGCGGCGGCGGTCCTGCCCTACGACCCGCGCCGCGACGAGGTCGTGCTGATCCGCCAGTTCCGCGCCGGTGCCTACGTCGCGGGCCGCCACCCGTGGCTGTGGGAGATCGTCGCCGGCATCATCGAGCCCGACGAGTCGCCCGAGTCGCTGGTCCGCCGCGAGGCCGTCGAGGAGGCCTCGCTCGAACTGAGGGAAGTCATCCCGGTGCAGGACGTGCTGCTCAGCCCCGGCGCCTGCTCGGAGGGCTGCGTGATCTTCGTCGGTCACGTCGACTCGAGCGCCGCCGGCGGCGTTCACGGCCTCGAGGCGGAGGGCGAGAACATCCTGGTCAAGCCGGTGTCGTTCGCCGAGGCGCGCACCATGCTGGAGCACGGCGAGATCGGCAACGCGGTGGCGGTGATCGCCCTGCAGTGGCTGGCCCTGCACCGCGACGAGGTCCGCGCGCGCTGGCAATGAGCCGCCAGCCTGCTGCCTGTAGACTGGCAGCTTGCTGCCAGTAGACCGCTGGCAGTCGCGCGCGATACGGTCGCGCCCGGGGAAGCGCAGGGTCTGGAAATGCGAGCACGCTCATGGACGTGAAGTCGGGATTCATCGCCAGCATCGGCAACACGCCGCTGATCCGGCTGCGCGCCGCGTCGGAGGCGACCGGCTGCGACATCTACGGCAAGGCCGAGTTCCTCAATCCCGGCGGCTCGGTCAAGGACCGCGCCGCGCTGGCGATCGTCGAGGACGCCGAGAAGCGCGGCCTGCTTCGCCCCGGCGGCGTCATCGTCGAGGGCACCGCCGGCAATACCGGCATCGGCATCGCGCTGGTCGCCAACGCGCTCGGCTACCGCTCGGTGATCGTGATGCCCGAGACCCAGAGCCAGGAAAAGAAGGACATGCTGCGGCTGTGCGGCGCCGACCTGCGGCTGGTGCCGGCGGTGCCCTACGCCAACCCCGACAACTACGTGCGCTACTCCGGCCGGTTGGCCGAGGAGATGGCGAAGACCGAGGCCAACGGCGCGGTGTGGGCCAACCAGTTCGACAACACCGCCAACCGCGACGGCCATTACCGCACCACCGGCCCCGAGATCTGGACCCAGACCGACGGCAAGGTCGATGGCTTCACCTGCTCGGTCGGCAGCGGCGGTACGCTGGGCGGCATCGCCCGGGCGCTCAAGGAGCGCAACCCGAACGTCCGCATCGCGCTCAGCGACCCGATGGGTTCGGCGCTCTACAACTGGCACGCGCGGGGCGAACTCAAGGCCGAGGGCGGCTCGATCACCGAGGGTATCGGCCAGGGCCGCGTCACCGCCAACCTCGAGGGCACGCCGATCGACCTCGCCTACCGCATCAGCGACGAGGAGGCGCTGCCCATCCTGTTCGACCTCGTCGAGCACGAGGGCCTGGTGCTGGGCGGCTCGTCGGCAATCAACGTCGTCGGCGCGATGCGGCTGGCGCGCGACCTCGGGCCGGGCAAGACCATCGTCACCATCCTGTGCGACGGCGGCCAGCGCTACCAGTCGAAGCTCTTCAACCCGGCCTTCCTGCGCGAGAAGAAGCTGCCGGTGCCGCGCTGGATGGCCTGACCATCGCCATGAACCGCGTCGTCGTCTGCGGCAGCCTCAACATGGACGTCGTCGTGCAGAGCGAGCGCCGGCCGGCGACCGGCGAGACACTGCTGGGCGCCACGGTGTCGTTCCTGCCCGGCGGCAAGGGCCTCAACCAGGCGGTCGCCGCGGTCCGCCAGGGCGTGCCGACGGCGATGGTCGGGACGGTCGGCAACGACGCCTTCGCCAACAGCCTGCGCAGCTTCCTCGCCGACAACGACGTCGACTGCACCGGCGTGCGCGAGGTCGACGGCCCGGCGACCGGCGTCGCGATCATCCAGGTCGCCGAGGGCGACAACGCCATCACCGTCGCGTCCGGCGCCAACCTCGCGTTCCACGCCGACGGACTGCGCCAGTCCCCGGCCACCGGCGAGATCTGGGTGGCGCAGTTCGAGACGCCGGTCGAGGAGACGGCCCTGCTGATGGCGAAGGCGCGGGCCGCGGGTGCGCGCACCGTGCTGAACCTCGCGCCGTTCCAGCGCTTCCCCGAGCCCCTGCTCGCCGCGATCGACATCGCCGTGCTGAACGAGATCGAGTTGTCGCAGGCGACCGGCGAGAAGCTCGACGGCCGCAGTTCGCTGCGCCGCGTCGTCGCCGCCTGCCGCACGCTGTGCGGCCGCGGCGCCGGCGCCGTGGTCGCGACGCTGGGCGCGCGCGGCGCGGTCGTGGTCACTGCCGACGCCGAGACCGAGGTTCCCGCCCTGCCCGCCGCCGTGGTCGATACCACCGGCGCCGGCGACTGCTTCGTCGGCACGCTGGCGGCGCGGCTGGCGCTGGGCGACGATCTCGTCGCCGCGGCGCGCCACGCCGCGGCGGCCTCGTCGCTGTGCGTCGAGAAGCTGGGCGCCGCGCCGGCGATGCCGACCGGCGACGCGGTTGCCGCCCGGCTGGCGAGGGCCTAAATCCCTGCCATGATCGAAGAACTGTTCCGGCAGGATTCCTACCTCAAGGAAGCCGACGCCACCGTCACCGCCGTCGAGGACCGCGGCGTGCGTCTCGACCGTACCGTGTTCTACCCGACCGGCGGCGGCCAGCCCGGCGACACCGGCACGCTCCGCTGGGACGGCGGCGAGGCCCGCATCGTCGACTCGCTGAAGGCCGAGGGCGGCGACGTCCTGCACGTGCTGGCGCCCGAGGCGCCGCGCCCGGCGGTCGGGACCAGGGTCCACATGGTCCTCGACTGGGATCGTCGCTATCGCCACATGCGCATGCACACCGCGCTGCACGTGATGTCGGCCGTCATCAAGGGCAACGTCACCGGCGGTCAGGTCGGCGCCGACAAGAGCCGCCTCGACTTCGCGCTCGAGGGCGAGGTGCCGACCAGGGAAGCGGTCACCGAGCAAGTGAACCGGCTGCTCGCCGACGACCGCCCCGTGACGCCGCAATGGGTGACCGACGAGGAACTCGCGGCCCGCCCCGAACTGGTCAAGACGATGAGCGTGCGGCCGCCGGTCGGCGCCGGCCGCGTCCGCCTGCTGTCGATCGAGGGCATCGACCTGCAGGCCTGCGGCGGCACCCACGTCGCGCGCACCGCCGAGATCGGCCGCGTCGAGGTCACCAAGATCGAGAACAAGGGCAAGATGAACCGCCGGTTCATCATCTCGCTGAGCTGAAGGGAAACGCCATGGCATACGCAAGACCCGACGCGCTGGTCAGTACCGACTGGCTGGCCGCCCGCCTCTCCGCGCCCGACGTGCGCATCGTCGACGGCTCGTTCTTCCTGCCGGCCTTCAAGCGCGATCCCAAGGCCGAGTACGCCAACCAGCACATCCCCGGCGCCGTGTTCTTCGACATCGACGAGATCGCCGACACCGACAGCAACCTGCCGCACATGCTGCCGTCGCCCGAAAAGTTCTCGTCGCGCGTCCGCAGGCTCGGCCTCGGCGACGGTTCCAAGATCGTGGTCTACGACACCGCGCCGATGACCGGCGCCTGCCGCGTTTGGTGGATGTTCCGCGCGATGGGCCACAAGGACGTGGCGGTGCTCGACGGCGGCCTGCCGAAGTGGATGGCCGAGGGCCGGCCGGTCACCGACGACCCGACGCCGCCGCGCGACCGCCATTTCACGGCCCGCCTCGACCACACGCTGATCCGCTCGGTCGACGACGTGCGCGGCCTGGTCGAGAGCAAGCGCGAGCAGATCGTCGATGCGCGCGCCGCCAACCGCTTCCGCGGCGAGGCGCCGGAGCCGCGCGCGGGACTGCGCTCGGGCCACATGCCGGGCGCCTTCAACCTGCCCTACACCGACCTGCTCGACCCCAGGACCGGCACCATGCTGCCGGCCGAGCAGCTGAAGGCCCGGATCGCCGCTTCCGGCATCGACCCGGCGAAGAAGGTGACGGCGAGCTGCGGTTCGGGCGTCACCGCCTGCGTCGTGGCGCTCGCCCTCTACCTCACCGGCTCGCCGGAAGCGGCGGTCTACGACGGCTCGTGGACCGAGTGGGGCGGCTTGCCCGACACCCCGATCGTCACCGGTCCCTGAGATGTTCTCCCACCAGCCGCCGCCGCGCGCCGACGGCGTGCTGCCGGTCACGATCACGCATCTCGAGCTGTCGCCCGCCGACTGGACGCGGCGCGGCGTCGCCCCGGCCGAGCCACCGTCGATCGCGCCCGTGCGCCTCGACGCGAACGCCTACCGCGCGCTCTACGATGCCGTCGGCAAGCCGTGGCTGTGGTACGAGCGCCACGAGTGGTCCGACGCCGAACTGCAGGCCCACCTCGAGCGTCCCGGGCACGAGGTCCACGTCGCCAGGCGTGGCGACGACCTCGTCGGCTACTTCGAACTGGAAGGCGACGAGATCGAGTTCTTCGGGCTGGCGCTGCCATGGGTCGGCAAGCGGATCGGGCCGTGGCTGCTCGACCGCGCGATCGAGCGCGGCCTCGCCCGCGGCTCGGCCCGGCTGATCCTCAACACCAACACCGTCGATCATCCCCGCGCGCTCGAGACGTACCGCAAGGCGGGATTCAGGCCGGTTGGCACCGAGCACAAGGACCTGCGCGATCCGCGCGTCACCTGGCCCGACCGCTATCGCTGGCCGCCCGCGTGAGGCCTGTGCCATAGTGATTCAATGACCGCGAAGAAAACTTATACCAAGCCCGACACCGTCTTGGCCGTTGCCGGGCGCGACCCCGACAACAACTTCGGCATCGTCAACCCGCCCGTCTACCACGCCTCGACGATCCTCTCGCCGACCCTCGACAAGTTCGAGAACAAGGTCCCGTTCGAGGGCTTCGGCTACGGCCGCCACGGCACGCCGACGCAGAAGGCGCTGGAAGACGCGGTCGCCGCGATCGAGGGTGCCTACCGCTCGATCGCCGTGCAGTCCGGCCTCGGCGCGGTGACCGGCGGCATCGTCGGCTACCTGAAGACCGGCGACCACATGCTGATGACCGACAACGCCTACGGTCCGGCCCGGCGCTTCGCCAACACCACGCTGAAGGGCTTCGGCGTCGAGACGACCTACTTCGATCCGCTGCTCGGCAAGGACATCGAGCGCCTGATCCAGCCCAACACCAAGGTCGTCTACCTCGAGGCGCCGGGCTCGCAGACCTTCGAGGTCCAGGACGTCGACGCAATCGCCGCCGTCGCCAAGAAGCATGGCGCCGCCGTGCTGATCGACAATACCTGGGCGACGCCGCTCTACTTCAAGCCGTTCGATCACGGCTGCGACCTGTCGATCCACGCCGGCACCAAGTACATCGTCGGCCACTCCGACGCGATGATGGGCCTGATCTCGTGCCGCGACCGCGCGCACTTCGAGATCGCCAAGACGGCCTGCCAGAGCTTCGGCTTCCACGCCGCGCCGGACGACAGCTACCTCGCGCTGCGCGGCCTGCGCACCATGGCGGTGCGCCTGCGGCACCACGAGAAGAGCGGCCTCGAGATCGCGCACTGGCTGAAGACGCGGCCGGAGGTCGACAAGGTGTTGCACCCCGCCCTTCCCGAGTGCCCGGGCCACGAGAACTGGAAGCGCCAGTTCAGCGGCTCGTCGGGACTGTTCGCCTTCACCCTGCGTGACGGCTACAGCCGCAACGCGCTGGCCGCGATGCTCGACGGCATGGACATCTTCGGCATGGGTGCGAGCTGGGGCGGCTACGAGAGCCTGCTGATCCCGGCCCACCCGGACCAGTACCGCACCGCCGTGCCGTGGCCGGCGGGCAAGCAGATCCTGCGGGTCCACATCGGCCTCGAAGACGTCGAGGATCTCAAGACCGACCTCGCCGAGGGCTTCGAGCGGCTGAACCGCGCGCACAACGCCTGAACACGATGTGAAGGGTCCTTCGCTGCGCTCGGGATGACGGGAACCTGGCTGTCATCCCGATCGCCGCGAGGGACCTTTCCCTTTCAGGCCGCCTTTCCTCGACACTCCCCGCACGTCCCCGTCACCTCGAGCGTCATGTCGCGCGCGGTGAAGCCGTGGCGCGCGGCGCTGGCGGCGATGGTGTCGGCGAGGCCGGCGCCGTCCAGCTCCTCGGCGTTGCCGCAGGCGCCGCAGATCAGGAAGAAGCCGCGGTGCGCCTCGCCGGGATGGCTGCATCCGACGAAGGCGTTCATGCGCTCGATGCGGTGGATGAAGCCCTGCTCGATCAGGAAGTCGAGGGCGCGGTAGACGGTCGGCGGCGCCGAACCCAGCGCCTCGCTGCGCAACGCGTCGAGCAGGGCGTAGGCGCCGACCGGCTTGTGGCTCGACCACACCAGCTCGAGCACGCGGCGGCGCAGCGGCGTGAAGCGCAGGCCGCGTTCGGCGCAGAGGCGATCCGCGGCGGCCACGGCATCCTCGATGCAATGGTTGTGATCGTGGTGGTCGTGCCGGGCATGCGCCTCGGCGTTGCCGCTGTTCTTCACGTGCCCCCGATTTGCCAAGCGGTTCCGGGACGATTATACGCGCCGTTCCTTCCGCAGGCCAAGGTTTGCCCCGGGGTCCCGCCATGACCGATACCGCCTCGCCCGCCGCCATCGACAAGGCCCTCGCCGCGATCAAGTTCGACGCCCAGGGCCTCGTTCCCGCGATCGCGCAGCAGCACGACACCGGCGAGGTGCTGATGATGGCGTGGATGGACCGCGACGCCGTTGCCGAGACCCTGCGCAGCGGCCGCGTCTGCTACTGGTCGCGCTCCCGCAAGGCGCCGTGGCGCAAGGGCGACACGTCCGGCCACATCCAGACGCTGGTCGACCTGCGCATCGATTGCGACGGCGACACGCTGCTGGTGCTGGTCGACCAGGTCGGCGTCGCCTGCCACACGGGCCGCCGCAACTGCTTCTTCCGCGCCCTGCGCGACGATCGTCTCGACGCCATCGCCCCGGTGGTCGTCGACATGGGCGGCAAGGACTGATCGGTGACGCCGGTCCTCGCCCGCCGCTCGCTGCTGGTCGCCGCCCTGGGCCTGCCGGCCGGCGCCTGCACGCTGACCCTGCCCGGCGCCGAGAAGAAGCCGCGTCACACGCTGTCGCCCGAGGGCGACAGGCTGGTGCTGTGGCTGCAGAAGAGCGGCCGCGACAACATGCTGGCGCCCGAAGCCTCGGCGCTGCTGGGCCTGACCAACGAGGGGCGCGACATCCCGGTGCGCCAGATGGCGCGCGAGGACGGCGATTCCCGGATGGTCGTCAGCCTGACCAACATCCGCAAGATCCACGACCTCGTGTTCATGCGCCGGCGCGGCGACGTGCTGCTGATCCACCTGTCCGACACCGCCTTCAAGCGGTTGGCCAGCGTCAGCTTCCCGCGTACCGGCAAGCCCACGCCAATCGCCGACGAGGCCTTCGCCGAGAGCGACTTCCGGCAACAGGTCGCGTTCTGGCTGCGCGCCACGCCGCCCAGGCCGTAGCCGGGCGATGACGCTGGCCGACGCCGACCCCGCCCGCGCGCCGGCCTCGTCCCGGCGCACGCTGGCGGTCTGCGGCGGGGCGCACGCGCTGCACGACGGCCTGACCGATCTCCTGAACGTCCTCTACCCGCTGCTGCAGGCGCAGTTCGGCCTCAGCTACGCCGCGATCGGCGGACTCAAGATGGCCTATTCCAGCGCCATGGCCAGCGGCGGCATTCCGGCCGGCAAGCTCGCGGTGCGCCTCGGCGCGGTGCGCGTGCTGGCGCTCGGCACCGGCCTGGTCGCGGCGGGCTACGCGGTCGCCGGACTGTCCGGGTCCCTGGCGGCGGTCGTCGTCGGCCTGGTACTGGCCGGCCTCGGCGCCAGCACCCAGCACCCGATCGGCTCCAGCCTGGTCGCTGCAGCGTTCGCCGGCGCGCGCTCGCGCACCGCGCTCGGCACCTACAACTTCACCGGCGACGTCGGCAAGGTGCTGCTGCCCGCGTTGTTCGGCCTGCTCGCCGCCGCGCTCGGCTGGCAGCAGGCGCTGGTCGTCGTCGCCGCGCTGGCGGTGGCCGGCGCGGGGATCGTGGTGGCGACGCTGAAGCCGGCCCCGTTGCACGACAAGGGTGACAAGGCGCCGGGCAGCGGTGGTCGCGACCGGCCGTGGGCCTACTGGCTGCTGTTCGCGATCCACATCGCCGACGACCTCGTGCGCACCGGCTTCCTGATCTTCCTGCCGTTCCTGCTGCGCGACAAGGGAGCGGACATCCCGACGATCGGCCTCGGCCTGTCGCTGACCTTCGCCGGCGGCGCCGCCGGCAAGCTGGTGATGGGCTGGGTCGGCGAGAAGCTGGGCGTGGTGCCGTCGGTGATCCTGACCGAGGCGGCGACGACGGTGCTGATCCTCGCGCTGCTGCCGCTCGGCCTGGTGCCGGCGTTGGCCGTGCTGCCGCTGGTCGGGCTGGCGCTGAACGGCACCTCGTCGGTGCTCTACGGCACCGTGCCGGAATTCGTGAGCGCCGAGAAGCGCACCCACGCCTTCGCGATCTTCTACACCGGCAGCTCGGTCGCCGGCGCCACCGGCCCCTTCCTCGCCGGCCTGCTCGGCGACGCCGCCGGCCTGCCGGTCGCCCTGTCCGTCGTCGCCTGCATCGCGCTGACGGCGGTGCCGATGGTGTGGGCGCTGCGGCCCGCCTTCCGCGACTAGGCCTCGCCCTCGTACACCGGTCCCATCGGCTTCAGGCGGATGCCCTTGCGCAGGTTCCTGTAGGGCATCTCCAGCGGGTCGGTGATGTGCGCGCCGGGCGACTGCACCACCAGGATGGTCTCGGCGATCGGCTGGAAGTCGGCGCGGAAGTGAACGGTCGACTTCAGGCCGAGGATCGGCACCTGCGACGGCTCGACGCCGACGGCGCGGAACATCTCCTGGTCGGCCGCCTGCACGCGCTTGCTCGCCAGCACCGCGGAGACGCCGCTCGCCTCGTCGGTGACCAGCGCCATCGGCCCGATCTGGAACTTGGCGCCGCCGTAGAACGGGCCGGTGCCGGTGAACTTGCCGTCGCTGACCTTGACCACGCGCCAGTCGGCCACGACCGGCTTCTCGCCGGCATAGCCGACGACGGCGCCGATGCCGCGATGCATGATGTTGCCCTCGCCGGTCGCGACCGCGGCCCTGGCCGCCTCCTCGTCGACGAGCATGCCGATCACCGCGCCGCGGGCCTTGTGCCGCATCAGCGCGGCCAGCAGGCCGATCGTGTCCGAGGTGCCGCCGGCACCGGGATTGTCCTGCACGTCGGCCAGCACGATCGGCTTCTTCGCGGTCTTCGACAGCTCGATCGCCTTGAGCGCCGCCGCGTCCGGATCGAGCAGTTCGCCGTCGAAGGCGCGCTCCTGCCCCTTCACCGCCAGCGCCAGCTTGTCGGCGGCGGCCTCGACCGCCTCCTTGTCGTGGCCGTACACCACCAGCGCCGGACCGCACTGGGCGATGTCGGCGGGCGGGAAGCCCGGCGTGTGGGTGACGCTGACGATGCCCTGGTTGTGGCTCTTCTCGCCGGCCTCGAGTTCGCCCACGAGGTCGAAGATGCCCTTGGCCGGCTCGATGAAGGTGCACTGCCAGACCAGCGGGATCAGGAAGTCGAGCTGGCGGTAGGCGCGGTAGACCGGGCGCTTCTCGCGCAGCAGCTTGTCGAGCAGGTCGGCGGCGCGCCGGCCGGTCTCGGCCATGTCGATGTGCGGGTAGGTGCGGTAGCCGACCAGCGCGGTCGCGAGCGCCGCCATGTCGGGAGTCAGGTTGGCGTGGTAGTCGAGGCTCGCGACGATCGGCATGGCGCCGCCGACGATGCCACGGATGCGCTTCAGCAGTTCGCCCTCGCCGTCCTCGGTGTGCTCGGCCACCATCGCGCCGTGCAGGTCGAGGTAGATCGCGTCGAATGGCCCGTGCTTGCGCAGGTCCTCGTCGAACAGCGCCCACATGCGCTCGAACGCGTCCTCGGTGACGTAGGACGCCGGCGCCGCCGCCGCCCACGCTAGCGGCACGACCTCGTGGCCCAACTCGGCCAGCGTCTTCACCGCGCCGGCGATCGGGATGTTGAAGCCCTCGACCCCCGGGATCATCTCCGGCCCGCGCAGCAGCGGCGGCCAGGCATCGGCCCGCACGAACTCCTCCCACGTCGCCTGCTGCGGCGCGAAGGTATTGGTCTCGTGCTGGAAGCCACCTACGGCGATGCGCGCCATGACACTCTCCCCCTACTTCTTCTCGGTCCCGTCCTCGATCGCCCTGATCAGGACCGGCCAGTACTCGGCGCCGTGCCCCAGCTCGATCGTCCGGGTCATCAGTTCGCGCACGACGTCGGCGCCCAGCGCCGGCACGCCGGCCTCCTCGGCCATCTGGATGGCGTAGGACAGGTCCTTCATCGCGTACTCGGTCGAGAAGGCGCGCTCCGGGAACGTGCCCGGCAGCATCGCCTTCATGCCGTGGTTGCGCAGCGCGAACGAGTCGGCCGAGCCCTTGGCCAGGGTGTCGAACAGCACCTGCCCCTCGACGCCGTGGGCGCGCGCGATCGACAGCGCCTCGGCCAGCGCCACGCCGGTCTGGAACAGGATCATGTTGTTCAGGATCTTGACCGCCTGGCCGCTGCCGGCGGCGCCACAGTGCGTGACCTCGCTGGCCATGCAACGCAGCAGCGGCTCGATCCGCTGGAAGGTCTGGGGCGTGGCGCCGACCATGATCGACAGGGTGCCGTCGATCGCCGCCTGGCGGGTACGCGCCACCGGTGCGTCGGCGAACGCGGTCGCCATGCCCTCGAACTCGGCGTAGAGCCGCCGCGCCAAGCTGACCGGCGCGGTGCTGAGGTCGATCACGGTCCAGCCGAGCCTGGCCTTCGACACCAGGCCGCCGGGGCCGAGGCAGACCTGCTCGACTTCCTTGCCGCCCGGCAGCGACAGCAGGATGGTCGTGCACTCGGCCGCGATCTCGTCGACCGAGGCGCTGCGCACGCCGTCGGCGGCCAGCCGCTGCAGCGGCGCCGGATCGCGGTCGGCGGCGAGCACTTCCCGGCCGCTCTTGCGCGCGAGGTTGCGGCACATCGGCTCGCCCATGGTGCCGACGCCGATGAAACCGATCTTGTCCGTCATGGGATCATCCGTCTTTCAGGAACGAGAGGAGTAGACCGCGCGCTCGAAGGCGGCGTGCAGCGCGAGCACCTGCGGGTCGGCGAACGGCAGGATCTGGGTGATGATGGTGCCACCCACCCCGCTCCGGGGGTCGATCCAGAAGTAGGAATTGCGCAGGCCCGCCCAGGCCAGGCTGCCGGCCCGGCGCCGGCCAGGGATGTCGTCCGGGTTGGTCATGAAGGTCAGGCCCCAGCCGCAGGTCACGCCGGGAAACAGGTCGACGTCGAAGCTGGCCTCGGGATTGGCCGTCTTGAGCACGCCCGCCGGCAGCGCGCCGATGTGGTTGCGCGCCATGTCGTCGACCGTCCCCGGCTCCAGCACGCGCACGCCGTCGAGGGCACCGCGGTTCAGGATCATGCGGATGAAGCGCAGGTAATCGCCGGCCGTGCTGTAGAGGCCGCCACCCCCCAGGAAATCCTCGGGACGCTGCGGCGGTTCGAAGCTGCGCGCCTCCAGCCGGCCGTCGGGCAGGCGCTGGTGCACGCCCGACAGGCGCTCGCGGATCGCCGGCGTCAGGCGGTAGCCGGTCGAGGTCATGCCGAGCGGCTGCAGCACGTTCTTCTGCATGTAGTCGTCGAGCGTGCCGCCGGTGACGGCCTCGAGGACCTTGCCGGCCCACTCGATGTTGATGCCGTAGTGCCAGCGCTCGCCTGGATCGAACGACAGCGGCTGGCAATCCTCCGGCCGGGCGAAGGTCGCGGTGCGCGACAGCCCGCTCGCCCGGTTGTAGCGCAGCATGTCGGCGTTCCACATGTCGTAGACGAAGCCCGCCGTGTGCGTCAGCAGCCGGCGCAGCGTGATGGCGCCGCGCGCTGGCCGGAACCGCGGCGTGCCGTCGGCGTCGAAGCCCTCGAGCACCCGCGGCCTGGCCAGCGCCGGCACGAGGCGGCCGCAATCGTCGTCGAGGCCGAGCCGGCCCTGCTCGACCAGCTGCATGATGCAGGCGCCGGTGATGGCCTTGGTCATCGAGTGGATCCAGCACACCGTGTCGGTCCGCATCGGCCGCTCGCCGCCCAGCTCGCGGACGCCGAACGCGCCCTCGTAGAGCGTGTCGCGGCCGTCGGTCGCCATGGCGATGACCCCGGGGACGTCGCCGCGCGCCACGGCATCGCGGAAGATCTGGTCGATCGCGGCCTTCATGCGGGGCTGTCCTAGTCGACGATGAAGAGCTTGGCGCCGGTCGCGGTGCGCGAACGATGGCCGAGCGTGTTGTCTGCCACCTGGTAGCTCTGCCCGGCCTTGAGCACGACGGTCCGGCCGTCGGCCAGCTCGGTGTGGAGTTCGCCTTCCAGCACCAGCAGAACGTGGCCCTTCTGGCACCAGTGATCGGCGAGGTAGCCCGGCGTGTACTCGACGATGCGGACCCGGATGTTGTTGAAGGTGCGGGTCCGCCAGAACGCCTTGCCGGTCTCGCCCGGGTGCTCGGTCGGCTCCACGTCGTTCCAGTCGGTCGTGCCGAACGGTATGTCGAACATCAGCATGCCGGCGTTCCTAGCACGAACCCCGCGCCCGCCCCACACCCATCACCCCCACCGCGCCAGTGCCTCGCGCAGGCTGTCCGGTCCGCGGTACAGCATCGCCCGCCAGCCGCAGGCCCGGGCGGCATCGACGTTGGCCGCGGTGTCGTCGACGAACAGGATCGACTGCGCCGCCGTCACGCCCATGCGCGCCTGCGCGTTGGTGAAGAACACCCGGTCCGGCTTGCACACGCCGAGCGCGGCCGAGTAGACGATCTCGTCGAAGTGCGCGCCCAGCCCCTCGTGGTCGCGCAGGTAGGCGATGCGGTGATGCTCCTGGTTGGAGGCGGTGTAGCAGCGCCCGCCGGTACGCTGTCGCCAGGCGTCGGCCTCGGCCAGCACGCCGGCATCGAGATCGGCATCGCGCTCGAACCAGTAGGCGACGAATTCCTCCAGCCGGTCGGCCATGCCCCGGGTCTGCAGCCATTCGTGCAACGTCCCGTAGAGGTCGAGCCGCCCGCGCAGAACGTCCTGGAACACGCCGTCGAAGTAGTCGCGCTTGATCTCGTCATGGGAAAAGCCCCAATCGGCCTCGAGGTCGCGGTACCACGGCCGGGCCGAGCCGGGATGGGCCAGCGACACGACTCCATCGATGTCGAGGACGAGAACGGGCGGATGCGCGGGGGTGGCGTTCATGGGCAGCCATGTTAGACCGGGACCTCCACGAGGTCAGTCCCTTGCAACTCGTTGTTCCCTCGCTCGACCGCCTCGACGCCTACGCCGACGCGCTGCGGCGCGGCTGGTCGCCGGACAATATCCGCCTGGAGGAAGCGCCGCGCGAGGAACTGGCGCGCATCGCCGCCGACCCGGCGGCCTTCGTCGCCTCGCTCGACGATCGCGAGGCCCGTGGCGGGCCGATCCCCCTGCCCGGCGGCGGCTCGGTGCCGCGCCTGCCCGGCTACCGGCGCTGGCTGTGGGATGACGGGGCCGACGGGGGCTTCTGCGGTTCCATCAATTTCCGCTGGCAGCCCGGCACCGAGGCGCTGCCGGACTACTGTCCCGGCCACATCGGCTACGGCGTCCCGGCGTGGAAACGGGGGCGCGGCCATGCCACCCGCGGGCTGGCGCTGCTGCTGCCGGAGGTCCGCGCCGAAGGCCTGCGCTGGGTCGACCTGACCGCCGACCTCGACAACCTGGCCTCGCACAAGGTGATCCTGCGCAACGGCGGCGTCGCGGTGAAACGCGTCACCAAGCCGTCGCTGCACGGCGACATCGCCGAGGCAATGCTGTTCCGGATCGCGCTGGCCTGACCCTCAGGGCTCGCCGCCCGCGCGGACGACCGCCTCGACCATGGTCGACAGCGCCGACATGCTGCGGGCCTTGAGCGCGCGCGGCGAGTCGGCGTCGCCGAGCTGGCCTTCCAGCACCAGGGTGATGAAGCCGTGGACCGAGGCCCAGGCGAAATCGGCCATGCGGTCCTTCACCTCGCCCGAGGCGTGCGGGATCACCGCCTCGACCGCCGCCCGCTGCAACCGGTAGGCCGAGCGCGAGGCCTCGGCCAGCGCCGGGGTCTCGAAGCGGTTGCCCTCGCGGCTGAACATCAGCTGGAACAGCACCGGGTTGGCGGCGGCGAAGGCCATGTAGCCGACCGACTGGCCGACCAGCCGGGCCGCCGGGTCACCACGCGAGCGGCCGGCCTCGGCGGTCATGGCCTCGGCCAGCTCGCGGTAGCCGCGGGTCGCGATCTCGGCCAGCAGGTCGTCGATCGAGGCGAAATGGTGGGCCGGGGCGGCGTGGCTGACCGAGGCGCGCCGGGCGCACTCGCGCAGGGTGAAGCCGCGCAGGCCCTTTTCCTCGAGCAGTGCCCGCCCCGCGGTGACCAGCGCCTCGCGCAACTCGCCGTGGTGATAGGGCTTGTCGGCCTTTTCCCGCGTCATGGTTCATCCGTCCATGCAGTGCCTGGCCTGTCAAGGAACCAACCGAAGGCTGACAGCGCCCAGATCCGGCATAGCCTATCTGGACGACGTCAGAACGGGAAATCGGCTGACATCCCGGGCCTCCTGTGGCTTGGTCCGGGCCTGTTCCACGGAGACGACATGACGTTCGAGACCTGGTTGGCCTTCGCCGCCGCGTCGGCGGTGCTGCTGGTGATCCCCGGCCCCACCGTCCTGCTGGTGGTGTCCTACGCGCTGGGCCAGGGCTGGCGCACCGCGCTGCCGATGGCGATCGGCGTGGCGCTGGGAGACTTCACCGCCATGACGCTGTCGATGCTGGGGCTGGGCGCCCTGCTCGCCGCCTCCGCCACCCTGTTCACGGCGTTGAAGTGGCTGGGCGCGGCCTACCTGGTCTACCTCGGCGTCAAGCTGTGGCGCGCCGGCGCCACCCTCGAGGCCGCGCCACGCACCGACGCCGTGTCGGCGGCGCGCATGCTCGGCCACGCCTGGCTGGTCACGGCGCTCAACCCCAAGAGCATCACCTTCTTCGTCGCCTTCCTGCCGGCCTTCCTCGACCCGCGGGCCGACTTCCTCGCCCAGATGCTGGTGTTCGAGACCACGTTCCTCGTGCTCGCCTTCGCCAACGCCTTCGGCTACGCGCTGGTCGCCTCGCGCGCCCGCCGGCTGGTCGCCGACCCGCGCGCCATCGGCATCGTCAACAAGGCGGGCGGCACCCTCCTGGTCGGCGCCGGCGTCGCGACGGTGACCCTCGCCGGCGCTCGCGCCTGAGGACGACGCCGTGGTGATCGTCGAGTTCGACGACCTGGCGCCCGAGGACTGGACGAAGGCCGCGACCGTGCTGCGTTCCGCGCTCGACCGTTCGCCCTTCGGCTACCGCGATCCCGGCGCCGCCGAGGCCGAGGTGGAACTGCGCCGCCTGCAGGACGAATGGCTGGGGTATGCCGCCCTCGAAGGCGACGACATGGCTGGCTGGATCGGTGCGTTGCGGACCTACAGCCACGGATGGGAGATCCACCCGCTGGTCGTCGCGCCGGCATGGCAGCGCCGCGGCGTCGGCTCGTCCCTGCTGGCCGCGCTGGAGGCGCGGGCTCGGGCCGAGGGCGTGCTCACGCTGTTCCTCGGCAGCGACGACGATTACGGCGGCACCACCCTGTTCGGCCGTGACGCGTGGCCCGACGTGCTGGGTGCGGCACGCGGCGTCGAGGCGTCCCCGGCGGGTCATGCGCTCGGCTTCTACCGCCGGCGGGGGTTCGAGGTCGTGGGCCTGCTGCCCGATGTCAACGGGCCGGGAAAGCCGGACCTGATGATGGCAAAGCGGCTGCGAGGGACCCCTAGCGCGTCGGCTCGCTGACGAAGGCGACCTTGGACAGGCCGGCCTTCGAGGCATCGGCCAGCGTCTCGGCGACGTAGCGGTACGGCACGTTCTGGTCGGCGCGCAGGTAGACCTCGGGCTGCGGCCGTTGCTTGCCGGCCTCGGCGAAGCGCTCGGCGGCCTCCTCGCGGGTCACCCGCTCGCCCTTCCAGAACAGCGCGCCGCTGCCGTCGATCGCGAACTCGACCTTCTCGGGCTTCTGGATGTCGGCGTTGGACGTCGCCTTGGGCAGGTCCAGCTTCACCACGTTGGTGAGCAGCGGCGCGGTCACGATGAAGATCACCAGCAGCACCAGCACGACGTCGATCAACGGCACCATGTTGATCTCGGCCATCGGCTGGGAGCCGGTCTTGCGGTCGAAGCTTCCGAATGCCATCGCGACTCTCCCCTAGCTGTTCACGGCGGCGAGCGGGATCGCGCCGGGGCGGCTGCCGCCCTTGAGGGTGCGGCCCATCAACAGGAAGTTCAGGAGGTCGAAGGCGAAGGCGTCGAGCCGCGCGGTCAGCACGCGGTTGGCGCGGGTCAGCCAGTTGTAGCCCATGACCGCCGGCAGGGCGACGGCCAGCCCGATGCCGGTCATGATCAGCGCCTCGCCGACCGGGCCCGCGACCTTGTCGAGCATGCCCGAGCCGGTCATGCCGATGGTGACGAGGGCGTGGTAGACGCCCCACACCGTGCCGAACAGGCCGACGAACGGCGCCGTCGCCCCGATCGTGGCCAGCATGGTGAGGCCGTTCTCGAGCGCCGTCGTCTCCTCGTCGAGCACCTTCTTGATGGTGCGGGTCAGGAACTCCTGCTCGCTGCCCGCCTCCTCCAACCGCGACGCGCCGAACTTGGCGTGGTGGGCCTGGGCATGCAGCGAGTGCGCGGTCAGGTGGCCGAACGGCTCGTTGACGCCGTGCACGTTGAGCTCGTTCTGCACCGCCTCGAGCGAGGTCGCGCTCCAGAAGAAGGCGAGGAACCTCGCGCTGCGCTTCTGGCGCACGACCTGCGCGATGCCCTTGGAGACGATGAGGTACCAGGAGATCGCCGACATCGCCGCCAGCACCACCAGCAGCACCCGGGCCACGAGGTCGGACTGCGCGATGAAATGGCCGAAGCCGAGGGCCGAGCCGTCGCCCATGAGTTACTCCTAGCGCAAGACGAAGTTGATCGGGACGAGCACCCACACCGCCTGCGGCGTGCCGCCGTCGGAATAGGGTCGGAACTGGGCGGCGCGGACCGCGCTCAGGGCGGCCTCGTCGAGCGCCGCGTGGCCGGACGAGGCCTGCAGCGTCACCTGCGACGGCCGGCCGGCGGCATCGACCAGCACCCGCACCATGACGTTGCCCTGGTCGCCGGACTTGCGCGACCGCGCCGGGTAGACCGGGTTGGGCGGCACGAGGTAGCCGAGTTGCGCCGCCGAGACGGTGCGTGGACCGGCGGCGGCCTGCGGTGCGCCCTGCGGCACGCCCTCTCTCGGTGTCGGCCCGGTGTTGGGCGACGCGTCCTGCTCGCGCACCGGGCGGTTCGGCTCGGCCGGGCGCGCCGGCGGCTGCGGCTTGGCCACCGGCTTGGGCTGCGGCTTGGGCTGCGGCTTCGGCGGCGGCTTGGCGAACTCCGGCGGCGGCGGCTCCTGCGGCGGCGGCAGGTCGAGCCGGACCACCGGGAATTCCGGCGGCGGCAGGTCGGGCGGCGGCGGGTCGACGATGGTCGCGAGGTCCAGCGGCTTGATGTCGACCGGCGGCGGCGGCTCGGCGTTCTCGATCTGCGGCGCCGAGGACGGCTCGCCGGCGACCATGCGCACCTCCATCGGCGCCACGTCGCCCACGACCAGCTTGGTCGTCGAGGCCTGGGTCAGCGCCCATCCCACGCCGACGTGGCAGGCGATCACGGCCGCCAGCAACGCGATCTTCACCGTCGGTGCGAGCATTTCCCGGCCGGCGCGGTCGGGTACGCCCGGTTGCAGGTCCTGGATGGTCCGCGGCTCGCTCACGGGGGCCTTCTCACCACCCCGGGGCGCGCTTCGCAAGGGGCGCTCTGACGCTCTCGCGGCGGCCGCGGTCGCCCCGGTCACGGCTCGCTCCAGGCACGGACCATGTTGTGGTAGCAGCCGATCAGCGACCGCCGGGCGATCTCGTCGGCCTCGGTCTGGTTGAGGCGCTGGATCGCGCCGTCCATCTGGTACAGGACCTCGCGGTGAGCGAGGTCGCGGACCAGGCTCTGGGTCCAGAAGAAGCAGGCGGTCCGCACGCCGCGCGTCACCGGCGTGACCTGGTGCAGGCTGGTCGCCGGGTAGACCACCATCGATCCGGCCGCCAGCTTGACGCGGTGACGGCCATAGGTGTCCTCGATCTCGAGTTCGCCGCCGTCGTAGTCGGCGGGATCGCTGAGGAACAGCGTCGCCGACACGTCGGTGCGGATCTTGGCCCCGGTGTGGGGGTGGATGCGCACGCTGCCGTCGACGTGCGGGCCGAACCGCATGCCCTCGCCGTAGCGGTTGAACATCGGCGGGTAGATCGCGTTGGGCAGGACCGCGCTGATGAACAGCGGGTTGGTCTCGAGCGCGCCGACGACGATGCGCTGGCAGGCCCGGGCCACCGCCGAGCGTTCGTCGATCTGGCGGTTGAACTTGACCGGCGCGCCCTGGTAGCCGGCGGTGACGCGACCGTCGACCCAGGCCTCGTTGGCGCCGTCGAGATGCGCGCGCACGCTGACCAGCTGCGCGGCATCGAGGACGTCGGGAATGCAGACCAGCACGCCGGTCTCACATCCGGTAGGTGAAGGTCAGCAGGCCGGTCGTCCCTGCCCCCGGCACGGCGCGGCCGCCGTCCGACGCCATCAGCGAGTCGTAGTACATCGTGTTGAACAGGTTCAGCACGTTGGCGCGGATCTCCCAGGTCGGCTGGCGGTAGGCCGCCGTCAGGTCGAAGCGGAAGTACTCCGGCACCTGCACCGTGTTCTGGTTGTTGGCGTAGCGCTGGCCGACGTAGAACACGCCGCCGCCGACCTCGTAGGTGTCCCTGATCGTGTAGGTCGTCCACAGGTTGCCCGCGCCGGCCGGCGTGTTGAGCGGCACGTTTCCGGTGGTGTTACCGATGCCGTTGATGAAGCTCTGGCCCTGCAGGATGCGGGCATCGAGCCAGGCGTAGCCGCCGAACACCTGCCACTCCGGCGTGATCCGCCCCGCCGCGCCGACGCGCGCGCCCTTGACCCGCACGGTGCCGGTCGGCGACCAGGTGCCGTCGGCGTTCTGGCTGCGGGCGTTCGACTTGACGATCTGGAACAGCGCTCCGTTGAGCGACAGGTTGCCGTTCAGCAGCTCGTACTTCACGCCGGCCTCGACGCCCTGGTTGGTCTCCGGCGGCAGGTTCTGCGACCCCGTCGTCGAGGTCAGCTGCTCGAGCGACGGGTTGAACGAGGTGCTGTACGACACGTAGTACGACTGCTGCCGCGTCGGCTCGACGATCAGGCCGCCGCGCACGCTGGTGAAGGTGTCGGTCTGGGTCTGGTACGGCACCGTGGTGCTGCCCGCGGTGTTGGCCGAGTTCAGCGAGTTGCCGATCTGCGCCGAGTAGATGTCCCAGCGCAGGCCGCCGACCGCCTTCAGCCACGGCGCCAGCTGGATCGTGTCGTTGAAGTAGGCACCGAAGCCCAGCGCCTGCGACGACGCGTAGTTGGTCGGGACCTGGGGCGCGTTGCCGGGCGTGCCGGCGCCGACCGTGTAGCCGGCCGGGGTGCAGCCGACCGAGCCGGTGGCCAGCGCCACGCCGTTGCAGGTGCCGGTCCGGGTGTAGGCCTGGTTGGTGTAGGACTCGTAATTGAGGTCGATCCCCATCAGCAGCAGGTGGCCGACCGGTCCGGTCAGGAACTTTGCCTCGACCTCGCTCTGGTTCTGGACCGTGATGTCGTTGACGTTGCGGTCGCGGCTGATCTGGCGGATCTCGAGCTGGTTGAGCGGCTGGCCGCTGTAGACGGTGCCGCCGGGGCCTGCCGCCGCCGGCAGGAAACCCCAACCCCTCGGGTACGGACCGAGCACGCCGACCGCGGCGCCCGAGGTCTGGCGCACGCTGGTGTTGACCCACGAGAACTCGGCCTGGTTGCGCAGCCGCAGTTCGTTGCTGACCTTGTGCTCGACCGTGGCGTTGAGCTGGATCACGTCCTGCTCGGTGTAGTCGTCGGCCAGCCCGTAGTTGACGTTGCGCGGGACGTTGATCGGGAAGCCGTTGAGCGCCGGCACGCCGTACGGCACCTGGTCCTTGCGGTGCTGCACGATCGCCGCCAGCGTGATCTCGGTCGGCGTTCCGATGCCGAGCTTGACCGACGGCGCGAGGCCGAAGTCGAGCACGTTGGTGTTGTCGATGGTGCTGGCCTTGCCCCACTGGAACATGGCGTTGACGCGCGCCGCGTTGGTCTCCTCGAACGGCAGGTTGACGTCGGCGGTGGTGCGGACGAGGCCGTTGGTCGTCACCTGCCCCGACAGTTCGGTCGCCTTCGCGCGGCCCGGCTTCTTGGTCACCTGGTTGATGACGCCGCCGGTCGAGCCGCGGCCGAACAGCATCGACGACGGCCCCATCAGGACCTCGACCTGCTCGAGGGCGAAGACGTCGCGGTAGTACTGGCCGCGGTCGCGCATGCCGTCGAGGTAGATGTCGGTGCGGGCCGAGAAGCCGTTGAGGTTGATGTTGTTGCCGATCGCACCGCCCTCGGCCGAGCCGATGGTGACGCCCGGCACGTTGCGCACCGCCTGGTCGAGCGTGGTCGCGCCCTGCGACTGCATCAGCGCCTTGTTCACGACGATCACGGTCTGCGGCACGTCCATGAGGTCCGGCGCGCCGAGCCGGAACAGCGAGCCGCGGGTGGTTTGGAAATCGTCGCTCGGCCGCGACCCGGTGACGGTCACGGTCTGCATGGTCGCCGGCGCCTGGGCGGGCGGCGTCGGGTTGGTGTCCGGCGGAAGCGGCGGCGTTCCCCCTCCCTGGGCCTCCTGCGGCGGCTCCTGGGCCCAGGCCCCGGAAGCGACCAGCAGGCCGACCATGGCGGTCGTCGTGGGAATGCTCCGCGTCACGTCTTCACCTCCTCGCATTGCCGATTGATGATGCGAGTGATTATCACAATCAATGAGAACGCCAAGCATTATTTGCGAATGGTTCGCAATTGGACGCGCCGGGCGAGACAGGGGGGATGGCGCGCCCGGCTGGACTTGAACCAGCGGCCTACCGCTTAGAAGGCGGTTGCTCTATCCACTGAGCTACGGGCGCAGGACCGCTACTCTAGCACAGGTGGCGGGCGTCCCGCCCCGCCTTGCCACGTTCGGGGGCGGGAGCCATGCGAACCGGATGGTATGCAGGAATGCCAACAGGTGCCACTATCCGCCGGGTCGCGTGCGAACCGTACTTCCGCCCGTATCAACCATGCGTAGCCCGATGACCGGCGCCGGCCTCCTGATCGTCGAAGACGAGTACCTCGTGGCCGAGATGCTGCGCGAGGCCCTGCTCGACGCCGGCGCCGAGACCGTTCATGCCGTGCCGTCGGTGCGCGCCGCGCTCGACGTGCTCGACCATCACGCGATCACGGCGGCGGTGCTCGATCTCGATCTCAAGGGCGAGACCTCGGCCGCCGTGGCCGACGCCCTGGTCGCGGCCCGTATCCCCTTCGCCTTCTTCACCGGCGGCACCCAGGCCAACCTGCCGGTCGAGCACCGCTCGGCGGTCGTCGTGCGCAAGCCCGCGATCGAGAAGCTGCTCGACGTCGTCGGGCGCATGTGTGTCGGCGCCAGCCCGTCCTGACGACGCCGGTTGGGACGCCGCGCCCAGGCGCGGGACACCGGGCCGCTCCGCCGCGCGCCGCCCGGCCCTAGGATGGTGCCGTCCAGAGATTTCCAGGAGAAGCTCGATGAGTACCTCGATCGCCGACGAACGCCGCCTGCTGTCGAGCGAGGAATATGCCCCGGTGGTCCGCAGCCACTACCCGGCCGTGGCCGACCTCGGCCGCGACGAGTTGCTGGACCTGGCGCGCTGGCTGCGTGACCGGCGCGCGGCCCTGCGCCGCCAGGTCGAGCAGCATCGCCGCGCCCGGCGCGGCAAGGCTGCGCCGTCCGGCATGCCCGCCGATGCCGCCGCCGACCGCGGCCAGACGGCCAAGAAGCAGGTCTTCGCCCGCGCCCTCAAGCGCGTGAACAGCCGGCTGGACCACGTGATCGGCGTCGAGAAGCGGGCCTCGATGCGGGCCGGCCACGAGGCGGCGCTGGCCCGGCTCAAGGCGGCGCGCCGCCATCACCCCTCCGCCGGCCGTCACGCCGGCAAGGGCGCGGTGTCGATCGAGAACCAGAAGGGCGCCGGCGTCATCGACGGCGCCACCATCGGCAGCGTCTCGCAGGCCACCCGCAACGCGCAGGCCCGCAAGGACAATCGCTGATCGTCGGATCCGGACGCCGGACCCTAGTGGGTCCAGCGGCCGACGCGGTTGTAGGCGAAGTTGTCGGCGTAGGCCTTGGGCCGGACGTGGCGGGCGTGCGGCAGCTCGATGCTGTAGGTCCAGCCGTTCTTCTCGGCGTGGGCCTTGGCCTCCTCGAGGGTGGCGAAGAACAGCTTCACCTGCTGCATGGTATCGCGCGAGCTGGTCCAGCCCATCAGCGGGTCGACGCTCTTGGGCGACGGCTCGGCCTCGAGCAGCCACTCGCGGGTCTTGGCGGTCCCGGACTGCATGGCCGTCTTGGCCGGCTTGTAGATGCGAACCTTCATGATCTCGAACCTTCCCACAACGCGGCCGGGACTTGGGCGGGGCGGTGGTCGGGGCGGCCGGATTTGAACCGACGGCCTTCTGCGCCCAAGGCAGACGCGCTACCAGACTGCGCTACGCCCCGCCGCGAAAACTCCCGGGCGGCCGTTATCTACCAGCGCCGGCCGCGCCTCGAAAGGGCAATTTCCGGGTGCTATACGGGGGCATGTTCGACCAGACCCCCGAGCAGGGCCGGCCCGGCCGCGCCCCGTCCATCAACGTGCTGGGCGGCATCCTGCAGCCCTGCTCCGTCGAGCCGCTGACCGGCTTCTACCGCGACGCCTGCTGCAACACCGGCCCCGAGGACCGTGGCGTCCACACGGTCTGCGCGATCATGACGGCGCCGTTCCTCGCCTTCTCGAAGGCCCACGGCAACGACCTCAGTACGCCGATGCCGCAGTACGGCTTCGCCGGGCTGAAGCCCGGCGACCGCTGGTGCCTGTGCGCGATGCGCTGGAAGGAGGCGTTCGACGCCGGCGCCGCGCCGCAGGTCGTGCTGGCGGCGACCCACGCCGTCACCCTGCAGGTCGTCTCGCTGGCCGACCTGCGCGCCCACGCGATCGACCCGGCCTGACCGGTCAGGCGTTGCCGAAGATCGGGTGACGCACCTTGTCGCCCGGCTTGATGCCCAGCAGCTTGGCGCTGCCGCCGTTGATCTCCAGCACCGCCCGCACCGGGAACTGGCTGGGGATCGACTCGGTCGACAGCGGCGTCGCGTTGGCGTGGATGTGCTTGATCGTGCCGTCGCCGGCGATGAACAGCATGTCGAGCGGGATCAGCGTGTTCTTCATCCAGAAGCTGACCGGCGCGTCCTGGTAGAAGTCGAACAGCATGCCGTCGTAGGGGCCGAGCTTGTCGCGGTACATCAGGCCGCGCGACCGCTCGGCATCGTTGAGCGCCAGCTCGACCTCGAACTTGATCTCGCGGCCGCCGGCGACGACCACCAGCGACGACTTCTTGAAGGTGATCTCCGGGCTCTGCGCGAGGGCGGCGCCGGCCACGGCCAGCGCGGGGGCGGCGGCGAACAGGAAGCGGCGCGACAGGCGCCGGCCGGAAATCATCGAGGCCATGGTGCTGTCCTACCGGTTGCCCTGCGATTTCGTCAAACTCAAGACGCTTGCGGCGGCGGCCCGGAGTTTCCATAGTCCGGCCCTTCATCGGGGGGAGCCGCACGGGCGGCTGAGAGGTTCGCGAGAACGACCCCGACAACCTGATCCGGGTCATGCCGGCGTAGGGACTGATGACGGACGTGTCGGCTGCCTTCTCCCCTTCCGCTTCCGCGCTCGACCTGCGCGAGGCCCGCATCGCCTACGGCGACCGCGTCGTCGCCGACGCGCTCACCCTGAGTTTCCCGGCCGGCCGCACGACCTGTCTGCTGGGCCGTTCCGGGGTCGGCAAGACCTCGCTGCTGCGCTGGCTGGCCGGCCTGCTGCCCGGCAGCCGGCGGGCCCAGCCGGTGGCCTGGATGGCGCAGTCCGACCTGCTCCTGCCCTGGCTGTCGGTGCTCGACAACGTGCTGCTGGGCCACCGCCTGCGCGGCGACCGGGCGGCGCTCGCCGCCGCCGAACCGCGCGCCCGCGCCCTGCTCGCCGAGGTCGGCCTCGCCGACCGCGCCGCCGAGCGGCCGGCCAGCCTGTCGGGCGGCATGCGCCAGCGCGTGGCGCTCGCCCGCACCCTGTGCGAGGACCGCCCGGTGGTGCTGATGGACGAGCCGTTCGGTCACCTCGACGCGGTCACCCGGCTCGACCTTCAGGACGTCACGGCGCGGCTGCTGGCCGGCCGCACCGCGGTGCTGGTGACCCATGACCCGCTCGAGGCACTGCGGCTCGGCCACGAGGTCCGGGTACTGACCGGCCTGCCCTTCACGATCGGCCCGGCGATCGTGCCGCCCGGTCCGACGCCGCGCGACCCGGCGGACCCGGCGTTGATCGCCCTCCAGGCCCAACTGGTGGCACGGCTGCGCGGCACCGGCGGACCCGCCGCGTGAGGCCGCTGGTCACCGCGCTGGGGCTGCTGCTCGGCTGGGAGGCGCTAGTCCGCCTCACCGGCGCGCCGGTGTACATCCTGCCGCCGCCCACGGTGGTGCTGGCGGTGCTGTTCGAGCGCGCCGACCTGCTGTTGGCCGAGGCGGCGTGGACCGCGGCCGAGATGCTGCTCGGCCTCGTCCTCGGCCTGGTGCTCGGCGGCGGCCTCGCCATCGTGTTCGCCGCCTCGGCCGGCTGGCGACGCTGGGCGCTGCCGCTGGTCATCGTCAGCCAGGCCATCCCGGTGATCGCGCTGGCGCCGCTGCTGGTGCTGTGGCTGGGCTACGGCATGGCGTCGAAGGTGGCGATGGCGGCGCTGGTGATCTTCTTCCCGGTCGTGAGCGCGCTGTACGACGGCCTGCGCCGGACCGAGCCCGGCTGGCTCGACCTCGCGCGCACGATGGACGCGCCGCCGCGCGCGGTGCTGCTGCAGATCCGCCTGCCCGCCGCCCTGCCCGCCTTCGCCTCCGGCGCCCGCATCGCCGCCGCGGTCGCACCGATCGGCGCGGTGATCGGCGAGTGGGTCGGCGCCAGCGCCGGCCTCGGCTACCTCGTCACCCTGTCGCTGGCGCGCGGCCAGACCCCGCTCGCCTTCGCCGCCCTCGTCGTGCTCTGCCTGCTCGGCCTCGCGCTCTACTACGCGACCGACTGGGCCGGGCGTGTCCTCGTCCCCTGGCAATCTCAAGGAGCCTGATCATGTCCATCCCCAGGCGGCTGCTCGCCGCCGCGACCGCCGCGTCGATCGTGCTGGCCGGCCTCGCCGCGCCCGCCGCCGCGCAGGAGAAGGTCCGCGTGCTGCTCGACTGGTTCGTCAACCCGGACCACGCCGCGCTGGTAATCGCGCGCGAGCGCGGCTTCTTCGCCCGGCAGGGCCTCGAGGTCGAACTGATCGCGCCGGCCGATCCCAACGCGCCGCCCAAGCTGGTCGCCGCCGGGCAGGCCGACTACGCGGTGTCGTACCAGCCGACGCTGACCATGCTGGTCGCCGAGGGCCTGCCGCTGGTGCGGGTCGGCGTGCTGGTGGCGCAGCCGCTCAACTCGCTGGTGGCGCTCGAGGGCGGCCCGGTGAAGACCATCGCCGACTTCAAGGGCCGCAAGATCGGCTACTCGATCGCCGGCTTCGAGGAAGCGCTGCTCTCGGCCATGCTCGGGACCGCCGGCCTGACGCTGAAGGACGTGACGCTGGTCAACGTCAACTTCGCCCTGACCACGGCGCTGATGAGCAAGCAGGTCGACGGCGTGATCGGCGCCTTCCGCAATTTCGAGCTCAACGACCTCGCGCTGCACCGCGCCGCCGGCCGCCTGTGGCCGGTCGAGCAGTACGGCGTCCCGGCCTACGACGAGCTGGTCCTGGTGGCGGGCCGCGACAAGCTCGACGTGCCGCGCACGAGGAAGCTGCTGGCGGCGCTGGCCGAGGCGACGGCCTGGATCAAGGCCAACGGCGACGACGCCTGGCTGGTGTTCTCGCGCTCGGGCAAGGAGCTCGACAGCACGCTGAACAAGCTGGCGTGGAAGGACACGCTGCCGCTGCTGGCGCCCGACCCGACGGCGCTCGACCGCGACCGCTACGCCGTCTTCGCCGACTTCCTGGTGAAGCGCGGGCAGATCAAGCAGGCGCCGCCGCTCGACAGCTACCTGCGCGAGATCCGCTAGGAACGGCGTTCTCGGAACCGCGGCGTCCTCAGGGGCTGTAGCGCCTCAGGCGCCGCGGATCTCGACGACCTGCAGGCCCTTCTGGCCCTCGGCGATGCGCACCATCACCTTCTGGCCGGGTGTCAGCGATTCCATGCCGTTGCGGCGCAGCACCGCGGCGTGGACGAAGATGTCGCCTTCCTCGGCTTCGCGCGTGACGAAGCCGTAGCCACGCTCGTTGTTGTACCACTTCACCAGCGCCGGAACGTAGTCGCCGATGGCGACGCCGTCGGGAACCGGCGGCGGCTTGGGCGCCACGGCCACGGCGGTCGACTGGTCGACCTCGATCACCTTCATGACCTGCCAGCCCTTGGGGCCGCGCAGGCCGGCGCAAACGACCGTCGCCCCGGGCTTGAGATCCTCATGCCCGGCCTGGCGCAGTGTCGTCACATGCAGGAACGCGTCGCTGTTGTCGCTGTCGAGGGCCAAGAACCCATAGCCCTTTACGGCGTTGAACCACTTAACCTTACCACGCAGCTCAACCGAATCGCCGTCCCCGCCCGTCTCTCCCTGTTGGGTCGTCATTTAACGATCCCATGTTGTTATGAGGGGAATGCTAGCACCCCAACCGGAGGGTGCAACAGTTCTTGTTTGCGACCTTCGGAGAATTTCCTTTCGGCGTGCCGGTCAAATTGCAGTTCACGCGAGGGCGCGCGAAAGCATCCTGTGAAAGTGCACGATCGCGCTCTCGTAGAGCCCGAAGGTGAAGGCATCGTTGGCTGCGCTCGACAGGCCGCGCTGGATCGCGTGCACCACCGCGCGATCCTCCATCAGGCCGGTGGTGCCGACGAACTCGGCGTCGCGCTTGGCCTCCGCCAGCGCATGCGGATCGTCGCCGCCGCCGTTGGTCAGCGTGTAGCTGTGCTGGCGCGTGCGATCGACCGACAGCGGCTCGAGCACCAGCACGCTGGTGTGCCGCGACAGCACCGTGATCAGCACGTTGGGAAACAGGTGGTAGACGTAGGTCAGCAGCCCGTCGACCCGGCGCTCGGCCGGCGGCACCGTCTCGAGCCTGGCGATGCGTCGGAACGGGTAGGTCACGCGGCTGTTGCGTCCGAAGCGGTCGATCACGTTCAGGTTGTCGAAGCCATAGGGCAGGAAGCTCTCGGGATGCGTCGACTTGATGTGGTAGCCCTCGATGAAGCTCTCGAGCAGGATCTTCCAGTTGGCGTCGAAGTCGCGCTCCGCGGTCGCGAACAGGCGCTGGTCCGGCGACAGCAGCCGGTCGATGCCCGGCAGCGGGTCCTCGCCGGCCTCCGCTCCGTCGTCCTGGGTGACGTACACCAGCCCGTGGCGCTCGCGGGTGGCGAGCGGGACCAGCGGGTGGGCCGCCCTGTCGAAGCCGGGGAAGCCGGCCTCGTGCGGGATGTGACGCAGCTCACCGGCGAGGTTGTAGACCCAGCCATGGTAGCGACAGACCAGGGCGCGGCTGCAGCCGCTGCCCTCGGCGACGGCCATGCCGCGGTGGCGACAGGCGTTGCGGAAGGCGCGGACCACGCCGTCGGGACCGCGCACGGCGACGACCGGCGTGCCGGCAGCCTCGCGGGCGACGTAGGACCCGGCCTCGGGCAGCGCCGCCGACGGGCAGAACGGCGTCGGTGTGCGCCGCAACACGCGCTCGATCTCGCGCGCCAGGCGCTGCGGCGAGCGATAGTTCTCGACCGGCTCGCGCCATACCTCCTCGCCGACATCGGTGGTGCCGTTGGCGATGTGGTCGAGCACGCGCTGCGCGACCGAGGCGTCGTCCATGGGAGGTTTCATCGCCGCAGCATAGCCCGGCCGGAACGCACGGCGCGAGAAACTGTGTTGCACGAAAGCAACATGGTCCGGCGATTGAGGGGGGGCGGCCGTAACGGGGCCTGCCTCAGCCTCAATTGGGCCAAACTGTAATGGTGACTTCGAACCCTCACTTGGTTCAGCCCGGGTCCCAGAGAATCATTGTGCGAGTCGTCGCCAAGCCCGCTTCCCCAGTCCGCACGCCGGTGCTCGCCCGGCGGCATCTCCTGTCTTTCGGCGCCGTCGCCGCCGGAAGCCTCGTCGCTCCTTCCCTTCCCGCCCTCGCCCAGGCGGTCGAGGTCCGTCACTGGCACGGAACCTCCGCGGCCACCCGCCAGGCCGAACAGGTGATCGCCACGTCGATGGCGGAGTGGCGCAGCCTGTGGAGCCGCGTCGGCTCGCCGCCGCCCGACATCTTCGAGCCGGGACGCATGCACGCGGTCGGCATCTTCCTCGGCCGCCGCGCCGGCGAGGGCTACTCGGTCAACGTGCTGTCGACCAGCCGCCGCCGCGACCGCATCGTCGTGGTGTTCGAGGAACGCATGCCGGCGGAGATCATGATGGCGCAGCGCGCCCCCGCCCCCTCGGCGCCGCGCCCGGTTGCCGGCGGCCCGCCCGGCGGTTTCGCCCCGGGCGGCCCCGGCCCCGGCCCCGGCGCCGGCTTCGCCCCCTCGACCGGCAATGCGACCGCCAGCCTGGCGCCGCCGCCGCCGCCGTCCTATCGCCCGGTCGGCCAGCCGACCTCGCCGTGGGCGATCATCCTGATCCCGCGCGCCGACCTGCCGGTTTCCGTCGAGCAGCGCCTGTTCCGCTAGCCGCCGCGGAGCGTCCACCGCCGGGCCCGCGCCTCGCTAGTGCGAGTGGCGCGGGATGCCCTTGGTCTCGTCGATGCGCTGGTAGTTGACCGCGAAGTCGAGGCACGCGCCGGTCGCCAGCTGGCCCACGAACTTGCGCTGCAGTTCCTGCCACGGCGTCTGGCTCTCGACGACGCTGGGCTTCCACGCCGCCTTGCGCGCCGCCAGCTCGGCCTCGGGGATCAGCATGTCGGCGGTGCGCCGCGCGATGTCGATGCGCACCCGGTCGCCGGTCCTGAGCAGCGCCAGGCCGCCGCCGACCGCCGCCTCCGGCGAGGCGTTGAGGATCGACGGGCTGGCCGATGTCCCGCTCTGGCGGCCGTCGCCGACGCAGGGCAGCAGCAGCACGCCGCCCTTCACCAGCCGGTCCGGCGGCAGCATGTTCACGACCTCGGCGGCGCCGGGATAGCCGACCGGCCCGGTGTTGCGGATGAACAGGATGCTGTTCTCGTCGATCGGCAGCGACGGGTCGTTGATGCGGTGGTGGTAGTCCTCCGGTCCCTCGAACACGATCGCCGTGCCCTCGAAGGCGTCCGGATCGCCCTCGCGCTCGAGGTACTTGGCGCGGAACTCCGGCGAGATCACCGAGGTCTTCATGATCGCCGAGTCGAACAGGTTGCCCGACAGCACCGCGAACCCGGCGTGGTGAAGCATCGGCGCGTCGTAGCCCTTGATCACCTCGCCGTCGGCGCGCGGCGCCGAGGCGAGGTTCTCGGCCATCGTCCGGCCGGTCACCGTCATCGCCTCGCCGCGCAGCTTGCCGTGGGCCTGCAGCTCGGCCATCACCACCGGCACGCCGCCGGCGCGGTAGAACGCCTCGCCGAGGTACTTGCCGGCCGGCATGCAGTTGACCAGCAGCGGGATGTCGTAGCCGAGCCGGTCCCAGTCGGCGTTCAGCAGCTCGACGCCGGCATGGCGCGCGATCGCGTTGACGTGCGGCGGGCAGTTGGTCGAGGCGCCGAGCGCGCTCGCCGCGACGATCGCGTTCTCGAACGCGGCGCGGGTCAGGATCTTCGACGGCCGCAGGTCCTCCCACACCATCTCGACGATGCGGCGACCGGTCTCGTAGGCCATCTGGCTGCGCTGCTTGTAGGGGCCGGGGATGGCGGCGCAGCCGGTCAGCGACATGCCGAGCGCCTCCGCCATGCTGTTCATCGACAGCGCCGTGCCCATGGTGTTGCAGTGGCCGACGCTGGGCGCGCTCGACGCCACCATCTCGATGAACTGCTCCATGTCGATGCGGCCGGCCGCCAGCTCCTGGCGTGCGTGCCACACCATGGTGCCCGAGCCCGACAGGCCGCCGCCGAAGTGGCCGTCGAGCATCGGCCCGCCCGACAGCACGATCGCCGGGATGTCGACCGTGGCCGCGCCCATGATCATGGCCGGCGTGGTCTTGTCGCAGCCGGTGGTCAGCACGACACCGTCGAAGAAGTAGCCGTACAGGCTCTCGACCAGGCTGAGGTAGGCGAGGTTGCGGTCGAGCGCGGCGGTCGGTCGCTTGCCCGACTCCTGGATCGGGTGCACCGGGAACTCGATCGGGATGCCTCCGGCATCGCGGATGCCGTCGCGGATGCGCCAGGCGAGGTCGAGATGGTGGCGGTTGCACGGCGACAGGTCGCTGCCGGTCTGGGCGATGCCGATGATCGGCTTGCCGCTGCGCAGCTCGGCCAGCGTCAGGCCGAAGTTCATGTAGCGCTCGAGGTAGAGCGCGGTCATCGTCGGGTCGGTCCTGGAATCGAACCACTCGCGGCTGCGCAGCCGCCGCTTCCCGTCCTTCTCGTCGGCCATCGCATCCTCCCGCGTCGTCCCGTTGGCGCCAGACTAGCGTGCGCTCGGCCTTGAGCAACGGCCGAGCGCATGGAAAGCTGCCGCGCATGGCCTCCCCTTCGCTGCTGTCCCTCGGCGAACCGCTGATCGAGTTCAACCGTCCCAAGGAAGGCGACGGCCGCACCTGGCTGCAGGGCTTCGGCGGCGATTCGCAGAACGTGGTGATCGCGGCGTCACGCCAGGGCGCCGCGACCGGCTACCTGACCAGCCTCGGCCAGGACTGGATGGGCGACGCCTTCCTCGACCTGTGGCGATCGGAGGGCGTCGACACGGCCCACGTCAGCCGCCATCCCACGGCGCCGACCGGCGTCTCGTTCGTCACCCACGGCCCGGCCGGCCACAAGTTCGACTACCTGCGCAAGAACTCCGCGGCATCGCTGATGACTCCGGCGGACCTGCCGCGCGACTACATCGCCGGCGCCCGCTTCCTGCACCTGTCGGCGATCGGCCAGGCGATCAGCGACAGTGCGCGCGAGACCTGCGCTGCCGCCCTCGAGATCGCCCGCGCCGCCGGCGTGAAGGTGTCCTACGACACCAACCTCAGGCTGCGCCTGTGGGACCTCGACACCGCGCGCGGCGTCATCGACGCCACCATCGCGCGCTGCGACATCGCCCTGCCCAGCCTCGACGACTCGCGCCAGCTCACCGGGCTCGACGCTCCCGACGCGATCGTCGACCATTACCTCGGGCTGGGGGCCCCGCTGGTGGCCCTCAAGATGGCGGCGGACGGCTGCCTCGTCGCCACCGCGTCGCAGCGCTTCCACCTTCCCGGGCACAGGGTCGAGCCGGTCGACGCGACCGGCGCCGGCGACACCTTCGACGGCAGCTTCCTCGCCCGCCTGCTGGCCGGCGACGACCTCGCGACCGCCGCCGCCTACGCCAACGTCGCGGCGGCGCTGTCGACGCAAGGCTATGGCGCGGTGACGCCTATTCCGCGGGCGGATGCAGTCCGGGCTGAACTGGCGCGCGCAGGCCGCGCGGGCTGACCGCCCGGAAGAAGCGTCCGAACACAGCGACCTGCTGGCCGAGCCAGCCGCGGCCATTGTCGGCATCGACCATCGGGTCGTCGACGCCGGTCGGACGCCGCTTGCGGTCGAACCGCGCGGTGCCGAACAGGATGTCCCAGATCGGGAACACCGGCGCGTAGTTGTTGTCGTGGATGTGGGGCTCGCTGGGGTTGGCGAGGGCGTGGTGCAGGCGGTGGAAGCGCGGGCTGACGATCAGCCGGTCGCCGATGGCGCCGTAGCCCATGTCGACGTTGGCGTGGCTCCAGCTCTCGATCAGCCGGCCGACCATCAGGATCGACACGTACTCGCCCGGCTGCACGCCGACGATTTGCGCGAACAGCACCAGCGCGAGGTTGACGAGCAGGTCGTCGAGGACGTGGTTGCGGTCGTCCGTCCACACCGTCACGCGGCGCTGGCTGTGGTGCAGGCTGTGCAGCGACCACCACCAGGCGAAGCCGTGCTGGGCGCGGTGCAGCCAGTAGGCGGCGAAGTCGTAGAGGAAGAAGTACAGCAGGAACGACAGGAAGACCTGGTCCCGGAGGAACGGCAGCACGGTCTCGAGCCGGGGCGGCGCGTAGCCCAGGCCGCGCATGATCACCTCGAGATGCGTGACCACGGGATAGGTGATGGCGAAGATCGCGAGCGGGATCACGCCGAGCTTGTTCAGCACGGTGTAGACGCGGTCGACGCCGACCAGCCGATCGTCCTCGCTGGCCTTCTCGAGCGGCCAGCGGCGCTCGAAGAACCTCATGCCGACGGCGATCACGGCGATCTGCAGCGCCCCGAGCATGACGAACTCGACGGCGTTGTAGGCCGGCTCGTACCACGCCATCTGGCCGAGCCAGTAGATCACCGGCGTGACGAAGGTCTCGAAGATCCAGTTCTGGACGGTGATCCAGAGGTCGGTGAGGCCGCGCATGGCGGTCACGTCAGCGTGGCTGTGCCGGTTGGCCCGTCGAGACCGGGACGACCGGTGCCCTGGCAGGACTTGGCGACGCCTGCGGCGGCGCGTCCTGGTTCAGGATGAAAACGCCATGCGGCGACTTGCCGACCGGGATGCTGGCGATGACTTTCATCTGGTCGACATCGACGACGGCGACCCGGCGCAGGAAGCGCTGGGTCACCCACAGTTCCTTGCCGTCCGCGGTGATGGCCATGCAGTCCGGCCCTCCCGGCACCTTCACGCTGGCGACGATCTTCATGTCCTGGGCGTCGAGCACGGAAACAACCCCCTCGACCCGGTTGCTGAGGAACCAGTGGCGGTCGTCGCCCTTGGGCCAGAAATTGTGGGCCCCCTTGCCCGTCTGGAGGCGGCCGGTCAGCCTGCCGTCCTCGGGATCGAGGGTCACGATGCCGTCCTCTCCGGTCAACGCCACCACGAGGTGCTTGTCCTCGGGCACCATGATGATGCCGGCAGGGGCATTGCCGACCGGCATGTTCCACTTGAGCGTCTGGGTCGCGAGATCGAAAGCGGCCACCCGGCCGCTCTGCTGAAGCGTGACGAAGACGGTCTTGGACGCGGCATCGAATGCCATGTGGCTCGGCAAGCCATCGATGAAGATGCGGCCCGCCAGCTTGAAGCCGTCGGCGTGGAAGATATCGACGTGGTCGAGACGGTAGGCGACCGTGACGAACCACTTGCCGTCGGGGCTGAAGGCCAGGTGGTAGGGATCGATGATGTCGCGGATCACCCGCTTCTTGTCCCCGGTCTTCGAATCGAGAACGAGCAGCTCGTTGGTGACCGTGGAGCCGACGAGGACTTCCTTGCCATCGGGCGTGATGATCAGGTGATGCGGCTCGCGCCCGACCGGCAGGCGCTGGATCTCGGTGCGGGTCGTGCGATCGATGACGCTGTAGGAAGCCTCATCGGAGTTGAGCACGAGGACGTTGTTCGCCCACGCCGTTCCGGTGAGTGACAGCGCGAGCGCGGCAACCGCGAATGCCAGTTTCTTCAAGACGGGTCGAGCTCCTTGACGCATCCTTGAACCACCTTTTGTCGGGGCGCGCTAGGACCGTTTTAGGGCAGCGGCTGCGGCGGCGAGCCGCTCGATCTGCGACCAGTTCCTGGAGGCAATCGCGTCCCTCGGCGCCACCCAGGAGCCGCCGACGCAGACCACGTTGGCGAGAGCCAGGTAGGCCGGCGCGGTGTCCGGTCCGACGCCGCCGGTCGGGCAGAAGCGCAGGCCGGCCAGCGGCGCCGCGACCGCCTTCAGCCACCCCGGCCCGCCGGCGACGTCGGCCGGGAAGAACTTCTGCACCCGCCAGCCCTGCTCGGCGGCTGCCAGGCATTCGGACACTGTCTGGATTCCGGGCAGGAACGGCAGGCCGGCAGCCCGCACCGCCTGTCCGATCGCCGGGGAGAAGCCCGGGCTGACCGCGAACCGCGCGCCGGCCGCCACGATCCGGTCGACCTGGCCCGGCTCCAGCACCGTCCCTGCCCCGACTACGGCTCCCTCGACCTCGGCGGCGATCGCCATCATCGCCTCCACGGCGGCCGGGGTACGCAGGGTGATCTCGAGCGCCGGCAGGCCACCCCGAACCAGCGCGCGGGCCAACGGCACGGCGTCCGCCACCCGCTCGACCGTCAGCACCGGGATGACCGGCGCCAGCGCGGCGATGGCGGCGATGTCCACCGTCAGACGCTCCAGCCGCCGTCGATCACGTTGACGGTGCCGGTGGTGAACGCCGCCTCGTCGCTGGCGAGGTAGACCGCCAGCGCCGCGATCTCGTCGGCCGAGCCGAACCGGCCGGTCGGCTGGCGCTGCAGGAAGAACTTGCGCGCGTCGGCGCCGCCGCCCAGCGACGAGATGCGCTCGTCGAGCGACGGCGTCTGGACGGTGCCGGGGCAGATCGCGTTGCAGCGGATACCCCTCGACACGAAGTCGGCGGCGACCGACTTGGTGAGACCGATCACGGCGGCCTTGGTGGTGCCGTAGATGAAGCGCAGGGCGGCACCCTTCACCGACGAGGCCGCCGACGACATGTTGACGATCGAGCCGCCCCCCTTCTCCAGCATGCCCGGCAGGAAGGCCTGGATCGTCCAGAACATGCTGCGGACGTTGAGATCGAAGGCGAACGACCACTGCTCGTCGGTCGCCATCAGCACGTCGCCGTGGTGGACGAAGCCGGCGCAGTTGAACAGCACGTCGATCGCACCGGTCTCGCGCGCCAGCGCGCCGATCGCGGCCTTGTCGAGCACGTCGAGCCGGCGGGTCGTCACGCCGGCGACGTCGGCCAGCGCCGCGAGCTTGCCGGCATCGACGTCGGTCGCCCACACCGTCGCGCCCTCGCGCGCGAAGGCACGGGCCGTCGCCGCGCCGATTCCCTGTCCCGCCGCCGTGACGACGCAGACCTTGCCCTCGAGCCGCATTCGACTTCTCCGCTGACCGCGGGCCTTACTTCAGGAGGCCCTTCTCCCGGTAGAACTTCTCGGCGCCGGGATGCAGGGCGATGCCAAGTCCCTGCGTCGCCTGGTCGAGCTGGATCATGCGGCCCTTCGAATGGCCGGAGTCCAGGAGCTTGCGCGTGCTGGGATTCCACAGCGCCGCGGTGATGTCGTAGATCAGCTGCTCGGGCTGCTTGGCCGAGGTCGCCCAGATGGCGTTGACGCTGACCGTCTTGACGCCCGGCACGCCCTTGTAGGCGCCGTCGGGAATCTCGTTCAGCGCGAAGAAGCTGTACTGCTTGACCAGCGCCTCGGCCTCCGGCCCGTCGATCGGCACGAGGTCGATGCCGGTGGTCGAGGCCAGTTCGGCGATCGCGCCGAGCGGCCAGCCCGAAACGCTGAAGAACGCGTCGAGGGCGCCGTCCTTGAGCTTGTCGGCCGCCTGCTGCGCCTTGAGGTACTCCGGCTTCAAGTCCTTCTCGGTGAGGCCATAGGCTGCCAGGATCAGGCGGGCATCGACCAGCGTGCCCGACCCCGGCTCGTCGAGCGACAGCCGCTTGCCCTTGAGATCGCGGATCGTCTTGATGCCCGATCCCTTGCGCACCACGAGGTGGAAGCTTTCTGGGTAGAGGTTGGCGATGGCGCGCAACGCCTCGACCTTGGGCCGGCCTTCGTAGATGCCGGTGCCGTTCAGCGCCCAGTAGGCGACGTCGGACTGGGTGAAGCCGGACTGCATCGATCCGCTGTTGATGCCCTGGACGTTGGCAACCGAGCCGTTGGACGCGACCGCGGTCGCCACCAGGCCGGGGACGCCGCAGGACCCGCCCTCGCTGCACGGCCGCGACCCGGGCGGGTTGGAGATGGCATTGGCGATCAGGCCGCCGATCGGGAAATACGTGCCCGCCGTGCCGCCCGTGCCGATGCGGAAGAACGTGATGTCCTGTGCCCGCGCCAGCCGTTGCCCGAGCGCCAGCGTGCCCGCGAATGCGCCCGCGCTTCCCAGCACCGCACCACGCCGCCCGATCTTCATGTCTTTCCTCCCAACACCCGCCCCGATTAAACCCGTGTTGCAGGGCGGCTGCAATAAAGACCGCTCAATTGACGCCGATCGCCCTGCTCAAGGTAGGGCCGATCTCGGCATGGATCACGAGGTCGGCCTCGGGATCCTGGTCGGTGGGTTCACGGTTCACGATCGCCAGCCGCGCGCCTCGGCGCTTGGCCATCAACGGGAAGCCGGCTGCCGGGTAGACGACCAGCGAACTGCCGAGCACCAGGCAGAGGTCGCAGCCCATCACCTCTTCCTGCGCCCGCGCCATCGGGATCTCGGGCATCGCCTGTCCGAACGAGATCGTCGCGGTCTTCACGATGCCCTCGCACTTCTCGCACAGGGGCAGCCTGCCCGCGCCGAGGAAGGCCTGGCGGATCGGCTCGAGCTCGTGGCGGTGGCCGCAGTCGAGGCAGGTCGCGTAGGTGGCGTTGCCGTGCAGCTCGATCACCTTCGCGTCCGGGATGCCCGAACGCTGGTGCAGGCCGTCGATGTTCTGTGTGATCACGGCCGAGAGCTTTCCCTGCTCGGCCAGCTTGGCGAGCGCGCGGTGCCCGGCGTTGGGCTCGGCCTTGGTCATCGTCTCGTCGGTCGCGAACTTGCGCCGCCACGCTTCCCGCCGCATCTCCTCCGAGGCCATGAAATCGTCGAAGTAGATCGGCTTGTAGCGGGTCCAGATGCCGCCCGGCGAGCGGAAGTCGGGGATGCCCGATTCGGTCGAGATGCCGGCGCCGGTGAAGGCCACGATCCGCCGGGCCGCGGCGATCTCCTGCTGCAGGCGTTCGAAGTCTTCCATTTCCCCTCCCCGGGAACGTCGGGCCGCCGCCTTCCTAGGGCGCCGGCATGGCCGGATTGTGGGCGGCGCAGCCGGTGTAGGTGCGGCCCTCGCTCGTCACCTCGACAGCATAGGCGAACAGCGAGCCGGATTGGGAATCGATGCACCTCCGCTCCCGGATGGTCACGACCATGTCCGGCACCTCGGTCGCCGCGACCACGAAGCCGTCGCCCTCGCGCTGCAGCCCGCCATGCGCCAGCCGCGGCAGCGCAGCGCCGCCCAGCACGCCGAACAGCAGGTCCCGCGCGGTGACCTCGAGCCGCCACGACGGCTCGTTGCCGGTCGCCGTCCATTCGCGCTGGTCGAAGCGTTCGCGGCAGCCGGCGGTCTCGACCGCCGCGCGCCGGACCTCGACGGCGCCGAGGCCGCCCGCCGGGCCGGGTTCGCGCGCGCCGTAAAGTTCGACGAACATCGGCCGGCCCTCCTGCCCGGCCGTCAGGTCGGCCAGCGCCCGTCCCAGTTCGCGGCCCGGCGTCCGGTCCTCCAGCGCCATCGGCGCGCCGTCGCAGGGCGTGAACGACAGCCGGCCGCCGACCTCGCGCAGCAGCCCGCGCAGCCGGATGGCCCCGGGCGGCGATCCCGTCCGCGCCGTCGCGGGAGGAGGCGCCGTCGCCCCGGGCGCGGCACCGGGCGATGCCTTGGGCGGCGGCGCCGCATTGGCCAACGGCAGGACCGGTGCCTGCAGGGACGCCGTCGGCGCCGGCGCACCGCCGGCCACGGGCGCGCGCGTGATCGGGGTCGGCGGGGCGGTCCGCGCCGCCAGTCCCGGCAGGGCATAGAAGAACAGCGGCCGGTCGTTGCCGTCGAGCAGGCAGACGAACTGGGTCTCGAACGGCGACCGGTTCTTCCAGCTGACGCGGCCGCGCAGGGTCACCGCCGCCGCCACCGGCTGCGCCCCGGCCCGGCCGTCGAACCGCTCGATCGCCGGCGGCGCCGCGTCGAGGACGGTCACCTGGTCGATCGCCGGGTCGAGCTTGCGGTACTGCGCCTGGCCGAAGCTCGCGCAGGCCTGCGCCAGCGGTGCCTGCGCCGCCGCGGGCGACCCGACGAGCAGCGGAGCGAGGAGCGGCAGGAAGCGTCGCAGCATGGCCCATCCTAGCGGCTCCCGACCGGGGCGAGATAGAGTGCGACCGTCCCGCCGGGAGTTTGCATGTCGCGCCACATCGTCTGCCTGACCTTCGACCACGATCACCTGTCGGGCTTCATCGCCCGCGGCCAGACCACCCCGACCGCGATCTCGCGCGGCGAGTACGACGTGGTGGTGATCCCGCGGCTGGTCGCCCTGCTCGCCCGCTACGGCATCAAGGCCACCTTCTTCACGCCCGGCCACACCATCGACAGCACGCCCGCGGCGGTGATGCCCTACGTCGAGGCCGGGCACGAGCTGGCCCACCACGGCTGGACCCACCGGCTGCCGGCGTCGCTGTCGCGCGAGGAGGAGGAGGAAGAGATCGTGCGCGGCAACGAGTCGATCCGCCGGATCAGCGGCCGGCCGGCGCGCGGCTACCGTTCGCCGGCGTGGGACCTGTCGCCCCACTCGATCGAGCTGCTGCTGAAGCACGGCATCCGCTACGACAGCTCGCTGATGGGGCACGACTACGACTGCTACTACGCCCGCCAGGGCGACGTCGCCGAACTCGAGGCGCCGTTCGTGCGCGGCCGCGAGACGACGCTGGTGGAGATGCCGATCAGCTGGTCGCTCGACGACTACCCGCACTTCGAGTACATGCGCAACCCGAACGGCTCGATCCAGGCCGGGCTGATGAACGCGACGAACGTGCTCGAGAACTTCGTCGACGACTTCACCTACATGACGCGCGTGCAGCCCGAGTTCGGCATCCTCACCTACACCTTCCACCCGCACGTGATCGGCCGTGGCCACCGCATGATGATGCTGGAGCGGCTGATCCAGAAGCTGATCGAGGGCGGCGCCGTGTTCATGGCCATGGAGGACGCCATGACCGAGTGGCTGAAGCGGCGCTGAGCGGGAGCGCGGAACGGTTCAGCGATTGCCGAACGGCTGCGAGGCGCCGGGCTTGCGCGCGCCGCTGCCGAACGGCTGCGTGCCGCGGTTGAGCTTCAGCACGCAGTCGAGGAAGGCCATGGTGATGGCGGCGCTGCCGGTCAGGTTGCCCGACCAGTCCGACTCGTTGCCCTCGGGGAAGCTCATCTCGAAGCGGTTCGCGATCGCGAACTCGCGCAGGAAGGCCTCGCCGCGATTGTCGGGCACGGTCAGGGCGATCCCGTCTGGCGGCAGCGCGTCCGCCAGCGCCGACCAGGTCTCCATGGCGTCGAAGCGGAGCCGCACCGGGATCTCGACGCCCTTGGGGATGCGCCAGCTCTCCTTGAAGATCTGCAGCGTGAAGTGGTCCTGGTCGGCCCAGCGCTTGATGGTGAAGACCCGGCCTTCCTCGCCGGTGGCGACGATGCCGCACAGCCGCTCGCCGGCGTCGTCGGTGCCGCCGAACGCGGTCCAGTAGCCCGCCCGCTGGATCACGTAGGTCCCCGCCCACGCCGGGCCACCGGCCAGCAACAGCGCCACCAGCGCGCCCGCCGACCGGCAGAGAGTCCAGAATCTCACGTGTCGTCTCCCCCGAAACGATGCCTCGTGAAGACCTTACAGCGCGTGCGTGCTTACGCCAACGGCAGGCCCCGCGCCTGCCGGATCGCCCGGCAGATGGTCACCATCTTGCCGATCGCGTGGTCGAGGAAGGCCGACACCGCCGGCTCGACCGCGCGTTCGATCCCGGGTCCCGGGCGCTCGGCGGCGATCGCCCGCGCCAGCACGCGCGAGCGCTCGTAGGCACCGGCCCGGTTGGCGACGATGATGTCGCGCAGCGACCCGTCGGCTGCCACGGGGGCCAGCACCGTCTCGAGCCGGGCGAGGAAATCCGGCGCGTGGGCGAGGTGACGGTACATGCTGGCGAGGATGACCGGTCGCTGGGTGTCGCCCAGCCGGTTGAGTCGCAGCACGCGCTGCCAGGTCTCCGGCGCGACGTCGCCCTCGTCGGCCAGCTTCGGCAGCGCGACGTCGGGCGCCGCGATCCGCGGCCCCTCCTCCGGCCGGCCCTCGAACGCCGCGTCCTGGCGCAGCCACGCCGCCAGCGCGCCCAGGGCAAACAGGTTGATGGTGTTGGAATGGTCGTAGCTCGCCAGCACGGCATCGACGTTGGCCGGCGCCTCGCCCTCCAGCGGCTCCAGGCGCGGCACCAGCATGGCGCGCCGGAAGCGCAGCACGGCCTGGTCGGCGATGCCGCGCCGGTACAGCGGCTTCACCGCCGCCCACGCCCACGGCAGGGCGCCGTCGAAGGTCGCGAGGTGGCGCCACACGAGGTTGACGACGCGCACCCCGACGGTGGCGCGGATGTCGGCGAACAGGTCGGCCGTCTCGCCGCCGGCCGTCGCCTCGGCGACGGCCGGGAACGGTTCGCTCACGCCGTCGCGCTCACTCGGCCGCCTGCTTGGAGTCCTGGCCGAGAACGGTGAAGAACGAGGCCGTCTTCGGCTGCTTCGGCAACTCGACCAGCCCGCCGCTGAGGCGGGCGAAACGGGCCTCCTTGCCGCGCACGATGCGACCCTCGTTGAGGCTCGGCATCGGGTTGCGGGCGATCGGCACCGCGTCGGCGGCGGTGTAGACGCAGATGTAGAGGCCCCTCGACACGTCCGACGCGTTGGCGGCCGAGCCGTGCAGCAGCTTGGTGTGCATCAGGCAGACGCTGCCGGC
>CAYQRL010000006.1:0-194547 GCA_964420105.1 uncultured Reyranella sp.
GGTTGTTGAACTGGATGCGGTTGTGCTGGCCGTTCTCGATCAGCTGGTCGACGCCGCGCACGAACGACTCGTAGGTCTCTCCGGGCAGGCCGAGGATCAGGTCCGAGTAGGTCTCGACCTTGTCGCGGGTGAAGCGCCGCTGCAGCTCCATGTAGGTTCCGAGCGCGATGTTGTCGCGCTTGATCGCCTCCAGCGTCGTCTTGTCGACGCTCTGCATCGACAGGGCGACGCCCTTGTTGAGGCCGGCGTCGGACAGGATCTTCTGGGTCTCGTAGGCGCGCTCGGTCGCGTTCTTGGTGTTCTGCACCGACAGCGCCACCGGGTAGCCGGTCTTCTTCTTCACGTCGGCGACGTAGTTGGCGATGTCGACGTCGCGCTTCTGGATGCCGAAGTTGGCATCGCAGCAGAAGATGTACTCGATCTTGTGGCGGGCGAACCAGTCGACCTCGCGGTACAGCCGCTCCTCGCCGAACTTGGTGACCTTGGCCGCGGTGGCCGAGCCCCAGTCGCAGAAGGTGCAGCGGAACGGGCAGCCGCGGTTGGTTTCCCACAGGCCGATCCAGCTCTCGTCCTTGTTGGCCGCCATGATGGCGTCGAACGCGCCCTCGAGGAACGGCGACGGGATCTCGTCGAGGTCGCGGACGCGGTCGATGTTGGCGTTGCGCACGAAGCGGCCGTCCGGCAGCACCATGCTGACGCCGGGCAGGTCCTGCCACGCGGCGCGATCCGGGAAGCTCTCGAGCAGCTTGAGGAAGGTCCGCTCGCCCTCGTTGTGGACGGCGAGGTCGATCTGCGGGTTGGCGCGCAGGAAGGCCTCGGGCTGGTCGGGCACGTGCGGGCCGCCGAACACGATGACGATGCCGGGCCGCAGCGCCTTGAGGCGCCGGGCGATCTCGAGCGAGATGCGGCCGTTCCAGACGTAGGTGCTGAAACCGACCAGGTCGGCGTCCTTCAGGGCCTCGACCGCGTCGGCGATGCGGACCCGCTTGTACAGCGGCGGCAGGAACGCGTAGCGGCCGGGATCGGGCGCCATCTTCTGCACGTAGGTCTGCAGCAGCGCGACCGAGTACGGCAGGTAGTTCTGGCCGGAAAAGGAATTGTTGATCTGCACCAGCCCGATCCGGACGGGCTGGCTGCCAGTGGCCTTGGCTTCCGGCGCCGCGGCGGGACGGCTTTCGGGTCGCTGGGGGGTCGACATCGCCGTAGAGGTAAGCCGACGGCTCCCCGAACGCAATCCCGTTGATCTTCCCAATCCCTTGAGATTGAAGGCGTTATTGTGGTTTCTGTCGGCCCGTGATGAACGGGGAAAAGATGGATTTCAGCGGCAAGAAGGTCCTGGTCGCCGGCGGCGCCGGCTTTTTGGGCACCAACCTCGCCCTCGCGCTCGCCCGGCGGGGCGCCCGGCTGCGCCTGACCACCCACCGGGCGCCGCTGCAGGCCGAGTTCCCGGGGGCCGAGGTCCTGGCGCTCGACCTGCGCGAGGCCGACGCCTGCGCCCGCGCGGTCGAAGGCATGGACTACGTCTTCCTGTGCGCCGCCCACACCTCGGGCGCCGCCGTCATCCGCCAGACCCCGCTGGTCCACGTCACGCCCAACGTGCTGATCAACACCCTGATGCTGGAGGCCGCGCACCGCGCCCGGGTGAAGCGGTTCTGCTTCGTGTCGAGCGGCGCCGCCTACCCGCCGACCGGCGACCGGCCGGTCGGCGAGGCCGAGATGTTCGACGGCGACCCGGCCGACGTCTACTTCGCGGCCGGCTGGATGAAGCGCTACGCCGAGGTGCTGTGCCGCACCTACGCCGAGAAGATCGCCGACCCGATGCCGACGGTGGTGGTGCGGCCGTCCAACGTCTACGGGCCGCACGACAAGTACGACTTCGCCGTCAGCCACGTCACCGCGGCGCTGATCCGCCGCGTCGTCGAGCGCCAGCGGCCGCTCGAGGTCTGGGGCACCGGCAACGACGTCCGCGACCTGCTCTACGTCGACGACTTCATCGACGGCATGCTGGCCGCCTTCGCGACCGAGCGGCCGTGGCTGGCGGTCAACATCTGCGCCGGCCGCGGCTACCCGGTGCGCGAGATCCTGCAGAAGATCCTCGAGGTCGACGGCTTCGACGACGCCGACGTCCGCTTCGACCCGTCGCGCCCCAGCACCATCCCGGTCCGGCTCATGGACGACGGGCTGGCGCGCCGCGAGCTCGGCTTCGCGCCGCGCGTGTCGCTCGAGGAAGGCCTGCGCCGGACGCTGGCCTGGTACCGTCAGAACGGTCCGCGGAAGCGCTTGTAGCCCTCGGTCATCGAGCGCTCGACCGGCAGCGGGATGCCGTGGCCGGCGCCCTTCACCTGGGTGAGGATGGCGTCCGCGGTCTCGTGCTGGCTCGGGTAGTAGAGGTCCTCGAGGCTCTTGGCGGTCGGGCACGGCGCCGGCGCCATGCCGAGCATCGCCGGCGGCTGGCGCAGCAGGCCGGGATCGCGCATCACCAGCTGGCGGCAGACCTCGGCGGCGACGCCGTACTCCAGCCACGACGTGTCGGCGACGACGAGGCGGCCGGTCTTGCGCACGCTCGCCGCCACCAGGTCCCAGTCGGGATGGCTGATCGAGTTGAGGTCGATGACCTCGGTCGACACGCCGGCGGTGTCGGCGACGTACTGGGCGGCACGCAGCGCCTCCAGCACCATGACCGAGGTCGCGACCACGGTGACGTCGCTGCCCTCGCGGGCGACGTAGCTGCCGAGCGGCACCCGCGGCGCCGACGGCGAGACCGTGAAGTCGAGGTTGTAGAGCAGCCGGTGCTCGATGCTGATCACCGGCCCGGGGTGGCGGTTGATGATCGCCGGGTACATGTCGAGGATCGCCTGGCTGCTCGACGGCATGACGACGGTCAGGCCGGGATAGTGGGCGAAGGTCGCCTGCGGGCTCTGCGAGTGCTGCGCGCCCTGGCCCCAGCTGCGCCCGACGACGATGCGGATCAGCATCGGGCAGCTCATCAGGCCGCCGAACATGTAGCGGTACTTCGAGGCCAGGTTGATGATCTGGTTCATCGCCAGGAAGGCGAAGTCGGCGCGGATGTGGGTGGTGATCGGGTAGTCGCCGACCAGCGACGCGCCGATGGCGATGCCGGTCATGCCCTCTTCCATCAGCGGCGTGTCGAACACGCGCGCCGGCCCGTACTTCTCGGCCAGCCCGGTGGTCGACCCGAAGATGCCTTTGAAGTCGTCGACACCCTGTCCCATGATGAAGACGTTGGGATGTGCCGCCATCCCGGCGTCCATCGTCTCCAGCAGCGCCCCGGCATAGGACAGCACCCGGCCGTCCGACGGCGCGGGCTTCACAGCGGTCTTGCTCATCAGATCACGTCCGTCAGGAGTTCGTCCCGGCCCGGCGCCGGGCTCGCCTCGGCGAAGGCCACGGCGGTCTCGATCTCGCGCAGGCTCTCCGGCGTGAAGGCCTCCACCAGCGCCCTGTCGACGATCAGCGGGTCGCGCTTCTTGAAGGCGTCGACGCTGTCGCTGGTGCGGTAGTTGAAGTGGAAGTCCTCGCCGACGCCGACGTGCTCCTTGTAGCGCGCGGTCGCGATCTCGAGCACGAACGGTTCGCCGGCGCGCACGCGCGCCGCCGCCTCGAGCGTGGCCTGGCGGATGGCCAGCATGTCCCAGCCCTCCTCGACGCGGCGCGAGGCGATGCCGAAGGTGGCGGCGTGCTCGGGCAGGCGGTAGGCCTGGCGCACCGGCCGGTGGCTGTGCACCGCGAGGCCGTTGTCCTCGCACACGAACAGCACCGGCACCTTCATGACCGCCGCGAAGTTCAGGCTCTCGTGGTAGACGCCCTCCTCGGTCGCGCCGTCGCCGAACACCGCGACGGCGATCCGCGACAGGCCGCGCCGCTTGAAGCTGAGCGCCGACCCGACGGCGTGGGGGATCGAGCTGGCGACGACCGCCGACGATCCCATCAGCCCGACCTCGGGCGCGGCGAGGTGCATCGACCCGGCCTTGCCGCCCGACACGCCGCCCTTGCGGCCGTAGAGCTCGGCGAACATGGCGTCGAGCGCGCCGCCCTTGGCGATGTAGAAGGCGTGACTGCGGTAGGTGGCGTAGACCAGGTCGTCGGGCTGCAGGCCGTCGCACACGCCGACCGCGACGGCTTCCTGGCCGATCGACAGGTGGACCGGGCTCTGGATGCGGTCGGACGGGTAGAGGTCGATGATCCGCTCCTCGACCAGCCGGATCAGCAGGGCCGTGCGGAAGAGCCGCCGGTAGATCGCTTCGTCTGTCACTAAAACTCGCTCCCCGGTGCTTTTTCCGGACCGCCGACTGCTAACGGAGCCGGCCGGTTCTGGCAATCGGCCATCGCGGCTCCCCCTAGAGGCTGCTGCTCTGGCCGCCGTCCACGGTGATGTTGGCGCCGTTCACCAGCCCGGCCTCGGTCGAGCACAGGAAGGCGATCACCGCGGCGACCTCCTCCGGCGTGCCGAGGCGGCCCAGCGGGTACTCGGCGTCGATCATGCGCTGGAAACCCTCGGGATCGCGGCGCTTCTCGTCCTCGAAGCCGGTGTCGGGGATGTAGATGCCGCCCGGGGCCACCGAGTTGAAGGTGATGCCGTCGCGCACCAGGTAGGCCATCGACGACAGGGATTTCATCAGCCCGGTCTCGGCCGCCTTGGCCATCGTGAACCACGGCCGCCCCTGCCCGTCCTTGCCGCCGTAGATCGAGGTCACCGTCACCACGCGGCCCCACTTGCCGCGGCGCATGTGCGGCAGCGCCCGCCGCGTGAAGCGGACGGCGGCCATGGCGTTCTTCTCGTAGACCTCGCCCCAGACCCGCATGTCGGTGTCCTCGACGATCTCCTTGCCCCAGCGCCCGCCGCCGCCGACGTTGTTGACCAGGATCTCGACGCCGCCCCACGACCGCTCGACCGCGTCCATGACGCCGTCCGCCGCCGCCGGGTCGAGGACATCGGCCACCATCGCCAGCACCTCGACGCCCAGCCTCCGCAGCGCGGCCGATGCCGCGTCGAGGCGCTCCTGCGAGCGCGAGCAGACCGCGACGTGGCAGCCCTCGCGGGCCAGCCGCTCCGCCGTCGCGAGGCCGATGCCGTGGCTGCCGCCGGTGACCAGCGCGCGCTTTCCGGCCAGCCCGAGGTCCATCTAGAACGGTCCCTTGAAGCGGCGCTCGTGGCTGAAGAAGTCCTCGCCGTCGAGGTTGGCGGGCTCGAGCCCCAGCATCTCCTCGACCGCCCGCACGATGGTCCGGGCGTTGGGATAGAACTCGTTCTCGAGCTCGCGCACCGTCGGGCACGGCGTGTGGGCGAAGCCGATGCGGCGTACCGGCGCCTTGAGCAGGCCGAAGCACTTCTCGTTGACCCGGGTCGCCAGCTCGGCGCTGAAGCCGCTGTCGACCCAGTCGCAGTCGGCGATGATGCAGCGGCCGGTGCGCCTGACCGAGTCGACGATCAGGGTCTCGTCGAGCGGCGACAGGGTGCGCGGATCGACCAGCTCCAGGGACACGCCGCGCTTCTGGAGGATGTCGGCGGCCAGCCGCGCCTCGACGTTCATCCACGACAGGCCGACCACGGTGACATCCTTGCCGGGGCGCAGGATGCGGCCGACGCCGAGCGGGATCTCGTAGGGCTCCTCCGGCACGTCTTCCTCGGCCCAGTAGAGCCAGCGGTGCTCGAAGCAGATCACCGGGTTGTCGTCGCGGATCGCCGCGGTCAGCATGCCCTTCATGTCGGACGGCGTCGTCGGCGCGATCACCTTCAGCCCGGGAATGTGGGTGAAGTTGGAGAACAGGCTCTTGGAATGCTGCGCGCCCTGCCCCCAGCCGCGGCCGATCACGGCGCGGACCACCAGCGGCACCTTGAGCCGGCCGCCGGTCGAGTAGATGTAGTTCGACACCATGTTCAGGAGCTGGTTGGTCGCCAGGATCATGAAGTCGACGCGGATGTGGACGTGGATCGGCCGCATGCCCCGGATCGCCGCGCCCAGCCCGAAGCCGGTCATCGCGTCCTCGCAGATCGGCGTGTCGAAGCAGCGCTCCGGCCCGAACTTCTCCACCAGTCCCTTGGTCGTGCCGAAGATCGACGACCAGGTCGGCACGCCGATGCCGTAGACGAAGACGGTCGGGTCGCGCTCCATCTCCTGCGTCATCGCCTCGCGGATGGCGCCGGCGTAATCAAGCTTTCTCATGGAACACACCCGCGTAGAGCCGATCGTTCGCCGGGATCGGCGCCTGCGCCGCCTTCCTCACGCTGTCCTGGATCGCGAGGTCGATCTCGCGCTCGATCGCCGCGATCTCGGCTTCGCCGACCTGGTGGGACGCCAGCCGCGCCCGCTGCACCTTGACGGCATCGCGGTCGATCCACTCGCGCTCGACCGTCGCCTGGTCGCGGTAGCCCCAGTTCCAGTCGGTGCCGGTGCCGACATGCTCGAGGTAGCGGCAGCACTTGATGTTGAGGAACGCCGGTCGACGCTCGCGGTGCGCCTTCTCCGCCGCCCGGCGGGTCAGGGCATAGACGCTCTCGACGTCGCCGCTGTCGTCCTCGTAGGTGTCGATGCCGAACGGCTTGACCGCCGCGGCGAGGCTGGCCGAGGTCTGGCGCGCCGCGCGCGGCGTGTCGACCGCGAAGCCGTTGTCCTCGCAGACGAACAGCACCGGCAGGCGGAACAGCACCGCGGCGTTGATGCTCTCGTAGAACACGCCGGCGTCCGAGGCGCCGTCGCCGAAGAACACCACCGAGGTGCGGCCCGTCTTCAGCTGCAGGTTGGCGAAGGCCGCGCCGACCGCGATCGGGATCTGCGTCGCCACGACGCCGCTCGACAGGATGTGGCCCTTGTCGGGGGCCGCGAGATGCATCGAGCCGCCCTTGCCCTCGCCGGTACCCGAGGTGCGGCCGTAGAGCTCGGAGAAGAACCGGTCGGTGTCGTGGGTCTGCGCCAGGAAGGCGGCATGGCTGCGATACGAGGCGAACACGTCGGCCTTGCCGTCGAGGGCGGCGCAGACGCCGACGCAGACGAACTCCTGCCCCATCGACATGTGCATCGGGGTGCGCATGAGGTTCTCGGGGTAGTGCTTGACGATGTATTCCTCGGAACGCCGAGCCAGGTACAGGCTCCTGAACAGGTCGATCGCCGTCGCCTTGGGCAGGGATTCGCGGGCAAAACTCATATCAACTGTCGTCTGAGGATGATTCGGCGGACCATAGAGGCCCGAATCCCCCAAGGCAACGGCGGGCGGCCCCGGGGTGGCCTTTTCTCCGGGGGTGCATTAAGTAGGCCGCCTTGACGGCAAGGACGGCGGAACGGGGGAAATGGCGGCTCGGCGCGCACTGATCACGGGCATCACGGGGATGGTGGGTTCCCACCTGGCCGAGTACCTGCTCGAGCATACCGACTGGGACGTGGTCGGCATGTGCCGCTGGCGCAGCCCGCTCGACAACCTGTCCCGGGTCGCGCCCCGCATCAACGCGGGCGACCGGGTGTCGCTGCTCTACGGCGACCTCCGCGACACCCTGTCGATCCAGCACGTGGTCTCGACCGCCCGCCCCGACTACGTCTTCCACCTCGCCGCGCAGAGCTTCCCGCGCACCAGCTTCGACTCGCCGCTCGACACGCTCGACACCAACGTCCAGGGCACCGTGCGCGTGCTCGACGCCCTGAAGCAGCATGCGCCCAAGGCCGTCATCCACGTCTGCGCCTCGTCCGAGGTGTTCGGCCGCGTGCCGCGCGAGAAGCTGCCGATCGACGAGGAATGCACCTTCCACCCGGCCTCGCCCTACGCCATCTCGAAGGTCGGAACCGACCTCGTCGGCCGCTTCTACGCCGAGGCCTACGGCATGACCGTCATGACCACCCGGATGTTCACGCACACCGGGCCGCGGCGCGGCGACGTCTTCGCCGAATCGACCTTCGCCAAGCAGATCGCGATGATCGAGCACGGCCGCATCGGGCCGGTCGTGAAGGTCGGCAACCTGCAATCGCTGCGCACGGTCGCCGACGTCCGCGACGCGGTGCGCGCCTACTACATGCTGGTCACGGTCAACCCGGTCGCCGGCGCCTACTACAACATCGGCGGCACCCACTCCTGCACCGTCAAGGACATCCTCGACACGCTGATCTCGTTCTCGCCAGCGCGCGACAGGATCAAGGTCGAGGTCGATCCCGACCGGTTGCGGCCGATCGATGCCGACCTGCAGGTGCCGAACACGGCCAAGTTCCACGCCCACACCGGCTGGAAGCCCGAGATTCCCTACGAGAAGACGCTGCGCGACCTGCTGGATTACTGGCGGGAACGCGTGGCAACGGAAGGCGACCGTTTCCTGACCCGCTGACGCGGCAGATCCGGCAGTCAGAGAGGTTCATGGACTTTCCATGCTGATGGCAATTTCGCGCACGCCGTACCGCGTGTCGTTCTTCGGCGGCGGCACCGATTACCCGCCGTGGTTCCGCCGCCACGGCGGCGCCGTGCTGTCGATGGCGATCGACAAGTACTGCTACATCGGCACCGGCTTCCTGCCGCCGTTCTTCGGCATCCGCCACCGCATCATCTGGTCGCACATCGAGGCGGTCGGCTCGGCGGCCGAGATCCAGCATCCCGCCGTCCGCGCCGGCCTCGAGCACCTCGGCTTCGACGACAGCGAGGGCATCGAGCTGTTCCACCAGGGCGACCTGCCGGCCCGCTCGGGCATCGGGTCGAGCTCGTCCTTCGCGGTCGGCCTGATCAACGCCCTGTCGACCATGCGGGGCGACAACCTCGACGCCCGGCAGCTGGCGCTGAGCGCGATCGACCTCGAGCAGAACAAGCTCAAGGAGGCGGTCGGCTGCCAGGACCAGATCGCCAGCGCCTACGGCGGCCTCAACGTGATCCGCTTCGAGCGAGACGACTCGTTCTCGGTCGCGCCGCTCGGCCTCGAGGACGGTCGCCGGCGGGAATTCGAGAGCTGGCTGATGCTGTTCTACGCCGGCAGCAGCAGGCTTTCCTCGGACTACGCCAAGCGCCTGATCAAGAACCTCGACGCCAATGCCCGTCACATGGCGCGGATGCACGAGATGGTCGACATCGGCGCCGGCCTGCTCCATGCCGGCAAGTTCGAGGCGTTCGGCGACCTGCTGCACGAGAGTTGGACCCTGAAGCGCGGCCTCGCCGACGGCACCAGCACGTCCACCATCGACCGCATCTACGAGGACGCCCGCCGCGCCGGCGCGATCGGCGGCAAGCTGCTGGGCGCCGGCGGCACGGGATTCATGGTGTTCGTGGTGCCGCCCGACCGCCAGGCGGCGGTGGCCACGACCCTGTCGGACCTCATCACCGTGCCGGTCGGCGTCGACTTCACCGGCTCGACGATCGTCTACCGGAAGGAAGGGACCGTTCCTTCCCCCCGCTCCACACCCTGAACCGGAGGACACGATGGAAGTATTCACGACCAAGCTCGAATCGGTCCTGCTGATCAAGCCGCCGACCATCTTCGAGGATTTCCGCGGCCACTACATCGAGACCTACAACCGCAAGGCCTACTTCACGGCCGGCATCCCGATCGACTTCATCCAGGACGACATCTCGGTTTCCCACCGCCACGTGCTGCGCGGCATCCACGGCGACAGCAAGACCTGGAAGCTGGTGTCCTGCCTGCAGGGCAGCTTCTACCTGGTCGTGATCAACAACGACCCGTCGTCGGCGCAGTACCGCCAGTGGGAATCCTTCACCCTGTCGGACACCAACCGCCTGCAGGTGCTGATCCCGCCCAAGTTCGGCAACGGTCACATCGTCATGAGCGACCGGGCGATCTTCCACTACAAGCAGAACACCGAGTACGACCGCGCCGGCCAGTTCACGCTGCGCTGGAACGACCCGGACCTGAAGATCTGGTGGCCGATCGCCAACCCGATCGTGTCGCAGCGCGACCAGGGCTGAAGCGGCCGCGCGGGCGCGTCGCTCAGTCGGCCGCGGCCCGCCTCGGCGCCGCGTAACGCGCCAGTTCGTCGACCGCGCCGATCAGGTGGTAGAGCGTGCTGGCCGGCATGAACCGGCTGGCGGGCCGGCCCTCGCCATCGAGCCGGTCCAGCCAGCCGCCGGCCGGCTCCCGGGTCAGGAACCGCTGGCGCAGCACCTCGACGAGGCGGAGCGCGCGGCTTTCTCCCTGCTCGCGGCCGAGCGTGGCCTCCACGAGGTTGGCGCGGATCGCCTCGGCCACCGGCCACGCCCGCCGGCCGCCGGCCCGCGGCGTCCCGTCGATCGCGACCTCCGCCCGCACCATGCCCTTCGCGTCGAAGCCGTGCCGGTCGGCATGGGCATACAGCGCGTCGACGTAGGGCTGGACCCGACGGTCGGCGACCTGCTCGAAGCGGCGCAGCAACCATACCCACTCGTAGTGATGGCCGGGTTCGACGATGCCGCCGGCCTCGCCCGCGACCGGGACGAGGTCGTCGGTGAAGTACTCCCCGAGCGTGCCGGCGCCGGCGTCGAAGAAGCGGCTGGCGAACAGGTCGAACAGGCCGTCGAGCCGCGCCAGGTAGCGGCCGTCGCGGGTGGCCTCCCACAGCGCCAGCAGCCCCTCGAACAGGTGCATGTGGGGGTTCTGGCGGCGGATCGCGCCGGCGGGCGGCAACTGCTCGACGTAGCCGCCGCCCGGCGCCGCCATGTGCCCGTCCAGGAACGCCAGCGTCCGGTCGGCCAGCGCCAGCGCCTCGGTACGCCCCGTCGCCCCGACATGGGACGCGATCGCCAGCAGCACGAAGGCGTGGCTGTAGAAGTCGCGCCGGCCGTCGGCCACCGACCCGTCGCGGTTGATCGAGTAGACCCAGCCGTCGGCACCGTCGGCGCGATGGTAGTCGCGCACCATGGACGCGAACGCCCGCTCGCTCAGCGACCGCGCCTCGCCGTACCAGCCACGGCGCGACGCCACGGCATAGGCATGGACCTGGCGGGCCTGCGACAGCAGGCGGACCGGGACCTCGGGCAGCCGATCGCCTGCCAGGGTCAGCCTCTCCTCGAAGCGCTGGTGCTCGGCATCGAACCCGGCCGTTGCCCACATCGGGAGGGCATGGGCGATCGCCCAATCGACGAGGGCCGCCGCCCCGGCTTCGCATCGCGCCGACATGGACCGACGTCCGTCGCCTAGGCCGGCTTGAAGATGTCGGCCACGCGCTCGGTCGGAACGGCGACCACGTTGGCCGAGAGCGGATCGCCGTTGCGCCACGGCTCGAGCAACCCGGTCGCCGGGGAGAAGACGAAGGTGGCGTAGCCGATCTTGTCGCGCAGCGTATTGAGAAGCGTGTCGGCGCAGTTGCCCTGGGCCCGCAGCGCCTTGTCGTTGATCTCCAGCAGCAGGACCGGCCGCATCTTGTCGAGCACCGTGGCGGCGCCGGCGATCACCCGGGCCTCGGCGCCCTCGACGTCGATCTTCACGAAGTCGACCTGGGACAGGCCGAGCCGCGACACCACCGAGTCGAGCGGCTCGATCGGCACCCGCTCGAGGCTGGCGCGGACGACGTCGTCGTGGGCGAAGGCGCCCAGCGTGTTGTGGCCGGCATGGACGCCGTGGGCGAGGTGCAGGTCGGCGAGGCCGGAGGCGGCGCCGATGGCGGCCGGCACCACGGTCACGTTGTCGAGACCGTTGCGCCCGAGGTTGCGCTGCAGGTGGGCGCGCTCGCGCGAACTCGGCTCGGCCGCGACGACCAGCCCGGCCGGCCCGACCCGCCGGGCGGCGAACAGGGTGTAGTAGCCGTCGTTGGCGCCGACATCGATGAACACCATCCCGGGCTTGAGGACGCGGTCGAGGAAGGCGAACTCGTTGGGCTCGAACGAGCCGCAGACGTAGAGGCAGAGGCTGTTGTCGTTGCCGAGCGTGAGGTCGACCGTGGTGCCGCTGTGCCAGCGCACGGTGATCGGCACGGCGAGGTCGAGTTCGCGGGCGGCTTCCCACAGGGCGCCGCGCCGGCAGGCCAGCCAGCGCCGCTGCTCGTAGTACTCCTCGGCGAACATCCAGCCGGGCCGGGGCCGCAGGCGGGGAACCCCGGGGGCCAGCAGGGCGGCGTAGGCGGACCCGATCGTGGGCGCATTGACGATCAGCCAGCGCCCCAGCTTGTCGAGGTGGTAGCCCACCCCGGAGCAGACCCGGTCCCAGGCCGTCGGGGGGCTGATCGATCGCCGAGCGGTCGTCATTCGTCGATTCGATGCCTCTGCTGCCCAAAGCCCCGGTACGGTTTCGGCTAAACTACCCTCCGGCAAGCGTCAAGCACGCCCGCATCTTGCCATAGTCCACTACTAAGGCATTGCCGCTCCGTTGCAGGCATTCTGCTGCGGAATATAATGCTGGCCCCTCTTGCAAGAACCGGTGCAATGCGCGCGTTGATTCTCCGCACCCTCCTCCTCGTCTGCGTCGTCCTGGCGCCGTCCCTCGCCTCGGCGCAGGTTCGCGTGCTGGCGCGCGTGAACGACGACGCCATCACCGACTTCGACCTGCAGCAGCGGGTGCTGTTCGCGATCCGCACCACCGGCCTGCAGGACAGTCCCGACCTGCGCCAGCGCATGGCGTCCCAGATGCTGCGCCAGATGATCGACGAGCGCCTGCAGTTGCAGGACGCCAAGCGGCTCGGCCTCAAGGCGACCGACATGGAGATGCAGCAGCGCGTCGGCGACATCGAGCGCGCCGCCGGCATGGGCCGCGGCCAGTTCCGGCAGTACATCCAGAGCACCGGCGTGTCGTACGACATCGCCGTGCAGCAGATCGAGGCGCAGATCGCCTGGAACAAGATCCTGCGCCGCCGCGTGCGGCCGCAGGTCGACGTGTCCGACGCCGAGGTCGACGACGCCCTCGCCCGGGCCAAGGCGAACGTCGGCAAGACCGAGTCGCGCGTCGCCGAGATCTTCGTGCCGATCGACCGCGCCGACATGGCCGACAGCGCCAAGCGCGCCGCCGACCGCATCGTCGAGCAGCTGAAGCGCGGCGCGCCGTTCGGCGCGGTGGCGCAGCAGTTCTCGCAGGGCGCGACCGCCCAGGCCGGCGGCGAGCTCGGCTGGGTCCTGCCCGGCTCGCTCGATCCGTCGCTCGACAGCGCGCTCGAGAAGCTGCAGCCCCGGCAGTTCTCCGACCCGATCCGCAGCACCGCCGGCTGGCACATCCTCTACGTCATCGACCGCCGCCCGTTCGCCTCCGCGCGGCCCGACGACATCCGCCTCAACCTGACGCAGATGACCCTGCCGCTGCCGGTCAACGCCACCGACGCCGAGGTCGCCAAGGCCAACGGCGAGGCCCAGAAGGCGATGGTCGGCGTGCGCAGCTGCACCGACCTGCACGCGCGCGCCCGCGATCTCAAGGGCGCGACCTCGGGCGACCTCGCCGGCGTTCGCGTCGGCGACCTCGCCGGCAACCCGCAGATGTTCGAACAGATCCCGCGCCTCGCGATCGGCGGTACCGCCGGCCCGTTCCGCGTCGCCGAGGGCCTGCAGGTGGTCGCCCTGTGCAGCAAGGTGGGCGCCGACGGCATGCCGACGCGCGACGCGCTCGGCCAGCAGATCCTGCTGCAGAAGCTCGAGGCCGCTGGCCGCCGCTACATGCGCGACCTGCGTCGCCAGGCCACCATCGACGTCAAGCAACCGACATGAGCCGCGCCGCGCCGCTCGCCGTCACCATGGGCGAGCCGGCCGGGGTCGGCGGCGAACTCAGTCTCAAGGCGTGGTCGGCGCGCCGGCCCGGCGACCGGCCGTTCCTCGTGCTCGACGACGCCGCGCGCCTCGCCGCGATCGCGCGGCGGCTCGGCCTCGAGGTGCCGCTGCGCGAGGTCGACCGCCCCGCCGACGCCGCCGCGGTCTTCGCCGACGCCCTGCCGGTCCTGCCGGTCCGGCTGCGCGCCGCGGTCGAGGCCGGCCGGCCCGACCCCGGCAATGCCCCGGCCACGCTCGAGTCGATCGAGCGCGCGGTCGAACTGGCGCAGGGCGGCGAGATCGCCGGCCTGGTGACCAACCCGATCCAGAAGAAGACGCTGCAGGACGCCGGCTTCGCGCACCCCGGGCACACCGAGTACCTGGCCGAGCTGGCCGGCGGCGTCGATGTCGCGATGATGCTCGCCTGCCCGGCGCTGCGGGTCGTGCCGGTGACCATCCACGTGTCGCTCGCCGACGCGGTGCGCACGCTCGACACCGAGGGCATCGTCCGCGCCGGCCGCATCACCGCCGGCGGCCTCCGGGACCTGTTCGGCATCGAGCGGCCGCGCCTCGCCGTCGCCGCCCTCAACCCGCATGCCGGCGAGCAGGGCGCGATGGGCGACGAGGAAAGCCGCATCATCGTCCCCGCGATCGAGGTCCTGCGCCGCGACGGCATCGACGCGACCGGCCCCGCCCCCGCCGACACCCTGTTCCATGCCGCCGCGCGCACCGGCTACGACGCCGCGATCTGCATGTACCACGACCAGGCGCTGATCCCGATCAAGACGGTGGACTTCGCCGGCGGCGTCAACGTGACGCTCGGCCTGCCGTTCGTCCGGACCTCGCCCGACCACGGCACGGCACTCGACATCGCCGGGACCGGACGCGCCGACCCGACCAGCCTGATCGCCGCGCTGCGCATGGCCGACGACATGGCCCGGCGCCGCGGCGCCTGACGCGACCGCGATGGACGGCCTCGCCGGTCTGCCGCCGCTGCGCGAGGTCATCGCCGCCCACGGCCTCGATGCCCGCAAGCGGTTCGGCCAGCATTTCCTGCTCGACCTCAACCTGACGCGCCGCATCGCCCGCGCCGCCGCGCCGCTCGGCGACGGCACCACCATCGAGGTCGGTCCCGGGCCGGGCGGCCTCACCCGCGCCCTGCTGCTGGAAGGCGCGGGCCACGTCGTCGCCGTCGAGATCGACCCGCGCGCCATCGCCGTGCTCGAGGACCTGCGGGCGGTCGCCGCCGGCCGGCTCGAGATCGTCGCCGGCGACGCGCTGGAGATCGATCCGGCCAGCCTCGGCCCGGCGCCGCGCCGCATCGTCGCCAACCTGCCCTACAACGTCTCGACCGTGCTGCTGGTGAACTGGCTGCACCGCGCCGAGGCGCTCGAGGACATGGTGCTGATGTTCCAGAAGGAAGTCGTCGACCGTCTCGCCGCGGCGCCGCGCTCCAAGGACTACGGCCGGCTGTCGGTCCTGACCCAGCACGTGTGCACGGTGCAGCGGCTGTTCGACATCGCCCCCTCCGCCTTCGTGCCGCCGCCCAAGGTCGTGTCGTCGGTGGTCCGCCTGCGGCCTCGTCCGGCGGGCGAGCGCCTCGCCGACCTGCGGCCGTTGGAGCGGGTCACGGCGGCGGCGTTCGGGCAGCGGCGCAAGATGCTGCGCAGTTCCCTGGCGGCGGTGTTCCCGGAGCCGGTGCCGGTGCTGGAGCGGCTCGGGCTGCCGCCCACCGCCCGGGCCGAGGAACTGGCCGTGGCCGACTTCGTCCGGCTGGCCCAGGCACTTGACGAGTGAGCGCTCACTCACTATTGTGAGGCCATGCTCCGGTCCCTGGCCTTCAACGTCTTCTTCTACGCCTTCACCACGGTGACGGCGGTGGTCGGCATCCTGCTGGTGCCAATCCCGACCCCGGTCGTCCTGCGAGGCCTGCTGCACCGCTACGCCCAGGCGGTGCTGTGGGGCATGCGCCGGATCGGCGGCATGCACGTCGAGATCCGCGGCCGCGAGAACATCCCGGCCCGTGGCCCCGCCCTGCTCGCCAACAAGCATCACAGCGAAGCCGACGGGCTGGTGCTGGCGGCCGAGATCCCGGGCATCGCCTTCGTCGCCATGCAGGAGCTGTTCCGCTACCCCCTGATCGGCGCGATCCTCTACCGCCTGCAGATGATCCGGGTCGACACCTGCGGCGGCGGCCGCGAGCGCGCCAACCTCGCCCAGTTCGCCAAGCGCGCCCACGACACCGGGCGCCACATCGCGATCTATCCCGAGGGCAACCTGATGCAGCCGGGCGAGCGCGAGCGCTACCGCTCGGGCATCTTCTACCTCTACCGCGACCTCGGCCTGCCGGTAACGCCGGTCGCGACCTCGCTGGGCCTGTTGTGGAACCGTCGCGACTGGCGCAAGCATCCCGGGCGCTGCGCCGTCGAGTTCCTGCCGGCGATCGAGACCGGCCTCGACAAGGACGCCTTCATGCAACGTCTCGAGAACGCCATCGAGACGGCCAGCGACCGCCTGATCGCCGAGTTCTCCGGCCGCCCGCTCGCGCCCTCGCGCCTCGTGCTGCGCTCCGAGGGCGAGACCGGCAGCGGCTCGGTCAGCGCCCCTCGCGCAGCCCTTTGACGAAGGTCGAGAGCCCGACCTGGCGCTCGCGCTTGAGCCGCTCGGCCGTGAGGATCGACTTGAGGTTGTTGAGGCTGGTGGCGATGTCGCGGTTGACCAGCACGTAGTCGTACTCGGCCCAGTGGCTCATCTCGTCGGCCGCCTTGGCCATCCGCTGCGCCACCACTTCCTTGGGGTCCTGGGCGCGCGTCAGCAGCCGCTTCTCGAGGTCGCGCGTCGACGGCGGCAGGATGAACACCGTCACGAGGTCGGCGCGCGACGTGTCCATGTCGCGCAGCTGCTGCGTGCCCTGCCAGTCGATGTCGAACAGCACGTCGCGGCCGCCGCCCAGCAGCTGCTCGACCGGTCCGCGCGGCGTGCCGTAGTAGTTGCCGAAGACCTCGGCGTACTCGAGGAACTCCTGCCGCTCGATCATGCCGCGGAAGGTGGCGGTATCGATGAAGTGGTAGTCGACACCGTCGCGCTCGCCCGGCCGCTTGTGCCGGGTCGTGCAGGACACGCTCAGCTGGATCTGCTTGTCGTTGTCGAGCAGCTGCCGCGACAGGGTCGTCTTGCCCGCGCCCGACGGCGACGACAGCACCAGCATGAGACCCCGGCGCTGGATCGCCGAGGAGCCGTTCTCATTCGACATTCTGGACCTGCTCCCGAAGGCGCTCGATCGCGCCCTTTAGATCGATGCCGATGCGCGTCAGCTCGATGTCGGCCGACTTCGAGCACAGCGTGTTGGCCTCGCGGTTGAACTCCTGGCAGAGGAAATCGAACTTGCGCCCGACCGGGTTGTCGGGCCGCGCCTCGCCCAGCAGCGTGCGCGCCTGGGCGATGTGGGCGGAGAGCCGGTCGAGTTCCTCGCGCACGTCGGCCTTGCCGACCAGCAGCGCGACTTCCTGCGCGAACCGCTCCTCCGACAGGGCCGGCGCCCGCTCCAGCAGCTCCGCCAGCTGGAGCGTGAACCGCTCGCGCAGCGTGCCGACCTGGGTGGCGGCGCGCTCGGCGGCGCGGTCGCACAGCGCCTCGACCTCGTCGACCAGCCGCTCGATCACGCCGGCCAGGGCGCGGCCCTCGCCGGCCCGCGCCGACGCCAGCGCCGCCAGCACCTCGTCGAGCGACGCCTGCAGCGCCCGGTCGAGGGCGGAGATCTCGGCCTCGGTCTCGACCCGCTCGTCCTGCTCCTCGATCACGCCCCGGACCCGCAGCAGGCCGTCGGCCGACGGCGGCGCCGCGCCGGTGGTGCGGCGGACCTCGTCGACCAGTGCCGCCAGCTCGGCCAGCAGCGCCCGGTTGATGCGCAGCGGCTTGGATTGCTGCTCGCTGGTGACGGTCAGCGTCAGGTTGACGTTGCCGCGCTTGAAGCGCGCCGACACCGCGTTGCGGGCCGGGTTCTCGAGCCGCTCGAAGCCCTGCGGCACCCGGCACCGGACCTCGAGGTTGCGACCGTTGACGCTGCGCGCTTCCCAGACCCAGCGCCGGCGATCATCCGATCCCTGCGCCCGCGCGTATCCCGTCATGCTAGCGATCAAAAAAGCGTCCCCCGAACCCGTTTCGTCGTCCCGACCGCTGGTCGCGCCGCGGCCCGGCACTCTAGTATTCACGCCGGACCCGGACAATGCGGTCGGCCCGAAGGTTATCCCATGAAGACGTTCTCGAGCATCGTGATCACCGGAGCGTCGAGCGGCATCGGCGAGGCGCTCGCCCTCGACTATGCCGTGCCGGGCAATGCCCTGGCCCTGACCGGGCGCGATGCCGGCCGGCTGGAGGGCGTCGCCGCCGCCTGCCGCGCCAGGGGCGCGACGGTGGTCGCCGAAACCATCGACGTGGTCGAGCGCGAGCGGCTCGCGGCGTGGCTGCAGGCCTTCGACGACGCCCACCCGGTCGACCTCGTGATCGCCAACGCCGGCATCTCGATCGACAAGGACAATTCCTCGCTCGACGACTTCTCGATCATCCGCAAGACCATGGACGTCAACATCGGCGGCGTGCTGAACACGGTCGAACCCCTGCTGTCGCGCATGACCGCGCGCGGCCGCGGCCAGGTCGCGGTCATGGCCTCGCTGGCGAGCTTCATCGGGCTGCCCTACTCGGCCTCGTACAACGCGAGCAAGGCCGCCGTCCGGGTGTGGGGCGAGAGCATCCGCTACGTGCTGAAGAAGAGCGGCGTCGGGGTCACCGTGATCTGCCCCGGCTTCGTGGTCAGCCGCATGACCGCCGACGCGCCGTTCCCGATGCCGTTCCTGATGACCTCGGCCCGCGCCTCGGCGATCATCCGCCGCGGGCTCGCCAACAACCGGCCGCGCATCGCCTTCCCGGTCGGGACCAAGGCCGCGGTGTGGCTCGGCCAGACCCTGCCGGCGCGCTGGACCGCGCGCCTGCTGGGCGGCGCCTGAGCGGCTAGTCGAGCTGGCGGGTCAGCAGGGCCGCCGCCCCGCCCTGCTGGCGGCCGTACTTCAGGAGCGCGGCCCTGCCGCCGGCGGCGTAGGCCGCGACCGCGCCCAGGAGCCGCTTCAATTCGCCCGGGCTGGTGCGGTCGAAGCGGCAGTAGGCGCCGCGCGTCAGTCGCGCGATCTGCGGGAACAGCCGCGAGGCGGCGCGGTCCTGGCCCTCCTGGAAGACGAACACCGGCAGGCCGAGCAGGCCCAGCTTGCCGGCCTCGTGGCCGACCTCGTCGACGTCCTCCTCGCAGCAGTCGCCGACGAAGACCACGGCGTCGAGCCGGCTCTCGCGCTTCTGGTCGGCGGCGTAGCGCAGCAGCCGGGCGATCTGGGTGCGGCCGGCGAGGCAACGCACGGCGCCCATCAGCCGCGCCAGCTCGCGGCCGTCCGAGGTCCAGCGGCTGACCTTGAACTCGTCGAAGCCACGGTAGAAGGCGAGCCGGACGTCGAGGCCCCCGACCTCGTGGGCGGCCACGAACATCTCGCCCTGCTGGGTCGTGGCGGCGTCCCAGGTCGGCTCGCGGCTGGCGGTCGCGTCCATCGCGAACAGCAGCCGGCCGCGGCCGCCGGCGGCCGGTCGCGGCGGCAGCCGGGCGACCTCGCGGGCGAAGGCCTCGGCCGGCGACGTCGCCGCCCCGGCCGTGCCGGTGGGCTCGATCTCGGATTTCCTCGACATCCGGCCATGCAAGGAAAGACCGCGCCCTTTGTCAAATGATCGTGCGCCCGGGGGCATTTCACGCGGTGACGCCCCGGTCTGGAAACGCTATGAGAGCCGCCGTTCTCGACAAAAGACGCTCCATGAAGGCTGCATTCAATCTCCTGCTCGTCCTCGTCACCTCGCTGGTCTGCCTCGTCGCCGCGGAGGCACTCACCCGCACCGTGCTCGACGACGGCATGCTGTACGAACTCGAGATGTGGAAGTACGCACGAGAGGTGAAGGTCCGCGACCCGCGCCCCGACCTCGGCCATCGCCACCGGCCGAACGCCGAGGCGCCGCTGATGGGTGTCGATGTCCGTACCAATGCCCAGGGCATCCGCGGTCCCGAGATCCCGGCCACGCCGGCGCCGGGCGTCGCCCGCATCGCCTTCGTCGGCGACTCGACCACGCTCGGCTGGGGCGTCGCCGAGAAGGACACCTTCGCCCACCAGGTGATCGCCGACCTGACCAAGGCCGGGCGCAAGGTCGACGGCTTCAACCTCGGCGTCGGCAACTACAACACGACGCAGGAACTGTCGCTGTTCCGCGAGGTCGGTGCCCGCCTCAAGCCCGACATCGTGGTGCTGACCTACTTCATCAACGACGCCGAGCCGATGCCGTCCTACGCCGACACCGGCTGGCTGAGCACCCATTCGGCGGCCTGGGTCGTGCTCGGCTACCGCGTCGACTCGGTGGTGCGACAGTTCGGCGAGGCGCCCGACTGGAAGCGCTACTACCGCGACCTCTACGAGCCCAACGCGCCGGGCTGGCAGCAGACCCAGAAGGCGCTGGGCGGGTTCGCGACCACGGCGCGCGACATCGGCGCCAAGCTCGTGGTCTTCCACCTGCCCGAGTTGCGCGAGCTCAAGCCCTACCCGTTCGGCGACATCACCGCCAAGGTGCGCGCGGTGGTCGAGAAGGACGGCGTGCCGTTCTACGACCTGCTGCCGACGGTCGAGAACCTGCCGCCCGCCAGCCTGTGGGTGACGGTGCCCGATCCGCATCCCAACGCCAACGCGATGACGGCCTTCACGGCCGGCATGGTCCCCCGCCTGTTGCCGCTGCTCGACGAGCTCTGCCGCAGCGCGGGCCGGGGCTGCTGATCGCCGGCGCCGTGAACGCGCGCCGGCTTTTCTGGCCCCTGTTCGCGGCGCTGCTGGCCGCGACCACGCTCGCCGGCAGCGAGCTGGTGGCCTCGCTCCTGGTGCCGTCGTGGCCGGCCCGCGACATCCGGCCGATCGCCGTCACCTCGACGCCCGAGATCGCCTACAACGACTGGTCGCTGCGTGACCGCCCGCGCCAGGTCGAGCGCCCGGCCGATGTCCGCTTCCGCGCCCTGCTGGTCGGCGACAGCTTCCTCGAGGGCGCCTTCATCCGCGCGCCGCTGTCCGCGTTCGTCGAGGAACGCCTCGCCGGCGCCGGTCCAGGCGATGCCGAGGCGATCAACTTCGGCGTCTCGGCGACCGGGCCGCCGCAGTACTACTACCGCATCCGCGACGTCGGCCTGAAGCTCGCGCCCGACGCCATCGTGCTCGCGGTCTATGCCGGCAACGATTTCGTCGCCCGGCCCTACGGCCGCCTGTTGCCGCCGCCGATCGCCGAGCTGCCGCTGCCGTCGCTGCTCGGCGCGGTCGCGCCGCGCACCACCTGGCTGACCGTCAACCGGCTCGGCCTCTCCGAGTTCGGGCGCGCCAACAAGGCGATCGACCACGAGTTCGAGAATCTCAACGCCTGGCTCGAGCTGCCGCCGGCCGAACGCCTCGACCGCATCGCCGCGCACATGCAGCGGCACTACTTCCCGAAGCTCGACGTCGCGACCATCCGCGAGATCCTGTCGCGCGGCGACGACCGCTTCTGGACCGCCTTCGCCAAGCGGCCGGCCGATCGCGAGATGCTGGCCGGCTGGCTGCTGTCGGGGATGATCGACTGGGAGACCGGGACCTGGACGATGCCGCGCGACGCCGAGGAAGCCGACCGGCTCGACGGCACGCAGATGGTCGACGAGACGCTGAGCTGGATCGTCGCCGCCGAGCGGCTGGCGCGCGACCACGGCGTCCGGCTGGTCGTGTGCCTGGTCCCGGTCGGCACCGTCGATCCGGCCTACGTCGCGTTCTGGAAGCCGTGGCCCAAGTACTTCAGCACCTCGCTGTCGGCCGACGCCCGCCACCGCCGCCTCGCGGTCGCGCTGCGCCAGACCGGGGTGCCGTTCTTCGACCTGCGCGACGACCTCGAGGGCGTGCCGGGTACCTACCGCCTGACCGACGGGCACTGGACCGAGCGCGGCACCGAGCTGGTCGCCAACCGCGTGGCGCGCGAGCTGGCGCGACTGCGCCGCGCCAACTAGCGCGGCATCGCCACGATGTTCGCGGACAGCGGCGCGCCGGCGGCGCGCGGCTCGACCGCGCCGCTCGCGTCCGAGAAGACATGGATGGCGAAGCCCAGCTCCTCGAGCAGCGCGACGACCTCGGCGCTGCTGGCGCCCTGCCCCTGCAGCGCGCCCTCGTTGGCCTCGATCAGCAGGATCGGCCGGGTCCGCCGCAGCAGCGCCGCCGCCCCCTGCAGCACCTTCAGCTCGGCGCCCTCGACGTCGATCTTGACCACGTCGACGCGGTCGATCGGCAGCCGTGCCGCCAGCGCGTCGAGCGTCTCGACCGGCACGTCCTCGAAGTCGACGGCGTTGACGTCGGCGTAGGTGAAGGCGCCCAGCGTGTTGTGGCCGGCATGGACGCCGGTCGCGATCTGCAGGCGCGCCGAGCCCGGGCTGTCGCCGATCGCGTGCGGCACCACCGCGACGTTGGCGATGCGGTTGCGCGCGAGGTTGGCCTCGAGGCGGCGGCGCTCGCGCGAGCTCGGCTCGGCGGCGACGACGCGACCGCCAGCGCCGACGCGGCGGGCCGCGAACAGCGAGAACAGGCCCTCGTTGGCGCCGATGTCGACGAAGATCATGCCCGGCTTCAGCACGCGGTCGAGGAAGGCGAACTCGTTGGGCTCGAACGAGCCGGCGACGTACAGGCACAGGCTCATGTCGTTGCCGAGCGTGACCCCGACCCGCGTGCCGCCGTGCCACGGCACCACCAGCGGCACCTCGAGGCCGCGCTCCTGCGCGAACTCCCACAGCGCGCCGCGGCGCAACGCCCGCCAGCGGCGCTGGATGTAGTACTCGTAGCCGAAGGTCCAGCCCGGGTAGAGACGCGGCGGCCGGCACGGGCCGGTCAGCAGCCCGGCGTAGAAGCGGCCCAGCGCCGGGGCGTTGACCAGCAGCCAGCGGCCCATGCGATCGAGCCGGTCGCCCGCCTTCCAGGCGCGGTCGGCGCGCCACTGGCTGAATCGGGACGAGGAAGGGCCGGACGTCATCGTCTGGCTAATTAATCGGAACCGGCGGCAGGCACCAGACGGCTCTTTGACGCCCGGGCGACGCTGTGCATAAGGTGCGCCACGCGCCCAGCGCCAATGCAAAAGAAGTCATGACCGGAAACGCCCCGACCCTCGCCGTCCTGCTCCTGCGGGTCTTCCTGCCGTTCGCGCTGGCCTACTTCCTCTCGTACATCTTCCGCGGCGTCAACGCCGTCATCTTCCCCTACCTCGAGCGCGACATCGGCATCACCGCCGGCGACCTCGGGCTGCTGACCTCCGCGTTCTTCCTGTTCTTCGCCGGCTGCCAGCCGGTGCTCGGCGTCATGCTCGACCGCTACGGCCCGCGGCGCGTGCAGGCGGCGCTGCTGGCACTGGCCGCCGTCGGCTCGGCGCTGTTCGGTCTCAGCCTGTCGCTCGGCGAGCTGATCGTCGCCCGCGTGCTGATCGGGCTGGGCTTCGCCGGCGGGCTGATGGCCGCGATCAAGGCGATCACCCTGTGGTACCCGCCGCAGCGCTGGGGCCTGATCACCGGCTTCCACATGATGGCCGGCGGGCTGGGCTCGATGGCGGCGACGCTGCCGGTCGAGTGGTCGCTGTCGGTGATCAGCTGGCAGGGCCTGTTCTTCTGGTTGTCCGGCAGCTGCCTGGCGACCTCGGCGATCCTGTTCTTCGTCGTGCCCGAGCGCGGCGCGCCGCCGGTCCGCGACAGCCTCGCCGACCAGTTCCGCATCACCGGCAAGGTCCTGACCAACGGCTTCTACTGGCGCATCCAGCCGCTGCTCGCCCTGCAGCAGCTGGCCTTCATCGGCTGCATCACGCTGTGGATCGGGCCGTGGCTGCGCGACGTCGGCGGCATCGCCGACAAGGCGGCACGCGCCGACATCCAGCTGTGGACGACGGCGATCATGACCGTCGGCTTCGCGCTCAGCGGCGTCGTCACCAACGGGTTCCGCCGCGTCGGCGTCAGCGACTTCGCCTCGGCCGGCTTCACCTCGTTCCTGTTCATCCTGGTGTGCGGCTGGCTGGCCTTCGTGCCGTCGTTCCACCCGGCGATCGCCTGGATGCTGTTCGGCTTCATCGGCGCGCTGCCGATCCAGTACATGCCGCTGATGGTGCAGTCGTTCCCGGCCCACTATGCCGGCCGGGTCAGCACCTCGAGCAACCTCGTGGTCTTCACCGTGATCTTCGCCGGCCAGTGGGCGATCGGGAAGATCGTCGACCAGTTCCCGCGCACCGCCACCGGCTACGCGCCCGACGGCTACACCTGGGCGATCGGCGCCCTGTTCATCCTTCAGCTGGCGGGGCTGGCGTGGCTCCTGCTGTCGCGGGCGCGTCCGATGGCCCATCCCCTGCCCGCGCCGGCAGGTTGAGCGCCGCCACGAGGTCGCGCACTTCCTGGCGCGCGGCGACGTGGCTGAGCGTCAGCGACGGTCCCTTGCCGCCGCGCTTGAGGTCGAAAAGCGTCAGCCCGTTCAGGAACAGCTCGCGGTAGATCACGCGCTCGCTGAGACCGGTGGCGACGCGGAAGCCGATGCGCTGGGCCAGCGTCTCGATCACCGTGCCCATGTCGCGCTTGTTGCGCGCCGCCAGCGACGACAGCCGGTTGCGCATCACGATCCAGTCGACCGGGCGGCCGCCCTGCACGGCCCGCAGCTGGCGCTGCTTCCACACCGCCTCGGCATAGATCGAGGGCCGCACGATCCTGAGGGTGTCGGGATCGACCCGCGCCAGCAGGTCGAGGTCGATGAAGCTGTCGTTGAGCGGCGTCAGCAGCGTGTCGGCCCAGGTGTGGGCCAGCCGCGACAGGTAGGTGTCGCTGCCGGGCGTGTCGATGATGACGTAGTCGACGGCATCGACCACCCGCTCGAGCGCCGCCTCCAGCCGGGTGCGCTCGTCGGCCTGCGCCTCGCCGCGCTCGGGCAGCGTCGACAGGTGGACCGCGGCATGGTCGGGCATCGGCAGCTCGACCTCCTTGCGGCGGGCATAGGCGGCGCGGTTCTCGATGTAGCGGCCGAGCGTGCCCTGGCGGGCGTCGAGATCGAGCGTGGCGACGCGGGCGCCGTCCTGCAGCAGCGACACCGCGATGTGCATCGCGGTGGTCGACTTGCCCGAGCCGCCCTTCTCGTTGCCGATGACCACGACGTGGGCGCGGTCGGGCGCCCGCGGGGCCTGGGCCTGGGCGATGCTGGGATTGGGCGCCGGTTCGAAGCTGGTCACCCCGAGGTTCTGGCTCAACCGGCCTTGCGAATCCAGACGGCGGTGTCGTGGAAAACCGCGCCGCCGTTGGGCCACCCCGGGTCGGCCGAGGTCAGGGCGTTGATCCCGATCCCGGTCTCGAAGTTGCGGTTCGGCCAGATCCCCTCGACCACGACGACGCCGCGCTGCTGGCCGGCGCGTGGCCGGCAGTGGACGACGGTGCGGCCGCGGTCGTTGCCGATCTCGAGGCGGTCGCCCTCGACCGCGCCGAGCGCGGCGCAATCGTCGGGGTTCATCATCGCGGTCGGCCGGCCCTCGCGCTTCTGGCTGCTGGCGGTCTCGGTGAAGGTCGAGTTGAGGAAGGTGCGGGCCGGCGCGGCGACCATGCGGAACGGCTTGTCCGGCGTCGGGTTGTCGATGACGTCGAAGTGGTCGGGCAGCGCCGGCATCTCCTTGCCCCGCGGCCCGTAGGCCGCCCAGTCGGGCTTGAAGCGGAACTTCCCGTCGGGCCACGCGAAGCCGTCGAGGAAGTGCGAGGTCTCGAAGCCGAGGTGGAAGTCCTGGCCGCCCTTGCGCCAGTTGGTCTCGGCGTCCCACATGCCCGACTCGCGCAGCGATTCGTCCATGATCTCCCACGCCGTCATGTCGAAGCCGCGGTGCCGGGCGCCCAGGCGCCTGGCCAGCTCGGTGATGACGAAGTGGTTCTCGCGGCACTCGCCCGGCGCCTCGATCACCTTGCGCGTGACCTGGAAGAAGGTGTGGCCGCTGGCGGTGTAGAAGTCGTCGTGCTCGAGGAACATCGTCGCCGGCAGGACGATGTCGGCGAAGGCCGCGGTCTCGGTCAGGAACTGCTCGTGCACGCAGGTGAACAGGTCGTCGCGCGCGAAGCCCCTGTGGACCAGTTCCAGCTCCGGGCAGACCATCGCCGGGTTGGTGTTCTGGATCAGCATCGCGGTCACCGGCGGGCCGTCCTTCAGCGCCTCGCGGTCGCCGGTCAGGATCGGGCCGAGCCGCGACTGGTCGAGTTCGCGCAGCGACGGGTCGACGACGTCGAGGCCCTCGATCAGCGTCTTGCGGATCGGGTACATGCCGGTGTGGCCGTACAGCGCGCCGCCGCCCTTGTGCTTCCACGCGCCGGTCACCGCCGGCAGGCAGGTCACGGCGTGCATGTTGGCGGCGCCGTTGCGGCTGCGGCTGAAACCGTGGTGACAGCGGATGAACGGCGCCCTGGCGCCGCCGTACAGCCGCGCGAAGGCGACGATCTCCTCGACCGCCAGGCCGGTGATCCCCGCCGCCCATTCCGGCGACCGCTGCGCCACGTGGGCGGCGAGCTCGTCCGGCGCGTCGGTGTAGCGCCGCAGGTAGTCCCAGTCGGCGAAGCCTTCCTTGAACAGCACGTGCATCACCGCGACCGCCAGCGCGCCGTCGGTGCCGGGGCGCACCGCGAGGTGGATGTCGGCCTGCTCGGCGGTGCCGGTGCGGTAGGGATCGACGACCACGACCCTGGCGCCGCGCTTCTTCGCGCGCATGGCGTGGGTCATGACGTTGACCTGGGTGTTCACCGGGTTGCCGCCCCAGATCACGACCAGGTCCGAGTGCTCGTCGATCTCGCGCAGGTCGGCGCCGCGCTTGGCGCCGACGCCGGCGATCCAGCCGGTATCGGCCAGGGTCACGCAGATGGTCGAGAACCAGCGCGAGTACTTCATGGCGTGGCGCAGGCGGTTGATGCCGTCGCGTTGCACCAGGCCCATGGTGCCGGCGTAGTAGTACGGCCACACCGTCTCGCTGCCGTGCTGGCGCGCCTTGGCGATGAACTGCTCGGCGACGATGTCGAGCGCGTCGGTCCACGAGATCTCGGCGAACTGGCGCGAGCCCTTGGGCCCGACCCGGCGCAGCGGCTTCATCAGCCGGTCGGGATGGTGGATGCGCTCGGCGTAGCGGGCGACCTTCTCGCAGATCACGCCGGCGGTGTAGTCGTTGCGCATCGAGCCGCGCACCCGGCCGATGCGGTGGCTGTCCAGCCGTTCGACCTCGAGCGCGCAGGTGCTGGTGCAGTCGTGCGGGCAGACCGACGGAACGATGGTCACGCCGGGCTCGGCGTGCCTCGCCCGGGCGGCCGCCGTCGAGGCATGGTCGTCGGGGGACATTGTGGACGCTCCGTGAAAACTGCCGCAGCATACCGCGCGTCAGACCATGGGAATACCCCGCCCCCGACCGGCCACGGCGGCCGATGCCGAAGCCCTCGCGTCGCTGCTGCCCGGTGTCGCGCCGGGGAACGATCCCGCCCGCGCGGTGTTCGTGCTCGACGGCGCCGCCGGCCCGGCGGCCGCCATCGCGCTCCGCCGCGCGGCCGACCACATCGCGGTCGAGCAACTGGCCGGCGACGACCGTGGGCGCCGCCTGCTGCTGGCCCATGCCGACCGCGCGGCGCGGGCGATGGGCATCGACGAGCTGCGCGGCGCCGGCCTGCCCGGCGGCCGCCGGCGCGTGAAGCGCGGCGCGGCGCAGCGGCTGGCCGACCACCTCGAGGACGCCGGCGTGCCGCCGTGGCGCGACGGCGACGCGTCGCTGGCGCAGAGCCTCTACCACCGCGGGACCTGGTCGGCGGTGGCGCTGCTGGCCGGCCTCGGCAGCATTTCGCTGGCGGTGTTCAGCGGCGGCGACATCACCCTCGCCCATATCCTGCTGCCCGGGCTGCTGTCGGCCGCGGCGGTGGCCTTCGCCGTCTTCCAGGTCGTGCTGCTGGCCCAGGCGGCGCGGCGCACGCACGGCCAGCGCGGCTTCACCCTGCCGGTGCTGGTGGCGGCGGCGGCGATCGGGGCGATCGCGGCCCTGGTGGTCGAGCGCGCGGTCCCGGCGCTGTCGGAGATGTGGGCGATCTACACCGGCGACGAGGTGCTGAACGACCTCTCGGTGACCCTGAGCCCCGACGGCCGGACCCTGTACGTGATCGGCTCCTACGGCTTCGGCAGCGAGGCGCTGGTCGAGCAGGCGCTCGACCGCAACCCCGACATCGCCACCGTCGTGCTGGCCGGGCCCGGCGGCCGGGCCCAGGTCGGGTTCGACCTCTACCGCCTGATCCGCGACCGCGGGCTGGCGACCCGGGTCGACGGCGACTGCGCCTCGGCCTGCACCTTCGCCTTCCTCGGCGGGGTCGAGCGCAGCGTCTCGCCGGGCGGCCGGCTCGGCTTCCACCGCGCCAGCTTCCCCGGCATGAGCGACAGCGACATGCACGCGAGCAACCGCGACCTGCGCCGCTTCCTGCTGCAGGGCGCCCGGCTCGCGCCGGGGTTCGTGGACCGGGTGTTCGACACGCCGCCCGATGACATCTGGGTGCCGACCCCGCAGGAACTGCTGGCGGGCCGGGTGATCAACCGGCTGGCCCCCTGAGGGGCCGCCGGGACGTGGCTAGAAGCCGAGCACCGCGGTTGCGGCGTTGGCGTCCGGCAGGCCGCCCAGCAGGGCGAGGATGCCGAGCAGCGCCGCCGGCCACCATTCGGCGAGGCGGCTGAGAGGAGCGACCTGGAGGGCCTTGGGCGACGCGACCTGGAGGGACATGGGACGAAGCCTTTGGTGATCGAATGAGATTCAGAATATGGCTGAGAATTATCCCATAACTCTTTGAATTTCAACAATTGTAGCCAGCGTCGCGCCGACTCTTCTTGACGCAGGCAAGATATGGGGCGTCGCGATCTTTCCCCATCTAGATCAAGCGTTTGGACGCCGACCTTACTCCGCGGCTGCCGACAGGTTGAACTGCAGCTCGGCCAGCCGGGCGTAGAGCCCGTCGCGCCGCACCAGGTCGCCGTGGCGGCCGATGTCGACCACCCGTCCCTGGTCGACGACCGCGATCCGGTCGGCCTTCTGCACCGTCGCCAGCCGGTGGGCGATCACCAGCGTGGTCCGCCCGGTCATCAGCCGGTCGAGCGCCTGCTGGACCGCCAGCTCGCTCTCGGCGTCGAGCGCGCTGGTCGCCTCGTCGAGCAGCAGGATCGCCGGGTTGCGCAGCACCGCGCGGGCGATCGCGATGCGCTGGCGCTGGCCGCCCGACAGGCGCACCCCGCGGGCTCCGAGATGGGTCGCGAAGCCCTGCGGCAGGGCCTCGATGAAGCCCAGCGCCGAGGCCGTCTCGGCCGCCGCCCGGACCTCGGCGTCGCTGGCCTCGGGCCGGCCGTAGCGGATGTTGTCGGCGACCGAGGCGGTGAACAGCACCGGCTCCTGCGGCACGATCGCCATGGCGCCGCGCAGGTCGGCGAAGCGCAGCTCGCGGATGTCGACGCCGTCGACCCGGATCGCCCCGGCCTCGGGGTCGTAGAAGCGCAGCAGCAGGTTGAACACGGTGGTCTTGCCGGCGCCCGACGGGCCGACGATGGCGACGGTCTCCCCCGGCGCCACGTCGAGCCGCAGGCGGTCGAGCGCCAGGCTCTCCGGCCGCGTCGGGTAGCGGAAGGACACGTCCTCGAAGCTGACCGCCCCCCTGACCGGCTGCGGCAGCGCCCGCGGCGCGGCCGCCTCGACGATCACCGGCGGCTCGGCCCGCAGCTCGGCCAGCCGCTCGGCGGCGCCGGCGGCGCGCTGAAGGTCGCCGATGTTCTCGCTGATCGAGCCGCCCGAGGTCGCCACCAGCACGGCGTAGAACACGAAGGCCGACAGGTCGCCGGCCGAGATCGCGCCGTCGAGCACGTCGTGGCCGCCCATCCACAGCAGGAAGCCGACCGCCGAGAACACCACGAAGATCACCATCGTGGTCATCACCGCGCGCTGGGCGATGCGCTGCCGGGCGGCGTCGAACGCCCGCTCGGTGGCCTCGCCGAAGCGCGTCGCCGCCCGCTCCTCCTGGGCGAAGGCCTGCACGGTGCGGACCGCGTCCAGCGTCTCGCCGCCCTCCGACACCATGTCGGCCATGCGCGCCTGGGCCTCGCGCGACAACCGCCGCACCCGCCGGCCGAACAGGATGATCGGCGCCACCACCAGCGGCACCACCGCCAGCACCAGCGCCGCCAGCTTCGGGTTGGTCACCACCAGCATGACCACGCCGCCGATGCACATCAGGGTGTTGCGCAGCACCACCGAGGCCGACGAGCCGACGACCTGCTCGATCAGCTGGGCGTCGGACGAGATCCGGCTCATGACGTCGCCCGAGCGCTTGACCTCGAACCATGCCGGGCCGAGCCGCACGACGTGGGCGAACAGGTCGCGGCGGACGTCGCCGACCACCCGCTCGCCCAGCCACGAGACCAGGTAGAAACGGGCGCCCGAGGCCACCGCCAACACGCCGGCGACGGCGATCAGCGAGGCCAGCGCGTAGTCGAGGATGTCGCCCCGCCCTTGCGCGAAGCCGCGGTCGATCAGGGCGCGCAGGCAGGCACCGAACGCCAGCACGGTGCCGGCCGCCACCACCAGCGACAGGCCCGCGAGGACGACCCGGCCGCGGTACGGCCGGAGGTAGGGCGACAGCAGCTGCAGGCCGGCGAAACGGTTCATCTCAGCCCTCGCCGGCGTGCAGCGGGATGCCGAACTCGACCGACAGCAGCTTCACCAGGTCGGGACCGCCGCGGGTGTCGAGCCACAGCCCGGCGGCGGCATCGAAGGCGTAGTGCCGGGCGCCGGTCAGGGGCGAACTGAGCCAAATCTGCCGGGTAGGTGCATGTTTGTTGATCAGCCAGGTGCCGCGGTCGGCCTCGATGGTCAGGACGCCGCCCTGCAGGTCGGCATCCTCGTGGCGGCCGATCTCCTCCTCGAGGGCGGCCAGCAGCCCGTCGGCCCGATCTTCGAACGCGGAATCGCTCATGCCCGGTGGTCTACAGCCCGCGCCGGGCGCCGACAACGGGGTCTCGGCGGGGTCCCGGCGGGATCCCGGCGGGCTTGTCCTCCCCCCTCGCGGCCTGTATACCCGCCGCCTTGTCGCGCCGGCCGGTCGGAATCGGCCCCTTTGCGCTGGAGATTGTGATGAAAGAGAAGATCCACCCCGACTACCACAAGATCACCGTGGTGATGACCGACGGCTCGTCGTTCGAGACCCGGTCGACCTGGGGCAAGGAAGGCGCCAGCCTGCGTCTCGATATCGATCCGAAGACCCACCCGGCGTGGACCGGCGTCCGCCAGACGCTCGACCGCGGCGGCCGCGTGCAGCGCTTCAAGGATCGCTTCGGCATGACCGGCGGCGTCGGCGCGGCCGGCACCAAGTCGACCGGCGCCAAGACCGAGGCCGCCCCCAAGAAGAAGTAATCGCAGCCTCCGCCGGGGGCTCTGTTACACTGCCGTCTCCGAACGAGGGAGACGGTCAGGTGAAGTCGCAAGTTCGAGTCGTCTGTGCGCACGATTGTCCCGACATGTGCTCGCTCATCGCGCATGTCGAGGACGGCAGGGTGGTGCGCGTCCAGGGCGACCCCGACCATCCCTACACGGCGGGCTTCGCCTGCGGGAAGGTCAACCGCGACGCCGATCTGGTCAATTCGCCCGAACGCATCGCCACGCCGCTGAGGCGCGTCGGGCCGAAGGGCGCCGGCCAGTTCGCCGCGATCGGCTGGGACGAGGCGCTCGACGAGATCGCCGCGCGCTGGAAGGCGATCATCGCCGAGAGCGGCCCGCTCGCCCTGCTCGGCTACGCCTACTCCGCCCACCAGGGCCTCACCAACCGCGGCCTCGTCAACGGCCTGTTCCACGCGCTGGGCACGACCCGCCTGCAGGCCGGCACGGTCTGCGACTCGTGCTGCGAGACGGCGTGGGACATGACCGTGGGCCCGGTCGGCAGCGCCGATCCCGAGGACGTGGTGCATTCCGACCTGGTGATCGCCTGGGGCGCCGACCTCGCGGCGACCAACGTGCACTTCTGGGCGCTCGCCGAGACCCAGAAGAAGAAGCGCGGCCTGCCGATCGTGGTGATCGATCCGCGGCGCACGCGCAGCGCCAAGGCCGCCGACCTCTACCTGCCGATCCGCATCGGCACCGACGCCGCGCTGGCGCTCGGCATCATGCACATCCTGGTGCGCGACGGGCTGGCCAACCGCGCCTACCTCGCCGAGCGCACGCTGGGCTTCGAGCGCGTCGAGAAGGAGGTCCTGCCGAACTTCCCGCCGCAGCGCGTCGCCGAGATCACCGGCCTGCCGGTGGCCGACATCGAGAAGCTGGCGGCGCTGTACGGCAGGGCCCGCGCGGCGCTGATCCGGCTGGGCGAGGGCATGACCCGGCTCACCCACGGCGGCCAGGCGCTGCGCGCGGTGGCGTTGCTGCCGGGCGTCAGCGGCCACTACGCCGTGCGCGGCGGCGGCGCGGTGCTGCTGACCGCCGCCTCGTGCGACCTCAACTACAACGCGGTGCGCAAGCCGTCCGGTCCGGCGGCGACGCGCAACGTCAACCACCTGCGGCTGGGCGAGGACCTGCTCAACCTCAAGGACCCGCCGATCCGCGCGCTGTTCATCGCCGCCAACAACCCGGCCGTGACCTGCCCCGAGGCCCACAAGGTGCGGCAGGGCCTGGCGCGCGAGGACCTGTTCACGGTCGTCCACGATCCCTTCATGACCGACACCGCGAAGTTCGCCGACATCGTGCTGCCGGCCGCGAACTACCTCGAGACCGACGACCTCTACCGCGCCTACGGCGCCTACTGGATGCAGTGGGGCCGCCAGGCGGCCCCGCCGCGCGGCGAGGCGCGCTCCAACTTCGCGGTGGCGCAGGCGCTGGCGCAGCGCATGGGCCTCGCCGACCGCATCTTCACGCTGTCGCCGCAGGACGCGGCGCGCGAACTGCTCAGGGGCGCGACCGGCCCGGCCGGCGCCGCCGACCCGGCGAAGCTGTTCGCCGGCGAGCCGATCCACATCGCCCACCCGTTCGAGGGCCAGAAGTTCGCCACGCCCTCGGGCAAGCTCGAGTTCTACTCCGAGCAGTTGGCGAAGCAGGGCCTGCCCGCCCTGCCCGACTGGCAACCCGACCCGGTCGAGACCGCCGAGGCCAAGCGCTGGCCGCTGCGCCTGCTGACCGCGCCCGGCTACTTCCAGGCCCACACCGCTTTCTCCGGCGTCGAGTTCCTGCGCCGCCGCGAGGGCAAGCCGTTCTGCGTGCTGCACCCCGAGGATGCCGCCAGGCGGGGCCTCAAGAGCGGCGACACGGTGCGGCTGCACAACGATCGCGGCGAGATCGGGCTCGAGCTCCAGGTCGACGACGAGATCCAGCCCGGCGTCGTGCTGGTGCCGGGCCAGCGCCCGGTCGGCGAGGCGGTGTCCGGCACGATCAACATGCTGTGCTCGGACCGCTACACCGACATGGGCGAGGGCGCGACCTACCAGAGCACGTGGCTCGAGGTCGGCCCGTGGCCGGCGCCTCGCGCCGCCTGAGCGGCGCCCCGCGCCGCGCGAGCGGCGGCGCTTCGACGACGGCGGCTAGCGGGCCTTGGCGACGTTGCGCTCGCTGGTCAGGCGCTCGAGCTCGGTCTTGACCCGGTCGGCGACCAGCCCCTCGCCCTTCTGGGTCCAGTGGCCGTCCATCTTGCGGTAGGTGCCGGGAATGCCGTCGAGCGTCGTGCGCAGGTCGACGAAGCGGATGCCGGCGCCGGGCAGCGCCGCCGCCAGCTGGGCATGCCACTCGTCGCACAGCCAGTTCCAGCTGTAGGCGCGCGGCCACGGCTTCCAGAACTCGGCATAGGCCGGGTCGACGCTGCCGGTCGGCACCAGGAACACGACCAGCGGCACGCCGCGGCTCTTGGCGACCCGGTTGGTCGCCTCGAGCCACGACAGCGTCGCCTCGACATGCCGGCGCCCGGCCAGCCGCGGCGCGTCGGCGCGGTCCCTGGGCACGTCGAGGTTGCTCGCTTCCCAGCTCATCAGGGTGCCGAACATCCAGTCGTGCATGTACTCCTGCTCGCCGTCGGCATGCGGGTAGGCGATGTCGATGAAGCGGTTGTCGCCGCGCGACAGGATCTCCGCCAGCTTCTCCTCGGGCACGTTCGGGTAGTGGTAGGTCTTGACGTAGGACACGACGCGCCCCAGCCGCTCCGCCGGCGGAGCCGTCACCGCGCGGTACAGCATCAGCTCGTCGTTGGCCGGCGCATTGGTGCGCGAGCGGAAGAACGCCGACAGGTCGAGGCGGTTGACCAGCAGCCAGTTGGTGCGCGGCATCAACTGGCCGACCAGGGCGCCGCCCGGCGATTCGTCGACCAGCTTCGGGATCCAGGAGTATCCCTCGGTGATGAAATCGTTGCCGGCATAGAGGAACAGCAGGATGGCGTCCGACCCGATCTCGAGGGCGACGTCGCGGACACGGTAGTAGTAGCTGCGCGGGTCGGTGGCACCGACGCCGAGGTTCACGGTCTCGATGTGGCGCTCGGGCGGCAGGCGCTGCTGGACGGCGGCCGACAGCGACAGCGGCGTGAACCGCGACTCGACGAAACTGTCGCCGACGAAGGCGGCGCGGTAGGTGCCGGGCGGCTTGGCGATCGAGCGTTCGCTGTCGCGCATGCCCCACGAGTTGTCGCCGTCGGCCAGCCACGGCTGGTTCTTGTACGGCTCGCCGAGCGGTCGCACCGGGGCGGGCTCGCGCGGGTTCATGACCCGGGCCGGCCAGGCCGGGACGTAGAACGACGACATTGTCTCGATGCCCACCAGGGTCGCGGCGATCAGGATCACGCCGAAAATCGCGCCGTAAGCCAGGCGCCGTCCACGAGTCATCTCTCCACTTTCCGGCACGCGCCACGGCGGCCCCGAACAGCGATCGTTCGCGGCTCACCGACCTCGCGGCCATTCCCCGCCGCGATACTCGCATGGACCGCCCCCGGCGGGCGACCCCCTTCGCGGCTTCGTGATGGCGGCGCGCCGCCCGGCCCCGTTTCGCGCACAGGGCCGGGACCGGAAAAACTTTTCCCCTTGGCACGAAATGCGCTTATCTGTCCGGGTTTCCGGGGTGCGTGCGAGCGAATGGCAGGAAGGTCCAAACCGGTGGTGGGCGTGATCGGCAACGCCCAGGTCGTCAATGACCGTCACAACGTGCAGCTGGTCGGGCAGCGCAACCTGCGCGCCATCGCCGAGGTCGCGGGCGCCCTGCCCATGATGTTCGCCGGCACGCCCGACATCACCGACATCGACGCCCTGCTCGGCGCCGTCGACGGCATCCTGCTGACCGGCGCCCGCGCCAACGTCCACCCGTCGCGCTTCGGCGTCACGCCCCACCCCAAGCACGAACCCTACGACCAGGACCGCGACGCCATGGCGCTGGCGCTGGTCGAGGCGTGCGTCGCGCGCCGCATCCCGATCTTCGGCATCTGCCGCGGCCTGCAGGAGATGAACGTCGCCTTCGGCGGCACCCTCCACCCCGAGATCCGCGAACTGCCCGGCCGCATGAACCATCGCATGCCGCGGCTGGAGAACGGCGAGATCCATCCCGACCCCGAGGTCGTGTTCGCCGACCGCCACGACGTCGACCTGAAGAAGGATGGCGAGTTCGCCCGGCTGCTGGGCTGCGAGCGCATCCGCGTCAACTCGCTGCACGGCCAGGGCATCCTGCAGCCCGGCGAGCGGGTCACCATCGAGGGCATCGCCGAGGACGGCACGATCGAGGCGATCAGCATCGCCGACGCCCCCGGCTTCGCGCTCGGCGTCCAGTGGCACGCCGAGTACGACCCCCAGATCAACCCGATCAACCGCGCCCTGTTCCAGGCCTTCGGCAAGGCGCTGCAGGAAAGCGCCCGCCGCTAGCGCGGTGTTGCTCGAACGCCTTGCGACCCCGATCGGCGAGATGCTCGTCGTGACCGACGGCGACGGCATCCTGCGGGCGGTCGACTGGACCGACCACCTGCCGCGCTTCCGCAAGCTGCTGCGTCGGCACTGCGGGGCCGTCGCCCTCGCCGACCGGCCGGCGGACAGCGCGGCGGCGCGGGCGCTGCGGGCCTACTTCAGCGGCGACCTCGCGGCGATCGACGCGCTGGCCGTGGCGACCGGCGGCACGCCGTTCCAGCAGGACGTGTGGCGCTGCCTGCGCGACATCCCGGCCGGCGGCACCATCACCTACGCCGAGCTGGCGCGGCGCTGCGGCCGCCCGGCGGCGGTCCGCGCCGCCGGCTTCGCCAACGGCCAGAACCCGATCGGGGTCGTCGTGCCCTGCCATCGCGTCGTCGGCAGCGATGGTGCCCTGACCGGCTACGGCGGCGGCCTGCACCGCAAGCGCTGGCTGCTCGGCCACGAGGGCGTGACGGTCGAGCGATAGGCTGACCGCCGATCTACTCCGCCGCGACGCGGGTCCCGGTCGCGAGCCGGCGCATCGCGGCCGGGACCTGGCCGTCCTCGGTCGGCTGGTAGACGACGCTGAACAGCGACCGCGCCGTGGCCAGCGCGTCGCCGAAGCCCTGCTGGTCGCTCTCGAACGAGTCGAAGCCGCAGCGCAGCAGGAACGGCAGCTGGTCCCGCAGGACGCCGCCGGTGGCGCGCAGTTCGCCGGTGTAGCCGAGCCGCTCGCGCAGCAGCCGCGCCTGGCTGTAGGCGCGGCCGTCGCTGAACCTGGGGAAATGCAGCACCACCAGGCGCAGCGTGCCGACACGCTCGGCCAGCGCCTCGACCGGGTCGGTGTTGGCCAGCGCCACCGCCGGCCAGGCCGGGCGCTGCTGCCATTCCGCCAGCGTCAGCGGTTCGAGGACGGACGTGGTTTCCCGTTCGCTATACAGCGGCATAGACGCGCTCCTTGAAGGGCTGGAGTCCGAGGCGCCGGACGGTGTCGACGAAGCGTTCGGCGCCGGCGCGGTTGTCGAGGTAGGTGGCGACCAGGGCATCGACGGCCTCGACGACACGGTCGGCCCCGACCGCGGGACCGAGGACCGTCCCCAGCGCGGTGTTGCCGAAGTCGACGTCGCCGCCCAGCGTCAGCTGGTAGAGCTCGACGCCGTTCTTGTCGACGCCGAGGATGCCGATGTGGCCGACATGGTGATGGCCGCAGGCATTGATGCAGCCCGAGATCTTGATCTTGAGGTCGCCGATGTCGTGCTGGCGCGCGACCTCCGCGAAGTGGGTCGAGAGGCGCTGTGCCACCGGGATCGAGCGCGCGTTCGCGAGGGCGCAGTAGTCGAGCCCCGGGCAGGCGATGATGTCGGTGATCTTGCCGACATTGGCCTCGGCGAAGCCCAGGCGGTCGAGCGCCCGCCACACCGCCGGCAGGTCGGCGATGGCGACGTGCGGCAACACCAGGTTCTGCTCGTGGCTGACCCGGATCTCCGAGTGGCCGTAACGCTCGGCGATGTCGGCCACGCCCTCCATCTGCGCGGCGCTGGCATCGCCCGGCGGCGCGCCGGCCGGCTTCAGCGAGGCCGTCACGATGGCGTGGCCGGGCACGCGGTGCGGCACCACGTTCGACCTCAGCCAGCGCGCGAAGGCCGGGTCCTCGAGCCTCAGCGCCTCGACCGCGGCGTCGCTGGTCGGCCGCTTGCGCAGCGGCGGCGGCGCGAACTGCCGGGCAATCGCCTCGACGGCCGCGGCCGGCAGGCGCAGCGCGCCGTCCCGGATCGCGGCGAACTCGGCCTCGACGTCCTCGCGCATCTTCTCGACGCCGATCTCGTGCACCAGGATCTTGATCCGCGCCTTGTAGAGGTTGTCGCGGCGGCCGTAGCGGTTGTAGACGCGCAGCGTCGCCTCGAGGTAGGCCAGCAGCTCTTCCCTGGGCAGGAACGCGCGCAGTGTCTTGCCGATCATCGGCGTGCGGCCGAGACCGCCGCCGACGATGACCTCGAAGCCGACCTCGCCGGCCGCGTTGCGCCACAGCCGCAGGCCGACATCGTGGACGCGCACCGCCGCGCGGTCGTTGGGCGAGCCGGTGATCGCGATCTTGAACTTGCGCGGCAGGAAGCTGAACTCGGGATGCAGCGTCGACCACTGGCGCACGATCTCGCACCAGATGCGCGGGTCCTCGATCTCGTCGGCCGCCGCGCCGGCGAAGTGATCGGCGGTGACGTTGCGGACCAGGTTGCCCGAGGTCTGGATGGCGTGCATGTCGACCTCGGCCAGCGCCGCCAGCGCGTCGGGCGCGTCCTCCAGCCTGATCCAGTTGAGCTGCAGGTTCTGCCGCGTCGTGAAGTGGCCGTAGCCGCGGTCGAAGCGGCGCGAGATCTCGGCCAGCTTGCGCAGCTGCCGCGACGACAGCGTGCCGTAGGGAATGGCGATGCGCAGCATGTAGGCGTGCAGCTGCAGGTACAGGCCGTTGGTCAGCCGCAGCGGCTTGAACTGTTCCTCGGTCAGTTCCCCGGCCAGGCGACGACGCACCTGGTCGCGGAACTGCGCCACGCGCTCGGCGACCAGGGCGCGGTCGTAGCGGTCGTAGCGGTAGAAGTGCTGGCCGTCAGGCATAGCGCACCGCCTCGGCCGCGATCGCCTCGAAGGTCAGGCCCGAGGCGCGGATCTTCTCGCGCAGGCTGACGGGCTCGATCACGCCGTCGACCTCCTCGGTCACCGCGACCAGGAACGGGTCGACCACGCCGAAGCCCGCGCCCCGCGCCTGCTGCAGCAGGCGCTCGGCGGCCTCGGCATCGCGCGCCACCGCGGCGCGCGACAGGCGATCGGTCCACTGGCCGGCCGCGTCGAGGAAAACCACGACGCCGTCGACCAGGCGGTTGGCAGAGACGACGGCGAGGTCGCCGGTGAGGTTCTTGGCCATCAGGACACCTGTGCGAGGGGAAGCGGTTCGGAAGCTGCGAGGGCGGCGACCTCGCCGGCGACGATCAGGCTGGGGCCCGCGCCGGGGCCGGTGTGGCGGGCGGCGAGGCGCGCGAGGTCGGCCAGCCGCCCGGTCGAGACGCGCTCGTCCGGCCGGGTGCCGTTCTCGATCACCGCCACCGGCAACGCCGGGTCGGCGCCGGCCGCCAGCAGGCGATCGCGCACCGAGGCGGCCTCGGCGGCCCCCATGTAGATCGCCAGCGTGTGGCCCGGCCGCGCCAGCGCCGGCCAGGCAGCATCGCGGCTGCCGGCGGCGGCGTGGCCCGAGACGAAGGTGACGGCCGAGGCGATGCGGCGATGGGTGAGCGGGATGCCGGCCGAGGCCGAGCAGCCGAGCGCGGCGGTGACGCCCGGCACCACCGAGAAGGCGACGCCGGCCGCCTGCAGCGCCTCGACCTCCTCGCCGCCGCGGCCGAACACGAAGGGATCGCCGGCCTTTAGCCGCACCACGGTCTCGCCGGCGCGCGCCCGGCGCACCAGCTCGGCGTTGATCTCGGCCTGGGGCCAGTGGGCCTGGCCGCGGCGCTTGCCCACCGACACCAGCTCGGCGTCGCGGCGCGCCCGCGCCAGTACCGCCGGCGGCACCAACTCGTCGTGCAGGATGACGTCTGCCTCGCGCAGCAGCTGGACCGCGCGCAGCGTCAGGAGGTCGGGGTCGCCCGGCCCGGCGCCGACGACGTGGACGATTCCGGGCGCCGTGTCGGCGCGACGCGCGGCCTCGAGCTCCGCCAGGGCGGCGCGCCGGGCGCCGGCCTCGTCGCCGTCCAGCACGAGGCGGGCCACCGGCCCCTCGGCGAACCGCCGCCACAGGTGCCGGCGCTGGCCGGGATCGGCGAGCAGACCGTAGACCTGGGCGCGGAACGCGGCGGCAAGCCGGGCGAGGTCGCCGATGCGCTCGGGCAGGACCGCCTCGATGCGGGCGCGCAGGCTGGCGGCCAGCGTCGGCGAGGCGCCGCCGGTCGAGATCGCGACCACGACGTCGCCACGATCGACGATCGCCGGCAGGATGAAGTCGCACAGCGCCGGGCGATCGATGACGTTGACCGGCAGCCCGGCGGCGCGGGCCACGACCCGGGCGGCGCTATCGCGCGCGAGGTCGCCGGTGGCCACGAACACCGCGACCGCGCCGTCGAGGTCGGCCGGCGACAGGACGGCGACCTGGCGCACCTCGGCGTTGGCGGCACGCACCAGCGCCACCCGCCGTTCGGCGGCGGGTCCCTCGCCCACCACCACCACCGGGCGCCCGGCGAGGTCGAAGAACAGCGGCAGGTGCTTCACGACACCGCCACGCGCAGCAGGACGTGGAAGCCCAGCAGGGCGGCGGCCTGGCCAGTCGACCAGGCCCACGGGCGGGCGGCCGGAAAACGCTGGAAAATCTGCGACATGGGACACTCCGCCGGATCCCCGGGATGACCCCTTGGATCTGGCGTGTGATCGCACATCCGCCACGATTTGAATTTCCGAAGGTTTTCGCCGGGGCAGCATTTCCTGCCGCCGGGTCGGGGAGCGAAGGAAAGTTTTCCTCCCCTTGACGGTCGGCCGCCGCCTCCTAAATCACCGGTGTCTCCCGCGCCCATCCGGGGCGGAAGTCAAAGTCACATCGCTCATTGGAGGATGATCATCATGCGTACGTTCGACTATTCCCCGTTTTACCGCGCCACCGTCGGCTTCGACCGGGTCTTCGACCTGCTCGACTCGGTGGCCACCCAATCCGGCACCAACGGCTACCCCCCGTACAACATCGAGAAGGCGGGCGATAACGCCTACCGGATCGTGATGGCGGTCGCCGGGTTCTCCGAGGCCGAGCTCAACGTGACCCAGAAGGAGAACGAGCTCCTGGTCACCGGCCAGGCCCAGAACGGCCAGGACGACAGGCAGTACCTGTACCGCGGCATCGCCGGTCGCAACTTCGACCGCCGCTTCCAGCTCGCGGACCATGTCAAGGTCACCGGCGCGAAGCTGGCCAACGGCCTGCTGACCATCGAGCTGCAGCGCGAGATCCCGGAGGAGAAGAAGCCCCGCGCGATCCCGGTCGAGGCCGAGAAGCCGGCCCTGATCCAGACCAACGTGGCGCAGCACTAAGTCTCGCTCGCGCCTCGCGCATCAGGGTGCGAAACGGAGGGCGTCGCGGTTGCACCGCGGCGCCCTTTTTCGTTGCCGGCCGGCCGGGTCGGGCGGACAATCCACACATGACACTCTCTGCCCAGCTCACCCACTTCGGCCTCCATGCCAACGACTTGAAGGGCATGGTCGACTTCTACACCCGCGTCATGGGGTTCGTGATCAGCGATACCGGCAAGAGCAGCGCCGGCAACGAGATCTTCTTCATGACCCAGGACCCCGACTGCCACCACCAGTTCGTGCTGTTCGACGGCCGTCCGAAGGACCTGCCGTTCAACCCGGTGAACCAGATCTCCTTCCGGCTGGACTCGCTCGACACGCTCAAGGCCTACCGCAAGCGGCTGGCCGAGAACGGCATCCAGCCGATGCGCGTCACCGACCACGGCAATGCCTGGGCCTTCTACTTCAAGGACCCCGAGGGCAACCCGGTCGAGATGTACTGCGACACGCCGTTCTACACGCCGCAGCCGTGCGGCGAGCCGCTCGACCTCGACCAGGACAACGACGAGATCCTGAGGCGCACCGAAGCGATGTGCCGCAGCCGCCCGCGCTTCATGAGCCGCGAGGCGTGGATGAAGGACATCCAGTCCAAGCTGGACGCCCGCTAGCGACAAAGAAAGGGCCCCGGAACGGGGCCCTTTCTCTTCGGTCGCGTGTCACGTCACTTCGCGTGCTTGCCCGACAGCTGCGGCGTGTGCGGGCCCTCGCCGCCCTTGTCCTTGTGCTGCGAGCGCGTGGTCCGGGCCCACTTGCGCTTGAGCTCGTCCTTCACGTTGAACTTCAGCGTGCCGACCTTCTCGATCGTCAGCTCGATCCTGTCGCCGTCCATGAACGAGTGCAGGCCACGGTGGTTGGTGCCGGTGGCCAGGATGTCGCCCGGGTTCAGCGGGTGGATCGAGCTCACCCACTCGATGCAGCGCGGAATCAGGTGCGCCATGTCGTTGGTGTTGAACTTCTGCATCGTCTCGCCGTTGTTCTTCAGCTCGATGGCGAGGTTCTGCGGGTCGGCGATCTCGTCGGCGGTCACGATCCACGGCCCGATCGGGCAGAAGGTGTCGCGCGACTTCATCTGGAAGAAGACGTTGCCCGGGGGCGGCAGGCCGCGCGCCGAGCCGTCGATGAAGCAGGTATAGCCGAAGACGTGCTTCATGGCGTCGGCCTGGGACACGTTCTTGGCCGGCTTGCCCATGATCAGGGCCAGCTCGGCCTCGCCCTCGAAGATCGTCGCCGGCACGTCGGGCAGCACCATGGTGTCGCCTTCGCCGATCACGCACGACGCCGCCTTGTGGAAGGCGTTGATCTGCGGCTTCTCCTTGAGGGTGCCGTCCTCCATGTAGTTCACCGCCATGCAGACGATGTTGCCGGGGCGCGGCACCGGCGGCCGCAGCTTGACGTCCTTCAGCGGCACGCCCTTGCCGTCGGCCGCGGCCTTCTCGACCTTGGCCTTGTAGCTGTCCCAGCGCTCGATCAGGCCGCAGATCAGGTCGCGGCTGTCGCGATGCGGGATGTCCTTCACCGCGTCGGTGATGTCGACCACGCTGTCGCCCTTGAGGACGCCGAGGCGGAAGTCGTTGAAATAGCAAAGCTTCACGTCATCTCTCCTTGGAAAACTTGCCGGTCACGGCGACGAATGGCCGATGAACCGCTCGGGCGGCCGGTCGCCCCATTGCGACTGGAAGCCCTCCTCGGCGCTGACCAGGTTGCCGCCGTCGGTCGCGTTCAGCCGGTCGGTGTCGGCCCAGCGCTCGTGGCAGCGGCCCCACGGGTCGCACCAGTAGTCGTAGACCTGGCTGCCGAGCAGGTGGCGGCCGATGCCCCACATGTGCTCGTACTTGCCAAGCCCCTTGATGTACTCGTGGTCCTGGAACACCGCGTCGATGTCCTGCGCCTCGTACGACACGTGGTTGAGGCCGGCGCGCTCGTTGTGGACGCAGAACAGCACGTGGTGATCGACGTAGTCGTTGCCGCGGTCGAGGCGGCTGAAGGCGCCGATCACGTTGTCCTTGTCGCCGACGTAGACATCGTCCGAGCGGATCATGCCCAGGGTCTCGCGGAACCACGCCACCGTCTCCTTGACCTTCGGGGTGGCGATGACGCCGTGGCCGATGCGCTGCAGCGTGGTCGGCGACCTGCTCAGGCGCATGACCCGCCCCGCCCGGCGCAGCGGCTCGCTGCCGCTGTTCACCAGCTGGCGCGGGATGCTGAGCGGCGCCACGGCCTCCATGCCGTGGATCACCTCGACCTGGTAGCCGTTCGGCTCCCTGAGCCGGACCCGCTTGCCGCCCCCCGGCTCGTCGATCGACTCGATGCCCGAGGCGCCCGGCAGCTTGGCCAGCCGCTTGAGATCGTCCTCGCTCTCGGCGTGGTAGGCGAAGCCGATGAAGCGCGTGCCGGCCTTGTGCGTCACGTGCAGGTGGTGATGGGAGTCCGCGCCCCGCATGTAGAGCGCGTCCGGCGTGCGCTCGGCGCGCACGAGACCGAAGTTGACGAGGAACTCCTCCATCGCATCGAGGTCGGGTGCCTCCATGCGCGGGAAGGCGAACTCGGCAGCCTTGATCGCAACCATGGTTTCCTCCGGTTACTTCTGCTTGAACTTGTCGGGCAGGCGCTCCTCGTTGCCGAGCGCGACCCGGCGCACGCCGTCGCTGTCCGGGCTGGCCGGGAAGCCGACGTCGGCCCGCGGGGCCGGCACCTCGACCACCTTGTTGGACAGGCGGCCGACGCCCGTGACCTCGACGTCGATCGTGTCGCCGACGTCGAGCGGGCGCGAATTGGCCGGCGTGCCGGTCAGCAGGATGTCGCCCGGCAGGAACGTCATGTGGCGCGCGAGGTCGGCGATCAGGTAGCCGCAGTCGAAGATCTGCTCGCTGATGTCGCCTTCCTGCACCAGCTTGCCGTTGCGGTACGAGCGCAGCGTCGACTTGCGCACGTCGACGCCCGAGACCAGGCCGGGGCCGATCGGGCAGAAGCCGTCGAAGCCCTTCACGCGGAGCATCGAGCCGGCATCGGTGTCGCGGAAGTCGTGGCAGCCGAAGTCGTTCGACGGCGCGAAGCCGGCGATGCAGTCCCACGCCTCCTCGCGGGTCACGTTGCGCGTGACCTTGCCGAAGACGACCGCCATCTCGCCCTCGTAGTTGACGTACTTGTAGCCCTGCGGCCGGATCAGCTCGCCCTTGTGGGAATTGAGCGCGGTCAGCGGCTTCTGGAAGTAGGTCGGCGACTTCGGCGGCACGCGCGTGTTGTTGAACTCGTAGTAGCGCGAGATGTAGTTGACGTGCACGCAGATGATCTTGGTCGGCGTGCAGGGCGGCAGGTGGACGACCTCGTCCTCGCCGCAGCTGCGGCCGTCGTTGAACACGATTCGGCCATCCTTGAACTCGGCCCAGTGCTCGCTGCCGTTCCAGATCACGTGGCGGATCTCGCGCCGCTTGCCCTCGAGTACGCTCATTTCTCTCCCCTGCTCCTACTTGCTCGCTTCGCTGATCGCGCGCCACACGTTCTGCGGCGTCGCCGGCATGGCGACGTCGCGCACCCCGAGCGGCGCCAGCGCGTCGACGATCGCGTTCATCACCGCCGGCATGGCGCCGACGGTGCCAGCCTCGCCGGCGCCCTTGGCGCCGAGCGGATTGTGCGGGGTCGGCACCGGGTTGCTCTTGATCTCCATGCTGCACATCATGTCGGCGCGCGGCATGACGTAGTCCTGGAAGCTGGCGGTCAGCAGCTGGCCGCTGTCGCGGTCCCACACCACCTGCTCGCCGAGGATCTGGCCGACGCCCTGGGCGACGCCGCCGTGGATCTGGCCCTTCAGGCCGATCGGGTTCATCACCGTGCCGACGTCGTCGACGACGGCGTAGCGCTCGAGCCGGACGTCGCCGGTCTCGGGATCGACCTCGACCTCGCAGATGTGACAGCCGTTCGGGTAGGTGTCCTTCTGGCCGAGGTAGGTGGCGTTCTCGTACAGGCCGCCCTCGAAGCCCTTGGGCCACTTGGTCGGGTTGAACGCCGCCATCGCCACCTGCTTCAGCGACACCGTCTTGTCGGTGCCCTTGACCTTGAAGGTACCCTCGGCGAACTCGATGTCCTGCTCGCCGGCTTCCAGCAGGTGACCGGCGATGCGCTTGCCCTTCTCGACCACCTTGTCGGCGGCGAGGAACAGCGCCGAGCCGCCCAGCACGGTCGAGCGCGAACCGTTGGTGCCCATGCCGAAGGCGACGCGGTCGGTGTCGCCGTCGATGAACTGCACGTCGTGCGGATCGATGCCCAGCTTCTCGTTCAGGATCTGCTTGAACATGGTCTCGTGGCCCTGGCCCTGGGCCTTGGTACCCATCAGCAGCGCCGCGGTGCCGCTCGGGTTGAAGCGGATCTCCGCGTACTCCGGCTGCGCCGTGCCGGCCGCCTGCTCGATGGCGTTGACGATCCCGAGGCCGCGCAGCCTGCCGCGCTTCTCGGAGGCTGCCTTGCGCGCCTCGTAGCCGGCGACGTCGGCCAGCTTCAGCGCCATGTCGAGGTTCTCCTCGAAGCGGCCGCAGTCGTAGTACGGCCCGACCGGGCTCTGGTACGGCAGCATCGACTCCGGGAGCATGTTCTTGCGCCGCAGCTCGACCCGGTCGACGCCCAGCTCGCGCGCCGCGTCGTCGATCAGCCGCTCGATCAGGTAGATGGCCTCGGGCCGGCCGGCGCCGCGGTACGGCGCGGTCGGGTTGGTGTTCGACAGCACGCCGACAACGTTGATGTAGGCCTTGGGGATCAGGTAGACGCCCAGCACCGTGCCGATCATGCCGAACGGCGACAGCAGGTTGCGGTCCGAGCCGACATAGGCGCCGATGTTGGCCAGCATGTTCAGGCGCAGCGCCACGAACCTGTTGTCCTTGTCGAGCGCCAGCTCGATCTCGCCGATGTTGTCGCGGCCGTGCTCGTCGGCCATCACCGCCTCCGAGCGCTCGCAGGTCCACTTGACCGGGCGCAGGAGCTTGCGCGCCGCCCACAGCGTCAGCCGGTGCTCGACGTACTGCCAGCCCTTGGTGCCGAAGCCGCCGCCCACGTCCTGGGCGATCACCCTCATCTTGCTCTCGGGCACCTTGAAGACGTTCTGCGCCAGCATGTTGCGGACGCGGTGGGGATACTGGACGTCGGCGTAGAGGATCATGCGATCCTCGCCCTGGTCGTAGGTCGCGACGGTGCCGCGCGGCTCCATGTACTGGGCGTGGACGCGGCTGATGACGTAGCGCCGCTTGATCACCCGGGCGGCGCCCTTGATCGCCTCCTCGGTCGCGGCCTTGTTGCCGCGCTCGACGTTGTTGGAGATGTTGTCGGGGCACTCGTCCCACACCGCCGGCGCGCCCGGCTTCACCGTGTCCTCGGTCGCCGTCACCGACGGCAGCTCCTCGTAGTCGATCGCCACCAGTTCGGCCGCGTCCTTGGCCTGGGCCAGCGTCTCGGCCACCACCATCACCACCGGGTCGCCGACGTAGCGGACGCGGTCGGTGACCAGCGGCGGGCGCTGCGGCGCGAACATCGGCTTACCGTCGGGCCGCTTGCGCGGCATGTTGGCCTTGGGCATGCCGAGCCCGTCGGCCGCCACGTCGTGGCCGGTCAGCACCGCGACCACGCCGGGCGCCGCCTTCGCCGCCGCGACGTCGATCGACCTGATCCTGGCGTGCGCGTACTGCGAGCGCACGAACACGGCGTGGGCCTGGCCCGGCAGGTTGACGTCGTTGACGAAGCGGCCCTGGCCGCGCAGCAGGCGCGGGTCTTCGAACCGCAGGACAGGCTGACCGATTCCGTACTTGCTCATGACTCTCCCCGTAGTGCCGGCACTTTACGACTGGTTGACCACGTGGGCGAGCGGTCGCCAGCGCGCCATGTCCTGCTCGACCCTCTGGCGGAATTCAGCCGGTGTGCTGACCGTCGTGTCGTTGCCCAGCTCCTCGAGCTTGCCCTTGATCTCGGGCCGCGCCATCACCGTGCGCAGCGCCGCGTTCAGGCGGTCGCGCAGCTCCGGCGGCAGGCCTGCAGGCGATGTGAAGCCGAGCCACGACACGACGTCGAAGCCGGGCACCAGCGTCTCCGAGATCGTCGGCACGTCCGGGAAGCCGGGGTGGCGGTTCTTGGAGGTCACGGCCACGGCGCGCAGCTTGTCGGCCTTCATCAGCGGCTGGCCGCCGGTGAAGGTCACCACCATCATGTCGATCCGGCCCGCCACGAGGTCGTTGTAGGGGGCGGCCACGCCGCCCTTGTAGGGCACGTGGGTCAGGGTGACGCCGGTTTCCTTGAGCAGCAGCTCGACCGCCATGTGCAGGGTCGAACCGACTCCCGAGGTCGAGTAGGTGAGCTTGCCCGGGTTCTTCTTCGCCTCCTCCATGAAGGCCTGGACGGTCTTGAAGCGCGAATCCGGCGCCACTGTGAAGGAGAACGGGAAGCGCGTGATGATGCCGATGAAGTCGAAGTCGCGCAGCAGGTCGTACTGCAGGGTCTTGTCGGTCGCCGACACCACCGCCTGCCCGCCGGTCATCAGGTAGAGCACGCTGCCATCCGGCTTCATGCGCGCGATCTGGGTCGCCGCCAGCCGCTCGGCCGCGCCGGGGCGCGGTTCGATCACGATCTGGGTGTTCAGGGCCTCGCTCAGCGCCTGCGAGATCTGCCGCGCGATCGTGTCGGGGTTCGAGCCGGCATCGTAGCCGTGCATGATCCGCAGCGGGTTGGCCGGCCAGGCCTGCGGCTGGGCCTGGACGATGGCCGGCGCGGCCAGCGTGGCCGCCGTGCCCGACATGACGAATGCCCTGCGCTTCATGATCGCCTCCTCCTCAAGATTTCCTGCGACGCGTCTTGGGCGCGCCTTCCATGGCCAGTCCCGGAACCTCGCTGGCGGCCTGCTCGACCGTGGTGCGGATGTGCTGCTCGATCAGCCGGCAGGCCTGCGCCGCGTCGCGCGCCAGCACGGCGTCGCGCAGCTCGAGGTGCTCGTTGCGACGGCGCGAGCGCGCGTGGATCATGGTCAGCCAGTGGTAGCGCCGGGCCTGGTCGAACAGCTCGCTGCGGAAGTGCAGCGACCACGGCGAGGTGCAGGTCGCGACCAGGGCGTCGTGGAAGCGCTTGTGCCGCTTGCCCCACTCCCGCTTCACGCTGACCGGGTCGTCGGTCTTGGGCGGCCCGAGCTTGCTCAGCAGGAAGTACGCGCTGACGATCTCGGCCTCCCAGGTGTCGGTGCCGTGGCGGATGGCGTCGGCCAGCGTCCGGGTCTCGAGCCAGACCCTCAGCTCGCTGAGATCGAGGAAGTCGGCCAGCGACACCGGCGCGACCGCGAAGCCGCGGCCGGCCTCGGTGCGGGCCAACCCTTCGGACACGAGGTGCGACAGCGCCTCGCGCAGCGTCCCCACCGAGGTGCCGTAGCGCTGGCGCAGCTCGCCGAAGCGCAGCCGCTGGTCGGGCTTCAGCACGCAGCACAGGATGTCCTCGCGCATGCGCCGCAGCACGTCGAAGGTGGCCGCGTCCTCGGCCAGCACGTCCTGCGGCGCGGTGGTGACGGCGGCGCGGCGGGCGTCGTCGAGGGGCAACTTCAGGATCCTGGCCATGGTCGTCCTCAAACCCCGAGATAGGCTTCGCGGATGTGGGGCTGCCTGACCAGCTCGTCGGGCAGGCCCTCGCCGACGATCCGCCCCTGCTCCAGCACGTAGGCGCGGTCAGCGACGTCCAGCGCCTTCAGCACGTTCTGCTCGACCAGCAGCACGGCGACGCCCTCGCCGCGCACCCGCACGATGATGTCGAACATGTCGTCGACGATGGTCGGCGCCAGGCCCAGCGACGGCTCGTCGAACAGCACGATGCGCGGCCGCGCCATCAGCGCCCGGCCGATCGCCACCATCTGCTGCTGGCCGCCCGACAGCTCGCCGGCCGGCTGGCGGCGCTTGTCGCGCAGGATCGGGAACAGGTCGTAGACCCGCTCCAGCGTCTCGGTCCGCTTCGCCCGTGCCGCCGGCAGGTAGCAGCCGAGCTCGAGGTTCTCCTCGACCGACATCTTGACGAACAGGCGGCGGCCCTCCGGCACCAGGGCGATGCCATGGCCGCAGAAGTCGTGCGCGCGCACCCGGGTCATGTCGGTGCCGTCGAAGCGCAGCTCGCCGCCGCGGCAGCGCAGCAGCCCGGCCATGGCGTTGATCAGGGTGGTCTTGCCGGCGCCGTTGGGGCCGATCACCGACACGATCTCGCCGGCATCGACGTGCAGCGAGACGTCCCAGATCGCGGTGGCGTCGCCGTAGCCGACGCGCAGGTTGCGGGCCTCAAGCAGCATAGGACTTGCCCAGGTAGATGCTGACCACGCGCGGGTCGCGCATGACCTCGCGCGGCGCCCCCAGCGCGAACAGCTTGCCCTCGTTCAGCACCGCCACCCGGTCGGACAGCTCGACCACGGCGCGCATCAGGTGCTCGACGAACACGATGGTGGCGCCCTGGGCGCGGATCGCGCGGACCAGCTGGATGGCGTTGTCGACCTCGTGCGGGTTGAGGCCGGACAGGACCTCGTCGAGCAGCAGCAGCTTGGGCCTGGCGGCCAGCGCGCGGGCGAGCTCGAGGAACTTGCGCTCGTGCAGGTTCAGCCCGGCCGGGAGCACGTCCTCCTTGCCCGACAGGCCGCAGAAGCCGATCCAGTGCAGCGCCTCGTCGTGGATCTCGGCGCGGCTGCGCGGCGGGCCGCCGAAGGTCGCGCACAGCGCCACGTTCTCCAGCACCGTCATGTTCGTGAACGGCCGCGGGATCTGGTAGGTGCGGGCAACGCCGCGGCGGGCGATCTCGTGCGCCGGCGCCCGCCCGACCTCGGCGCCGTCGACCGAGATGGTGCCCGAGGTCAGCGGGTAGAAGCCCGAGATCACGTTGATGAGGGTGGTCTTGCCCGACCCGTTGGGCCCGACCAGGCCCAGGATCTCGCCCTCGCGCACCGTCAGGTCGACGCCGTTCAGCGCCTGCAGGCCGCCGAACCGCTTGGTCACGCCCTTGATCTCGACCAGCGTGCGCTCCGACGGCGTCGCCGCGCCCTTGGGGGCCACCGGCACGACCTCGGCCGCACGCGCCACTGCCGCCGGGGCCCGGCGGCGGCGCTTCAGCCACGCCAGCGTCGACGGGATGATGCCGTCGGGCAGCCACAGGATGGCGACGATCAGGATCAGGCCGACGATGGCGCGGCCGAGGATCGCCTCGCCGCCGCTGATGAAGGCGTAGAGCAGCGCCGTGATCACGGTGGCGCCGACCGCCGGGCCGGCCCAGTGGCGCGAGCCGCCCAGCACGCTCATCAGCACGACGTAGAGCGGCACGGTCAGCTCGAAGGTGCCGGCCACCGTGACGAAGCCGACGTACATGGCGTGGATCGCGCCGACCGCGCCGGCGATCGCCGCCGACAGGGCGAACGCGGCGATCTTGTAGCGGAAGGTCGGCACGCCCTTGGCCTCGGCGACGTCCTCGTCGTCGTGGATGGCGTACAGGCCCATGCCGAGGCGGGCGTGCGCCACCCACCACGCCGTCACCATGGTCAGCACGCACATCGCGAAGCCGAGGATGTAGATCGTCGCGGTCTGCGTCGGCATCAGCTCGGGCAGCGGCACCGCGCTCATGAACACGCCGGCGCCGCCGTCGATCGGCGTGTTGAGCACGATGGTGGCGATCACGAAGGTCACCGCCAGGGTCAGCAGCGCGAACAGCTCGCCGCGCAGCCGGCGCAGCCGGAACACCACCGCGCCGATCGCCGCCGCCAGCAGCGCCGCCAGCGCCGCCGCGACCGGGACGGTGACCAGGAACGGCACCTCGAACTTGGTGGTCAGCGCTGCCGTGGTGTAGACGCCGACCCCGAAGAACGCCGCGTGGCCGAGGCTGAAGTAGCCGGCGAAGCCGCTCAGCAGCGCCCAGCTGGTCGACAGCGAGACCCAGAAGAAGATCAGGTAGAGGAACGACTCGTAGAACGCCGGCAGCTTGGCGCCCGGCAGCAGTGCCAGAGCCAGCACCGCGGCGGCGGCGATGCCCCTGGGCAGGTCGCGGGCGACGCTCACAGCCATTCCGGGTCCCACAGCAGGATGAGGATCAGCACCGAGAACGACACCACCGGCGCCCAGGCCGGCGCGAACACCGCCATCGCCAGCGACTCGCAGGCGCCGATCAGCATGCCGGCCAGCAGCGCGCCCAGCGGGTTGCCCAGCCGGCCGATGATGACGACGGCGAACACGACGCCCAGCCACGCCCAGATCTGGGCCGGCGCCAGCGTGGCGATCAGGGCGATGAAGGTGCCGGCGACGCCGGCGTAGGCCGCGCCCATGCCCGACAGCAGGTAGGCGAGCTTGCGGTGGTCGATGCCGTAGGCGGCGGCGATCTCGGCATCCTCCGCGGCGGCGCGCAGCGCCTTGCCGACGTAGGTCTTGCGCAGCCACAGCCAGGTGCCCCAGGCGAGCACGCCGGCGACCAGGCACAGCACGAGTTCCAGCACCGGGATGTAGAAGGCGCCGAGCTTGATCGACAGCGTCGAGTAATGGGTCTCGAAGCGCCTGTAGTCGGCGGTCCAGTAGAGCTGGATGCCGACCTCGAGCACGACCGCGAAGCTGAAGGTGATCAGCAGCGAGGCCAGCTCGTTGACCTTGAAGCGGTCGAACAGCCAGTGCTGCACCAGCCCGATCGCGAACATCGCGGGCACCACCAGCATCGCCGACCACCACGGCGCGACGTGGTAGGTCGTGCCCAGCTCGTAGGTCAGGTACGCGGCCAGGAACGCCAGCGCGAAGTGGCTGAGGTTGACGAGGCGCAGCAGGCCCCAGCTGAGGCTGAGCCCCAGCGCCAGCAGGCCGTACATGCCGCCGGCCAGGACGCCCGAGATCAGCGCCTGGCCGAGGAGGGTCGCACTCGGCATCTCGCCAGCGCGATCAGCTCGGGATCAGCTTGACGCCGGGCGCCGCGAACTGCTTCGGCCACACGACCTTCCATTCCTTGTTCTGGACCTGGCGGATCAGCTGCGCCGGTTCGCCGTGGTTGTACTTGCCGTCGAACTTGGTCGGGCCGTAGATCGTGTCGACCACGTTCTTCTTGAGGTAGGCCGCGATCTGCTTGTCGTCGAGGCTCTTGGCGCCGTTGACGCCGGCCTCGAGGATCTGCCACGCCGCGATCATGCCGGCGGCCTGCGCGTCGATGATCGGGTACGGCAGGTTCGCCTTGGTCGCCCGCTCCTTGTAGAGCTCGGCGATCTTCCTGACGCCCGGCCGGCTCATGAACGGCTCGTCGGGCTCGAGGAAGGTCGACGACCAGACGAGGTTGCCGTCGGGCGACAGCGCCAACGGCCCGGTCGCCGGGTAGAGGTGGAAGCTGGTCCGGGGCACGTAGTCGAGCTTGCGCAGCGCCTCGAGCAGCTGGTTGCTCTCCAGCCCCAGCGAGCCGACCCACAGGAAGTCGGCATTGGCTTCCTTGACCCGCGCCGCGATCGCACCGAAGTCGCGGTTGCCGGCCTCGTACTCGAGGTAGAGCGGCACCTTCAGCCCGCGCTTCTCGGTCTCGGCCCTCATGCCGACGGCGTTGAACTGCGCCGACGGGAACTTGCTGGTCACGATGGTGACGCTCTTGGGCGGGTTCGGCAGCGTCGCCATCGCGTCGAGCACGACGTTGGGATAGGTCTTGTCGGGCTCCGGCCCGAACGGCGTCGCCGGGAAGGCCATGTCGTAGGTCTGCAGCTTGGGGATGCCCATGCTGCTCTGCATGATGACCTTGCCGTAGCGCTGGGCGACGCCCATCGCGGCCAGGATCGGCGCGGTCGCGTAGGGCCCCATGATCAGGTCGACCTTGTCGACGGTGATCAGCTTCTCGTAGAGGCTGCGCGCGACGTCGGGCTTGGACTGGTCGTCGAGCAGCACGTACTCGATCGGCCGGCCGAGGAAGCCGTTCCGGCCATTGATCTCCTCGACCATGATCTCGGCGGCGATCTTGTGGATGATCGCGGTCTGCGCGAGGAAGCCGGTCAGCGACAGCGTGCCGCCGACCCGCACCGGCGTGCCCGACGGCGCGGCGCGCAGCAGGGACGGCGCCGTCACGGCGGCGGCGGACGACAGAATCCCGGCCAAGACGTGGCGGCGGCGCCACGCACCCATGCGATCGATCATCGTTTCCTCCAGCATCGCACCCTCTTGCGGGGTGCATTCACCCGGGATGTTGAAACACCCGGGGCGGGCTGTAAACCGTTTTCGAAAGTTTCGAAACTTTCGAAGAAGCGCCGACGCGCGGCGACGCTGGAAAATTCGCCCGCGGGATGGTCTATGCTGGGCCCAAGCAACCGGGAGCAAGCCCATGAAGAGCTACAAGGTCGTCGAGTTCGGCAAGCCGCTGCAGAAGGTCGAGGAGGCCAACCCCGCGCCGCAGGGCGCCGAGGTGCTGGTGCGCATCACCGCCGCCGGCGTCTGCCACAGCGACGTCCACCTGTGGGAGGGCTACTTCGACATGGGTGGCGGCAACAAGTACTCGACCGAGAAGACGATGGCGCCGCCCCGTACCATGGGCCACGAGATCGTCGGCGAAGTCGTGGCCCTGGGCCCCGACGCCAGGGGCGCCAAGGTCGGCGACAAGGCCGTGGTCTACCCGTGGATCGGCTGCGGCAAGTGCTGGTACTGCAACGACGGCCAGGAGCATCTCTGCCCGACGCCGCGCGCGCTCGGCATCAACCGCGACGGCGGCTTCGCCGACCACGTGCTGGTACCCGACGCGAAGTACCTCTACCCGTACGGCAACATCCCGGTCGAACTGGCCTGTCTCTACGCCTGCTCCGGCATCACCGCGTTCGGCGCGGTCAAGAAGGCGGTCGGCCACGATGCCGGCAAGCCGATCCTGGTGATCGGTGCCGGCGGCGTCGGCCTGATGGGCGTGCGCTTCGCCAAGTCGGTGCTGGGCCGCGAGCCGATCGTCGCCGACATCGACGAGAACAAGCGCAAGCTGGCGCTCGAGAACGGCGCCTGCGCCGCGGTCGACCCGCGCGACAAGGAAGCCCGCAAGACGATCATGGAGCTGACCGGCGGCACCGGCGTCGGCGCGGCCGTCGACTTCGTCGGCGCCGAGGCCTCGACCCAGTTCGGCCTGCGCTGCCTCGGCCGCGGCGGCCGGCTGGTCGTGGTCGGCCTGTTCGGCGGCACCTTCACCATGCCGCTGCCGATGTTCGCCTTCACCGGCTGCCAGATCGTCGGCTCGGTGACCGGCAGCCCGGCCGAGATGAAGGAGATGATGGACCTCGTGACCGCCGGCAAGGTGACGCCGGTGCCGGTGCTGAAGAAGCCGCTCGACGAGGCCGACGCCACGCTGCAGGCGCTGCGCAAGGGCCTGATCATGGGCCGCGCCGTCCTCGTTCCCTGAGCCGCGGCGGACACGTAGACCGGTGAGCCAGGCCGGGCGCGCCCTCGCCCACGCCTTCGCCACGGGAGCGCTCGCACCGGAGCGGGCGTTCTTCCTGCGCGCGGAGCTGGGCCCGTTTCGCGATGTCGACGCCGAGCAGTCGTTCCGGCCGGAGTTCCTGCGCCTGCAGGCCGCCGGCTGGAACGTGGTGCCGCGGCTCGACGGCGGCGGCTACCGCCTCGGCCAGGTGCTGCTGACCAAGCACAAGGAAGAGAACTTCGCCAACATCGCGCGCGGCTGGGCGCTGCTCACCGAGGGCGGCGTGCTGGCCTGCGCCGGTTCGAACGACGATGGCGCCGCCAGCCTCGAGAAGCAGGTCGCCAAGGTGTTCGGTCTCGACGGCCAGCTGTCGAAGTTCCACAGCCGCGTGTTCTGGCTGCGCCGCGGCGACGCCCGGCCGCCCGACTACTGGCGCGGGCTGGCCGGCCTGCAGCCGGTCGGCGCCGGCCCGTGGCTCAGCCAGCCGGGCATCTTCTCGTGGGACCACGTCGACGACGGCTCGGCCCTGCTCGCCCGCCACCTGCCCGACGATCTCGCCGGCACGGTCGCCGACTTCGGCGCCGGCTGGGGCTACCTGTCGCAACTGGTGCTGGCGCGCTGCCCGGGGATCGACCGGCTCGACGCCATCGACGCCGAGCACCGCGCCATCGAGGCGGCGCGCGCCAACGTCGCCGACCCGCGCGCCCGCTTCCACTGGCTGGCGCTGGGCAGCGAGCCCGCGCCCGCGACCTACGACGCCATCGTCTGCAACCCGCCCTTCCATGCCGGCCGCGCCGCCGAGCCGGGGCTGGGCCAGGGCATGATCGAGGCGGCGGCGCGGGCGCTGCGCCCCGGCGGGAGGTTCTTCATGGTCGCCAACCGCGGCCTGCCCTACGAGCCGCAACTGCGCGAGCACTTCGCCTCGTTTGCCACCCTCGCCGACAACAACAAGTTCCGCGTCAGCCTGGCGCTTCGCTGAGGCCGGCATGCCGGGGCCGGTACGCGGCCGCGACCAGGAACTCGCGGTTGCCGTCGGCGCCCTCGATCGGGCTGTCGGCCACGCCCAGCACGGTCCAGCCCGGCTGCTCGCCCAGCCAGCCGACGATGGTGTCGCAGACCTCGCGGTGCAGCTCGGGATCGCGGACGATGCCGCCCTTGCCGACGCGGCCGCGGCCGACCTCGAACTGCGGCTTGATCAGCGCCACCAGGTGGGCGCCGGGCGCCGCCAGCGCCAGCGCCGCCGGCAGCACCGTGCGCAGTCCGATGAACGAGGCGTCGCAGACCACGAGGTCGACCGGGTCGGGAACCTCGGCGCGCGTGACGTCGCGCATGTTGGTCTTCTCCATCGACACCACGCGCGGGTCCTGGCGCAGCTTCCACGCCAGCTGGTTGGTGCCGACGTCGACGGCGTAGACCTTGGCCGCGCCACGCTGGAGCATCAGGTCGGTGAAGCCGCCGGTCGACGACCCGACGTCGAGCGCGATACGCCCCGCCACCGGGATCGCGAAGTGATCGAGCCCCTTCTCGAGCTTGAGGCCGCCGCGCGAGACATAGGGATGAGGCTGGCCACGGACCTCGAGCGGCGCGTCGGCGGCGACCGCGTGGCCCGGCTTGTCGAGCCGGCGCTGGTTGGAGAACACCAGCCCGGCCATGACGAGTCGCTGCGCCGCCGCCCGCGACTCCGCCAGGCCGCGCTCGACCAGCGCCACATCGAGCCGTGTCTTGCCCACGGCTTTCCCCTACCATGCCGGCCATGACGACAAAACTTCTCGAGGGCGAACGCGCCCTGGTCACCGGCTGCGGCGGCGGCATCGGCCGCGGCATCGCGCAGGCTCTCAAGGCCGAGGGCGCCACCGTGCTGGGCAGCGACATAGCCGCCCCGCCGGCCGAGGACGGCATCGACTTCCTCGCCGCGGACCTCGGGCCGCGCGACGGCTGGAAGGCGCTGCTCGACGGCGCCGTGAACAAGCTCGGCTCGATCTCGCTGTTCGTCCACGCCGCCAGCCCGCGCCGCCAGGAAGCCGACACGCCGCTGTCGGTGTCGGAGGAGACCTGGGACGCCATGACCGGCATCAACCTGCGCGCCGGCTTCTTCCTCGCCCGCGAGGTCGGGCGCCACATGCGCGAGCGCGGCACCAGGGGCCGGATCCTGCTGATCACCTCGCAGCACCGCGAGACGCCGCGCAACCTGCCGCACTACAGCGCCTCCAAGGCCGGCATGACGATGGTGATGAAGGAACTGGCGCGGACGCTGGCGCCCGACGGCATCAGGGTCAACGCGATCGCGCCCGGCGCCATCCCCGGCGGCGGCTTCGTCGCCGGCAACCTGTCGGAACTGGTGGCGAACATCCCGATCGGCCGCCCCGGCACGCCCGACGACATCGCGCAGGTCGCGGTGGCGCTGCTGTCGGAGCGATTCGGCCGCTACGTCGTCGGCACCACGGTCGAGGTCGATGGCGGCCTCGGCCTGATGAGTTGGATTCCCGCGAAGGCCTGAGCCTTCGCCGGGACGCTCAGCCGCGGGCGCGTTCGGCCGGCTGGCCCAGCGCCGCCAGCACCATCGCCACGATGCCGCGCGCGTCGAGCCCGGCCTGCTCGTACTGGCGGGCCGGCGCGGCGTGGTCGATGAAGCGGTCGGGCAGCACCATCGGCCGGATCTTGAGGCCGTGGTCGAGCAGGCCGGCCAGCGCCAGGTCCTGCATGACCTGGGTGGCGAAGCCGCCGATCGAGCCTTCCTCGATGGTGATCAGGACCTCGTGCTCGCGCGCCAGGCGCCGCACCAGGTCGCTGTCGATCGGCTTGGCGAAGCGGGCGTCGGCGACCGTGGTGCTGAGCCCCTTGGCGCCGAGATCCTCGGCCGCGACCAGGCACTCGGCCAGCCGCGCGCCGAAGTTCAGGAGCGCGATCTTGGTGCCCTCGCGCACCACCCGCCCCTTGCCGACTTCCAGCGGCGTGCCGCGCGCCGGCAGCTCGATGCCGACGCCCTCGCCGCGCGGGTAGCGGAACGAGGACGGGCGGTCGTCGATCGCCGCCGCCGTCGCCACCATGTGCATCAGCTCGAGCTCGTCGGAGGGCGCCATCACCACGAAGTCGGGCAGGCACGCGAGGTAGGCGACGTCGAACGAGCCGGCATGGGTGGCGCCGTCGGCGCCGACCAGCCCGGCGCGGTCGATGGCGAAGCGCACCGGCAGCTTCTGGATGGCGACGTCGTGCACGACCTGGTCGTAGGCACGCTGCAGGAAGGTCGAGTAGATCGCCGCGAACGGCTTGAAGCCCTCGCAGGCCATGCCGGCGGCGAAGGTGACGCCGTGCTGCTCGGCGATGCCGACGTCGAAGCAGCGCTCGGGGAAGCGCTCGGCGAACTTGTCGAGGCTGGTGCCCGACGGCATCGCCGCGGTGACCGCCACGATCTTCCTGTCGGCCTCGGCCTCGGCGATCAGCGCCTTGGCGAACACCGCCTGGTAGGCCGGCGCGTTGGCCACGGGCTTGGCCTGCTTGCCGGTCACGACGTCGAACTTCACCACGCCGTGGTACTTGTCGGCGCTGTTCTCGGCCGGCGGGTAGCCCTTGCCCTTCTGGGTGACGACGTGGACCAGGATCGGCTTGTCGAGCTGGCTGTCGCGCGCGTTCTTCAGCACCGGCAGCAGGTGGTCGAGGTTGTGACCGTCGACCGGGCCGACGTAGTAGAAGCCGAGCTCGTCGAACAGGGTGCCGCCGGCGACGAAGCCGCGGGCGAATTCCTCGGCCCGCTTGGCCGCCAGTTCGAGTGGCTTGGGCAGCGCCTCGGCGAAGCTGCGGCCGAGGTTGCGCAGGCTGACGTAGGGCCGCCCCGACAGCAGCCGCGACAGGTGCGCCGACATCGCGCCGACCGGCGGCGCGATCGACATGTCGTTGTCGTTCAGCACCACGACCAGGCGGCTGCGCAGCGCGCCGGCGTTGTTCATCGCCTCGTAGGCCATGCCGGCGCTCATCGAGCCGTCGCCGATCACCGCCACGACGTTGTTGTTGCCGCCGGCGAGGTCGCGCGCCACCGCCATGCCCAGGCCGGCCGAGATCGAGGTCGACGAATGGGCGGCGCCGAACGGGTCGTACTCGCTCTCCGAGCGGCGGGTGAAGCCCGACAGGCCGCCCTCCTGGCGCAGGGTGCGGATGCGGCCGCGCCGGCCGGTGACGATCTTGTGCGGGTAGGCCTGGTGGCCGACATCCCAGATCAGCCGGTCGCGCGGCGTGTCGAACACGTAGTGCAGCGCCACCGTCAGCTCGACCACGCCGAGCCCGGCGCCGAGGTGGCCGCCGGTCACCGAAACCGCCGAGATCGTCTCCCGGCGCAGTTCGTCGGCCAGCTGCCGCAGCTGTTCGGGCTTCAGCCGACGGATGTCGGCCGGAACGTCGACGGTATCGAGAAGCGGCGTGCCCTGCCCGGTCATGTCCTGATCATACTCCCGCGCCGCGTCCTAGGCCTGCCGCGCGACCACGAATTGCGCCGCCTGCCTTAGCAAATCCGCCGCCTCGCCGAACGGCTCGAGGTGCGCGGCGGCCTGTCGCGCCAGCAGCCCGGCCTGGGCGCGCGCCCGGTCGAGCCCGAGGATCGACACGAAGGTCGCCTTGCCGGCGCTGGCGTCCTTGCCCGGCGTCTTGCCGAGCTGCTCGGCGCTGCCCTCGATGTCGAGCAGGTCGTCGACGATCTGGAACGCGAGTCCGAGGTCGTGGGCATAGGCCGACAGGGCATGGCGCAGCGGCTCGGCCGCCTTGCCGAGGATCGCGCCCGAGGTGCAGGCGAACGAGATCAGCGCCCCGGTCTTCAGTCGCTGCAGCCGGGTGATGGCGCCGATCGACAGGTCGGGCCGCTCCTCGGCGAGGAGATCGAGCATCTGGCCGCCGACCATGCCATGGGCGCCGGCGGCACGGGCCAGCTCGGCGACCAGGGCGGCGCGCACCGCGGGATCGCCGTGGGTGTCCTCGTGCGCCAGCACCTCGAAGGCCAGCGCCTGCAGGGCGTCGCCGGCGAGGATCGCGGTCGCCTCGTCGAACTGGCGATGGCACGACGGCTTGCCGCGCCGCAGGTCATCGTCGTCCATCGCGGGCAGGTCGTCATGGACCAGCGAGTAGGCATGGACGAACTCGATGGCGCTCGCGGTGCGCATCGCCGGCAACGCGCCGACCCGGAACAGGGTTGCGCCGGCCAGCACGAAAAAGGCGCGCAGGCGCTTGCCGCCGCCGAGGCTGGCGTAGCGCATCGCCTCGAAGACGCGCGCCTCGTCAGTGTCGCCGGCCGGCAGCAGGCGATCCATGGTGCGCTCGACCGACGCGGCGGCGAATGCCAGCGCCGACTCGAAGTCGCGGTGGGCCGACAGGGGCATGGGCCGTCCGGCTAGCCGAGCTCGGCCGGCTGGGTGCCGACGCTGCCGTCGGCGGCGAACACGATCTTGTCGACCTTCATCTTGGCCTCGGCCAGCTTCTGCTCGCAGTGCTTCTTCAGGAGGGCGCCGCGCTCGTAGGCCGTGATCGCCTCGTCCAGCTTCACCTGGCCCTGCTCGAGCTGCTTCACGATGCCTTCCAGCTCCTTCAGGGCGTCCTCGAAGGACAGGCCGGCAATATCCTTGGGGAGAGCGGGTTCTTTGGCCAATTCTGCCTCGCAGGGGGGGGAAGTTCATCCGATGGTAGCCCGCGGGAATGAGCCACCGCCAGCCAACCGTCAACATCCGAAAAACCCTTGCCGCGCGAGGACTTGGGCTTTCACAACCGGCCCGGGGCGAATCCCGCAAATACGGCATGCCACCCTTGCATGTTCGCAGGACAAAACCCCTGTCTGCGCATTGCGGCTCTTGCGAGGCGGTGGCACGTTTCGCCCCGCAAAGAAATAAACAGCCATTCACCTGCTGCATCGAGGAGCAAACGCCATGGGCAATGTCAGCCATCTCGTCACGCGGACCGCCGCCTTCGAGAGTTCCGTCGACAACGGCCTCGCCGAGGCCGGCAACGGCAAGGACCGGCAGTTCGTGACCGCGCTGGCCCGCGGCCTCGACATCCTGCGCGCCTTCCACGCCGGCGAGGGCATGCTCGGCAACCAGGAGATCGCCCACCGCACCGGCCTGCCGAAGCCGACCGTCGCCCGCCTCACCCACACCCTGACCGAGCTCGGCTACCTCAACTACATCCGCCGCTTCCGCAAGTACGAGCTCGGCGCCTCGGTGCTGGCGCTCGGCTACGCCGCGATCTCCTCGATGGACGTGCGCCGCGCCTCGCGGCAGCCGCTCGAGCAGCTCGCGCACGGGCTCAACGCCTCGACCGCGCTGGGCGGTCGCGACCGTCACTCGATGATCTACCTCGAGGCCTGCCGCGGCCCGTCGGTGGTCGCGATCACCCACGATGTCGGCACCCGCGTGCCGATGGCCAGCACGGCGATGGGCCGCGCCTACCTGTTCTCGCTGCCCGACGTCGATCGCAACAAGCAGATCGACGCCATCCGCCGCCGCTGGCGCGACGACTGGACCAAGGTCAAGACCGGCCTCGAGCGCTCGTTCAAGGAGCTGGCCGACCGCGGCTTCTGCGTCACCTGGGGCGAGTGGCTGCCCGAGCTGTGCGGCGTCGGCGCGCCGCTGCGCAACTCCGACGGCACCGCGGCCTACGCCATCAACGCCTCGGCCCCGATCTACCAGATCAGCCGCGACCGGCTCGAGGCCGACTGGGGCCCGCGCCTGGTGAAGGTGGCGCGCGACATCCGCACCGGCATGGCGGCCCAGCCGTCGGCCCCGGCGATGCCGTCGGCGCTGCGCCCGGTCACCAACGGCCACCGGCCGCCGCTGTCGGCGATGGCGCGTCGCTAGCGCGACGCGTCCCCTCCTTCGGCGATCAGAACATGCCTATCTCACGACCGGCCGATGCTCGGCCGGTCGCGCCTTACGAGTTCCGCGGCTTCAACGGGGTGATCGGCCACGAGGTGGTGGCGTGGCGTCCCGGTTTCGTCGAGATGCGTCTCGTGGTGCGGCCGGAGCTGTGCAATGCCAACGGCCTGCTGCACGGCGGGGTGCTGATGACCCTGCTCGATTCGGCCAGCGGCTTCGCCTGCACCTTCAACGACACCGCCACCGCCCGCCGGCTGTCGGTGACGCTGGCCTTCACCACCCAGTTCATCAAGGCGGCGCGCGACGGCGACGTGCTGACCATCTTCGGCGCCTGGCGGCCGTCGACCAGCCAGAGCACCTTCGCTGCCGAGACCGAGATCTACGACCAGCACGGCGACCTCGTCGCCAACGGCGCCGGGACGTTCCGCTACCTCAAGGGCGAACGCAGCGACGGCGTGCTGACCTTCCTCGACCAGAAGGCGGCCGACTGAGCCCCCCCGGCCGTGTAACGCACGGCCCGCCAGCCCCGTCTCTCCCCTAGCAACCGGGGGAGAAGGCCATGCTCGTTTCCACTGTCATCGCAGCGTTGCTGACGGCAACAGGGCCGGTCGGTGTCGCGCCACCCGTCGTGTCGGCCGAGCCTGCGCCGCAACTGGCGTGGAAGCTGCCGCGCTACCCCGGCGTGCCGTCCCTGCCCCGCGTCCCCAGCGTCCCGCGCGTTCCCCGCGTGCCACGAACGCCGTGACGCCGCGGAACTGCGCGGTAGCGCTCCTGTGCCTGCTGGCCGCGGGCGGCGGACTTGCCCTGTTCGTGGCGTCGCTCGACGTGCGCGACGGTAGCCTCGGCCGTACGCCGCTGTCGCTGTTCGGCGCGCGCTACCGGTAGGTTTCCCCGCACGCGACCGTTCGTCAGCCTGAAGCGCGACCATGCCTTCAGCGACATGATCGGCGCGAACGTGCGGGAGCAGGCCGATGCCCTGCGCGATCGCATCGACAGCATCGAATGCCGCCCCGAGCGGCGGGACCGACAGGCCCCGCCGAGCTTCCGACTCAGCGGTAGGTCGTCTCCGTGCCGCCGAGGCCGACGAACTCGGTGCGGGCGGTGCCCGGGCCCGGCAGGAACACCGGCGGGTGGACCGAGCCGGTCAGCACGACCTCGCCGGCCTTCAGCTGCTGGCCATGCTCCAGCACCTTGTTGGCCAGCCATGCCAGCGCGATCAGGGCGCCGCCCATGACGTTGGTGCCCGGCCCCGCCCCGATCTCCTTGCCGTCGAACGTCGAGCGGCCCTGCAGCCCGGCGAAGTCGACCGACTGCCAGTCCTTGACCTCGGTGCCGATGATGCAGGCGGCCTGGAGAACATCGTCGGCGATGCGGCCCGGGCCGCCCAGCTTGCTGACGTCGCCGTAGCGGTTCTCGACCACCTCGGCGCCGCAGTGGAAGCTCTTCACGAACGGCTTGATGCTCTCGGCGGTGTAGGTCGTGCCGGCCGGCACGTCCCGGGCCATGGTGGCGACCATCTCGCACTCGATGCCGGCCTTCAGCGGCCAGCCCTTGTCGAACACCTCGCCGCTCCGGCGCACGCCCGACTGGTAGATGCCGGCGAACACCGGGCCCGACAGCTTCAGCGGCTCGTACTGCGACGGCAGCGTCAGGGCGACCTTCCAGCCCGCCATGCGGTCCTTGCCGTCGGCGGTCAGGCGGTCGTGGACGGCGAACTGGACCTTGTAGGAATCGGCCTCGCTCAGCCCGGCCGTGGCCGCGGCCAGGAAGTCCATGACCTGGTGGCTGCGGCGGCCCGCGGCGATGCGGTCAGCGAGTGCGGCGATTTCCTGGGCGTTCACGGCGTTTGTCCCTCCGACTTTCGGTAAGCCGGAGGGATCATTGCCGTGCCACGCCCGGCGTTGCAAGCGATGGCGGCGAAACTAGGCCGCCTTCGCCGGGGTGTAGTTGCCGTAGAAGCTCTGGCCCTTGGCGGCCATGTCGCGCAGCAGCTTCGGCACCTCGAACTGCTTGCCGTACTTCTTCGCGAACTCGTCGCACTCGGCGACGAACTTCTTGATGCCCACCTGGTCGATCAGGCTGATCGCGCCGCCGGTCTGCGGCGCGAAGCCGAGGCCCATGATCGAGCCGATGTCGCCGTCCTGCGGGTTGGTCAGGACGTTGGCCTCGAGGCAGCGCGCGGTATCGACCGCCTGGACGTAGAGGAGACGCTTCTTGATCTCCTCCTCCTTGGCACGCTTCTCCTCGCCCTCGCCGTAGAGCAGCTTGGGGTCGGGCGCGAAGTGCTTGGCGAGATCCGGCCACAGCCGCTTCTTGCCGTCGGCCGGGTACTCGTAGAAGCCCTTGCCGTTCTTGCGGCCGAAGCGCTCCAGCTTCTTCACCATCAGCTCGAGGATGTCCTCGGTGCCGCTGCCCTCGTACTTCTGGCCCGCCGCCTCGGCGTCGCGCCGGGTCTGGTCCATGATCTTCCACGACAGGTCGATGGCGACCTCGTCGTTGAGCGCCAGCGGGCCCACCGGCATGCCGGCGAAGCGGGCGCAGTTCTCGATCATCGCCGCCGGCACGCCTTCCTTGAGCAGGCGATGGCCCTCGCTGATGAAGGCGCCGCAGACGCGGCTGGTGAAGAAGCCGCGGCTGTCGTTCACGACGATCGGCGTCTTGCGGATCTTCTGGACGTAGTCCATGGCGCGGGCCAGCGTCTCCGGCGAGGTCTTCTTGCCGACGATGATCTCGACCAGCGGCATCTTCTCGACCGGCGAGAAGAAGTGCAGGCCGATGAACTGGTCGGGGCGCGACGACGCCTCGGCCAGGCCGGTGATCGGCAGGGTCGAGGTGTTGGACGCGAAGATCGCCTCCTTCGGCAGCACCGCCTCGGCCTTCGTGGTCGCCTCGGCCTTGACCTCGCGGTTCTCGAACACCGCCTCGATCACCAGCTGCACGTCCTTCAGCGCGCCGAAGTCCGGGGTCGCGGTGACGCGGGCCAGCGCCTGGTCGCGCTTGTCCTGGGCCAGGCGGCCGCGCTTGACCAGCTTGTCGAGCTCGGCGGCGATGTGCGCCTTGCCCTTGTCGGCGCTGGCCTGGTCGCGGTCGACCAGCACGATCTCGAGCCCGGCCTGGACCGACACCGTGGCGATGCCGGCGCCCATCAGGCCGGCGCCGAGCACGCCGATCTTCTTGTACTCCTGCTTCGGCACGCCCTTGGGCCGGCGGGCCAGCTTGTTGGCTTCCTGCAGGCCGAAGAACAGCGTGCGGATCATGCTCTTGGCGACCGGGTCGCGCAGCAGCGAGACGAAGTAGCGGGTCTCGACCTTGAGGCCGGTGTCGAACGGCAGCTGCAGGCCCTCGTAGACGCAGCTCATGATCGCCTTCGGCGCGGGATACACGCCGTTGGTCTTGCCGGCGATCATGGCGTTGCCGCCGATGAAGGTCTGGACGCCCGGCGGGCTCCACACCTGGCCGCCCGGGAAGCCCGGGGTCTTGAAGCCCTTGCGGTCCCACGGCTGCACGGCGCGGCCGTCGATCGGCTTGGCGCCCTTGCCGGCGTACTCCGGCACGACCTGCTCGGTCGCCGGCGCCGTCAGCCACGCCTTGGCGCGGGCCAGCAGCTCGCCCGCCGGCACGACCTCGTGGATCAGGCCGAGGCCCTTGGCGGCGTCGACCGTCAGGTCCTTGCCCTCGAGCAGGATCGGCGCGGCGTTCATCACGCCGATCAGGCGCGGGATGCGCTGGGTGCCGCCGCCGCCCGGCAGCAGGCCGATCTTGACCTCGGGCTGGCCGATCTTGGCCTTCGGGTTGGCCGCCGCGATGCGGTAGTGGCAGGCGAGGCAGATCTCGAAGCCGCCGCCCAGCGCGGTGCCGTTGATCGCCGCGACCACCGGCTTGCCGCCGGTCTCTTGGCGCCGGAAGATCTTCTGCAGCTGGCTGAACTGCTCCATCAGCCTGGCCGCGTCCGACGTGTCGGTGCCGAGCAGCATCTCGAGGTCGGCGCCGGCGATGAAGTCCGCCTTGGCCGAGGTCAGGATGATGCCCTTGACCTTGTCGTCCTTGAGGGCCTGCTCGAGCGCGCCGGCATAGGCCTCCATCGAGGCCGCGTTCAGCACGTTCATGGTCCGGTTCGGCATGTCCCAGGTCAGGGTGGCGATGCCGTCGCCGTCGACGTTGTAGGTGATCATGTGACTCTGTTCCTCAGATAGCGGCGTGCGAGGCGTTCAGACGCGCTCGATGATGGTGGCGGTGCCCATGCCGGCGCCGACGCACAGCGTCGCCAGCCCGGTCGACAGGTTGCGGCGCTCGAGCTCGTCGAGCAGCGTGCCCAGGATCATCGCGCCGGTGGCGCCGAGCGGGTGGCCCATGGCGATGGCGCCGCCGTTCACGTTGATCTTGTCGTGCGGCATCTTCAGCACCTGCATGTAGCGCAGCACGACGGCGGCGAACGCCTCGTTGAGCTCGTACAGGTCGATGTCCTTCGCGGTCATGCCGGCGCGCTTCAGCGCCTTCTCCGAGGCCGGCGCCGGGCCGGTCAGCATGATCGCCGGCTCCGAGCCGATCGAGGCGAAGGAGCGGATGCGGGCGCGCGGCTTCAGGCCGGCCTTCTCGCCGAACTCCTTGCTGCCGATCAGGATGGCGGCGGCGCCGTCGACGATGCCCGACGAGTTGCCGGCGTGGTGGACGTGCTTGACCTTCTCGATCTCGGGGTAGCGCTGCAGGCCGATGGCGTCGAAGCCCGGCATCATCTCGCCCTGCATCTTGAAGCTGGGCTCGAGCGCGGCCAGCGTCTGCATCGTGGTGTTGGGGCGCAGGAACTCGTCGTGGCCCAGCAGCTCGACGCCGTTCTGGTCCTTCACCGCCACGATCGACTTCTTGAAGTAGCCGTTGTCCCAGGCGTGCTTGGCGCGCTTCTGCGACTCGACCGCGTAGGCGTCGACGTCGTCGCGGCTCATGCCGTACTTGGTGGCGATGATGTCGGCCGAGACGCCCTGCGGCACGAAGTACATCGGGATCGCGACCGCCGGGTCGGTCGGCCAGGCGCCGCCGTCCGAGCCCATCGGCACGCGGCTCATCGACTCGACGCCGCCGCCGATCGCGGCCTGGCTCTGGCCCGACATGACCTGCGCGGCGGCCATGTTGGTGGCCTCGAGGCCGGAGGCGCAGAAGCGGTTGACGGTGACGCCCGACACGGTCTCGGCGAAGCCCGCCATCACCGCCGCGGTGCGGGCGATGTTGGCGCCCTGCTCGCCGATCGGCATGACGCAGCCCATCACCAGGTCGTCGACCAGCTTGGTGTCGAGCTGGTTGCGGTCGCGCAGCGCCTCGAGCGCCGTGGTCGCCAGCTTCACCGGCGTGACCTCGTGCAGCGAGCCGTCCTTGCGGCCCTTGCCGCGCGGGGTGCGGACGGCGTCGTAGATGAATGCGTCGGTCATGGTGTCTCTCCTTCGATTGCGATAGCGGGCGCTAGAGCGTGCGCCCGATCAGTTCCTTCATGATCTCGTTGGTGCCGCCGTAGATCTTCTGCACGCGGCTGTCGGCGTAGAGCCGCGCGATCGGGTACTCCCACATGTAGCCGTAGCCGCCGAAGAACTGCAGGCACTCGTCGATCACGGCGCACTGCAGCTCGGTGGTCCAGTACTTGGCCATCGCCGCGGTGGCGACGTCGAGCTCGCCCTTGAGGTGCCTGGCCACGCAGTCGTCGACGAACACGCGCGCGACCTGGGCCTTGGTCTTGATCTCGGCCAGCTTGAAGCGGGTGTTCTGGAAATCGATGATCGCCTTGCCGAACGCCTTGCGCTCCTTGACGTAGGCGACCGTGTGCTCGAGCGCCGCCTCGATCGCGGCGATCGCCTGCACGGCGATCACCAGCCGCTCCTGCGGCAGCTGCTGCATCAGCTGGATGAAGCCCATGCCGGGACCGCCCAGCAGGTTCTCGGCCGGCACCCGGACATTGTCGAAGAACAGCTCCGACGTGTCCTGCGCCTTCATGCCGATCTTCTCGAGGTTGCGGCCGCGCTTGAAGCCTTCGGTGCTGGTCTCGACGGCGATCAGCGAGGTGCCCTTGGCGCCGAGCTTGGGATCGGTCTTGGCGACCACGATCACCAGGTCGGCGAGCTGGCCGTTGCTGATGAAGGTCTTGGAGCCGTTGATGACCCAGTGGTTGCCGTCCATCACGGCGTTGGTCTTGACCGACTGCAGGTCCGAGCCGGTGCCGGGCTCGGTCATGGCGATGGCGGTGATCAGCTCGCCCGCGCACGCCTTCGGGATCCACTTCTTCTTCTGCTCCTCGGTGCCGTAGTGCAGCAGGTAGGGGACGACGATGTCGCTGTGCAGCGAGAACGACGGGCCGGACGCGATCGCCCTTCCCTGCTCCTCGATCAGGATGACGCTGTAGAGGAAGTCGACGCCGGCGCCGCCGTACTCCTCGGGCATGGCGGTACCGAGCAGTCCCTGCTCGCCGGCCTTGCGCCACAGCTCGCGCGGCACCACGCCCGCCTCTTCCCACTTGGCGTGGTGGGGCATCACTTCCTTCTCGAAGAACCGGCGGCAGGTGGCGCGGAACATCTCGTGTTCGGGCGTGTAGAGAGCAGCCAGCGCGGTCACTTGTCGATCCTCCAGCGTCGATTGAACGATTGTTTATGTTGGGACTGTGGTCCGTTGGCGGCGTCGCCGCCAGCGCCCCGGATGTAGTTTACCTTTACGTAAACGTCAACCTGCCGGCGGCGCCCCGCCTTCGCCGTCCGAGGGCGGGGCCCGGCGGACCTTCCGTCAGTCGAGGGTGGTCGCGCTCAGCCCCAGCTGGGCCCGGCGGCGCAGCCACTGGCTCGGACGGTAGCGGTCGTCGCCGGTGATCGCCTGCAGCTGGACCAGGATCTCGTGGCACTCCTTGACGCCCAGCCAGTCGGCCAGGGCCAGCGGGCCGCGCGGGTAGTTGAGGCCGAGCGTCATCGCGGTGTCGACGTCGGCGGCCGAGGCGATGCCGATCATCGCCATCTCGCAGCCGAGGTTGGCGATCATCGCGCACATGCGCTGGGCGATGAAGCCGGGCGAGTCCTTGATCAGCGTGATCCTGGCGCCAGACTTCGCGAGTAGCGCCGCGGCGGCGTCGCGCACCACGTCGTCGGCGCCCGGCGCGGTCATGATGGTGATCCGCTTGGCGATGTCGCCGGTCAGATCGACCGCGACCGTGCGCTTCGGGTCGAGGCCGCGCTCGACCACCGTGGTCGTGCAGTCCTTGCCGACCGGCGCCACCAGGATCGGGCTCTTGCCGTCGTCGACCGCCAGCGCCTCGGCGCCGGCGTGCAGCACCAGCCCGACCAGCTTCTCGTTGTGGCTGTCCATCACCACGACGCGCGCGGCCGGCACCACCGACGGCAGGTGGTCGGCGCCGGGATCGACCTTGTTGCCCTTAGCGTCGTAGCCGTACCAGCCGCCGCCGGTCTTGCGGCCGAGACGGCCGGCCGCGTACAGGCTCTCGTGGTAGGGGCTCGGCGTCATGCGCCGGTCGTGGAAGAAGCCCTCGTAGATGATCTTGCGGGCCGGGAAGTTCACGTCGATGCCGGTCAGGTCCATCAGTTCGAACGGACCCATGCGGAAGCCGCAGCTGTCGCGCATCACCGCGTCGACCTGGGCCGGCGTGGCGCGGCCTTCCTGGTAGATCCTCAGGCCCTCGGTGCCGATCGCCGTGCCGCCCAAGTTGACGAGGAAGCCCGGCGTGTCGCCGACCACCACCGGCACGCGGGTCTGGCGCTTGCCCAGCGCGACCATGGCGTCGACCACCCACTGCGCGGTGTCGGCGGCGCGGATCACCTCGACCAGCTTCATCAGCGGCACCGGGTTGAAGTAGTGCATGCCGCAGACGCGGTCGCGGTGCTTGAGCGCGCGCGCGATCGAGGCGATGCGGATCGACGAGGTGTTGGAGGCGAGGATCGTCTCCGGCGCCACCACGGCCTCGAGTTCGCCGAACAGCTTCTGCTTGACCTCGAGGTTCTCGAACACCGCCTCGACCACGACGTGGCAGCCCTTGAGATCCTCGATCTTCTCGGCGATGCCGAGGTTGCCCTCGGTGCGCGCGAGGTCGGCGTCGGTCAGCCGGCCCTTGGCGACCAGGCCCTTCAGCGTCTCGAGGATCGCGGCCTTGGCCTTGGCCGCGCCGCCCGGCGCGGCGTCGAACATGATCGCCTTGATGCCGCCCTGCGCCGTCACCTGCGCGATGCCGCGGCCCATGGCGCCGGTTCCAACGACGCCCACCGTCAGGTCCGGGCGATTCACATCGAGAGCCATGCTTCCTCCAGTACTCTTGTTCGCTTCAGGTCAGGCCTTGCTGGCGTAGCCGACGGTCTTCAGCCCGCCGGTGATGTCGTCGAGCGCCGCCGGGTCCTCGATCGTCGCCGGCATCTTCCACGGCTGGTTGTCGGCGATCTTCTGCATGGTGCCGCGCAGGATCTTGCCCGAGCGCGTCTTGGGCAGGCGTGGCACGATGATCGCCGTCTTGAAGAAGGCCACCGGACCGATGCGGTCGCGCACCAGCTGGACGACCTCGCGCACGGTTTCCTCCGGCTTGCGGGTGACGCCGGCCTTCAGCACCAGGAACCCGAACGGCACCTGGCCCTTGAGGTCGTCGGCGACGCCGATCACGGCGCACTCGGCGACGTCGTCGTGGCTGCCCAGCACTTCCTCGATCTGGCCGGTCGACAGGCGGTGGCCGGCGACGTTGATGACGTCGTCGACGCGCGTCATCACCGAGACGTAGCCGTCCTCGTCGATGAAGCCGGCGTCGCCGGTCTTGTAGTAGCCCGGGTAGTCGGCGAGGTACGAGGTGCGGAAGCGCTCGTCGGCGTTCCACAGCGTCGGGAAGGTGCCCGGCGGCATCGGCAGCTTCGCCGCCAGCGCGCCGACCTCGCCCGCCTTCATCGGGTGGCCCTGCTCGTCCAGCACCTGCATGTCCCAGCCCGGCGCCGGCACCGAGCACGAGCCCAGCTTCACCGGCATCGGGTCGAGGCCGACGAAGTTGCCGCAGATCGCCCAGCCGGTCTCGGTCTGCCACCAGTGGTCGACGATCGGCACGCCGAGCAGCTTCTGCGCCCACTCGACGGTCGGCGGATCGCCGCGCTCGCCGGCCAGGAACAGCGTGCGGAACTTCGACAGGTCGTAGTTCTTCAGCAGCTTGCCCTCGGGGTCTTCCTTCTTGATGGCGCGGAACGCCGTCGGGGCGGTGAACAGCGCCACCGCCTTGTGCTCGGAGATCACGCGCCAGAACGCGCCGGCGTCGGGCGTACCGACCGGCTTGCCCTCGTACAGCACCGTCGTGGCGCCGTGGATCAGCGGGCCGTAGCAGATGTAGCTGTGGCCGACGACCCAGCCCACGTCCGAGGCGCACCACCAGACCTCGCCCGGGTTGACGCCGTAGAGGTACCGCATCGACCACGCCAGCGCGACGGCGTAGCCGCCGTTGTCGCGGACCACGCCCTTGGGCTGGCCGGTCGTGCCCGAGGTGTAGAGAATGTAGAGCGGATCGGTCGCCTTCACCGGCACGCAGGCATGCGGCACGGCCGCCGCCACCGCCTCGTTCCAGTCGAGGTCGCGGCCCTTGACCAGGAACGCCGCGGCCTGCGGGCGCTGCAGCACGATGCACGACGACACCTTGTGCCTGGCCATCTCGATGGCCTGGTCGAGCAGCGGCTTGTAGTGGACGGTGCGGCCCGGCTCGAGGCCGCACGACGCCGACAGGACAAGCTTGGGCGCGCAGTCGTCGATGCGTGCCGCCAGCTCGTTGGCCGCGAAGCCGCCGAACACCACCGAGTGGACCGCGCCGAGACGGGCGCAGGCCAGCATCGCCATCACCGCCTCGGGAATCATCGGCATGTAGATGATGACGCGGTCGCCCTTGCCGACGCCGCGGGCAGCGATCGCACCGGCGAGCTTCGCCACCGCGTCGCGCAGCTCGCGGTAGGTGAAGGTCTTCTTGGTGCCGGTCATCGGCGAGTCGTAGATCAGCGCCGGCTGGTCGGCGCGCTTGCCCTCGACGTGGCGGTCGAGCGCGTTGTGGCAGGTGTTGAGCTCGCCGCCGGCGAACCAGCGGTAGAACGGCGCGTTCGACGAATCGAGCACCTTGTCCCAGCGCCGGCTCCAGTCGATGGCGGCGGCCTGCTCGGCCCAGAAGCCCTCGGGATCCTGCAACGAACGCTGGTGCACCGCGCGGTACTTGTCACCGATCGCCATGTCGGCCTTCCTCCCTGTCTCTGCCGGATGGATTAGCCCCGGGGGATCAGCGTCGCAATCCGCATGTGGCTGCACCGATGCCGCAACGTGTCCGATCACCCAGCAGGAAAGTCGGAATCGGCCGGGGATGCCGTTCCCTTCCCCGCCGTATGCACCTGGGACGGAGACTGCTGGTGCCTCGACATCGACCCGACACGACCGCAAGACGTCGCCGCTGGACCCACGGGATGGTCGACCTGCTGGTGATCGCCTCGTGCGGTCTCGTCTTCTTCGCCATCGTCGCCGGCAGCAAGGGCACGACCCCGCGGCGGGCGCCGGTCGAGGCGTGGAGCCGCGCCGCTGGCCTGTCGCCGGCGGACCTGCACCCCTCCGCCTCGCACGACCCGCGCCCGGTGGGCCTCGGGCCGTGGACGCCCAGCCGCCCCCGCTAGTCGTTTCCGCGACCCGGTTTCGCGGCCGACCGATCCCCCCTATCCTTCCGTCAACGGCCGCCGGCCAGAGCGGCCTCGACGCGGAGGAAACAAGATGATCGGCCGTCGCCAGGCGACGGCAGCGGCGCTCGCGGCGCTGCTGCCTTCAGTGGGCTCCGCGCAAGCGGCGTGGCCCGCCAAGCCCATCCGTCTCGTGGTGCCCTACGGACCGGGCGGCTCGGCCGACCAGGTCGGGCGGCTCTACGCCGAGCGATTGAGCGCGGTGCTCGGCCAGCAGGTCATCGTCGAGAACAAGCCCGGCGCCTCGGGCGGAGTCGGCGCGGCGATGGTCGCGGGCAGCGCGCCCGACGGCTACACGCTGCTGCTGGCGCCGACCGCGATCCTCGCGATCACGCCGATGCAGCGCAGCGTACCGTACAATCCCGACGACCTCGTCGCGGTGTGCCGGCTGTCGACGCCGATCCTCAGCGTCACCATCACGAACGCGCTGGGCGCGAAGACCTGGCAGGAGTTCGTCGTCCTCGCCAGGCAGAATCCCGGCAAGTACTGGTACGGCTCCTCGGGGCTGGGCACGATCACCCATCTCACCGGCGAGGTGCTGACCCGCGCCGCCGGCATCCAGATGCAGCATTCGCCCTACAAGACGATCGTCGATGCGACCGGCGACGTCTTCGACGGCCGCATCCAGATGGTGTTCGATCCGTCGTTCGTGCCCTACGCCAAGGCGGGCAAGGTCCGCATGGTTCTGACCGACGGCCCGGCCCGCCTCGCCGACTTCCCCGACGTGCCGACGGCACGCGAGGTCGGGCTCGACCTGAAGGGCTTCCGCGACCGCAGTTGGTTCGGGCTGTTCGCCCCCAAGGGACTGCCGGCGGCCATCGCGGCGCGGCTGTCGCAGGCCGCCGCCGCGCTGTCGGCCGAACCGCAGATGAAGGAGAAGCTGCTGCTGGTGGCGCAGGTGCCGCACCACCAGTCGCCGGCCGAGTTCGCGCGCCAGGTCGCCGACGACCGCGTGTTCTTCGCCCAGCTGATGAAGGACCTCGACATCAAGCTGGAGTGACGGCGGCCCTTACCTCGGCTCGGCGGCCGGCGGGATCGGCGGCAGCACCGGCTCGCTGGCCGGCGGCGGCTCCGCGGCGGGCGGCGCCGCGGCCGGCGGCATCGCGGCGGGCGTCGCGCCGGCAGGCGGCTCGGTCGCCGCGGCGGGAGTCGCCCCCGTCTTGCCCTTCCCGCCCGCGGCCTTCTCGGCCGCGCGCGCCGCCTTCTCGGCGGCATCGCGCTCCTCGCGTTCCTTGCGCGCGATGGCGTCGCGCTCGGCGGCTTCCTTCTCGAGGGCTTCCTTCTGCGCCTTCTGCCCGCCCTTGCCCGGCACGATCGACCCGATCGCCGGCGTCGATTCCTCGACCGCGGTCGCGCCCGAGTCGATGCCCGCGCCGCCGGGCGCCGGCGGCAACGCCGAGCTGGGCGCGATCGCGCGATCCGCCCCCGGCCGTGCCTTGCCGGTCGGCGTCGCGCCACCGCCGAACCAGCCACACCCCGAAACCAGGGCCATGACCGATACCGCGGCCAGACCGCGCCACACCTTGCTGAGCGTCATGCCATTCCTCGCACGCGAACCCCGTCCCGCGTTCTAAACCACGGTCGACGCAAAGCAAGGCCGGTTTGACCACGCTCCACAAGGCTGTCGCCGCGCGACGAGTCGTCCCCGCGTGCTCGTGGCACTGGTGAAGCGACGCCGCTTCGTGGAAAATCGGGGGCATCCAGGGAAACAGGAAACATCATGGCCAAGGGCAGGAAGACAGGGGCTGGCAAGGCGGCCGGCAAGGGTGCCCGCGCGGCGGGCCGCAAGACCGCCGCGCGCAAGGTCCCGTCGAAGAAGGCAACGGCGAAGAAGGCGGCACCGAAGAAGGCCGCCGCCAGGAAGGCCACTCCGCCCCGGCCGCCGGTCAAGCCCGTCGTCAAGCCCGTGGCCAAGCCAGTGGCCAAGCCCGTGGTACGTCCCGCCCTGCGCCGGCCGGTGAAGAGCCGCGCCTCGGTGGCGCGACTGCCGGCGCCGCGGCCGGCCCGTCCCAAGGCCGCGCCGCGCGCCGCCAACATCTACGAGCGCGATCTCGACAAGACGCCGGCCAACCATGCGCCGCTGACGCCGCTGCAGTTCATCGAGCGCAGTGCCCGCGTCTACCCCGAGCATGTCGCGCTGGTGCACGGCGACCGCCGCCAGACCTGGGCCGAGACCTACGCGCGCTGCCTGCGCCTGGCCTCGGCGCTCGAGAAGGTCGGCATCGGAGTCGGCGACACCGTGGCGATCATGGCGCCCAACATCCCGGAGATGTACGAGGCGCATTTCGGCGTGCCCATGACCGGCGGCGTCCTGAACTCGCTCAACACCCGCCTCGACGCCGCGATGATCGCCTTCATCCTCGACCACAGCGAGACCAAGGTGCTGCTGGTCGACCGCGAGTTCCACCGAGTCGTGACCGAGGCGCTGGCGATCGCGAAGGTGCAGCCGCTGGTGGTCGATATCGACGACCCGCTGTGCGAGGACCGCGCCCAGATCGGCGACACCACCTACGAGGAGTTCCTGCAGACCGGCGACAGCGGCTACGCCTGGGACTACCCGGTCGACGAGTGGAACGCGATCTCGCTGAACTACACCTCCGGCACCACCGGCAATCCCAAGGGTGTCGTCTACAGCCACCGCGGCGCGACGCTGTCGTCCTACGGCAACGCCACGCAATGGCCGATCGGCCTGCACCCGGTCTACCTGTGGACGCTGCCGATGTTCCACTGCAACGGCTGGTGCTTCCCGTGGACGCTGGCGCTGGTCGCCGGCACCTCGGTCTGCCTGCGCCGCGCCACCGCGCGCACGATATACGACGCGCTCGCCGACGAGAACGTGACGCACATGTGCGGCGCCCCGATCATCATGCAGTTCATCATCGGCGCCACCGCCGAGGAACGCCGACCGCTGTCGCGCAAGGTCGAGTTCATGACCGCGGCGGCGCCGCCGCCGGCGGCGGTGCTGGAAGCGCTCGAGAAGGAGAACTTCCGCGTCACCCATGTCTACGGCCTGACCGAGGTCTACGGCCCGGCAACGATCTGCTCGTGGCACGCCGAGTGGGACCACCTGCCCGCCCACGACCGCGCCCGGCTGAAGGCGCGCCAGGGCGTGCGCTACGCCGCCGAGGATGCGGTCACCGTCATGGACCCGATCACCCTGAAGGAAGTGCCGCGCGACGGCACGACCATGGGCGAGGTCATGTTCCGCGGCAACCTGACGATGAAGGGCTACCTCAAGAATCCCAAGGCGACGCAGGAAGCCTTCGCCGGCGGCTGGTTCCACTCGGGCGACCTCGGCGTGCTGCACTCGGACGGCTACATCGAGCTGCGCGACCGCTCCAAGGACATCATCATCTCGGGCGGCGAGAACATCTCGACCATCGAGGTCGAGGGCGTGATCATCAAGCACCCGGCGGTCGCCAACGTCGCCGTGGTCGCCAAGCCCGACCCCAAGTGGGGCGAGACGCCGTGCGCCTTCGTCATGCTGAAGCCCGGCGCGTCCGCCACCGCCGAGGAGATCGTGGCCCACTGCCGCGCCAACCTCGCAAGCTTCAAGTGCCCGCGCTACGTCGTGTTCCGCGAGCTGCCGATGACCTCGACCGGCAAGGTGCAGAAGTTCGTGCTGCGCGAATGGGCCAAGCAGGCGTAGCGAACACCGCGAGGACATCGCCGCGCCATAATCCGACGGCTAACCTGAACGCGGCATGGCCGGCGAAACCTCGCTGATCGTCACGACGCGGAGCGGCGTGCGCCCCCTGGGCGTGCGCGGCGAGCCGCTGCACAACGCCGCGCCGCAGTTGCGCCGCGTCGTGCGCCGTCGCCTCGGCGACGCCGCGGCGGCGCTGCTGGCCGATCCGCAGCCGCACGAGGACGGCACCGCCATCGACTGGTACGCCGACACGGCGGGCGAGGTCCGGCCGCTGTCGGCGCTGCCGCCCGACCGCCAGGCGGCGCTGCTGGCCGAGGCCGAGCGGCTGCTGGCCGACATTCGCCGGCTGGGCGATTCGCTGGCCGGCGCCGGGCCGCGCGAGGAAATGGGACTGGTCGGCCTGTCGCTGCAACTCGCGGCGCGGGCGCCGGCGCCGTCGTTCGTGTTCGCGGTCGACGATCGACCGGTGATCGTGTGCTGGGGCTACGAGAAGGAAGCCCTGCCGGCGATGCTGCCGGTCGCCCGCCCGCCGGCCCCCCCGCCCGCCATGCCCGCGCCCGTCGCGCCGCCGCCCGCTGCCTCCGCCCACCGCCCGGTACTCGCCGCGCCGCCGCCGCGGCTGCCGGTGTCGGCCACCGCGCCGGCCGGCATCCCGTGGCTGCGCACGTTGCTGCTCGCCCTGCCGCTCCTGCTGCTGCTGCTCGGCGCGGCGTGGCTGTTGCGCGACCTGCTGCCGGTCGATCCGGCGCTGTCGCTGGTGACGCGCGAGGGACCGCCCGCGCCGGCCGCCGCCCCGGCGCCGCCCGACCCGCTGCCCGCGCTGAAGGCGGCCTTCGCCGCCGAGCAGTCGCGCGAGCGCGTGCTCAAGGTCGAGATGGGCCTGGTCGAGGCCGAGCTGCGCAAGCGCATCGCCGAGTGCAGGCCAGCCGAGCCGCCGAAGCCGCCGCAGGTCGCGGTCGCGCCGCCGTCCCCTCAGCCGCCGCCGCAACCGCCGCCGCAGGCCCGGCCGACGCCGCCCGCCGCCCAGCCGGCGCCGCGGCGCCCGGGCGACGACCGCCTGCGCCTGCCCGCGCCGACCAACGACTACAGCTTCATGGCCGGCTGCTGGCGCACCGATCCGTTCCGCCACGAGACGACGCAGCTGCAGCCCGGCGTGTCGTCCTACTGCTTCGACGCCAACGGCAACGGCCAGCTCGAGTGGCGGCGCGGCCGCACCGCCTGCCGCACCCGCGCGCAGGCGCGCTTCGAGGGCGCGGTGCTGCGGGTGCGCGACAGCGACGCCAGCTGCAACGACGGCTCGCGCTGGTACGCCGACCAGCTGGTGTGCCGGCGCGGCGCCGACGACGTCGCCCAGTGCAGCGGCAGTTCGCGCGGCGCCTTCGGCCCGGTCACTTGGACGGTGAACCTGCACAAGCTAAATTGAGCCGGTCCGCTTTCCCGAGTTGTCCGTGTCCCAGTCCATGCGCGTGACCTGGCGCAGTCTCCAGGCCGGGGCCCTGCGCATGTTCCTGCCCGGGCTCGCTTCCCTCCCCTTCGGCATCGGTCTCGGCGTCGCCGCCGCCCAGAAGGGGCTCAGCGCCTTCGAGGTCTGGCTGATGAGCCTGACCGTGTTCGCCGGCACCTCGCAGATGGTGGCGCTCGACGTCTGGGCGCAGCCGCTGCCGCTTGTCGCGATCGCGGTCTCGGTGTTCGTCGCCAACCTGCGCTACTTCGTGATGGGCGCGGCGCTGCAGCCCTACCTGACGGCGCTGCCGTGGTTCTGGCAGCCGGCGGTGTGGCACTTCACGGTCGACCAGAACTGGGCGGTCAACATCGCCGACTACCGCCGCGGCTACGGCGACCTCGGCAAGTTCATCGGCGGCGGGCTGGTGATGTCGCTGTTGTGGTCGGGCTCGACGCTGCTCGGCCACCTCGCCGCCGGCGGCGTGCTGTCCGATCCCGGCGCGGCGCGACGGCTGGGGCTCGACTTCGTCGGCATCGCGGTGTTCGTCGTCGTGGCGACGATCCTGTTCCGCGGCCGCCGCGACCTCGCGCCGTGGGCGGTGGCGGTGGTGGCGGCACTGGCCGCCCGGCTGGTGCTCGGCGGCAACTGGTACATCGTCGTCGGCGGCCTCGCCGGCGGCCTGTTCGGCGCGGTCCAGGATTCCAGGAAGGCGCCATGACCGCCAACCCCGAGACCCTGGTCGCGATCTTCGTGATGATGCTGGCCGCGCTCGCCGCCAAGGGCGGCGGCTTCTTCGCCATGCGCTGGCTCGGCCGCCATCGCTTCGTGACGGCGTGGCTGGAACACGCGCCGGGCGCGGTCATGGTGTCGGCCGCGATCGTGCCGATCGTCCAGGGCGGCGGCGCCTACTGGCTGGGAGCCGCCGCGGCAGCCGTCGCCACGCGCTTCCTCGGCGGCTTCACGCCGGGGCTGTTCATGGCGGTGGGCGCCGTGGCGTTCGCCCGCTGGGCTGGCCTCAGCTAGCCGGCCCGGCGGCGACGGCCGTCAATGTCGGGTCGAGGCGCTGCTCAATCGGACGATCTGGTCCTTGATCTGGAGCTTGCGCTTCTTGAGGCTGCAGATCGCATCGTCGTCGGGATGCGGCCGGTGGCTCTCGCTGTCGATCGCCTTCTCAAGCGAAGCGTGCTTGGCCTTCAGTGCTTGGATGTGGTCCACGGTGCTCACGGCGGCCCTCCGGGCTGGTTGCGGACGACGAACTGTGACTCTGCCGTGACCGCAAGTCACGCCGAATCGCACGCTGTCCACCGCGCCGGACACAAGGACACAGGTCCACGATGCTGACCTATTGGACGGGGCCGACGACGGCGACGATTTCCTCGGTCGTGAGCGCGGGAAAGGTGGCCCGCATCAGCGCCGTCACGGCGGCGCGGTCGCTGGCATCGGGCGTCACGCCGAGGCAGACGGCGTAGACGCCGAGATTGCCGACCGCGGCGCGCAGCCGCTTCTCGACCGGCCGGTCGCGATCGGCCGGCGGCGTGTGCAGCGCCGCCAGCTTCAGCTGCTCGGCATGCTCGGCCGCCAGCTCGGCGTCGGCGACCCGGCGGCGCACGGCATCGACCGTCTCGGGCAGCGCCTCGGGCCACGACCGGTCCTTGAGCAGGCGGCGCACGGCGCGCAGCGGCCGCACGATCTCGGCCTGCCAGGCGTCGCTGGCCTTGAGAATGCCGCGCAACCGCTCCGCCGTCAGGGTCGGCCGGCCGGACGCGCCCAGCCAGCAGCAGAACAGCAGGATGTTGACGTCGCAGCCGCGCCGATCCTGCAGGTCGAGGCAGGCGTCGGCGACGCCCTCGCCGGCATAGAGCTCGAGCGAGAAGTTCCAGAACGGGTGGGGCAGAAAATCCGACAGCTTCGGTGCTTCCCTTTGGCCGGCCGAAGGGGTACACGGCCGAAGGCAACGTGGCTAGAGCATGAGCATCCCTCCGTCCGAGCCGCTGGACGATGACGCGATCAAGGCCCGCCTGGAGGCCTTGAAGAGCGAGCATCGCGACCTCGACGAGGTGATCGACCGCCTGATCGAGAAGGCGCCGTTCGACCAGCTGCAACTGCAGCGGCTGAAGAAGCGCAAGCTCGGCCTGAAGGACCAGATCCTCAGGCTGGAAAGCCAGTTGATTCCCGATATCATCGCCTGAGGATTCGATGGCCAAAACCACCGCCAAACGCCGGCCGGTCGCCAAGCCGGCGGTCGGGCTGATCATGGGCAGCCAGTCCGACTGGGCGACCATGAAGCACGCGGCCGAGACGCTCGCGGCGCTGGGCGTGCCGTTCGAGGCCCGGATCGTGTCCGCCCATCGGACCCCGAGGCGCATGGTGACCTACGCCACCGCCGCCAAGGGTCGCGGCCTCAAGGTGATCATCGCCGGTGCCGGCGGCGCCGCCCACCTGCCGGGCATGACCGCGGCCCTGACGCCGCTGCCGGTGCTGGGCGTGCCGGTCGAGAGCGCCGCGCTGAAGGGCCAGGACAGCCTGCTTTCCATCGTCCAGATGCCGGCCGGCATCCCGGTCGGCACGCTGGCGATCGGCCGCGCCGGTGCCGTGAATGCCGCGCTTCTCGCGGCCTCGATCGTTGGTCTTGGCGACGTCAAGATCATGAAGGCCGTCGAGGCGTGGCGCGCCCGCCAGACCGCCGCGGTCGCCCAGGCGCCGAGCGACGCGCCGGCCGCCCCGCAGCGCTAGGAAGAGCCCGCCATGGCCGTCCCCAAGCCCCTGCCCCCGGGGTCGACGATCGGGATTCTCGGCGGCGGCCAGCTCGGCCGCATGACCGCGCTGGCCGCGGCACGGCTGGGCTACCGCTGCATCGTCTATGCCCCCGAGGCGCATGCCATCGGCGGCGACGTCGCCGCCGGCCATGTCCGCGCCCCGTTCGAGGACACCGACGCGTTGGCCCGGTTCGCCGCCGAGGTCGACGTCATCACCTACGAGTTCGAGAACGTGCCCGAGGCCACGGTCGAGGCCTGCCTCGCTCACCGGCCGGTGCGGCCCGGCGTGAAACCGATCCAGGTCGCGCAGCATCGCCTGCGCGAGAAGGCGTTCTTCGCCTCCGTCGGGCTCGAGACCGCCGCCTACCAGCCGATCCGCGGCGAGGCCGACATCGCCGCCGCCACCGCGCTGCCGGGCATCCTCAAGACCTGTACCGAGGGCTACGACGGCAAGGGCCAGGTCCGGGTCTCCGACCGCGCCGCGCTGGCCGCCGGATGGGAGAGGCTCGGCCGCCGCGAGTGCATCCTCGAGGCGCTGGTCGACTTCGCCTGCGAGACCTCCGCGATCGTGGCCCGCGGCCTCGACGGCCAGGCCCGCTGCTTCCCGACCGGAATCAACGTCCACCGCGACGGCATCCTGCGCACCACCACGGTGCCCTCGACCCTGCCGCCCGAGCTGCAGGCCAAGGTCGAGCGCTACGGCGTCGAGCTGGCCCATGGGCTCGATCTCGTGGGGTTGGTGGCGCTGGAAATGTTCGTGACCCGCGACGGCCACGTGCTGGCCAACGAGATGGCGCCGCGGCCGCACAACTCGGGCCACTGGACGATCGACGCCTGCGCCACCAGCCAGTTCGAGCAGCTGGTCCGCGCGGTCTGTGGCCTGCCGCTGGGCCCGGTCGACGTGCTGGCGCCGTCGCGGATGGAGAACCTGATCGGCGACGACGCCAACGGCTGGCTGGGTTACCTCGCCGACCCGAAAGCCCGGCTGCACCTCTACGGCAAGGCGGAAGCCCGCCCCGGCCGCAAGATGGGCCACGTCACCTTCCTGCCGGCTTGACCCCGCCGCGGCCGAACGAGCGCACCCGCGCCTTCAGCTTCTCGAACTTCATGACGTCGTCGATCCGGCGGTCGAGGAACTCCCAGGTCGCCTCGCTGCCCGGCGAGCGGTCGTTCAGCCAGTACAGCAGGGTCGACGAGTAGACCCCGGCCAGGGTCGCGCGCTTGGTGTAGAAATTGAAATCGGTGCTGGTGTCGCCGGCGGCGTACCAGAGCGCGTCGACGGTGCGATAGAGCAGCTTCAGGGCCAGCGGCGCGTTGAGCGGCAGCGACAGCAGGGCAAGCGCCCGGCGGGCGGCTTCGCGCTGGCCGGCGTGGCGCTCGATGCGCAGGCGCACGGCACGGCGGATGCGGTCGCGGATCTTGAGCGCCGCCACCCCTTCCCGCTCCATGTCCTCGACGGTGCGACGGTCGGAGCGCTCGCTCAGCCACGCCAGGATGTCCTGCTGCCCCCCCGGGAACAGCCGCTCGGCCTCGCCGTCGGGCAGCCCCAGCTGGCGGCCGGCGGTCCGGAGCGTGGTCCGGTTCCAGCCGTCGAAACAGGCCTCGCCGGCCACCGCGTCGGCCAACTGGTCCCGGATTTCGCTGTCCGGATCGGCCGCGGCCGCCTCGATCGTTGGGATTTCAGCACTCATGCCGGGAATATAGGCGTTTTGCCGGGCTTCCCAAGGGGGTTTCCCTGTGATACCACCGCCGCCTCGAATTGCCCCGGGAGCCGTTTCCGGGCGCCCAACCGTGCATTGGAAGGAAGCGATCGAAGTGCAGGTTCTCGTTCGTGAAAACAACGTCGATCAGGCGCTGCGCGTCCTGAAGAAGAAGATGCAGCGCGAAGGGATCTTCCGCGAGATGAAGCTCCGTCGCAACTACGAGAAGCCCAGCGAGCGCCGCGCCCGCGAGCGCGCCGAGGCGATCCGCCGGACCCGCAAGCTGATGCGCAAGCGCATGGAGCGCGAGGGCTACTAGCCCGGCCTCCGAGCAAGCGTTCAAGACCCCCGGCCTCGTCCGGGGGTTTTTCGTTGGGCCCGGGACTTGTCATAGTGGCGGCATGGCTCCGCGATCCCCCCAACGTTCCAAGCGCCCCTTCACCATCGTCCGCGGCGGTAGGCTGCTCGATCCCGCCCGCCGCAAGGCGGTGCCCGCCGACATCCTGGTCAAGGGCGACACCATCGCGGAGATCGGCCGGCCCGGCCTGCCCGCACCCGACGGCGCCACCGTGATCGACGCCAGCCACCGGCTGATGCATCCCGGCCTGGTCAACGCCCACACCCACAGCCCCGGCAACCTCGGCAAGGGCCTGGGCGACCTGTGGTCGCTGGAACTCCTGCTGACCGCCAGCCAGTGGATTGGCTCGGGCCGCACGCTCGAGGACAAGTACCTGTCGGCGCAGATCGGCGCCGCCGAGATGGTGCTGAAGGGCTGCACCGCCGCCTACGACCTCGCCGCCGAGTTCCCGCTGCCGACCGTCGAGGGCCTGTCGGCGATCGCGCGCGCCTACGAGGACGTGGGCATGCGCGCGGTGCTGGCGCCGATGGTCGCCGACATCACCTTCTTCGACGCCATCCCCGGCCTCATGGATCGCCTGCCGCCGGCGCTGCAGAAGGAGGTCGAGAGCTTCCGCTACGCACCCTGGAAGGCGACCGCGCGGCAGATGAAGAAGGCGCTGCGGGCGTGGCCGTTCGAGAAGGTCCAGCTGGCGCTGGGCCCCACCATCCCCCACCACTGCAGCAACGAGTTCCTGCTCGCCTGCCGCGACCTCGCGCGCGAGTTCGACGTCGGCCTGCACAGCCACGTCGCCGAGTCGAAGGTCCAGGTGGTGGCCGGCTACGAACGCTACGGCATGTCGCTCGCCGCCCACATGGACCGTCTCGGGCTGGTGAACGAGAAGTTCACGGTCGCGCACGGCGTCTGGCTCGACGCCGAGGACATGAAGCGGCTGGGCGACCGCGGCGCCTCGGTGGCGCACAATCCCGGCTCGAACATGCGCCTGGGCAACGGGCTCGCCGACATGCGCGGCATGCTCTCGGCCGACGTCAACGTCGGCATCGGCACCGACGGCGCCAACTGCTCGGACAACCAGAACATGTACGAGGCGATGCGACTGGCATCGTTCGCCTCCAAGGTCCAGGGACCGGACTGGCAGCGCTGGATCACGACGTCCGAGGTCCTGCGCGCCGCCACCCAGGGCAGCGCCCGCGCGCTCGGCCTGCACAAGCAGATCGGCCGGATCGAGCCCGGCTACAAGGCCGACATCGTGTTCCTCGACCTGCACCACGTGAACTGGATCCCGCTCAACGACCCGGTCAACGCCATCGTCCACACCGAGGACGGCAGCGCCGTGCACTCGGTGATGATCGGCGGCCGCATGGTGGTCGAGAACCGCCAGCTGCTGACCGTCGACATGGCGGCGCTGGCGGCCCGCGCCGAGGAGTCGCGCGCCCGCCGCGAGAAGATCAGCGCCCCGGCGCGGCGGCTCTACCAGCGGCTGGAGAAGGTGGTCGGCACGTTCTGCCCCGGCCTCGCCAAGACGCCACTGCACATCAACCGCTACGGCGCCGGCCACGACCAGCACGGCGTGCATTCACACGCTCACTGAAGCGCGGCGATCGCGGCCTCCAGCTCGGCGACGTCGGTGACCACGGCGTCGGGCTCCTCCGCCGCCGCGCGCGGCCGCGCCCGCCGCCAACGCCCGACCCGGAACTGGATCGTCGCCAGCCCCAGCGACCGGGCCGGCGCGATGTCGGCGTCGAGCCGGTCGCCGACCATGACGCAGGCCGACGGTGGCGCCCCGAGCGCGGCGCAGGTCGCGGCCAGCGTTCCCGGTGCCGTGACGTCGAACAGGTCGGCGATCCCGGCCCGCGCCAGCCGTTCCGCCTGCGGCCGCGGCGAGACCACGCCGAGCCGCAGACCCTGCCCGCGCAGGCGCCGCAGGAGGTCGTCGATGCCGGGCCGCAGCTGGAAGGCGTCGAGGTTGCCGGTCATGCCGGCGACGGCGCGGCGCACCCGCGCGGCGGTCTCGGGGTCGCCGCCGCACAGGCTATCGATCATGGCGTCGTAGACGTCGGGCGCCAACGCGGCGACGGCGGCGTCGGAGGCCTCCTCGACCATCCGGGGCTCGACGCGGATGCCCTGCATTCCGCAGGCCGCGGCGATGGCGCCGTCGACCGCCATCTCCCAGGCCAGTTCCATGTCGATCGGGCCGCCGACGTCGAACAGGACGGCCCGGCGCCGCATCAGCCCAGCGCGTGGATGCAGCCGGTTTCCTCGAGGATGGGATCGAGGCGGCGACGCACCTCCGGTCCCAGCGCGGCCAGCTTCTTGCGCAGGGCATCGTGGCACTTGCCCTGGTAGCGGAACGGCGCCTGCGCGTAGGGCCGACCGCCGATCTCGACCTCGACGCGGTCGGCGCCCTGCTGCAGCGCGCGGGTGTTGGCGGCGAGGAACGGCAGGTAGGTCTCGGCGCAGTGGGCGAGCAGCGCGGTCAAGGTGTCCGGCACCGGCGCGGCCGGGTCCAGCCACTCGCCCTCGACGCCCGAGGCGTCGTCGAGGCGCAGCAGCCAGCAGTAGACGTCGGGCGCGCGCGCCCGCATCTCGGCCATCGGGGTCGGGTCGACCGACAGGATCTGCAGCTGCCCGAACAGGCCGAAGTCGGCCAGCGACGGCCGCGCGCCGAACAGGAACGGGATCGCGCGCACGTGGCGGTCGAGCGTGTCGAGCACGAAGCGGTAGCTGTCCTCGATCACCGGGCGGTTCTGCTCGGTGCAGCCGACCATCGCCATGCGGCCGACCTGGCGGTCGTTGAACGCCTGCTTGGCCGCCCGCCGCGCCGCCTCCGGCATCAGCGGGTCGCGCGAGGTGACGACCCAGTCCTGCGCGAAGGCGCGGTCCGCGGCGTAGTACCAGCGGTAGTGGAACATCATCTTGGTGACCCACTCGTCGCCGAAATCCTCGAGCAGGTCCGACAGGTACGCCTGCACCGGGTCGTCGGGCACGATCGAGCGCCCGGCATGCGCGCGCTCCAGCGCGTGGGCGAGCGGGGTCGAGTCGTTCATCGCCGTGCCGTCGGGGAACACCAGCACCGGGATCACCGGTGGCAGGCCCGCCGCCACCGCGACCTCGCGCGGGTTGCCGGTGGCCCGCCAGACGAACGGGATGCGGCGATAGCGCAGGATCGCCCGCATCTTCACCGAGTACGGCGAAGGATTCAGGCCATGGAGAACGTAGGGCGTCGCCATGGCTAACCGTCCTAGTGCGAGGCGCCCTCGAGCGACTTCACGATGTTCTCGCACATCACCTTGGCGTCGGCGAAGAGCATCATCGTGTTGTCGCGGAAGAACAGCTCGTTGTCGACGCCGGCATAGCCCGAGGCCATGCCGCGCTTCACGAACAGCACCGTCTGCGCCTTCTCGACGTCGAGGATCGGCATGCCGTAGATCGCGCTCTTCGGGTCGGTCTTGGCGGCCGGGTTGGTGACGTCGTTGGCGCCGATCACGAAGGCGACGTCGGTCGAGGCGAAGTCGCGGTTGATGTCGTCGAGCTCGAAGACCTCGTCGTACGGCACGTTGGCCTCGGCCAGCAGCACGTTCATGTGGCCGGGCATGCGGCCGGCCACCGGGTGGATGGCGTAGCGCACCTGCACCCCCTCCTTCTTCAGGAGGTCGGCCATCTCGCGCAGCGCGTGCTGGGCCTGCGCCACCGCCATGCCGTAGCCCGGCACGATGATCACCGACTGGGCGTTCTTCATCAGGAAGGCCGCGTCCTCGGCCGAGCCCGCCTTGACCGGCTTGTCGGACTTGGCGCCGGCCGGGCCGGCCGCCGCGCCGGCGTCGGTGCCGAAGCCGCCCAGGATCACGTTGAAGATCGAGCGGTTCATGCCCTTGCACATGATGTAGCTCAGGATCGCGCCCGAGGAGCCGACCAGCGCGCCGGTGACGATCAGCGCGGTGTTGCCCAGCGTGAAGCCGATGCCCGCGGCGGCCCAGCCCGAGTAGGAGTTGAGCATCGACACGACCACCGGCATGTCGGCGCCGCCGATCGGCAGGATCAGCAGGAAGCCGACCAGCAGCGACAGCACGATCAGCAGCACGAAGGCGGCCGGGTGGCCACGCATCGCGAACCACACCAGCAGCACCACGATGGCGATGCCGATCGCGGCGTTGAGCGGGTGCTGGCCCTTGAACACCAGCGGCGAGCCCGAGACCAGGCCCTGCAGCTTGGCGAAGGCGACGATCGAGCCGGTGAAGGTGATGGCACCGATCGCGGTGCCCAGTCCCATCTCGATCAGGCTGCCGGCCTTGATCTTGCCGGCGACGCCGATGCCGAAGGCCTCGGGTTGCAGGTAGGCGGCGGCGGCGACGAACACCGCCGCGAGGCCGACCAGGGAGTGGAACGCGGCGACCAGCTGCGGCAGCGCCGTCATCTGGATGCGCATGGCGACGAAGGTGCCGACGGCGCCGCCGATCACCAGGCCGGCGATGATCAGCCACGGCGACAGCACGCCGGGCGACAGCACGGTGACGCCGATCGCGATCACCATGCCGACGATGCCGTAGAGGTTGCCGCCGCGCGAGGTCTCGGGCGAGCTCAGCCCGCGCAACGACATGATGAAGCAGATGGCCGCGACCAGGTAGCCGTAGGCAGCGATGTCGTGGGTGATCACCTTGGTTACTCCCGCGCCTACTTCTTGACCGGCTTCTTCTTGAACATCGACAGCATGCGGTGCGTGACGATGAAGCCGCCGAAGATGTTGATCGCGGCCAGCACGACCGCGAGGAAGCCCAGCACCTGCGCCACGCCCAGCCCCTTGAGGCCTGCGGCGAGCAGCGCGCCGACGATGATCACCGAGGACACCGCGTTGGTCACCGCCATCAGCGGCGAGTGCAGCGCCGGGGTGACGCGCCAGACCACGTAGTAGCCGACGAAGCAGGCCATCGCGAAGATGGTGAGCAGCGCCACGAACGGCATGTGGCCGTCGGGCACGACGCCGGCGCCCCGGGCGGCGGCGTCGGTGATCTGCTGGGCCACGCCCTTGAGCTGGGTGGCGAGGTCCTGCGCCTGGCTCGCGAGCTTGGCGGCTTCGCCGGCAATTCTGTCGTCCATCGGGCGGGTCCTGGTTACTGCTGCAGCGAGGGATGCACGACCTGGCCGTCGCGGGTCACCAGCGTGCCCTTGACGACCTCGTCGTCGGTGTTGATCGCGAGCGCCTTGGTCTCCTTGTCGACCATCGGCGTGATGAAGTTCAGCAGGTTGCGCGAGAACAGCGCCGACGAGTCGGTCGCCAGCTCGGCCGGCAGGTTGGCCGGGCCGACGATGCGCACGCCGTGCTTCTCGACCGTCCTGCCGAACTCCGACAGCGGGCAGTTGCCGCCCTGCTCGACCGCCATGTCGACGATCACCGAGCCCGGCTTCATCGACTTCACCATGTCCTCGGTCACCAGCACCGGCGCCTTGCGGCCGGGGATCAGCGCCGTCGTGATCACGATGTCCTGCGTCTTGATGTGCTCGGCGACCAGCGCGGCCTGCTTGGCCTGGTACTCCGGGCTCATCTGCTTGGCGTAGCCGCCGGCGGTCTCGGCGGCCTTGAACTCGTCGTCCTCGACGGCGACGAACTTGGCGCCCAGCGACTGGACCTGCTCCTTGGTCGCCGGCCGGACGTCGGTCGCGGTGACGATCGAGCCGAGGCGGCGCGCCGTGGCGATCGCCTGCAGGCCGGCGACGCCGACGCCCATGATGAAGCTGCGCGACGGCGCCAGCGTGCCGCCCGGCGTCATCATCTGCGGCAGGATGCGGCCGTAGCTGTTGGCGGCCACCAGCACGGCCTTGTAACCGGCGAGGTTGGCCTGCGAGCTCAGGATGTCCATCGACTGGGCGCGGGTGATGCGCGGAATCAGCTCGAGCGCGAAGGCAGTGACGCCGCGCTGGGCGAGCGCAGCCACGAGGTCGCGGTTGAACAGCGCGCCGAGCGGCGACATCAGGACCTGGCCCTGGCGCAGCAGCGCGAGCTCGTCGTGACCCTCCTCGACCAGCATCGGGCGCTGGACCTTGAACACGATGTCGGCCGGTCCCGCGGCCGACGCGGCGTCCGCCACCACGGTCGCGCCGGCATCGGCGTAGGCCTGGTCGGTGTAGGCGGCGGCCGTGCCGGCGCCGGCCTCGACCAGGATCTCCGTCGCCCCCAGCGCCTTCAGCTTCTTGACGGTTTCCGGGGTCGCGGCCACCCGGGTCTCGTGTGGCCGGCGTTCTTTGAGAATGGCGATTTTCATGGAGAACTGATCGGTTGGAGACGCGGTCGGGACGGTATCGCGCTGCACCATGCCCAGCGATCAGGTCTTTGCCAAGGTGCATTTTCGCCCCACGGCAAACGCTCGTTTACCGCGCCGATGGGCCGCACGATACTCGTGGCATGAAGCAGCGTCCCGCCATCCTCACCGGCTACCATTTCACAAAAGTAGCGCTCGCCACCTTCTCCGAGGGCTACGAGATCGTCGGCCACATGGACCGCCCCGATCTCGCGCTGGTGCCGACCGCGGTGGCGCCGCAGGTCCAGGCCATCGTCACCACCGGCAGCGTCGGCGCCTCGGACGCCCTGATGGCGGCCTTCCCGCGGCTGTCGCTGATCTGCTGCTACGGCACCGGCTACGAGCGCATCGACCTCGCCGCGGCGCGTCGCCGCAACATCATGATCACCCACGGCGCCGACGCCAACGCGCCCGACGTCGCCGAGATGGCGGTCGCCATCCTGCTGGCCTCGACCCGCCGCATCGTGCGCGCCGACAAGATGATCCGGCGCGGCGACTGGACCAAGCGCATCCCCAACCGCTTCGGCCCGATCGCCGGCCTGACCGGCGGCAAGGTCGGCATCCTCGGGCTGGGCGCGATCGGGCTGGAGTTCGCCAAGCGCATCAAGGGCTTCGACGTCCAGGTCGGCTACTGCAACCGCACCCGCCGCGGCGACGTCGACTACCCCTACTTCTCCAACGTCATGGAACTGGCGCACTGGGCCGATTACCTGATCGTCTGCCTGCGCTCGGACGCCTCCAACAAGCACATCATCAACGCCGAGGTGCTGAAGGCGCTGGGACCGCGCGGTCACCTCGTCAACATCAGCCGCGGCTGGGCGGTCGACGAGGCCGCGCTGGCCGACGCGCTGCGCCACAACGTCATCGAGGGCGCGGCGCTCGACGTCTTCGACGAGGAACCCTACGAGGGCACCGAGCTGCTGCCGCTCGACAACCTGGTGATGACGCCGCACTTCGGCGGCGGCACCGAGCACGCCCAGCGCCGCATGACCGCGCTGGTCCGACGCAACCTCGACGCCCACTTCGCCGGCCTGCCGGTGGTCTCGCCGGTGCCCGAACTGCGCGACATGGCCGCCCGCCCCGAGGGCCGCCTGCGCTAGCGCGACGCGCCGGGCTGGAGCCAAGCGTCCACCCAGGCGCGCAGCGCCGAGGGATAGCGGCGCAGCGTCGTGACGAAACTGTACGGCCGCTCGACGTCGCGGGCCTCGTAGCCCCATGCCTCGATGCCGGCGTGGCGGGCGAGGAACAGGGCGCGGCTGAGGTGGAAGCGCTGCGACACGAAGATCGCGCGCCGGAGTCCGAAGCCGTCGCGCGCCCGCCGCACCGAGTCCCAGGTGCGCGGACCCTCGGGATCGAGCCGGATCGCCTCGGCCGGCACGCCGCGCGCCACCAACCCGGCCTTCATCGCCTCCGGCTCGTCGCCGCTGCCCGACACGACCAGGATCCTGGCCTTGCCGGCCCGCCACAGCGCCGCGGCGGCGTCGAGCCGGCGCACGAAGTAGACGTTGGGTCCGCCCTCGGGGCCGATCGGCGCGGTGCCCAGCACCACCGCCGCCTCGACCTCGGGCAGGCGCGCGACGTCGGCGAACGACCACTCGTCGGCGGCGCGGTCGAGGCTGCGCTCGGCCGCCCAGGAAAGAAGCACCGCGACCAGCGCCAGCCCGCCCAGCGCGAACAGGATCGGCAGGCCGATGCCCGTCACCGGTCGCATCGTCGCCGCCTTGATCGCCGGTCGGCGGCCCCTAAGATCGCCACCATGCCCCGTCTTGCCACTGCCGAAGCCACGGTCGAAACCCTCCTGCGCCACGGCATCGACACCGTCTATGCCCTGCCCGGCCTGCACAACGACCCGCTGTTCGATGCCTTCTACCACGCCGCCGACCGGCTGCGCGTGATCCATCCCCGGCACGAGCAGACCGCGGCCTACATGGCGCTGGGCGCGGCGCTGGCGACCGGCAAGCCACAGGCCTTCGCGGTGGTGCCCGGGCCCGGCCTGCTCAACGCCGGCGCGGCGCTGCTCACCGCCTACGGCATGAACGCGCCGGTGATCGCGCTGCTGGGCCAGATCCCGCAGGCCGAGATCGACCGCGGCCACGGCCACCTGCACGAGATCCACGACCAGCTCGGCCTGGTGCGCCACATCACCAAGTGGGCGGCACGCATCAACGCGCCGCAGGACGCGCCGGCGCTGGTGAGCGAGGCCATCCGCCAGGCCACCGGCGGGCGGCCGCGGCCGGTGGCGCTGGAATGCGCGCTCGACACCTGGGCGAAGCGGGCCGAGGTGACGCTGCCCGACGCTCGGCCACCGGCGGCGCCGCCGCCGGTCGATGCCGAGGCGGTGGAGGCCGCCGCGAAGCTGCTGGGCGCGGCCGAGAAGCCGATGCTGGTGCTGGGCGGCGGCGCGATCGGCGCCGGTGCCGAGGTGGCCGCGCTGGCCGAACTGCTGGAGGCGCCGGTCAGCTCCTACCGCCGCGGCCGCGGCGTGATCGCGAGCTCGCACCGGCTCGCGGTCGACATGCCGGTCGGCCATCGCCTGTGGCGCGATGCCGACGCGGTGCTGGCGGTCGGCACGCGTTTCCTGATCCAGAACGGCAGCTGGGGCATCGACGCCGGCCTCAAGGTCGTGCGCCTCGACATCGACCCCGAGGAACACGACCGCTTCCGCAAGCCCGACGTCGCGCTGGTCGGCGACGCCCGCCCCTACCTGCGCGCGCTCATCGAGGCACTGCCCAGGCACAACCGTCCGCGGCCGTCGCGTGCCGCCGAGATCGACGGCCACCGCGCCTGGCTCGACGAGCGGCTGTCGCGGCTGGAACCGCAGCGTTCATTCCTGCGCGCCATCCGCAACGTCCTGCCCGAGGACGGAATCTTCGTCGACGAGGTCAGCCAGTTGGGCTTCGCCTCGCGCGTCGCCCTGCCGGTCGAGCGCGAGCGCACCTACCTGTCGCCGGGCTACCAGGACAACCTCGGCTGGGGCTTCGGCACCGCCCTGGGGGTCAAGGCGGCGATGCCGGATCGAAAGGTGCTGTCGATCGCCGGCGACGGCGGCTTCATGTACCAGGTCGGCGAGCTGGCGACGGCCGCTCGTCACGGCCTCGCGGTCGTGGTGGTGGTGTTCGACAACGCCGGCTTCGGCAACGTCAAGCGCATCCAGCAGCAGTCGTACGGCAACCGCCTGATCGCCTGCGACCTGCACAACCCCGACTTCTGCAAGCTGGCCGAGAGCTTCGGCGTCGCGTCCTTCAAGGCGCTCGACGCCGCGCAGCTGGAAGACGCCCTGCGCCAGGCCTTCGCGCTCGATCGCCCGGCCCTGGTCTGGGTGCCGCACGGCGACGTGCCGAGCCCGTGGGACATGATCATGATGCCGCGCGTACGGGGGTAACGACGACCCGTCATCTCGACCGAGGGCCGGAGGCCCGAGCGACGACGCCGCCCCTCGGGTGGCGTCGCCCGGGATGACGATCAAGCGTCCGCCAAGCCCGCCACCCGCAGCGCCTCCTGCTGCCGCGCCGCCAGCGCGTCGGCGTCGAAGTCGGCGATCAGGCTCTCGAACAGCTGGTGCCAGTTGATCGAGGCGCGCAGGTGGATGAACACCGCGCCCAGCCCGATGGCGGCGCGGTCCATGAACACGAACTCGCGCGGCGGGCGGACGCCGCCCATCTTGCGCAGCTCGCCGAACACGTTCTGCGCCATCTCGCGACCGTAGCCGTCGGCCATGCCCTCGGTCAGGCGGCGCGGCCGGTCGTCCATCAGCGGGCCGTACAGGAACGCCGCCCAGCGGTTCAGCACCGCGATGGTGTCGCGCGACAGGCCCGTGAAGCCCCAGTCCTCGTAGGCCGCGACCGCACGCTCCTGGTCGTCGGTCATCAGCGCGCGGTAGAGCTCGATCGAGCCGCGCACGAAGCGCGGCGGGAAGATGCGGACGCAGCCGAAGTCGAGCAGGTTGACCGAGCCGTCCGGCCGCACCGTGTAGTTGCCGAGGTGCGGGTCGCCGTGGATCGTGCCGTAGAAGTAGAACGGCACGTACCAGGCGCGGAACATGTTGATCGCCAGCCGGTCGCGCTCCTCCTGCGGCCGCTCCTTCCACGCCATCAGCGGCGTGCCGTCGAGCCAGCTCATCGTCAGCAGCCGCTCGGTCGACAGCGCCGGCACGACCTCGGGAACGAACACCTTGGGCTCGTCGCGCAGCATGTGGCGGTACAGCGCGACGTGGCGCGCCTCGCGGCGATAGTCGAGTTCCTCGCGCAGGCGGGTCGTGATCTCGGCGTGGATCTCGTCGGTGCGGATCGCCGGGTCGAAGCGCTGGCCGACGGCGAACACCAGCTTCAGCTGGTTGAGGTCGGCCTCGAGCGCCGACGCCATGTCGGGGTACTGCAGCTTGCACGCGACCTCGGCGCCGTCGGGCAGCGTGGCGCGATGGACCTGGCCCAGCGAGGCGGCGAACGAGGCCTCCTTGCCGAAGCGCGCGAACCGCGCCTGCCAGTCCGGCCCGAGCTCGCTCGACATGCGCCGGCGCACGAACGCCCAGCCCATCGCCGGCGCGTTCGACTGCAGCTGCGCCAGCTCGCGCGCGTACTCCGGCGGCACCGCGTCGGGGATGGTGGCGATCAGCTGCGCCGCCTTCATCAGCGGCCCCTTGAGCCCGCCCAGCGCCGCCTTCAGCTCGGCGGCGTGGCGGTCGCGGTCGACGTTGAGGCCGAGGTAGCGCTGGCCGGCGAGCTTGACCGCCAGCCCGCCGACCGAGGTGCCGACGCGGGCGTAGCGGCCGAGCCGCCCGCCGAGGGAATCGCCTTCGTCGCTCACGACAGGATCACCCGGCGGCTCACAGCGTCTCGAGTTCGTCGACGAAGCCGGCGATCACGCCCAGCCCCCGGTTCCAGAAGGCTGGGTCGGAGGCGTCGAGGCCGAACGGCGCCAGCAGTTCCTTGTGCCGCTTGACGCCGCCGGCGCGCAGCATGTCGAGGTACTTCTGCTGGAAGCCGGGCTGGCCCGACTGGTAGGCCGCGTACAGCGAGTTCACGAGGCAGTCGCCGAACGCGTAGGCGTAGACGTAGAACGGCGAGTGGATGAAGTGGCCGATGTACGACCAGTAGTGCCGGTACTCGTCGTCGAAGGTGAAGGCCGGGCCGAGGCTCTCGCCCTGCACCGCCATCCAGATCTCGCCGATCTGGTCGGGCGTCAGTTCGCCCTGCCGGCGCGCGGCGTGCAGCCGGCACTCGAAGTCGTAGAACGCGATCTGGCGCACCACCGTGTTCAGCATATCCTCGACCTTGCCGGCCAGCATCGCCTTGCGCGTGGCCTTGTCGGGCGCCGACTTCAGCAGCGACTGGAAGGTCAGCATCTCGCCGAACACCGACGCGGTCTCGGCCAGCGTCAGCGGCGTGTCGGCCATCAGCGCGCCCTGCCCCGCCGCCAGCACCTGGTGGACGCCGTGACCGAGCTCGTGCGCCAGCGTCATGACGTCCCGGACCTTGCCCTGGTAGTTGAGCAGCAGGTACGGGTGCGCCGACGGCACGGTCGGGTGGGCGAACGCGCCCGGCGACTTGCCGGGCCGCGCCGGCGCGTCGATCCAGCCGGTGCCGAAGAACTTCCGCCCGACGTCGGCCAGCTCCGGCGAGAAGGCCTGGTAGGCATCGAGCACGATCTTCTCGGCCTCGGGCCACGGGATCACGCGGTCGTCGCTCTCGGGCAGTGGCGCGTTGCGGTCCCAGTACGGCATGCGCTCGACGCCGAACCACTTCGCCTTGAGCCTGTAGTAGCGGTGCGCCAGCCGCGGGTACGCGGCCTTGACCGAGGCGGCCAGCGCGTCGACCACCTCGTCCTCGACCACGTTGGCGAGGTTGCGGAACGATTGCGGTCGCGGGTACTTGCGCCAGCGGTCGTCGATCTCCTTGTCCTTGATCAGCGTGTTGGTGATCAGGGAGAACACGCCGATGTTGTCGCCCTGGACCTTGCCGAACGACTTGGCGGCGTCGCGCCGCACCGCGGGATCCTTGTTCGACAGCTTGTCCAGGATCTGCGGCTCGGTCAGCACCTCGTCGCGGAACGGGTAGCGCAGGCGCGCGATCGTCTCGTCGAACAGCCGCGACCACGCCGCGCCGCCGACCACCGACTGGTCGTGCTGGTACTTCTCGAGCTCGTCCGACAGCATGTGCGGCCGGAACAGCCGCACGTCGCGCAGCCACGGGCCGTACTTGGCGAGCGCCGGGTCCTTCAGCCGCTCGGCGAGGTGGGCGTCTTCGAGGCGGTTCAGCTCGAGGCGGAAGAAGATCAGCTTCGCGCCGATGTCGTTCAGCGACTCCGACACGTTCTGCGAGAACCGGCCGCGCTCGGCGTCGGCCATGTCCTGGGCGTAGTAGAGCTGGGCATAGGAGCCGACCCGGCCGAGCAGGTCGCTGAGCTTCTCGAACCGCGCCACGGCGGCGCCCAGCGCCTTGCCGTCGAGGCTGGCGATCTTGCCTTCGTAGGCGGCCGCGAAGGCGGCAGCTTCCTCGCCGGCCCGCTTGAGGTCGGCCTCGAGATCAGGCCCCGTCGGGCTGGAATAGAGATCGGACAGGTTCCAGGTCGGCAGGTCGCCCAGCATCGCGGTCATTCGGTCACGCTCCTCACACCCAGCCGATATCGGGGTCGGGGGCGATGGCGTCAAGGAAGGGGCCGATCAACAGCGCGGCACGAAGCCTGCATAAAGGAGGACAAGCGCCAGGAAGGCTGCCTCAGGACCGCGCGTAGAGCAGGAACTCGAGCAGCTGGATACCGCCGGCGCCGCCCAGCGGGACGAGCATGGCGCGCACCAGGGGCTGCTCGAAGAACGGCGCGAAGGCGCCCTTGCGCAGGCCCTTGACGCTGTCGACCAGGTCTCCGAACGACCCCGACAGGTCCTTCGAGGCCGAGCCGGCCAGCCACAGCTGGTCGGCCTGCATGCCCTCCAGGGCCTTGCGCCGCGCCCGCTCGGCGCCGTGGTTGAGCAGCGCCGCCATGCCGATCGACCACAGCAGGTAGCAGGCCAGCACCGCCAGCACGCCCGGCCCCATGTCCCAGTTGTCGAAGATCTGGCTGCGCGCGACGATCACCAGCGCCACCAGGATGAACGGGTAGACGATCAGCGGTCCGACTGCCGCGGTGTGGTCGGCCAGCAGCCGCGCGTCGATCCAGTCGTCGAGGATCGAGTTGCGCCGTTCGACCGTCGAGCCGGGGCCGCGGTCCCTGGGCCTGGCGGCGATCGGCTCGGCCGCCTTGTCGGCGAGGTCGGGGCCGAGCTCGGCCGCGAACCGGCGCACCGTCTCGGCCGGGTAGACGGTACGGCCCTGGCGCAGCAACGAGACGAAACGCCAGGTCAGGATGGTCTCGTCGCCGACCAGGATGAGCAGGATGACGAGGCACAGCCCGCCCGCGATCTGGGTGAAGAACAGGTTGTTGCGGTCGGTGACGCCGCGCGCCGGGATCTCGGGATAGGCGCCGTCGGAGAGCGTGTTGGTGAACACCGTCAGCGCCAGCGTCAGCGCGACCGCGACCGCCAGCCAGAAGACCAGCCGGGCGAGCCGCGGCCCGTCGTCCATCATGCGGTGGTAGGCTTCCCACAGGCGCATGCCGTCGACCCGCCCCCCCTCGAGCGTGGCGCGCGGCCGCCAGAACCACACGGTCAGGCACGCCATGCCGGTGCAGACCCGGCTCCAGCGCGTTTCCGTCGCCGCTGCCGCCGGCTGGCCGGCCTGCGAGGTCCGGAAGAAGGCGTTGCGCAGGTTGCGCGCGGTCGCGGCGCGCTTGAACCAGGCGAAATCGAGGAACCACGCGAACAGCACGATCATCAGCGTGCGGATCAGCTGCGACGGCCACGCGCTGACGCCGTTCAGCAGCGAGAACGGCTCGTACAGCGCATCCGCCGCGGGCCGCGGCACGGCCAGCCACCACAACGCCGCGAGCCCGCCCGCGAACAGCGCGGCCTGGGCGGCGACACGCAGGGCCGCCCCCGCGATCGGCGGGCCAGCATCAGGGACGTGGCCCGGCATCTGGATCGCGGTCCGCAGGGACTGGACCCAACCGGTGCCCGGGTAGAGGAAGGCCAGCGAGAACAGCGCGCCCGCCGCGGCCAGGATCCACATGCCGAGGTCGCCGCAGGCACCCGGGATCGCCAATTCGAGGACCACGCCGGCCGCGAACCACAACGCCGCCCACTCGACGGCGGCAACGATCGCCTTCGACCACGCGAACTCCGCCGGTCCGTCGGCGAAGGACGGGAACAGCCAGCCGCGCACGGCCGACATCGCCGGCCCGGGCATGCCGAACAGCATGACCACCGCCAGCACCGCGAAGAACGCCGCGACCGCCAGCGCGAAGGCCCGGCGCTGGCCCGCCTCGCCCGTGGCCAGTCCCTGCGGTGGCAACTCCGCCAGGCCATTGCGGCCGAGTTCGAACAGCGCCGGCGTGGCCAGCAGCGCCGGCAGGCATTTCGCCATCTGCCGCGCCTCGTCGGGCGTCGCCACGGCATAGCGCGCGGCGAGGAACATCGAGGTCTGGTAGGCGTCGCGGAACGGGATCGAGCGATCGACCACGCGGGCCGGCGCCCCGCCCTTCTCCACCGGGCCGGCCACACGGTCGAGGCAGCGCAGGCCGGCTTCGTCGACCTGCAGCGCCAGGCTCGACGCGACCAGGACGTTGCGGGTGTAGCGGCTGGTGATCGGGTGGATCATGCGGGCGTCGAGGTCGGCCATGAACAGCGGCCGGTCCGAGAAGGTCTCGCGCAGCGCCTGCGCCAGCAGCAGCTTGTCGTGGACCTCGAGGCCGATCAGGCCGATCGCCATCACCGGCTCGCCGCGGTTGCCGGTGCGGATGTCGTGCACCAGCCGGCGCACGTAGTCCTCCTGGGCCTGGCCCTCGGGCCACTCGATCGGCGGCCGCTGGTTGCGGTCCGGGTTGCTCGTGCGCGCGATCGTCCGGGCCTGCTCGGCCGACCGTTCGGGCGTCGCGCCGTCGAGGCCGCGGAAGTAGGAGTAGGTCCACAGGCGCAGCCGGGTCGGGCCGGTCTCGCAGGTCAGCACGTCCTTGAGCCCGTCACCGAAGTGACGGGCATAGATGAGGTCGCGCTCGGAGATGAGGACGACGCGCCCGGGCCTGCAGGCGTCGAGGCCGCGCGCCCGCAGTTCCTGCACGAAGCGCCCGATCAGCTTGTCGTCGGTGGCCACGGTCCGCCGGAAGACCGGCGCGTTCGCGTCCCAGTCGTCCAGCCTCAGGATCCTCGCCGCCTCGGCCGCGTGCTTGCGCATCAGCGGCTCGACGCAGTCCTCGGCGCAGGGGCCGAGGCCGAGCGTGGTCGAGGTCGCGGTCGCGAGCGGGCTGGCGATGGTGAGCCGCTCGACCCGGCGGAGATGAGCGGCGAAGGCGGCGGGATCGGCGGCGCGGGCGGCCTCGGCCGCCCACTGCCCGGAGTCGTTCCACACCGCCTTGGCCAGCGAGTCGGAGTTGACCGGGCCGAGGATGCGCAGTTCCGCCGCGTCGGGCGCGATCGCGCCGAACATCCGCACCAGGGCGCTCAGCCAGCGCGGTCGGAACTTGCTGTCGTCGATCCACAACAGCACCGCGCGCCGTTCCTGGACGGTGCCGTCGGGCGTGCCCCAGCGGTGGAGGGTTTCGTAGGCGATGTCGATCGGCGCGCCCGAAGTGGCCGCGAAGTCCTGCCGGTGGCGCGTGCGCAACAGGCCCATGTGCTCGCTGTCGTCGGGGTTGAAGCCCTCGCGGTTCAGTCCCGACAGGACGGCGTAGCGAAACCGCCGCCGCGCCTCCTCGGTGCCGACCAGCGCCGCGCCGGGCACCAGCACCGCCATCACCGTCACCTTCACCCTGTCGCCGGCCATGAGCCGCGTGAGCCGTTCCTTCAGCACCTCCTCGGTCGCGATGTGGCGCGCCTCGCAGGCCGCCCGATCGCCGCCGGCGCGGTCGCAGGCCTCGCGGATGCGGTCGTGGAAGCGCGACATCGCCGTCAGTGGATCTTCCCACAGGCGGGCCTCGACCGGCGGGTCGGGCAACTCGACATGCTTGCGCACCGAGGTCTCGGCCGGCCGCCACAGGTCGAAGGCCCGCTGGCCGAGGAAGGCCGTCGACAGGAAGATGGCCACGATCGACAAGGCCGTGAAGGGAAATGAGTTTCCGCCGTCCGACGCCATGACTCCCTCGCCCCCGCGAAGTCGCGTTCGGACCCGAGCCTAGCTTCCCGCCGCGTGCGCGACAGTGAGAATCCGCACCCTGGGTGCCCCCCGGTCGGGGTGACGGCCTGTCAGAGGCGGTTGTAGGCCTTGAACCACTCGACGAAGCGAGGGATGCCCTCCTCGACCGTGACCCTGGGCGTCCAGCCGAGATCACGGGTGGTGGCGGCGATGTCGGCGGCGGTCTCCTGCATGTCGAAGGGATCGCCGGGCTTCAGTTCGACCTTGGCGGCGCGTCCCAGCGCCTTCTCGAACAGGGCGATGACGTGGACGATGTCTTCGCTGCGGGCGGCGCCGAGGTTGTAGACCCGGTGACCCGGCTCCGCCGGCGGCGTGTCGAGCGCCGCCAGGGTGCCGTCGACGATGTCGTCGATGTAGCTGAAATCGCGCTTCACGAAGCCGAGATGGTAGAGGTCGATGGTGCGGCCCTCGTGGATCGCGCGCGCGAAGATGTAGGGCGACATGTCGGGCCGGCCCCATGGGCCGTAGACGGTGAAGTAGCGCAGGCCGGTGAGGCGCAGGCCGAACTGGTGGGCATAGGCCTCGGCCATCAGCTCGTCGGCCCGCTTGGTGGCGGCGTAGAGCGACACCGGGTGATCGACCCGGTCGCCGACCGCGAACGGCAGCTTGCGGTTGCCGCCGTAGACCGACGACGACGAGGCGTAGACGAAGTGCTTCAGCCCCTTCAGGTGGCGCGCCAGCTCGAGCATCACGAGGTGGCCCATGACGTTGGTCTGGATGTAGACGTAGGGGTCGACCAGCGAGTGGCGCACGCCCGGCTGGGCGGCGAGGTGGACCACCCGGTCGATGCCATGGCGCTCGGCCAGGCCCATCATGGCGCCGCGGTCGGCGACGTCGGCCTCGAGGAAGGAAAAGGCGCTGTTCTCGCGCAGCGGCTTGAGGCGCGCGAACTTCAGCACCGGGTCGTAGTAGTCGCTGAAATTGTCGACCCCGACCACGGTCTCGCCGCGGCCCAGCAGGGCGCGGGCGACGTGACTGCCGATGAAACCCGCGGCGCCGGTGACGAGGACGGTCATGGAATGAACGGGGCGAAAACGAAACGGACTATGGACAGGGAGAACTTGAAGACCGGGCGCACGCTTACAACGTTTCATTCACCGGCGAAACCGTGAAACGGCGCGGCGGCCGGGACCGGTCGGGACAGCGCGGAATGTCTAATTTCGCCGCGCCGCCCTTCCCCGATTGCCAGCCCGCCGAATCTGTCGTTTACGGGAAGAACCGGCCGGAACGATTGAGACAGTCAGGGAGTGTGCCTTGTCCCTCGCGGTGACCCTGGATGACAAGTACGTCCTCGACAGCGGGCGGGTCTACCTGACCGGCACGCAGGCGCTGGTGCGCCTGCCGATGATGCAGCGCCAGCGCGACCTCGCCGCCGGCCTCAACACCGGCGGCTACATCACCGGCTACCGCGGCTCGCCGCTCGGCGCATTCGACCAGGCGCTGTGGCAGGCCAAGCGCTTCATCAAGAACAGCCACATCGAGTTCCAGCCCGGCACCAACGAGGACCTCGCCGCCACCGCGCTGTGGGGCACGCAGCAGATCCACCTCTATCCCGGTGCCCGCTACGACGGCGTGTTCGGCATCTGGTACGGCAAGGGTCCGGGCGTCGACCGCTCCGGCGACGTCTTCAAGCACGCCAACTATGCCGGCACCTCGGCCCACGGCGGCATCCTCGCCCTGGCCGGCGACGACCACATGGCCAAGTCCTCGACCACGGCGCACCAGAGCGAGCCGGCGCTGATCGCCGCCGGCATGCCGGTGATCCACGCCGCCAGCGTCCAGGAATACCTCGACCTCGGCCTGCACGGCTTCGCCCTGTCGCGCTACTCGGGCCTGTGGGTCGCCTTCAAGGTCCTGAGCGAGACCGTCGATTCGTCGGCCAGCGTCCATGTCGACCCGCACCGCGTCGAGATCCGGCTGCCGACCGACTTCCAGCTGCCGTCCGACGGCGTGCACATCCGCTGGCCCGACGACTGGGTCGGCCAGGAACGCCGCGTCTTCACCGTCAAGCACCCGGCGGCGCTGGCCTACTGGCGCGCCAACAAGCTCGACCGCCTGATGATGGGCCGGCCCGACGCGCGCTTCGGCATCGTCACGGTCGGCAAGTCCTACCTCGACGTTCGCCAGGCGCTGGACGATCTCGGCATCGACGACGCCGAGGCCGGTCGGCTGGGCCTCGCCGTCTACAAGGTCGCGATGGTGTGGCCGCTCGAGACCGAGGGCGTCACCGCCTTTGCCGCCGGCAAGCGCGAGATCCTGGTGGTCGAGGAGAAGCGGCCGGTGATCGAGCAGCAGCTCAAGGACGCGCTGTTCAACGCCCCGGCCGACCGTCGCCCGGTGGTGGTCGGCAAGACCGACGAACGCGGCCAGAAGCTGCTGCGCACCGACGGCGAGCTGACGCCGTGGGAGATCGCGCAGGCGCTGGTCGCGCGCTTCGGCCTCGACGCGCTGGGCGAGCGCGCGAAGCAGCGCTACGAGGCGCTGCAGCGCCGGGTCGGCCGCCAGGTCCGCAACGAGGCCGGGCTGGCGCGCGTGCCCTACTTCTGCTCCGGCTGCCCGCACAACAGCTCGACCAAGGTGCCGGACGGCTCGATGGCGATGGCCGGCATCGGCTGCCACACGCTGGCGATCAACATGGAGCGCAACACCCGAACCTTCACCCACATGGGCGCCGAGGGCGCGACCTGGGTCGGCGCCAGCCACTTCAGCGACATGAAGCACGTCTTCCAGAACCTGGGCGACGGCACCTACTTCCACTCCGGCTACCTCGCGATCCGCCACGCCGTCGCGACCAACACCACCATCACCTACAAGATCCTCTACAACGACGCCGTCGCCATGACCGGCGGCCAGCCGCACGACGGCAACGTCCGTCCGTGGACGATCAGCCAGCAGGTTCATGCCGAGGGCGTGCGCCGCATCGCCCTGGTCAGCGACGACCCGACCAAGTACCCGCCCGGCACCGAGTGGGCGCCCGGCGTCACCTTCCACCCGCGCGAGGAACTCGACGCCGTGCAGCGCGAGCTGCGCGAGTACCCGGGCGTCTCGGTGCTGATCTACGACCAGACCTGTGCCGCCGAGAAGCGGCGCCGCCGCAAGCGCGGCACCTTCCCCGACCCGGCGCGGCGCGTGTTCATCAACCAGGCGGTGTGCGAGGGCTGCGGCGACTGCTCGACCCAGTCGAACTGCCTCAGCGTCCAGCCGGTCGAGACCGAGTTCGGCACCAAGCGCGCCATCGACCAGTCGTCCTGCAACAAGGACTTCTCCTGCCTCAACGGCTTCTGCCCGTCGTTCGTGACCGTCGAGGGCGGCCGCGTTCGCCAGGGCAAGGCCCTGGGCAAGGCGGCCGACAGGGCGGGCGCGCCATCGCCCGAGGAGCCGGCGCTGCCGCCCGCGCCGGCCCTGCCGTCGGTCGCCGAACGGCCCTACGGCGTGCTGATCACCGGCATCGGCGGCACCGGCGTGGTGACCATCGGCGCGATCATGGGCATGGCCGCCCACATCGAGGGCAAGGGCGCGACCGTGCTCGACCAGCTCGGCATGGCCCAGAAGGGCGGCGCGGTGATCAGCCACGTCCGCATCGGCGCCTCGCCCGAGGCGCTGCACGCGGTGCGCCTGGGCGCCGGCGGCGCCGACCTGCTGCTGGGCTGCGACCTCGTGGTCAGCGGCGGCCCCGACGCGCTCGCCCGGCTCGAGCCCGGTCGCTCGCGCGCCGTGGTCAACACCCACGAGACCATCACCGGCGACTTCACGCGCAAGCCCGACCTCGCCTTCCCCGGCCACACGCTGCGGCTGGCAGTCGAGGCGGCGGCCGGCGCCGATGCCTGCGACTTCGTGGAGGCCAGCGCGATCGCCACGACCCTGATGGGCGACTCGATCGCGACCAACATGTTCATGCTGGGCTACGCCTGGCAGAAGGGCCTGGTACCGCTCGGCCACGATTCGATCGAACGCGCGATCGAGCTCAACGGCGCCGCGGTGACGATGAATCTCGCCGCCTTCCGCTGGGGCCGCCGCGCCGCGCACGACCGCGCCGCCGTCGACCGGCTGGTGGCGCCGGCCGACAACGTCGTCGCCCTGCCCCGCGCGCCGCGCACCCTCGACGACCTCGTCGCCTCGCGCGTCCGCCATCTGACCGGCTACCAGGACGCGGCGCTGGCCGGCCGCTACGTCGCGCTGGTCGAGAAGGTGCGGACGGCCGAGCAGGCACTGGGCAAGAGCGGCCTCGCCGAGGCGGTGGCGCGCAACTACGCCAAGCTGCTGGCCTACAAGGACGAGTACGAGGTCGCCCGCCTGTACAGCGACGACGCCTTCCGCCGCCAGCTGGCGCGCCAGTTCGAGGGCGGCTACCGGCTCAAGGTCCACCTCGCGCCGCCGCTGTTCGCGGCCCGCGACCCCGTCACCGGCAAGCTCCTGAAGCAGGCGTTCGGCGGCTGGATGTTCGGTGCGTTCCGGATCCTCGCCAGGTTCAAGCGCCTGCGCGGCACCGCCTTCGACCCGTTCGGCCACACCGCCGAGCGCAAGGCCGAGCGGGCGCTGATCGCGCGCTACGAGGCGCTGGTGGCGGAGTTGCTGTCCGGGCTGTCGGCGGAGAAGCACGCGCTGGCGGTGCGGCTGGCGTCGGTACCGGACGACATCCGTGGCTATGGCCACATCAAGGAAGCCGCGATGGAACGCGCGGCCGCCAAGGAAGCCTCCCTGCTCGCCGAGTGGCGCGCCGCGCCGGGCACCAAGCTCGCCGCGGAGTGACGAAAGGTTTCTCGCTGCGCACGGCGGCGCCGGACCCGGGTGTTGGCAACCGCCCCCCGCACGTTGCACAAGTGACGGGCGAAACGGGGAACGGCGGCGGGGGAACGGCGGGACGTGCGGGTACTGGGATTCCTGGTGGTGGCGGCCCTGCTCGTGCTGGGTCCGTTGCAGCGCTCGCTGGTCGATGCGGAGCGCTACGGCCACCTCGTCGACATCATGCCGTCGGACTGGAAGGCGACCAACGTCTGGCTGCAGGCCGCGGACTGCGCGCTGGAACGCGGCGCGTGGCTGGCGGTGTGCGAGGACGGCAAGCTGGTGCCGATCTCCGAGCGCGCCATCGCCGACGATCCCGGACACGCCCTGTTGCTCGGCCTGTGGGCGATCGCCAGCGGCGACCACGCCACGCTGGTCGATGTCGCGCGCCTCAACACGCTGGTCGACACGCTGGGCCTCGTGGCGCTGGCCGGCCTGCTGTGGGCGCTGCGGGCGTGGCTCACGACGCTGGTGCTGCTGTGGCTCGGGCCGGGCGAGTTCCTCGGCTGGATGGGAACCTCGCCGCACTGGGCGTTCATCGGGCTGGTCTGCCTCGCCGCGATCCTGCCGCTGGCGCTGGCGGCACGCGAGCTGGGCGTGCTGTCGCGGCGCGCCGCCGGCGCGTGGATCGTGGCCGGCGTGCTGTTCCTGGCCCTCGCCACCCTGATGCGCGAGGCGATCGGCCTGATGGGCATGGCGGTGACGGTCGCGGTGGCGCTGGTGGCGCTGCTGAGGCGCCGTCGCCTGCTGACCCTGCTCCCGGTGCTGGCCGCCGCGCTGGTCGCCTTCAACGCGCCCAGGGCCGTCGTGCTGGCGCGCGACGCGGCGCTGCCGATGCAGCCGGCGGAGCGGCTGGCGACGCACGGCCTCGCGCACACGCTCTACCTCGGCCTGGGGTACGTCGAGAACCGCTGGGGCATTCGCTACGACGACGACCACGGCGAGGAGATCGCGGCAAGGAACGGCGTGGTGTTCTGCTCGCCCCAGTACTTCCGGCTGATGGCGAAGCTCTACCTGGCGCGCTGGGCCGAGGACCCGGCCGAGGTGGCAAGGATCTACCTGGAGAAGGCCTGGATGCTGCTCTCCCGGCCGACGCTGCAGCCGGGGCCGCCGTTCGGGATCGTGCTGGGGCTGGCGCTCCTGCACCTCGTGCTGGCGACCGCGCTGGGCGCCTGGGCGCGCATCGGGTTCGCGCAGGGCGAGGCGATCGAGGGCGTGGCGGTGATGTTCGCCGGGCTGTTCCTCGCCCAGGCGATGGCGGCGCTGCCCAGCCACAACTACGCGATGCCGGTGAACGCCTTCGTGCTGGTGCTGTTCGGCGTGCTGGTCGAGTTCGCGGCGCGGGCCGGCTGGACCGTGCTGCGCGGGCGGCGCGTCGCGCCCGCCATCAGTTGAAGGTCGAGACCCGGTTCCACCAGGCGCTGAGGCCGTTCTGGTTCTTCGGCGCCCAGCCGCGCGCTTCCATGCAGCGCGCCGTCATGCGGTCGACGTTGTTCTTGTAACCCTGGTTGTCCATCGTCGTGTAGAGGTCCTGCTGGCCGAAGCGCTCGCGCTCGCCCGAGAACACCGCCCGGCGCTGGTCCTCGATGTCGCGCTCGCGCTGGGCGCGCGCCCGCACCTCGGAGCGGCAGCGCGCCTCGTCCTTCGCCATCTGCTCGGCATCCTTGCCGTCCATCGCGAAGTTCTTGGGCGCGCACGCCGACAGGGCGAGCGCCGCCGCGAGCAGCAGGAGGGGTTTCATCGCCGGGCTCCTCACTTCGCGGCGAGCGCCGCCTCGATCGCCTTCAGCGCGTCGGGCGCGCGGGCCGCGTCGGGACCGCCGCCCTGGGCCATGTCGGGACGGCCGCCGCCGCCCTTGCCGCCCAGCGCCGCGACACCGGCCTTGACCAGCTCGACCGCGCTCAGCGTCTTCGACAGGTCGTCGGTGACGCCGACCACCGCCGAGGCCTTGCCGTCCTCGACGCCGATCAGGGCGACCACGCCCGACCCCAGCTTCTTCTTGAACTCGTCGGCCATGCCCTTGAGGTCCTTGCCGGGAACCCCGGTGAGCACGCGGCCGATCAGCTTGACCCCGGCGACTTCGCGGACCTCGTCGGCCGCGCCGCCGCCGCCACCGGTCGCACCGCCGCCGGCCAGGGCCAGCGCCTTGCGCGCCTCGGACAGGTCGCGTTCGACCTTGCGCTGGCCATCGACCAGCGCCTGCAGGCGGGCCGGCAGGTCCTCGGGCCGCACCTTGAGCACCGCCGCGGCGTCGGCCAGCAACTGCGCCTGGTGGCGCACGTGCTCCTCGGCGGCGGCGCCCGCCACCGCCTCGATGCGGCGCACGCCGGCCGAGACCGCGCCCTCGCCGACGATGCGGAACAGGCCGATGTCGCCGGTGCGCAGCGCGTGGGTGCCGCCGCACAGCTCGACCGAGTACTTCTCGCCGTCGGCGCCGCCCATCGACAGCACCCGCACTTCCTCGCCGTACTTCTCGCCGAACAGCGCCATCGCGCCGGCCGCGATCGCCTCCTCCGGCGTCATCAGCCGGGTCTCCACCGCCGAGTTGCGGCGGATGCGGTCGTTGACCTCGTCCTCGATGCGCCGCAGCTCCTCGAGCGAGATCGCCTTGGTGTGGCTGATGTCGAAGCGCAGGCGGTCGGGCGCGACCAGCGAGCCCTTCTGCGTCACGTGCTCGCCGAGGTGTCGACGCAGCGCCTCGTGCAGCAGGTGGGTCGCCGAGTGGTGGGCGCGCAGCTGGGCGCGGCGCACCGGGTCGACCGTCATGGCGAGGTCGTCGCCGACCTTCAGCGTGCCGGTCGCGACCCGGGCGTGGTGGGCCCACAGGTCGCCGACGCGCTTCTGCACGTCGAGCACCTCGGCCTCGCCGGCGGCGCCGGCCAGCCGGCCGCTGTCGCCCAGCTGGCCGCCCGACTCGGCGTAGAACGGGGTCTGGTTGACCACGATCCAGCCGGTCTGGCCGGCCGCCAGCGCCGGCACTTCCTTGCCGTCGACGACGATGGCGCGGACCTGGCCCTCGGCCTTCTCCGTGTCGTAGCCCAGGAACTCGGTCGCGCCGGCCTTCTGGCGGACGTCGAACCAGATCGCCTGGTCGGCGGTCTCGCCCGAGCCGGCCCATGCCGCCCGCGCCTTGGCGCGCTGCTCGTCCATCGCGGCTTCGAAGCCGGCGGTGTCGACCGCGATCTCGCGCGCGCGCAGCACGTCCTGGGTGAGGTCGAGCGGGAAGCCGTAGGTGTCGTAGAGCTTGAAGGCGACGTCGCCCCTGAGCGTGCCGCCCTTGCCCAGCGACCGGGTCTCGTCCTCGAGCAGCTTGAGGCCGGTGCCGAGCGTCTTCTTGAAGCGGCTCTCCTCCAGCTTCAGGGTCTCGGTGATCAACGGCTGGGCGCGGCCGAGCTCGGGATAGGCGTCGCCCATCTCGTGCACCAGGCTCGGCACCAGCTTGTAGATCACCGGGTCCTGCGCGCCGAGCAGGTGGGCGTGGCGCATGGCGCGGCGCATGATGCGGCGCAGCACGTAGCCGCGGCCCTCGTTCGACGGCAGCACGCCGTCGGCGATCAGGAACGCGGTCGTGCGCAGGTGGTCGGCGATGACCTTGTGCGAGGCCGACTGGGCGCCGTCGGGATCGACCCCGGTCAGCTGCGCCACCGCCTCGATCAGGGTGCGGAACAGGTCGATGTCGTAGTTGTTGTGCTTGTGCTGCAGCACCGCGGCGATGCGCTCGAGTCCCATGCCGGTGTCGATCGACGGCTTGGGCAGGCTGACCCGCTCCTGCGGCGTCACCTGCTCGAACTGCATGAACACCAGGTTCCAGATCTCGATGAAGCGGTCGCCGTCCTGGTCGGGGCTGCCCGGCGGGCCACCCGGGATCTTGTCGCCGTGATCGAAGAAGATCTCCGAGCACGGGCCGCACGGGCCGGTGTCGCCCATCGCCCAGAAGTTGTCCGAGGTCGGGATGCGGATGATCTTGCTGTCGGAGAAGCCGGTGATCTTCTTCCAGAAGCCGGCCGCCTCCTCGTCCTCGCTGAACACCGTGACCAGCAGGCGTTCCGGCGACAGGCCGTACTCCCTGGTGATCAGGTTCCAGGCCAGCTCGATCGCGCGCTCCTTGAAGTAGTCGCCGAACGAGAAATTGCCCAGCATCTCGAAGAAGGTGTGGTGGCGGGCGGTGTAGCCGACGTTCTCGAGGTCGTTGTGCTTGCCGCCGGCACGGACGCACTTCTGGGCCGTGGCGGCGCGCACGTAGGGGCGCTGCTCGAGGCCGGTGAAGACGTTCTTGAACTGCACCATGCCGGCGTTGGTGAACATCAGCGTGGGATCGTTGCGCGGCACGAGCGGGCTCGACGACACGATCTCGTGGCCGTTCTTGCGGAAGTACTCTAGGAAAGTACGGCGGATGTCGCTGACGCTTTGCATGCCGGCCTTGTAGCGTGCGGGCTTGGCCTTCGTCCACAACCGGGAGCCCTGCCGAAAATGGCCGATCAGGCCCATTCCACCGCCACTTTGCGCCTCGCCGTGGGGTCCCTGCGCATTGCCCACCCGATCACCGTGCCGAGCGGCCGCGTCGCCGCCACCGAGGTCCTGCCGGCGCTGCAGGGGCTGGTCAACGCCGTGGTCGACGCCGCGGAACGGGCGGTCACCGCGGACGGCAAGGAAATTTCGTGCCGCAAGGGCTGCGGCGCCTGCTGCCGGCAGCTGGTGCCGGTGTCGCGCAGCGAGGGCGAGCGCCTGCTGGCGGTGGTCCAGGCGCTACCGGCGGCGCGGCGCGCCGCCCTGGCGGAGCGCTTCGCGGCGGCCGAGGCGGCGATCGTCGCCGGCGGCCTGGTCGAACGCGGCGACCGCGCCGACCGCGAGCTCTCGATCGCCTGGTTCGCGCTCGGCGTGCCCTGCCCGTTCCTCGAGGACGAGTCCTGCTCGATCCACCCCGAGCGTCCGCTGGTCTGCCGCGAGTACCTCGTGACCTCGCCGGCCGAGCTCTGCGCCGGCCCGCGCCAGGAGGGCGTGACCCCGGTGCCGGTGCCGAAAGTGTCGATGGCCGCGCGGCGCCTGCAGGAAGACGGCGACGACTGGTTCCCGCTGGCGCTGCTGATGCGCTGGGCGCGGACGCGGCCGCGCAACGGCGCCCGGCGGACCGGCCCGGAATGGGTGCAGCGCTTCCTCGCGCGGATGTCGAAGGGGACGCCCTGAAAAAGAGTGGGGCGGCGCTGCGCGTGGGGATACAGCACCGCCCCGGCGACAGGAGACAGGGAATTCCTGGTCGCTAAACAGTCGTCATGGCTTTGAAGTCGGTGTCATCCCGAGCGGAGCGCGGGACCTTTCAGGCTGCAGGAAAGGTCCCTCGGGCTTCGCCCTCGGGATGACAGGCTAGTCCTCGTCGTCGTCTTCCTTGCCGCCGTCCATCAGGGCGGTGGCGAGGATGCCGGCGTTGCTGCGGATCTTGTTCTCGATGGTCTGGGCGATCTCGGCGTTCTGGCGCAGGAACGTCTTGGCGTTCTCGCGACCCTGGCCGATGCGCTGGCCGTCGTAGGAATACCACGAGCCCGACTTCTCGATCACGCCGGCCTTCTCGCCGAGGTCGATCAGTTCGCCGGTCTTGCTCACGCCCTCGCCGTACATGATGTCGAACTCGACCACCTTGAACGGCGGCGCGACCTTGTTCTTCACCACCTTCACGCGGGTCGAGTTGCCGATCACCTCGTCCTTGTCCTTGATCGCGCCGATGCGGCGGATGTCGAGGCGGACCGAGGCGTAGAACTTGAGCGCGTTGCCGCCGGTCGTGGTCTCGGGATTGCCGAACATGACGCCGATCTTCATGCGGATCTGGTTGATGAAGATCACCAGCGTGTTCGACTTCGAGATCGAGGCGGTCAGCTTGCGCAGCGCCTGGCTCATCAGGCGGGCCTGCAGGCCGGGCAGCGAGTCGCCCATCTCGCCCTCGAGCTCGGCCTTCGGCACCAGCGCCGCCACCGAATCGATGACCAGCACGTCGATCGCGCCGGAGCGGACCAGGGTGTCGGCGATCTCCAGCGCCTGCTCGCCGGCGTCGGGCTGCGAGATCAGCAGGTTGTCGATGTCGACGCCCAGCTTCTTGGCGTAGCTCGGGTCGAGCGCGTGCTCGGCGTCGACGAAGGCGCAGGCCCCGCCCTTCTTCTGGGCCTCGGCCACGACGTGCAGCGCCAGCGTCGTCTTGCCCGAGCTTTCCGGGCCGTAGATCTCGATGATGCGGCCCTTGGGCAGGCCGCCGATGCCGAGCGCGATGTCGAGGCCCAGCGAGCCGGTCGAGATCGCCTCGATCTCCAGCGCCTCGCGCTGGCCCAGCTTCATGATGGAGCCCTTGCCGAAAGCCCGCTCGATCTGGGCCAGGGCGGCGTCCAGCGCCTTGCTCTTGTTTTCCATGCCGTCCTTCTCGACCACTTTCAGAACTGCGGACATTGGCTGTCTCCTCGGTTCTCCCACGCCCCTGTCAGGAGCGGCAATGCGGATAACTCCGCCGGGGGTCGGGCCAATGTACCCATTTTGTTCCACTCGGCAAGGAAACAAAGAAGGCGCTGATTCAACTATACTTCTTGACACAAGTTCTAGTTACGTTCTCCTCGCTTCGGCCCCAGCAGGCCGGCTGCCTTGAGGCCGGCGACGGCGGTCGCGCCGTAGCCGATCGCCGCCAGCACCTGGTCGTTGTGCTGGCCGACCTCGGGCGGGTCCATGACCAGCGGCGGTCGCCAGCCCAGCATCTCGAACGGCAGCAGCGGCAGCCGGGTGCGGACGCCGCCGGCCAGCGTCGTCGGCGCCAGCGAACCGTTGGCCAGCAGGTGGGGATGGTCGAACAGGTCCTGCGGCCGCGCCACCGGCGCGAACGAGATGTCGGCCTCGAGGCACATCTTCTCCAGCGCGTCCTTGGTGTAACCCTTGAAGATCGCCGCCACCTTCGGCACCAGCCACGGCCGCGCCTCGATGCGCTGGTTGTTGGTCGCGAGGCTGGGATCGGCCGCCAGTTCGGGCTGGCCGAAGTGCTCGCAGAAGCGCCGCCACTGGCCGTCGCTGGTGATGCCGATGAAGATCTGCAGGTCGTCGGCGGTGTTGAAGATCTCGTAGATCGCCCACGAGCTCACGCGCTCGGGCATCGGTGGCGGCGGCGCGCCGTTCATCGCCGTGACCGCGAGGTGCTGGCCCATCAGGAAGACCACCGACTCGAACAGCGCGCTCTCGACCAGCCCGCCCTTCCCCGTGCTGTCGCGGGTGCGCAGCGCCAGCACGCTTGCGAAGGCGCCGAACATGCCGCCGACGATGTCGACCACCGAGGTGCCGGCACGCAGCGGCCGGCCGGTGGGACCGGTCATGTAGGCGAGCCCGCCCATCATCTGCACGACCTCGTCGAGTGCCGGCCGCTTCTCGTACGGCCCCTTCAGGAAGCCCTTGAGCGAGCAGTAGACCAGCCGCGGGTTGATCTTCGCGAGGTCGTCCGGCCCGAGCCCGCGCTTGGCCATCGAGCCGGGCGCGAAGTTCTCGACCAGCACGTCGGCCGACTGCAGCAGCCTGACCAGCACCGCCCGCCCCTCGGGCGCGTCGACGTCGAGCGCCAGGCTCTTCTTGTTGCGGTTGAAGTAGCCGAAGAAGCCGGCGCCGAAACCGCGCAGCCGGCGGGTGCGGTCGCCGTCGACCGGCTCGACCTTGATCACCTCGGCGCCGAGGTCGGCGAGGATCATGCCGCAGGACGGCCCGAGGATGGTGTGCGTGAGTTCGACGACGCGGATGCCCTTGAGCGGCGGGGTGATTGACGGGACCATGCCTTCCAGTATTGCCACTTGGCAGGTCGCCGCAAGAGAGCGCCACGCTGCGCCGTAGCGATCGTCCACTGCCCGGGAACCTTTTCCGTGAGACCAGCCGCTGCTTTCCTTCTTGCCATCGGGCTGCTGTCCGCCTGCGCCCATGCCATCGCGCGGGACGACGTCGACTACTTCCAGCCGCCGATCGTCGCGACCGCCGCCCCCGCCAAGCCCCTGCGTGGCTCGTGGAACCTCGGCAACAACACGACCCGCGTCGGCCTCGCCGCCATGGCGCCGATCGTCCCGGCCTATGCCGGGACGGGATCGCTGCTGGCCAGCTGGAACCCGCACTCAGCCGGACCCGCGCAGCGCCCGACCTTCGTGGTGACCCACGGCGGCCATGGCCTGACCCCGACCAACTTCGCGACCGCGCTGTGGCTGCGCCGCGCCCTCGGCGCCAACGTCCTCGTGCTCGATGCCTACTGGAGCCGGGGCATCGAGGAAAACTGGAAGACCGGGACGCGCTTCGGCGCGTCGATGCGCGCGCTCGACGCCATCGCGGCCGGCCGCTGGCTGCGCGACACGCAGGGAACCGATCCCGCCCGCACGTTCCTGCTGGGCGACAGCCAGGGCGGCTGGACGGTGCTGCGCCTGTTCACCGACGAGCCGCTGTGGCGCGACGAGGCCCGGCAGCTCTATCGTGGCGGCGTGGCGCTCTACCCCGTGTGCAAGGAGAACGGTACGGCCCTCTACCCGCGACTGGGTCCCTACGTCGCGCCGGTCCTCGTCTTCACGGGTGGACGCGACACCGCGACGCCTGTCGACGAGTGCCGCAAGGGCGTCTTCACGGCGGCGGCGCAATGGGTGCACTATCGCGACCAGACCCACGGCTGGGACGTCGCCAACCGCGGAGCGCACACGCCGGCAGTGGACGGCGAGTGTGGTCGCGCGATGAACGTCTACAACCGGTTCCCGGTGTGCCGCAGCGACGCCACCACCCTCGACATGCAGCAGAAGATCGAGGCCTTCGTCCGAGAAGCGCTCCGCGGACCGCCTCGCTAGGCGAACCAGCCGTCGATGTCCTTGACCAGCGGCAGGCCGGCGGTCTCCCCCAGCACGCGGTGGCCGATCCCGGCGCCGACCAGGAAGGCCTCGCCGCGCGGCACCGCGTGGACCTTCAGCAGGTCGCGCAGCGCCGCGGCGTCGTGGCCCCAGCCGACCGCCTCGACCTTGCCGTCGAAGGCGCGGTTGAGCACGGCCAGGAACCCGGCCCGCTCGGCCTCGACCATCGCCGGCACGGCGTCGATGTCGCCCAGCACCAGCAGCCGGCCGCCGAACTTCGCCACCAGGGCGGCGACCGAGTTGCGGGCCTCGACCACGACCTCGCCGCCGGGGCCGCGGCGGACCCGGGCGGCCAGCGACAGCGGCAGCACCGCGGCACCGAGGTGGGCGCCGCTGTCCATGATCGCGGCCGTCAGTTCCCGGTAGCTGATTCCCAGCCGCTCGGCGCGCCGGACCCGCATCCGGGCAACCTCGGGCTTGGGCGACTTCCACGCCTTGGCCACGGCCCGCCGCCACGACCACGCCTCCCACGACATGTCGAAGGTCGGGCCGTTGTTATGGCCGATGCCGGGCCGGCGCAGCAGGCTCTCGACATTCGCATGTCGGACGCCTAGACGGTCGAAGCGGTCACCCATGGCGGTATTCTAGCGTCATCGCGGGGATTTTGCAGGCAAAGGGAGTGCCAAGAAGTGGACGATTTCCAGGTCGATGTGCTGGTCGTGGGCGCGGGCAACGCGGCCGCCTGTGCGGCGCTGGCGGCGCGCGAAACCGGCGCCTCGGTCGCCATGCTGGAGGCGGCGCCGGAAGAAGAGCGCGGCGGCAACAGCACCTACACCGCCGGCGCCATGCGCGTGGTCTTCCACGGCGTCGACGACCTGGTCCAGCTCTACGACCTGACCGAGGACGAGAAGCGCGACGTCGACTTCGGCAGCTACTCGGCCGACGAGTACCTCGACGACATGGGCCGCGTGACCAACTACCGCTGCGACCCCGAGCTGACCGACATCCTGATCGGCCGCAGCTTCGAGACCATGAAGTGGATGCGCTCAAAGGGCGTGCGCTTCCAGCCGTCCTACGGCCGGCAGGCCTTCAAGGTGAACGGCAAGTACAAGTTCTGGGGCGGCCTCGCGGTCGAGGCCTGGGGCGGCGGCCCCGGCCTCGTCGACCTCGAGCACAAGGCGGCGGCCAAGGCCGGAATCCCGATCCACTACCAGACGGCGGCGGTGTCGCTGATCGAGGAGGACGGCGTGGTCCGCGGCGTCATCGCCCGCCACAAGGGCCGCCGCGTCAGGATCGGCGCCAAGGCGGTGGTGCTGGCCTGCGGCGGCTTCGAGAGCAACGCGGAGATGCGCACCCGCTACCTCGGACCGACCTGGGACCTCGCCAAGGTCCGTGGCACCCGCTTCAACACCGGCGCCGGCATCAACATGGCGCTGGCGATCGGCGCCAAGCCGCACGGCAACTGGTCGGGCGGCCACGCCGTCGGCTGGGACATGAACGCGCCGGAGTTCGGCGACCTCGAGGTCGGCGACAACTTCCAGAAGCATTCCTACCCGCTCGGCATCATGGTCAACGCCAACGGCGTGCGCTTCGTCGACGAGGGCGCGGACTTCCGCAACTACACCTACGCCAAGTACGGCTCGGTGATCCTCGCCCAGCCGCAGCAGTTCGCGTGGCAGATCTTCGACGCCAAGGTGCTCGACAAGCTGCGCGACGAGTACCGCATCAAGCGCGTCACCAAGGTCCGCGCCGACACCATCGAGGAGCTGGCGACCAAGCTCGAGGGCGTGAACCCCGAGCAGTTCCTGAAGACGATCAAGGAGTGGAACGCCGCCGTCATGACCGACGTGCCGTTCAACCCGGCGATCAAGGACGGCCGCGGCACCCGCGGCCTGGCGGTCCCGAAGAGCAACTGGGCCAACACCATCGACACCGCGCCGTTCGAGGCCTACGCCGTGACCTGCGGCCTGACCTTCACCTTCGGCGGCCTCAAGATCACCAACGACGGCGAGGTCGAGAACACCGACGGCCAGCCGATCCCCGGCCTGTTCGCGGCCGGCGAGCTCGTCGGCGGCCTGTTCTACCACAACTACCCCGGCGGCACCGGGCTGGTGTCCGGCGCCGTGCTGGGCAAGCTGGCGGGCGACAGCGCCGGCCGCTACGTCCAAGGCAAGAACTAAGCAAGGGAAACGCTCACATGACCAGCCTCTCGCGCCGTCACGCCCTCGCCCTGGGCGCCTCCTCCCTCCTGCTGCCGTCGGCGCTCCGCGCGCAGGGAGCGTGGCCGCAGGGGCCGGTGACCTTCGTCGTCGGCTACGCCGCCGGCGGCGGTGCCGACATCAACGCCCGCGAGCTGGCCAACATCGCCTCGCCGATGATCGGCCAGCAGATCGTGGTCGAGAACAAGGGCGGCGCGGCCGGCAGCGTCGGCGCCCGCATCGTCGCCGGCGCCAAGCCGGACGGGCAGACGCTGTTCTACGCCGTCGGCACCAACGTGATCATCAACCCGTGGGTCCAGAAGGGCATGATCGACACGCTGGCGACGCTGGCGCCGATCTGCCAGACGACGTCGTACCAGTACGTGCTGTGCGTCAACCCGAAGGTCCCGGCCAACACCGCCGCCGAGCTGGTGGCGTTGGCCAGGAAGGAGCCGGACAAGCTCACCTTCTCGTCGTCGGGCGTCGGCGGCAACAACCACCTCGCCGGCGCGCTGTTCGCCGACGCGGCCGGCATCAAGATCACGCACGTGCCCTACAAGGGCACCGGCCCGGCGTTGGCCGACGTCATCAGCGGCGTCATCACCATGAACTTCTCGTCGCTGCCGCCGGCCGTCGGCCAGGTCAAGGCGGGCAACCTGCGGGCGCTGGCGGTGACCGGCGACAAGCGCATCAAGTCGCTGCCCGACGTGCCGACGCTGAAGGAGGCCGGCATCGACGTCGTGGTCAACGGTTGGCACGGCCTGTTCGCCCCGGCCAAGACGCCCGACGCGATGCTCGACAAGATCGATGCCGACATGACCAAGGCGATGAAGGACCCGCGCTGGGAGCAGGCGCTGTCCAAGGACGGGCTGGAGCTGGCGCCGCCGCGCACCCGCGCCCAGTTCGCCAAGTTCGTCGCCGACGAGCACGCCTTCTGGGGCAAGAAGCTCAAGGAACTGAAGATCGACATGGAGTGACGACGGGAGGCGTGACGACGGGCGGAGTGACGGGCGGCGCCCGTCACGTCCGGCAGCTCAGCGTCCCGTAGACGCGCTTGCCGGCGATCGTCCGCGTCTCCACCGCCATGCCGCGGGCGACCGCCTCGTTCCACGCCTTGTCGAGCGCGCTGCGCTGCGAGCGCGCGTCGATGAAGACGCAGGCGCGCGGGTCGGCCAGCACCCGCGCCACCCACGCCGCCTCGTCGGCCTTGAGCCACAGGCTGCCGCGCGGCGAGGTGATGCCGGTGACCGAGCGCAGGCCGCCGAAGAAGTACAGCAGCTCGGGATCGGTCATCGGGTCGTCGGGCGTCGGCAGCACCAGCTCGACCCGCCGCCCCTTCAGCGCCTCGTGCAGGCGGCCGGCGAGGTCCTCCATGTCGGCCATCGCCGGCAGCGCCCGGAACGCCGCCTGCTCGCGCACCAGCGGCGTGTAGCGCGCCGCCATGTCGGCCGGCGGCCCGGCCTCGGCCAGCGCGCGGTAGACCCCCAGCGCCGCCACCGTGTCGGGCACCGCACGGGTCGCGGCGACGGCGCGGCGCGCGACCTCGTCGCCGCGGTCGATCGCGGCATCGACGATCGGCACCGCGGCCAGCAGTAGCACCAGGCCGCGCCGCGCCCCCGGCAGCAGGCGGCGGCCGGCATGGCAGGGCAGCATCAGCAGGAACAGCGGCAGCAGGAAGCCCGGCCCGGCGAAGTGGCTCGAGTCCGAGCGCAGCAGCGCGAACAGCTGCAGCACCACGGCGCCGACGGTGACGCCGGCGAACTTCCAGTCGAAGTCGACCTCGTCGCGACGGCCGAGCGGCCGCGCCGCCAGCGCCGTGCCCAGCACCAGCAGCAGGCCCCCGAGGTAGGCGAGCAGCGCCGGCCGCAGCGGGCCGTGGCCGCTGACCGTGCCGTAGGCCCAGCCGTCGAGGATCTCGAGCCCGAGCGACAGGCCGACATTCTCCGACCACACCGAGTTGGACAGGCCGGCGATCACCAGCCCCGACTGCGCCCGCGCCAGCCGCAACATGTCGAGGGTCGGGCCGAGGCCGACCGTCGCCGCCATCAGCCCGGCGAAGGCGGCCGCGCCGCCCAGCACGAACAGGCCGCCGAAGCGCATCAGCGTTGCGACCGGCTGGCCGCGCGCCGGCCCGTACAGGGCGAGCGACAGCAGCAGCACCAGCATGCCACCCGACAGGTTCTCCTGGCTGAGGAAGCCGCCGATCCCCCACGCCACGCCGGCCAGCAGCGGCGCCCAGGTCGAGGCGGCGCCGTCGCGCCGCGCCAGCAGCAGGCGCGCCAGCAGCACCGCCAGCACCGCGACCAGGATCCAGCGCGTCAGGATCGCCCAGCCCGCCAGCGACAGCACCCAGGCCGGGCTGGGGAACAGGGTCCAGCCGACCAGCGCCGCGACCGCCCAACCGAGTCCCAGCAGCTGCTGCAGGAACACGAAGAAGGCGACGATGCAGACGACGTCGACCAGCAGCACGCCGGCATGGAAGCCGTGGGCGCTGAAGGCGAAGGCCTGGGTGAGCGCGTAGGTCAGCAGCTGGTTGCCGAGGCCGTACTGCGTCCACGCCTCGAGGTAGGGCATGGCGCCCAGCCGGATCTGCTCCAGCGCGCCGAGGTGGACCAGCGTGTGGTAGTCGTAGAAGCGGCCGAGCCGGTCGGGATCGCCGGGCACGATCTCGGCCAGCGCCGCCGCCCCGATCCACGCCCACGCCAGCAGCGCGATCGCGATCGCCCCGCCCAGCCGGCCCCACCACGTCCGGCGCGGCGCCTCGGCCGGCCGGCCCGGCGCGCGCGGCGCGATCACCAGCCGGGTGGCGGCGAAGTGGAACACCACCAGCGCCACGAGGCCGAGGTAGCCGAACACGACCATGCGCTTGTCGAGCAGGCCCCACTGCACGATCACGTCGTCGCGGCTGATCGCCAGCCGGGTCATGGCGAGCCAGGCATAGCCCGCGATCACCAGCACCAGGCCGCCGGCGTAGACCAGCACCGCCCCGGCGCTCGGCCGGGCGCGCGGGGCGAGGCCCAGCCCGACGCCTTGGGCGGCCCGCGCCAGCCAGCGCTCCGCCGAAAGGGTCGGCGCGGCCAGCAGCGCGAACAGCGCCAGCGCCGCGGCGGCCAGTGTCGGCACCAGCACGGCGGCGAAGCGGGGCTTGTCGGGCAGGAACACGACCTCGACGATGGCCGCGACCGCGGCGAGCAGGGCCACGAGCGCCGCGAGGTGGACGTTGGAGGCCGGCCGCTCGAGCGCGTCGGCGAGGTCGCGCCAGCGCCGGATCATCGCTTCCATCCCCAGACCAGGCGGTTGGAGACCACGAAGCGCCAGGTCACGTCGATCACCAGCCCGGTGGTCGAGGCCAGGAAGGCATGGCCGTTGAGGCGCACGTAGGCCAGCTGCGCCGTCGAGACGTTGGCGACGATGCCGACCGAGGCGATCAGGCTGTAGAGTAGCAGGCCCTTCCAGAAGGAGGCGCCGCGCAGGCGTTGGTCGGAATAGGTCAGCACGTTGTTGATCGAGAAGTTGAACACCAGCGCGACCACCGTCGCCACCGCCTGCGCCACCCAGAAGGCGGCGCCGGCCGCCAGCACGGTATAGAGCACCGAGAAGTGGAAGATCGAGCCGATCAGGCCGACGCCGACGAAGCTGACCAGCCGCGGCGGCAGCAGGCCGCCCGACAGCTTGGCGACGATGTCGCAGGCGAGCAGCCACAGCACGTAGGAGCCGAGCTTGGAATCGCCGGCCTGCCGCCTCCGGAAGTCGAACGGCAGCTCGCGGATGGTGGCGCCGCGATTGTGCCAGGCGAGGTCGAAGAAGACCTTGAAGCCGTCGGCCTGCAGGCGCGGGATCGAGGCCAGGAACAGCCGCCGCGAGGTCGCGAAGAAGCCGGTCAGCGGGTCGCTGAGGGTGCGGCCGAGGAACAGGTTCACCAGCTGGTTGCCGCGCTCCGACAGGGCCAGCCGCCGGCGCGATTCGAGGCCCTCGACCGGCCCGCCCGAGAGGAATCGTGAACCGCTGACGATGTCGGCGCCGCCCCCTGCCCCGCCGCCTGTCCCGAGCGCGGCGACCATCGCCGGGATCAGCGCCGGCTCGTGCTGGCCGTCGCCGTCCATCACCACGATGGTGTCGCCGTGCGCGGCCTGCACGCCCCAGTGCACCGCCGAGGCCAGCCCCCGCTCCTGCACCCGCTGCACGCAGCGCACGTTGGCGTGGGCGCTGGCCAGCCGTCGCACCGCGTCGGCGGTGCCGTCGGGCGAATCGTCGTCGACCACGACCAGTTCCCAGCGCAGCCCGGCGAGCGCGGCGGCGAGGTCGTCGTAGAGGCGGGCGACGTTGCCCGCCTCGTTGAAGGTCGGCACGACGACGGAAACCTCGCAGTTCATGGCCGCGCCTCGGCCAGCAGCAGGTGGCCGAGCCCGAGGTGGCGGATCCGGCGCTCGACCGCGTCGAGCCCGCGCATCGCGCCCTGCCCCAGCACCGCCGCGAACGGCGCGAATCCGACGATGGTCGTGACCGCGACCGAGGCGAAGCCGGCGGCGCCGAGGTCGGCGGCCAGCCGGCCGCTGCGGTAGCGGTTCACGTGCTGGGCCTCGTAGCGCACCGACGAGGCGCGGTTGAGCCCCCACTCGATCGCCGGCCACAGCGAGCCGTAGTTGGGCGTGGTCAGCACCAGCCGGCCGCCCGGCGCCAGCAGCCCGCGACAGGCCGCCAGCAGGGCGCGCGCCGCGGCCGGCTCGAGGTGCTCGACCAGTTCGACCAGGGTGACGGCGTCGAAACGCTCGCCGGCCGAAGCCAGGTCGGCCACGGTGCGGGTCGCGAAGCGGTGGCGGTCGCTGCCGTAGGTGCGCTGGGCATAGGCGACCTGGGGCGCGCTGGCGTCGATGCCCAGCGCCTCGATGCCGCCCGCGTAGTTGCCGATGAAGGTGCCCGGGCCGCAGCCGACGTCGAGCAGGCGCCGGACCCCGCCGAGCCGCGCCGCCACGGCACGGAACTTCAGGTCGTGCCACGAATAGCGAACCCCTGCCCCGCGCCGATGGATCTCGTCGTAGAATCCCGCCGGGATCCCTGTGTCGTAGTCGTAGCCCGGGCTCGTCGTCATTCGCCTCTGTCCGAGGCGACGACCTTACACCAAACCCGGCGTCAGCGCTTGGCCGGCCCTGGGTCGGCGCCTAGTCGGACTTGCGGGGCACCATGCAGAAGCCCTGGGCCTCGATCTTCAGGGGCGGGTTGAACTTGCTGCGGAAGTTTTCCATGGCGATCGCCGCCGTCAGTTCGACCACCTGGGCCTCGCTGAAATGCGCCCGCAGCCGCTCGAAGAACGCGTCGTCGACCGACTGGCTGGTGTCGGTGATGCGCTCGGCGTACTCCAGCGCCAGCCGCTCCTCGGGGCTGAACCGCGGGCTGGTGCGCCACTGCAGGATGTCCGCCAGCTTGTCCTCGCCGCCCTCGTGTTCCATCGCACGGATGGAATTGATGTCGATTCAAAAGGGACAGCCGTTGATGGTCGCGACCCGGACGTAGACCAGCGGCAGCAGCGCCCTGGGCAGCAGGCCCGACTGCTCGATCGAAGCCGACAGCGCCTGCGCGGCGCGCAGGATCGGCGGGCAGTGCGCCATCACCTTGGTCGAGTTGAGCACGCCCCCGAACATCTCGCGCTGGCGATCGAAGATCGCCTTGAGGGTCGGGTCGCCGCCGTCTTCCTCGATCTCGCTCACGCGGGGCATCGGTTTTCCTCCTGTTGGGGTGCGCGAGGCTACCGCCGTGGCAGCCGCCCGCGCGACCGAGGTTTTCTCATGCCCCCCCTCGACGGGTCAGAAGCCCAGCAGCTTCGCCGTCACCACGCTCTCGAGCCCGGCGATCTTGCCCATCAGCTCGGGCGAGATCGGCTGGTCGACCTGGACCAGGGCGATGGCCGAGCCGCCGGGGGTGTCGCGGCCGAGGTGGAAGGTCGCGATGTTGACCTTGTTCTCGCCCAGCAGCGAGCCCAGCCGGCCGATGAAGCCCGGCTTGTCGTCGTTGGTGATGTAGAGCATGTGCGGCGCGAACTCGGCCTCGATCTCCATGCCCTTGATGTTGACGATGCGCGGGCGCGCGCCGCCGAACAGCGTGCCGGTCACCGACCGGGTGAACTTCTCGCTCGTCACGGTGAGGCGGATCATCGAGTGGTAGTCGCTGGCGCGCTCGTGCTTGACCTCGGCCATCTCGATGCCGCGCTCGCGCGCGATCACCGGGGCGTTGACCATGTTGACCGAGGTCAGCTGCGGACGCAGCACGCCCATCAGCGCGACCTGGCTCAGCGGCTTGACGTTCAGCGCCGCGACGTCTCCCTCGTACTCGACCGACACCGCCTTGATGTCGCTGTCGGTCAGCTGGCCCGCGAACGAACCCAGCTTCTCGGCGAGGTCGAGGTAGGGCGCCAGCCGCGGCGCCTCTTCCGCCGTGACGTTCGGCATGTTGAGCGAGTTCACGATCGCGCCGGTCAGCAGGTAGTCGGCCATCTGCTCGGCGACCTGCAGCGCCACGTTCTCTTGCGCCTCGACGGTCGAGGCGCCGAGGTGCGGCGTGCAGACGAGGTTCGGCGCGCCGAACAGCACGTTCTGCTTGGCCGGCTCCTCGACGAACACGTCGAAGCCGGCGCCGGCGATGTGGCCCGAGACCAGGAGGTCGCGTACCGCCAGCTCGTCGACCAGGCCGCCACGGGCGCAGTTGATGATGCGCACGCCCTTCTTGGTCTTCATCAGGTTGGCGCGCGAGAGGATGTTCTTCGTCTGCTCGGTGAGCGGCGTGTGCACGGTGATGAAGTCGGCGCGCGCCAGCACCTGGTCGAGCGTCGCCTTCTCGACGCCCAGCTCCTGTGCCCGCTGGTCGGACAGGAAAGGGTCGTAGGCCACGACGCGCATGCGCAGGCCGATCGCGCGCTCGGCGACGATCGAGCCGATGTTCCCGCAGCCGATCAGGCCCAGCGTCTTGAAGCTGAGCTCGGTGCCCATGAAGCGGTTCTTCTCCCACTTGCCGGCCTGGGTCGAGGCGTTGGCCTCGGGGATCTGGCGGGCGACCGCGAACATCAGGGCGATGGCGTGCTCGGCGGTGGTGATGGCGTTGCCGAACGGCGTGTTCATCACGACCACGCCGTGCGCGGTGGCGGCCTTGATGTCGACGTTGTCGACGCCGATGCCGGCGCGGCCGACGACGCGCAGCTTCCTCGCCTCGGCCAGCACCTCGGCGGTGACCTTGGTCGCGGACCGGATCGCGAGACCCTCGTAGTTGCCGACGATGGCGCGCAGCTCGGCCGGCTTCAGGCCCGGCTTGAAATCGACGTCGCAACCGCGCTCGCTGAAGATCTCGACGGCGCGCGGCGACAGCTCGTCGGAAATGAGGACCTTGGGCTTGGCCATGTGAACAGTCTCCGTTGTCTCATGCCGCCTCTCCCCGCGCGGGGAAGAGGCTGGTGAGGGGGTCGTCGGTTGTTGTCGGGAAGGAAGAGCTAGGCCGCGGCCTTGCCGAACTCGCGCTCGATCTCGGCGTAGGCCCAGTCGAGCCACGGCAGCAGCGCCTCGAGATCGGCCTTCTCGACCGTCGCGCCGCACCAGATGCGCAGGCCCGGCGGGGCATCGCGGTACGAGCCGGCGTCGTAGCCGGCCTTCTCGCTCTCCAGCAGGTCGGCCATCTTCTTGGCCGCCGCCGCCTGCTTGTCGGCCGCCAGCGCCTTGAACCAGGGCGCGGCGATGGTCAGGCAGACCGAGGTGTTGGAGCGGATCGCCTTGTCGGCGGCCAGGAAGGCGAGCCACGGCCGCTGGGCGGCGAAGGCTTCCAGCACGCCGAGGTTGGCTTGCGAGCGGGCGATCAGGGCCTTGAGGCCGCCGACGCTCTCGCCCCAGCGCAGGCCGTCGATCGCGTCCTCGACGCACAGCATCGACGGCGTGTTGATGGTGTCGCCCTTGAAGATGGCCTCCGAGAACTTGCCCCCCGAAGTCAGGCGGAAGATCTTGGGCAGCGGCCACGCCGGCGTGTAGCTCTCGAGCCGGGCGATCGCGCGCGGCGACAGCACCAGCATGCCGTGCGCGCCCTCGCCGCCCATGACCTTCTGCCAAGACCAGGTGACGACATCGAGCTTGGGCCACGGCAGGTCCATGGCGAACACCGCCGAGGTGGCGTCGCAGATCGCCAGCCCCTCGCGGTCGGCGGCGATCCAGTCGCCGTTCGGCACCTTCACGCCCGAGGTCGTGCCGTTCCAGGTGAAGACGACATCGTGGGTCCAGTCGACCGCCTCGAGGTCGGCGATCTGGCCGTACGGCGCCTTCAGCACGCGCGCGTCCTTGAGCTTCAGCTGCTTGACGACGTCGGTGACCCAGCCCTCGCCGAAGCTTTCCCAGGCCAGCATGTCGACCGGCCGGGCGCCCAGCAGCGACCACAGCGCCATCTCGACGGCACCGGTGTCGGAGGCCGGCACGATTCCGACGCGGTAGTCGGCGGGAATGCCCAGCAGCGCGCGGGTGCGGTCGATCGCCTCGGCGATCTTCTTCTTGCCCAGCTTGGAACGGTGGGACCGCCCGGTGGCGGCATCCTTGAGCGCTTCGGGCGTCCATCCCGGACGCTTGGCGCAGGGTCCGGACGAAAAGTCGGGACGCGCCGGACGGATCGTCGGCTTCATCTTGTCTTCTCCCTTACAGAAGAACTGCACTCCGGTGGGGGAGCGTGGCCCGCAGCCCGTATAGGGAGATGCAACCGGGGCGTCAACGGCGGTTGTGACGCAGTTGACGCAAGTGCTGTGACGGCAGCGGCGCCCGCGCAAGGCGCTGGCCGTTGCGCGCCCAGATGATCAACAGCATGAGGCCCGCCGGCGCGAGAAGGATGAGCAGTGCCAACGTCATCCCCAGGGCATCGGCGAGATCAGGGTTGAACTCAGGGCCCACCAGCCAAGGAGAAGCACGACCAGGAGCGCGAAACCCACCAGCAAGATGAGGAGGTCATTCTCCATCTGGCGGCTCGCTCGATTCGAGGGCTGCCTCGATGTCGCGGACGAGTTTCGAATGACCGGCCGCGACCAGGACCGGAATGGCGTACCGCAGCAGCGCCCGGAGCATGCTGTCGGGTACATCCGGCTTGATGAGGTCCGGCGGCCGAGGCGCGCCCTGCCCGCTTCCTGCCGCGTCGGCATGGTCCAGCAATTCCAGCACGACATTCGCCAGGGCACGAAGTTGCAGCGACCGGTCGGTGGCTCGATGCTCAGGCACGATACCTCTCGTAGGAGAGAGCGCCGCGGCATGTCTCCTGCTTCGGACTCGCCTCTCATGGAAAGCCATCTTCCTCGATGCGTGGCGTGACGCCATGCGTACCATTACTCACGACCGCGCATTTCACACGGGAGTCGCTTCAAGGACGCGGGTTGGCTGTCAGCCAGAGTGTCACGAGTTGCGACAAGTGCCGCACATCGAGCTTCTTCATCAGGTTGGCTCGATGGTTCTCGACCGTGCGCGGGCTCAAGTTCAGGTCGCGGGCGATTTCCTTGTTCGATCGTCCCGCCACGATGCTGCGCAGCACCTCCGCTTCCCGTCGCGTGAGCCGGGAAAGAGACCGCTCGGCATCGGCAGCGGCGAGCCCACTCGAAAGCTCCGCAAGGGCGTTCAGCTTGGGAACGTGTCCCAGCACCTCCTTGATCGCGCTTCGATCGGTTACATCGCTCAGGGCGGCGAACCCGCCGTTCAGCCGCCCTTGCGCATCGTAAACCGGGACGGCGTGAACCAGAAGACTGCTCTTGTTTCCCTGTGCGTCAGTGTACTGCATCTCGACGCCCGGAACGACACGTTCACCGCGAAGGGCACGCTCCATCGGGAAGTCCTGAGGCTTGAAAGGCGATCCATCGGCATTTGTGCCTGCCCAGAGTGGCAATTGCGTCTCGTCGCGGCTGGGGATCAGGGAATGCGGCACGAATCGCTGGGCAGCGGCATCCACCAGGACGGGCTTCCCATTGACGTCGGCTACGACGAGGGCAATCGGCGAGTTCTCGAACAGGAGCCGAACCAGTTCCTCTGACTCCGCGAGAGAGCGTTCCGCTTCCTTCTGCGCCGTGATGTCCTCGACGATCGAAACGCTCCCCACGATCTCTTCGCTCGCGGTCCGGATCGGCGTCGCGGTGACGCGCACCCAGATGATTTCGCCGTCCTTCCGCACATTGCGCTTTTCCGCGCGGTAGTCCGACCTCGTGCCTTCAAACGCTTCGGTGATCCTCGCCGCCTCGAACTCCCGCTCCCCGGGAACGTGGACGTCGAGGGGACTCATCCGGAGAAGTTCTTCGCGCGAGTATCCAAGAATCTCGCAGAGGCGGTCATTTGCGGCGAGGAATCGGCGATCGGGGCTCAGCAGGGCAATTCCCACGCCGGCATTCTCGAATATCGCCCGCAGGTTGTGCTCGCTGGCCCTGAGCGCATCCTCCAGCATTCTCCTCCTGGTGATGTCGACGTTCGTCCCGAACCACTCCACGACGGTTCCGCTGTCATCACGCAGCGGGACGGCTGTGACCCTCATCCATCGCCAGGCACCGTCGTGGCGGCGAACGCGGTGCACGTTGCGGAAGGCAGTGCCCCGTTCGAAGGCCTCCCGCCATCGTCGCGTGGCTGCCTCCACGTCGCCGGGGTGCACCGCCTTCGTCCAGCCAGTACCCATCATCTCCTCGGCGGTCTGTCCGGAATACTCCATCCACGAAGGCTGGGGCTCCTCGAAGAGTCCGGAGGCCGGGCAATGCCATGTCACTGCCGCGACGGATTCGATCAGGGTGCGATGTCGCCGTTCACTGATGCGAAGAGCCTCCTCGGCGCGCTCGCGCTGGATCAGGTCCCCGGCATGGCGCGCCGCGAGATCGAGGAGGTACGTCTCCCGTGCACCGAATGCGTGCGTGTGCCGGAAGCACGTCGAAATCCAGCCCAGGCACTCGCCGTCGTCGCTGTTGATCGGCGTCGACTGGAAAGCCCGCACGCCCGCCTTGCGCATCAGCGCCAGTGCCGGCGTGCCGCCCAACGCCGGATCGCACTCAACGTCTTCGGCGGCGATCCTGGTCCCAAGGGCAAGGGCGGGCCCGCAGGCAGCGGTGTCGGGCTCGATCGTCTCGAAATCATCGAGCCACCATTGGGGAAATCCACGTTGCGCGACGATTCGGAGGCCTGCCGATTGAGCCTGCCGCATCCGGATGACCCCGAAGTTCGCCTGCGTGATCCTGATCGCTGCCGCGAGGATTTCTTCGAGGCTGGAAGCGAGGGACCGACGAAGGGTGGATTGCTTCATACGGCCCAGTTCTGGTGGTATGCTTCGCTGATTCTTCTAGCGCATGTGCTGGAGGAAATTCCGTGGGTAGAAATACCCAGTCGCGAACTCAGCCATAGTGCAATAATGCGCAACATTGACCCAAGCGAAGCGGGACCGCCCGCAAGGGTCGCGTTCAGCGTCGACTGAGTTCGAAATACGGACCCGTCAGCGGGTCAGAGAACGCGGGCCGTGAGTCGTACGCCTCGTGCAGCATCTTCCAGATCGGGCCGGCGCGGTTGGCGGCGCTGAGGCCTGCCAATTGTCCGCGCAGCTCGGCCTCGCTCCACGTCCACACGTCGGAGATCACGACCCGGTAGCCGCGATCCAGCGCCTGGTCGATATCGCGCTTCAGGATCTCGGCATTCTGCTCGGGCGACCAGTCGGGGTGGCGGATCGCGCCGGCGTCGATCGCGATCCACTTGAAGGCCGGGTCCTTCGACGGCGCCGGCGGCATCGGACCCCGGCCGTCCCAGTCCCAGGTGCGGCTCCACAGCGCGTACTGCCACATCGTGATCGGCTCGAAACCCCAGTAGACGAACACCGTCTTCTCGGGCGGCAGGGCCTTGCCCAGCGCGTCGAGCGCCGCCAGCGCCGCGCGGTCGCCGCCGCGGTGCTGGGCCAGCGCCGCCACGTTCCACGCCAGCGGCGCCACCGACAGCAATGCCAGCACGAGGGCGGCCGCCCTGCCCCACTGGCGCCGCGCGCCGACCACCGCCATCCACGCCACCGCCAGCCACGGCATGACGTTCAGCTGCATCTGCGGATCCTGCGGCTGGGAATAGAAGTTCAGCACCTGCCCCGCCGCCAGCGTGCCGAGGAACACCGCACCGATCGCCCGCACCCGCGGCTCGTGGCGCCGGTCCCACCACAGCGCCGCCGCGACCAGCAGGATCGCGACCTGCAGCGCCACCGACAGCAACAGCGGCAGCGCCGCGCGCTGGGCCGACAGCGGGTCGACCCAGCCACCGACCAGCAGGAAGTAGTTGCCGACGCCCGACAGCATCATCCACGCCTTGTCCCAGCCCAGCCCGGCCCAGCCGGTGGCGACTCCCTTCCCCGTCCACAGGAGATCGTGCAGGCCCACGGGACCCTGAAACTGCTCGGACCACAGCTGCACCAGGCCGGTGACGGCGACGATGGTGACCAGCAGCGCCGCGACCAGCGCGGCGCGCCGCTTCAGGGAGACGGGCGCGATCACCAGCGCGAGGCCGAGCGCCGGCAGCAGCGGGAACAGCAGCCGCCACTCGATCAGCCAGCCGAGCGTGAACAGTGCGCCGACCGCGATCACGCGCGGGAAGCTCGGCCGGTCGAACCACAGCGCCGCCAGCGCCATCGCCGCCAGCACCGCGGCGTAGGCCGGCATGATGTCCTCGCTGATCACGGCCAGCAGCAGCACGAAGCCGCAGCCGAGGTGGAACAGCGCGGTCAGCGCGGCGGCGCGGGCGCTGCCGGTGACGCGGTGCGCGAAGGCGTAGACGATGGCGGTGGCGAGGCTGGCGAAGAAGGCATTGAGCCACGCGAACTGCCGCCACGGCACACCACGGTCGATGTTCAGCGCGTCGAGCACGCGGCACAGCGCGCCGTACAGCGGGAAGTAGAGGTAGTTCGACGGGTCCAGCCGCGCCGTCGCCGGGTTGGCGATCCAGGGTTCGGCCTGGATGCTCTTGTACATGCCGTTGGCGGTGACGATGTGGACGTTCTGCAGCCACGCGATCAGGCCGCAGAGGAACAACAGGCTGAGGCAGAAGGTGACGGCGACCTGTCCTCCCCATGCGGCAGCATGGGGAGGTGTCGGCGTCTTCGCCGACGGAGGGGTCATGGACTCACGTCGAGGGGCCCATGCCCCCTCCGTCCGCCGTGCGGACACTTCCCCGCGCTCACGCGCAGGGATGAAAAGACGATGACGGCGGGAAACGACATCATCCCTTGCGCGCCGCGACCACGTACTGGGCGCCGAGCGGCAGCCAGGCGAGCACGCGGTCGATGGGGCTGAGGAAGCCGAGGCCCGGGGGCATGAACATCAGGTAGTCGGTCTCGAGGTCGTAGCGCGCGGCGTCGAGCAGGCCGTGCCTCACTTCCTTCGCGTCGAGCAGGATCGCGTTCGCGTCGATCGGCGTGCGGGCGATGACGTAGCGGACCAGCGGGTTGCGCGGGTTGTGCTCGAAGACGTAGAGCCGGCCGCCCGGCTTCAGCACCCGCGCCAGCTCGCGGTAGACCGCCGGACGCTCGGCGACGGCCACGTGGTGCAGCACGGCGCTGATGGTGACGACGTCGAAGCTGGCATCGGCGAACGGCGTCCGCGCGCCGTCCTGCGGCGCGGTGCGCGGCGGCGCGCCCAGCGTCGCCGGCCAGCGCTTGGCGACCTCGGCCAGCATGCCGGTCGAGACGTCGCAGCCGACGAAATCGGCGCGCCCGCCCGACAGTGCCAGCACGCGCATCAGGTCGCCGGCGCCGCAGCCGTAGTCGAGCAGCGCCAGGCCTCCCTCCCTCAGCTTCGGCTCCTGCCGCATCAGCCAGCGCGTCTTGACCGCGATGAACTGGTCGGCCGAGTCGCCCATCATCCGCTTGACCGGATTGTCGAGGCCACCGTCGTAGGCGGCGGCGTGCTTGTCGAACTCGGCGCCACTCATCTCGGCCCGCCGACGATGTCGCGGATCATGAACAGCGGCCGGCCCTTGCTCTGGTCGTAGAGCCGGCCGAGGTAGGCGCCGATGATGCCGAGCATCAGGAACTGCATGCCGCCCAGCAGGCCGACCGCGGCCATCAGCGAGGTCCAGCCGGGCAGCGTGTGACCCATCGCCCAGCCGACGATCGAGTAGACGAAGAAGGCGAAGCCGACCGCGGCCATCACCCAGCCGATGGTCATCGAGGCCATCAGCGGCACGATCGAGAAGGCGGTGATGGCGTCGGCGGCGAAGCGCACCATCTTGCTGAGCGGGTACTTGCTCTCGCCGGCGACGCGCGCCTTGCGGTCGTAGGGCAGCGGCACCTGCTTGCCGCCGATCCACGCCACCATGCCGCGCACGAAGCGGTGGCGCTCGGGCATCGCCGCCAGCAGTTCCAGCACGCGCCGGGTGATGAGGCGGAAGTCGCCGGCGTCGAGCGGGATCTCGACGTCGGTCATGCGGCCGATCAGGCGGTAGAAGGCGGCGGCGGTGACGCGCTTGAACAGGCTCTCGCCGTCGCGCTGGCGGCGCTGGCCGTAGACCACGTCGGCGCCCTGGTCCATCAGCGCCATCATGTCGGGCAGCAGTTCGGGCGGGTCCTGCAGGTCGGCGTCGATGATCAGGATGCGCTCGCCGCGGCAGACGCTGAGCCCGGCGCTCAGCGCCAGCTGGTGGCCGTGGTTGCGCATCAGGCGGACACCGACGACGCGGGGATCGCGTGCCGCCGCCTCGGTCATCACCGCCCAGGTGCCGTCCGACGAGCCGTCGTCGACCACCACGATCTCGGCGCTGCCGCCGATGCCGTCGAGCACCGCGCCGACCCGGCGCAGGAACTCGGGCAGCACCGCCTGCTCGTTGAAGCAGGGGGCCACCACCGACAGGGCGGGACGGTCGAGAAGAGTCATCGGGCGAGCAATAGACGACGTTGATTCCCACCGCCAGCGACGCGGCGCGACCGGAGGCGGCGGAACATACCGTGAATTTTCCAGTTCGGCGACGCCGGTTAGCCCTTTCGCTGCCCGAGGTCTTGCCGCTATCACCCTGTTCCATGAGTTTCGAGACATGAGCGCCAACGACAACGACCACCGCGGCCTGCTGCCGGCCGGCCTGGCCGACCTCCTGCCCCCCGACGCCGCCCGCGAGGCCCGGGCGATCGACGTCGCGATCGAGCGCTTCGCCGCCTACGGCTACGAGCGGGTCAAGCCGCCGCTGGTCGAGTTCGAGGAATCGCTGCTCGGCGGCCCGGGCGCGGCGCTGGCGCCGCAGACCTTCCGCCTCATGGACCCGGTGTCCCAGCGCATGATGGGCGTGCGGCCCGACATGACCGTGCAGGTGGCGCGCATCGCCGTCACCCGGCTCAAGCACGAGCCGCGGCCGCTGCGCCTGTCCTACGGTGGTAACGTCATCCGCGTGCGCGGCGGCCAGCTCAAGCCCGAGCGCCAGTTCGCGCAGGTCGGCACCGAGCTGATCGGCGTGGATTCGGCCGATGCCGACGCCGAGGCTGTGCTGCTGGCGATCGACGCGCTCCGCGCCATCGGCGTGGCGGCGCTGTCGGTCGATCTCAACCTGCCGACCCTGGTGGCCGCGGTCGGCGCCGGGCTGAAGCTGCCGGCGGAGACGCTGCGCAAGGTCCGCCGCGCACTCGACCGCAAGGACGAGGGCGGCATCGCCAAGGCGCTGGGCGAGCACAGGAAGGCGGCCGAGCTGTTCGTCGGCCTGCTGCGCGCGGCCGGCCCGGCCGAGGCCGGGATCGCCAGGCTGGCGGCGCTGAAGCTGCCGGCGGCGGCGCAGGCCGAGGCGGCGCGACTGGGCGAGGTCGTGGCGCGGGTGCGCGCCGCCGACGAGCAACTGCCGCTGACCCTCGACCCGGTCGAGTATCGCGGCCTCGAGTACCAGACCGGCGTGTCGTTCTCGGTGTTCGACCTCAAGGGCCGGCACGAGCTGGCGCGCGGCGGCCGCTACTCGGCGGGCTACCCCGAGGACGGCGTCAGCGAGCCGGCGACCGGCTTCACCCTGTACATGGACGCGGTGCTGCAGGCCTCCGAGCCGGCGCCGACGCGCCCCCGCCTGTTCCTGCCGCCGGGCACCGGCTGGTCGGCGGCGGCGCCGTGGCAGGCCAAGGGCTACGCCATCGTCCGCGGCGTCACGCCCTGCGACGACACCGTCGCCGAGGCCAAGCGCCTGCTGTGCAGCCACGCCCTGGTCGACGGCGACGCGGTACCGCTTTAGGCGGCCGCGGGCCAGGTCAATGGGCGTGGGCCATGTCGGCCGCGGCCAGGGTCACGGGACCGCCGTTCAGGCCGGAGATCCGTTCCTCGAGCAGCAGTTCCATCATGCCGGCCAGCAGCAGCAGCTCGCGGTCGCCCATGCGCTCGGCCTCTGCGGCGATGTCCTGCAGGTTGTGCCAGAGGTGGAACAGGGTCGCAGTCCGCTGGCGGGACGTGAGACGGGTCTTGCGGGGCTTGTTGGCCATTCCTGCTCCCTCATCGGCGGCCAGCCCGGCCGCCTGCCCGGAGGAGACCCCATGTCGCACCCGCCCACTGTGGCAAAACGCACAGAAGCCTTCGAAAGCGACGCCTAGTCAGGAAGGGCACGGGCGAAGGTTTCCCTTCGTACTCCCTCCCTTCCCGTGCTATCCAAACTCACGCCTCCCCGGCCACGTCCCGGGGAGGCGTTTTCGTGTGCGCACTCCGGTAACGGGACAGGGCTGATGGCCAACGTGGCAGTGATCGGCGCCCAGTGGGGCGACGAGGGCAAGGGCAAGATCGTCGACTGGCTGAGCGAGCGCGCCGAGGTCGTGGTGCGCTTCCAGGGCGGTCACAACGCCGGCCATACGCTGGTGATCGGCAACCAGACCTACAAGCTGGCGCTGCTGCCGTCGGGCGTGGTGCGCCCGGGCAAGCTGTCGATCATCGGCAACGGCGTCGTGGTCGATCCCTGGCACTTCCTCGACGAGGTCAAGCGGCTGGCCGACCAGGGCGTCGGGGTCACCCCCGAGACGCTCAAGATCGCCAACCACGCCGTGCTGATCCTGCCGCTGCACAAGGACCTCGACGGCTGGCGCGAGGACACGCCCGACACCATCAAGATCGGCACCACCCGGCGCGGCATCGGCCCGGCCTACGAGGACAAGGTCGGACGCCGCGCCATCCGCGTCGGCGACCTCGGCGAACCCGAGCTGCTGGCGAAGAAGGTCAACACGCTGCTCGCCCACCACAACCCGCTGCGCACCGGCCTCGGCAAGCCGACCATCGACCCCCGGGCGCTGACCGACGAGCTGATGGCGCTGGCGCCGCGGATCCTGCCGTTCGCCGAGGACGTGTGGGAGCGGCTCGACGGGCTGCGCGCCGCCGGCAAGCGCATCCTGTTCGAGGGCGCGCAGGCGACCATGCTCGACATCGACCACGGCACCTACCCGTTCGTGACCTCGTCGAACACGGTGGCGGCGCAGGCGATGATCGGCTCGGGCATGGGCAACGGCGCGGTCGGCTACGTGCTCGGCATCGCCAAGGCCTACACCACGCGCGTCGGCGACGGCCCCTTCCCGACCGAGCTCAAGGACGAGATCGGCCAGCTGCTGGGCGACCGCGGCAAGGAGTTCGGCACCAACACCGGCCGCCGCCGCCGCTGCGGCTGGTTCGACGCCGTGATGGTGCGCCAGGCGGTGAAGCTGAACGGCATCGACGGCATCGCGCTGACCAAGCTCGACGTGCTCGACGGGCTGAAGGAGATCAAGGTCTGCGTCGGCTACGAGCTCGACGGCAAGCGCATCGAGCGCTTCCCCTTCACGATGGGCGCCCAGGCCCGGCTGACGCCGGTGTGGGAGACCTTCGAGGGCTGGAACGAGAGCACGCAGGGCGCACGCTCGTTCGCCGAGCTGCCGGCGACCTGCATCAAGTACGTCCGCCGCGTCGAGGAACTGGTCGGCTGCCCGGTCGCCCTGCTCAGCACCAGCCCCGAGCGCGAAGACACCATCCTGATGACCGACCCGTTCCGGGATTGATGAACAAAGGTCCCTCGCTGCGCTCGGGATGACAAGGAAGGCCTGTCATCCCGAGCGCAGCGAGGGACCTTTCATCTTGCCTTACTGCAGGTCGACCAGCGTCAGGTCGACGAACCACGATTGCGGCGAGACGAAGCCCTTCACCTTCTTGTTGAAGGCGCGCGGGTTGAGGTCGTGGACGATGTAGAGCCACGGCGGGTTGTCGACCAGCCGCTCGTGCGCCACCGCGAAGTACTTCTGGATGGTGGCATCGTCGGTCGCCTCCGACAGCGTCTTCAGCGCGTCCTCGAACTTGTCGTCCTTCCACTGTTCGAAGTTCGAGCCGGTGGGCGAGAAGTTGGCGGCGGCGAAGTAGCGGAACATCATGCCGACATCGCTCGACGGCGAACTGACGTTCAGCGCCATCGCGCCCTTCAGCGACGGGTCGTTCGGGACCGCGCGGCTGGCGTTGAGCAGCACCTGCCACTCGACGGCATCGACCTGGATGTCGACGTTGCAGGCCTGCTTGAGGTTCTCCTGCAGCGCCTCGTTCATCGGCAGCGGCAGCATCTGGCCCGAGCCCGAGGTCGAGATCATGACCTTGAACGACAGCGGCTTCTTCGCGTCGAAGCCGGCCTCGGCCAGCAGCTTCCTGCCCTTCGCCGGGTCGAACGCGTAGCGGTTCTCGGGCTTGCCGAACGCCGGGTCGTCCGCCTTCAGCCAGCCGACCGACGGCTCGGCGGTGCCGTTCAGCAGCGTCACGATGGCGTTGCGGTCGATGCAGTAGTTCAGCGCCTGGCGAACGCGGACGTCGGCCAGCGGGCTGTCCTTGGCCGCCATGTTGTAGAACCACGGCCAGACGTGCGGGTACGAGCCGGTCGAGATCACGAAGCCGGCCTGCTTGAGCGACGGGATGCCGTCGGGCGGCGGCACCTCGATCCAGTCGACGCGGCCCGAGCGCAGCGCCGCCAGCCGGGTGTTGGCCTCGGGGATCGGCAGCAGCACGACCTGGTCGACCTTGGGCTTCCTGGCGGCGTCCCAGTAGCCGTCGTTGCGCGCCAGTGTCACGCGCTCGCGCGGCACCACGCCGGTGATCCTGAACGGGCCGGTGCCGGCGGCCGGCAGCATCGCCACCTTCGCCCAGTCCCTGCCGCCCTTCTCGAACGAGGCCGGCGAGGTCGTGAGGATGTACGGCACCATCCACGGGAAGTACGACGCCACCGTCGTCGTGGTCATCGACACCGTGTTGTCGTCGATCTTCCTGTAGCTGGCTAGGATCGGCACGCGGCTGCGCATGATGCCGACCGCCTGCGGCTCGAACTGCGCGCTCTCCTTGTTGAAGATGCGCTCGAGGTTCCAGATCACCGCGTCGGCGTTGAAGTCGGTGCCGTCGTGGAACTTCACGCCCTTGCGCAGGTGGAAGATCCACGTCTTCTTGTCGTTGGGATCCTGTTCCCACTTCTCGGCGAGGCCCGGCCGCAGCGTCGCCAGCCGGTCGGTCCTGGTCAGGTCGAACAGGATCAGCCCCTCGAACACCGGGAAGCCGAGGAAACGCATGCCCTCGAAGCCGTTGTTGGGCATGCCGGTCGTGGTCGGGATGTCCGACGCGGTCATGGCGATGCGCAGCACCTTCTCTTGCGCCAGGGCGGGCGACAGCGAGAGGGTCGAGGCGACGAGCAGCGTGGCGACAGACGCGAGCTTCTTCATGCGGGGACTCCGTTGACTGCCGGAGACCATGCAAGGAGCGGGCCGGGCTAGAGGCCCCTGGACAACGCCTGGAAGCGGCCGAGGTACTCGCGGGCGTGGGCGGCGTAATCGATGCCGGGGCGCCGCAGGTGCACGTCCGACACCATCGCCCACAGCGCCTCGCGCAGCGCGCTGGCGGCCTTCATGGCGGCGAAGGCGCGACGCAGCGCGTCGTCCACCTTGCCCTCGAAATAGGCATCGAGCAGCACCGCGTCGGCCGCCGCGTCGTAGGCGCCGTTGGCCGACAGGTTGGCGAGGTCGAACAGGCCGGTGCCGAAGCCGCCGTACTCCCAGTCGATCAGCCACAGCCGTTCGCCGTCGTCGATCAGGTTGCCGGGCAGCAGGTCGTTGTGGCCGTAGACGATCGGCAGCGGCACCTGCGCCGCCTCGAGACGGTCGACGCCGACGAGGTAGGCCGGGTCGGCGCCGATGCAGGCAACGTAGTCGCGGATCACCTGGAACACCCAGAAGGCGTTGGCCGGGCCGCGCAGGCGGCGGCCGACCTCGGCATGGACCCGGCGCAGCAGCGCCGCCAGCCGCTTCGGGTCGGTGCGCAGGTCGGCCTCGACGAAGGTGCGGCCCTCGATGAAGCGCAGGACCTGGATGCCGGGCTCGGCGTGGACGATCTCGGGCGACAGGCCGGCCTGGAACGCGGCGGTGCCGGCGGCGCGCTCGCGGTCGCGAAAGATGTGGTGCACCGGGATGTCGTCGCCGCAGCGCGCGACGAACTCCTCGCCGCGGTGCTGGACCCGGAACGACACGTTGGTCAGGCCGCCTTCCAGTCGCGCCATCGTCACCGGCGCGCTCCAGCAGCCGAGCCGCGCCACCCGTTCTTCCAGTCCGAGGTCCGTGTCCTTCCGCATCGCGGCGTCGATCATTTCACGGCGGCAGCCGTCGCGCTACGGTGGCGTCCAGGAAATGCCCGAATGGCTGGAGGAGAACCGATGCCCGATTCCCGCGTCTCGAACACCATCACCGGCCGCGACGCCTTCCTGCGCGTGCTGACCGACGAGGGCGTGTCGAAGATGTTCGGCAATCCCGGCACCACCGAGCTGCCGATCATGCATGCGCTGTCGTCGGCGCCGGAGATGGGCTACGTGCTCGGCCTGCAGGAAGCGGTGGTGATCTGCATGGCCGACGGCTACGCCCGCGCCTCGGGCAAGCTGGTGTCGTGCAACGTCCACGTCGCCCCCGGCCTCGGCAACGCGATCGGCTCGATCTACACCTCGCAGATGTCGGGCACGCCGATGATCGTCACGGCCGGCCAGCAGGAACAGGGCCACGGCCTGACCGAGCCCCTGCTCTACGCGCCGCTGGTGCCGATGGCGCAGCCGGTGGTGAAGTGGGCGACCGAGGTCACGCGGATCGAGGACCTGCCACGCATCCTGCGCCGTGCCGCCAAGATCGCGACCACCGCGCCCACCGGCCCGGTGTTCATCTCGCTGCCCGGCGACATCCTGAACAGCGAGGCGCCGCTGGAGCTCGGCGAGGCCACCCGCGTCGACACCGCGGTGCGCCCGGGCGACGCCGCGCTCGAGCAGCTGGCGAAGCGCCTGTTGTCGGCGAAGAAGCCGGTGATCCTGGCCGGCCATGAGATCGCGACCGCCGATGCCTTCGCCGAGGCCGCCGCGCTGGCCGAGGCGCTGGGCGCGCCGGTGCTGCAGCAGACCGTGGCGTGGGGCGCCCACTTCCCGTCCGAGCACCCGTGCTACCTCGGCGCACTGAACCGCGACCAGAAGTACGTGCGTGGCGTGCTGTCGGCCTACGACCTGATGTTCTGCGTCGGTGCCGACCTGCTCAAGATGTCGGTGTGGAGCGAGACCGAGCCGCTGCCCGAGACCACCGCCGTCGCCATGCTGGGCCAGCGCGACTGGGAGATGGGCAAGAACTTCCCGGCCGAGATCGCGTTGCGCGCCGACGTCAAGGAAACGCTGCGGGCGCTGGTGCCGCTGGTGAAGAAGCTGGGTGGCGCGGCGCTGGAGAAGAAGGCGCGCGAGTCCGTCGCCGAGCTCGAGACCCGCAACTGGAGCTTCCAGAAGGCCCAGCGCAAGTCGAAGCTCGCCGCCCCCGCCGCCGGCGCCACGGGCCTGCCCGCCGAGTGGGTGATGATGCGCTTGACCGAGAAGATGCCGGCCGACGCGATCCTGGTCGAGGAAGGCCTGACCAGCACGACGACGCTGTTCCACTACTTCCCGTTCCGCGACCGCAACAGCTTCTTCGGCAACGTCAGCGGCGGCATCGGCTGGGGCATCGCCGCCGCGGTCGGCGTCCAGGTCGCCGAGCCGAAGCGCCGGGTGTTCGCGGTGATCGGCGACGGCAGCGCCATGTACTCGATCACGGCGCTGTGGAGCGCCGCCAACCAGAAGCTGCCGGTGATCTTCGTGATCGCCAACAACGCCGGCTACCAGATCCTGAAGAACCGGCTGAAGCTGTTCCACGGCAACGACACGCCGATCGGCATGGACTTCAACGACCCGCCGATGGACATCGCCGGCATCGCCCGCGGCTTCGGCGTGGCGGCCGAGCGGGTCGACAGCGCCGCCGGCCTCGATGCCGCGCTCGATGCCGCGCTCGCCCGCACCGACGGACCGAGCCTGCTCGAAGTCATGATCGCGAAGTGACCGGCATGACCCTGGTCGCTCCTCCTCTCGTTGCGCCCTGGCGCATCGGCGTCGACGTCGGCGGCACCTTCACCGACATGGTGCTGCGCGACGCCGCCGGCGCGGTCCACGTCTTCAAGTCGCCGTCGGTGCCGGCCGATCCCAGCGAGGGCGTGATGGGCGTGCTGCGGCTGGCGGCCGAGAGGCTCGGCCTGGCGATCGAGCGGCTGCTGGGCGACTGCGCCCTGTTCGTGCACGGCTCGACGGTGGCGACCAACACCATCCTCGAGAAGAAGGGCGCCAAGGTCGGCCTGCTGACCACCGAGGGCTTCCGCGATTCGCTCGAGATCCGCCGTGGCATCCGCGAGAACCAGTGGGACCACCGCGCCCCCTTCCCCGAGGTGCTGGTGCCGCGCTACCTGCGCCTGCCGGTGCGCGGACGGCTGGCGAGCGACGGCTCGGAGCTGGCGCCGCTGGTGCTGGAGGACGTCGACGCCGCCGCCAGGGTGTTCGAACGCGAGGGCGTCGAGTCGGTCGCGGTCTGCCTGTTCAACGCCTACCTCGACGGCCGCCACGAGCGCGCGGTCGCCGACCGCCTCGCACGGGTCTGGCCGGGCAAGTGGATCTCGCTGTCGAGCGCGGTGATGCCGACCATGGGCGAGTACGAGCGCGGCTCGACAGCGGTCGTGAACGCCTACGTCGCGCCCAAGGTCACGAGCTACCTGAACGCGCTCGACCGCCAGCTGCGCGCGCTCGGCCTGCCGCGCTCGCTGCTGCTGCTGCAGAGCAACGGCGGCGCCGTCTCGGTCGAGCAGGTCGCGAATCGGCCGGTGATGCTGGTGCTGTCCGGCCCGGCCGCCGGCGTCGGTGCGCTCAAGGGCTGCGCTGCCCCCGGCGAGGCCGCCAACCTGGTGTCGATGGAGATCGGCGGCACCAGCTGCGACGTCATGGTGATGGCCAAGGGCGACGTGCCGGTCGCCGACGAGCTGGTGATCGACGGCTACCACCTGACCACGCCGTCGGTCGAGATCCACACGGTCGGCGCCGGTGGCGGCACGATCGCCTGGGTCGACGGCGCCGGCCTGCTGCACGTCGGGCCGCAGGGCGCCGGCGCGCGGCCCGGTCCCGCCGCCTACGGGCTGGGCGGCGAGAATCCTACGGTGACCGATGCCCAACTGGTGCTGGGCCGGCTGCGGCCGGGCCCGCTGGCCGGCGGCGTCACCCTCGACGGTGCCCTGGCGCGGGCCGCGGTCGAGACCAGGCTCGCCCGGCCGCTCGGCCTGTCGGTCGAGGACGCGGCGGCCGGCATGATCCGGCTGCTGGAGCAGAACCTGCTGCACGCGGTCGAGCGGCTGTCGATCGAGCGCGGCCATGATCCCGCGACCTTCACCCTGGTCGCCGCCGGCGGCGCCGGCCCGATGCACGGCGCCGCGGTGGCGCGCGCGCTCGGCTGCAAGCGCGCCCTGCTGCCGCGCAACGCCGGCGCCTTCTGCGCCATGGGCATGCTGCAGTCCGACGTCCGCCAGGACTACCTGCAGGTCTTCCTCGCCGACCTCGACGGCGTCGATCGCGCCGCGCTCGACGCCGGCTTCGCGCAACTGGAGGCGCGGGCGCGCGAGGCGCTGGCCCGCGAGGGCTTCACGGGCGCGAGCGCGGGGATCGAGCGCGAGATCGACCTGCGCTACGACGGCCAGCAATGGCCGGTGCGCGTGGCGATCGGCGCGGCCTTCGACGCCGCCGCCGCGCGCCAGCAGTTCGAGGCCGAACACCAGCGCCTTTTCGGCCACATCCAGCCCGGCGGCCGGTTGTCGATCACGGCGCTGCGCGTGGTCGGTCGCGGCCTGCTCGACTGGACGCCGCCGGCGACGCGACCGCCGCAGGCCGGGCCGCCGAAGCCGCGCGAGCATCGCCGCGTCTGGATCGATCCCGCGACCGGCTGGCGCGAGGTGCCGGTATACCACGGCGCCGACCTCGCGCCCGGCTGCCGCCTCGACGGGCCGCTGCTGGTCGAGGAGCGCACCACCACCGCCTTCGTCGGTCCGAAAGACCGGCTCGAGGTCGATGCCCGCGACGATTTCCTGGTCCACATCGGAGGTGCGGCATGAGCCCGGCTCGCGATCCCGTCACGCTCGATCCGGTGACCCTGGCGCTGGTGCAGAACCGGCTCGACCACATCTCGCACCAGATGGGCTGGGTGATGACGCGCACGGCGCGCTCGCCGATCTTCAGCCAGAGCCACGATTTCTCGTGCTTCCTCGCCGATGCCCGCGGCACGCTGATCAGCCAGGCCGACGGCATCCCGATCCACACCGGCGGCGGCGGCTTCGCGGTGCGCGCGATCCTGCGCGACTTCGCCGGCGCGATCGAGCCGGAAGACGTGTTCCTGCTGAACGATCCCTACACCGCCGGCGGCAACCACCTGCCCGACTGGGTGATCGCGCGGCCGGTGTTCGTGGCCGGAACGCTGGTCGCCTTCGCCTGCAACCGTGCCCACCAGGCCGACATCGGCGGCGGCGCCGCCGGCACCTACAACTCGGCCGCCACCGAGATCTTCCACGAGGGCATCCGCCTGCCGGTGCTGAAGCTGATCGAGCGCGGCCGCACCCGCGACGACCTGTGGCGGCTGCTGATGCTCAACACCCGCCTGCCCGAGGCGCTCGACGGCGACCTGCGCGCCATGATCGGCTCGACCCGGATCGGCGCCGAGCGGCTGGCGCTGCTGGTCGAGGAGCTGGGCGTCGACCGCGCCGGGGACTTCTTCGAGGGCGTGCTGGCCCATGCCGACCGCCGCTTCCGGGCGTGCGTGGCGCGGCTGGCCAAGGGCACCTGGAGGGCCGAGGAGGTCGTCGACAACGACTGCTTCGAGCCGGTGGACGCCAGGGTCGCGGTCGCGATCACGGTGAGCGACGAAGGGCTTGTGGTCGACTTCGCCGGCACCTCGCCGCAGCTCAGGGGCTTCAAGAACAGCTCGATCGCCAACTCGACCTCGGCGGTGTTCATGGCGCTGTCGTCGTTCTTCGAACCCGACCTGCCGCGCAACGAGGGTGCCTTCCGCTGCGTCGAGATCCGGCTGCCCGAGGGCAGCATGGTCAACGCCCGGCCGCCGGCGCCGATGACCATGAACACGGTGTTCATCGCCCACGAGATCATCCACGCGCTGTGGAAGGCGCTGGGACAGGCCCTGCCCGAGCGCGCCTCGGCCGGCTGGTCGAAGGCGGTGCACGCGGTGACCGCCGGCCTCAACGGCGACGGCAGCCGCTACGTCATGTACCAGTGGGCCGGGGCGCCGGCCGGGGGCGGCGTCGAGGGCCGCGACGGCTTCCACCTGATCGGCCACCTGATCACGCTGGGCGGGCTCACCCTGCCCAACCTCGAGACCTACGAGCAGCTCTACCCGGTGCGCTTCCGCCGCCAGGAGCTGCGCCGCGACAGCGCCGGCCCCGGCCGCTTCCGCGGCGGCGCCGGCTGCGACTACGAGGTCGAGATGTTCACGCCCGCCGACTACGCCTTCCGCGGCGAGGGCGTCGGCGCGCCGTCGAGCTTCGGCGCCGCCGGCGGCCGGGCCGGCGTGGGCGGCGAGGTCACGCTGACGTTGAAGGACGGCGGCTCGGTCGACGCGCCCAAGTACGGCGTGCAGCGCCACGGTCCCGGCACCTACCGCGCCCTGTCGCCGGGCGGCGGCGGCTACGGCGACCCGCGCACCCGCGACCCCGGCCGCGTCCTGCGCGACGTCCGCGACGGCATCGTCAGCGCCGAGAGCGCCGAGCGCGACTACGGCGTGGCGATCGCGGCCGACGGACGGTCGGTGGACGAGAAGAAGACGGCAACGCTGAGGAACTCGTAGAACATGTTCAGCCACGTCATGGTCGGCAGCAGCGACATCCCCCGGTCCAAGAAGTTCTACGACGCGCTGTTCGCGGTGCTGGGCGGCAAGCCCGCCGTGCCCGACGACAAGGGCCGGCTGATCTACGCGCACAACGGCGGGCGCTTCCTGGTCAAGCGGCCGATCGACGGCAAGCCGGCGACGCACGCCAACGGCGGCACGATCGGGTTCTCGATGGCCAGCCCGGACCAGTGCCTGGCGTGGCACGATGCCGGCGTCGCCAACGGTGGCACCTCGATCGAGGACCCGCCGGGCGTCCGCGAGGGCGGCGGGACCAGGATGTACCTCGCCTACCTGCGTGATCCCGAGGGCAACAAGCTGTGCGGGCTCTACCGATATCCGGGCGAATCCAGGTAGACGAAACGACCGGTCATCGCCCGCCCGGGCTCGGTCATCGATTCCTGTGCGTCTCGATGTAGTCCCAGTCGTTGAACGCGTACCAAACAGCCTTGAACCGCGCATACAGGGAGGGCCTCCTGCGCTTCACGGGGTAGAAACTCCGCGGATCGTCCTGGAATTGCGCGATGTACGTCCTGTAGTCCTTGGCGTCGGCACTGCCGGACTGGACCTGGAAGGCTAGCAGGTCCAGGGCGGCATCGACATCGATGACGTCTTGTAGAAATTCCCGCCGGGCGATCAGCAGCTCCGCCGCGCAATCCGGCAGGTCGTAGGCGGACAGGATGGCAGCCAGCTTGACGAGCTTCTCGGAAGACCAGGGCAACGGGTTGGCGACTGGGTCCCGCACATAGAGCGCATCGGCCTGGATGACCCGGCCAGACACGGTTTGCGCGAACATCTCGTAGCGAAATCGGGACGGCAGTGCGGCCATCGAGTATTTCCGGTTGTCCAGGCTCACCAGGTCGAACCCGTGTCGCCGCATGAACCTGTCCGTGTTGTGGAACGAATGGTTGCAGTCGTCCGCGCCTCCGTAGAAGTTCACCTCCAGCTGAACGGCCAGCACCCCCAGCCTGTCGAACTGGCCGTCCAACGCGTTGAGGACGTGGAAATCGGGACCATCCAGGTCGATCTTGACGAAGTCGACGTCGTCGAAATCCCTGCGGCTCAGCGTATCCAGCAGGTAGACGCGATTGCCCGGGTCGGACAATCTGGTCGCCGACCACTGGTTCTGGTTGAGCTTTTCGTCCAGAGACGCCGCTTCGATCGCCTTCCTGGCGGACCGGGCCGCGATGTACGCGCTCAGGCGCACCCCCAGCCGATCGTCGAACAGGGGCTTACCCCCCGAGCGCAGCGCGAACGGATGATCGTCGGGCAGGCTCAAGAAGCCGGCGACATAGCTTACCAGGTCGTTCCGCTCGCTTGCCTTGAGGGCATCGCAGGCGTCTTCGCTGGCGTCGAAGCCGATGGCACGAAAGCGTTCGCCGAAGATCCTCCACCGCGAATCCAAGCCACCAGAGCATCCCAGGTCGATCAGGGTGAAGTAGGACGCGCGCCGTTGAATCAAGCGCGCAGCAAGGGACGGGAAATCTGCCGGCACTGATTCGGAAGCGCGTTGGTCTTGCATGTCACTCGTCGGCGGACGCCTGTCGAACAACGGGGAGCCCCGCTGCGATGGCGCGCTCTACCGCGCGGCGACTGTATTTCGATCGCGGCCTGTTCGAGAGTGAGAAGTATTGCGCATCGATGCCGCGATTATCCGGACCGCGGTCCGAGCCGCCGCTCTGGCGCCAGCCTGGGCCCGGATACGGACCCAGGAGCCCATCCCCTAGACGAACTGCACCACGTTGTCGGTGCCGATCAGGTGGCGGCCGACCATCTCGGCCATCGGCCACATCGCCTGCAGGTGCTGGCTGGCGCTCATGGCGTCGCGGAAGCGGCGCTCGAACGGCGCCTTGTCGAGGATCGCGGTGGTGCCGGCGCCGCGGTAGCAGGCGATCGAGACCTCGGTCGCCTCGTTCATGCCCCAGGTCGTGGCCAGCCTGAGCCGCATCCGGGTGTCGAGGTCGAGCTTGCCCCTGGCCGAGGCCTCGTAGGCCGCGCCCGCGGCCTCGTGGATGAAGGCGCGCGCGCCCGACAGGCGCGCTTCCAGGATCGCGACCTCGCGCTGGATGGCATGGTTCTTGGCCATCGCCGTGGTCGAGGCGCGGCTGTGGCGGCCGCGCGCGAGGTCGAGGTAAGTGTCGAGCATGCGCCGCGCCAGCCCGATGGTCACGCTCGAGAAACCGCAGGCGTAGAGCAGCGTCGAGCCGATCGGGTAGAGCGGCCCCTTCTCGCGCCGCTCCTCGGGCACGTCGCGCGCCGGCGCGCGTTCGTCGGGCACGAACAGGTCCTCGACCGAGTAGGTGTCGCTGCCGGTGCCGCGCAGGCCGAGCACGTGCCAGTCGTCGGTGATCTTCGCCTCCGAGCGCAGGAACAGGAACGAGCGGTCGTCCTGCCTTCCGTAGCGCATGTGCGGCGTGCCGTCGGGGTTCTGGACGGCGCTGTGGGCGCCGATCCACTTGGTGTGGCGACCACCCGACAGGTAGCTCCAGGTGCCGGTCAGGCGGTAGCCGCCGTCGACCCGGATCGCCTTGCTGTTGTTGTGGCGCGCGCCCCAGGCGAGGCCGGCATAGGGACCGGCGAACATCTCGGCCGCGGTCTCGTGCGGCATCGCGGCGGCCGAGGTGCTCATCGACACGTTCGACTGGTTGACGAACCAGCCGCAGCTGGCGTCGGCCCAGGCCACCGCCTCGCAGGCGCGGCAGAAGTCGAGCAGCGCCACTTCCTGGCCGCCGAGGCTCTTCGGCAGCAACATGCGCAGCAGGTCCTGCTGCGCCAGCGCGTCGACCACCTCGGGAGTGCATTCGCGGCGCCGGTCCATCTCAGGGCCGGCGGCGTCGAGCACCGGCTGGACGAGACGCGCGCGCTCGGGCGCGGGGGCGAGCGGGGCCTGGATGCGGGTATCCATGGGGCGGTTCCTCGGGACGTTCCTGTCCCGAAACTATAGGGCCGCTTCCCGCCCCGGTTCAAAAGCCGCCTGCGGCCCGTTCCGACAGGCGTATCCGTGCCGAAACGGCGAGAACGGCTCGCAGGCTACTCCGCCGCGAGCGCGCCCTGCTTGGCCCCGAGCTTGGCCAGTTCCTCGGCGATCTGGACGGCGTTCCAGGCCGCGCCCTTCAGCAGCTGGTCGCCCGCCACCCACAGCACCAGGCCGTTGGGGTTCGAGAGATCGGCGCGGATGCGGCCGACGTGGACGTCGAGGTCGCCGCTGGCCTCCAGCGGCATCGGGAAATGGTTGGCGGCGGCATCGTCGACCACCTTCACGCCCGGCGCCTTGGCCAGGATCGCCTTGGCCTCGGCCGGCGACAGCGGCTTCTCGAGCTCGAGCGCGATCGACTCGGAGTGGGCGCGCAGCACCGGCACGCGGATGCAGGTCGGCACGATCGGGAGGGTCGGCAAGTGGAACATCTTGCGCGTCTCCTCGACCACCTTGTTCTCTTCCTCGTTGTAGCCGTTCTCGGCCACCTTGGTGTTGTGCGAGAACACGTTGAAGGCGATCTGGTGCGGGAACACCGAGCGCTTGATCGCCTTGCCGGCGGCGAAGTCGCGGGCCTGGTCCTCGAGCTCCTGCATCGCGGCGGCGCCGGCGCCCGAGGCCGACTGGTAGGTCGACACGACGATGCGCTTCACGCCAGCGGCCTTGTGGATCGGCCACACCGCGACCGACAGGATCGCGGCGGTGCAGTTCGGGTTGGCGATCACGCCCTTGTGCCCGGCGAGGTCCTGCGGGTTGACCTCGGGCACGACCAGCGGCGTCTCGGGGTCCATGCGGAAGGCCGACGAATTGTCGACCACGACGCAGCCGGCGGCGCGGGCGGCGGGGACGAACTCGCGGCTGCGCGTGGCGCCGGCGCTGAAGAAGGCGATGTTCATGCCCTTGAAGGCGTCGGCCGTCAGTTCCTCGACCTTGTGCGGCTTGCCCTGGAACTCGAGCGTCTTGCCGACCGAGCGGGCCGAGGCGAGGAGCTTGAGCGAGGCGACGGGGAAGTTCCGCCGCTCGAGGACGCGGAGGATTTCCACTCCCACCGCGCCGGTGGCGCCAACGACAGCGATGTGCTGGGGGGCGATGTGCTGAGGCTTCATGGTGGCGCGGAACATACAGAAGCCGGCAGGTCCCGCAAGGGTGCCAAATGGCCTATTCGGCCGCTTTTGGCCCCTTCTTCACGGCCGCCATCACACCGGTGGGGTCGACCAGCGAGCCATGGGCCAGCATGTTGTGGGCGTGGGCCAGGTGGTGCAGGGCGAACGAGGTCTGCATGGCGTTCAGCCTCCCCTGCGCGTCCTGGGCGGCGTTGATCGCCTGCTTGGTCAGCCGCAGCGCGAACAGCGGCTTCTGGGCGATCCGGTCGGCCATGGCCAGTCCGAAGCTCTCGAGCTCGGCCCGCGGCACGACGTGGTTGACCATGCCCAGCCGGTGGGCCTCGGCGGCCGACAGCCAGTCGGCGGTGAACAGGAACTCCTTGGCCTTGCGCACGCCGAGCTCCCACGGGTGGGCGAAGAACTCGGCCCCGCCCACGCCCATCGACACGGTGTGGTCGAGGAAGGCGGCGTCGTCCGAGGCGATCACGAGGTCGAGCGGCCACACCAGCATCAGGCCGCCGGCGATGACCTTGCCGTGGACCAGCGCCATGGTCGGCTTGGGGATGTTGCGCCAGCGTTCGCAGAAGCCGGTGTAGATCTCCTGCTCGCGGGCATACTGCGCCTCGGCGCCCGGCTTGCCGAAGCCGCCCCAGGTCGAGACCGTCTCGTGCTTGCGCATGTTGCCGTGGCCGTCGACCTCGCGCAGGTCGTGGCCGGACGAGAAGTGCGGCCCGTTGGCCGACAGCACGATCACCTTGACCTCGTCGTCGTGGGCGGCGCGGTCGAAGGCGTCGTTCAGGGCATACAGGAACGCCGTGTCCTGCGCGTTGCGCGTGTCGGCGCGGTCGAGAACGATGCGCGCGATGCCGGGCCGCGACGTGTCATACTGGATCGGTCCACTCATCAGCTTTCCTCCGCTTTCTTTCGAGCAGTCTAGCCATGCCCGCGATCCAGCACAGCTTCGTCGAAACCAACGGCTTTCGCACCCACGTCGCGCAATGCGGCGAAGGTCCGACGCTGTTGCTGCTGCACGGCTGGCCCGAGTTCTGGGCGACCTGGGAGCCGCTGATGGAGCGCCTGGCCGGCCAGTACCGGCTGGTCGCGCCCGACTTCCGCGGCTTCGGCGAGAGCGACAATCCCCTGCCCGGCCGTTCCGACCAGGCCGGGCCGAGCGTGCTGGCCGCCGACATCGACGCGCTGATGGCAGCGCTCGGGATCGAGGCGGCGGGCTTCGTCGGCCACGACGTCGGCGCCTACGTCATGCAGCGGCTGGCGATCGAGCACCCGTCCCGCGTCGCCGGCCTGTTCTTCTTCAACTGCGGCACCCACGGCGTCGGCGCGCGCTGGCGCGATCCCGCGCAGATCAACGAGATCTGGTACCAGACCTTCCACCAGATGCCGTTCGCGCCCGAGCTGGTCGGCGCCTCGCGCGACACCTGCCGCGCCTACGTCCGGCACTTCCTGACCCACTGGTCCTATCGCAAGGACGCCTTCGACGGCGTGCTCGAGCGCTGGGTCGACAACTTCCTGCGGCCGGGCAACCTGCAGGGCGGCTTCAACTGGTATGTGTCGCAGAACGCCGGCCGCATCGCGACCATGGCCGGCACGGCGCCGAAGCCGCCGAAGATCGTGCAGCCGGCGCGGGTGTTCTGGGGCCGCCACGACCCGGTGCTGCGCAGCGCCTGGATCGAGCACGTTCCCGACTACTTCGAAAACGTCGAGGCCGGCATCGCGGAGGATGCCGGCCACTTCGTTCACTACGAGACGCCGAACGAGGCGGCGGTCGAGATCGACCGCTTCTATCGCCGCATCGGCTACCGCGCGGGCTGAGCCTCGAGCTTGCGCGCGCTGGCGTTGGCGGCCGCGCCCTGGGCCGCCTCGATCACCATGTTCTTCATCGCCTTCTGCAGCTTGTCGAAGGCGCGGACCTCGATCTGGCGCACGCGCTCGCGGCTGATGCCGTACTTGGCCGACAGGTCCTCGAGCGTCTTGGGTTCGTCGACGAGGCGGCGCTCGACGATGATGTGACGCTCGCGGTCGGTCAGCTGCTTCAGCGCCTGCGCCAGCATGTGCTTGCGCTGGCCCATCTCCTGGCTCTCGGCGAGGCGGGCTTCCTGGTTCGGGCTGTCGTCGACCAGCCAGTCCTGCCACTCCATGTCGCCCTCGGCCTTGACCGGGGCATTGAGCGAGCTGTCGGGCGCGGCGAGGCGGCGGTTCATGTTGACCACCTCCTCCTCGGGCACGCCGAGGCGGGTCGCGATCTTGGTGACCTGCTCGGGCGACAGGTCGCCCTCCTCGATCGCCTGCATCTGGCCCTTCAGCTTGCGCAGGTTGAAGAACAGCTTCTTCTGCGCCGCCGTGGTGCCCATCTTCACCAGCGACCAGCTGTGCAGGATGTATTCCTGGATCGAGGCGCGGATCCACCACATGGCATAGGTGGCCAGCCGGAAGCCGCGGTCGGGGTCGAACCGCTTCACGGCCTGCATCATGCCGACGTTGCCCTCGGAGATCAGCTCGGCCACCGGCAGGCCGTAGCCGCGGTAGCCCATCGCGATCTTGGCGACGAGGCGGAGATGGCTGGTCACCAGCTTGTGGGCGGCCTGACTGTCGCCATGCTCGCGCCAGCGCTTGGCCAGCATGAATTCTTCCTGCGGTTCCAGAAGCGGAAACTTCCGGATCTCCTGCAGGTAACGGCTCAGGTTGCCCTCGGGGGTGAGGGACGACGGCAGAGCGGGCAGATTGGCGGCAGCGACAGACATTGGCTTCCCCCTTTCCAGGTACTCCTGAACGAGCGTTTAGCACTCTCGTTCATCGACTGCTAATGACCGACTGTAGAGGTCGGATACCGACCGAGTCAACCAAATCCGACCAGACCCCTAGGATATTGCGGATTTACTTAACGCTGTTCAGGTCAGCGAGGAGCTTTTCGAAGTCTTGGGGCAATTGTGAGGCAAACCGCATCACTTTGCCGGTACGCGGATGCTTGAACGCCAGCACGGCGGCATGCAGCGCCTGCCGTCCGAACGCCTTCAACGAGGCCGGTGCCGGCCCGTTCCGCGACTTCCGCCCGTACACCGGGTCGCCCACCACCGGGCAGCCGAGGTGGGCGAGGTGGACCCGGACCTGGTGCGTCCGGCCGGTCCCCAGCTTCGCCTCGACCAGCGAGGCGATCGGGGCGTGCAAAGGGCCGAACCGCCGCTCGACCCGGTAGTCGGTCAGCGCCGCCCGGCCGCCGGCCTTGCGCACGGTCATGCGCTTGCGGTCGACCGGGTGGCGGCCGATCGCGGCCTCGATCGTGCCTTGCGCCGCCGGTGGCGCGCCCCAGACCAGCACCTTGTACAGGCGGGTCAGGTCATGGACCGCGAACAGCCTGGCCAGCGCCCGGTGGGTGATGTCGTTCTTGGCCACCACCATGACCCCCGACGTGTCCTTGTCGAGGCGGTGGACGATGCCCGGCCGCCGGACCCCGCCGATCCCCGACAGGCTGTCGCCGCAATGGGCCAGCAGGGCATTGACCAGGGTGCGGTCGGGATTGCCCGGCGCCGGGTGGACGACCATGCCGGCCGGCTTGTTCAGGACCAGCAGGTCGTCGTCCTCGTACAGGATCTCCAGGCCGATCGCCTGCGCCTCGGGTTCGGCCGGCTCGGGCTCGGGAATGTCGACGACGTAGCGTTCGCCCGTTTTGACCTTGCGGGACGGCTCTTCTATCGTCCGGCCGTCCGCAAGCGCCACCCGGCGGCTTTCGATCAGCGCCTTCACGCGGCTGCGCGTGAGGGACGGCAGGGCCGCCGCCAGCGCGCGGTCGAGCCGTTCCCCGGCGGCGCTGTCCTCGACGGTCACGATGTGGCGGCCGGCGTCGCTCATGGGAGTGGTCGTGGCGTCTTCCTCTTCGCCCAACAACAGGTCGCATCTCTGGTTGAAAACGCTGGTGATCGGCATGGGCGTGCTGATCGTGGCCGGCTTCGTGGTCGTGGTGGTCGAACTCGGCCGCCGCATTCCTACGCTGTCCGGTGGCCGGCCGCCAGCCGGCAGCGCCTTCGCCGAGCGCGTCGCGCTGCCGCCCGGCGCCCGCGTCGTCTCGATCTCGGCCACCGCCGACCGCGTGGTCGCGCAGGTCGAGGTCCCCGGCGGCCCGACCATGGCCTACATCGTCGACCCGCGCTCGGGCGCCCTGCTCGGCACCGTCGAGTTCGCCCCCGGCATCGGCCGCTGATCCCGCCAGCCCCCGTCAACCCACCGAGTCACCGAGTACCATGAACTTCCGCAGCGACAACGAGGTCGGCGCCCATCCCGCGGTGCTGGCGGCCGTCACCCGGGCCTTCACCAGCGGCAGCGCCTTCTCCTACGGCGCCGACGACTGGACCCATCGGGTCGAGCGGCGCCTGCGCGAGCTGTTCGACAAGCCCGACCTGGTGGTCCAGCCGGTGATCACCGGCACCGCCGCCAACAGCCTGGCGCTGGCCTGCTGCACGCCGCCGTGGGGCGCCGTGTTCTGCCACGCCACCTCGCACATCGCCGCCGAGGAGACCGGTGCGCCCGAGTTCTACACCGGCGGCGCGCGGCTGTTCCGGATCGACGGGCCGGCCGGCAAGATCGACCCGGTCAAGTTCGCCGAGGCGGCGTCGCAGCCGGTCTACGGCGTGCCGCATTTCTCGCAGCCGACGGCGCTGTCGATCACCCAGGCGACCGAGTGCGGCACCGTCTACGCGCCCGAGGAAATCGCCGCCCTGACCACCGCGGCGCGCCGCCACGGCCTCGCCGTCCACATGGACGGCGCCCGCTTCGCCAACGCGCTGGCCTACGTCGGCTGCTCGCCGGCGGAGCTGACCTGGAAGGCCGGCGTCGACGTGCTGAGCTTCGGCGCGACCAAGAACGGCGTGCTGGCGGCCGAGGCCGTGGTCTTCTTCAAGCCCGAGCTGGCCCGGGACTATCCCTACCGCTCCAAGCGCGGCGGCCACATGCTGTCGAAGATGCGCCTGATCTCGTCGCAGCTCGAGGCCTACCTCGACAACGGCCTGTGGCTCGACAATGCCCGCCATGCCAACGCCATGGCGCGCCGGCTGGTCGCCGGCCTCAGCGCCCTGCCCGGCACCCAGCTGATGTACCCGGTCGAGGCCAACGAGATCTTCGTGGTGATGCCGGCGCACCGCCACGACGCCCTGCAGGCGGCCGGCGCGAAGTACCACCCGTGGCCGTCCGACCGGCCGGGCGAGCGCGCCTTCCGCCTCGTCACCGCCTTCGACACCGATCCCGCCGACGTCGACAGGTTCCTGTCGATCGCCAAGGCCGCCTGACCCACCGCCTGATCTTCTCTCCCCCCGGAGGACGACCATGACGCACCAGCGCACGCTCACCGCCGCCCACTGGGGCGTCTACGAGGTCGAGTACGACGACAACGGCCAGCCGGTGCGGCTGCACCCGTTCTCGAAGGACCCCGATCCGTCGCCGATCGGCCTGCACATGCTGTCCGACCAGGTGACGCGCCTGCGGGTGCGCCGGCCGTCGGTGCGCAGGAGCTGGCTCGAGAAGGGCCCGGGCGCCAACCCCGAGCTGCGCGGCCAGGAGCCGTTCGTCGAGGTGTCGTGGGACGAGGCGCTCGACCTCGTCGCCGGCGACCTCGACCGCGTGCGCAAGGCCCATGGCAACCGCGCGATCTTCGGCGGCTCGTACGGCTGGTCGAGCGCCGGCCGCTTCCACCACGCCCAGAGCCAGGTCCACCGCTTCCTGAATTCGGCCGGCGGCTACGTCCGTCACCAGGACTCCTACAGCCTCGCCGCGGCGCGGGTGCTGATGCCGCACATCCTCGCCTCGATGGACGAGCTGATGGTGATGCACACGCCGTGGGAGGTCATGGCCGAGCATTGCAAGCTGTTCGTGTCGTTCGGCGGCGTGCCGCACAAGAACAGCCAGATCAACGCCGGCGGCGCGACCCAGCACCACGTCAAGGGCGGGCTGTACGGCATGCGCGCCAGCGGCGTGCGCTTCGTCAACGTCACCCCGACCGCCGACGATCTCGATACCGGCGGCGCGGTCGAGTGGCTGGCGATCCGGCCCAACACCGACACCGCCCTGATCCTGGCGCTGTGCCACACGCTGGTGTCGGAGAACCTGCACGACCGCGACTTCCTGGCCCGCTGCACCGTCGGCTTCGAGCGCTTCGCGCCGTCGCTCGCCGGCAAGGACGCGGCGTGGGCCGAGAAGATCACCGGCATCCCGGCAGCGCGCATCGTGGCGCTGGCGCGCGAGATGGCGGCGACCCGCACCACCGTCAACATCAACTGGTCGCTGCAGCGCAGCCACCACGGCGAGCAGCCGTTCTGGGCGCTGCTGACGCTGGCCTGCCTGCTGGGGCAGATCGGCCTGCCGGGCGGCGGCTTCGCCTGCGGTTACGGGCCGGTCAACCTGATGGGCAGCGGTTTCCCCAAGTACAGCGGCCCGACCCTGCCCCAGCTCGTCAACCCGGTCGGCGACTTCATCCCGGTGGCGCGCTTCACCGACATGCTGCTGAACCCCGGCGGCACCGTGCCGTACAACGGCAGGACGCTCACCTACCCCGACATCCGGCTGGTCTACTGGGCCGGCGGCAACCCCTTCCACCATCACCAGGACCTCAACCGCCTGATGCTGGCGTGGCGCAAGCCCGAGACCATCGTCTTCCACGAGCAGTTCTGGACGCCGGCCGCGCGCATGGCCGACATCGTGCTGCCGGCCACGGTCAGCCTCGAGCGCGACGACATCGGCTACGGCGGGCGCGAGCGCTACGTCGTGGCCATGAAGCAGGCGCGGCCGCCGGTCGGCGAGGCGCGCGACGACTACTGGATCTTCTCGCGGCTGGCCGAGCGGCTGGGCGCCGGCGCCACCTTCACCGAGGGCCGCGGCACCATGGACTGGCTGCGCCACCTCTACGCCGAGGCGCGCGACAAGTCGGCCAGGGCCGGCGTCACCCTCCCCGCCTTCGACGATTTCTGGAGCGCCGGCATGGCCGAGGCCGAGGGCGAGACCAAGCACCCGGTGATGCTGTCGCAGTTCCGCGCCGATCCCGCCGCGCATCCGCTCAAGACGCCGTCGGGCAGGATCGAGATTTTCTCCGAGCGCATCGCCTCGTTCGGCTACGACGATTGCCCGGGCCACGCGACCTGGTTCGAGCCGGTCGAGTGGCTGGGATCCGACAAGGCGAAGCGCTACCCGCTGCACATGCTGTCGGACCAGCCCGGCGACAAGCTGCACAGCCAGCTCGACCACAGCCCGCACGCGCGCTCGACCAAGGTGCGCGGCCGCCAGCCGGTGACGCTCCATCCCGAGGACGCGGCGGCGCGCGGCATCTCCGACGGCGACCTGGTGCGGGTCTACAACGACCGCGGCGCCTGCCTCGCCGGGGCGAAGCTCAGCGACCGCATCCGTCGCGGCGTGGTGCGGCTGTCGACCGGGGCGTGGTTCGATCCCGCCGACACCGGCTCCAACCAGCCGCTGGAGAAGCACGGCAACCCGAACGCGCTGACCCTCGACATCGGCGCGTCGAAGCTCAGCCAGGGCTGCATCGCCCAGACCTGCCTGGTCGAGATCGAGCGCTTCGATGGCCCGGCGCCGGCGGTGACGGCGCACCGGCTGCCCGCCTTCGCGGGGCGATGACCGTCACCCTGGTCGTCCAGACCACCGTGCGGCCGGGCTGCGAGGCCGAGTTCGCCCGGTGGCAGGGCGAGACCAGCGCGATCGTTTCCCGCTTCCCCGGCTTCGTGGAGCAGCAGCTGATGCCGCCCAATCCGCCGCTGCAGGCCGATTGGGTGATCCAGCAGCGCTTCGCCACCGCCGACGACGCGCGGCGCTGGCTGACCTCGCCGGAGCGGCTGGCGCGGCTCGAACAGGCGGCGTCGATGCTGATCGGCCGCGACGACGTCCACATCGTCGATGATCGCAGGGGCGGGCCGCGGCCCGCGCCGGTGTCGGCGATCGTCGCGACGCGCGTGAAGCCCGGCTGCGAGGATGCCTACCGCGCGTGGGAACGCCGCATCGCCGCGGTGCAGGCGCGCGCGCCGGGATTGCAGGGTTACCGCTTCGAATCCCCGGTGCCGGGGGTGCAGGACGACTTCGTCGCCATCCTGCGCTTCGACAGCGCGGCCAACCTCCAGGCGTGGCTCGACTCGCCCGAGCGCCGCCGCCTGCTCGACGAGGCGACGCCGCTGGTCGACGACCTGCACGCGCGCGTCGCCCACACCGGGTTCGAGCAGTGGTTCCGCGACGGCGACGACGCGACGGCCAGGGCGCCGGCATGGAAGATGGACATGGTCGTCCTGCTCGTGCTGTACCCGATCGTGTTCCTGTTCGGCACGTACGTGACCGCGCCGCTGCTGCTCGAGCGGCTGCAGTTGCCCGGGCCGCTGGCGCTGTTCCTCGGCAACGTCGTGAGCATCGCGCTGACCGGCGCCCTGGTGCCGGCGGTCGCGGCCCGCCTCGGCTGGTGGCTGGTCCCGGCCGCGGGCCGGCGCGGGGCGACGGTCGCCGGCGCGGCGCTGCTGTGCGCGCTGTACGCGGTGATGATCGCGCTTTTCTGCTGGGTCGGCTGAAGCCGGGTCAGTCGCGCCAGCCGCGGTCGACCTTGTCGATCTTGCGCACCAGGGCGGCGAACTCGAGGTCGCCGATGCCGACCGCCGATTCCATTTCCGAGAAGCGGTCGATGTCGGCACCCGACTTGGCGGCGAGGTTGTCGCCCATGACGTTGAGCGTGCCGGCGGCGGCGGCGTCGAGCTGGACCTGGCAGGCGCGCTCCAGCCGGTAGAGCCGCAGGAAGGCCTCGGGCACGCTGCGGCCGGTGACCAGCAGGCCGTGGTTGCGCAGCATCATGGCCTGGTTGTCGCCCAGGTTCTTCAGCAGCCGGCCGCGCTCGTCGAGGTCGAGGCTGGGGCCCTCGTAGTCGTGGTAGCTGAGGCGATTGTGGAACGCGGTCGAGCCCATCGACACCGGCTGCAGCCCCTCCTTCATCGCCGCCACCGCCATGCCGGCACGGGTGTGGGTGTGCATCACCACCTTGTGCCGCGCCTCGTGCGCCATGTGGATGGCCGAGTGGATCACGAAGCCGGCGTAGTTCACCGGGTGCTGCGACGGCGCGACCTTGTTGCCGTCGAGGTCGATCTTGACCAGGTTCGAGGCCGTGACCTCGTCGTAGTTGAGGCCGTAGGGATTGATCAGGAAGTGCGGCGCCGGCCCCGGCACCCGCGCCGTGAGGTGACCGTAGATCAGCTCGGTCCAGCCGAAATGGTCGACCAGCCGGTAGGCCGCCGCCAGCTGCCGCCGCAGCACCGCCTCGCCCTGTTCGGGCGGCAGGGCGTAGACGTCGATCCCGGTGATCGGCAGGTTTGCGGCGTCGGGGGCGATGTGCATGTCCATAGGGCGTTCCTCGCTGATTTGAGGCCATTCTAGCCTCATTTCCTCCCCCGGCGTCAGCCGGGGCAGGTGTTCGCGCGGCGGACGGAGGGGGAAGGGTTGCGCCGGGCCGGCGGTTCGACTATTGAGGCGTCCTTCCGGCCTCGCTCCCTTCGTCTAGAGGCCCAGGACGCGGCCCTCTCAAGGCTGAAACACGGGTTCGAATCCCGTAGGGAGCGCCAAACCGAAGCGGTTTGCCTTTCGTCCCCGGCTGGTCTCCTTGCCTTCCCTTCGCAGCTTCGCCCCCATGCTCCTGCTGGCCATCCTGTGGGGCCTGTCGATTCCCGTGACGAAGCTCGGCCTCGAGACCATGCCGCCGCTGGTGCTGACGCTGCTGCGTTTCGCCTTCGCGCTGCCGCTGCTGTTCGTCGTCCAGATCGGCAAGCCGGGCCTGCCGCGCCGCGCCGTCGTCCCGGTCGCCATCCTCGGCATCGTCGGCATCGGGGTCGGCCAGGTGACGCAGACGCTGGGCGTCGGCGCGACCTCGGCCTCGGCCGGCACCATCATCTCGGCGACCATCCCGCTGTTCGTCGTCGTCTTCGCCGCGCTGCGCCTCAGGCAGCCCGTCACGGCCCGCCAGTCTCTCGGCCTGCTGATCGCCTTCGCCGGCATCGGGCTGGTGGCGTCCGGCGGTGGCGGCGGCGACGGGTCGGCGTCGCAGACCACGGTCGTCGGCGTCGCGCTGATGCTGCTCTCGTCGGTGACGGTCGCGATCTACTACGTCTGGAGCGTCGAGCTGACGGCGGCCCACGGGACCGCCACCGTGGCGACCTGGAGCACGGTCGCGGGCTTCGTTGCCCTGCTGCCGTGGGCCACGTGGGAAGCCGCGCAGGCTCCCTTCCCCGTCACCGTCGCGGCGCTGGCCGCCACCGCCTACCTCGGCGTCGTCGTCACCGTCGCCGGCCTGTTCCTGTGGCTCCACCTGCTGCGCACCATCCCGGCGCGCGCCGCCGCCGGCGTGCAGTTCCTCCAGCCGGTGTTCGGCATCGCCGCCTCGGCGCTGATGTTCGGCGACCGCCTCGGGGCGCCGTTCGTCGCCGGCGTCCTGATGATCCTCGCCGGCCTCGCCCTCGCGGTGATGTCGCCCGCGAGGCCGGCACCGGGCCCGGCGGACCTCGACACTCCCCCGTCGCTCGGCTAGCACCGCCCCGTGATCTTCGCTTCGCCGCCCTCGTCGGCCCGGCCACGGCCGCTCGCGACCCTGCTCGACCTCGCCCTCGTGGTCGGCGGCGGGGCCGTGCTGCTGGTCGCCATCGTGCTGTGGTTCGACAACGCGCAGGGCGGGCTGACCGGCAACGGGGTGTTCAAGAGCCTCGAGCTGAAGCCGTGGGTGGTCGACCCGGCGAACGCGCCGCTCTACCCGTCGAACTACCTGTTCTACCCGCTGTACGGGCTGCTGTGCCGCATGCTCGACGGGCTCGGCGTGTTCGCGGGCGATCCGCGGCGGCAGATGACGATCCTCAACGCGCTGTCGTGCAGCCTCGGGCTGGGCGTCGTCTACGGGCTGGTGCGGGCGCTGACCGGCGACCGGCTGGTGGCGCTGCTGTCGGCGCTGTTCCACCTCGCCTCCTCGTTCGTGATGTTCCTCGCCGTCATCAACGAGGACATCATGCCCAGCTACACCGTGCTGCTGGCGGCGCTGGCGCTGGGCAGCCTGTGGCTCGCCCGCCCGACCGTGCCGCGCGTGCTGGCGGTGGCGGTGCTGTTCTCGCTGGCGTGGCTGATGGAATGGCGCCTGATGTTCCCGAGCCTGCCGGCGCTGGTGCTGGCGCTGTGGCTGTGCGAGCCGCGATGGTCGCGCAAGCTCGGCTGGAGCCTGCTGTTCGGCGCCGGCCTGGTCGCCACCGCCGCGGTCGTCGCCTGGGCCTGGCAGGGCCACGAGAACGCGGTCGGTCCGCTCGACCTTGTCTGGACCGGCAAGGCGGTGCGCTCGGTATGGGCCGGCTTCACCTGGGCCAAGGTCGGCTACCTGTGGGACGGCATGGTCGCCTACCTGCTGGGCGCAGGCGTCGCGGCGATCCCCGGCATCCCGGGCTGGGACATCTGGCGCTGGACCGCGACCGTCTGGATGCTGGCCATCGCCGCGATCGCCGGCCGCATCCTGTGGCACCACCGCGACGACCCGCGGGCCCGGGCGCTGGCCGCGGTGTTCGGCGGCACCCTGGTGGCGGGCGAGGTCTTCAACCTCTACTCCCAGCCGCAGGACCCGCAGATGCAGGTCAACGTCATGGCCGGCTTCACCGTCGGCTGGGCGCTGGTGCTGGTCGCCGCGCGCGACCGCTGGGGCCGGCGCGGGCTGGCGGCGCTGGGCACGCTGTCGGCGCTCCTGCTGGCCTACAACGTCTGGAGCCTGGCGCCGCTGCGCGGCCTCGACAGCGCCTGGGAGAACGCGATCGGGCGCATGGAGCGCGAGTCCGACCCCGACCGCACGGTCTGGCTGATGCACGATTTCGACTGGGCGATGGTCTACGGCTCGCTGCACTGGGGCCTCGCCGAGCCCGGTACCGCGTCGCTCGGGCCGGCGCCGCAGGCGACACCGCGCTTCAAGTGGATCGGCTTCACCGGCAACGTGCTGCGCCATCCCGACTGGAGCGACCGGCAGCTGGTCGACGACCTGCGCGGCCAGATCGACCGCGCCCTCGACCTCGGCTACGCGGTCCTCGTGATCCGGCTGTGGGACATGGAGTTGCACCAGCTCGAGACCGCCACCGGCATGGTGGCGAGCCGCGACCGGCTCGACGCCCTGCGCCGGCTGCTGCACGACGACTACGTCGCGACCCAGGCCTTCATCGACCCGGTCGCCGGCGCGGTCGACCGGCTGGCCAAGAAGCCGGGGCGCTGACGCCCCGGCATCGTGCCCTACATCGTCGCCTGCTGGATGCGGCGCTCGTCGAGGCCGACCGAGCGGGCGGTCTCGACGATCGCGGCCCAGGTGTCGTCGGGCAGCGGCACGCCGTTGGCCAGCCGCTCGGCGCGGGTGCGGGCCTCGACCTCACCCGGCACCAGCACCTCGGCGCCGGCCGCGGTCGGCTTCGAACTCTTCACGAACGACACGTACTTGGCGACATCGCGCGGGAAGAAGCCCTCGGGGTCGAGCACCTTGGGATCGACGTAGAAGGACAGCATGCCGTTGGCGAAGCGGCCGCGGTTCGGGTCGGTGGCGCCGTTGCCCGACAGCGAGCCGCCCAGCAGCTCGCACATGAAGGCCAGCCCCGAGCCCTTGTGGTCGCCGAAGGCGCGGATCGCGCCGGTGCCCTTCGAATGGTCGCGCGGGCCGGTCGGCGTGTAGTCGCCGTACAGCAGGTGCGGGTCGCCGCCGGGCTTGCCGTCGGGCCCGATCAGCGCGTCGGCCGGGATCTTCTTGCCGCCCTGGCTGGCGACCAGGACCTTGCCCTCGGCCACGATCGAGGTCGCGAAGTCGAGGACCAGCGGGTCCTGGCCCGGGCGGGGCACGCCGACGCAGTAGGGCGCGGTCGAGAAGCGCCGGTCGGTGCCGCCGTAGGGCGCGACCAGCACGCTGCCCGAGGCGTTGACGAAGTGGACCGAGACCAGCCCGGCCTCGGCCGCCATCTCGGCCCAGTCGCCGACCCGGCCGAGGTGGCCGGCGTTACGCAGGGTCACCGCCGACAGGCCGTTCTTGCGGCACTTCTCGATGCCGATGCGGACCGCCTGCGGCGTCACCGTCTGGCCGAAGCCGTACTTGCCGTCGACCACGGCGATCACCGGCGTGTCGACCACGACGTCGACAGTGACGTCGGGCAGTACCGTGCCGCCCTTCTTCTGCGACGCGTAGCGCGGCACCCGCACGACGCCGTGGCTGTCGTGGCCCGACAGGTTGGCGCTGACGAGGTAGCGGCCGATGCGGCCGCCTTCCTCGGCCGAGCAGCCCGCCGAGGCGAAGATGTCCGCGACGAAGGCCTCGAGGGCCTTCGCCTTGATGGTGACCGTCATCGCTCGTTCTCCTAGCGCTTGCGCCTGGCCCGGACCTTGCCCTTCGCCGCTCCCCTGCTCGCGCCCTTGGCCTTCTTCTCGTCGGCGGCGCGCGCCAGCGCCGAGACGTAGCCGCGGTTCCAGGTCGGGTTGATCATGACCTCGTTGATCACGACGTGCTTGGGCAGGCAGGCGATGTAGCGGATCAGGTCGCCGACATCCTCCGACTGCGCCATGCGGGCCCGCTCCTGCGGCGTGATCGGGATCGGCCGCTTGTCGAGGATCGGCGTCGCCACCTCGCCCGGGCAGACGGCGCAAGAGCGGATGCCGTTGACGCACTCTTCCATGTTGATGACGTGGCTCATCGCCACGACGCCGTGCTTGGCCGCCGAGTAGGCGGCGCCCGACAGCGGGCTGGGCGTGCGGCCGGCCATCGAGGCGGTGTGGATCAGAACGCCGTCGCGGCGCTTGCGCATCATCGGCAGCACCGCGCTGACGCAGTAGAAGGCGCTCGACAGGTTGCCGTCGATCACCTGCTCGGCCAGCGCCGGCGTCAGCTTGGCCCAGGTGCGGTCGACGATGTTGAGGCCGGCGTTGTTGACGAGGATGTCGCAGCGGCCGAACTGGCGCTCGATCTGCTGCGCGACCTTGGCGACCGAGGCCGCCTTCATCAGGTCGGCGGGTTGCACCACCGCCTTGCCGCCGGCGCGCTTGATGGTCGCCGCCGTGGCCGCCAGCGGGCCCTTGCGGCGGCCGGTCAGGACCACCGCCGCACCCTCGTGCGCCAGCGCGATCGCCGCGGCCTGGCCGATCCCCGTGCCGGCGCCGGTCACCCACGCCACCTTGCCCGTCAACGCACCCATCGAACGTCTCCCCTTGGTCTCCGATCCAGACCGCGGAGAGTAGTGTGGTTCACTTCCCCACGGTAGGGCCTAAAGAACCTTGCCGGTGCTGTCGTCGATCAGGTGCATGTTCGAGAGGTCGGCGCGCAGCTTCATCGCCTTGCCGGCGACGGCGCCGGCGTTCGGGTTGACGCGGCCGCAGACCTCGCGGCCGTTGATCGTGAAGTAGACCAGCGTCTCCATGCCCATCGGCTCGTCGACGTCGATCGCCATGTCGAAGTCGTGCTGGTTGGGCTCGATGTGCGGGCGGGTCTCGATGATGTGCTCCGGCCGCAGGCCGAGCATCAGGTCGTTCTTGCCGACGTATGGCGTGTAGCGCGCAGTGCGCTCGGCCGGCACCGGGAAGGACAGCCGGTCGTCGAGCCGCACGCGCAGCGCCCCGGCCGCCTGCTCGAGATGGCAGGGAATGAAGTTCATGGCCGGCGAGCCGATGAAGCCGGCCACGAACTTGGTCGCCGGCGAATGGTAGAGCTCGTTGGGCGAGCCGACCTGCTCGATCAGGCCGGCGTTCATCACCACCACGCGGTCGGCCAGCGTCATCGCCTCGACCTGGTCGTGGGTGACGTAGACCGTGGTGGTGCGGACCTTCTGGTGGACCTTCTTGATCTCGGTGCGCATCTGCACGCGCAGCTTGGCGTCGAGGTTGGAGAGCGGCTCGTCGAACAGGAACACCTTGGGGTCGCGGACGATGGCGCGGCCCATGGCGACGCGCTGGCGCTGGCCGCCCGACAGCTGCTTGGGCTTGCGGTCGAGCAGCTCGGCGATGTCGAGGATCTGGGCCGCCTGCTTGACCCGGCGGTCGATCTCTTCCTTGGGCGTGCGCTTCAGCTTGAGGCCGAACGACATGTTCTCGTAGACGTTCATGTGCGGGTACAGCGCGTAGTTCTGGAACACCATGGCGATGTCCCGGTCCTTCGGCGGCACGTCGTTGACGACGTCGCCGCCGATCGCGATGTCGCCGCCCGAGATCTCCTCGAGACCGGCGATCATGCGCAGCGTGGTGCTCTTGCCGCAGCCCGACGGCCCGACCAGCACGATGAACTCCTTGTCGACGATGTCGAGGTCGATGCCGCGAACGGCCAGCACCTCGTCGTACTTCTTGACGACCTTGCGCAGCGTGACTTGAGCCATGTCGGTACCCTTAACCCTTGGTCGCGCCGGCCGTCAGGCCCGCGATGTAGTAGTCCATGAGGAAGGCGTAGATGATCAGCGGCGGCGCCGCGCCGAGCAGTGCGCCGGTCATGATCTGGCCCCAGTTGAACACGTCACCCTTGATCAGCGTCGTGACGATGCCGACCGGCAGCACCAGCTCGGAGGCCGAGGTGGTGAACGCCAGGGGGTACAGGAACTGCGCCCAGGAGACCGTGAACGAGAAGATGGTCGCGGCGATGATGCCGGGCAGCGCCACCGGGATGAAGATCTTGGTCAGCGTCTGGAACCAGGTCGCGCCGTCGATCAGCGCCGCCTCGTCCAGTTCCTTGGGGATCGACGCGAAGTAGCCGATCATGATCCAGGTCGCGAACGGCACGGTCAGCGTCGGGTAGAGGATGATCATCGTCCACCAGTGGTTCATCAGCTGGACGCCGAAGGTCTCGTTGACCCACGCGAACATCTTGAACAGCGGGATGAACAGCAGCGTGTCGGGGATCAGGTAGGTCAGGAACACGCCGGTCGCCAGCGTCGCCGAGCCCCAGAACTTCATGCGCGCAAGGGCGAAAGCGGCGACGATGCTGATCGACATGGTGATGATGACGGTCAGCACCGACACGATCGCCGAGTTGCGGAAGAACACCAGGAACTGGTTCTGGGTCAGCAACTCGATGTAGTTGGCGAGCGTCGGGTCCTTGACCCACCACGGGTTGGAAGCCGCCGAGATCTCCGCGCTGGTCTTCAGCGAGGTGATCAGCATGTAGAGCGGCGGCATCAGGAAGAAGATCGCGAACAGCACGAGGAAGAAGTACGACCAGCGCAGCGCCCACTTGCGGTCGCGGCTCATGCTGCCGTACTTGCGGTTCCCCGTCGGGGCGGCGGTCGAGATCGCGGCGTCGGCCATCAGACTTCACTCCCCCGCTTGGTGATGTCGCGCAGGATGAACGCGGCGGCGACGGCCAGGATCGGCACCATGAACAGCGACACGGCCGACCCGAGCGGGATGTCGCCGCTCTCGATGCCGACGCGGAACGCCCAGGTGGCGAAGACGTGCGTGGTGTTGAGCGGGTCGCCCTTGGTCAGCACGCGCACGATGTCGAAGTTGGCGAAGGTGACGATCAGCGAGAACAGCGCGGTGATCGCGATGATGTTGCGCATCATCGGCAGGGTCACGTACCAGATGCGCTGCCACCAGGTCGCGCCGTCGATCGAGGCCGCCTCGTAGAGCTGGTCGGGCACCGACTTCAGCGCCGCCAGGTACATGATCATGAAGAACGGCGAGCCGATCCAGACGTTGACCAGGATGACCGAGAAGCGCGCCCAGCCGGTCTCGCCCAGCCACGGGATGTTCTCCAGGCCGAGGCTGGAAAGGATCCAGTTGAACGCCGAGTAGGACGGGTCGAACAGCCACAGCCAGGCGAGCGTGCTCATGGCCGGCGGGATGACCCATGGCACCAGCAGCATGCCGCGCCACTTGCGCTGGCCCTTGGCCGGGATGTTGTGGACGAAGTGGGCGACCACGAAGCCGATGATCGCCTTGAACAGCACCGCCGAGATCGCGAACAGGCAGGACTGGTAGACCACCATCCAGAAGGTGTCGCGGCCGAACAGGAAGGTGTAGTTGCCAAAGCCGACGAAGCGGGTCATGCCCTTGTTGAGCATCGACAGGTAGACGGCGTAGCCGGCCGGGTAGGCCACGAGGATGGCGATCAGCAGGATCAGCGGCAGCGCCATCAGGAAGGCGATGGTCGATTTGCGCTGCATCAGCTTGTGAAGACTGCTGCGGCTGTCCGCGTTGATGGCGCTGGACGGTCGGGCGGCAACATCTGCCATGGCGTACGCTCCGGAAGGGACGATCGGACAGGAATCGGGGGAAGGTGGCCCCGCGGCCCCCTTCCCCCGCCATCGTTCCGGCTAGTTGCGCATGAAGCCTTCGAGCTCGCTGGCCGCCCAGGCCAGCGTCTTCTCCATCGTCTCGCCCTTGGCGTAGCGGACGGCCATCTGCGTCTGGATGCCCTGGTTGTAGATCTGCTCGGCGATCTTGTGCGGCGCCGGCGCGGCGGCGAGCGACAGGATCTGGTGATTGAACGGGTTCGGGTAATGGTAGAGCGTGCCCTTTGGCGGCCCTTCCTCGGCCCAGATCTTGAAGGTGGTCAGCTTCTCGAACGCCGGCAGGTCGTAGCCGCCGCTGGCGGTGGTCATCGCCTCGGCCGCCTGCGCGGTCGACAGCGCCATCAGCAGGCTCTTGGCCGCCGACTGGTTCTTGCTGAAGTTCCAGGTGGCCCAGAAGTACGGCAGGAACGGCGCGTAGCGGCCCTTCGGGCCGACCGGGAAGCCGTGCGTCCAGCACTGCTCGGCGACCTTGGGCGCGTCGCGCTTGGCGACGGCCCAGGCACTCGGCGGGTTCATGATCATCGCGCCCTGGCCCGAGACCAGGAACTTGTTGTTCGAGGCATCGTCCCACGACGGCACGTCGGCCGGCATGAACGACATCAGCTTCTTGTAGTACTCGAGGACCTGTCGGACCTGGTCGTTCTTGACCACGATCTCGCCCTTGGCGTCGACCAGCACCGCCCCGAAGGCGTGGAAGAAGGCGCCGATCGTGTCGACCGAGTCGGACGTCGTGCCGAGGCCGATTCCGAACGGGTTGCCGCCCTTCTGGCAGGCTTCCGCCGCCTTGAGGAAGGCGTCGGTCGTCCAGGCGTCGGCCTTGGGCGCCGAGCCGGCCGGGTACATCGCCTGGATGTCGATGCCGGCATGCTGCTTCAGGAGGTCGATGCGCGAGCACGGACCCTTGATCTGGCTGCCGACCGTGGCCGGCACGGCCAGCCACTTGCCGTTGATCTTGCCGCAGTACTCGACGGTGGCGTTGACCTTGCCGTTCTCGGCGATCAGCTTGCCCATCAGGTCGTCGACCGGGACGAGCTGCTCGGCGTAGCGGGCCGGCAGGAAGGTGTTCATCGCGAGGATGTCGTGGCCCGACTTGGCCTGCGCCTCGGCGGCCGTGGTCAGCAGCAGCTTGTTGCCCTGCGAGGTGATGAAGTCGATCTGGACATCGACCTTCTCCTTCTCGGCCCACGCCTTGACCAGCTTCTCGGTGGCGCTGTTGGCGCCCGGAACCCAGTGGTCCCAGAAGCCGACGGAGAGCTTGCCGGCGGCATGGGCGCCGCGCACGAACGGGGCCGCGACGAAGGCCGTCGAGGCCGCTGCGGTGCCGGCGACGAAACGACGACGGCTGACTTTCCTCGATACCATGTTTCCTCCTCTGAACCTCGTTCTAGCGGCTCTCATGCGGAGCCTTGTGATGGATGCTAGGCACATCCCCCGGAGACAGGCAATGGAATTTCCGCCCGTCGGTCCGCCGGACCACGGGTTTGACAGCGCCCACCGCTGCCCGGATGCTCCGCGCCTTCGCGTGAACTGGACCGAGTGATGCAGCAGATCCCTACCCCCAACCCGTGGCTCGCCGCCGTCGAACCGTCGCCGATCGGCGAGACCAAGCGCTGGGTGCTGGGCCGCAGCTTTCCCGCCGACCGGCCGCTGATCGACCTCAGCCAGGCCGTACCCGGCTACCCCCCGGCGCTGGAATTGCGCCAGCACCTCGGTGAACTGCTGCTCGACCCGGCGATGCATGGCTACACCCCGATCCTGGGCGTGCCGGCGTTGCGCGAGCACTACGCCGCGCACCTGTCGTCGTTCTACGGGGCGCCGATCTCGGCCGCCGAGGTCGGCATCACCTCAGGCTGCAACCAGGCCTTCTGCCTCGCGCTGATGAGCATCGCCCGCGCCGGCGACCAGGTGATCCTGCCGCGACCGCACTACTTCAACCACGACATGTGGATGCGCATGCAGGGTGTCGAGCCGGTGTCGCTCGACTTCCGCCCCGGCTCCGGCGCGGTGCCCAACGTCGAGGACGCGGCCAGGCTGATCGGGCCGCGCACCCGGGCGATCGTGCTGATCTCGCCCAACAACCCGACCGGCGCGGTCTACCCGCGCGAGACCATCCACGCCTTCTACGAGCTGGCGCAGAATGCCGGCATCGCGCTGCTGCTCGACGAGACCTACAAGGACTTCCTGCCCGAGGGGACGCGGCCGCACGAGCTGTTCAGCGATCCCGACTGGCGGCGCACGCTGGTCCACCTCTACAGCTTCTCGAAGGTGTTCGCGCTGACCGGCTACCGGGTCGGCGGCGTCACCGCCGGCGCGCCGCTGATGGCCGAGATCGAGAAGGCGATGGACTGCGTGTCGATCTGCCCGCCGCGGCTCGGCCAGGAGGCGGCGCTGTACGGGCTGCAGAACCTGCTGCCGTGGGCCCGCAAGAACACCGAGGGACTGAAGGCGCGCGCCGACCTGCTGGGCCGTGGCCTCGAGCGTTCGAACCGCTGGCGGCTGGTCAGCATCGGCGCCTACTTCGCCTACGTCGAGCATCCCTTCCCCGGCGAGCGCTCGACCGCGGTGTCCAGGCGCATGGCCGACGAGGAGAACCTGCTGACGATCCCCGGCGACATGTTCGGCGCCGGCCAGGAACGCTTCGTCCGCATCGCCTTCGCCAACGTCACCGACGACAAGATCCCGGCCGTTCTGGAACGGCTGGAGCGGTTCGGCGCCTAGTCGGCGCTCGACATCACGCCTTCACCGTGACGGCGTGGTTGAGCGGGCCGTGGCCGCGGCCGAAGCCGGGCGCGGTGGCGATCGCGTCGCGCACGTAGGCGCGGGCGCGGCGCACCGCGTCGACCAGCGACATTCCCTGGGCGAGGCCGGCGGCGATCGCCGAGGCCAGCGTGCAGCCGGTGCCGTGGGTGTGGCGGCTGGCGATGCGGGTGTCCTCGAAGCGCTCGAGGCGGCCGTCGTGCAACAGCAGGTCGACGACCCGGTCGCCCTCGAGGTGGCCACCCTTCAGCAGCACCGCGCGCGCGCCCAGCGCCGCCAGCCGTTCCGCCGCGCGCCGCATGTCGGCCTCGTCGCGCACCGGGAAGCCCGCCAGCACCTCGGCCTCCGGCAGGTTGGGCGTCACCACCGCCGCCATCGGCAGCAGGGTGTCGCGCAGCGCCGCCTCGGCCTCGGTCAGCAGCAGGCGATGGCCACCCTTGGCCACCATCACCGGGTCGACGACCAGCGGCACGCCCGGGGCGTGGCGCGCCAGCGACGCCGCCACCGTCCCGATCACCTCGGCGCTGTGCAGCATGCCGGTCTTGAGCGCGTCGGCGCCGATATCGGTCAGCACGACCTCGATCTGCTGGGCGATGAACGCCGGCTCGACCGCCACGACGCCGTGCACGCCCTCGGTGTTCTGAGCCGTCAGCGCGGTGATCGCGGTCGCGGCGAAGCCGCCCATCGCCGTCACCGCCTTGATGTCCGCCTGGATGCCCGCGCCGCCACCCGAGTCCGAGCCGGCGACGATCAGCACGCGGCCCTTCATCAGGCCTCCGCCTTCGGCAGGGCGTCGCAGATCTGGTCGACCACGGCATGGACCAGCGCCTTGTCGTCGCCCTCGGCCATGACGCGGATCAGCGGCTCCGTGCCGGACTTGCGCACCAGGATGCGGCCGCCGCTGCCCAGCCGCGCCTCGGCGTCGGCCATCGCCTTCTTCGTCCTGTCGTCGGCCAGCACCGTCTTGGCGTCGCCCTTGATGCGCACGTTCTTCAGCAGCTGCGGCACCGGCGTGAAGGCGCGGAAGGTCTCGCTCGCCGGCTTGCCGCTCTTGAGCAGCGCCTGCAGCGCCTGCAGCGACGCCATCAGCCCGTCGCCGGTCGTGGCGTGGTCGGTCATGATGATGTGGCCCGACTGCTCGCCGCCGAGGTTGCAGCCGGTGGCCAGCATGCGCTCGAGCACGTAACGGTCGCCCACCGCGGTGCGCAGCAGCGCCAGCTTGCGGCCGGCGAGGTAGCGCTCCAGCCCGAGGTTCGACATCACGGTGGCGACGATGCCGCCGCCGACGAGCCGGCCGTCGTCGGCCCACTGGCCGGCGATCGTGCCCATCAGCTGGTCGCCGTCGATCACCTCGCCCTTCTCCGACACCAGCACGACGCGGTCAGCGTCGCCGTCGAGGGCGATCCCGATGTCGGCCTTGTGCAGCACGACGTGTTCCTGCAGCGCCTGCGGGTGGGTCGAGCCGCAGTTGCCGTTGATGTTGAAGCCGTCGGGCGAGACCGCCAGCGGGATGACCTCGGCGCCGAGTTCCCAGAGGACGGTGGGCGCGGCGCGGTAGGCGGCGCCGTTGGCGCAGTCGACCACGATCTTGAGGCCCGACAGGTTGAGGCCGCGCGCGCCCGCCGCCTTCACCGCCTCGATGTAGCGGCCCTCGGCATCGTCCAGCCGCTTGGCGCGGCCGATCGCGTCGGACGCCGCCAGCCGGACCTTGGACGGGTCGGTGGCCAGCGCCTCGATCTCCATCTCCATCGCGTCCGACAGCTTGTAGCCGTCGGGCCCGAACAGCTTGATGCCATTGTCGTGGTAGGGATTGTGCGAGGCCGAGATCATGACGCCGACGTCGGCGCGCATGGCGCGGGTCAGGAAGCCGACGCCCGGCGTCGGGATCGGCCCGAGCAGCAGCACGTCGACGCCGACCGACAGGAAGCCGGCACCCAGCGCCTGCTCGATCATGTAGCCGGACAGGCGCGTGTCCTTGCCGATCACGACCCGGTTGCGGTGGCTGCCGCGGTTGAAGAGCTGGCCGGCCGCCATGCCGATGCGCATGGCGATCTCGGCGGTCATGGGTTCGCTGTTGGCCCGACCGCGCACGCCGTCGGTGCCGAAGAGATGACGAGACATAGTAACTCGACTCTATCCCATAGCCTGCCAGACCGCGAGCGCCTGGCGGGTGCCGGCGACGTCGTGGACGCGGACGATGGCGGCGCCGCGCCGGCAGGCCTCGACCGCCAGCCAGACCGAGGCCGGGTCGCGGCGCTTCGGCTCGTCGATGCCGGTGACGCGGCCGATGAACTTCTTGCGCGATACGCCCAGCAGCACCGGGTAGCCGGCCTCGGCCAGCCGCCCGGCCCCCGCGACCAGCGCCAGATTCTCCTCGACGCTCTTGCCGAAGCCGGCGCCGGGATCGAATGCGATGCAGTCGCGACTGACGCCGGCGGCGATGCAGGCCTCGGCCCGGGCCACCAGGAAGCGCCGGACCTCGCCGACCACGTCGCCGTAGGGCGGTACGACGTAGTTGGTCTCGGGCCGGCCGGCGCGGTGCATCAGGATCACCGGCGCGCCGCGCGCGGCGACCAAGGGGATCAGCTCAGGATCGTCCAACCCGGCAGAGATGTCGTTGACGATGCGCGCGCCGGCGTCGAGGCAGGCGCGGGCGACCAGCGCGCGGCGGGTGTCGACCGAGACCACGAGGCCGCGCCGCGCCAGACCCTCGACCACCGGCAGCACGCGCTTCAGCTCGTCGTTGGGATCGACCGAGCGCGAGCCCGGCCGGGTCGACTCGCCGCCGACGTCGACGATGTCGGCGCCCTCGGAAACGAAACGCAGGCCATCGTCGATGGCCTGCGCGGGATCGAGACGGTCGCCCCCGTCCGAGAACGAGTCCGGCGTCACGTTGACGATCGCCATGATGCGCGGGCGATCGAGCGCGATGCCGCCGAAGCTGGCCGGGACAGTCATGGTCGAGGGCCGATCGCCGGAAGCCCGTGACCCCTCCGTCCGCGGCGCGGACACCTCCCCGCGCTGGCGCGCCGGGAGGAAGAGAGGCCGCGTTTCCTAGACGCCCGGCTGCGGTTCCGGGTTGGCACCACCGGTCGAGCCGGCACCCTCGCCCGAGCTGGTCGGCACCGAGGCGCGACGGCGGCGGTCGGCCGGGCCGGCACCGCCGGTGTCGTCGCGCACGATCTTCTCGCCGCGCAGGATCTGGCCGATCTCGTCGTTGCTCAGCGTCTCGTACTCGAGCAGCGCCTTCGAGATCATGTGCAGGTCGTCGAGGTGCTCGGTCAGGATGTGGCGCGCCTTGCCCTCGGCCTCCTCGATCAGGCGGCGGACCTCCTGGTCGATCAGCTGGGCGGTGGCCTCGGACACGTTCTGCGTCTGGGTCACGGCGTGGCCGAGGAAGACTTCCTGCTCGTTGGCCTGGTAGCGCACGCGGCCGAGCTTCTCGGACATGCCGTAGGCGGTGATCATGCCGCGCGCCGTCTGGGTCGCGACCTGGATGTCGCTGGCCGCGCCGGTGGTGACGTTCTCGGGTCCGAAGATGATCTCCTCGGCGATGCGGCCGCCGAACATGATCGCCAGCCGCGACTCGAGGAACTGCTTGGTGTGGCTGAGGTGGTCGCGCTCCGGCAGCTGCATGGTCACGCCGAGGGCACGGCCGCGCGGGATGATCGTGACCTTGTGCAGCGGGTCGCTCTTGGGCACGTGCATCGCGACCAGGGCGTGGCCGGCCTCGTGGTAGGCCGTCAGCTTCTTCTCCTCGTCGGTCATCGCCATCGAGCGGCGCTCGGTGCCCATCAGCACCTTGTCCTTGGCGTACTCGAAGTCGGCCATGGTCACGAGGCGCTTGCCGACGCGGGCGGCGCGCAGCGCGGCCTCGTTGACCAGGTTGGCGAGGTCGGCGCCGGAGAAGCCCGGGGTGCCGCGGGCCAGCACGCGCGGATCGACGTCCGGCGCCAGCGGCACCTTGCGCATGTGGACCTTGAGGATCTTCTCGCGGCCGGCGACGTCGGGGTTCGGCACCACGACCTGTCGGTCGAAGCGGCCGGGACGCAGCAGCGCCGGGTCGAGCACGTCGGGTCGGTTGGTCGCGGCGATCAGGATCACGCCCTCGTTCGACTCGAAGCCGTCCATCTCGACCAGCAGCTGGTTCAGCGTCTGCTCGCGCTCGTCGTTGCCGCCGCCGAGGCCGGCGCCGCGATGGCGGCCGACCGCGTCGATTTCGTCGATGAAGATGATGCAGGGGGCGTTCTTCTTGCCCTGCTCGAACATGTCGCGGACGCGGCTGGCGCCGACGCCGACGAACATCTCGACGAAATCGGAGCCCGAGATGGTGAAGAACGGCACGTTGGCCTCGCCGGCGATGGCGCGGGCGAGCAGCGTCTTGCCGGTGCCCGGCGGGCCGACCAGCAGGCAGCCCTTGGGGATCTTGCCGCCCAGCCGCTGGAACTTCTGCGGGTCCTTCAGGAAGTCGACGATCTCCTCGAGCTCGGCCTTGGCCTCGTCGATGCCGGCGACGTCCTCGAAGGTGACGCGGCCGTGCTTCTCGGTCAGCAGACGGGCGCGCGACTTGCCGAAGCCCATGGCGCGGCCGGTGCCGCTCTGCATCTGGCGCAGGAAGAAGATGTAGACGCCGACCAGCACGAGCACCGGCAGCCAGCTGACGAAGATCGAGCCGAGGTTGACGCCCTCCTCCGCCGGCCCGGCATCGACGCGATCGACGTTCTTGATCAGCATCGGCATCAGTTGCTCGTCGACCGGGGTCGACGGGACGTAGGTCGCGAACTTCTGCACGCCGTTGCGCGGCTCGCGGAACGTGCCGGTGATGGTGTTGCCCTGGATGCGGACGTCCTGGACCTGGCGCTGCTCGACGGCGCGCACGAAGTCCGAGTACGAGACCGTGTTGCCGGTCGATCGCGTCGTCCCGCCCTGGAAGACGCTGTAGAGCAACGCCAGCAGGAGCACGATGACGATCCAGAGGGCGGCGTTACGGTTGAACGGATTCACGGGCGGGTTCCACTACGGTGAGGCTTCACTCTAGATGGGAAGCAGGCGGGACGCCGCAAGCAAAAAAGGCTGCGGGGACCAAGGGCTGCGCCACTTTCCTGTGATCACTCCTGCCACGCTCGGGGCGAACAATCCACAAGGGTCGGCGCCGATCCGGTGCCAGGCGCAGCAACAATTTGCACTGGGCCAGGGTGAAGTCGCGTTCCCGGCCCGACCGGCCACGCTCGCCGGCGGCGCGGAGCCGCGCCACGGCGCGGGCCAGCCGGTCGCGGCGCGGCGGGTGGTCGCCGCCCGAAACCGCCTGCACGACGCGGCTCAGCAGCCGCCCCTGGAGGGCGGGATCGAGGCCGCGGAAGGCCGCCTGGTCGAGCGCGACCGCGCCGTCCGGGCCGATCGCCAGCACGTCGAGCGCCGCCGCGGCCAGTTGCCGCTCGCGGCCGGCGCGGCCGCCGTCGCCGGGCTCCGCGGCCGGCACGGCGGCAACTCGCAGCCGCGCCCGCTCGAACCGGGGATCGTGGTTGGAGGGGTCGTCGATCCACGCCACGCCGCGCGCCTGCAGGGTCGCGGTGAGCGCCGCCCGCGGCACGCCGAGCAGCGGCCGCAGCAGGCGGACTTCCGCCGTCTCGACCATGGCGGCCATGCCGGCCAGCCCGTCCGGGCCGCTGGCGCGGGCGGCGCGCATCGCCACGGTCTCGGCCTGGTCGTCGGCGTGGTGGCCGAGCAGCAGGTGCAGCGCCCCGGCGCGGCGGCAGGCGGCGCGCAGCAGGCCGTAGCGGGCGGCGCGCGCGGCCTGCTGCAGGCGGCTGGCGGGCTTGGGCCCGGTCCAGGCGAGGATCTCGGCGGCGATGCCCTGCGCCGCCAGCGTCGCCACCGTGGCGCGCGCCTCGGCCGCCGCCTCGGGGCGCAGGCCATGATCGACGACGAGGGCGAGGATGCGGCCGCCGCGCCCGGTCGCCCAGTCGCGGGCCAGCAGCGCGAGGGCCAGGGAATCGCGGCCGCCGGACACGGCGACGGCCAGCAGCGGCGCGCTCTCGAACGGCGCGAACGGCGCCATCAGCCGGTCGAAGGCGGCGGCGTCGAGCGGACCGCCGGCCACTTAGCCGCAGCTGTTCTTGGTGCGCTCCTGGTCGACGCGGCGCTTCTGCAGGTCGGTGGCGCGCGGGTAGTCCTGGCTGAACTTTGCGAACACCGCGCAGGCATCGGACTTGCGGCCCATCGCGGCCAGGGTGACGCCGAGCTTGAGCAGGTTGTCCGGCCCCTTGGGGCTGCCCTTGTAGGTCTTGTAGCCCTCGGCGAAGGCGGTCATCGCGTTTTGGTAGTCCTTGCGGGCGTAGTAGCTCTCGCCCAGCCAGTACTGGGCGTTGCCGGCCAGCGCGTGGCGCGGGTTGGCCTGCAGGAACGTCCTGAAGCCGCGCTCGGCACCGGCATTGTCGCCGTCCTGCAGCTTCTTCATCGCGTCGTTGTAGAGCTGGTCGGCGTTGCCGCCCGCCGCCGGCGAATGCGCCGCGGGCGGCGCCGCGGCGGTGGCCGGGCCGGTCGGGCGCGGACCGGCGCCGCCGCCCCGTCCCTTCTCCAGCGCGTCGAGCCGGTACTCGTAGTCGGCCTGCATCTTCTCCATCTGCTGCTGGAGCTGCTGGTTGCGGTACTGCAGCTGCTCGAGCTGGCCGGTCAGCAGGGTGATCGACTGCTGCAGCTGGTTGAAGCGGTCCTCGACGTGGACGGGATCGAGGCGCTGGGCGCCCGCCGCCGTCGGCAGCAACAGCGCGAACGCGAGCAGGGAGGAACGGAACGTCATCATGGTGCCGGTAACAGTCATGTGCGGGTCAAACGCGGCCATTTTCGGGCCGGCCGCCGGGCCCTTCAAATGAAAACGCCGGTCGCTTGGACCGGCGTCTCCGAATTTCCACCCGCCGCTTACTGCAGCTCGGTGACTGCGCGGCGGTTGCGCGCCCACGCCGCCTCGTCGGAACCGACCGGGTCCGGACGCTCCTTGCCGTAGCTGATGGTCTGGATGCGCGAGGCCGGGATGCCCTGCGCCACCAGGTACTGCTTGGCGGCGTTGGCGCGGCGCTCGCCCAGCGCCAGGTTGTACTCGCGCGTGCCGCGCTCGTCGCAATGGCCGGCCATCGTGATCTGGTAGTTGGTGTACTTCTTCAGCCACTCGGCCTGGCGATTGAGGATGTCGCGGCCATCCTGGCGGATGGTCGACTGGTCGGTGTCGAAGAACACGCGGTCGCCCACGTTCTGGCGGAAGTCGGCGACCGAGCCGGGGGTCACCGAGGTCGACGCCGCGCTGGCGCTGTCGCTGCTGTTGTTGCTGCACGCCGTCATGACGAACAGCGCGGCCACCGCCGCGAAAGCCTTAAGGATCTTCATGTCTCATCGCCTCCTGACGGCATCGACCCGAGCGCTGGAAACACTCGGGCCGACAAGAACGATCATAGTTTGCACTACTGCGGAATCAAGGGAGACCACGCCGGGTCCGACGCGTCGGTCGGCGTGGGGATCGCCCGGTCGAAGCGACCGGTGATGTCGACCTGGTGCAGCGACACCGCACCGGCGCGGCCGGCCGAACTCGGCTGGCCCTGGAAGTAGGCCAGCACGCGGCCGTTGGGGGCCCAGGTCGGACCCTCCACGAGGAAGCCCGACGCCAGCATGCGCTCGCCGCCGCCGTCGGGTCGCATCACGCCGATGCCGAAGCCACCCGACGAGATCTTGGTGAAGGCGATCCAGTCGCCGCGCGGGGACCACACCGGGGTGGCGTAGCGTCCCGAACCGAAGCTGATGCGCCGCTCGCCGCCGCCCGACGCGCTCATGACGTAGAGCTGCTGGGCGCCGCCGCGATCGGAGTTGAACACGATCTGGGAGCCGTCGCTGGAGTAGCACGGCGAGGTGTCGATCGCCGGCGTGTTGGTCAGCCGGCGCAGGCCGCGGCCGCGCACGTCCATCTCGTAGATGTCGCTCTGGCCGTTCTCGGCGATGCTCATGACGATGCGGCTGCCGTCGGGCGAGAAGCGCGGCGCGAAGCTCATGCCGGGGAAGTTGCCGAGCAACTCGCGGCGGCCCGAGTCGACGTTCTGCAGGAAGACGCGCGGCGCGCCGCGGCCTTCCGGGTACGCCATGTAGACGATCTCCTGCAGCGTCGGCGAGAAGCGCGGCGTGATCGCGATGGTCTTGCCGTCGGTGATGTAGCGGTTGTTGGCGCCGTCCTGGTCCATGATGGCGATGCGCTTGACCCGCGCGTTGCCGGGACCGGACTCGCCGACGTAGGCGATGCGGGTGTCGAAGTAGCCCTCCTCGCCGGTCACGCGCTTGTAGATCGCGTCGGCGATGATGTGGGCGAGCCGCCGCCAGTTGCTCTGCTGGCTGGTGAAGGACAGGCCGGTCGCCTGCTGGCCGACCACCACGTCCCACAGCCGGAAGTCGACCTTGATGCCGCCCCCGACCGACTGGATCGAGCCGACCACGACGCCGGCCGCGCCGATGCTGCGCCACTCGGGGAAGCGCGGCGGGGTGGTGGCGTTGATGTCCTTCTGGATGAAGGTGCCGGGCGGGATCGAGCGGAACAGGCCGCAGTTCTGCAGGTCGTTGCGGATCACGTTGGCCATGTCGGCGCCGACGCGGTCGCCCGAGAAGTCGACGATGGCGATCGGCACCGGCTCGAAGCTCGGCCGGGTCATGTCGATGGTCAGCTGGGCCTGCGCCGGGGCGAACGGCGCCGCGGCGCCGGCCGCCAGGGCCGCGCCGCCCAGCAGGGTCGTGCGTCGAGGGAGCAACATGTCGAACCTCTTGTTCATTGAGGGGATCATTTTATAGCGCGCCCCTGCCTCAGTAGTCGCGGGGATCGAAGTTGAAGGTGATGGTACGCCACGAGCTGTACTTTTCCGGTGACAACGGCCACGGCTGGCAGCGCGGGTTCATGATCGCGCGGTGGGCGGCGTCGGCGGCCGCCCGGAAGGCGCCGTCGTTGTTGTAGCGCCCGGTGTCGCGGATCTCGGCCTTCACCGGCGTGCCGTCCTGGTTCATCTGCACGATCAGCGTCACGATCAGGTTCTGGTCGCGCGAGCCGCCGATCGTGTTCCAGCACGGCCGGATCTTGGAGCGCACGCCCTCGATCTCGCTGGCCGTCACCACCGAGGCGAAGTTGGGGGCCGCCGGGGCCTGGCGCGTGACCTGGGCCGGCGGCTTGGGCGACTGCTCCGGGGTCTGGATCTTCTGCGTCGACTCCTTGTTCTTCAGGATGTCGTCGATGATGTTGTCGGCGCTCTTCTTCGGCGGCGCCGGCTTGGGCGGCGCGGGCTTCGGCGGCTCCGGCTTCTTGACCTCGGGCGTCGGCACCGGCTTGGGCGGCTCCGGCGGCTTCTCGACCTTCGGCGGCTCGGGCTCCTTGGGCTTGAGCGCGATCAGGTCCTCCTGCGGCTTGGGCGCCTCGGCCTTGGGCTTCTCGACCGGCGGCGGCGGCGGCGGCGGCTGCGGCTTGGACTCGGCGGCGTCGACCTTGGGCTTCTCCGGCGCCGGCGGCGGCTCGGCCGACTTCGGCGGCGGCGCCTTGGTCGTCTCCTCGGCGATCGGCGCGTCCTTGGGCTGCGGCGGCGGGTTGCCGATCTTGGGCGCCGCCGCCTTCTTGTCGATCGCCTCGAACTCGACCATCACCGGCTCGGGTTCCATCATCGGCGGCCGGTTGAGGAAGGAGAGGTTGGCGACCGCCGCCCCGAGCAGGCCGACATGCAGCATCGCCGACACGATCGCCGGCATGCGCATCTCGATGCTCTCGGGGGCGCGATACGCCAACGGCGGCCTCTCCTCCTCCAAGCGGGTGCCCTCCTCTCGAAACCGCGGATCAGCGCCGCGGCGCCGGCTGGGCCGGCGCCGGCGCGCGCTGCGCCGGGGCTGCGGGAGCGGGCGAAGCGGTGGGCGGGGCGCCGGCGCCGCGGCCGAGCGCCTGGGCCTGCTCGCCGAGCAGGCCGAGCTGGCGGAAGCCGCTGTCGATCACCACGCCCATCACTTCCATCATCTTGCCGTAGTCGACCGACTTGTCGCCGCGCATGAACACGCGCTGGTCGGGCTTCTCCTCGTGGATCGCCTTGAGCTTGGCCCCGAGCTCGGCGAGCTCGTACCTGGTCTCGCCGAGGAACACCTCGCCCTGCGAGTTGACCGAGACGACCATCGGCTCGTCCTTGCCACCGACCTGCTGGGCGCTGGTCTTTGGCAGGTCGACCGGCACGCCGACCTGCAGCAGCGGCGCGGTCACCATGAAGATGATCAGCAGCACCAGCATGACGTCGACCAGCGGCGTCACGTTGATGTCGGCGATCGGCGTGTAGGAGCGCCGCCGGAACTTGCCGCCCGAGCTGCCGCCGCCGGCCGCCGGGATGATGCCGGCCATCAGACCTGCTCCTCGAGCTGGCGCGACAGGATGGTGATGAACTCACCGGCGAAGGACTCGAGCTGCTGGGCGTAGCGCATCACCTGGCCGCTGAGGATGTTGTAGGCGCCGGCCGCCGGGATCGCCGCGACCAGGCCGATCGCGGTCGCGAACAGCGCCTCCGAGATACCCGGCGCGACCACCGCCAACGAGGTGTTCTTCGACTGCGCGATGTGGCCGAAGCTGTTCATGATGCCCCACACCGTGCCGAACAGGCCGACGAAGGTGGCGTTGGCGCCGACCGTGGCGAGGAAGCCGAGGCGCTTCTCGATCGCCTCCATCTCGCGCTGGATGGTGACGCTCATCACCTGCTCGATGCGCTGGCGCAGCGCGGCGCGCGCGGTGGCGCTGGTCGCCAGGCCCTTCGACACCGAGCGGCGCCACTCGCGCATCGCCGCCGAGAACACGCTCGACATCGGGTCGTCCGGCTTGGCGCCGACGCGGTCGTAGAGGTCCTCGAGCGAGACGCCCGACCAGAAGGTGTCCTCGAACGACTGGGCGCTGCGCTTCAGCGAGCGCAGGCGGAGAACCTTCTCGAAGATGATGGCCCACGACCAGAACGACGCCAGCAGGAGGGCGATCATCACCGCCTTGACGACCCAGTCGGCCTGCATGAACAGGCCGTAGATCGACATGTCGACGGTCGGGCCGCCGAGGGGGGCTCCGGCGACCTGCGCTAAGGCTTCCATTTAGAATCTCCGTTGGGTCATAGGGTTATACGCGAATATGGCGCGAGCGGGGCGACTCGGGCGCGCGGGGATCGCCGGCTGTGACATCGCTGAGGGCATTGCGCAGCGACGACGGCAGGCGCACCGGCCGACCGGTCGGTCCCATGCAGGCGACCACCAGCTCGGCGCGCACCAGCGTGTCGGCGCCGCGGCGGGCTTCCTGGATCATGTCGAGCGAGGCGCCGCGCAGCGCGCCGCAGGTCGTGACGACCTCGATCGTGTCGTCGAGCCGGGCCGGCTTCAGGTAGTCGACGGCGCAGCGGCGGACCACCCAGTTGACGCCCTTCTCGTCGCGCAGCGCGCTGTGCTCCTGGCCGAGCAGGCGCAGCATCTCGGTGCGGCCGCGCTCGAGGAAGCGCAGCCAGTTGGCGTAGTAGACGATGCCGGCGGCGTCGGTGTCCTCGTAGTAGACGCGCAGCGGCAGGCGGTGGGCGCCGCCGGCGATGCGACCGCTGGTCGGCTGCTCCGCCGCGACCTCGGCCGCGGCGCTCACGCCTCCTCCGCCGGGTTGCCCGCGGCCAGCAGGTCGAGCTGCTGCTTCTGGGCGCGGGGAATGGCGACGCCGAGGTGGCGGTAGCCGGCCTCCGACAGCAGGCGGCCGCGCGGCGTCCGCATCAGCAGGCCGAGCTGCATCAGGTAGGGCTCGATCACGTCCTCGATGACGTCGCGCTGCTCCGACAGTGCCGCCGCCAGCGTGTCGACCCCGACCGGGCCGCCGCCGTAATTCTCGGCGATGCAGGCGAGGTAGCGGCGGTCCATCGCGTCGAGGCCCCGGGCGTCGACCTCGAGGCGGGTCAGCGCCGCGTCGGCGACCCCGGCATCGACGGTGGCGTGACCGCCGACCGCGGCGAAGTCGCGGACCCGGCGCAGCAGCCGGTTGGCGACGCGCGGCGTGCCGCGCGAGCGCTTGGCGATCTCGGCGGCGCCGTCGGGCGCCATCGCCATCCTGAGCACGCGGGCGGCGCGGTGGACGATGGTCTCGAGCTCGGCCGGTTCGTAGAACACCATGCGCAGCGGGATGCCGAAGCGCTCGCGCAGCGGCCGCGTCATCAGGCCCGAGCGCGTGGTCGCGCCGACCAGCGTGAACGGCGGCAGCTCGATGCGGACTGAGCGCGCCGCCGGCCCCTCGCCGATCATCAGGTCGAGCTGGAAGTCCTCCATCGCCGGGTAGAGGATTTCCTCGACCGCCGGGTTGAGGCGGTGGATCTCGTCGATGAACAGCACGTCGTGCGGCTGCAGGTTGGTGAGCTGGGCGGCGAGGTCGCCGGCCTTCTGGATCACCGGGCCCGAGGTCGCGCGGAAGCCGACGCCCATCTCGCGCGCCACGATCTGCGCCAGCGTCGTCTTGCCCAGCCCCGGCGGGCCGTGGAACAGCACGTGGTCGAGCGCCTCCTCGCGCGCCCGCGCGGCGGCGATGAAGATCTTGAGGTTCTCGCGCACCTGCTTCTGGCCGATGAAGTCGTCGAGCACCTGCGGCCGCAGCGCCAGCTCGGCCGCGTCCTCTTCGGAGCGCCGGGCGGCGACCAGCCTCTCGTCGGGCCTCGCCTCGCTCACCGCGACAGCTCCTGCAGGCCGGCGCGGATCACCGCGTCGAGCGCCGCGCCCTCGCCCAGCCGCTGGGTCACGCGGGCCACTGCGCCGAACGCCTCGACCCGCTTGTAGCCGAGGTTGACCAGCGCCGAGACCGCGTCCTCGTTGACCGAGCCGGCCGGCGCCGGCGCGGCGTCGCCGCCCGCCTTGGCCGTCGCCGGCGCGGGCGCGATGCCGAAGGCGGCCGCCTTGTCCTTCAGTTCCGTCGCCAGCCGCGCCGCCAGCTTCGGCCCGACGCCGGGCGGCCGGCTGAGCGTGGCGCGGTCGGCGGCGGCGATGGCGCGCGCGATCTCGTCGGGCGACAGGGTCGACAGGATCGACAGCGCGACGCGGGCGCCGACGCCCTGGACCGTGGTCAGGATGCGGAACCAGTCGCGCTCGGCGGTCTCGAGGAAGCCGTACAGCGCGATCGCGTCCTCGCGCACGATGGTCTCGACCAGCATGCCGACCGGCTGGCCGACCACGAGGTCGCGCAGCGTCCGCGCCGACGCCGAGACCAGGTAGCCGACGCCGTTGACGTCGATGACGGCGGCATCGGTGTCGACCGAGTCGACCACGCCCTTCAGCTTGGCGATCACAGCGCCGCCTCGACCCGCGCCCGGGTGGCGCGGTGGTGGGCGTGGCAGATCGCGATCGCCAGCGCGTCGGCGGCGTCGGCGGTGGCGGCGACGCCGGGCAGCAGGCGGCCGACCATCATCGCGACCTGGCGCTTGTCGGCGTGGCCGGCGCCGACCACCGACTTCTTCACCAGGTTGGCGGCGTACTCGTAGACCGGCAGCCCGGCCCGCGCCGGCGCCAGCAGCACGACGCCGCGGGCCTGGCCGAGCTTCAGGGTCGAACCGGGATTGACGTTCACGAAGGTCTCCTCGACCGCGGCCTCGAGCGGGCGCTGGGCCTCGACCACGGCGGCGACGCCCTCGAACAGGTCGCGCAGGCGGTCGGACAGCGAGCCCTCCGTCGTCACCTTGACCACGCCGTGCGCGACGTGGCGCAGGCGGTTGCCCTCGACCTCGATCACGCCCCAGCCGGTTAACCGGAGACCGGGATCGAGGCCGATCAGTCTCATCGTGCCGCGCTTCAGGCCGCGAACTTCGCCAGAGCGTCGTCCGACACCTCGAAGTTGGCGTAGACGTTCTGGACGTCGTCGTTGTCGTCGAGCGCCGCGATCATGTCGAGCAGCGACTTCAGCGTGTCGCCCTCGACCGGGGTCGTGGTCTTCGGCCGCCACGACAGCTTGGCGACCGACGGCTGGCCCATCGACTTCTCGAGCGCCTCGCGCACCGTCGAGAAGGCGTCCTGGGCGCCGTAGATCTCGTGCACCGCGTCCTCGCCCTCGCCGCTCACGACGTCGTCGGCGCCGGCCTCGATCGCCTTCTCCAGCACCTCGTCGGCGGTGCCGGCCGACAGCGGGTAGCGGAACTCGCCGACCCGGTCGAACATGAACGACACCGAGTTCGACTCGCCGAGGTTGCCGCCGTGCTTGGAGAAGATCGAGCGGACCTCGCCGGCGGTGCGGTTGCGGTTGTTGGTCAGCGCCTCGACGATCACCGCGACGCCGCCCGGGCCGTAGCCCTCATAGCGGACCTCGTCGTAGTTCGCGTCGGCGTCGTTGCCGGTGCCGCGCTTGATCGCGCGATCGATGGTGTCGCGCGTCATGTTGGCGTCGCGCGCCGCGATCACCGCCGCGCGCAGGCGCGGGTTGGCATTGGGGTCAGGCGACCCCAGCCGCGCCGCGGTCGTGATCTCGCGGATCAGCTTGGTGAAGATCTTGGCCCGCTGGGCGTCCTGGCGCCCCTTGCGGTGCATGATGTTCTTGAATTGGGAATGGCCCGCCATCGCCCCGACAACCAGATTCAGTGATGTGATGGGGCGGCTATACCACTTCTTGAGCGATTTGGGAGGGTTGCAGACCGTTCTCGAGGGGCCGCGGACAAAAAAAGGCGGGGGCCGAAGCCCCCGCTAAAAAACGTCGGAACCTAGATTCCGACGCCCCCTCTAACCTGAAGACAGTCCGCCGAAGCCGGCGAAAAACCGTTTAACATCAACAGGATGCCGATTTTTCCCCAGCCCGTCAACGAGCCTCTTCAGGCACCGCTAATAGGTAGAACGGCCGGGTGTGCAACACAAGATGCGGGATTTCACACCGTCTGCAGCAATTTTCCACCAATCCGGAGGGGACGGATGGCAACGGCGAGCCCGGTGCGGTCGTCGGTCTCGACCACGGCGCCGCACAGGGTGCCCTCGCCCTCGGCCGGCGACAGGCGCTCGCCCGGCATCTTGCGGACGAAGCGCAGCACCGCCCCTTCCTTCTTCATGCCGATGACCGAGTCGTAGTCGCCGCACATGCCGACGTCGGTCTGGTAGGCGGTGCCGCCGGGCAGGATCCAGCCGTCGGCGGTCGGCACGTGGCTGTGGGTACCAAGCACCGCCGACACCCGGCCGTCGCAGTAGTGGCCGATCGACTGCTTCTCGCTGGTCGCCTCGCCGTGCACGTCGACCAGGATGAAGTGCGCGGCGTTGCCCAGCGTGTAGCGCGCCAGCTCGGCGTCGATGGCCCGGAACGGGTCGTCGAGCGCGTCCATGAACAGGCGGCACATCACGTTCATGACCACGATCTTGTGGCCGCGCGCGGTCTGGAACAGGTTGGCGCCCCACCCCGGCGTGCCGGGCGGGAAGTTGATCGGCCGCAACAGCCGCTTGTCCTGCGCGATGTAGGGAATGATCTCGCGCTGGTCCCAGGCGTGGTTGCCGGTGGTGATGCAATCGACGCCGGCCTCGTGCAGGTCGGCGCAGATGCGGGCGGTGATGCCGAAGCCGGCCGCCGCGTTCTCGCCGTTGACGACCACGAAATCGAGACCGAGCTCGCGGCGCAGCCGCGGCACTTCCCGGATCACCGCATCGCGGCCCGACCGGCCGACGATGTCACCGCAGAACAGGACCTTCATGATGCGTCAGACAAAGGCGCAAGCGCGCCGGTCGGTCAACAGCCAATCCAGCCGCTCGTCGCTGGCGCCGTGCGGGACGTCGTCGACCAGCTGCGCGTCGAAGCCGACCCCGATCGCGGTGACGCGGCGGCGCGACCGCAGGCCCGCCAGCGTGCGGTCGTAGAAGCCGCCGCCGTAGCCCAGCCGCCAGCCCTCGCGGTCGCAGGCCAGCAGCGGCACGATCAGGACCTGCGGCTCGAGCGTCTCGCGCCGCGCCGACGGCTGCAGCGTGCCGAACACGCCGGCTTCCAGCGCGTCGCCCGGGCGCCACGCCCGGAACAGCAGCGGCTGGCCCTTGCCCTGCACCACCGGCAGCACGACCTGGCAGCCTTGGCTGATCAGCTCGATCAGCAGCGGCCGGATGTCGAGTTCGTCCTTGATCGGCCAGAAGCCCGAGACGATCGCCGGCGCCTCGACCGGCTGCTCGTGTCGCCACGTCGCCAGCAACCCGTCGGCCGCGGCCCGGCGCTCCGCCTCGTCCAGTCCGCCGCGCCACGCCAGCATGGCGCTGCGCAGGGTGCGCTTGTCTTCGATCAGGGTCATGCTGGCGAGCGAACAGAGAGAGGTGGGGCGGCTCCACGATGGGCCGATGGTCGAAAAAACCTCCAAGGCCTGCAAAAGCAGGTGGGCACCGTGTGGCCCAGACCACGGTCCGGGCCAGGGACAGTTCCCAGGAGATCTTTATTGGCCCCGGGGTTTATATGCGAACCACGCACCGCGCAGAATTCCGCCCCGCCGCCAATGTAGGCACTGGCGGCGCCTCCCGCAATGCGCGCGGTGTGCTCAGGCGGCGCCGCTGACCTTGCGGCTCATCTTGTCGACGCGCGAGGTGATCAGTTCCTCGAGCGCCGTCGCCAGCGTCTCGGCGCTGTCGGTCGCGGTGGCGCGCGCGTTCTCGGCCGCCTTGGCGATGCCGCGCAGTTCGCGGCTCTCGTCGGCCAGCAGCAGCGCCACGAACACCATGAGCTTGATCTCGGGCGTGCCCGGCATCTGCCGGCGCAGCTCGGCGAACTTCTCGTCGACGTAGGCGGCCAGTTCCTGGACCCGCGCCTCCTCGCCCTCGCCGCAGGCGAGTTCGTAGGTGCGGTTGGCGATCTGGACGGAGACCTCCGGCATGACGGCTACTCCTTATTGCGCCCTTATCCGGGCGTTCGAGGGGACGGGCAGTCTGACACGTCGGCCTGTGCGAAACGACTCCCCTCGTGGGGAAGTCACGACGACCTACTTCTGGTCGGCGGCGAGCAGCGAGCGGATGTATTCCATGGCGCGCTCGAGGCGACCCTCGACCTCGATCGCCACCGCCTTCAGTTCCTCGTGCTGGCGCTCGAGCCGCGAGAGGCGCTCGGCGAGGTCGTCGGCGCGGCTCGACTCGGCGCGCAGCCGCTCGTCGACCATCGACTCCAGCCGGCTGAGGGCGCTGTCGACCCGGTCCCGCGCGGTGGACCGGGTCGGCAGGGCGTTCCCACCGGCGGCGGATGACGACTTCTCTTCCGGCCGCAGCTGCTCCATCCGCGGAGGATAATTTGGCATGCGGTGAGTGGTCAACATGTTGGCGCTGTGGAGCGTCCGGGCGCGCTAGATGTTGGCTTCCCCGCCGGTTTTGCGCATTGACGCGCCGATAGGCGGTCGGCATGTTGCCGCCGCTTCGAAACCCCGTACCGGCGCCCCCCAAAAATGACCGACCAGACCGCTGCCCGCCGCGACATGGCGAATGCCATCCGGGCCCTCGCCATGGATGCCGTGCAGCAGGCGGATTCGGGTCATCCCGGCATGCCGATGGGCATGGCCGACGTCGCCACGGTGCTGTTCACGCGGTTCCTGAAGTTCGATCCGACCGAGCCGCACTGGGCCGACCGCGACCGCTTCATCCTGTCGGCCGGCCACGGCTCGATGCTGCTCTACGGGCTGCTCTACCTGACCGGCTATCCCGACATGACGCTCGACGAGCTGAAGCGCTTCCGCCAGCTCGACAGCCGCACCGCCGGTCACCCCGAGTACGGCCACGCCAGCGGCATCGAGACCACGACCGGCCCGCTCGGCCAGGGACTGGGCAACTCGGTCGGCTTCGCGCTGGCCGAGCGCCTGATGGCCGACCGCTTCGGCCGCGACATCGTCGATCACTACACCTACGTCATCGCCGGCGACGGCTGCCTGATGGAAGGCGTCGGCCAGGAAGCGATCACGCTGGCCGGCCACCTCGGCCTCGGCCGCCTGATCGTGCTGTTCGACGACAACGGCATCTCGATCGACGGCCCGACCTCGCTGTCGACCTCGGAAGACCACAAGAAGCGCTTCGCCGCCGCCGGCTGGCACGTGCAGTCGGTCGACGGCCACGACCAGGAAGCGGTCGCCCGCGCCATCCGCAAGGCGCGCAACGTCACCGACAAGCCGTCGATGATCGCCTGCAAGACCGTGATCGGCTACGGCGCCCCGACCAAGGCCGGCAGCGCCGCGACGCACGGCTCGCCGCTGGGCAAGGACGAGGTCGCCGGGGCGCGCGAGAAGCTGGGCTGGAGCCATGGCCCGTTCGACATTCCCGAGCCGGTCTTCACCGCCTGGCGCAAGGTCGGCGCCAAGGGCAAGTCGGCCCGCCGCAAGTGGATCAAGCGCCACGCCGCGATGGCCGAGGCCGATCGCGCCGAGTTCGACCGCCGCCTCAAGGGCGACCTGCCGGCCGCGGTCGGCGAGGCGATCGCCGCCTTCAAGGCCAAGGTCGCCGCCGACAGGCCGTCGTGGGCGACCCGCAAGTCGAGCCAGGAAGTGCTCGAGGTCGTGAACCCGGTGCTGCCCGACACGGTCGGCGGCTCGGCCGACCTCACCGGCTCGAACAACACGAAGACTGCCGGCCTCAAGCCGGTGACGCGAGGCGAGCCCGGCGGCCGCTACGTGTTCTACGGCATCCGCGAGCACGCCATGGCCGCGGCGATGAACGGCATGGCGCTGCACGGCGGCATCATTCCCTACGGCGGCACCTTCATGGTGTTCACCGATTACTGCCGCCCGTCGATCCGCCTGTCGGCGCTGATGGGCCTGCGCGTCGTCTACGTGATGACGCACGACTCGATCGGGCTGGGCGAGGACGGTCCGACCCACCAGCCGGTCGAGCACCTCGCCGCCCTGCGCGCCATTCCCAACCTGCTGGTGATGCGCCCCGCCGACACGATCGAGACCGCCGAGTGCTGGCAGGTCGCGCTCGAGGCCAAGGCGACGCCGAGCGTGATCGCGCTGTCGCGCCAGAACCTGCCGACCGTGCGCGGCGCCGGCGACGCCAACCTCTCGGCCAAGGGCGCCTACGTCCTTGCCGGCGACGCCTCGGCGCCGATCCGGCTGATCGCCTCGGGCTCGGAAGTGCAGCTGGCGCTGGCCGCCCGCGACCTGCTCGCCGCCGACGGCCTCGTCGCCGCGGTGGTGTCGATGCCGTCGTGGGAACTGTTCGCCCGGCAGGACGCTGATTATCACCGACAGGTTCTCGGCCCGGACGGCACCGTCCGCGTAGCCTGCGAGGCGGCCACCGGCTTCGGCTGGGAGCGCTGGCTCGGCACGCGCGGCGCCTTCGTCGGCATGAAGGGATTCGGCGCGTCGGCCAAGGCGGCCGATCTCTACAGGCATTTCGGCATCACGGCCGAGGCGATCGCCGAGACGGCGCGCCGGCTCGGCAGGTAAACGGAGGAAGACATGGCAGTTCGGGTTGCAATCAACGGTTTCGGGCGCATCGGCCGCAACGTGCTGCGCGCGATCATCGAGTCGGGCCGCAAGGACATCGAGGTCGTGGCGATCAACGATCTCGGCCCGGTCGAGACCAACGCCCACCTGTTCCGCTTCGACTCGGTGCACGGCCGCTTCAACGGCGAGGTCAAGGTCGACGGCGACACCATCGATGTCGGCCGCGGCAAGATCAAGGTGACCGCCGAGCGCGACCCGGCCAAGCTGCCGCACAAGGCGCTGGGCGTCGATATCGCGCTCGAGTGCACCGGCATCTTCACCTCGAAGGACAAGGCCGCGGCCCACGTCGCCGCCGGCGCCAAGCGCGTGCTGGTCTCGGCCCCGGCCGACAACGCCGACCTCACGGTCGTGTTCGGCGTCAACCACGACAAGCTGACCAAGGACCACGTGGTCGTGTCGAACGCCTCGTGCACCACCAACTGCCTGGCGCCGGTCGCCAAGGTCCTGAACGACGCCGTCGGTATCGACCACGGCTTCATGACCACGATCCACGCCTACACCGGCGACCAGCCGACGCTCGACACGATGCACAAGGATCTCTACCGCGGCCGTGCCGCGGCGCTGTCGATGATCCCGACCTCGACCGGCGCGGCCAAGGCGGTCGGCCTGGTGCTGCCGGAACTCAACGGCAAGCTCGACGGCGTCGCGATCCGCGTGCCGACGCCGAACGTCTCGGTCGTCGACTTCAAGTTCGTCGCCAAGCGCAAGACCGACAAGGACGAGATCAACAAGGCGATCAAGCTGGCCGCCGCCAACCAGCTGAAGGGCATCCTCGGCTGGACCGACCAGCCGAACGTCTCGATCGACTTCAACCACGACAGCCACTCGTCGACCTTCCACATGGACCAGACCAAGGTCATGAACGGCACGCTGGTGCGCGTCATGAGCTGGTACGACAACGAGTGGGGCTTCTCCAACCGCATGGCCGACACCGCCGTGGCGATGGGCAAGCTCGGCTGAGCGACCGCGACCTTCGGGTCGCCGAGAGGCGCGCCGCTTGCCGCGGCGCGCCTTTTTCTTTGGCCGGCGTCCATTGGCACGACGCTTGCGTCCGCCACGGCGGAGGCAAGGACCGGATGTGCCAGCGATAGATCCCGCGCCGACCGCGTCCGCCCCGGCGGGGCGGACACTCGACGTCGACGGCGTGAGCGTGCGCTACGGCGCCGCCACGGCGGTCGACGGGGTGTCGCTGGCGACCGAACCCGGCGAGGTGGTGGCGCTGCTCGGCCCCTCGGGCTGCGGCAAGACCACGTTGCTGCGCGTCATCGCCGGCTTCGTGCGCCAGGCCGGCGGCCGCGTCCTCGTCGACGGCGCGGCGATCGATCACCTGCCGCCGAACCAGCGCAACATCGGCATCGTCTTCCAGAACTACGCCCTGTTCCCGCACATGACGGTGGCCGACAACGTCGCCTACGGGCTGGCGGCGCGCGGCCAGCGCGGCCCGGCCGCCGCTGCGCGCGTCGCCCGCATGCTCGAAATGGTGCAGCTGGCGGCGTTCCGCGACCGCCTGCCCCGGCAGCTGTCGGGCGGCCAGCAGCAGCGCGTGGCGCTGGCCCGCGCGCTCGCGGTCGAGCCCTCGATCCTGCTGCTCGACGAACCGTTCGCCGCGCTCGACCGCAACCTGCGCCTCGACATGCAGATCGAGGTCAAGCGCCTGCAGCGCCAGCTCGGCCTGACCACCATCCTGGTGACCCACGACCAGGACGAGGCGATGAGCGTCGCCGACCGCATCGCGGTGATGAACCGCGGCAAGGTCGAGCAGTTCGACACGCCGGTGGCGATCTACGACCGGCCGCGGACGCTGTTCGTGAACGGCTTCATCGGCACCACCAACCTGTTGCCCGGCCGCGTCGTGCAGGTCGCCGGCGACATCGCCACGATCGACCTCGCCGCCGGCACGACGCTGGCCCTGCCCGCGCCGGCCGACATCGCGACCGGCAGCCCGGTCCTGCTGTCGGTGCGCCCCGAGCAGCTCGAGCTGCGCGACGTCGCCGGTGCCGGCTGCTGGCCGGTCGAGCCCGGCCTCAGCCTGCCGCTCGGCGCCCAGCTGGTCCACGAGGCCCGCACCGGCGACGGCGCCGCGCTGAAGATCGTCGAGCCGCGCCGCCCCGGGCCGCCGGCACCGCCGCGCCGCTTCTGCGCCCTGGCGGCCGACGCCCGTCCATCGCTGTTCCCGCGTTCCCCCTGACCTCGAAGGAGCCGTTCCATGTTCACCCGCAGAAAAGTGTTCGCCGGCGCCGCCGCGCTGGGCGGCACCGCCCTCCTCCCCGCCATCGCCCACGCCAAGGGCAGCGTCGCCGCCGCGACCTATCCCGGCACCTGGGAGGACGCCTACCGCGCCATCGTCGCCCCGGCGCTCAAGAAGAAGTACGACGTCGAGCTCGAGCTGCAGCCGCTGTTCGCGGTCGACCAGGTCGCCAAGGCCAAGGCCGCCCGCGGCGCGCCGCCGTTCGACGCCTTCGTGCTCGATCCCGGCCCGCGCATCACCGCCATCGAGGCCGGCCTGTTCGACAGGTTCGACGCCAGGAAGCTGCCCAACGCCGACAAGTTGCCGGCGGGCTTCACCGACGAGTGGGGCGTGGTCGTGAACGCCCAGGTCGTCGGCATCGCCTACAACCCGAAGAAGGTGCCCGCGCCCAAGGGCTGGAAGGACCTGTTCAGCGACCCGTGGGTGTCGCGACTCGGCCTGACCGGCTTCCAGACCACCTTCGGCACCGTGTCGCTGATCGAGATCGCCAAGGTGTTCGGCGGCTCGGAGACCAACGTCGACCCGGCGCTGGTCGAACTGAAGAAGGTGCTGCCGAAGATCGCCGCGGTCGGCCAGCCCGCCGCCATGCCGGGCCTGTTCCAGCAGGGCCAGTGCGACGTGATGTACACCAACACCCAGACCGTCGCCACGCTGAAGGGCAAGGGCGTCGACATCGAGTTCGTGAAGCCGGAGACCGGCGCGGTCGCGTTCTTCACGACCCTGCACCTCGCCAAGGGCACGACCGAGGTCGACAACGCCTACAAGTACATGGACGTGGTCGCCAGCAGGGAGGTGCAGGAGGCGCTGACCAAGCCGCCGTTCAACTTCATCCCGGTCAACAAGGACGTGCCGATGCCGCCCGAGCTGCCGATGAAGAGCATCGACGAGTTCGGCACCTTCGTCCGCCACGACTGGGCCAAGATCAACCCGCTGCGCGCCGGCTGGATCGAGAAGTTCAACAAGGAAATGGCGAAGTGACGGGAAAGGTCCCTCCGCTCCGCCTCGCTGCGCCCGGCCGCGGTCGGGATGACGGGTAAGGCATGACCGTCATCCCGAGCGCAGCGAGGGACCCTTCCTTGAGCCAGCCGGGCACGTGGCTCCGGCTGCGCGAGGGCCAGCTGGCGCTGCCGCTGGCGCTCGCCTTCCTGTCGTTGTTCCTCGCGCCCCTGCTGATGCTGTGCGGCGTCAGCTTCTTCGAGGACGACAAGATCACCCGCCCCGGACTCGGAACCTGGGCCAGGTTCCTGGGCGATCCGTTCACCTGGAAGGTGATCGGCGACACGCTCCTGCTGGGCGTCAAGGCGGTGATCACCACCATGATCCTCGGTTATCCCCTGGCGCTGGTCTTCATGGACGCCGGCCCCCGGACACAGAAGGTGCTGATCTTCGTCATCGTCATGCCGCTCCTGCTGTCGGTCGTTGTCCGCACCTTCGCCTGGATCGTGATCCTCGGCCGCGAGGGCGTGATCAACCAGGCGCTGCTGGGGCTGGGCGTGATCTCCGAACCGCTGAAGCTGCTGCAGACCGAGCTCGGGCTGGTGATCTCGCTGACCCAGATCGAGATGCCGCTGATGCTGCTGCCGCTGATCAGCGTGATGTCGCGGCTCGATCCCAACCTGCGCGACGCCTCGGCGGCGCTCGGCGCCTCGCGCTGGCGCACCCTGTTCACGGTGATCGTGCCGCTCAGCATGCCCGGCCTGGTCGCGGGCTGCCTGCTGGTGTTCGCCAGCGCCACCACCGCCTTCATCTCCCAGACCGTGATCGGCGGCGTCCGCCTGATCTACCTGCCGCTGCTGATCTGGCAGCAGTCCCTGGTGGTGTTCAACTGGCCGCTGGCGGCGGTGGCCTCGCTGACCCTGCTGATCTCGGTCCTTTCGGTGGTCGGCGCGCTGTCGTGGCTGGGCCGCCGCAGCGGCGGGTATGTCCATGGGTGAGCGGCATGGATGAGCGGCATGGGTAGGCGGCACAGCCTCGCCGACATTTCCTACGCGCTGGTGATCGGCGCGCTGGCGACGCTGGCGCTCGTGATCATCGTGGCGCCGGTGATCATCGTGCTGATGACCTCGTTCACCGAGGGCAGGTCGCTCAAGTTCCCGCCCAGCGGCTTCTCGCTGCAGTGGTACGAGGCGCTGTTCGACCCGTCGAAGTCGCGCCAGATCCACCGCGCGGCCACCAACACGCTCGAGGTCGCGGCCTGGTCGACCGCTCTGGGCGTCGTGCTGGCGACGCTGGCCAGCCTCGGCCTGTCCCGCAGCCGCGGCCGGCTGGCGCGCGTGGCCGATGCCCTGTTCATGTCGCCGCTGGTGCTGCCCGGCCTGACCTTCGGGCTGGCGGCGCTGATGTACTTCACGCTGATCGGGCTCAGGCCCTCGCTCAACCTGATCATCGCCGGCCACATGATCGTGACCGTGCCGTTCATCCTGCGCACCACCACCGCCAGCCTGTCGCAGCTCGACCCGGCGCTGAACGACAGCTCGCGGAGCCTTGGCGCCAGCTGGCTGTACACGCTGCGCCGCGTCACCCTGCCCCTGATCGCGCCCGGCATCTTCGCCGGCGCCTTCCTCGCCTTCATGGCCTCGGTCGACAACGTGCCGGTGTCGCTGTTCCTGTCGACCGCCCGCACCGACATGCTGCCGATCCGCATGTGGGGGATGATGGAATCGACCCTCGACCCGCGCATCGCGGCGGTATCGGGCGTATTGATCGCGGCGGCGTTCCTGCTGATGCTGCTGATGGAATGGACGGTGGGCCTGACCCGCCGGATGCGTGACTAGCGACGGACGACGGACAGGGGAGCGACGGGCATGGAGATCGTGGCGGAGCCGCTGACCGCGGAGGCGTTCGCGCCGTTCGGCGAGGTCATTCCCCTGCCCGAGCAGCCCGGCCGTACGTATCACGAGGACGCGCTCGGCAACCTGCGGCCGCAGGCCCGGCCCAGCCTGTCGGTGTCGCTGCGGCCCGAGACGCCGGACCGGCCGCTGCGCGCCGAGTTGCTGGAGCGGCACGAGTTCTCGTCGCAGACCTTCATGCCGCTCGACGTCGCGCGCTGGCTGGTCGTGGTGGCGCCGCACGCCCCGGGCGGCGGTCCCGACCGCGCCGCGGTCAAGGCGTTCGTCGCCACCGGCCGGCAGGGCGTGACCTACCGGCCCGACACCTGGCACCACGGCCTCACCGTGCTCGACCGGCCGGGCCGCTTCGCCGTCTTCATGTGGCGCGACGGCGGCCCGGGCGACGAGGAATTCGTGCCCGTGGCCCCCTTCACCATCCGCATCCCGTGACCGAAGCCGCCGCCCGCCCCGTGATCGTGGTCCGCGACTGGCCCTCGACCGAGGCGGCGCTGCAGGCTGCCCGGCGCGACGGCAGCGCGCCGCGACTGGTCACGACCGAGGGCGCGGCCTCGACGCTGGGCGCGGGCTACCTCGGCGCCCTGCAGGCGCGGGCCGAGCGCGAGTTCCCCGACGTCGACTTCGAACTGGTGGTCGACTGCGCCGACGCACCCGGCCACGCCCTCGCCTGCCTGCGCGCCGGCGTGAAGATCCTTTCGATGGCAACGCCCGACGCGCGCGTCGCCGACATGGCGCGCCAGAGCGGCGCCCGGCTGGTGAGGAGACCGACATGAGCTGGCAACCGACACGCGACCTCGTGGGCTACGGCGCGGCGCCGCCCGATCCGAAGTGGCCGAACGGGGCCCGCCTCGCGGTCAACTTCGTGATGAACTACGAGGAAGGCTCCGAGCCGTCGGTCCAGGACGGCGAGGGCTACAGCGAGGCCGGCCTCACCGAGTCGACCTCGTCGGCGATGGGCATCGCCGGCCGCGACCTCGCCGCCGAGGGCATGTTCGAGTTCGGCAGCCGGGTCGGCTTCTGGCGCATCATGCGCGCCTTCCAGGAGCGCGGCCTGCCGCTCACCGTGTTCGGCTGCGCGCTCGCCCTGGAGCGCAACCGCGCCGCCGCCGAGGCGATCCGGCAGTCCGGCTTCGACGTCTGCTGCCACGGCTGGCGCTGGGTCCAGCACTTCAAGCTGGACGAGGCCGAGGAGCGCGAGCACATCGCCCGGGCGGTGAAGTCGCTGCAGCAGACGGTCGGCGCGGCCCCGGCCGGCTGGTACTGCCGCTACGGACCCAGCGTGAACACCCGCCGGCTGGTGGTCGAGCACGGCGGCTTCACCTACGACAGCGACTACTACGGCGACGAACTGCCGTTCTGGCAGACGGTCGAGGGAAAACCCCACCTGGTGGTGCCCTATTCCCTGACCAACAACGACGGCAAGTACGCCGCCGGGATGACCGTCTCGGACCAGTGGTTCAACCTGTGCAAGGACGCCTTCGACGTCCTCTACAAGGAGGGGGCGACCCAGCCCAAGATGATGTCGATCGGCCTGCACATGCGCCTGATCGGCCACCCGGCCCGCACAGCGGGATTGTGGCGCCTGCTGGACTATATCGGCCAGCAGAAGGGGGTCTGGATCACCCGCCGGCTGGACATCGCGAACCACTGGAAAGCCACGCACCCCTATCCCGGCCGGGGCTTGAACGAATAGGCCCCTGCCGCTATCACCGGCCCCGCTTGTCCAATGGAGCCAAGGGGGCCTAGGCCGTGAAAATCACTCGCACCGTCAAGAAGATCCTCGACAACTACGAGAGCGACAATCCCGGCACCAAGGCGAACCTCGCCCGCATCCTGATGCACGGCCGCCTCGGCGGCTCGGGCAAGATGGTGATCCTGCCGGTCGACCAGGGCTTCGAGCACGGCCCGGCCCGCTCCTTCGCCCCGAACCCCGAGGCCTACGACCCCCACTACCACTACCAGCTGGCGATCGACGCCGGCCTGAATGCCTACGCCGCCCCGCTCGGCCCGCTCGAGGCCGGTGCCGACACCTTCGCCGGCGCGATCCCGACGATCCTGAAGGTCAACTCGGCCAACTCGCTGTCGACCAACAAGGACCAGGCCGTCACCGCCTCGGTGATGGACGCGCTGCGCCTCGGCTGCTCGGCGATCGGCTTCACGATCTACCCGGGCTCGGAAGACCAGTACGAGATGATGGAAGAGATCCGCGAGATGTCGGAGGAGGCCAAGTCGGTCGGCCTCGCCGTCGTCATGTGGTCCTACCCGCGCGGCGGCAAGCTCGACAAGGCCGGCGAGACCGCGCTCGACGTCTGCGCCTACGCCGCCCACATCGCCGCCCTGCTCGGCGCCCACATCATCAAGGTCAAGCCGCCGACCGACGTGCTGTGGCAGCCGGAAGCCAAGGCCGCCTACGAGAAGGCCGGCGTCGACAAGTCGACGCTCGCGGCCCGCATCAAGCACGTCATGCAGGCGACCTTCAACGGCCGCCGCATCGTCGTGTTCTCGGGTGGCGAGGCCAAGGACCTCGAGGGCCTGTTCACCGAGATCCGCGGCCTGCGCGACGGCGGCGCCAACGGCTCGATCATCGGCCGCAACACCTTCCAGCGTCCGCGCGAGCAGGCGCTCGACATGCTCGAGAAGATCATCGGCATCTACCAGAACAAGATGTAGCGAAAGCAGATCCCGCGGGCCCTTGGCCCGCTGCGGGCAACACCTTGGGTAACGCCAGGCAGGCTGACGGCTTGCCTGGCGTTTTTTTCTCGAGCCCGGTTTGCGTCTGCCAGTCGGTCGGCATCGGCCGGTTGAGTGGCGCCAGCACCCGGCAGGTTGATCGCCGAGCTTCGGCCAGCCCTATTGCCGGAAAGGTCCGGCTTACTGATCCTCGGACAGCACCGCCGCCCCCGGCTCGAGCACCATCCCCGCAACGGCGTGCCCAGTCACCATGGCGATCGTCAGCGAATTCAACATGATTGGGTTAATGGCACGGTGTCTCTGTGAACGAGACAGATAGGGATTGTCTCGCTGTGAGCGAGATCACCTGCCTCCGCGCGCAGTCCGAGGCCTTTCAAGCGAGCTTCCCTCGGGAAGGTGGGGCGCTCCATCCAGTATGGACCGAATAAGCCCGCGTTCCCGTTCAACGGGGGCTTGGCTCGCTGAGGGATAATCGGTCAAGGTCGATGAACACTTCGTAGGTTCGCGGCTTTGATTGCGGCGCTTGGTGCTGTTCTCCCGCTCCTGGATCGCGCTGCCTTCTCGGAAGTCGTGACATCCGCCGGCAAGCCCTACCCGCAGATTGGACGATAGTGACGGTGGGCCGAGGTCGATCGAGCGAGCAAGAAAGCGGGGTAACGTGCAGCGGTCTCTGTCTGACGTGTGCAAACAGGTTGAGGTCGCCTTGGAGCGACAGACGCTCAGTCAGGGCGAGGCTGACCAGTTTGCCCGCGACTTGCTGGTGCGTGCGATGGAGGATTCGAACGCGGGACGGTGGAGCGCGGAGCTGTTTGCGATACCCGAGATGCTACTCAGGATTCGGGGGAGAACCGCAGGCACAAGTTTGATGCCCGAACCTGACCTACTCGCCCCCCAGGTCCTGGATCAGCGAGGCTAGGCGGACGGAGTGCTCCGATAAGGCGGCCTTCAACCCGAATGTTGCGCGTAGCGAACGCTGCGACATCACCTCCGGGCGTTCCTCCCAGGTCACCAGTCCCCGTTCTACGTACTCCTGGAGGATTGGGCGCAGCAGTTCGTGCGAAAAGCCGCCATCGTAGAACTCGCTCAAGGGCCTCGCCTGCCCAGCCATGCGGAGCAACCAGACCAGGAACTCCCGACCAACCGGCCCCAGTACCAGGCCAAAGCTTGTGTCCCAGACTTGTGCCGGTACCAAAGTACAGATCCAGAAGTCGGCCGACCTGATCGAGAGCACTGAACGCAGGCTACACCCGTTCCGGATGCCAACGATCTTGCCCACGAACAGCAAAATCCAAGCTCCGCGCACGGCGCCGCTTGGCTCCCCACACGCGCGGCGCCCGATCTTGCTGCGTTGCAGTCGTTGCGGTAAGCCCCACAGATGATCGACAGGCGTCCCTTCATCTTGACGCTTGGGGGCGCCCTTGTTGCGGCGACATCCGGGCTAGCGCAACAGTCCCTGGCAATTGGCTTTCTGTATCCAGGCGCTACTGCCCCGATGGAACTGCGCATCACGGCGTTGCGCGAGGGATTGCGCGATGGCGGCATCCGCGAGGCCAGCCGAATCGAGATTCTCGGACGTTCGTCGGATGGTGATGCCGGCAAGCTCGCATCGCTCGCGGTCGAACTCGTGCAACAAAGGGTTGCGGTCATTGTAGCCGCCAGCGGGTCGGCGTTGAAGGCTGCGCGCGAAGCCACCTCCTCGATGCCTATCCTCGCCCATAATCTTGAAACCGATCCGATCGCCAGCGGGTACGTGGCAAGCCTTGGCCGCCCGGGCGGCAACGTCACGGGAGTCTTCGCGGACTTTCCGGATCTCGGCATGAAATGGATCGAGTTGCTGAAGGAGGCGATCCCGAAGTTGTCGGAAGTGGTCGTCTTCCGTGACCCGGCGTCCAGTTCGACCCAGTTGGCCGCCGTCGAGTCGGCTGCCCGGTTGCTCAAGGTGCAATTGAAGGTCCGAGACGTGCCGAGCGTTGCGGATGTCGCGACCGCCTTCAAGGCGGTGAACACGCAGCGACCGGAGGCGATCATCGTCCTGGCTTCGCCGATTTTCGGCAGCAACCCGAAGCTCCTCGGGGAGCTTGCCGTCGCGCACCGCGTCCCGATCGTGAGTTCGTTCGCGGACATTGCTCGCGCCGGCGGCCTGATAGCCTACGGCCCGGCCTTCTCCGAGACGTACGTCAGCTGGGGCGGATGGTCGCCAAGGTACTGCAGGGCGCGAGTCCCGCGGACTTGCCTGTCGAGCGACCGACCAAGTTCGAGATGGTCCTGAACCTCAGGACTGCGCGGGCATTCGGCCTCGCCTTGCCCGAGATTGTCGTGCAACGCGCCGACGAGTTGATCGAGTAGCTCGGTCTCGCTGTGAGGAGAGCAGTCGCCTCGGGAAGCGGCTGCCTCTTTCGGTAGCCAGCGACAGGCCATGTGCGCCAGCCGCCGCCTTCAGTTCCTTCATCGGCACAGGGCCGTCCCGCAGACAGGAACGCCACGACGTCTTCCGCCTCGGCTTTGTCCTGAGGCTGCGCAACAGCGGACTGGTCGGTTCGCCTGGCGTTATTCTCTTGGGCGGAACTCCGGTGCGCCGCGCAGCCCGCCAAGGATCCGAATTGGTTCAATGCAATATTGCAGTGTCGCCCCGCGAATGCGAACCAAGGACCATGCTCAGAATGGCTCTCGTGACGCTTCTCGCCCTGGGTCTGGTCTCCCCGGCACGCAGCAATCCCATGGAGCACTCGCTTACCAGCAGCGGGCGCCTGCTCGAAAGCTGCCAATCGCTCTCCCCCGCCTTGCGGGCCATGTGCCTCGGGTACCTGGCCGCGATCATCGACGATCTGAAGTTCGATCACGCCAACGCGGTGGACGGGAAGGCCCTCTGCCTGCCGCCGCTGGTCAACCTCGACCTGTACAGGGATGCCTACGTCGGCTTCGTCAAGGCCAGGCCCGAGTTGCTGGCCGACCCGTCCTACCGCACGGTGAAAGCCGCGCTGGCCGCGACCTGGCCCTGTCGATAACGGTGGCGCCCGGCAGGCGCCGGGGTACCCCGGGCAAGGGAGGAAGGACACGGCCTTCCTCCCCCCGGTCGTGGTACCGGTAACGCCTTACTGGATGACGATCTCGACGCGGCGGTTCTGCGGCTCGCGGACACCGTCGGC
>CAYQRL010000007.1:0-193465 GCA_964420105.1 uncultured Reyranella sp.
CGTGCCGATGCCCGACAAGGTCGTGAACGACGTCCAGAAGATGTGGTCCACCGAGTTCAAGGACGGAGCGGGCAAGCCGCTGTTCTCGCCGACCAACTGAACCTGCGGCGGGACGGGGGCCTTCGCGGGCCCCCGTCCTGCTTCGGAGCCATCGGACCCGTGAGCGGGTCGGTCAGTTCTTGTCCTTGGTCGTCGCCGCGCCGATGCCGGCGCCGACGGCCGTGCCGACCAGCACCGGGGCCAGCAGGGGCCAGCCGGCCACCGCGCCGACCGCCAGGCCGGTGCCGGCGCCCATGGCGCCGCCGGTGACGGCGCGCTCGCCCATGGTCTCGCCGCAGGCGGTCAGGGACAGGGCCATGGCGCCCAGGAGGATCGGGGTGAGGAGGGTCTTGGTCTTCATGGTTGGCCTCGCGGGGAAGCTAATCTATTGGTTTAATAAACGCGCTTAATATCCTGATTACAAATCATAAAAGTGACCAATTGGTGGCAAGGCTCAAGCCTCTGCCCCGATGTCCCCGGATCCGCGGGCCGATGGTTCAGACCTCGAGGTTCATGACCAGCCGGGACCGCAGGTCGGGGTTGCGGCGCAGGACGCGGTGGAACCACAGGACGCCGATCACGGCGTAGGCGAGGAACAGGTAGGGCAGCAGTCGCTGCGGCCACGGCGGCACCGGGTAGACCGACCCGGCCAGGACGAACGTCATGGCCGCGACGCCGCACAGGCTGGCGACGACGTGGCGGACGCCGAGCGCGCCGGCCTTGCGCTGGTCGACCGGCGCGGCGAGGCAGATCAGCAGGTAGATCACCAGGAAACCGAAGGTCGCCAGCGCGCCCGCCGCCTCGAAGGCGCCGAACACGCCGGCCGGCAGCATGGCGAGGCCGAGCCCGAGGATGGCCGCGAGCGAGAGGGCGAGCGCGACCGTGGGCGAGCGGTAGACGGGGTGCACCCGCGCCAGCGGCTCGGGCAGGAGCCCGTAGCGCGACATCGAGAACAGCAGCCGCGACACCGCGTTGAGCGAGGCCAGCAGGCAGGCGCAGCTGCTGATCAGGGCGCTGAGGTAGAGCACGACCGACAGCGACGACAGGCCGGCGCGCCGCGCCAACTCGGTCAGCGGCGACTGCGAGTCGGCGATCTGGCGGGTGTCGTCGTCGAAGCCCATGACCATGAGGTAGGCCATGGCGATGAAGAAGAAGCCGGTCGCGAGCACGCTGGTCGAGATCGCGAGCGGCACGTTGCGGGCGGGATCGCGGGTCTCCCCGGCCAGGGTCGCCGCGCTCTCGAAGCCGACGAAGCAGAACACGGCGAAGGTGAGGGACGTCATGACGCCGCCCATGTCGAACCGCGAGACGTCGAACTGGCGCATGTCGATCACCACGCCGCGGTGGGCGACGACCGCGGCGGTCATCGCGACGAGGATCGCGATCGACACGAATTCAAGCACCAGGCCGAACTTGGCCGAGAAGCTGACGCTGCGGAAGGCGGCGGCGCCGGTGCCGGCGACGCAGATCACGAACACCACGACCGGCGGCGGCATCGCGTGGACCAGCCCGACCGCGTCGAGCAGGTGGCGCAGGAAGATCACGAAGCCCATGGCGACCGCGACGCCGGTCATCAGGTAGGCGCCGATCAGCAGCCACCCGGTCACCAGCCCGGCGAGCGGCCCGAAGGTGCGGGCGACGTAGAGAAAGTACGAGCCCGACAGGGTGTGGCGGCGCGACAGCACGGCGATGTTGTAGGCCACGAACAGCATGCCGACGGTGGCGACGGCGAAGCTCAGCCACGAACCGTCCCCGGCCCAGCCGGCGATGATGGCGATGTTGATGGCCGGGGTCAGCGACGGGCCGATGTTGGCGACGGACTGCCCGATGACGTCGACCAGGCCGAGCGCGTTGGCGCGCAGGCCCGGCGCCGTGCCGGGCGCCGATGGAGTGCTCGCCGGGGGGCTCATCGGGTCAGCCCGACGGCGCGCATCGGGAAACCGGTGCCGGGGGGCAGGATCGGATCGAGGATGGCGAGAGGTTCCATTCGCTTGGCCTGGCGATACTGCCACAAGGTCCTGCCATGGTCCGCCATCTCGTTGACGCAGCGGTGAGTGCTCGCCTCAGTCCGGCAGGTCGAAGTCCTGTCCGCCGCTCGTCACGCCGGTGCGCTCGAACCAGTCGGGGCCGAGCAGGCTCACCGGCCTGCCGGTGCACTTCAGCGAGGCGATCTCCTTGCCGGCGCGATGCGCCACCATGCCGGCGCGCTCCACGGTCTCGCCGTTCGGGCCGAACCTGCCGATGGCGGTGTAGACGGTCGACCGGATGTCGCCGACCGTGAAGCGCAGCCAGGCGCCGCCGCCGCCGGAGAAGGCGACGGTGCCGCCGACCGCGGCCTGCGCCGCCGCCACGCGGACCGCCGGCTCGACAAGTTCCGGGCGGGCCGCGTCCGCCTTGCCGAGGCGATACTCCAGCCAGCCGGCGGCCGGCGATGTCCCCTTGGGCGCGCAGACCGAGACGATGCGGCTGGCGGTCGGGCAGGTGAAGACGGTGATCTCGTCGCCGGTACAGAACGAGCGCTGTCCGCTGGCGGGCGCCGGCTGCGCCGCCGACGGCAGGGCCGACGCGGCGGCGGCGACGAAACCGATGGCCGAAACCAGTCCTCTGCGCATCGACGACCTTCCCCCGGGAGTGGGCGTCACCGTACCATGACGCCAAGGGAAAACGTCACCGGTCCCGGGAGGCTGCCATGTCCGACTTTTTCGAGATCCTGTATTCCTGCCGCGCCATGCGCCGCCTCAAGCCCGACCCGGTGCCGGACGAGCTGATCGCGAAGATCCTGCGCGCGGGCATGCAGGCGCCCAACGGCGGCAACACCCAGAAGTGGCGCTTCCTGGTGGTCAAGGACCCGGCGATCAAGAAGGCGGTGCAGGCCTGGTACAAGAAGGCCTACGACGAGGTCATCGGGCCGCGCTACGGGTCGAGCGCGCCGCCGCCGGGCGTCACGGCGGAGAAGTACAAGCGCCAGCACGACGCCGTCGAGTACCTGACCGAGCATTACCACGAGGCGCCGGTCTGGATCGTGGCCTGCCTCGAGGACGGGCCGAACCCGAACCGCTCGGCCGGCGCGTCGATCTACCCGGCGGTCCAGAACATGATCCTCGCGACCCGCGCGCTGGGGCTGGGCACGACCCTGACGACGCGGCACCTGCTGTTCGAGAAGGAAGCGGAGGCCGCGCTCGGCCTGCCGCCGGGCGTGCATTCCTATGCCATCCTCCCGATCGGCTGGCCGATGGGCAAGTTCGGCCCGGTCGGCCGTGCCCCGATCGACGAGTTCGTCTACCAGGATCGCTGGGGCCAGAAGTGGTCCGGCGCCAACGCCTGAGCGCGATCAGCCGCCGGCGACGCCGATCGCCTCGACGTAGAGGGCGTAGACCGACTGGCTGGCGGTCATGAACAGGCGGTTGCGCTTCGGCCCGCCGAAGCACAGGTTGGCGCAGCGCTCGGGCAGCAGGATGCGGCCGATCAGCGTGCCGTCGGGCGCGAACACCGCGACGCCGTCCTGCTCGGGGCCGCCGGAGAAGGCGGCCCAGACGTTGCCCTCGGTATCGACGCGGATGCCGTCGGCGAAGCCCGGCGTGCCGTCGAAGAACAGCCGGCCGTTGACCGCCTTGCCTTCGACGATGTCGTAGACCCGGGTCGTCTTGGTGCCGTCCGGCGTGTCGACGACGTAGAGCTTGGTCTCGTCGGGCGAGAAGGCCAGCCCGTTGGGCCGCTCCATGTCGTCGACCGCGATGGTCAATGCCCCGGTCGCCGGGTCGAGCCTGTAGACCCGGTACGCCATCTCCTTCGGCGCCTTGTGCCCGAGGTAGTTGCCGCGGATCCCCGCGCCGTTGTCGCTGAACCAGATGGTGCCGTCGGACTTCACCACGACGTCGTTGGGACCGGTCAGCCGCGTGCCCTCGAAGGACGAGGCCAGCACCGTCACGCTGCCGTCGTGCTCGGTGCGGGTCAGCGTGCGGCTGCCCAGCTCGCAGGTCACGAGCCGGCCCTGGCGGTCGCGGGTGTTGCCGTCGGGATGGCCGGCCGGCGCGCGCAGCGTCGCGGTGGTGCCGGTGATCTCGTCCCAGCGCAGCAGCGCATCGTTCGGGATGTCGGAGAACAGGAGGTAACGGCCGTCGCCGTAGTAGGCGGGACCCTCGGTGAAGCGGAAACCGGTGGCGATGCGCTCGATCGCCGCCATCGGCACGATCAGCGAGCGGAAGCGCGGGTCGAGCACGACGACATCCGGGTCGGGATAGCGGATCGGCGCCGACGACTCCCAGCGGGACTTGGCTGCACTCACGGTCGTTTCCCCCAGTTGCGAAGACGCCGAACCGTCCGATGCGTCGGCGCGCCGGTCAAGCGCGCCGGCTCGCAGGGCGCAATCGTCACGCCAGCCTGTAGACCCGCGTGGCGGTGCCGCTGAACAGCGCCGTCTTCTCGGCGGCCGAGGCGCCGGCGGCGAGGCGCTTGAAGGCGTTCCACAGGACCGCGTAGCCGGTCGACAGCTTGTCGACCGGGAAGTTGCTCTCGAACATGCTGCGCTCCGGCCCGAAGGCCTCGATGCAGGTCTCGATCCACGGCTTCCACGCCGCCGCGATCTCGGCCGAGGTCGGCGGGGCGGGGCGCTGCATGTGGGCGACGAACGGGCCGATGTCCATGCCGAGGCCGCCGAGCTTGACCACGACGTTGGGGCAGCGCGCCAGTTCCTGCAGGTCGGCCTTCCAGGTCGCGAACACGGCGTCGGACTTGCCGGCGTAGGGGCCGATGCCGAGCGGGCCGCCGCAGTGGTTGAGGATCATCGTGGTCTGCGGCACGGCGCGGGCCAGCGCCGTCACTTCCCCGAGCTGCGGGTGGTACTGCCAGGCCTCGTAGGTCAGGCCGAGCGCGCCGAGCTGCGCCACGCCCTCGCGGTAGGCGGCGCTGGCGTAGAGCCCCTGCGGCGGGTTGGTGTGACTGTTGCGCACGTCGGGGCTGGGGTCCCAGCCGCCGGCGTGGCGGGTGCCGCGGAAGCGGCCGTTGCCGGCGGCGATGTGCGCCTCGAGCACGGGCCGGGCCCGCGCCCCCAGGGCGAGGTCGACGTAGGAGACGATGCCGGCGCAGGCCAGGGTCGGGCCGTAGATGCCGCTGGCGCTCATCGCGGCGACGCCGTTGGCGAACTCGGTCTCGCCGATCGGCTTCATCTCGACCGGGCCGGCGGCGCGGTACATCGAGCGGCAGTCGATGTAGACGGTGTGGGTGATGCGGTGGCCGCTGCCGGTGTCGGCCAGCAGCTCGTCGAGCAGGTAGCGGTGGTTGGCGTGCTGCCACAGGTGGTGGTGCGGATCGACGATCGGCAGGTCGGGCTCGAGGATGTCCTCGCGCGCCTGCTTGGCGAGCCACGCCTCGTCGGGGACATGGGCGCGCACCTGGCGTTGCACCGTCTCTGCCATCGTCGTTTCCTCCGCTTCCGGCGCGACGTTCCGACAGAATGGGGATGCCGGCAAGGGGCGGGGTCCCCTACAATGCGGGACGCATGGCTTCCGCTCCCGTCCTGTCGAATCGCTGGCTGCAACTCGCCGCCGGCATCCTGTGCATGGTGATGATCTCCAGCCTGCAGCATGGCTGGACGCTGTTCGTCGAACCGATCGACGACAAGTACGACTGGGGCCGCGCCGCCATCCAGGTCGCGTTCACGATCTTCATCCTGTCGGAGACGTGGCTGGTACCGTTCGAGGGCTGGTTCGTCGATCGCTTCGGACCGCGCCCGGTGGCGCTGGTCGGCGGCGCGCTGGTCGCCGCGGCGTGGAGCCTGAACTCGATCGCCAGCTCGTTGCCGCTGCTCTACCTCGGTTCGGCGCTTGCCGGCATCGGTGCCGGCTGCGTCTACGGCACCTGCATCGGCCAGGCGCTGAAATGGTTCCCCGACCGCCGCGGGCTCGCCACCGGCCTGACGGTCGCCGGCTACGGCTTCGGCTCGGGCTTCACGGTGATCCCGCTGCACAACACCATCCAGACCGCCGGTTACGAGAGCGCCTTCCTGTGGTTCGGCCTGGTGCAGGGCCTGGTCGTCATGCTGGCGTCGCTGGTGCTGGTCAAGCCGGGCAGGAAGGAGCACCTGCCGCCGCCGCACGTCGCCCAGACCGCGCGCGACTTCGCCCCGCGGGCGGTGCTGCGCTCGCCGCTGTTCTGGCTGCTCTACGTCATGTCGTTGCTGGTGACGGCGGCCGGCCTGACCTTCACCGCGCACCTCGCCTCGATGGCGATCGACTTCAGGATCGCCGACGTGCCGGTGACGCTGGCCGGCCTGACGCTGCCGGCCCTGACCTTCGCGCTGACGCTCGACCGCATCGCCAATGGCCTTGCCCGTCCCCTGTGCGGCTGGCTGTCGGACTTCATCGGGCGCGAGAACGCGATGTTCCTGGCCTTCACGCTGGGCGCGCTCAGCATCTGGGCGTTCGCGCGCTGGGGCCACGAGCCGGTCATGTTCGTGCTGCTGGCCAGCATCGTCTTCTTCGCCTGGGGCGAGGTCGCGAGCCTGTTCCCGGCCGCCTGCACCGACTACTTCGGCGCCAGCTACGCCACCACCAATGCCGGCCTGCTGCACACGGCGAAGGGAATGGCGGCGCTGCTGATCCCGTTGTCCGAGGCGCTGGTCGAGGCGACCGGCAGCTGGCAGGCGGTGTTCGGCGTCGCGGTGGCGATGAACGCCGTGGCGGCGCTGCTGGCGATCGGCGTGCTGAAGCCGTTGCGCCGCGCCCGCCTCGAACCGGTCGCCCTGGCGGCGTGAAGCCGGTCCCGGGGCGACGTCATCAAGGGAGGACCGTCATGGACAGCAAGACCATTTCCCTGCTCGATGAGGCCAAGCTGCAGGCCGGCGTGATCGTGCCTATCCTGCGGGCGCTGCGCGCCGAACTCGGGAAGGAGAAGGCCGACCGCATCGTCGGCGACTCGCTGCGGGCCTGGGCGCGCGACCTCTACCACCGGATCGGCGAGGCCAAGCCGGGGACGCCGCGCCAGAAGTGGGACGCGGTGTGGGCCGAGGACATGCGGCCACGGATCGGCGAGGCGGTCGATCGCGAGATGCTCAAGGACGACGGCACGGTGCGCGAGTACAACGTCACGCGCTGCCAGTACGCCGAGTTCTTCCGCGCGCTGGGCGAGCCCGAGCTGGGCGCGATCCTGCTGTGCGACTCGGACTTCCACATCGCCGACGTGGCCGGGGACAGCCTCGAGTTCCGGCGCACCCAGACCATCATGCAGGGCGCGCCGTACTGCGACTTCCGCTACCGCTTCCGCTGAGGCGGCGCGGTTGGCCTAGTTGGTCATGATCCAGGGCGCGCCCGACGCCAGCGCGATCTCGCGCACCTGGTCGAGCAGGTTGGCCCCGACCGGGATACCGTCCTTGCGCCGCCGCGCGGCGTTCCTGCGCTCGGGATCGCCCGCGACCATGACCGGCTTCGACGGGTCGGCCGGCTTGGTCGCGCGCAGCGTGTCGCAGAAGGCGGCGACATCGGCGCGGAACTCGGCGGGATCGCGGAACAGGCCGGGATCCATCGCCAGCATGAAGTGGCCGATGTCCTGCGTGCCGGGCTTCTTGGTGTGCATCGGGTCGGTGACCAGCGTCGCGCCCGACAGCGCCGACGACAGGATGTTGACCATGGCGGCGAGGCCGTAGCCCTTGTGGCTGCTGCCCTCGGGGCTGCCGCCGAGCGGCGTCATGAACCCGCCCTTGCTGACCTCGCGCGGGTCGGTGCTGGGCTTGCCCTCGGCGGTGATCAGCCAGCCGAGCGGCGCCGGCAGGTTCTCGTTGGCCTTGTTGCGGATCTTGCCGGCCGCCACCGTGGTGGTCGCCATGTCGAGCAGGAACGGCTCGCCCGGCCGGCCCGGCGCGCCGAACGCGATCGGGTCGGTGCCGAGCCGCGCCTGCGCGCCGAAGGTCGGCGCCACCTGGATGCCGCTGGCCGAGGTCGTGACCATGCCGATCAGCCCCTGGTCGGTCGCCATCTCGGCGTAGAAGCCGCAGGCGCCGAAGTGGGCGGAGTTGCGCACCGCGACGACGCCGATGCCCGAGGTCCTGGCCTTGTCGATCGCCAGTTCCATCGCCCGGCGCGCGTTGGCATGGCCGAGGCCGCCGCGGCCGTCGATCAGCGCCGAGACCGGCGTCTCGCGCGTCACCAGGGGCTCGGCGCGCATGTCGATCTTGCCGCTGCGCCGGCGCTCGTCGTAGACGGGCACCATCGAGATGCCATGGCTGTCGATGCCGTTGAGATCGGCCCAGCTCATGATCTCCGCGGTCGAGGCCGCGGCCGCGGGCGCCATGCCCCAGGCGACGAGGATCAGCTCGAGCTGGCGGCGGTGGGTCTCGTACGAAGCGGGCATCGGGGTCTCGGCGACAGGATCAGGCGGGAGGGAAGTCGTCGGGCCGGAGCTCGATCGGCTGGCCGTGCGGCGTGCGGTCGGCGGCATGGTCCCAGGCGTCGCGGTAGCGGGCGAGGGTGCGGGCATCGGCGACGCCCTTCTCGGCGACCAGCCGTTCGAGCGCCGCCAGCCAGTGCCGGTAGTAGGTCTCGCCGGTGTCGGGATCGCCGTTGTCCTGGGCGCGCTTGATCTCGGCCCCCAGCGTCGCCGCCCATTCCGGCCACGTGAACAGGCCGCGCTGGTGCAGGCTGAGCGTCATCGCGAAGGCCTGCGCCTCCCACGGTTCGCGGAACACCGGTCCCTCGGCGTCGCAGGGCAGGCCGGGCACGGGTGGGGTGGATACGGGTGGGGTAGAAGCGGGCGGGGTAGGCTGCGTCATGGCGCCGGCTCCAGATAGGGTTCGAAGGCGTCGATCGACACGGTCAGGGTCGGATCGGTGTCCGGTCCCCAGATCTCCTTGCCGTCGAACACCACGGTGTAGAGCCACTGCGGATCGTCGCCTTTCCCCGACGCCACCGCGTCGGGATAGGCGTGGCAGCCGTGGATGCGCTCGACCGTACCGGTCTTGCCGCGGGCATAGCGCGGCAGCCGGGTGTGGCCGGACGGGTGGACGTTCAGGGTGCGCACGCGGTCGCCCGGCTTGAAGCGGGCCGGCCCCTGCTGCTGGCGGAAGAAGGACGCGCGCTTGAGCCCGGCGGCGACGATCTCGGTCGTCATCTTGCGCGGCAGCGGCTTTGCCGGCGTCAAGGCGTGGCCGGCCTTCAGTTCGGCCTCGGTGGCGAAGCCGCCGGCGACGATGTTCCGGGCCAGTCCCAGCGACCAGCGCTCGTAGTACGAGGCGCCGAGGTAGGTGCGTGGCGGCAGCGTCTCCTGGGCGAAGCGCATCTCGTCGATGTGCCAGGCGCCGGCGTAGAGCATGGAGCGCTGCATGGCCATGACGCGGCCTTCCCACGGCTCGTGGAACGGCGGCTCGTCCTGTTCGACCTCGACCTTGCCGAAGCCGTCCATGCCGCCCATGTCGTGGACGCCGTTCACGACCGCACCTGCGCCGGATCGAGCGGCAGGCCGGTGCCGATCATGGAGTCGCGGGTGACGAGGTCGGCGAGCCGCTCCTCGTCCCAGCCCTCGGTGCCGGCGGGACGCATCGGCAGCACGAGGAAGCGGGTCTCGGCGGTCGAGTCCCAGACCCGGATCTCGGTATCCTTGGGCACGCTGACGCCGAAGTCGGCGAGCACGCCGCGCGGGTCCTTGACCGCGCGCGAGCGGTAGGGCGCCGACTTGTACCAGACCGGCGGCAGGCCCAGCACTTCCCACGGGTAGCAGGAGCACAGGGTGCAGACGATCATGTTGTGGCGCGTCGGCGTGTTCTCGACCGCGACGAGGTGGTCGCCGACCGGGCTGACGTGGCCCAGCGTGGCGACCGCGGCGGTGGCGTCCTTGAGCAGCGCCTCGCGGAACGCCGGGTCGGTCCAGGCGCGGGCGACGATGCGAGCGCCGTTGCGCGGCCCGACCTTGGTCTCGTAGGTCTCGACAATGGCGTCGAGCGCCTTCGGATCGACGTAGCCCTTTTCCGTCAGGATGGTCTCCAGCGCGCGCACGCGCAGCTGGGTCTCGGACAGCTCGGAATGGTCGTGCCCGTGTTCGTGATCGTGGTCGTGGTGGTGATCGTGCTTGTGATCGGCCATCGGCGAAAACTCCGCAAAGGGGGCGGGATGGTAGCCGACCGGGACGCGGCGTCCTAGTCGTCGGCGGCGAATTCCGTGGTCAGGCCGCGCCCGACGAGGCTGTTCCACGCATCCTCGGCGGTGTCGGCGAAACTGAACAGCTCGAGGTCGGCGGCAGCGATCATGCCTTCCTCCAGCAGGGCCTCGAAATTGATGATGCGCGTCCAGTAGCCTCGGTCGAAGCAGACGATCGGCACGGGCGGCGACTTGCGGGTCTGGGTGAGAGTCAGGATCTCGAACAGTTCGTCCATCGTGCCGAAGCCGCCGGGGAAGACGACCAGCGCGGCGGCGCGCATGGCGAGATGCATCTTCCGCATCGCAAAGTAGTGGAACTGGAAGGTCAGTTCGGGGGTCGTGTAGGGATTGGGCTCCTGCTCCATCGGCAGCCGGATGTTGAAGCCGATCGACGGGGCGCCGGCCTCGAAGGCGCCGCGGTTGGCCGCCTCCATGATGCCGCCGCCGCCGCCGGTGGCGATCACGTTGCGCCGGCCGGCATGGCTGTTCTTGAGCGCGCCGCCGCGCTCCGACGCGATGCGGCCGAAGCGGCGCGCTTCCTCGTACCAGCAGGTGTTGCGCTCGACCTGGCGGGCGAGATCGACCAAGGCCGGCGCGGCGTCGGCGGGAACCGGGGACTCGGACAGCGGGCGGGTGCGGGCGCTGCCGAACACCACGATGGTCGAGAGCACGCCCCAGGCGCGCAGCCGTTCCTCGGCCTTCTCGTACTCGAGCAGGAAACGGACGCCGCGCGTCGTGTCTCCCAGGATGAAGTCCTGGTCGAGCGCGGCGAGCCGGTAGGAGGGACTCTGCTTCTGCGGGGTATTGTCGGTCATCCTCGACACTCTAGGGCCGAACCGCGACTTCGGGAACGCGACACGCTAGGCTGCCGCGTCCAGCGCGGGAGGCAGGCATGACCGGGATGACCGTTTCGGGAACGGTGGCGACACCGCCCACCGCGATCATGTTCACCGGCTGCGACCTGCAGGCCGCCGCCACCCCTCGAGGTCATGACCATGGCCACGGCCATGCCCACCCGCGGCGCCGCGAGGTCGTCGTCGCGGGCAGGCGGGTCAAGACGGTCGACGTCCATGCGCACTGCGTCGTCCCGGAGGCGCTGGCCCTGGTGAAACAGCCGCTCGACGCCAGGGGCCTGCTGATGGACGACACGAGCGTCCGGCTGGCGGCGATGGACGCGCAGGGCATCGATGTCGAGGCGCTCAGCATCAACCCGTTCTGGTACGGCGCCGAGCGCGATGTCGCGGCCGAGCTGATCCGGATCCAGAACGAGACCCTGGTCGAGTTCTGCGCCGCCAACCCGGAGCGGTTCGTGGCTTACGCCACCGCGGCGCTGCAGCACCCCGACCTCGCGGCCGAGCAAGTCGAGCACGCCGTGCGCAAGCTCGGTTTCCGCGGCGTCAGCGTCGGCGGCTCGGTCGCGGGCCGCGAACTCGCCGATCCGAAGTTCCACCCGTTCTGGGCCAAGTGCGAGGAACTGGGCGTGCTGGTGTTCATGCACCCGATGGGCACCCGCGAGCTGGAGATCAGCGGCCGGCTGTCGGGCAACGGCCTGCTCGGCAACACCATCGGCAACCCGCTGGAGACGACGATCGCGCTCTCCCACCTGATCTTCGAGGGCACGCTCGATCGTTTCCCGGGGCTGAGGATCTGCGCCGCGCATGGCGGCGGCTACCTGCCGTCCTACGCCAACCGCTCGGACGCGGTGATGAAGACCTTCCCGCAGCGCGCGGGCGCCGGGCCCAGGAAAAAACCGACCGCCTACCTGCGCGACGGCCAGCTGTTCTTCGACACCATCGTGTTCACGCCGGAAGCCTTGCGCCACCTGGTCGCCGAGACCGGGGCCGGGCAGGTGATGATCGGGACGGACTACCCGTTCCCGTGGACCAGCACCGAGGTCGACCTGGTGCTGGCGACGCCCGGCCTCAGCGACGCCGAGCGCATCGCCATCCTGGGCGGCACGGCCTGCCGGCTGCTCGGCATCGATCCCTGAAGGATGACGGGGCGCCCCCCGTCATCGATGCCGGTCGCAGCATCAGCTGGTCAGCGCAGGCTCGGGTCGTTGAAGGCCCAGCGCGACTGCTGCTCGCTGAACACGACCGGGAAGAGCTGGCGGAACAGGCTCTCGATGCGCGGGTCGGTCGGACCGGTCGCGTCGGTCCACGCCGTGGTCTGCGACATCGTGCGATCGTTGCGGCAGTAGATGGCGTAGACGTAGAAGCGGCCGGGCGTGCCGGGGCGGAACCGCGCCGGCTCGCCGGCGCACACCGGGTCGCTGTTGAGGTTGAGCGCCGGGTCGAACACCAGAACCAGCCGGTAGTGGGGCCGCTGCGTTGGCGACGGCTTGTCGGTCGTGAAGGTGAGCGCCGGGCGCGGCTTGGCGCGCTGCATCGCCGGCAGGAGATCGCGTGCCAGGGTCGCCGGGTCGACGCCGGGGAACGGCGTGCCCAGGAACTCGACCTGGAACGGCTTGCCGTCGGTCGCGGCGAAGAACTCGCGGTAGTCGTACTGCGGCGCGTACCAGGCGCCGCCGATCACCGCGGCGCCGGCCGCCAGCGGCACGGCAACGAGGGCGGCGACGGCGGCGGCAAGGGAACGAAGGGAACGCATATCAGCCTCTAGCTAGTCCGCCCAGAAAGGTGGGCGCGCTTACCGTTCCCGCAAATCACGGCTTCGCGATGGCAGGCGGCGCGCGGACTGGCGTTTCGCGATGACGTGGCGCAGGCTCGCCGCCAACAGGGGAGAGAATTGCCATGACGCCCGTCCTGTTGCCGGTGGTCGAGACCGCGGCCGGCCGCATCCGCGGCCTGACCGTGCAGGGAGTGCACGTCTTCCGGGGCGTGCCCTACGGGGCGCCGACCGGGGGACGAAACCGCTTCCGACCGCCGCGACCGCCCGAACCGTGGAGCGGCGTGCGCGAGACGACGGCCTATGCCGGCCGCGCCCCGCAGGCGGCCGCCGCGCCGCAGCGTCCCGAGCTGGCGACGGTATGGGGCCCGGTCGATACCCTGGCGGTCGGCGAGGACTGCCTGACCCTGCACGTCTGGACCCCGGGGCTCGACGGCGCGAAGCGGCCGGTCATGGTGTGGCTGCATGGTGGCGCCTTCTCCTACGGCTCGGCCAACTCGCCGCGCTACGACAGCGTGCGCCTCGCCGGCCGCAACGACGTCGTCGTGGTCGCGGTCAATCACCGCCTCAACATCTTCGGCCATCTCGACCTGTCGCGCGCCGGCGGCGAGCGCTTCGCGCACTCGGGGAATGCCGGCGTGCTCGATCTCGTGCAGGCGCTGCAGTGGGTGAGGGATCACGCCGCGCGCTTCGGCGGCGATCCGGGCAACGTCACGATCTTCGGCCAGTCGGGCGGTGGCGGGAAGGTCAGCGCGCTGCTGGCCATGCCATCGGCGCGCGGCCTGTTCCACAAGGCGATCGTGCAGAGCGGCGCCAGCGTGCGCTTCGCCGAGCCGGAGCGCACGACGCGGCTGGCCGACGCGGTGCTGCGGCACCTCGGCCTCGGCGCCGACCGGCTCGACGCGTTGCAGGACCTGCCGGTCGAGGCTCTGCAGGCCGCCGTGGCGCCGGCGCAGGCGACCTTGCCGCGGCCGGCGCTGCCGTTGCTCGATCGCTACAATTTCGGCCCGGTGGTCGATGGCGGCGTGCTGCCGGCCCATCCCTTCGACCCGGCGGCGCCGGCACTGTCGGCCGACATCCCGCTGATGGTCGGCGACACGCGCGACGAGTCGGCGATCTTCCTCGCGCCGGACGACGCGGTGTGGCGGGACACGCTCGACGAGGACGGGCTGCGCCGGCGCGTCGAGGCGGTGGCGGGGGCGGCCGCGCCCGAGCTGCTGGCGGCCTATCGCGCCCGGGCGCCGCGGGCATCGCCGGCCGACCGGCTGGTCAGCCTGCTGTCGGCCTCGAACTTCCAGGTCCGCTCGGCGCTGCTGGCCGAGCGCAAGGCGGCCCAGAAGGCACCGGTCTGGATGTATCGCTTCGACTGGACGACGCCGGCCTTCGGCGGCCGGCTCAAGGCCTGCCACTCTGTCGAGGTGCCGTTCGTCTTCGACACGCTGTCGGTGATCGGCGAGGCCCATCGCCGCGAGGGCGCGCAGGCGCTGGCCGATCGCGTGTCGCGCGCGTGGACGGCGTTCGCGCGCAGCAGTCGGCCGGATCATGGCGGCCTGCCGGCGTGGCCGGCCTTCGCGCCCGCTCGCCGCGACACAATGCTGTTCGACGACGACTGTCGCGTCGTCGCGGATCCGGACCGCGACGTCCGCGAGGCGTGGGCGCGGGTGGCGACGCGGGCCGGCTGATCCCTACAGGCCGGCCACCGGCACCGACGGTCGACGGTCGGTGTGCGCGGCGATGCGCTGGCGCGCCTCGGCCTGCCGACCGGCCTTGAGGTAGGCGGCGATCAGGGTGTTCTCGACGACGTCGCGCTGGGCGCGGCTGCCGCCTATGCGCACCGTCTGGGCCAGTGCCGGCTCGAGCTCGGCGATCGTGCGGTCCCAGTCTTCGGCGCCGTAGGCGGCGAGGCCGCGCGCCAGCCGCGGCACGACATCGCCCGACGGCGCCTTGCCGGCGGCGACGCGCTCCTCGATCTCGGCGGCATAGCTCTCGAGGCCGGCGCGGTCGCCGGCGGCCACGGCCGACAGCACGCGGTGGACCTCGACGAAGGCGACGCCGGGCCTCGGGAAGGCGGTGCGCACGTAGTCGTTGAGCTGGCGCCACAGGACCTGGTCGCGCTTGTGACCGGCCAGCTCGGAGCGCCACAGGAACGCCGGCGCGTCGGTGGCGACGTTGAGGGCGGGGCCCCAGGCGCCGCCGGGATGGACCTGCTCGCGGTAGATCCGCCAGGCGCGGGCGCCGTCGCCCAGCACCAGCGCGAACATCGCGACGTGCCAGCTGATATGGCAGTGCATCAGCCCGGCCCGGGGATAGCTCGGCAACCACGAATCGAGCCACGCGAGCCCGGCGGCGTCCTCGCCGCGCTCGTACAGCACGTGCGCCTTGATGTGCGCGCCGTGCGCGTTGGCCGGGTTGGCGGCCATGCTGCGCTCGATGATGTCCAGCGCCTCGTCGAGTCGGCCCATTTCCTCGAGCGCGAAAGCGTAGACGCTCTGGAACCACCAGTCGTCGGCGAGGTGAGGCTTCAGCGCGTCGAGGAACGCGAGTTGCTCGGGTTCGCGGTCCTGCCGGCCGCTGAAGCCGATCAGGCCGAACACCCCGGTCGCCGGCGCCGCGACCATGGCGTCGCGCGGATGCTCGGCGAGATGCCGCCGGGTCGCCGCCAGCGCATCGACCGGCTTGCCGTCGATGGCGAGGCACAGCGCCTCGATGTGGGATTGCTCGCGCGGCGTCGTCCCGGGTGCCAGCGCGCGGGCACGCGCGGCGGCCTCGCGGGCGCCGGCGACGTCGGCGACCAGGAAACGGGCGCGCGCCAGCGCGGCGTGGGCGAGAGCGAACTCGGCGTCCGCCATGACGGCGCGGGCGAGGTGGTCGCGGTCGCCGTGGGCGGCCGACAGCACGCAATCGACGCCGGCGACGTAAGCATCCCGGGCGACGGCCGAGCCGGTCGTGATCGGCAATCCGTACCTGTCGTGCTGCAAGGGTTTCCTCCGGTCGTGCGCCAGTGTTATGGCTCGGACACCATCAGGTCCCGGGAGGATCCATGTCCAGTGAATTGAAAGGCAAGGTGGCGCTGGTGACCGGCGCCGGCCGCGGTCTCGGCGAAGGCGCCGCGCGGGCGCTGGCGGCGGCCGGCGCCGCGGTCATGCTGGTGGCCCGGGACGGCGCGGCGGTGCGACGGGTCGCCGCCGAGATCGCCGCCGCCGGCGGTCGCGCCGAGGCAATGGCCTGCGACGTCGCCGGCTACGCCGCGGTCGAGGCGGCCGCGGCCACGACCCGGAGCGCGCTGGGCGGCCTCGACATCCTGGTCAACAATGCCGGCGTGATCGAGCCGATCGCCGAGATCGCGACCTCCGATCCGGCCCAGTGGGCGAACAACATCACCATCAACCTGGTCGGCGCCTACAACGCGGTCCGCGCCGTGCTGCCGGGCATGCTGTCGGCGGGCAGCGGCACCATCGTCAACGTCTCGTCCGGCGCCGCCTTCCGGCCGCTCGAGGGCTGGAGCGCCTACTGCTCGGGCAAGGCGGGGTTGGCCATGTTCACCCGCGCGATCGCGCTCGAGACCGCGAGCAAGGGCATCCGGGTCTACGGTTTCTCGCCGGGCACCATCGACACAGAGATGCAGGTCAAGATCCGGGCCTCGGGGATGAACGTGATCAGCAAGATTCCGCGCGGCGAGCTCTCGCCGGTCGAACACGCGGTGCGCGGGCTGGTCTACCTCTGCGCCACCGACGCCGAGGACCTGATCGGCCTCGACGCCTCGATGCGCGACGAGGACTTCCGCAAGCGCATCGGCCTGGCGTAGAGACCACGCGGCAGGGGCAGGGGGAGACGGACATGGCACCCGACGCGACGGCGGCGGAACGGAGCTGGACGCAGCAGGACATCGACCAACGGGTCTTCGACCTCTACGACGAGTACTGCCACGGCCGCATCGACCGCCGCACCTTCCTGTCGCGCGCCGCTGCCGTGACCGTCGGCGGCCTGGCGATGGCGCAGGCGATGCTGCCGCACTATGCCCGTGCCCAGACGGTGTCGTTCACCGACGACCGCATCAGGGCGCGCTACGTCGGCTATCCCTCGCCGGGCGGCAACAGCGGCCAGATGCGCGGCTACCTGGTGCAGCCGGCCGGGCAGGGGCCGTTCCCGGCGGTGCTGGTGATCCACGAGAACCGCGGCCTCAATCCCTACGTCGAGGACGTGGCGCGCCGCGCCGCGGTCGCGGGCTTCCTGGCGCTGGCGCCGGACGGGCTGTTCCCGGTCGGCGGCTACCCCGGCAACGACGACGACGGGCGCACGCTGCAGGCCGGCCTCGACCAGGCCAAGCTGCGGACCGACATGCTGAACAGCGCACGCTGGCTGAAGGCGCACGCGCTCTCGACCGGCAAGCTGGGCGCCACCGGCTTCTGCTGGGGCGGCGGCACGACCAACTACCTCGCCGTCGCGATGGGCGGCGACCTGCAGGCGGCGGTGCCGTACTACGGCGCCGCGGCCGAGACCGCCGGCGTGCCGAACATCAGGGCGGCGCTGCTGGTGCAGTACGCCGAGAACGACGAGCGCATCAACGCGATGTGGCCGGCCTACGAGGCGGCGCTGAAGGCCGCCGGGCGGCCGTACCAGGTGTTCGTCTACCCGGGCACGCAGCACGGCTTCCACAACAACTCGACCCCGCGTTACCAGGAAGCGGCGGCGAAGCTGTCGTGGGAGCGCACGATCGACCATTTCCGCAAGACCCTGGCGTGAGCGACCTCGCGGCAACGACGTCGCGCCGGCCGCGCGACGGGCTGTTCTACCTCGTGGCGTTCGCCTGCGGCGCCGCGACCGGCGTGATCGGCGCCGCCCTGCACCTCCTGGTCGACGACCTGCTGCATTGGCCGCAGTGGCTGGTGCAGCGGCTGGGCGACGGCTGGACCACCATCGCGGTCGGCGCGGCGATCTCGGCCGCCGCGGTCACGCTGGCCTGGGTGCTGGTGCGCACGCTGGCCCCGGAGGCGGCGGGCAGCGGCGTGCAGGAGGTCGAGGGCGCGCTCGAGGATCTCCGGGTCGTGCGCTGGCGCCGCGTCCTCCCGGTCAAGTTCGTCGGCGGCGTGCTGGCGCTGTCGTCCGGCCTGGTCGGCGGTCGCGAGGGGCCGACCATCCACATCGGCGCCTCGATCGGCGCCGCGCTGGCCGAGAAGCTGCGGCTCGACCGCGTCGATCTCAGCACCCTGCTGGCCTGCGGCGCCGCGGCCGGGCTGGCGGCCGCGTTCAACGCGCCGCTCGCGGCGGTGCTGTTCGTGATCGAGGAGACGCGCAAGCAGTTCCGCTACACCTTCCGCTCCTACATCGCGGTCATCGTCGCCTCGGCCGCCAGCGCCTACGGCATGGAGATGGTCGGCGGCACCGCGCCGCCGCTGCGGCTGGCGACGCACGAGGTGCCGCTGGCGCTGATGCCGGCCTTCCTGGTGCTGGGCGTGGCGCTGGGCGGCCTCGGCGTGATCTTCAACAAGACCCTGCTGTGGGCACTGGAATGGCGGACACGCGTCTTCGCCCCGGTGCCGTGGCTGTACGCGGTGCTGGTCGGCGCCGCGATCGGCGTGCTGAGCTTCGTGCTGCCGCTCGCGGTCGGCGGCGGCGAGACCCTGATCCCGCGCATGGTGCAGGCCAACCTGCCGCTGCACGTGCTGTTGCTGATCGCGGTCGTGCGCTTCGTCGGCACCATGGCGAGCTACCCGGTGAACGTGCCTGCGGGCATCTTCGCGCCGCTGCTGGCGATCGGCACCACCGTCGGGCTGATCGCCGGCGCGCTGGCCGACAGCCTGCTGGTCGCGCTGCCGTCCTCGGTGGCGGTGCAGCTGCCGCCGCTGCTGGGCAGCGCCTTCGCCGTCTCGGCGATGGCCGGCCTGTTCTCGGCCACCATCCGCGCGCCGCTGGTCGGCGTCGTGCTGCTGGTCGAGCTGACCGGCGCCTTCGAGCTGATCCTGCCGCTGATGATCACCTCGGTGACCGCGCACGCGGTGGCGGAAGCGCTGGGTGGCCGGCCGATCTACGAGGTCCTGCTCGAACGCACGCTGCGGCTCGCCGGGCAGGTACCGCCACCACCCACGGAGCGGGCCTACGCGCCCGTCGGCATCGGCGATTCGCCGCCCGGTCCCTCCCGGGAGTCCCGATAGAGATGGCTTCTACCAGCACCACCCGCGTCGTTCTGGCGGGCGCGATCGGCAACGTCCTCGAGTGGTTCGACTTCGCGGTCTACGGCTACTTCGCCGCCGCCATCGGCCGCACCTTCTTCCCGAGCGCCAGCCCGGTCGCTCAGGTGCTGGCGGCGTTCAGCATCTTCGCGGTGGGCTTCCTGCTGCGGCCGGTCGGCGGTGCGCTGCTGGGGCACATCGGCGACCGGCTGGGGCGGCGAACCGCGCTCACGATCTCGGTCATGGCCATGGCGATCCCGACCTTCCTGGTGGGCGTGCTGCCGGGCTACGAGACGCTCGGCATCGCCGCGCCGATCCTGCTGACGCTTCTGCGCATGTTGCAGGGCCTGTCGGTCGGCGGCGAGTACACGACCTCGATCGTGTTCATGGTCGAGAACGCGGCTCCCCACCGGCGCGGCGCGGTCGGGGCGATGGCCAACTGCGGCTCGGTCGCCGGCATCCTGGCCGGCTCCGCGACCGGCGCCGTGCTGGCGACGGTGCTGCCGGAGGCGGCGCTGGAGAGCTGGGGCTGGCGCATCCCGTTCGTGTTCGGGCTGGTGGTCGGCCTCGCCGGCTTCCTGCTGCGCCACGGTCTCGAGGAGGCGCCGGCGCCCAGGCCGCTGAAGTCGCCGCTGGGCGCGGTGCTGACCCGGCACCGCGGCCTGCTGCTGCGGCTGGGCGGACTGGCGGTCTTCAACGCGATCGGCTTCTACGTGATGTTCGTCTACGCCGTCAGCTGGCTGCAGTTCGTCGACGGCATGTCGCCGGCGCGGGCGCTCGACGTCAACACGGTCAGCATGCTGGTGCTGCTGCCGGTGATGCTGGCGATGGGCTGGGTGTCCGACCGGGTCGGTCGCCGGCCGGTCATGATCGGCGCGGCGCTGCTGGCGGCGGTCGCGGCGTGGCCGCTGTTCTGGCTGATGCACAGCCCGGCGACCTGGCTGGACCTGGCGGGCCAGCTGGGCTTCGTCGTCGCGCTCGGCGCCTACATGGGCTGCCAGCCGGCGATGATGGTCGAGGCGGCACCCTCCGAGGTGCGCTGCACGGCGATCGCGCTGGGCTTCAACGTCACCATGGGCATCCTCGGTGGCGTCTCGCCGCTGGTCGCGACCTGGCTGGTCGAGCGAACCGGCAACGACTACAGCCCGGCCTTCATGATCGTGGCGGCGGCAGTGGTGTCGCTGCTGGCGCTGACGACGTTCCGCGAGACCTACCGAGCGCCGCTGCAGGCCGACGAGGCCATCGGCCCGGCCTGACGTCGCACGCTCACTCCAGGAGTTCGGGCACCACCCACAGCGGGGCCTCGCCGCGGGCGATGCGCTGGACGTTGTCGAAGCCGTTGCGCAGGCGCGTGATGTTGCTCTCGAAGGTCGGGCCGGCGAGGTGGGCGGTCAGCACGACGTTGTCGAGCTTCAGCAGCGGGTTGTCGGGCGGCGTCGGCTCCTCGTCGAAGACGTCGAGGCCGGCGCCGAACAGCTTGCCGGCCGACAGCGCCGCGGTCATCGCCTTCTCGTCGATGACGGGGCCGCGCGAGGTGTTCACGATGATCGCCGAGGGCTTCATCACCGCGAGCTCGGCCGCGCCGACCAGGCCCTGCGTCGAGGCGTTGAGCGGCACGTGCAGCGACAGGATGTCGGCGTGGCGCAGGATCTCCGGGAGCAGGCGGAAGCGCACGCCGAGCGCGTCCTCTTCCTCTTCCTTGAGGCGCTTGATGTCGTAGTAGTGGACGATCATGCCGAAGGCCTGCGCCAGCCGCGCCACCTTCTTGCCGATCGTGCCCAGGCCGACGATGCCCAGCACCTTGCCGCGGACCTCGTGCACGGTCGGCGGCGCGTTGCCGTGCCAGCGGCCGGCGGTGACGTTGGTGTGCTGGGTGATCAGCCGGCGCGACACCGCCAGCATCAGCAGCAGCGCGTGCTCCGACACCGCCACCGAGTTGGCGCCGCCGTTGTTGCACAGCGGCACGCCGCTTCGCCGGGCCGCCTCGAGGTCGGCGCGGTCGTAGCCGGCGCTCAGCATCTGGACCAGCCTGAGGTGGGGCGCGTCCTTGAACAGCTGCGGCTTCACGTACTGCTGGATGAAGCCGACGAAGTAGTGGGTGCCGGGCAGGGCGGCCTTCATCTCCGGCGAGTTGTGCAGTGCCTTGACGATCTCGAAGCCCTTGGGGGCGAGGTCGTCGACCATCGACAGGGTGTCCTTGGGGCCGACGACCAGTACGCGCTCAACCATCTCGATTCCTCCAGCAACGGGAACAGTCCGTTCGATTGGCCACGACCGTCGCGGTCACGGCAGCTTTTCCAGCTTCTGCAGCGTGCGCAGGCGGGGCGGGACCGGGATGCCCGGCTGCATGTTCGGCCAGTTGGTGTAGCTGACCTCGCCGACGTAGATGTCGCCACGGCTGTCCACGGCGAGGCCATGCGGCGACAGGAACTTGCCGGGCTCGTTGCCGGGGCCGTGCTCGCCGCCCAGCCGGGCGATCACGCCGCCCCTGGCATCGGTGATGGTGAGCCGCGGCCCGAGGTTGGTGTGGTGGGCATTGACCGGCATGCCGGGGCCGAGCTCGCCGATGATGAAGCGCGGCGCCTGGCCGGCGCCGCCGCAGCAGTACAGCGCACAGGGCCTGTGCATGTTGTTCCACTGCGCCTCGTAGCGGCCGTTGCCGTCGAACACCTGGACGCGGTGGTTCTCGCGGTCGGCGACGTAGACCCAGCCCTCGCCGTCGGTGGCGATGTTGTGCGGGATGTTGAACTGGCCGGGGTCGGTACCGGTGGTGCCCCAGCACATCAGGTGGCGGCCATCGGGGCTGTACTTGTGGATGCACGAGTTGCCGTAGCCGTCGGAGACGTAGATCTCGCCGCTGGGCGACAGCGCGGTATGGGTGCAGCGGTTGAACGGCCGTCCGCTCAGGAACGGCGCCGGCCGGTCGGGGACGCCGATGGTCAGCAGCACCTTGCCCTCGGGCGTGACCTTGCGGACGGTGTGGTCGCCGTCGTCGGTGCAGTAGAGGTTGTCGTCGGCATCGACGTGCAGGCCGTGGGCGCGGTTGAACAGGCCCTCGCCCCAGGAGCGCAGGAAGTTGCCGTCGCGGTCGAACACGATCATCGGGTGAACGCCGCGATTGAAGACGTAGACCCGGTCCTTGCTGTCGACCGCGACCGCGGCGACGTCGCGGAAGTCCCAGCCGTCGGGCAGCCGCGCCCAGTCGTCGACGACGCGGTACCGATGCTCGCCGCTGCCCAGGATCGCCGGCATGCCCGTTCTCCGTCCTACGAGGTCGCGGTCATGGCGGCGGCGATCTTCTCGGCCGCCATCAGGGTCGGAAAGTTGGTGTTGGCGCAGGGCACCACCGGGAAGATCGAGGCATCGACGACGCGCAGGCCCTGCACGCCCTTGACCCGGCCCTGGGTGTCGACCACCGACATCGGGTCGTCGGCGCGGCCCATGCGGCAGGTACAGGAGGCGTGCCAGACGCCGATCGCGGCCTTGCGTACGAAATCCTCGAGCATGTCGTCGTTGGTCATGACCTGCTCGAAGCGGTAGTTCTCGACCACGAAGTTCTCGATCACGTAGCGGCGCAGCGCCGCCGGCCCGTCGAGCAGGCGCGACACCAGCCGGGTGAGCAGGCGGTTGCGGGTGTTGACCACGCCGATCGCCCGGACCTTGTCGCTGTAGGCGGCCGGGAAGGGCGTGTCGGTGACGCGCCGCATCGCCTCGGTCATCTGCACCGCCGCCATCAGCTTGAACCCGTCCATCAGCCGCTGCAGGTCGCGGCGATCCGACAGCAGGTTGAACTCGACGACCGGCTCCTGGCGCCAGTCGGTCGAGGCGAGCTTGACCTGGCCGGTCTCGGAGAAGGTCTTGTTGACGAAGGTGAGCAGCGAGGCGATCTGCTCGCCGACGGCGTGCCAGGCCGACTTGGAGATCACGGCGACGAACATGTCGCCGGCCGGCATGCCGGGCAGCTTCGACGAGTAGCGCAGGCCCATCTGGATGTGACGGCGCGTGTGCCGGTTCATGCGCGCGCCGGGCCGGATGAACGACGACAGCGCGATCGACGGGTGATCCATCAGCCGCTGGCCGACGCCGGGCAGGGCGGCGACCACCGGGATGCCGAGCTCGGCGAGGTGACCGACCGGGCCGATGCCGGCGCGCAGCAGGTGGGCCGGGGTGTGGATTGCGCCCGACGACAGGATGACCTCGCTGGCGCGGAACTCCTGCTGCTTGCCACCGACAAGGGCGGTGACGCCGACGCAGCGCGTGCCCTCGAACAGCAGGCCGGTGACCTGGGTATCGGTCGAGATCGTGAGGTTCGGGCGCTTGCGGGTCTCGGCGTCGAGGTAGCCCATCGCCGCCGACACCCGCCGTTCCTGGGCGTTGGAATGGGTGACCGGGAAGTAGCCATCGACGAAGGCGCCGTTCTGGTCGGGCAGGAACTTGAAGCCCTTGGCGGCGAAGCCCTCGGCCGCCGCCTTGGCGAGCCCGGTCCAGTGCTCGGGCGGGATGCGCCGCACCGGGATGCGGCCGTCCTTGCCGTGCCACTCGTCGTCGAAATCGAGGTCGCGCTCGACCTTCTTGAAGAACGGCAGCACCTGGTCCCAGCCCCAGCCCTCGGCACCGCGCCGGACCCACTCGTTGTAGTCGGTCGGGGCGCCGCGGTTGGCCATCTGGCCGTTGATCGACGAGCCGCCGCCGAGCACGCGGGCCTGCTCGTACTTGCGCAACGGCGGCCGGTTCTCGTGCGGATTGTTGTGCGAGACGACCTGGGTGTGGACCTTGAGCTCGGTCCAGTGGAAGCGCGGATCGAAGTAGGCCGTGCCGGAGTAGCTGTCGGCGATCTCCTTCGGTTCCTGGCCCGGCGGCGTGTCCTGGCCGGCCTCGCACAACAGCACCTTCGTGGCGCTGCGCGCCGACAGGCGGTTGGCCATGACCGAACCGGCCGAACCGCCGCCGACGATGATGTAGTCGTACACGCCGCGCCTCCTTCGCGTCCTCGGGCTTGTCGGCCGGACGCTAACCCGCCGCGCCGTCGGGCGAAACCGCCGTGTTGCGCGCGGCGGCGGGAGAGGCTGCAATCGCTGCCAAGAACAGGCAGGGAGGTTTCGTATGTCGGCAGGGCTCGATCTGCTCATTCGTGGCGGCAGCGTCATCGACGGCACCGGCGCCGCGCGCGTCACCGCCGACGTCGGCATCCGCGACGGTCGCATCGTCGAGGTCGGCCGCATCGCCGCGCCGGCGAAGCGGACGATCGACGCCGACGGCCTGGTCGTCTCGCCCGGGTTCATCGACGGCCACACCCACATGGACGCGCAGGTGGCCTGGGACCCGCTGGGCAGCTGCTCGTGCTGGCACGGGGTCACCTCGGTGGTGATGAGCAACTGCGGCTTCGCGCTGGCGCCCTGCAAGCCCGAGGATCGCGACTGGTACGCGCGCTGCCTGTCGGCGGTCGAGGACATCTCGACCGAGGCGATGGCGGCGGGCATCGACTGGACCTGGGAATCGTTCCCCGAGTACCTCGCGACCGTCGAACGGCTGCCCAAGGCGATCAACTACGGAATGTACATGGGGCACTCGGCGCTGCGCATGTACGTGATGGGCAAGCGGGCGCTCGAAGAGGCGGCGACCGAGGACGACATGGTGCGCATGGCGGCGCTGGTGAAGGAGGCGCTGAAGGCCGGCGCGCTCGGCTTCTCGACCTCGCGCGCCTCGACCCACGTCACGCCCGACAACCGCCCGGTCGCCAGCCGCGTCGCGGCGTGGGAGGAGATCGAGCGCATCACGGCGGCGATGGCCGAACTCGATGCCGGCATCTTCCAGGTCGGCCCCGACGTCGGCAGCGGCCCGCGGCACCGCGCCTTCCTCGAGCAGCTGCGCAAGCTCGCCCTCGACTACCGCCGGCCGGTGATGTTCGGCGTGCTGGCGACGCGGCAGGGCGACGACCCGACGCCGTGGCACTACCAGACCAGGTACATCGACGACACCGTGGCGGCCGGCGGACGCATGTACGGGCAGGGCACGACCCGCTCGATCAACGCGATCTTCTCGCTGAAGTCCTACCTGCCGTTCGACGTGCTGCCGGCGTGGCGGCCGATCCGCGCCCTGCCGCTCGACGAGCAGAAGCGGCGGCTGCGCGATCCGGAGGTACGGCGCGCGCTGGTCGCCGCCGAGGCGGCGATGAAGCCGCGCGACAACACCTTCCAGGGCGGCGGCGCGGCGACGACCGATCCGCGCAAGCCCGACTATGCCAACCTCTATGCCCTGAAGGGTGTCGACTGGGACGATCCGACGGTGGCCGAGATCGCGCGCGCGCGCGGCCAGCACCCGGTCGAGGCGATGATCGACCTGTCGCTGGCCGACGACAACCAGGTCTACGTCCAGCCGCTGGTCAACGAGGCGCCCGACGACGTGCTCGGCATCCTCAGCCACGCGCGGACGCTGGCGACCTTCTCGGACTCCGGCGCGCATGTCTGCCAGGAGATGGGCTCGTCGCTGCAGACCCATCTCCTCAGCTACTGGGTGCGCAAGCGCGGCGCCTTCACCCTGGAGCAGGCGGTACGCAAGCTGACGCGCGACAACGCCGAGGCCTGGGAGCTGCACGATCGTGGCGTGCTGCGGGAGGGCTACAAGGCCGACGTGCTGCTGTTCGAGGAGGACCGCATCCGCCCTTGCCTGCCGACGGTCGAGACCGACCTGCCGGGCGGCGCCCGCCGGCTGGTGCAGAAGGCCGAGGGCATCCGGGCCAGCATCGTCAACGGCACGGTCGCCTTCGAGAACGGCGAGGCGACCGGCGCGTCGCCGGGCACGGTGCTGAAGGGCCGGCTGGCGAACGCCTAGGAGAGTTCGCGCCGCACCATCGCCGCGCCCTCGGCCAGCGCCTTGAGCTTGCCGAAGGCGGTGGCGCGCGGCAGGTACTTCATGCCGCAGTCGGGCGCCGGCAACAGCTTGTCGGCGGGCAGGTACTCGAGCCCGGCGCGGATGCGCGCCGCGACCGTCTCGGCGCTCTCGATCTCGGGATCGGCGAGGTCGATCACGCCCAGCATGACCTTCTTCGGCGCGAGGTCCCTGAGCACGCCGAGGTCGAGCTTCGGCTGCGCCGACTCGATCGAGATCTGCTGCGCGATGCTGTCGGCGAGCTGGGGCAGGAAGGCGTAGCCGGTCGGCTTGCCGCCGGTCACCACGGCGGCATAGCCGAAGCAGAGGTGGACGACGGTGGGAACCGTGATGCCGTCGAGCGCCCGGTTGATCGCCTTGACGGCGTAGCGCTTGGCTTCCTCGGGGTTGTTGCGCAGCCACGGCTCGTCGAGCTGGATGACGTCGGCGCCGGCCGCGACCAGGGCGTGGGCTTCCTCGTTCACCGCCGCGGCGTAGTCCATGCACATCGCCTCGGGGTCCTTGTACCACTCGTCCTTGACCTGCTGGCCCATGGTGAAGGGGCCGGGCAGGGTGATCTTGGCCAGCCGGTCGGTGTTGGCGCGCAGGAACTGCATGTCGCGCAGCTCGACCGGCCGGGTACGGCGGATCGGGCCGACCACGCGCGGCACCGGCGTGCGGTTGCCGGCGCGGTTGACGATTTCGGCCGGGTTGTCGTCGTCGATGCCGTCGAGCGCCGTCGCGAAGCGGTTGGAATAGCTCTCGCGCCGCATCTCGCCGTCGGTCACGACGTCGATGCCGGCGCGCTCCATGTCGCGGATCGCCAGGACGGTGGCGTCGTCCTGGGCCTGCTCGAGGTACGGCTCGGCCACCCGCCACAGCTCGTGCAGACGCGTCCTGGGGACGATCTTGCTCAGGAGCGCCCGGTTCACGAGCCAGTCGGGCTGGGGATAGGAGCCGACCACCGTCGTCTGCAGCAGCTTCCCGTCCATGTCTTTCTCCCTCGGATGAATCGTGACGGCGCAGTGTGGAAAGTGCCTGTATACCTGTCCACCGCTGTCCGCGCGGGAGAAGGTCATGAAGACATCGGTTGGCAGGCTCGGCTTCGTCGTCGCGCTGGCCCTGCCGGCGGTCTCGTCGGCGCAGGGCCGGATGAGCGACGCCGAGTACTGCCAGGTGCTGGCCGAGAAGTACCAGACGTACGTCTCGAACATCCAGTCGGGCCAGTCTCCGATGCCGGACCCCGCGCAGATCCAGGCCGCCGTCGAGAACTGCAGGTCGGGCAACACTGCCGCCGGCATCCCGGTGCTCGAGCGGCGCCTCCGGAACGCCCGGATCGACCTGCCGCCGCGCGACTGACGGCAGGCCCCGGTCGCGCGCGCGGCGTCAGCCGCGCTCGGGATCGATCGGCGTGACCACGCCCTCGTATGCCTCGATGACCTCGCCGGCATCGAGGCAGAGGTCCTCGCGGTTGCGCATCGCCATGATCTGGACGCCGGTCCGCAGCTTGCCGTGGCTGCCGACCGGCACGGCGAGGCCGGGCAGGCCGAGCAGCGGCGCCAGCAGCGCCGGCCGCATCGAGTCGAGGATCGCGGCCTGTCCGTCCGTGGTGACGTCGCCGCGCTGCAGCGGCGGCAGGTCGGCCAGGGTCGGCAGGATGACCAGCGGCCATTGCTGCATGAACGTCATCCAGCGCAGCAGCAGGCCCTCGCGCTCGGTCAGCGCGGCGACGTAGGTCGCGAGATCGGCCGGCTTCTTGACCTCGAGCCACGCCCGCATGGCGGCGATGCCGTCGGGATCGCCCATCTTCTGCATCTGCGGCCACAGCCCGCCGAACACGTCGGTGACGCAGATCAGGTGCCAGAGCTCGACGCCGCGCTCCATGTCGGGCGGCAGGATCTCCTCGACCACGTAGCCCGCCGCCTGCAGGTGCTTGCCGGCCTGGCGGACGGCGGCGGCCTGCGCCGGGTGGGTGAAGCCGCCGGGGACCTCGGGCACGATCGCGACCCGGATCGGCCGCGCCGCCGGCGGCCCCTGCGTCGGCACGTCGTTCCAGCGCCAGTCGCGGCGATCGCCGCGCGCCATCACCTCGAGCGCGAGGCGGGCATCGCGGACGCTGCGGGTGTGCGGTCCCTGGACCGCCATCAGCACCGAGCCGATCGGCCGACCGGTGGGGGCGCTGGGATTGAACGAGGGGATGCGGCCGAAGCCGGTGCGCAGGCCGACGACGCCGTTGCAGTAGGCGGGGATCCGCACCGAGCCGCCGATGTCGTTGCCGTGCGCGATCGCGCCGATACCGGTCGCGGTCGCGGCACCGGCGCCGCCGCTCGAGCCGCCGGGGGTACGGCTGCGGTCGCGCGGGTTCAGGGTGCAGCCATGCAGGGCATTGTCGGAGAAGATGCGCATCGAGAAGGCCGGCGCGTTGGTGCGGCCGATCACGATGGCGCCGGCATGCTTGAGGTTGGCGACCACCGGGCTGTCCTCGGCGGCGACGAAGTCCTTGAGCGGGATGACGCCGTTGTCGGTCGGCAGGCCCTGCTGGTCGACGTTGATCTTGGTGGTCACCGGCACGCCGTGCAGCGGCGGCAGCGCGTGGCCGCGGGCGCGGGCGGCATCGGCGGTCTCGGCCTCGGCGCGGGCCTGCTCCTCGAGCACGCGGACCACGGCGTTGATCGCCGGGTTGACGGCGTGCAGGCGCTTCAGCGTGCTGTCCACCGCCTCGCGCGCCGAGGCCTGGCCGGTGCGGATGAGGCGCGCCAGCTCGGTCGCGTCGTACTGCCAGAGTTCCATGGAGCGGTCCTGCTTTCGTCGTTGGAGGCGGGGAGGATCGGGGTCCCGGCGGGCCGGGTCAACCGGCGGTCAACCGGCGGTCATCCGCCGGTCAACCGGCGGCGGTCTCGGCGATCCACGCCGCGTAGGCGGCGTCGACATGCTCGAAGGCGAAGGCGTGGATGGCGGGCAACTCGTAGGGATGCAGTTCGCGGATCGCCGCCTCGATCGCGGCGTAGCGCGCCTCGGTGGTCTTGAGCAGCAGGCGGAACTCGGGTTCCTCCTGCACCACGCCCTTCCACGGGTAGATGCTCTCGATCGCCGAGACCTGGGCGCAGGCCGCCAGCTTGCGCTCGACGAGGGCGAGGGCGAGGCGGCGGGCATCGTCGCGGCTGGCGACCGTGGTGACGACGGCGATCGGCCTGGTGGGCGGCACGCGGGACATCGGACGCTCTCCTCCTAGAACAGCGAGAAGTACTCGCGCTGCTCCCAGTCGCTGACCTCGGCCTCGAAGCGCTCGATCTCGGCCCGCTTCAGGGCCAGCCAGTAATCGACGAAGAAGTCGCCGAAGCCGGCGCGCAGCACCTTGTCGGCGTCGAGCGCGGCCAGCGCCTCGGCGAGCGAGCGCGGCAGCCGCGGCGCCGGCGCGTCGTACGGCGTGTCGGCCGAGGGACCGGGATCGAGCGCCCGGTCGATGCCGTCGAGGCCGCTCACGACCTGGCTCGCCATGTAGAGGTAGGGATTGGCGGCGGGCTCGCCGACCCGGTTCTCGAGGTGGGTGGCCGGGTCGCCGGGGCCGCCGATCAGGCGGACCATGGCGCCGCGGTTGTCGCTGCCCCAGGTGGCGCGGTCGGGCGCCAGCGAGAAGGGCCGGTACCGGCGGTAGCCGTTCAGGGTCGGCGTGGTGAAGGCGGCGGCGCCGGCGGCGTGCGCCAGCAGGCCGGCCATGTAGTGGCGGCCGAGCGGCGACAGCGGCGCGGCGGCGTCGACGAAGGCATTGGCGTGGCTGGCGCGGTCGCGCAGCGACTGGTGCAGGTGCCAGCCGCTCGACATCGCGTTGGGCAGGCGCGGCCGGCACATGAAGGTGACGTGGTGACCGTTGCGCTGGGCGATCTGCTTGGCGGCGCTGCGGAACAGCACCATCGAATCGGCCGGCTCCAGCCCGGTGCCGGTGCGGAAGGTGAACTCGACCTGGCTCGGCCCGAACTCGACCTCTAGCGAGCGCAGCGGCAGGCCGAGATCGACCAGGTTGGTGCGCAGGATCTCGAGGATCGGGTCGATCTCGTCGTAGCGCTGCTCGGTCAGGTACTGGTAGCCCTGGTTCAGCAGCGACACTTCCGGCGCCGGCCCGGGCTGGCCGGGCGCGGCGGCCTGGCCCGGCGCCAGCGCCGGCCGCTCCATCCTGTAGAGGTGGAACTCGACCTCGAGGCCGGCGCAGAACTCGTAGCCGCGCTCGGCCAGCGCCGCCAGGGCGCGGCGATAGACGTGGCGCGTGTCGAGCGGCATCGGGCGGCCGTCGGCGAACACCAGGTCGCACAGCATCCAGCCCGAGTGCGGCGCCCACGGCAGGGCGCGGAAGGTCGCGGGATCGGGCAGCATCATGACGTCGGCGGCGCCCTCGAGCTCCTTCATGCCGAAGCCGCCGCCGGCCTGCCAGACCGGGAACACGGTGCGGTGCGAGGTGTCCTTCAGCAGCATCGTCGCCGAGACGCCGACGCCGTTCTTGATCGCGGCATCGATCTCGCCGGCGGCGTAGGTCTTGCCGCGCAGCACGCCGTGCTGGTCGGCGAAGGCCAGCCGTACCACCGACATCTCGCCGGCCTGGATACGCCGCTCGGCCTCGCGGGTCGCGCTCTTGCGCTCGTCGGTCCAGAGGCCGGCGCGTTCGACCAGCGACGTTCGGGCCTGGGGCATGTGCTCAGGCCACCAGCGGCGAGGGCGTCGTCGCCGCCCAACTCGAGCCGCGGCGCCGGCGCTCGTCGAATTCCTTCCAGTAGGACTGCCAGCCCTCGGTCGGTCCCATGCCGTCGACCGTGACCGGGCCGCGCACCCGGGTGGCGCGCGCCGGGTCGAGGACCATCGGCGGCTTCTCGCCGTTGGCGACCTGGCCGATCGCCGACAGCAGCAGGCGGCGATAGGCGACGATCGCCTTGTCGCTGTAGCCTAGATGCTCGCGCGTGCGGTCCTGGATTCGGCCCTGGCTCTCGACCGCCCACTGGTCGTGGACGTTGATGTCGAAGCCCATGCCGGTGAACGTTCGGCTCTTCTGCTCGGCGACGTCGTAGCCGTAGTTGTTGTGCCGCCCGATGCGCGGCCGGTAGTCGGGCAGTTCGTACAGCTTGAGGCGCTGCTCGCGCATCTGGGCGTGGTCGACCGGCGCGCCGAAGCTGGTGAAGATGGCGTACCAGTAGCAGGAGGTGTCGTCGATCGGCACGTGCCACTGGGTGATCGTCATCTCGGCGCTCATCGGGATGACGAAGGCGTAGGGGAAGACGAGGTTGGTGACGCGCACGTGGGTGTGCTTCTCGTTCAGCCTGCGCAGCGCGAAGATGCGCAGGCCGAAATCGGTGCCCTCGACGTCGATCTGGGGCCGCGCGTACTCGCGCAGCATGCGGGTCATCGGGATGTCGGTGTCGGCGGAGTTGGCGCGGAACTGCCGGCCGTAGGCGTCGCCCGACGGGTCCTCGTCCTCGTAGAAGCGGTGCAGGTAGGAGGCATGCGCGGGGTCGATGCCGACTTCCAGCGCCTGCAGCCAGTTGCACTCGATCAGGCCCTTGAAGGCGAAGGCATGGGTGGAGGGGGCGAGGAAGCAGTCGAACTCGGGGAAGGCCGGCGCCGCGCCGTCGCCCAGCCAGCCGAACACGATGCCGTTCTTGACCACCACCGGGTAACTTTTCTGGCAGACCTTCTGGCACAGCGTGCTGCCCTCGGGCTCGGCCGGCGTCTCGAGGCACTTGCCGTCGACGTCGAACAGCCAGCCGTGGAACAGGCAGCGCAGGCCGCCATCCTCGAGCCGGCCGTAGGCGAGGTCGGCGCCGCGGTGCGGGCAGTCGCGGTCGAGCAGGCCGTAGCGGCCGCGCTCGTCGCGGAACAGCACGAAGTCCTGGCCCAGCAGCCGTACCGGCTTGACCGGGCGCTCCTCGGGCAACTCGTCGACCAGCGCCACCGGGTGCCAGTAGTGCCGCATCAGGGCGCCGCCCCGGGTGCCGGGCCCGACCCGCGTGATCAGCTCGTTCTGCTCGGGACTCATCATGCGGCGAGAGTGGCGCAAACCGCCCGGGCTGTCATCCGGAGGTCCGATTTCCCGCGATTCTCGCGGGATGACGGAAAAAGCCCGGGGATGGCATAAGGAGCGCCATGGTATCGTTGAACGGCATGCCGGGGCCGACCTCCCGCCACTACTACTCGCAGCGCCTGCGCCTGCACTACGTCGACTGGGGCAACCCGGCCAAGCCGCCGCTGCTGCTGGTCCACGGCGGCCGCGACCACTGCCGCAACTGGGACTGGGTGGCGCAGGCGCTGCGCGACGACTGGCACGTGATCTGCCCGGACCTGCGCGGGCACGGCGACAGCCAGTGGTCGCCCGACGGCAACTACGCGATGTCGTCCTACATTTACGACCTCGACCAGCTGGTCCACCAGCAGGGCCTCGCGCCGGTGACCATCGTGGCGCACTCGCTCGGCGGCAACATCTGCATGCGCTACGCCGGCATCTTTCCCGAGAAGGTGCGCAAGCTGGTGTCGATCGAGGGCCTCGGCCCGTCGCCCAAGCTGATCGCCGAGCGCGCCGCCAAGACGCTGGCCGACCGCATGCGCGAGTGGGTCGACGAGCAGCGCAAGCTGTCGGGCCGGCTGCCACGCCGCTATCCCAGCATCGAGGACGCCTTCAAGCGCATGCAGGAGGAGAACAAGCACCTGTCGGCCGAGCAGGCGCGTCACCTCACCGAGCAGGGCGTCAACCAGAACGAGGACGGCACCTACAGCTGGAAGTTCGACAACTACGTCCGCGCCTGGCCGCCCTACGACATGAGCTACAGCGACATCGAGAGCCTGTGGAGCCGCATCGTCTGCCCGACGCTGCTGGTCTACGGCAAGGAGAGCTGGGCCTCCAACCCGGAGAAGGACGGGCGCATCAAGCACTTCAAGGGCGCCCGCGTCGTCGAGTTCGACCGCGCCGGCCACTGGGTGCACCATGACCGCCTGGCCGACTTCCTGACCCTGGTCTCGGAGTTCATCGCATGAAGGCAGCCGTCTTTCGCGGCGGCGACATCCTCGTCGCCGACATCCCCGAGCCCACGCCGGCCGCCGGGCAGGTGCTGGTGCGCACGCTGGCCTGCGGCATCTGCGGCTCGGACCTGCATGCCGCCAAGCACGCGCCGCACATGGTCGAGATGTCGCGCCGCGTCGCCGGGCGCGTCCCGATGGACCTGTCGCGCGACATCGTGTTCGGCCACGAGTTCTGCTGCGAGGTGCTGGACTACGGCCCGGGGACGGAGCGCCGCCTGAAGCCGGGCGCACGCGCGGTATCGATGCCGGTGATGCCGACCGGCGAGACCCGCGCGACCGTCGGCTACTCCAACGACTATCCCGGCGGCTACGCCGAGCGCATGGTGCTGGCCGCGCCGCTGCTGCTCGAGGTGCCGAACGGGTTGCCGTCCGACCACGCCGCGCTGACCGAACCCCTGGCCGTCGGCATCCACGCGGTCGAGAAGGCGGCGCTGGCGGCCGACGACGTGCCGCTGGTGATCGGCTGCGGCCCGGTCGGGCTGGCGGCGATCGTCGGCCTGCGGCTCAAGGGCCGGCACCCGATCATCGCCGCCGACTTCTCGCCCAAGCGGCGCGAGCTGGCCGGCCTGATGGGCGCCGACATCGTGATCGACCCGGCGAAGGAGTCGCCCTACGCAAGGCTGCCGGTCGGCAAGCGGGCGGTGATCTTCGAGTGCGTCGGCGTACCCGGCCTGATCCAGCAGGTGTTCGAGGCGGCGCCGCGCGACGCCCGCATCGTCGTGGCCGGCGTCTGCATGGAGCCCGACCGCATCGAGCCGTTCTTCGGCATCGTCAAGGAACTGTCGCTGCAGTTCGTGCTGGGCTACACGCCGGAGGAGTTCGCCCGTTGCCTGCGCCTGCTGGCCGAGGGCAAGGTCGATGCCGAGGCGCTGGTCACCGGCAAGGTCGGTCTGGCCGGGGTGAAGGGCGCGTTCGAGGAACTGGCGAACCCGGAACGCCACACCAAGATCATGGTCGAGCCGTGGCGCCAGTGAAGTCATCGGGAGGACAGACAATGAAGTTCTACAACTCCGTGGGTCCCAACCCGCGCATGGTCCGCATGTTCATGGCCGAGAAGGGCTTCGACGTGCCGCGGGTCGAGATCGACCTGCGCGGCGGCGAGAACCGGCGCGCGCCGTACAACAGCGCGGTCAACCCGGCCGGCCAGACGCCGGCGCTGGAACTCGACGACGGCAGCGTGCTGACCGAGATCACCGCGATCTGCGAGTACATCGACGAGAAGAAGAAGGACACGCCGTCGCTGATCGGCGACACCCCGGAGGAGCGGGCGAAGACGCGCATGTGGACGCGCCGCATCGACCTCAACATCGTCGAGCCGGCGGGCAACGGCTTCCGCTTCTCGCAGGGCCTGAAGATGTTCCAGGACCGCGTCCACTGCATCCCCGAGGCGGCCGACGGGCTGAAGGCGATCGCGCAGGAGAAGCTCAAGTGGCTGGACGGGCTGATGGGCGACAAGCCGTTCGTCGCCGGCGACCGCCTCACCATGGCCGACATCCTGCTGTTCGCCTTCGTCGACTTCATGGGCCAGGTCGGCCAGCCGCTGTCGCCCGAGTGCAAGAACATCGCCGCCTGGTTCGGCCGCATGAAGGCGCGGCCCAGCGCGGCCGCCTGATCGCGGAGACCGTCACGATGCGTAGCCTGTTCGCCTTCCTCGTCCTGGTCTGCACGGCGCTGGTCGGTCCCACGGCCACCCTGGCCCAGGAGCCGCCGCGCGGCCTGTTCCTGATGACCGACTACCCGGCGCAGGCGGTGCGCGCCGGCGAGACAGCGACGATCCGCATGAAGCTCGCCAACGCCGGCCTGCCGCCCGAGCCGGTGGCGCTGTCGGTGGCCGGCGTGCCGGCGGGCTGGAAGGTCGACCTGCTGGGCGGCGGGCAGACCGTGGCCGCGGCGATGCCGGGCGTGAACCAGGACGTGGCGCTGCAATTGCGCGTCGAGGTCCCGAAGGACGCGCAGCCGGGATCGCAGAAGGTCACCGTCAGCGCCAAGGGGCCGCTCACGCAGGCCCAGGACCTCGTGCTGACGCTGACGGTCGCGACCGAGGCGCCGGCCAAGCTCAGCCTCAAGTCGCGCCTGCCGTCGCTGCGCGGCACGCCGCGCTCGAGCTTCGAGTACACGCTGACCGTCGGCAACGATAGCGGCAAGGACCTGACCGTGGCGCTGTCGGCGCAGGCGCCGGCCAACTTCCAGACGACCTTCAGCGAGGCCTACGGCTCGAACGAGATCAGCGCCATCCCGGTCGAGGCCGGCCAGACCAAGGACATCAAGGTCAAGGTGACGCCGCCGCGCGACGTCAAGGCCGGCGACTACCCGGTGCTGGTGCGGGTCGCGGCCGAGGGCGCGACCGCGGACCTGCGCGTGACCCTGCAGGTCAGCGGGCAGGGGCGGCTGGCGCTGTCGACCCGCGACGGCCGCCTGTCGGGCGAGGCCGAGGTCGGCAAGACCGCGACCTACACACTGGTGCTGACCAACGACGGCACCGCGCCGATCGACGAGGTCGAGATGTCGGGCACGGTGCCGACCAACTGGAAGGTCGAGTTCGCGCCCAAGACGATCGCCAGCCTCGCGCCCGGCGACAAGAAGGAGGTCCAGGTCTCGGTGACGCCCGGCGACAAGGCGATCGCCGGCGACTACGTCGCCGCGTTCCGCGCCAACGGCCGCGGCGAGCAGGCCTCGGCCGACTTCCGCATCACGGTGACGACCTCGACCCTGTGGGGCGCGGTCGGCATCGGCATCATCGCGGTCGCGCTGCTGGTGCTGCTGGGCGCCGTGGCGCGCTTCGGTCGGCGATGACCGCGCCGTCCGGCCGCGACGTCGTGATCGCGGCGCGCGGGCTGGTGAAGACCTACGGCGCCCACCGCGCGGTCGATGCCATCGACCTCGAGGTGCGGCGCGGCGAGATCTTCGGCCTGCTGGGCCCGAACGGCGCCGGCAAGACGACGACCATCCTGATGATGCTGGGCCTCACCGAGGTCAGCGGCGGGACGATCGACGTGCTGGGCTACGACCCGGTGCGCGAACCGCTCGAGGTCAAGCGCCGGGTCGGCTACCTGCCCGACGCGGTCGGCTTCTACGACCACCTGACGGCGCGCGAGAACCTCGCCTACACCGCGCGCCTGCTCGGCGTGCCGCGCTCCCAGGCCGGCCGTCGCATCATGGAGGCGCTCGAGAGCGTGCGGTTGGCCGACGTCGCCGACAAGCGCGTCTCGACCTTCTCGCGCGGCATGCGCCAGCGGCTGGGCATCGCCGAGATCGTGATGAAGCAGGCCGAGGTCGCGATCCTCGACGAGCCGACCTCCGGCCTCGACCCGCATGCCACCCACGAGCTGCTGGAGATGATCCGCGGCCTCAAGCGGGCCGGCGTCGCCGTGCTGTTGTCGTCGCACCTGCTCGACCGCGTCCAGAGCGTGTGCGACCGGGTGGCGCTGTTCAACAAGGGCAAGGTCGCGCTGATGGGCACGGTGGTCGAACTCGCCAACCAGGTGCTCGGTGCCGGCCACCCGGTCCTGCTGGAGGCGAGCGGGACCGACGTGCCGGCCGCGCTGCGGGGCCTCGAGGGCGTGCAGCAGGTGCTGCCCGACGGGCAGGGGGCCTGGAAGGTCGTGGCCGATCGCGATGTCCGCGCCGCCGCCGCCCGCCGCGTCGTCGAGGCCGGCGGCGCACTGTTGCGGCTCGCCGACCTGCAGCCCAGCCTCGAGGAGGTCTACACCCGCTACTTCGAGGAGGTCCGCCGTGCCGCCTGAGGTCCGCGCCGCGCGGCCACCGCGCCGCAGGGGGTCGCCCTTCACCGGGCTCGGCCCGGTGTTCATGAAGGAACTGTCGGACCATCTCGGCAGCCCGCGCATGCTGGTTCTGACGCTGTTCGTGATCGTGTTCGGCGCGCTGCCGGTCGGCTTCGCGCTGCAGGACCTGCGCACCGTGGTGGTGTCCGACCCCTACCTGTTCCTGCGCATCTTCACGGTATCGCCGGAGCGGGTCGGCCTGTCCTTCACGGTGGCGCTGAACTTCGTGATCCCGCTGATGGCGATCGGGCTGGGCTTCGACTCGGTCAACAGCGAGTTCAACCGCCGCACCCTGTCGCGGGTGCTGTCGCAGCCGATCTACCGGGACGCGCTGCTGCTGGGCAAGTTCCTGGGTGGGCTGGCGACGCTCGCGGTGGCGCTGGTGGCGCTGTGGCTGATCGTGGTCGGCTCGGGACTGCTGCTGCTCGGCCTTCCGCCGCGCGGCGTCGAGGTCGCGCGCGGCATCGCCTTCCTGGTGGTCGCGATCGCCTACGGCGGGGTCTGGCTGGCGGTGTCGATGCTGTTCTCGGTGCTGTTCCGCTCGACCGCGACCTCGGCGCTGTGCGCGCTCGGCCTGTGGCTGTTCTTCTTCATCCTGTGGCCGATGATCGCCTCGACGCTGACCATCGCGCTGGCACCGTCGCAGATCACCGGCGTCGACCAGTACGTGGCGGTGCAGGAGATGGGGCTGGCGCTGCTGCGACTGTCTCCCGGCACGCTGTTCACCGAGGCGGTGGTCGGCCTGCTGAACCCCGAGACCCGGACGCTGGGCTTCGTGCTGCCGATGCAGATGCGCGGCGCGATCCCGGAGGCGCCGCTGCCGTTCGACCAGAGCCTGCTGCTGATCTGGCCGCAGGTCACCGGCCTGGTCGCCGGCATGATCGTGCTGTTCGCCGCGGCCTACGTGGTGTTCCAGCGCGAAGAGGTGCGGGCCTGAAGGACTGGACCCCGGCCGCGGCGCGCAACAACGCCGCCTGGTGCGACGCGGTGTGCCGCGCCGAGGGCCGTCCCGGCACCTTCCTGCCGGGCCTCTGGATCAACGCGCAGGAAGTGCCGCGCTTCTATCCCAACGCCGTGACGCTGGCGGCCGACGCGGAGGCGCAGGCTGGGCAGTTGGCCAACATCGACATCCTCGCGGCCTCGCACCTGCCTGGGCGCTGGGCGGTCAAGGACAGCTTCGCCACCCTCGACCTCGCGCGCCGAGGCTTCGACGTGCTGCTCGAGGCCTCGTGGATGCGCGCCGGCCTGCCGTCCGAAGGATCGCCGGGCGACATCGAGTGGCGGCGCGAGGCGCGCGGGGCGCAGAAGCTGCCCTACGACGACCCGGACTTCGCCTGGTTCACCGGCCGGCGCGGCTCCCGCGTCGTGGCCGGCGGCATGCTGTACCGCGCCGCCGGCGTCGTCGGCCTCAGCAACGTGGTCGCCGAGGCGGCCGACGCGGTCGCGGTGTGGCGGTCGCTGATCGTGCTGGCGGCGCAGGCGTTCCCGCGCCTGCCACTGGTCGGTTACGAGTCGGGCGCGGAGCTGGCCGCCGCCCTCGATGCCGGCTTCGAGATCGGCGATCCCCTGAAGGTCTGGGTCAGGTCGCCGGCGTGAAGCCGCAGGCGCGCAGGGCCGCGCGCATGTGCGGCGGCGGCGGCGCGGTGACGACGATCGCCGGCTTGGTCTTCGACAGCGGCAGCACGATGCCGCGCGAGTGCAGGTGCAGCTGGGTGTCCGGCCGGGCGGTGCCGTAGAGACGGTCGGCGACGACCGGGCAGCCGGCGGCGGCGCAGTGCACGCGGATCTGGTGGGTGCGCCCGGTTTCGGGCCTCAGCTCCAGCCAGGTCATGGCGGGGGCGCGGCCCATGACGCGGTAGCGCGTGACCGCGTCCTGGCCCTTGTCCGAGACCTTCACCGACCAGCCGCTGCGCGTGTTCACCTTCAGCAGCTTCTGGTCGAACACGCCGTCGTCGGCCGGCGGTTCGCCCTCGACCACCGCCCAGTAGGTCTTCTCGGTGTCGCGGCCGGAGAACAGGCGGCCGAGCTTGCTCAGCGCCTTGGGATGGCGGCCCAGCACCAGCACCCCGGATGTGTCGGCGTCGAGCCGATGGGCCAGCGCCGGCGGCCGCGGCAGGCCGAAGCGCAGGGCGTCGAAGCACTCCTCGAGGTTGGGCGCGCCGCTCGGCCCGGCATGCACGGCCAGCCCGGCAGGCTTGTCGACGACCAGGATCAGGCCGTCGCGGTGCAGCACGCGGGCCTGGATCTCGGCGTCGGAGAGCGGCGGCGGCCGCTTCAGAGGTCGGGCCATCGCTCGAGCAGGGGATCGGCCGCCTCGAGCAGGGCGGCGGCCCGAAGGACCGAGCAATCGTCGCGGAAGCGGCCGACGATCTGCAGGCCGATCGGCAGGCCGTCGCCGTCGAAGCCGCAGTTCAGCGTCAGCGCCGGGTGGCCGGTGATGTTGAAGGGCATGGTGTAGGGGAACCAGTTGCGGCGGACCTCGCCGACCTCGACGCCGTCGATCCGGATCGGCTCGAACAGGTCCTGCTCGATCGGCAGGGCGGTGCGCGACAGGGTCGGCGTGACGAGGTAGTCGGCGGTCGCGAACCAGCCCTGAACGCGCCGGAACAGGTCGGTGCGCTGGAACATCGCGCGCTGGTAGTCGGCGCCCGACCAGTCGGAGGCCATCGCGACCTGGCGCACGAGGGAGGGCGACAGCCGGTTGTCGTCGCGGCGCATCATCTGCTCGAAGCGCGCCCGCCAGGTCGTGTGGTTGATGACCTTCCAGATCGGCTCCATGTCGGGCAGGTCCTGCAGCGGCAGCTCGACCAGCTCGGCGCCGAGGTCCCTCAGCCGTCCGAGGGCGCGCTCGAAGGCGGCGCGGACATCGCGCGCCACGAAGCGGTTGCCGAGCGTCGCGCTGAACAGGATGCGCTTGCCGGCGAGGTCGCCCTCGGGCCGGGCGGCGGCGAGGTAGTCCTGCGGCGCCAGCCCGATCGACCACGGGTCGCTGGGGTCGGCCCCGGCCATCGCCTGCAGCATCAGGGCGGTGTCCATGACGGTGCGCGTCATCGGCGTCACGTAGGTGTAGTTGCCGAAGGCGTCGGCGACCTGGCTGTGCGGGATGACGCCGTTGCTCTGCTTCAGCCCGACCAGCCCGTTGGCGGCGGCGGGGATGCGGGTCGAGCCGCCGCCGTCGGTGGCGATGCCGATCGGGCCGATGCCGGCGGCGACGGCCACGGCCGCGCCGCCGCTCGAGCCGCCGGAGGTGCGCTCGGCGCTCCACGCGTTGCGGGTGCGACCGAACAGCGGCGCGTCGGTCAGGCACTTGTGGCCGAACTCCGGCGTCGTGGTCTTGCCGAACAGGATGCCGCCCGCCTGCTTGACCCTCGCCGCGGCGACGGCGTCCTCGGTCGGCACGTTGTCGGCGTGGTGCAGCGAGCCGAAGGTGGTGCGCACCCCGGCGGTGTTGACCAGGTCCTTGGCCGCGAACGGGATGCCGTGCAGCAGGCCGAGCGGGTCGCCGCGCATCACCGCGTCCTCGGCGGCGCGGGCGGCGGCCCGGGCCTGCTCGGGAACCAGGGTGATGAAGCAGTTGAGGGTGGGCTGCAGCGCCGTGGCCCGTGCCAGCACCGCGTCGGTCAGTTCGACCGGCGAGACCTTCCTGGCGGCGATGGCCTCGCGCAGGACCGACGCGGGCTGGAAGCAGAGCTCGGACGTCATGCCAGCAATCCCCGGGAGGCGAGGTTGCGCATCAGGGCGGAGACGCCGAACGTCCACGGCGCGATGCGGTCGCAGTGATTGACCCGGTTGGTCAGGGTGCCCAGCCGCGGCGACCGGATCGAGACGAGGTCGCCGACCATGTGGGTGAAGCCGTGGCCGCCCGGCATGCGCTGCTCGGTCGGCGCGAACAGCGTGCCGGTCATCAGCACCATGCCGTCGGGATACTGGTGCAGGTCGCCCATGGCGTGCCGCACCAGGTCGAGCGGATCGCGGCTGATCCTCGAGAGGTCGCTGGAACCGCGCAGCCGGAACTGGTCGGGGCCGGTGACCTCGAGGTCGACCTTGGCCCGCCGCACGTCGTCGAGTCCGAAGCCGTCGTCGAACAGCCGCACGAAGGGGCCGACCGCGCACGAGGCGTTGTTGTCCTTGGCGATGCCCAGCAGCAGGGCGCTGCGACCCTCGAGGTCGCGCAGGTTGACGTCGTTGCCCAGCGTCGCGCCGACGATCGTGCCGGCGGCGCTCACCACCAGGGTCACCTCGGGCTCGGGGTTGTTCCACTCGGAGTCCGGCCGGATGCCGATCTCGGCGCCGTAGCCGACGGCCGACATCGGGGCCGCCTTGGTGAAGACCTCGGCGTAGGGGCCGATGCCGACCTCGAGGTAGGGTGACCAGGCGCCGCGCGCCATCAGCGTGCGCTTGAGCGCGTCGGCCTCGGGCGAACCCGGCCGGATGGTGGTGACGTCGGCGCCGATGATGTCGTTCAACTCGGCCCGCACCTGGTCGGCGCGACTGGGGTCGCCCTTGGCGTGTTCCTCGATCAGGCGCTCGAGCAGGCTGACGGCGAAGGTGACGCCCGCCGCCTTGATCGCCTGCAGGTCGATCGGGGCGAGCAGGCGCGGAATCCAGTCCTCCAGCGGTCCCAGCCGGGTGCCGGGGGCGCGGGCCAGTGCCAGCGGGTCGGGCGCGTTGCACAGGTCGGCCACGGTCGGCGCCACCCGGCTGATGTCGTGGACACCGTCGGACCGCACCGCGATCACGCTCGGACCGGCGTCGGTCAGGACCCGGCCCACCAGGGTTCCGCGGGTCCCGTCCTCGGGAAGGATCTCGGACAAGGTCGACACTGACACTGGACGTCTCCGGCGCTTCATTGCAAAACGGGCGCGCCAATTTCCGGGAGACTCAATCATGGCCGCAGCGCGGATCAAAGGCGTTCTTTCGCCCGTCGTCACCCCCTTCAAGCGCGACCTGTCTCCCGACACCGGCCGGTTCATCGCCCATTGCAAGTGGCTGCTGAGCCAGGACTGCGGCCTGGCGGTGTTCGGCACCAACTCGGAGGCCAACTCGATGTCGGCCGAGGAGCGCATGGGCCTGCTCGACGCGGCGGTGGCGGCCGGCGTGCCGACCGACCGCATGATGCCGGGCACCGGCGCCTGCTCGATCACCGAGGCGGCCAAGGTCAGCGCCCACGCCACGAAGCTGGGCGTCGGCGGCGTGCTGATGCTGCCGCCGTTCTACTACAAGGGCGTTCCGGAGGAGGGACTGTTCCGCTTCTTCTCGGAGGTGGTGCAGCGGGTCGGCGACGACCGCCTGCGCGTCTACCTCTACCACATCCCGCCGGTGTCGGCGGTGCCGATCACGCACAAGCTGGTCGAGCGGCTGATGAAGGCCTACCCGAAGCAGATCGCCGGCATGAAGGACAGCTCCGACGACTGGCCGCACACCAGGAGCATGATCGAGGCGTTCGGCAAGGACGGCTTCGACGTGTTCTCGGGCAACGAGAAGCCGATCGTCGAGAACGTGAAGGCGGGCGGCGCCGGCTGCATCAGCGCCACCGCCAACATCAACCCGGGCAAGATCGCCGAGACCTACAAGAAGGTCGGCACGCCGGAGGGCGACAAGCTGCAGGCCTGGATCAACGAGGTTCGCGGCGTGATGCAGGGCTACGTCATGATCCCGGCGCTGAAGTACTGCATCGCGCATTACGGCGCCGATGCCGCCTGGACGCCGGTGCGCCCGCCGCTGGTCGAGACCGACGAGGCCACCGGCAAGGACATGATCGCCAAGCTCGACAAGCTCGGCTTCACCATGCCGGGCCTCAAGCAGGCGATGGCGGTCGCGGCCGAGTAGGGCGACGGTGCGCCCCGATTGACAGTCGGGGCGCGCGCGCCCTATAGAATGCGGATGCTTACGAACCTGCTCCAGAAGGGTTGGTACTTTACGTCGCTGACATAGGCGGCGCGAAGGGTTGTGACCTGACGAAGCCGCCGCTTCCCGGCGGCTTCTGTGTTTCTGGAGAGGGCCTCCGGGCCGCGGCGGGAACCGCGAACGGAGGACGAGATGTCGATCATGGATAGTCGAACGCCGACGGACCTGCCGCCGTCGATCCGCGTGCGCCTCGCGGGGCCGCGCGATTGCGACGCCCTGGCCGGGCTGCTGGACGATGCCGCGCACGCGCGCGAGATGGTGATGACCTGGCTGGAGACGCCGGGCACGACCCTGCTGGTCGCCCAGAGCGAGAGCGGCGTGCTGGGCGTCGCCGTGCTGGTGACGCGGATCATGCCGAAGCCGGGCGGCGGCCTGCACAAGGTGGTCGAGGTCGACAACCTCGTGGTCCACCGCGACCGGCGCGGCCAGAGGATCGGGCGGCGCCTGCTGGCGGCGGCGGTCGAATGGGCGCGGCAGCGGCGCGCGGCCCAGGTCGAGGTGCTGGTGGGCGAGGCCAACCGCGGCGCCCGGCGCTTCTACGAGGCGTTCGGCTTCGCGGCGTCGATCGACCGGCTGGTGCTGGCGGCCTGACTTGTCGGCCGCACCGCCTTTCACTATGGCGGTGGGCACAATGACCGAAGGGAAGTGAGATGCCGACCAACAGCAAGCATCCCGAGACGCTCGTCCTGCACACCGGCTACCGCAGCGATCCCACGACCACGGCCGTGGCGGTGCCGATCTACCAGACGACCAGCTACCAGTTCCGCGACACCGACCATGCCGCCAACCTGTTCGGCCTGTCCGAGCTCGGCAACATCTACTCGCGCATCATGAACCCGACCTGCGACGTGCTCGAGCAGCGCATCGCGGCACTGGAAGGCGGCGTCGCGGCGCTGGCGCTGGGCTCGGGCCAGGCGGCCTCGCTGTTCGCGGTCCAGAACATCTGCCACGCCGGCGACAACTTCGTCGCCTCGACCGACCTCTACGGCGGCACCTGGAACCTGTTCGCCAACACCCTGAAGACGATGGGCATCGAGTGCCGCTTCGTCGACCCCTCGGACCCGGAGAACTTCCGCCGCGCCACCGACGCGAAGACGCGCTGCTACTACGCCGAGACGCTGCCCAACCCGAAGCTGACGGTATTCCCGATCGCCGAGGTCGCGAGGATCGGTCGCGAGATGGGCGTGCCCCTGATCGTCGACAACACCGCGGCGCCGATCATCTGCCGGCCGCTCGATCACGGCGCGGCGGTCGTGATGCACTCGACCACCAAGTACATCGGCGGCCACGGCACCTCGATCGGCGGCGTCATCGTCGACGGCGGCACCTTCGACTGGGAGAAGCACAAGGACCGCTTCCCGATGCTGAACACGCCGGACCCGAGCTACCACGGCGCGGTGTGGACGCAGGCGGTCAAGCCGCTGGGGCCGATCGCCTACATCCTCAAGGCCCGCGTGACGCTGCTGCGCGACGTCGGCGCGGCGATGAGCCCGTTCAACGCCTTCATGTTGATCCAGGGACTGGAGACGCTGCCGCTGCGCATGCGCGCGCATTGCGACAACGCCGCCGCGGTCGCCACGCACCTGTCGAAGCACGCCAAGATCGCCAAGGTGATCCACCCGACGCTGATGACCGGCGAGGCCCGGCGCCGGGCCGACGCCTACCTGTCGCGCGGCATGGGCGCGCTACTGGGCTTCGAGCTGAAGGGCGGATCCGAGGCCGGCCGCCGCTTCATCGACAACCTCAAGATGTTCTACCACGTCGCCAACATCGGCGACGCGCGCAGCCTCGCCATCCACCCGGCCTCGACCACCCACAGCCAGCTGACGGCCGAGGAGCAGGCCAAGACCGGCGTGACGCCGGGCTACGTCCGGCTGTCGATCGGCATCGAGCACATCGACGACATCCTGGCCGACCTCGACCAGGCCCTGGCCGCGGCCTAGGCCGGCTCCTTCTCGCGCGCGTCCCACATCTTCCGGAAGGCGGGACGCGCGTGGCAGGCGTCCAGCCAGGCCTTGACCGCCGGGTTGGCGTCGAACAGCCCGGTCGCGGGCATGGCGTAGCGCACGACCTCGGCGACGTTGATGTCGGCGACCGTGAACCGGCCGCCGACCAGGTGGCCGCCCGCGACCGCGGCGTCCAGGACCGCGAAGGGCGCCCGCAGCGCCTCGACCGACTCCCGCGGCGCGCCGTTCTGCAGGATCGCGAGCGCATGGCCCTCGACCTCGGTCGCGGCCCACAGCGCCCACATCGTCATCTGCCCGTCCTCGACGACGTCGCGCGGCGCCAGTGGGCCGCCGTGCTTGCGCGCGAGGTAGAGGTTGATGGCGAGCGACTCGTGCAGGATCACGCCGTCGTCGTCGATCGACGGGATGTGGCCGTTCGGGTTGACCTCGAGGAACGACGGCGACCGGGTGTGGACGACGTCCGCCGGGATAGGGTCCTTCAGCCGGTAGAGCTGCATCACCGGCTCGAGCCGGAAGGGCAGGCCGAGCTCGTGGCACAGCCAGATGTTGCGCGAGGCGCGCGAGCGGTGAACGCCGTAGATGGTCAGCATGCGGGGCGGTCCCTCAGGTGATGGCGGGCTTGTCGGCGCCGACGAAGCGCACGCGCAGGTCGCGCTTCAGCACCTTGCCGGTGGCGTTGCGCGGCAGCGCGTCGACGAAGGCGACCGACTGCGGCACCTTGAACTTGGCGAGCTTGCCCAGGCAGTGCCGGATGACGTCGGCCTCGGCGACCGGCTGGTCCGGCTTGCGCACGATCACCGCCAGGCCGACCTCGCCCCAGCGCTCGTTGGGCACGCCGATGATCGCGGCGTCGGCCACCCCCGGGATCTCGAACAGCACGTTCTCGACCTCTGCCGGGTACACGTTCTCGCCGCCCGAGATGTACATGTCCTTCCAGCGGTCGACGATGTAGACGAAGCCTTCCTCGTCCTCGCGCGCGGCATCGCCGGTGTGCAGCCAGCCGTCGGTGAACGAGCGCCTGGTCGCCTCGGGATTGTTCCAGTAGCCCGGGGTGATGTTCGGACCCTTGATCAGCAGCTCGCCGATCGCGCCCGGCGCGACGTCGCGGTTCTCGTCGTCGACGATGCGGATGGCGGTGTGCATCAGCGCCTTGCCGGCCGAGCCGACCTTGCGGATGGCGTCGGCGGCGTCGAGCATGGTGCCGGCCGGGCTGGTCTCGGTCATGCCCCAGCCCTGGACCAGCGGCACGCCACGCGCCTGCCAGGTCTGCAGGATGGAGAGCGCGCAGGGCGCGCCGCCGACGCCCGCGACCTGCAGCCGCGACAGGTCGGCGCCCTGGAACGACGGGTGCTGCATCATGAACTGGTAGGGCGCCGGCACGGCGAAGAAGTGGGTGATGCCGAGCGCGGGGTCGGAAATGGCATCGAGCGCCGCGCCCGGATCGAAGGTGCGCATGATCAGCAGGCTGCCGCCGGCATGCAGCACCGGGTTGGCGTAGCAGTTGAGGCCGCCGGTGTGGAACAGCGGCAGCACGACCAGCTGGACGGTTCGCGGCGTGATCAGGGCCGGGATGCCGAGGTTCACGCAGTTCCAGAAGGTCATGCCGTGCGTGATGATGGCGCCCTTGGGGTGCCCGGTGGTGCCCGAGGTGTACATCACCATCGCGATGTCGTCGTGCGTCAGGGCCGCCGCCGTGGGCGGCGGCGGGGCGTCGGCCAGGGCGCGCTCGTAGTCGCTGTCCGGCCGCTCGGGATCGATCTCGAGCCGGTCTCCCGCCAGTTGCGCCGCGGCAGCGGCGAAGCCGGCATCGTGGATCAGCAGGGACGGGGTCGAATCGCCCAGGATGTAGCGCAGCTCCGGGACCGCCAGCCGCCAGTTGAGCGGCAGCATGATCGCGCCGAGCCGGCCGCAGGCGAACTGCAGCTCGAAGTACTCGGGCCCGTTCTGCGCCAGCAGGGCGACGCGATCGCCGCGGCCGATCCCGCGCGCCGCCAGCGCGCCGGCGAGCCGGTCGATGCGGCGGTCGAGATCGGCGTAGCTGAACTTCCGGCCGCCGTGCAGGTCGTGGATCGCGAGCTGGTTCGGCCGCCGGCCGGCGTGGTGGGCAATCCAGTCGAAGTAGGGAATGGTGGGCATGGGTACAGCGGATGGGTGAGCGGAATGTAAGCCAGGATGGGCTTGAATTCGACGGTCGGGGCGACTTCAATACCGTCCGGGTGTCGTCACCGGAGCGGGGGATTCACGTGTTTTCACTGGTCAAGGACCTTGGTCTGAGGGTTGCCGCGAAGCAAGAGGCTATTCCCTTCCTGATTTCCTTCGGCATCGCCGAGTTCTTTTTCAAGTTCAAGAGCTTCGCGCTGGAGTGCGTGGCGTTCCTCGCGGTGTGGTTCGTGCTGAGCTTCGTGCAGTCGCTGATCTTCCCGCACGCCCGCCGCCAGAACTCCTGAAGCCGCGCCGCTTCGTGGTCGCACGCGGGTCACGGGTGACGGCGCGGCGAGGTTCGTCGCGCCGACTTCGGGATCATGCTAAGGACCCTTCATGAACGACATGACGCCGCCCGCGGCCGATCCGCTGAAGTTCGATCCGCTCGATCCGGGCTTCATCGCCGATCCCTATCCCTACTACCATCGCCTGCGCGAGGCGGCGCCGGTCCACCGGACGCCGCAGGGTCTTTGGCTAGTCACGCGCTACGACGACGTCGCGCTGGCCCTGCGCGACCGCCGCTTCGGCAAGGACTTCGTCGGCAACATGACGCGGCGCTACGGCGAGAACCGGCTGAGCGAGCCGGCGGTCGCCAGCCTGGCGCGGACCATGCTGGTGCTCGATCCGCCCGACCACACGCGCCTGCGCGGCCTCGTCACCCAGGCCTTCACGGCGCGCCGGGTCTCCGACATGCGCGGCCGCATCCGCCAGCTGGTCGACGAGCAGATCGACCGGGTGATCGACAAGGGCGAGATGGACGTGATGCGCGACCTCGCGCACCGCCTGCCGGTGATCGTGATCTGCGACATGCTGGGCATCCCGGAGGAGCACCGCGGACCGTTCCTCGCCGCCAGCAACGTCAATGGCCGCATCCTCGAGCCGGTGCCGATGACCCGCGAGGAGATGGACCAGGCCAACACCAACACCCAGATGGCGGCGATCTACTTCCGCCAGCTCTGCGACCTGCGGCGGCGCGAGCCGCGCGACGACCTGACGACGGCGCTGGTGCGCGCCGAGGAGGCGGGCGACAAGCTCTCGGCCGAGGAACTCGAATCGAACATCGGCCTGCTGTTCGGCGCTGGCCACGAGACCACCACCAACCTGATCGGCAACGGGCTGCTGGCGCTGCACCGCAATCCCGACCAGTGGGAGCGGCTGAAGGCGGATCCGTCGCTGATCCCGAACGCGGTCGAGGAGCTGCTGCGCTACGATTCGTCGGTGCAGCTGACGGGGCGCGTCACCAACGCGGAGGTCGAACTGTCGGGCGTCACGATCCCGGCACGGGAAAGCGTGATCACCCTGCTGGGCGCGGCCAACCGCGACCCCGCGCATTATCCCGATCCCGACCGGCTCGATGTCGGCCGCGAGCATATCCGGCCGCTGTCGTTCGGCGGCGGCATCCACCACTGCCTCGGCGCGCAGCTGGCGCGGCTCGAGGCCGAGCTGGTCTTCACCGCCCTGGTCGAGCGGCTGCCGAACATCACCCTGCCGGAGCGGGATACGCCCGCCCGGCGTCACAGCTTCACGCTGCGCGGCCTCAGCCGGCTGCCGGCGGTGTGGCACTGACGGGACGCCAGATGACGACGGGTTGGCGGGGCGAGGGCGCGCAGCACCAGGGCGGGCGCCCCTACCAGGAAGACAGCTGGGCGATGCGGACACTGGGCGACGGCTCGCTGCTGGCGATCGTGTGCGACGGCATGGGCGGCCACGCCGGCGGCGCCACCGCCAGCAAGGTGGCGGTCGAGGCGTTCGTGCGGGCGATCGAGCAGGGCGGGGCGCTGGCCGACGGGCTGAAGGACGCCAACGACGCGGTCGGCAGGACCGCTTCGGGCCGCTCGGAACTGTCGGGCATGGGCACCACGCTGGTGGCGGTGCTGGTGCGCGGCGACGAGGTGCGCTGGATCAGCGTCGGCGACTCGCCGCTCTACCTCGTGGCCTCGGGCGCGCTCGAGCGCCTCAACGAGGATCATTCCATGGCGCCGCAGATCGACGCCCTGGTCAAGCGCGGCATGCTCACCGAAGAGGAGGCCGAGAACCATCCCGGCCGGCACACGCTGCGCGAGGCGGTGATGGGCCAGCCGCTGTCCCTGACCGACAAGGGCAGCCGGCGGCTCGGTCCCGACGTCAAGCTGCTGCTGTGCAGCGACGGCGTCGAGACCTTGCGCGAACCGCAGATCGCCGCGGCCGCGATCCGTCCGGCGGCGGCGCTGGTCGATGCCGTCCTGGCCGTGGGCAGGGAGCACCAGGACAACGTCACCGTGGTCAAGTTGGAGCGTGCGAGATGAGCAAGCAGGCGGTCGTGATCGAGGTGACGCGCGGCCCGATCGTCGAGAGCCGTCACGAGGGCATCGCGGCGGTGCTCAAGGCGGACGGGACGGTGGTGGCGTCGTGGGGCGACATCGACCACCCGGTGATGCCGCGCTCGGCCAACAAGCCGATCCAGGCCATGGCCTTCGTCGAGAGCGGCGCGGTCGAGCGCTTCGGGCTGGGCAACGAGCACATCGCGCTGTCCTGCGCCTCGCACAGCGGCGAGAAGCGCCACGTCGAGACGGTGCGGGCGTGGCTGGCGAAGATCGGGCTGGGCGAGGCCGACCTCGAGTGCGGCACCCACGCGCCGCGGCTGCAGTCGTCGATCGAGGACCTGGTGCGCGAGGGCAAGCAGGCGACTCCCGCCTTCAACAACTGCTCGGGCAAGCACAGCGGCTTCCTGTCGACGGCGGTGCAGTACGGCGAGCCGACCAAGGGCTACATCGGCTACGACCACCCGGTGCAGAAGCGCCTGCGCGCGGTGATGAGCGACCTCTGCGGCGTCGATGCCGACGGCTTCGCCTACGGCACCGACGGCTGTGGCATCCCCACGCTGGCAACCCCGCTGCGCAGCCTGGCGCGCGCCATGGCCAGCATGGCCGACCCGTCGGGACTGTCGAGCAGGCACGCCGATGCCGCCCAGCGCATCCGCGTGGCGATGAACGCCGAGCCGTTCATGGTCGCGGGCAGCGGTCGCTTCTGCACGCTGGTGAACGGGGCGCTGCCGGGCGTGGCGCAGGTCAAGACCGGCGCCGAGGGCGTGTTCTGCGGCATGCTGCCGACGCTGGGGCTCGGCGTGGCGATCAAGATGTGGGACGGCGCGGCGCGCGCCGCCGAGGTCGCGATGGCGAGCCTGCTCTCCCATCTCGGCGTACTGCCGGCCGAGAAGCACGCGGAACTGCTGCACCCGCCGATCCGCAACGTGGTCGGCCTGCTGGTCGGCGAGATGCGCCCGGCCAGGAGCTGGCTCGGCTGATCCGCCCGGCCCGCGGGAAAAGCGCGTGACCGTCACGCTCGACATCACCGAGATCGGGGCGCGCGGCGACGGTGTCGCCGAGCGCGACGGCCGGCGCTACTTCGTGCCGCTGACGCTGCCGGGCGAGACGGTCGAGGCGGCGCCCGGCGACAAGCGCGGCGAGGGCATCGCGGCCGAGCTGGTCGAGGTCGTGGCGCCGTCGCGTCACCGCGTGGCGCCGCCCTGCGCCCACTTCGGCAGCTGCGGCGGCTGCACCCTGCAGCACTGGCGGGCCGACGCCTACACCGCCTGGAAGGTCGACCTGGTCGCGCGCGCGCTGGCCCAGCGCGGCGTCGCCGCGCCGGCGTTCGAGCCGGCGCTGGCCGGTGCCCCGGGCGAGCGCCGCCGCGTCGACTACGTGCTGCGACGCCAGGGGCGGCGGGTGCTGGCGGGCTTCCACGAGCGCGGCAGCCCGCGGCTGGTCGATGTCGGGCACTGCCTGGTCGTCCGGCCGGCGCTGGCGGCGCTGCTGGCGCCGCTGCGCGAGGCGCTGCCGCGGTTGTTGCCCGACGGGGCGGCGGCCGACGCGGTCGCCAACGAGACCGACAGCGGCGTCGACCTGCTGCTGCGACCGCACAAGCGCCTCGACCTGACGCTGGAGCGCCGGCAGGCGCTGGTGGCGCTGGCCGAGCGCGCCGACCTCGCGCGGGTGAGCTGGGGCGATCGCGCCTCGCCCGAGCCGGTGGCGGTCCGGCGCACGCCGTCGCTGCTGTTCGGCGATGCCCGGCTCGACCCGCCGCCGGGCGCCTTCCTGCAGGTGACCAGTCGGGCCGAGGCGACGATGCGCGCGGCCGTGGCCGCGTGGGCGGGCGCGGACACGCGGCTGGCCGACCTGTTCGCCGGCGTCGGTGCCCTGTCGCTGGGCCGGCCCGGCCGCACCGTGCTGTACGAGAGCGATCCGGCGTCGGTCGCCGCGGCGGACGCGGCGGCGCGGCGCCTGGGGGGCGGGCGTGCCGCCGCGGAGCGGCGCGACCTGTTCCGCAACCCCTTGACCGCGACCGAGCTCGACAGGTTCGACGCGGTGCTGCTCGACCCGGCGCGGGCCGGCGCCGCGGTGCAGAGCGCCGAGCTCGCCCGCTCGACGGTGCGCCGCGTCGTCTACGCTTCCTGCGACCCCGGCAGCTTCGCGCGCGACGCCCGCACCCTGGTCGACGGCGGCTACCGGCTGGAGAAGCTGCTGCCGATCGACCAGTTCCTGTGGTCGAGCCACGTCGAGCTGATTGCGCTGTTCGGCCGTGCGCCGTAAAGGTCGGCCAAGAGAAAACAAGGCCCTGGACGAGGAGACGACGAGATGATGTTCGACCTGACCGGCAAGGTGGCGGTGGTGACCGGCGGCAGCCGCGGCATCGGCCGCTCGATCTGCGAGCAGATGGCGGCGCACGGCGCCAAGGTCGTGGTCTCGAGCCGCAAGCTGCCGGCCTGCGAGGAGGTCGTGAAGGGGATCAAGGCCAAGGGCGGCGAGGCGACCGCGGTGGCGGCCAGCATCTCCGACAAGGCCCAGCTCGAGAACCTGGTCGCGACCGCGCGCAAGACCTACGGCAAGATCGACATCATGGTCTGCAACGCCGCCAGCAATCCCTACTTCGGCCCGCTGTCGGGCCTGAAGGAGGACGTGTTCGCCAAGATCATGCAGAACAACGTGATGTCGAACCTGTGGCTGATGAACATGGTCGGCCCGGAGATGGCGGAGCGCAAGGACGGCGTCTTCATCGTCATCTCGTCGATCGGCGCGCTGATCGGTTCGGCCCACATCGCCGCCTACAACATGAGCAAGGCAGCCGACCTGTCGCTGGTCAAGTCGCTGGCGATGGAGTGGGGCAAGCACAACATCCGCGTCAACGCGATCGCGCCGGGCCTGGTGCAGACCGACTTCGCCAAGGCGCTGTGGGACAACCCGGAGATCCGCAAGGCCAACGAGAGCAAGGCGGCGCTGAAGCGCATCGGCCAGCCCGACGACATCGGCGGCGTCGCGGTGTTCCTCGCGTCCAAGGCCGGCAACTTCGTGTGCGGCCAGTGCATCATCGCCGACGGCGGCGTGATCGGCGCCGGCGCCGAGTAGCCCGCCGTGGCCGGGCCGCAGGGTCACCCGGTACTGGACCGGCTGGCGCCGCTGTTGCCCGGCATCGCGGCGCGGGCGGAGGAGATCGAGCGGGCGCGGCAGTTGCCCGCCGACCTCGCCGAGGAACTGGTCGCGACCGGCGTGTTCAAGCTTTGCGTGCCGCGCACGCTGGCCGGCAGCGAGGCCGACCCCGTGGTCCTGCTCGAGGCGATCGAGGCGGCGGCGCGGGCCGACGGCTCGGTCGGCTGGAACATCATGATCGGCGCGACCTCGGGCACCACCGCGGCCTACCTCGCGCCCGAGGCGGCGCGCCTCATCCACGGCTCGCCGCGGGCGGTCACCGGCGGCATCTTCGCGCCGCGCGGCAAGGCGGTGCGCGAGGGCGACGGCTGGCGGGTCAGCGGCGCCTGGCAATGGGCCTCGGGCAATGCCCAGGCGCAGTGGATGAAGGCCGGCTGCATCGCCTGGGAGGACGGCAAGCCGCGCATGCTGCGCGACGGCGTGCCCGAGGTGCTGACCGTCTACCTGCCGCGCGAGAAGATCCGCTTCGCCGACAACTGGTACGTCTCGGGCCTGTGCGGCACCGGCTCGTGCGACATGTCGGTCGAGGACGTGCTGGTGCCGCCGGCGCATGCGCTGTCGCTGGTCCGCGACCGGCCGCGGGTCGACGCGCCGCTCTATCGCTTCCCGGTGTTCGGCCTGCTGGCGATGGGCTGTGCCGCCGTTGCGCTCGGCATCGCGCGCGGCGCCATCGACGACCTCGTGGCGCTGGCCGGCGCCAAGGTGCCGACGCTGGCGCGGCGGCCGCTGGCCGAGCGGACCGCGACCCAGGCCGAAATCGCCCGCGCCGAGGCCGGCGTGCGGGCGGCGCGGGCGTTCCTGCTCGAGGCGATCGCCGAGGCGTGGCGCGACGCCGGGCAGGGGGCCGCGATCTCGACCGAGCGGCGGATGGCGCTGCGGCTGGCCGCGACCCACGCGACCGAGGCATCGGCGCGCGCGGTCGATGCCTGCTACACGCTGGCCGGCGGCAGCTCGGTCTACCGCACCAGCCCGCTGCAGCGGCGCTTCCGCGACGTCCACGTGATCACGCAGCACATGATGGTGGCGCCGCCGAGCTACGAGGTCGCGGGCCGGGTCGTGCTCGGCCTGCCGACCGATCCGTCGATGCTGTGAGGCCGTCGATCCGGTGAGACCTCAGGCCTCGACGTCGAGCTCGCACCACACCGGCACGTGGTCGGACGGATCGGGACGGCCGCGCTCGGGCTTGTCGATGCCGACCCCGGCGAGCCGGTCGGCGGCCTGCGGCGACAGCAGCAGGTGGTCGATGCGCAGGCCCCAGTCCTTGGCCCACGCGCCGGCCTGGTAGTCCCAGAAGGTGTAGCAGGTCGAGTCGGGGTCGAAGGCGCGCACCGCGTCGGTCAGGCCGAGGTTCAGCAGCGCCCGCAGCGCCGCCCGAGACTGCGGCTGGCACAGCGCGTCGTTGGCGAAGGCCTTGGGATCGTAGACGTCGCGGTCGGTCGGGCAGACGTTGTAGTCGCCGCCCAGCACGAACATCTCCTCGCGCGCCAGCAACGCGCGGGCGCGCCGTTGCAGCCGCTCCATCCAGGCCAGCTTGTAGGCGAACTTCTCGGTCCCGATCGGGTTGCCGTTGGGCAGGTAGAGGCCGGCGACGGTGAGCGGTCCCTGGCGGGTGGCGACCCTGCCCTCGATGTAGCGCGCCTGCTCGTCCGAGGCGTCGCCGGGCAGGGCACGGGCGGTGATCTCGACCGGGTGGAGGGAGAGCAGGGCGACGCCGTTGAAGCCCTTCTGGCCGACGATCTCGGCGCGGTAGCCGGCCGCCTCGATCTCGAGCCGGGGGAAGGTCGCCTCCTGCGCCTTGATCTCCTGCAGCACCACGACGTCCGGCCGGGCCTGTTCCAGCCAGGCCACGAGGTTGCCGGTGCGCTTGCGCACGGAATTGACGTTCCAGGTCGCGATCTTCATCGCCGCAGGATGCCACATCCCATGGTGGGAAGGCAGCGCGGCGTCGGTCAGCCGGCCAGTCGGTCAGACGCTGAACGAGTTGCCGCAGCCGCAGGACGAGGTCGCGTTCGGGTTCTTCACCTGGAACGACGAGCCGACCATTTCCTCGACGTAGTCGAGCTCGCTGCCCTTCAGCAGCTCGAGCGAGGTGCTGTCGACCAGCACGGCCGCGCCGTCGCGCTCGATCACGAGGTCGTCGTCGTTGCGGGTTTCCTCGAACGAGAAATTGTACTGGAAGCCGGAGCAGCCGCCGCCCAGCACCGCCACCCGCATCATCACGGGCTTCGGCTCCTTCGACGCCAGGAAGGCGATCCGCTTGGCCGCGTTGTCGCTCACGGAGAAGGCCTGCTCGCTCATGCCCACAAGATGTGGTTGGCCGGCCCGTTCGTCAATGCTGCGTAGAATGAATCCAAGGCGGCAAACCCTCAATATCGCTAAGGAATTGGGGCCTTTTCAACCGGCCCGGGCGCGGGCCTCGCGGGCGCGCACCCGCTCGCGGTGGAGGATGTAGAGGCCCGATCCGATGACCAGCGGCAGGCCGAACCAGACCGTCCACGAGGGCTCCTCCTTGAACCACAGGTAGCCGAACAGCATGGCCAGCACGATCGAGGCGTAGTCGAACGGGGCCAGCACGGCGGTCGGGGCCAGGCGCCAGGCCCGGGTGTTGAGGATCTGGGCGGTGCCGCCCAGCAGGCCCATCACGCACAGCCACAGCCAGTCGATCGGGGTCGGCCAGACCCACGCCGGCACCGCGCCGACCAGCGCCGCCGCGGTGGTGACGATCGACAGCCAGAACAGGGCGACGACGTCGGAATCGTGGCGGCTGAGCAGGCGAAGCATCACCGTCGACAGGGCGTAGCAGAACGTCGCGCCCAGCACGATCAGCGACATGGCGTGGAACTCGATGCCCCACGGATCGAGCATGACCAGGACGCCCGCGAACCCGACCACGACCGCGGTCCAGCGCCGCCAGCCGACCGGCTCGCCCAGCATCGGCACCGACAGGGCGACCATGAACAGGGGCGCGGCGTAGGAAATGGCGTAGGCATCGACCAGCGGCATGCGCGGGAAGACGTAGAAGAAGCCGAGCGTGCTGCCGAAGGCGACCAGGATGCGCAGTCCCTGCATCCATGGCCGGTTGGGACGCAGCGAGCGCAGGCCGCCGGCGCGGCGGATGAAGTAGGCCACGGGCAGCAGGGCGATGGCACTGCGGAACACCATCAGCTGGAAGGCGTCGTAGGTGCCGCCCAGCGCCTTGACCATCGAGTCCATCGTGCAGAACAGCACGATGGCGCCGAGCTTCAGGTAGACGCCCATGAGGGCGGAGTGGGAGGCCGGGACCAGGGACAAGGGTTGCTCTATGGCGGGGCGGGCAACCCTAGTACAGTGCCGCGGCGGGGGAGAACATCGCATCATGCGCATGACTTGGTTGTTCGGCCGGGGGAACGTGCGCGCGCCGTGGATCGTCGCGCTGCTGGTCCTGCTGAACGCGTTGCTGCTGCGGGCCATCGATCCGCCCGAGATCTCGCGCCTGCGCGACCTCGCCTTCGACGGCTTCCAGCGCATCAAGCCGCGGATCTACAACCCGGCCGTCCCGGTCCGGATCGTCGACATCGACGAGGAGGCGCTGGCCGAGTTCGGCCAGTGGCCGTGGCCGCGCACCGTGGTCGCCCGGCTGGTCGACGCGCTGGCCGAGCAGGGCGCCCTGTCGGTGGCCTTCGACGTCGTGTTCGCCGAGCCCGACCGGTCGTCGATCAGCCGCATGGTGCGCGATCTCGTCGCCTACACCGATCCCGAGACGGTGAAGAAGCTGGCGGCGGCGATCCAGGACAACGACCAGGTCCTGGCCGACGCCATGGCGCATACCAACGTCGTGCTCGGCTTCGGCTTCGACCTCAAGGGCGGCACCACCCCACCGCGGCAACGGCACGGCGCCGCCTTCGCCGGCGACAACCCGATGGAGTTCCTGCCGGTCCAGCAGGGGGTGGTGAAGGCGATCCCGATCCTCGAGGCCGCCGCCAAGGGCAACGGCAGCGTCAACACCGACGTCGACAGCGTCGTGATCCGGCGCGTACCGATGCTGTTCCGGCTGGCCGGCCAGGACGGCGTCTTCCCGGCCCTGTCGATCGAGGCGCTGCGGGTCGCCCAGGACGCCAAGACCTACGTGGTGAAGTCGTCGGGCGCCAACCGCGAGGAATCGTTCGGCGTGCGCAGCGGCATCGTCGCCATCAAGACCGGCGACATCGAGGTGCCGACCGACGCCCGCGGGCGCATGGCCCTGTACGACAGCGGCCACGAGCCCGAGCGCTACGTCTCCGCCGCGGCGGTGCTCAAGGGCACGGTCAGGAACAAGATCGAGAGCCACGTCGTCTTCATCGGCACCAGCGCCATCGGTCTCAAGGACCTGCGCAACACGCCGACCGAGGAAGCGGTGCCGGGCGTCGAGGTCCACGCCCAGCTGGCCGAGCAGATGCTGGAGCAGGAGTTCCTCGCCCGGCCGGACTTCGCCGACGGGCTCGAGTTCGTCTACCTGCTCGCCATCGGGCTGCTGTTCGTCCTGCTGTTGCCGCGCCTGAGCGCGGCCCGCATGGCGATGGTGGCGCTGATCTTCATCGCCGTCGGTGTCGCGGTGCCGTGGTTCGCCTTCACCGAGCAGAAGCTGCTGTTCGACCCGATCTACCCGCCGATGACCCTGTTCGCCATCTACGTCAGCGGCACCGCGCTGGCCTTCATGCGCGAGGAGCGCGAGCGGGCGGCGATCCGCGGCGCCTTCGGCCTCTACCTGTCGCCCGACCTCGTCGAGCGGCTGGCCCGGCAGCCCGAGCTGCTGCAGCTCGGCGGCGAGCAGCGCGAGATCACCGTGATGTTCACCGACGTGCGCGGCTTCACCCGCATCTCGGAACAGTTCGACCCGCCCGGCCTGACCCGGTTCATGAACCGCTTCCTGACGCCGATGACCGACGTCGTGATGCGCAACCGCGGCACCATCGACAAGTACATGGGCGACGCGATCATGGCGTTCTGGAACGCGCCGCTGGCCATCGACGGCCACGCCGCGCGGGCCTGCGAGACGGCGCTGGCGATGCAGGCCCAGTTGCGGACGCTCAACGAGGACTGGCGCAAGGAGGCGGAGGCGGAGGGGCGCGCGCACATCCCGGTCAAGATCGGCGTTGGCCTCAACACCGGGTTGGCGTCGGTCGGCAACTTCGGCTCGACGCAGCGCTTCACGTACTCCTGCCTCGGCGACGAGGTGAACCTCGCGTCGCGCCTGGAGGGCCAGTGCAAGACCTACCGGGTCGACATCATCATCGGCGACAACACGCGACAGGCGGTGCCGGAATTCGCCGCGATCGAGATCGATTCGGTGATGGTCAAGGGCAAGACCGAGCCGGAGCGGATCTGGGCCCTGCTCGGCGGCCCGGAAATGGCGAGCGAGCAGGCCTACATCGACCTGGTGAAGGCCCAGTCGGCGTTCCTCGAGCAGTACCGGGCCGGCGGCTTCGTCGAGGCGCTGGACCTGATCCCGGCCTGCGAGGCCCTGGCGGATGCGCTGGGCTGGCGACAGGGCTATTACGAGATGATGCGCGAGCGGGTCGATGCCCTGATCGACGATTCGCCGCCCGAGTGGACGGGAGTTTATGTCGCCAAGGAAAAGTGAGGCCGAGCGTATCGCGGCCATCGTCGCCCTGGTCTGTCGGGATGTCGGCCGCCGCACGGCGGCGCTGATCGAGGCGACGCCGGGCGAACTCGAGGCGGCAGCGCGGTCGCTTGCCGGCGCCACCGCGGTCGGCCTGATCACCGGCTTCTTCGTGCCGCGCGGCGAGGTCCGTGCCCCCGAGACCGACGGCCCGGTCGGCACCGCGCTGCTGGCCGCCGGGCTGGTCGCCTGCGGCGTGCCGGCGCGGATCGCCGTCGACACGCCGTGCGCCGGGGCGGTGCGTGCCGCCGTCGCCGAGGCCGGCCAGCCGGTGGCGGTCGACGAGGTCGCGGTCGACGACCGTGCCGCCCTCGACCGGCTGCTGGCGGCATGGCGCGGCGCTTCGCTCAGCCATGCGATCTCGATCGAACGTTGCGGCCGCAGCGCCGACGGGCGGCCGCGCAACATGCGCGGCGTCGACGTCGGGGCGTGGACGGCGCCGCTCGACGACCTGTTCCTGGGCGGGCCGTGGACACGGCTCGCGGTCGGCGACGGCGGCAACGAGATCGGCATGGGCCGGCTGCCGGCCGGGCTGATCGCGCGCGAGGTCCCGAACGGCGAGACCATCGCCTGCGTGACCTCCTGCGATCACCTCGTCGTCGCCGGGGTGTCGAACTGGGGCGCCTACGGCCTGATGGCGGCACTGGCGGTGGTGCGCCCGGACTGGGCGCCGACGCTCGCCGCCTTCCTCGGCGCCGCGCGCGACCTCGCCGTCACCCGCGCCGTGGTCGAGAAGGCGGGCGCGGTCGACGGCGTCACCGCGCGCCGCGAGGCGACGGTCGACGGCTTCGGGCCGGACGTGCACGGACCGCTGGCCGACGAACTCGGTCGCATTGCACGGGGGCAGGCGGCGGACTAGGTTCGCCGCCCATGGAAAATCCCTACGCTCCCACGCACCCCGAAATCCGCGATGCGGTCCGCCAGCTCTGCCTCAAGTTCGACGGCGCCTACTGGCGCGAACTCGACCGCCAGCGCGGCTATCCCACCGAGTTCGTCAAGGCGCTGACCGAGGCAGGCTGGCTGGCCATCCTGATCCCGGAGGAATACGGCGGCGCCGGGCTCGGCATCTCGGCGGCGGCGGCGGTGCTCGAGGAAGTCCAGCGCGCCGGCTGCAACGGCGCGGCCTGCCACGCCCAGATGTACATCATGGGCACGCTGCTGCGGCACGGCAGCAAGGAGCAGAAGCAGAAGTACCTGCCCAAGATCGCCAGCGGCGAGCTGCGGCTGCAGGCCTTCGGCGTCACCGAGCCGACCAGCGGCACCGACACGCTGGCACTGCGCACCACCGCGGTGAAGAAGGACAACAGCACCTACGTGGTCAACGGCCAGAAGGTGTGGACCAGCCGCGCCGAGCACTCGGACCTGATGCTGCTGCTGGCGCGCACGACGCCGCGCGAGCAGACCAAGAAGCGCACCGAGGGCCTGTCGGTGTTCCTCGTCGACATGCGCAAGGCGCTGGGCAATGGCCTGACCATCCGGCCGATCCGCACCATGATGAACCACAACTCGACCGAGGTGTTCTTCGACAACATGGAAGTGTCGGCCGAGAACCTGATCGGCGAGGAGGGGCAGGGCTTCCGCTACATCCTCGGCGGCATGAACGCCGAGCGCGTGCTGATCGCCGCCGAGACGATCGGCGATGCCCGCTGGTTCATCGAGAAGGCGACCGACTACGCCAAGCAGCGCAACCTGTTCGGCCGCGCGATCGGCCAGAACCAGGGCGTGCAGTTCCCGATCGCGCGCGCCTACGCCCAGACCGAGGCGGCCGACCTGATGGTGCGCAAGGCAGCGGCCCTGTACGAGGCCGGCCTGCCGTGCGGCGCCGAGGCCAACATGGCCAAGATGCTGGGCTCGGAGGCGGCCTGGGCGGCGGCCGACATGTGCGTGCAGACCCACGGCGGCTTCGGCTTCGCCGAGGAGTACGATATCGAGCGCAAGTTCCGCGAGACCCGGCTGTACATGGTGGCGCCGATCTCCACCAACATGATCCTGAACTTCATCTCGGAGCACGTGCTGGGGCTGCCGCGCTCCTACTAGCGGGGCGCGATCAGTCGAACAGGAGGCCGCGCAGGCCGGTGATCGCGGTCGAGATCGCGGCGTGACCGAGTATCACCAGGAACACGGTCCACGCCGCGGTCAGGCCGCTGAACAGCCAGCCCAGCATCGCCATCACGCCGTCGTCCTCGATCAGGGCGAGGCAGAAGAACAGGATCGCCCACGCCGGGAACAGGTTGTCGAACGGGATGGGCAGGGCGAGGACCACGACGTTGGCGGCCAGCGCCAGCAGCAGCGCGCGGCGCGGCAGCCCGGTGACCCAGCCCTCGGCGCGGGCGTGGATGGTGCGCTCCAGCCAGCCGAGGAAGCGCCGCGAGCGGTCGAGGAAGCGCTGCAGGTGACCGCGGTCGAGCCCGCGCTTGCCGACGAAGCCGGGCAGCGTCGGCACCGGCCGGCCGGCGAAGTACTGGACCAGCAGGAACACCATCGGCAGCCCGGTGACGGTCGACAGCCACGGGATGCCGGTCGGCACGCAGTTGGGCAGGTTCAGCGCGGCGATGGCGAAGGCGTAGGAGCGGCCCTGCAGCCCGTCGAGGAACTCGTCGAGCGACAGCGTCGAGCGCGCGTCGCCGGCGAACAGCCGATCGAGCGTGTCGACGAGGCCGAAATTGTCCTTCATCCACCCGCCCGCGCGAGCAGGCGCTCGGCCAGCACGAGGTGCGGCCGGTCGAGCATCTTGCCGTCGAGCGTCAGCACGCCCGAGCCGGGATTGTCGGCGAAGGTGGCGACCACCCGCCTGGCCCAGTCGATCTCGGCCGCCGACGGCGTGAACACCTCGTGGATGATCGCGACCTGGTCGGGATGGATGGCGATCTTGCCGCCGTAGCCCATGCGCCGCGCGTCGATCGACTCGGCGCGCATGCCGTCGACGTTCCGGATGTCGGGGTAGACGGTGTCGTAGGCGACCACGCCGGCCGCCACCGAGGCCATCAGGTTGACGGTGCGGGCGAGCTTGAAGGTGTCGTCGTACTGGCCGGGGGCGGGACCCTTGGCCAGGGCGCCGAGGTCGGCCATCAGATCCTCGCCGCCCCACGAGTGGCCGACCAGCCGCGGGTGGCGCGCCGGCTGGGCGGCCAGCGCCAGCACCGCGGCGGCGCTCTCGGTGGCGATGGTCAGGATGCGGGTCGCGCCGGCGGCGATGCCCTCGCGGGCCTCGAGCGCGTCGAGCCAGGTCGCGAGCCGGTCGAGGTCGGCCTGGCCGACGCACTTCGGGAACACGATGCCGTCGGGCTTGCCCTGCATGACGGCCGCGAGGTCGCCCAGCGTCAGCCCGGTGTCGAGCGCGTTGACCCGCACGTATAGCTTCGGCCCGCGCCGGTCCGACGCCTGGAGGTAGGCCAGCGCCATCTCGCGCGCGACCTGCTTGCGGTTGGCGGCGACCGAGTCCTCGAGGTCGAGGATCAGGGCGTCGGGGCCGGAGGCCGGGCCCTTGGCGAGCTTGCGCTCGGAATCGGCGGGAACGAAGAGGAAGGAACGCATCGCGACATCAGCTCCGGGACTTCTTGCGCATCAGGGCCTGGCGCGTGCATTGCGCCACGGTCTCGCCGCGCTGGTTGAGGGCGACGTGGGAAAACTCGACGATGCCGGCGTCGGGGCGGGACCGGCTCTCGCGCAGCGACAGCACGGTGGTGCGGACGCGCAGCGTGTCGCCGTGGAAGACCGGCTTGGGGAAGCGCACGTCGGTCATCCCGAGGTTGGCGACGGTGGTGCCGAGCGTGGTGTCGTTGACCGTGATGCCGATCATCAGGCCGAGCGTGAACAGGCTGTTGACGATGCGCTGCCCGAACTCGGTGCCGGCCGCGAACTCCGCGTCGAGGTGGAGCGGCTGGACGTTCATGGTCAGCGAGCTGAACAGCACGTTGTCCATCTCGGTGACGGTACGGGTCCAGGCATGGTCGAATGCCTGGCCCACGGCGAATTCCTCGAAGTACAGCCCTGCCATTTTCCTCCCCGCGAACGCGCCCTTCTAGCACGGATGGACGCTGGCCCGCCCGCCATCGTATCAATGGACCGACACAGGAAACACCGAGACGGAGCGAACGCATGCGCGCCTTGATCAGCGAAACGCCGGGCGGCCCGGAGAGCCTCAAGCTGGTGGAGATGCCGTCCAAGCCGCTCGGCAAGGGCCAGGTCCGCGTCGCCGTGAAGGCGGCCGGGGTCAACTTCCCCGACACCCTGATCATCCAGGACAAGTACCAGTTCAAGCCGCCGCGCCCGTTCGCGCCCGGCCACGAGATCGCCGGCGACATCGTCGAGGTCGGCGAGGGCGTCGGGGGCTACAAGGTCGGCGACCGGGTGATCGGCATGATCGGCCACGGCGGCTACGCCACCGAGGCGGTGGTCGACGAGATCCAGCTGCTGCCGATGCCGAAGAACATGAGCTACGAGGACGGCGCGGCGTTCACCATGACGTACGGCACCTCGTACTACGCCCTGAAGCAGCGCAGCGATCCAAAGCCGGGCGAGTTCCTGCTGGTGACCGGCGCCTCCGGCGGCGTCGGCCTGACCGCGGTCGAGCTGGGCGCCCTGATGGGCCTCAAGGTGATCGCCGCGGTCGGCTCCGACGAGAAGATGGAGATCTGCCGCAAGTACGGCGCGACCATGTTCGTGAACTACGCCAAGGAGAAGATGCGCGACAAGGTCAAGGAGCTGACCGGGGGCCACGGTGCGGACATCGTCTACGACGCGGTCGGCGGCGACGCCTTCGACGAGTCGATCCGCTGCATCGCCTGGTATGGCCGCCTGCTGGTGGTCGGCTTCGCGGCCGGCCGCATCCCGCAGTTGCCGGCCAACCTCGCGCTGCTCAAGAGCTGCGACGTGCGCGGCGTGTTCTACGGCGCCTGGCGCGGTCGCGAGCCGGCCGAGGCGCGCAAGAACTTCGACGAGCTGCTGGCGTGGTACGGCGAGGGCAAGCTCAAGCCGCACATCTCGATGCGCTTCCCGCTGGAGAAGGGCGCCGAGGCGATGAACGCGCTGCTGTCGCGCAAGGCCACCGGCAAGGTCGTCCTGACGGTCGCCTGAGCCGGGGCATGATCGGGCGGCGCCGCCTGGCGACCGTGCTCGGCGCCTCGCTGGCGCCGGCATCGGGCCGTGCCGACGACTTCCCGGCGCGCCCGGTCTCGCTGGTGGTGCCGTTTCCGGCCGGCACGCCGGGCGACATGCTGGCCCGGCTGGTCGCGAGGCCTGCCGCCGCGGTGCTGGGCGGGTCCTCGATCCTGATCGAGAACCGTACCGTGGCGGGCGGTGTCCCGGCGGCCGTCGCGGTCACGCGGGCCGACCCGGACGGCTACACGCTGCTGCTGGCGACGCCGGCGCAGGTCACGGTGCCGGCCGCGGTCAACCGCGCCGCCCCGCTCGATCCGCTGCACGACCTCGCCGCCGTCGCCTACCTCGCCGACATGCCGATGGTGCTGCTGGTTTCGGCGTCGTCGACGATCGGCAGCCTGTCGGACTTCGTCGGCCAGGCCCGCGACCGGCGCGGCGCCCTGAACTACGCCTCGACCGGGGTCGGCACCCTGTCGCACCTGGTGATGGAGAACCTCCGGATGGCCGCCGGCATCGAGGTCGAGCACGTGCCCTACCGCGCCAATGCCCCGGCGCTCACGGACCTCCATGCCGGGCAGGTCCAGGTCATGTTCGTCGGCACCGCCGTGGCGGCGCCGATGCTGGGATCGGGCAAGTTCCGGGCGCTGGCCGTGACCGGCCATGGCCGATCGCTGGTCCTGCCGGAAGTGCCGACGCTCGGCGAGGCCGGCCTGGCGGCGGCCGAGGTCGCGCTGTGGGCGGGCATCATGGCGCCGCCCGGCGTGCCGCGGGTGATCGTGCGCCAGATCGAGCGGGCGTTCGACCAGGCGGTGGCGTCGCCCGAGGTGCGCGAGCGCCTGCGGCTGCTCGGCGCCGACCCGGTCGGGCAGGGCGCGCGGGCGCTGGCGGCGGCCGTCGCGACCGACCTCGCGGTCTGGCGGCGCGTCGCGGCGGCCACGGGTATAACGATGGAATGAGGGAGAACGTCATGGGCAGGCTCAAGGGAAAGATAGCGATCGTCACCGGCGCCGCTTCCGGCATCGGCGCGGCGTCGGCCACGCTGTTCGCCGACGAGGGCGCGCAGGTCCTCGCGGTCGACCGGCCCGGTTCGGCGATCGACGAGGTCCACGCCGGCAATGCCGCGATCGCGCCGCTCGGCTGCGACCTGACCGGCGACGACGCCCCGGCGCGGATCGTCGAGGCGGCGGTGCAGCGTTTCGGCGCGCTCGACATCCTGTTCAACAACGCCGGCGTCAGCGGCCGCGCCTTCGTCGAGGAGATGACCGACGCCGAGTGGGACCGGGTCAACGACGTCAACGTGCGGGCGGTGTTCCGGATGTGCCGGGCCGCGATCCCAGCGCTCAAGGCGCGGGCGCGCGAGAAGGGCCGGGCGCGCATCGTCAACACCGCGTCGGTCATGGCCTTCGACACCGACTACGGGCTCGCCGCCTACTGCGCCTCCAAGGCCGGCGTCGGCGGCCTGACGCGGACGCTGGCGCTCGAACTCGGCAAGTTCAACATCACCGCGAACTACGTCTGTCCCGGAGCCATCTACACCGGCATGACGCGCGGCAACTTCGACAATCCCGAGATCCGCGCGGTCTGGGAGAAGAAGGCGGCCTTGCGCCGGCTCGGACAGCCGATCGACATTGCGCGCGGCGCGCTGCTGCTGGCCTCCGACGAGGCCGATTTCATCACCGGCCACGAGCTGGTGGTCGACGGCGGCCTGACGCTCCGGACCTAGGGGACCCATGCACAACATCCATTCCTTCGCCGCCAGCTACGACGAGGCCCGCGACAAGTTCCTCGCCGCCGCCCGCATCGCCGGCGCGAAGACCACGCGCTACGACAACCCGACCCGGGGGCCGGGGGGCGAGGCGCTGTCGACCGACGTCGCCTGGCTCGGTCCCGACGACGCCACGAAGGTGGTGGTGACGATCTCCTCGACCCACGGCGTCGAGGGCTACTGCGGCTCGGGCTTCCAGGTCGACTGGCTGGCCAGCGTCGGCGCCGCCGGCCTGCCGGCGGGGACGGCGGCGCTGTGGGTCCATGCCATCAATCCCTACGGCTTCGCCTGGACGCGAAGGGTGACCGAGGAGGGCAACGACCTCAACCGCAACTACGTCGACCACGGCAAGCCGTACCCGGCCAACGACGCCTACCTCGAGATCGCCGACCTCCTGGTGCCGAACGACCTGTCGCCGGCGATGCTGGCGGCTGCCGACGAGAAGCTCGGCGCCTACCGCAAGAGGGTCGGCGACATCGCCTTCTTCCGTGCCGTCTCGGGCGGCCAGTACAGCCATCCCGACGGGCTGTTCTTCGGCGGTGGTGGGCCGTCGTGGTCGAACCGCACCCTGCACGCCATCGCCGACCGCTTCCTGGCGGGGCGGGCGGACGTCGCGGTGATCGACTTCCACACCGGCCTCGGCCCCTACGGCTACGGCGAGCCGATCACGCACTACGACATCGGCACCCCCGGGTCGCGGCGGGTGCGGGCGTTCTGGGGCGAATCGGTCACCGAGTCGAAGCGCGGCCAGACCGCCTCGCAGGCGCGCGACGGGCTCGGGCACTACGGCCTGAACCGGGTCCTGACCGAGCCCGCGACGCGTCTCACCATGTGCACCCTGGAGTTCGGCACCTTCGACCGCGAGAGCGGCCAGAAGGCGTTCCGGGCGGATGCCTGGCTGCACAAGTACGGCGATCCGCTGGGCAGGGAGGCGGCGCCGATCCGGGCGGCGATGCGGCGCCAGTTCTACCCCGAGACCGACGACTGGAAGGAGGCGGTGCTGTTCCGCGGCCACCAGCTGGTCCGGCAGGCGCTGGCGGGGGTCCAGAAGGGCGCGCTCTGAGGCCCGGCGGACCGGCGGGGAACGGCCATTCTGGGGACAAATCCTCCTCCGAAAAGCCACACGCCGGTCGGCCGTTCCTGCTAAAAGCCTCGTCATGCGTGTCCTGGTGGCGGTGATCGCCTTCGTGGCGGTCGCCGCGCTGAATCTCCTGTGGTGGTGGTGGCCCAACAAGCCGGTCGAGATCGCCGGCTGGACCAGCGCGCCGCTGCGCAGCGTGTCGTTCGCGCCGTACCGGCCGGGGCAGAGCCCGCTCACCATGGTGTTCCCGACGCCCGACCAGATCGAGGAGGACCTGCGCCGCCTCCAGGGCAAGGTCCAGGCGGTGCGGACCTACTCGTCGGGCGAGAACCTCGAGACCGTGCCGCAGCGCGCCGGCAAGTACGGCCTCAAGGTCTGGCACGGCGCCTGGCTGAACGACAACGACAAGGAGAACCTCGAGCAGATCAACCTGCTGATCGACCATGCCAACAAGTACAAGGACACGGTCGAGCGGGTGATCGTCGGCAACGAGGTGCTGCTGCGCAAGGAGCTGACCGCCAACCAGCTGCGCAGCTACATCCGCCAGGTCAAGCAGCGGGTGACCCAGCCGGTGACCTACGCCGACGTCTGGGAATTCTGGCTGCGCAACCCGTCGCTGGCCGACGAGGTCGACTTCATCACGATCCACATCCTGCCTTACTGGGAGGACGTGCCGATCGGCATGGACCGGCGCGAACCCGACGGCAAGCTGACGATCGAGAAGCACATCCGCGACATCTACAAGAAGGTGCAGGACCGCTTCCCGGGCAAGACCATCGTGATCGGCGAGACCGGCTGGCCGAGCGACGGCCGCATGCGCGCCGACGCGCGGCCGGGCCGGGTCGAACAGGTTCGCTACTTCTCGGTGTTCCGCGACCTCGCCGACCGCGAGAAGTTCGACTACAACATCGTCGAGGCGTTCGACCAGTACTGGAAGGCCCGCCAGGAGGGCACCGTCGGCGCCGCCTGGGGCCTGCTCGACGCCCAGCGCCACGACAAGTTCCAGCTCGGCAAGCCGGTCTCGGCCGAGCCCAGCTGGCCGATGCTCTACTTCCTGTCGACCCTGGCGTCCGGCCTGATCCTCGCCGCGTTCGTCGGCCTGCGCCGGCAATCGACCTACCGCGCGATCGCGGTGTTCGCCGTCTTCGCCCAGCTGATCGCGACCTGCTACGTCCAGACGACCTGGATCGACCTGACCCGCGTCTTCTACTTCGAGAAGATGATGGGCGTGGTGTTCTGGGCGGTGCTGCTGGCGCTGTTCAGCTACGCGCTGCTGCGCGGCATCGCCGACAGCCTGACCGGCCGCATGGCCGACCCGTCGCTGTACGGCGCGCGCGTGCTGGAGGCGTGGCGGGCGTGGCGGGCGCTGCCGCGCTACCGCATCCTGCAGCGCGCCGACCTGATGGCGCAGATGCTCTACCTGGTGCTGACGGTGCTCTGCATCTTCTACCTCGTGGTGATCAGCATCGACTGGTACGACGGCGTCATCCGCATCGGCACCTGGTTCCGCCAGATCGCCATCGACGGCCGCTACCGCGACTTCCCGATCTGGAGCTTCGCCATCCCCAGCGTCGTCCTGATGGCTTGGAAGACCCTGACCATCCTGCGCCACGAGCAGGTGACCCGGGCCCACCGCTGGGCCAAGGCGCTGTCGTTCGGCCGGCTGCTCGGCTACGACGGCAGCAAGGGCTACGTGCACATGGACCGGACCTACGACCGCGTGCGCCCGATCCTGCCCGAGATCATCCTGTCGGCGCTGCTGATCCTGTGGGCGGCGGTGATGGTCGTCACCGAGGGCGCGATCAAGCTGCACGACGGTGGTTCGGGCGGCCTGCGCGCGATCGACGGCGGCCGCTGGGTGATCGGCACGCTGTTCTGGAACACCGAGGCCAACTGGTTCGCGGCGATCGCCGTCCTGATGGCGATCCCGTACCTCGCGACGATCTACGTCTCCCTGCGCGAACCACTGGCAGAACCGCCGCCGGACTCCTATACCAACAAGTGGTAGGGGCGGGGCGTCGCCAGGCCGGCCAGGAGTAACGAGATGGAAATCAAGGGCGAGTACAGGATTCCGGCGTCGCGGGAGAAGGTCTTCGCGGCCCTCAACGATCCCGCGGTGCTGCAGGCCTGCATCCCGGGCTGCGAATCCCTGGAGAAGGTCTCGGACACCGAGCTGAAGGCCAAGGTGCGCATGCGCATCGGCCCGGTCAGCGCCGCCTTCTCGGGCAAGGTGACGCTGAGCGACATCGATCCGCCGAACGGCTACCGGATCTCGGGCGAGGGCCAGGGCGGCGCCGCCGGCTTCGCCAAGGGCGGCGCGGTCGTCGCGCTCACCGAGGACGCCGGCCAGACGGTCCTCAAGTACGACGTCGACGCCCAGGTCGGCGGCAAGATCGCCCAGGTCGGTGCGCGCCTGATCGACGGCACCGCGCGCAAGCTGGCGGACGAGTTCTTCGGCAAGTTCGCGGCCATGGTCGGCGGCCCGCCGCCGGAGGCCGAGGCGGCCGCCGTCGCCGCGGTCGGGGGCTCGACGCCGCCGCCGGGCACCGACACCATGGCGGCACCGACGCCGCCTCCTGCTGCAACGCAGCGTGGCTATCGCCACTGGCTGATCATCGGCATCGGCGCTGCGGCCCTGGTCCTGATCTTCCTGTTCAACCGCTAGTCCCGGTCGTCGTCGCAGCGCCCGCGTCGTCATCAGCAATTCGCTTGACCGGCGCGGGAGCCCCTTGCGACAGTCCGACCAACGCCCTGTAAGTGCGGCCGCGCGCCTGCGCTGCAACCAACAATTCTGAGGGAGAAGAGTAGATGACAATTTCCGTCGCCATGACCGTCAACGGCAAGTCCGTCTCGGGCAAGGTCGAGGCGCGCACGCTGTTGGTCCAGTTCCTGCGCGAGCACCTCGGCATGACCGGCACCCACGTCGGCTGCGACACCAGCCAGTGCGGCGCCTGCGTCGTCCATGTCGACGGCAAGTCGGTGAAGTCCTGCACCATGCTGGCGGTCCAGGCCGACGGCACCAAGGTCACCACGATCGAGGGCCTGGCCGAGAGCGCGGAGAAGCTGCACCCGATGCAGGAGGCCTTCCGCGAGCACCACGCCCTGCAGTGCGGCTTCTGCACGCCGGGCATGGTGATGAGCGCCATCGACATGGTGAAGCGCCACAACTACCAGCTCGACGAGGCGACCGTGCGCCGCGAGCTCGAGGGCAACCTCTGCCGCTGCACCGGCTACCACAACATCGTGAAGGCGATCCTGGCCGCGGCGCCGGCGATGAAAGCGGCGGGGGTGTAGCCATGACCGCGCAAACCGGAATTGGCGCCCGGGTCAAGCGGAAGGAAGACCAGCGCTTCCTGACCGGCACCGGCCGCTACGTCGACGACCTGCCGCTCGCGCGGCCGACATACGCCTACTTCCTGCGCTCGCCGCACGCCCACGCGCGGATCAAGAGCGTCGACATCGCGGCCGCCAAGGGCATGCCCGGCGTGGTCGAGATCTTCACCGGCAAGGACGTCGCCGACGCCAAGGTCGGCAGCCTGATCTGCGGCTGGGTGGTCAAGGACAAGCACGGCCAGCCGCACAAGTCGCCGCCGCACCCGGTGCTGGCGCACGACGTCGTGCGCTACGTCGGCGACCCGGTGGCGATGGTGGTGGCCAACAGCGCCGACGAGGCCAAGGACGCCGCCGAGAACATCCACGTCGACTACGAGGTCCTGCCGGCCAACGTCGACCTCGCGCGGGCGCTCGACGCCGGCATGCCCCAGGTCCACGCCGAGGCGCCCGGCAACCTGATCTACGACTGGGAAATCGGCGTGAAGGCCGATGTCGAGGCCGCGTTCGCCAAGGCGGCGCACGTCACCAAGCTCGACCTGGTCAACAACCGCCTGATCCCCAACGCCATGGAACCCCGCGCCGCGGCGGCCGAGTACGACAAGGGCACGGGCAACTACACGCTGTGGTCGACGTCGCAGAACCCGCACGTGCTGCGCCTGATCCTGTCGGCGTTCGTGCTCGGCATCCCCGAGCACAAGCTGCGCGTGATCGCCCCCGACGTCGGCGGCGGCTTCGGCAGCAAGATCTTCTGCTACAACGAGGAGACGATGGTCTGCTGGGCGGCGTCCCGGGTGGGCCGTCCGATCAAGTGGACGGCCGAGCGCACCGAGTCGTTCCAGACCGACGCGCACGGCCGTGACCACGTCACCCACGCCGAGCTGGCGATGGACAAGGACGGCAAGTTCCTGGCCTTCAAGGTCGAGACCATCGCCAACATGGGCGCCTACCTGTCGACCTTCTCGACGGCGGTGCCGACCTACCTGTACGCGACGCTGCTGGCGGGCCAGTACACCACGCCGGTGATCTACGCCAACGTCAAGGCGGCGCTGACCAACACCGCGCCGGTCGACGCCTACCGCGGCGCCGGCCGTCCCGAGGCGACCTTCGTCGTCGAGACGATCGTCAGCAAGGCGGCGGCGGAGCTGAAGATGGACCCGGCCGAGCTGCGCCGGAAGAACTTCATCCCGGCCGACGCCTTCCCGTACCAGACGCCGGTGGCGCTGCAGTACGACTCCGGCAACTACCCGCCGATCATCGACGAGGCGATGAAGATCGCCGACTACAAGGGCTTCGAGGCCCGGCGGGCGGAAGCCAAGAAGCGCGGCAAGCTGCGCGGCATCGGCTTCTCGTCCTACATCGAGGCCTGCGGGCTGGCACCATCGCAGGTGATCGGCCAGCTCGGCGGCGGCGTCGGGCAGTGGGAGTCGGCGCAGATCAAGTTCAACCCGACGGGCAACGTCCAGGTCCTGACCGGTGCGCACAGCCACGGCCAGAGCCACGAGACGACCTTCGCCCAGATCGTGTCGGACAAGCTCGGCGTGCCGCTCGAGAACATCGAGGTGGTCCACGGCGACACGGCGACGACGCCGTTCGGCATGGGTAGCTACGGCAGCCGCTCGCTGGCGGTCGGCGGCTCGGCCATCATGAAGGCGGCCGACAAGATCATCGCCAAGGGCAAGAAGATCGCCGCCCATCTCATGGAGGCGTCGGTCGCCGACGTCGTCTTCGAGAACGGCACCTTCAAGGTCGCCGGCACCGACAAGAACGTGCCGCTCGCCCAGTGCGTGTTCGCGGCCTACGTGCCGCACAACTACCCGCTCGCCGAGCTCGAGCCGGGCATGGACGAGAACGCCTTCTACGACCCGGCGAACTTCGTCTACCCGGCGGGCACGCAGATCTGCGAGGTCGAGATCGACCCCGAGACCGGCGTCGTCGAGGTGATCGCCCACACGGCCGTCGACGATTTCGGCAACATCATCAACCCGATGATCGTCGAGGGCCAGGTCCATGGCGGCATCGTGCAGGGCGTCGGCCAGGCGCTCTTCGAGAACGCCGTCTACGACAAGGAGACGGGCCAGCTGTTGAGCGGCTCGTACAACGACTACACCATGCCGCGCGCGGACAACTTCCCGTCGTTCAAGCTCGGCTACAAGGTCACGCCTTGCCCGCACAATCCGCTGGGCGTGAAGGGATGCGGCGAGGCCGGTGCGATCGCCGCACCTGCCGCCGTGATGAATGCCGTCCACGATGCGCTGGCGCCGCTCGGCGTCACCCACGTGCCGATGCCTGCCACGCCGCTGACGGTGTGGCAGGCGATCAACGGTGCGCAGCGCCAGGCGGCCGAGTAAGGGAGGTTCTGAGATGTACGATTTCCACTATCACCGGCCGAAGACGCTGGCCGACGCCGCCAACCTGCTGAAGGGCAAGGACGAGGCCCGCCCGATGTCGGGCGGCATGACGCTGATCCCGACGCTGAAGCAGCGCCTGGCCCGTCCCAGCGATGTCGTCGATCTCGGCGCCATCAAGGAACTGGCGGGCATCAAGGTCGAGGGCAACAACGTCGTGATCGGCGGCATGACCCGCCACCACGACGTCGCGACCTCGGCCGACGTGAAAAAGATGATCCCGGCGCTGGCCGACCTCGCCGGCCACATCGGCGACCCGGCGGTCCGCAACCGCGGCACGATCGGTGGCTCGGTCGCCAACAGCGACCCGGCGGCCGACTACCCGGCGGCGGTGCTGGCGCTCGGCGCCACCATCACCACCAACACCGGCAAGCACGAGGCGGACAAGTTCTTCAAGGGCCTGTTCGAGACGGCGCTGACGGACGGCGAGCTGATCACCTCGATCAGCTTCCCGAAGCCGGAGAAGGCGGCCTACGTGAAGTTCCCGAACCCGGCCTCGCGCTACGCCATGGTCGGCGTGTTCGTGGCCAAGACGGCCGGCGGCGTTCGCGTCGCCGTGACCGGCGCCGGCGCCTGCGCCTTCCGCGTCAAGGCGATGGAGGAGGCGCTGGCCAAGAACTTCTCCTCGGCCGCCATCAAGGACATCAAGATCCCGGCCGACGGCCTCAACAGCGACATCCATGCCAGCGCCGAGTACCGCGCGCACCTGGTCAACGTGATGGCGCGTCGCGCCGTCGACGCCGCCAAGTAGCCGCGACGGTCCGAACCGACTAACGTGAGGGCGCCCCGCGAGGGGCGCCCTTTTCGTTGCGTCGGGTACGGCAGGCTGGGAAGACGATGAAGGCACTGGTCACGGGCTTCGATCCGTTCGGCGGCGACGCCGTCAACCCGTCGTCGCAGGCGGTGGCTCTGCTGCCCCGGACGGTCGGCCGGCTGGCGGTCGAGACGGCGGTGTTGCCGACCTCGTACGCGCGCTCGGCCGGGGTGCTGCGGGCGGCGATCGACCGGGTGAGGCCCGACCTCGTGCTGTGCGTCGGCCAGGCCGGCGGCCGTAGCGAACTGTCGCTCGAGCGCGTCGGCATCAACGTCCAGGACGCCCGCATCCGCGACAACGACGGTGCCCAGCCGATCGACGAGCCGGTGGTGGTGGGCGGCCCGCCGGCCTACTTCGCGACCCTGCCGATCAAGGCCTGCGTCGCGGCGCTGCGCGAGGCCGGGCTGCCGGCCGGGGTTTCGAACACCGCCGGAACCTTCGTCTGCAACCACATCCTCTACGCCCTGATGGACATGGCGCAGGACCATCCGGCGGCCTTCCACGGCGGCTTCCTGCACATCCCCTACGTCCCCGAGCAGGCGGCCCGGCTGGGCGGGGCGCCGTCGATGGCGGTCGCCGACATCGCCCGCGGCATCGCCATCATCCTCGACGTCAGCGCCCGTACCGGCGCCGACCTGCACACGGCCGAGGGCCGGATTTCCTGAGCCTCACCCGGCGGCCAGCGCCAGCGGCGGCGGCGCGGCGGGCGTCGTGACCGGGGTGGCGTCCTCGGCCGGCCGGCGGACCCGGAACCAGGCGGCGTAGAGCGCCGGCAGGAACAGCAGGGTGAGCGCCGTGGCGACCAGCAGGCCGCCCATCAGCGCCACCGCCATCGGCCCCCAGAAAACGCTGCGCGACAGCGGGATCATGGCGAAGATGGCGGTCCCGGCGGTCAGCAGGATCGGCCGGGCGCGGCGCACGGTAGCGCCGATCACGGCGTCCCAGTCGCTCTGGCCGGCGGCAATGTCCTGGTCGATCTGGTCGACCAGGATCACCGAGTTTCGCATGATCATGCCGGCCAGCGCGATCACGCCCAGCAGCGACACGAAGCCGAACGGCTGGCCGAACAGCAGCAGGAACAGCGACACGCCGATCATCCCCAGCGGCGCCGTCAGCATGACCAGCGCCAGCTTCGAGAAGCTCTGCAGCTGCAGCATCAGGAACAGCACCATCAGGAAGGCCATGATCGGCATCATCTTGAAGATCGAATCCTGGCTCTTGGCGCTCTCCTCGCTGTCGCCGCCGACCTCGATGCGGTAGCCCGGGGGCAGGGTGGCGCGCACCGGCGCCAGCGCCTTGTCGAGCCGGGCGGCGACGTCCGGTCCCTGCACGCCGTCGATCACGCCGGCGCGCACCGTCATCAGCAGGTCCTTGTTGCGGCGCCACAGGATCGGCTCCTCGAGCTCGAAGCGCAGCGTCGCGAGCTGCGCCAGCGAGACCACGCCGCCGTTGCCGGTGCGCAGGTTGATCGCCTCGAGGCCCTCGACGCTGAGGCGCTCGCCCGGCACGGCGCGGGCGACCACGTCGATCGTCTCGGTGCGCTCGCGGTACTGGGTCACGGTCACGCCCGAGAGCAGGGTCTGCAGGGTGTTGCCCAGCAGCTGGGAATCGACACCCAGGGCGCGCGCCTTGTTCTGGTCGACCTCGAGGCGGACGGTCTTGGCCAGCTCGTTCCAGTCGAAGTTGATGTCGCGGGTGGCGGGGTCGGCCTTGAACACCTGGCGGACCTGCTCGGCGACGGCGCGGACCTGCTGCGGGTCGTCGCCGAGCACGCGGAACATCACCGGGTAGCTGACCGGCGGGCCGTTCTGCAGGCGCTGGACGCGCGCCCGCACCGCCTCGAAGTCACCGGCGAACAGGCGGTCGAGGTCGGCGACGACGCGCTCGCGCGCCACCAGGTCCATGGTCATGACGATGACCTGGCCGAAATTGGCGTTGGCCAGCTCGGGCACGGTCGGCAGGTAGAACCGGGGGCTGCCGGCGCCGACGTAGGCGGTGTAGCTGGCGACGTCCGGGTTCTCGGCCAACCAGTTCTCGAGGCGGCGCACTTCCTGGTCGGTGGCCTGCCACGACGCACCCTGGGCGAGCCGCAGGTCGACGATCAGCTCGGGCCGGTTGGCGGTCGGGAAGAACTGCTTCTGGACCAGGCCGAACGCCGCCATCGAGGCGACGAAGGCCAGCGCGGTGACGGCGATCGTGGTCTTGCGCCAAGTCACGCACCACACGACCAGCTTGCGGAACAGGGTGTAGAGGCGGCCGCCGTAGGGATCGGCGTGGTGGACCTTGGGCGTCGGCAGCAGGTGGTAGCCCATGAACGGCGTGAACAGGACGGCCACGAACCACGAGATGACCAGCGACAGGCCGACCACCCAGAAGATCGAGTTGGTGTACTCGCCGGCGCTCGACCGCGCGAAGCCGACCGGGATGAAGCCGGCCGCCGTGACCAGGGTGCCGGTCAGCATCGGGAAGGCGGTCGAGGTGTAGGCGTAGGTCGCCGCCTCGAGCCGGCTGGCGCCCTGTTCCAGCTTCACCATCATCATCTCGACGGCGATGATCGCGTCGTCGACCAGCAGGCCCAGCGCGATGATCAGCGCGCCGAGCGAGATGCGCTGGAAATCGATGCCGAGCAGCAGCATGCCGACGAAGGTGATGGCCAGCACCAGCGGCACCGACAGCGCCACGATCACGCCGGTGCGCACGCCGAGGCTGACGAACGACACCACCAGGACGATCGCCAGCGCCTCCAGCAGCGACGACGAGAACTCCTCGAACGACTTGGCGACGACCTCGGGCTGGTTGGCGACGCGGTGGACGGTGATGCCGACCGGCAGGCCGCGATCGACCTCGGCCATGACCTTGTCGAGCGCCTTGCCCAGGGTCTGGACGTTGCCGCCCGGGGCCATGACGACGCCGAGGCCGATCACCGGCTGGCCGTTGTAGCGCATCGCCAGCTGCCGCGGGTCCTGGTAGCCGCGCTTGATCTCCGCCACGTCCGACAGGGTGAGGTTGCGGCCGCCGGCGTTGAACGGGAGGTTGGCGAGTTCCTCGGCCGAGGCCGGGGCGCCGTCGACCCGGACCGAGACGCGCTCGCCCTGGGTCTCGACCGTGCCGGCGGCGACGATCGCGTTCTGGCGGCGCACGATCTCGAGGATCTGGTCGACCGGCACGCCCAGCATCGCCAGCCGGCCGTGGCTGAACTCGATGTAGATCTTCTCGTCCTGCAGGCCGAGCAGGTCGGCCTTGGTGACGTCGGGCACGCGCAGCAGGCGCTGGCGCACCGCCTTGACCATCTCCTTGAGCTCGGCCGGGCTGTAGCCGTCGGCCTCGAACGCCCAGATCAGGCTGTAGGTGTCGCCGTACTCGTCGTTGAAGAACGGGCCGAGGACGCCCTGCGGCAGCGAGCCCCTGATGTCGCCGACCTTCTTGCGGACCTGGTACCACAGGTCGGGCACGCGCGACGGCGGGGTGTCGTCGCGCAGCGACACGTAGATCACGGTCTCGCCGGGCTTGGTGTAGCTGGTGACGTTGTAGAAGTAGGGCAGTTCCTGGAGCTTGGTCTCGATTTTCTCGGTGACCTGCTGCTCGACCTCGCGCGACGTCGCCCCGGGCCACGCCGCCGACACCACCATCTGCTTGATGGTGAAGGGAGGGTCCTCGGCGCGGCCGAGATTGGCGAAGGCGTACACGCCGGCCAGCACCAGCGCGATCATGAAGAACATGGTCAGCGTGCTGTGCTTCAGCGCCAGCGCCGAGAGATTGAAGCGCGGGTTCATGGCGGTCTCCGGGGAGAACGGGGCGGCTAGCGCGCAGCCTGGGCCGGGGGCGGCGAGGGGGCCTGCGAAGAGGCCTGGGTCGCGGCCGTCATCGGCTTCACCTTCTGGCCTTCCTCGAGCTTGTGGACGCCCGCGGTGGCGATCAGGTCACCGTCGCGCACGCCGGCCGAGATCGCGGCGGTGTCGTTGCGCCAGCGCGCGATCGTGACGGGGCGCAGCGACACGATCCCGGTTCGCGGATCGACCAGCCAGACGGCCGGCTGCGTGCCCTGCTGGAAGATCGCGGCCAGCGGCACTTCGGCCACCGGCTGCTTGTCGGGGCGCTCGAACGACAGGGTCGCGGTCATGCCGAGGCCGATGAACTCGGGCTTCTCCACCACCGTGAACCGCGCCGGGTAGGTGCGGGTGGCGGGATCGGCGCTGGGCGACAGTTCGCGCAGCCGCGCGGCGAAGCGGCGGCCCTGGTCAGACCACAGCTCGAAGCTGGCGGCCTGGGCCTCGCGCACCGCCTTGAGGCGGTGCTCGGGCACGCCGACCAGGATCTCCAGTTCGTCGGTGCGGGCGAGGCGGGCGACGCCCTGGCCCTGGGCGAGGACCTGGCCGACCTCGGCCTGCACGGCGGTGATGACACCGGCGGTGTCGGCGCGGAGGTCGGTGTAGGCGAGGTTGTTCTCGGCCGAGGAAAGCTGGCTGCGCGCCTGCTCGACGCGGGCCTGCGCCGTCGCCGCCAGCGACTGGCGCTGTTCGAGGATCTGGGCGGTGAACACGGCGGTGCCGCGCAGGTTGAGATAGCGCTCGTAGTCGGCGCGGGCGCGGGCATGGTCGGCCTCGGCCGAGGCCAGCGCGGCGCGGGCATTGTCGACGGCGAGGCGGTAGTCGGCGGGGTCGAGCCGGGCGATCAGGTCGCCGGCCTGGACGATGGAGCCGACGTCGACGTGGCGGGAGACGATCTTGCCGGCGACGCGGAAGCCGAGGTTGCTCTCGATCCGGGGCACCACGGTGCCGGCCAGCACCAACGGCTGGCTGCGCTGGCGGTAGGCGATCTCCATCACCTTGGCCGGCTTGACCACCGGCTCGCTGGCGACCGCGCGCGAGGCATTGGCGTTCCACGACACGGCGGCGAGGCCGCCGGCCGCGACCACGGCCGCCGCTGTGACGACGGCAACGGCCTTGAGGGGAACCTTGCGGAGGCGCGGGGCGGTGGGAACTCGCATGGCTTGGCGTCCCTTGTGGGTCTAGACTGTCAACACCATCTATGAACAGTGTTAACTGAACGTTGATAACTTAATCACGTTCATATACGAGTCAAGCACGAGGGGAGATCAACCGCCCGTGAGCGACGTTTCCACAGCCGTGCCGCCCGGCCGCAAGCGCCGGGGCGAAGGTCACACCCGCCGGGAAGAGATCCTGCAGGCGGCCAAGGAGCTGTTCGTCGAGCAGGGGTACGAGCAGACGACGATGCGCCGCATCGCCGACCGGGTCGGCATCTCGGCGCCGGCGGTCTACCTGTACTTCAAGGACAAGGAAGCGTTGATGCTGGCGCTGTGCGACCAGACCTTCGCCCACCTGATCGCGGCGGTGAGCGAGCTGGAGCGCACGGTGCCGGATCCGCTCGAGCGCGTGAAGCGGTTCGGCGAGGCCTATGCCCGCTTCGGCCTCGAGCATCCCGACGAGTACAAGCTGATCTTCCTCGGCGGCAACATCCCCGAGGCGATCCGGCGGACCGGGCACCGCGCCCCGACCGACGACCCGGCCCAGCCGGGCGTCGGGGGCGCCGTGGTGTTCCAGCGCCTGGTCACCTTCCTGCTGGAGGTCGAGGCGTCCGGCGTGAAGCTGAACTATCCCGCCGACGTCTGCGCCGAGCTCTGCTGGATGGGCGTCCACGGCCTCGTGGCGGCGCTGATCATGAAGCCCGAGTTCCCGTGGTCCGACCGCGACACGCTGATCCGCGGCATGGTCGATACCCACGTGCGGGGCATGCTCAAGCGCGCCTGACGGGGGGCCGGATCGGCGGGGCGAGGGGCCGCAGGGCGTTGGCGCGACCGCGCGCCAGCCGGGCGATGCCGACCGTGACGAGGCCGCCCACCACCAGTACGCCGACCGCGATCAGCGGCCGGTACCACAGCCAGGCGAACGCGATCACCAGCGGCGCGAGCGCCACGGTGCAGAGCAGCGACACGATCCCGGTGCCGGCCCGCAACAGGTCGCCGAGAAGCGGGATGACATCGCCGGCCACGCCCAGCGGGCGCAGGACCATGCCGAAGCCGACCAGCATGATGAAGGCGCCGGCCGCGCGCAGGATCCACGTGAAGGTGGCGTTCTCGTGCTCGGCCTCCTGGAACATGACGGCGGCCGGCACGTCGCCCGCCGCGATCAGCTCGACCCGGGTGCCCGCCCGCGCCAGGAACGGCGCGAAGCCGGCGCCCGACTGCATGGCGACGACGCTGGCGCGCTGCAGCGGCACCTCGGCGAACGACACCCGCATGTCGCCGATCCCGGGCTGCTGCGGGTCGCGGCCGACGTAGAGCATGCCGTCGAGCACGCGGACCGGCTTGCCGACCCGGATCTGCAGCGCGTTGGCCTGCATGTCGTTGACCGGCAGGGGGCGGGGCGTGCCGAAACCCTCCAGCAGGTGCTCCGGCACCGCGAACGCGCCGAGCCGCACCCCGGCCGCGACGGTGTCGCGGGTCTGGTAAGGCATCAGCGGGTTGGTGTGGCCGCGCGGCTCCTTGAAGCGGTTCGAATCGATCGGCTTCTCCGACCAGCCGCGCTCGTAGCGGGTGGTCGTGGTGCGCTCCTCGGCGCCGCCCAGCTTGGTCCGCGAGTCGGTCTGCGTCTCTTCCTTCCACTGGTACATCTCGACCTTGCGCAGCAGCCGCACGCCGGTGGCGCGCTGGCCGAAGTCGGGATCGCTGACCGGGCCGGCCACCGTCAGGTCGCCGCTGACATGGACCAGCCGGCCGTTGTTGGCGGCGTCGACGCTGGTCGCGGAGACGCTGCGGACGATGCCCGAGCCCTCGGCCAGGCCCTGGGTCGTGTGGATGGCACGGCCCTCGTTCCAGAACAGCACCACCACCGAGACCACGATCGCCACCAGGCCGATCAGGACGCCGCCCACGGCCTGGCCCAGCCGTTGCAGCCACGATGTCGTCGTGACCTCGGTGAATTGATCCGGCCCGTCGCCCTGCGCCATGTCGCGATCCCCTTGCGGCGACACCTTAGCCGCGTGGCCAGTCCCGGGGCCAGACCCGTGGAAAGAGCGCGCAGGTCATGGGCGCGCCGGGCGACAGGTCCGGCTGGTAGGGGAACCGGAAGGTGCCGGGGCGGGGATCGTAGCGGGCATCGTCGCCGGTGTAGCGCAGCGACAGGCCGCGCCGGCGCCGGCCGGGCGTGGCGTTGCCGGGGGCGCCGTGCACGATCATGCCGTGGAAGACCAGGCAGTCGCCCGGCGCCATCGGCCACCAGCGGATGTCGTGGCGGTCGCGCTCGGCGTCGATGTCGGGCAGGACGGCGAGGTCGCTGTCGGAGAACTTGATCTCGTGGCCCTTGCGGAACGGCGTCGGCCGGTAGCGCACGCCCCAGTGGTGCGAGCCGGCGATGAACTCGACGGCGCCGTTCGAGCGGTCGATCTCGTCGAGCGCGATCCACACCGAGGTCACCTGGTCGCCCGCGACCGGCCAGTAGGGCTGGTCCTGGTGCCACGGCGTCGGGTGGGCGGTGCCCGGTTCCTTGACGAACAGCTGGTCGTAGAAGAAGTCCGCGGCCGACGACCGCATCAGCCCGGCGGCGATGGCCGGGGCGGGCGAGTCGAGGGCGGCGGCGCGGAAGTCGTCGTCGCGCTTCCACATGTACATGTCGCCGAAGAATCGGCCGGCAGTGCTGCCCTCGGCGAAGTTGGTGGCGTGCGGCCCGGGATCGGCGAGGTCGCGTTCGGCCGCGGCGCGCAGGCGTTCGATCCAGCCGGCATCGAACGCGGCGCGCAGGCAGACGACGCCGTCGCGGGCGTAGGCGGCGACGTCGTCGGCCGAAACGGTCATGCGTTCTGCAGGACGTGGACCGCGCGGTTGGCCAGCAGGTCCTTGGTCTTGGCGCCGTAGGCCTTCATGTGGTCGGAGGCGGCGTGGGCCTTGAGATGGTCCATGCTCTCCCACTTCTCGATCACCACGAAGGTGTCGGGACCGAACTTGGCGAACGGGCCGCCGTCGGTGTCGACCGTGGCGCCGTACTCGATGCAGCCCTTCTCGGCGTGGACGGCCGGGACGTTGGCCTTGAAGTGCGACAGCACCTCGTCGCGCTTGCCCGGCTTGGCCGTGATGATGGCGATGACGTGGATCATGATTTCCTCCTCGGTTTCGGGGTCAGGCGGCGCGGCCGTGCCGCAGCAGGCGGCCGGGCAGCTTGTCGTTGGCCGCGACGGCGTCCTTGCCATCGCGGCGGATCAGCGTGCCGTTGACGATCACGGCGTCGATGCCGTGCGCCTGGGAGACCAGCCGGTCGGCGCCGGCGGGCAGGTCGTAGACCCGCTGCAGCGGGCCGGGGCCGACGGTCTTGGGATCGAACACCACGACGTCGGCCGGCCGGCCCTCGGCCAGCACGCCGCGGTCGGTGATGCCGAACAGCTCGGCCGGGCGCTGCGTCAGGTTGTGGATCGCCTGTTCGAGCGTGAAGGTGCCGTTGCCGCGCACCCAGTGGGCCAGCAGGTGGGTCGAGTAGCAGGCGTCGCACAGCTGGTTGGCGTGCGCGCCGGCATCGGACAGGGCGATGATGGTGTTGGGATCGGTGATCAGCTCGGCCACTTCCTTCTCGTCGAAGTTCATGACGGCCATGCGGAACCGGGCCTGCAGGTCGTTGGCGAGCGCGAGGTCCATGGCGAGGTCGACCGGGTCCTTGCCGAGCTTGCGCGCGGCGTCGGCCAGCGGCTGCTCCTCGAGCTCGCGCGCCGACGGCGCCCAGGCGATGACGACGCGCTCCCACCAGTTGCGGAACAGCGGCGTCACCTCCGAGCGCAGCTTCTCGCGCCACGCCGGGTCGGCGTAGGCGCGGCGGCGGGCGCCGGGCGAGGTGGCGTCGGCGGCGGCGAGCTCGTTCATGAACTTCATGACGTCGAAGATGAACGGTTCGGCGAAGGTGAACTCGAAGTTGAGCGGGCGGCAGCTGACCTGCGGGATCACCAGCGCGCCCGACTTGCGCTGCTCGGCCGCGAGGTCGAGCTGCTTGCGATGGCCGCCCGGGCCGTAGAGGTAGGAGAGCAGGGCGGTCCAGGTCACCGGCACCTGGTACTTGCGGCTGACCTCGGCCATGTGGCGGGTCGAGAAATCGCGGCCGATGGTGATCTGCATCAGCCCGCGCTTCATCTCGCCCAGCACCGAGACCAGCGCGTCCATCTCCTCGACCGTGGCCTGGCGGCTCGGGACCGGCTTGCCGGCATAGCCGCTGTGGCTGACCGAGACCGAGGTGCCGAAGCCGATCGCGCCGGCCTCCATCGCCTCGTGCACCATCTTCTTCATCATGGCGATCTCGTCGGCCGTCGCGGCGCGCTCGGTCGACTCCTCGCCCATCACGAACAGGCGCAGCGGCGTGTGGCCGAACAGGGCGGCGACGTTGATCGCCACGCCGTTCTTCTCGAGCACGTCGAGGTACTGGGGGAAGGTCTCGAACGGCCACTCGTCGCCGAGCCCGGCCTGCAGCGCCTCGAGGCTCATGCCCTCGACCTTCTCGAGGGTCTGCAGGATCATCCTGCGGTGGGCGGCGCGGGTCGGCGCGACGCCGAAGCCGCAGTTGCCGATCACGGTCGTGGTGACGCCGTGCCACGGCGAGATGCTGAGCATGCGGTCCCACAGGACCTGCGCGTCGTAGTGGGTGTGGACGTCGACGAAGCCCGGCGAGACCACCCGCCCGGTGGCGTCGATGGTGGTCACGGCCGGCCCGTCGGCCTTGCCCAGCGCGACCACCTTGCCGTCCTTGATGCCAACGTCGCCCCTGAAGCCGGCCTTGCCGGTGCCGTCGACGATCGTGCCGCCCGTGATCTTGAGGTCGTAGGTCATGGCTTGCTCCTGAATACCCGTTCAGTATACGTCGGTCGGCGCCGCAGGAGGAAACGCATGGCCAAGCATAAGATCGCTCTCATTCCGGGTGACGGAATCGGCAAGGAAGTGCTGCCCGAGGGCGTGCGTGTCCTGGAAGCCGCCGCCCGCCGCTTCAACTTCGAACTCGAGTTCACCGACTTCGACTGGTCCTGCGACCGGCTCCTGAAGACCGGCCGGATGATGCCGGAAGACGGCATGGAGCAGCTGAAGGCGTTCGAGAGCATCTTCCTCGGCGCGGTCGGCTGGCCGGGCGTTCCCGATCACGTCTCGCTGTGGGGCCTGCTGATCCCGATCCGCCGCGACTTCGACGAGTACGTGAACCTGCGCCCGGTGCGCCTGTTCGAGGGCGTGCCGTCGCCGCTGGCCAACCGCAAGCCGGGCGAGATCGATTTCTGGGTGGTGCGCGAGAACACCGAGGGCGAGTACAGCCAGATCGGTGGCCGGATGTTCCAGGGCACCGAGATGGAGTTCGCCATCCAGGAGGCGATCTTCACCCGCAAGGGCGTCGACCGGGTGCTGAAGTTCGCCTTCGACTTCGCCCGCGGCACCAAGAAGAAGCACGTGACCTCGGCCACCAAGTCCAACGGCATCATCCACACCATGCCGTTCTGGGACGAGCGCTTCGCCGAGATGTGCAAGAAGTACCCCGACATCAAGGCGGACCAGTACCACATCGACATCCTGACGGCGCACTTCGTGCGCAATCCCGACTGGTTCGACGTCGTGGTCGGCTCCAACCTGTTCGGCGACATCCTGTCGGATCTCGGCCCGGCCCTGACCGGGTCGATCGGCGTGGCGCCCTCGGGCAACATCAACCCCGAGCGCATCTACCCCTCGATGTTCGAGCCGGTCCACGGCTCGGCGCCGGACATCGCCGGCAAGGGCATCGCCAACCCGATCGGCCAGATCTGGTCGGGCGCCATGATGGTCCGCCACCTCGGCTACCCCGAGGCGGCCGAGGCGATCGAGCGGGCGATTGCGGCCTCGCTGGTCGAGGGCGGGCCCCGGACCCGGGACCTGGGCGGCAACGGCGACACCAAGACGGTTGGAGCGGCCATTGCGGAGCTCGTGAAGACGGTGTAGCTCGCCCCCCAGTGTGACAGTTCCAGGGAGCGAACCATGAAGAGACGCGTGCTGCTGGCCGCGACCGCCGCCAGCGGCCTGGCCGCCCTGCCGTTCGGGGCGCGGGCACAGGCCTACCCGGCAAAGCCCATAACAGTCGTAGTGCCTTTCGCGGCCGGCGGCCCGACCGACGCGCTGGCCCGCATCCTGTGCCAGCGCATGGGCGAGGCGCTGGGCCAGCAGATGGTGGTGGAGAACGTCGGCGGCGCCGGCGGCACCATCGGCGTGGCCAAGGTCGCCCGGGCGGCGCCGGACGGCTACACCCTGGCCTTCACCCACATGGGCACGCTGGCGGTCAACATCGCCCTCTACAAGTCGCTGCCCTACGACAGCCAGAAGGACTTCGAGCCGATCGGGCTGGGCGGCACCAACCCGATGGTGCTGGTCGCCAAGAAGGACCTGCCGGCCAAGACCTTCCCGGAGTTCATGGCCTACGTGAAGGCCAACGAGAAGAAGGTCCAGTACGGCATGGCCGGCATCGGCGCGGCCTCGCACCTCGGTGGCCTGATGCTGAACAGCATGATGAAGGTCGACGTGCTCGAGATCCCGTACAAGGGCACCGGCCCGGCGCTGAACGACCTCGTGTCCGGCCAGTTCGACTACATGGTCGACCAGGCCGTGAACGTGCTGCCGCAGATCAAGAGCGGCAACATCAAGGCGCTGGGCGTGTCGACGCAGAAGCGGCTGTCGCAGCTGCCCGACGTGCCGTCGATCGACGAGGCCGGCCTCAAGGGCTACGAGGTCACGATCTGGAACGGCTTCTTCGCGCCCAAGGGCACGCCGAAGGAGATCGTCACCAAGCTCAACCAGGCGCTGGTCGCGACGCTGGCCGACGACAAGATCAAGGTGCGCCTGACCGAGCTGGCCGTCGAGCTGCCGAGCGCCGAGGAGTCGACGCCGGAGGCACTGCGCGCCCAGCTCAAGGCCTCGATCGACAAGTGGGTGCCGGCGGTGCAGGCCGCGGGCGTGAAGCCCGAGTAGGTCGCGGATACGCGAACGTGGGAAGGGCCGCCCTCGGGCGGCCCTTTCTCGTTGCGGCCCGGGTTACGGCGCCGGCTGCAGCTCGTCGAAGCCGATGGTCAGCGAGCGGCGCGGCGTGCCGCTCTCGTCGCGCAGCGCCAGCCCGACCGTGCGCGCCCACCAGTCGATGTCGATGACGCCGAAGTTGGCCGCGCCGTAGAGCGGGCCGACGCGGTTGGGGCCGGCCTCGCGCGAGAACGGGTAAGTCTTGTTGAGGCCGCTCGACGTCATCTCGTACAGGGTCGAGAGCCCAGGCACGGCTTCCTTGTACAGCGCGCCGATGTGGCGATCGCCGGACAGCAGCACGACGCCGCGCGCGCCGCTCTGGCGAATGGTGTCGAACAGCTTCTGGCGCTCGAGCGGGAAGTTGCCCCAGCGCTCCCAGCCATGGCCCTCGGCCAGCACCTGGATGCTCGAGACCAGCAGGCGCAGTTCGGCCGGCTTGCGCAGTTCCTCGGCCAGCCATGCCCATTGCGCCTCGCCGAGAACGGTCTTGGCGGGATCGGCATCGGGCAGGTAGCGCTCCCGGCCGGGCGCGTCGCGCCTGTCGGTCGGCTTGAGCGGCGAGCGGAACCAGCGCGTGTCCAGCAGGATCACCTGCACCCGCATGCCGGCGGGGCCGTAGACGCGCGACAGGTAGAGGCCCTCGCGCGTCCGCCGCGGGTCGTCCACCGGAACCTTCCAGAAGTCGAGGAACAGATCCTTGGACAGCGCCTTGTGCGCGAACGAGGCGCCGCCGTCGTTCTGCCCGTAGTCGTGGTCGTCCCAGATCGCGAGGTGGGCCACGGTCTCGCGCAGCCGGCGGTAGCCCTCGACGGTGGCGGCCTTGTCGTAGGCGCGCTTCAGGGCGGCGGCGTCGGGCGTCCGGAAGTCGCCGTAGACGTTGTCGCCGGCGAAGATGAAAAGCTGCGGCCGATAGGCGAGGATGGCATCCCAGATCGGCTGCGGCTGGTCCTGGTCGGCACACGAGCCGAACGCGATCCGGGTGAGCGGCGCCGGCTGGGCGCCGGCGAGGGCCGGGAGCAGGGGGGCCGCGCCGAGGGCCGGCAGCAGACGGGCGAGGGAGCGGCGGGACAGCATGGACGTCACTCTAATGACAGGATTCGAGCTTTAGTGAGCGGCATGCTGAAGCGCCACCTCCAACACGCGTTCGAACTGCTGCTGGTGCCGCTGGCCGCGGCCTGGGTCTTCGTCGAGGAGACGCTGCTCCACTACATGGGGCTGGCCATGGCGGCGATCGGCCGGTGGCCGCCGGTCGCCCGGCTGGAACGCTGGCTGCGGACGCTGCCGCCGTGGGCGGCGATGCCGACCTTTCTCGCCCCGATGGTGCTGCTGCTGCCGGTCAAGCTGGCGGCGCTCTGGTTCGCCGTGCACCAGCAGTTCAGCCTGGCGCTGGCCAGCCTGTTGCTCGGCAAGGTGGTGACGACCGCGCTGGTCGCCCGGCTCTACAAGCTGCTGCGCCCGACCCTGGTCACCATGGAGTGGTACAGCCGCAGCGAGGCCTGGGTGTTCGCCTTCCGCGACCGCGTCTATGCCTTCGTGCGCGCGCTGCCGGCGTGGCAGCAGGCGCGGGCGCTGGTGCAGCGGGCGCGGGCGTGGGTCCATTCGATGGTCGGCGAGCGCTTCCGCCGGCGGCGCCCGGCGGCCAAGCCCGGCGACGCCGGCTGACCTCGCAGGGCGAGCCGGCGGCGTGGCGCCGGCCGCCGGTTCGGCTAGAGTCCCGCCATGCCTCAGATCACTCCCTGCGCCGGGCCGCTGGGCGCCCGCATCGAGGGTCTCGACCGGTCGCGGGCCGGCGAGCCCGACACCGCCGCGCTGCTCAACCGCGCCCTCGCCGAGCACCTGCTGGTGGTGGTGCCGGGCGAGCGCATGGCCCCGGCCGAGACGCTGGCCTTCGCGCGCGCCTTCGGCACGCCGCAGCGCCAGCTGCTGCGCTACAAGCGCAGCGGCGAGGTGCCCGACGTCTCGATCATGGTCAGCACGCTGATGGCCGACGGCTCGACCGACAAGACCGCGATCCGGGCCGAGGACTGGCACACCGACGACTCGTACTTCGCGGTCCCGGCCAAGGCGACGCTGCTGCACGCGATCGAGATCCCGAGCCGCGGCGGCGCGACCTGGTTCTGCAACATGCACTCGGTCTACGAGGCGCTGCCCGAGACGACCCGGCGCCGCATCGACGGCCTGAAGGCGATCCATGGCTACGACACGATCCGCGCCCGCAACCGGCCGTCGCCGCGCACGCCGGAGGAGATCGCCGAGACGCCCGACGTCGAGCACCCGCTGGTGCGCACCCATCCCGAAACCGGGCGCAAGGCGCTGTACCTCAATCCCAACCGGCTCGACCGCATCGTCGGCCTGGAGCGCGCCGAGAGCGACGCGCTGCTCGACGAGCTGACCGAGGAGGCGCGCCAGCCGCGCCACCATTTCGGGCATGCCTGGACGCCGGGCGACATCGTGATCTGGGACAACCGCGCGACCATGCACCGGGTCGTCATCGACTACCCGGAAGGTGAGCCGCGGATCATGCAGCGGGTGCTGATCGAGGGCGAGAAGCCGGTCTAGAACGGTATCGCCAGGTTGGCTGCATCGCCGATTGCGGTGCAGCGGCCGGCCGTCCAGAACGCTCCCGTCGTGGAGCCGGTCCGATGCAGCCTCTCGTCCTGAACGAATTCTTCCGCCTGCCGGGCATCCTGCAGCTCGTCGTGTTCCTAGTGCTGGGCCTGGCGACGATGTTGCCCGGCCTGCTGCTGATGCGCTTCTGCAGCCGCTGGCGCACCGTCGGGCAGTATGTCCCGGTGGCGCCGTTCTTCGTCGCCGTCGCCTCGATCTACGCGCTGTTCCTGGCCTTCCACGCCAACGGCATCTGGATGCACAAGAAGCAGGCGGAGCACGATTTCCTCGACACCGCGACGTCGATCAAGCGGCTCGACGACATGCTTTCCCCGGGTGGCCTCGACCTGCCGGACGCGCGGGCCCGGCTGCACGACTACGTGCGCTACGTCTTCAAGGACGAGTGGAAGATGCACAACCGGATGCCGAGCCGGCGCGCCGACGACGCGCTGCGCGACCTGCAGTCCCGGGTCACGAGGGCGAGCTTCACCCTGCCGACGGCGATCGCCAGCCAGCTCAACGCGCTGCTCGACGACGTCGCCGACACCCGGACCGACCGGCTGTGGCTGGGCGGCAACTTCGTCTCCGTGATCTCGTGGTGGGGCGTGCTCGGGCTGGGCCTGCTCACCAGCCTGTCGATCGCGGCCGTCCACCTCGACCGGCCGCGGGCCGGCGCGGTCGCGCTGCTGCTGTTCATGCTGGGCACGACGGTGGCCTACTGGACGCTGGGCCTGGTGGTCGATCCCTACGGCGACATCCAGCACCTCAACCCGATGGCCTGGATGGCCATCGACCCGTGACGGCGCCGGGCGCCGGGCCGCGCTAGCGTGCCAGCGCCGCGCCCTCCGCCGTCATGGTGTCGATCTCGGCCGCCGAGTAGCCGGCCTCGGCCAGCACCGAGCGCGTATGCTCGCCGAGCAGCGGCGCGTGGGTGAGGTCGGTGCGACCGCCGCCCGAGAAGTTGTTGGCCGGGCGCGAGCGGCGGATGCGGCCCTCGCTGGGATGGTCCTCGGTGCCGAAGAAGCCGACGTCGACGAGATGCGGGTCGGTCAGCAGGTCGTCGATCGTGTTGTAGCGGGCGGCCGGCACGTCGGCCTTGTCGAAGATCTCGAGCCACTCGCCGGTCGTCTTCTGTGCCAGTCCCGCCTTGCGCACCTCGAAGTAGGCGGCGGCGTTGGCGGTGCGCGCGGCGGCGCTGTCGAACCGCGGGTCGGTCTTGAGCTCGGGCCGGCCGATCGCGTCGAAGAAGGCGAAGGCCTGGGCGTTGGTGTTGGGTCCGACCGTGATGTAGCCGTCGCGGGTCGGCAGCGGCCGGTAGTCGGCGCTGAGCAGGCGGTTGTCGCCGCTGGGGCCGACCGGCGGGTCGAAGGTCATGGCGCCGAGATGCTCGCTCGACACGAACGACGCCATGTTCTCCAGCATCGGCACGTCGATCGCCTCGCCGCTGCCGGTCTTCTCGCGCCGGTACAGGGCGAAGCCGATGCACTGCGCGGCGATCAGGCCGGAGGTGTGGTCGCTCATCACCATCGGCACGAAGCGGGGCTCGCCGGTGGCGCGCGCGATCGTGCCGGCGACGCCCGACAGGCTCTGCACGATCGGGTCGTAGGCCGGGCGGTTGTAGTAGCGGCCGCCGCGGCCGAAGGCGAGGATCGAGCAGTGGATCAGCCGCGGGTTGGCGGCCTTGAGGCTGTCGTAGTCGAGGCCGGCGCGGGCAAGGCCCTCCGGGCGGACGTTGCTCACGAACACGTCCGCCTTCTCGATCAGTCGCTTGATCGCCGCGAGCCCGGCCGGCTTCTTGAGGTCGAGCACGATCGAGCGCTTGTTGCGGTTGAAGTTGAGGAACTTGCCCGACATGCCGGGGTGGCGGCTGCCCTGCGCCATGGTGCGCAGGAGGTCGCCGCCCGGCGCCTCGACCTTGATGACGTCGGCGCCGTAGTCGGCCAGGGTGCGGGTGCAGATCGGGCCGACCACCACGGTCGTGAGGTCGACGACGCGGACGCCGGCGAGCGGGCCGCCGCTCACGCCGCGAACTCCAGGTCCATCTCGCCGCACAGCACGCCGTTCTTGTCGGCCGCCCAGATCTTCAGCGCGCCGCCCTCCTGGGCCTCGCCGCGGACCTCGATGAAGTCGCCGATCCACAGCGGGTGGACCAGGCGCGCGCTGCAACCCACGAGGCGACCCCTGGCGTGCTTGAGCGCGGCATCGACCATCAGGTGCATCGACAGGCCGCCGTTGGAGACGAGGGCAGGGTAGCCCTCCTCGCCGCGGGTGTAGTCGGCGTCGTAGTGGATGCGGTGCGCGTTCCAGGTGATCGCCGAGTAGCGGAAGTTGAGCGCGTTGGAGAGCTCGGTGCGCTCCTTCCAGGCGTGGTCGGTGCGCGCCGGCTGTGCGACCGTGGCGGTGGTCTTCTGTCCCGGCGGCACCGCCGGGCGGTAGATGGCATCGAACTCGTCGACCGCGATGGTCTTGCCGTGCTGCTCGATGGTGTGGCGCATGGTCAGCACGAAGATGTCGCCCGAGCGCCCGGTCTTGGGGACGATGTTGGCGACCTCGGCCTTCTTCACGGCGGGTTCGCCGGCCCGCAGGCTGGCCATGATCCTGACGCGCCGGCCGGCGCCCATGCGGCGCGGCATCGGGATCGGCGGCAGCACCACGCCCTTGTTGGGATGGCCGTCCGGGCCGATCTGGTCCTGGCGCACGGTCTCGGCGAAGAACAGGCCGAACCAGTGAGGCGGCAGCTCGGTGCCGCGCACGAACGCGGCGGGATCGAGGTTGAAGGTGCCGGCGGCGCGGCGCACCGCCATCAGCCCGATATCGTCCTCGACCGTGCGCACCCGCCCGATCCAGGGCTGCAGGTCCTTCATCGCCTCGTCCATCCAGCTCATGCATTTCCTCCGTCGCGGGGGAGACTTGCACGGCGTCCGGAAAAGAAGAAGGGCCTGCTTTCGCAGGCCCTTCCACGCATCGAAAGGTCGGATCGGTCAGATCGAGTAGTACATCTTGTACTCGACCGGGGCCGGCTGGTGTTCCCAGTTGTAGACCTCTTCCCACTTGAGCTCCATGTAGGCGTCGATCTGGTCGTCGGTGAACACGCCGCCCTTGGTCAGGAACGAGCGGTCGCCGTCGAGGGCATTGAGCGCCTCGCGCAGCGAGCCGGCCACGGTCGGGACCTTGGTCAGCTCTTCCGGCGGCAGGTCGTACAGGTTCTTGTCCATCGGGTCGCCCGGATGGATCTTGTTCTGGATGCCGTCGATGCCGGCCATCAGCATCGCCGCGAAGGCGAGGTACGGGTTGGCCGACGGATCCGGGAAGCGGACCTCGACGCGCTTGCCCTTCGGCGAGGCCGAGTAGGGGATGCGGCACGAGGCCGAGCGGTTGCGCGACGAGTAGGCCAGCAGCACCGGCGCCTCGAAGCCCGGGATCACGCGCTTGTAGGAGTTGGTGCTGGCGTTGCAGAAGGCGTTCAGCGCCTTGGCGTGCTTGATGATGCCGCCGATGTAGTACAGCGCCGTCTCCGACAGGTCGGCGTAGCCCGAACCGGCGAACAGCGGCTTGCCGTCCTTCCAGATCGACTGGTGGGTGTGCATGCCCGAGCCGTTGTCGCCGTACAGCGGCTTCGGCATGAAGGTCAGCGTCTTGCCGTAGCTGTGGGCGACGTTGTGCAGGGTGTACTTGTACTTCTGCACGTTGTCGGCGGTCTTGACGAGCGTGTCGAAGCGGAAGCCGAGCTCGTTCTGGGCCGGCGCCACCTCGTGGTGGTGGATTTCCATCACCAGGCCCATCTCGGTGCAGACCGACATCATCTCGGCGCGCAGGTCGTTGTGCGAGTCGACCGGCTGGACGGGGAAGTAGCCGCCCTTGACGCCCGGGCGGTGGGCCATGTTGCCGCCCTCGTACTCGGTGCCGCTGTTCCACGGCGACTCGGACGACTGGATCTTGAAGAAGCTGCCGCCCATCTGGACGTCGAAGCGGACGTCGTCGAACACGAAGAACTCGAGCTCGGGGCCGAACACGGCGGTGTCGCCGACGCCCGACGACTTCAGGAAGGCCTCGGCGCGCTTGGCCGTCGAGCGCGGGCAACGCGCGTAGAGCTGGCCGGTCGAGGGCTCGACGACATCGCAGCTGATGATCAGCGTGGTCTGGGCCGAGAAGGGATCGAGCACGGCGGTCGACGGATCCGGCATCAGGATCATGTCGGACTCGTTGATGGCCTTCCAGCCGCCGATCGACGAGCCGTCGAACATGACGCCGTCTTCGAACGTGCTTTCATCCGTGGCGGAAGCCATGCGGGCGGTGTGCTGCCACTTGCCGCGCGGATCGGTGAACCGGAAGTCGACGAACTTGACGTCCTTTTCCTTGATCAGCGAGAGAACCTGTTTGGCGTCCATTTGTCGTGCTTCCCTTTCTGTCTATCAGTCGCTGCCCCTGCCCCCAGGGGCGGGGTCGTCATACGGCGGCGTCTCCGCGCTCGCCAGTACGAATTCGGATCGCGTCGTCGATGTTCGACACGAAGATCTTGCCGTCGCCGATCCGGCCGGTGTGGGCCGAGCCGCGGATCGCCTCGACGGCCTTCTCGACCATCTCGTCCTCGATCACGAGCTCGAGCTTCACCTTGGGCAGGAAGTCGACCACGTACTCTGCGCCGCGGTACAGCTCGGTATGGCCCTTCTGGCGTCCGAAGCCCTTGGCCTCGAGCACGGTGATGCCCTTGAGGCCGATCTGGTTCAGCGCGTCCTTCACCTCGTCGAGCTTGAAGGGCTTGATGATCGCTTCGATCTTCTTCATTTGGCTTGGCACACCCCGCACGCAGACGCCGGCCCGCTGCCGCAGTGGGCAGGCCGCTTGAAGTCCGTGTAGCAGGGTTCGTGCCAGAGTTGCCAACAGGTAGGTCCGCCATTTCGAGCCCCTGGCTGACCAATCGGTGGGCGATTTGTTGAAATAGTCGGCAAAAAAGTGATCAAACAGGCAGCAGTGCAGGAACGCCCCCGATGAAGCCCGCCAATTCCCTGATGTCCGGTCTCGGCACCACCGTGTTCGAGGTCATGTCCGCTCTGGCGCGGGAACACCAGTCGGTGAACCTCGGCCAGGGCTTTCCCGACGACCGCGGCCCGGAGCCGGTGCGGGAGGCCGCCGCCAAGTTCCTGCTCGAGGGCCACAACCAGTACCCGCCGATGATGGGCCTGCCCGAGCTGCGCCAGGCCGTGGCCGAGCACGCCCGGCGCTTCCAGGGCCTCGACATCGACTGGCAGAGCGAGGTGCTGGTGACGTCGGGGGCGACCGAGGCCCTGGCCGATTGCCTGTTCGGCCTGATCGAGCCGGGCGACGAGGTCGTGCTGATCGAACCGCTTTATGATTCCTACCTGCCGATCGTCCGCCGCGCCGGCGGCATCCCGAAGCTGGTGCGGCTGCAGCCGCCGGCCTGGGACCTGCCGCGCGAGGAGCTGGCGGCGGCGTTCGGCCCGCGCACCAAGCTGATCCTGTTCAACTCGCCGATGAACCCGTGCTCGAAGGTGTTCGACCGCGGCGAGCTCGAGTTCATCGCCGGCCTGTGCCGCCAGCACGACGCCTACGCGGTCTGCGACGAGGTCTACGAGCACATCATCTTCGACGACCGCCGGCACGTGTCGATGATGACGCTGCCGGGCATGCGCGACCGCGCCGTCCGCATCGGGTCGGCCGGCAAGAGCTTCAGCCTGACCGGCTGGAAGGTCGGCTACGTGACGGCAGCGCCGGAGGTGATGAAGTCGATCGCCAAGACCCACCAGTTCATGACCTTCACCACGCCGCCCAACCTGCAGTGGGGAGCCGCGACCGGGCTGCGGCTGGCCGACGACTATTTCTCGACCCTGGCGTCGGACATGCAGACCAAGCGCGATTTCCTGGCAGGGGCACTGGCCGACATCGGCTTCGGGGTGCTGCCGGCCCATGGCACGTACTTCGTCACCACCGACTTCCGCCCGCTCGGCTTCAACGGCACCGACGAGGAGTTCTGCCGCCACATCACGGTCGAGGCCGGGGTCACGGCCGTCCCGGTCAGCGCGTTCTACGACACGGCCGAGGGGGCGCCGCGCCACCTGGCGCGGTTCTGCTTCTGCAAGCACGACAGCACGCTGGACCAGGCGGTTTCACGCCTCTCCAAGCATTTTCGCCGTAAATAGAATAGGTTATATGATTTTCCTAAACCTTTATGTGAGAATGGGGTTTTCTCTGTCCCGGGACCGGGGAAAGGTGTACTGACTGCATTTGGATTGCTAAAATATTTTCTGCAGTGATCGTGCCGGTGGAGACCGGCATGCTGGAGAAGCGTCGAGAGTGTCCGCCCCTTCAGATACCCGTAGTGCCCGGATCGACGGTCGCCGCCTGCGTAGCGAGCGAACGAAGCAACTGATCATCGAGGCCTTCCTCGCGCTGGTGCGGGACAATCCGTCGACGCCGATGCCGACCGCCGCCCGCATCGCGGAGCGTGCCGGGTATTCCGTGCGCTCGATCTTCGAGCGCTTCCCCGACCTCAAGAAGCTGCGTGCCGCGGCCGCCGACTACCAGCTGGCGCAGGCCGCGGCGCTGGCACCGCCGCGCAACGTCGACGGCGACCGCCAGACGCGCATCCGTTCCCAGGTCGAGACCCGGGCGGGGACCTGCGAACGCGGCATCGCGCTGTGGCGGGTGCTGCTGTTCTCGGCCGACCAGGACGAGGACCTGCGCCCCCGCGTCCGGCTGGCGCGCGAGCGCACGATGCAGCGGCTGGAGCTGATGTACCGGCCGGAACTGTCGACGTTGCCCGAACGCGAGCGCCAGCACCTGCTGATCGCGCTCGAGGCGATCACCGACATCGAGAGCTGGGCACGCATGCGCGAGCTGCACGGGCTTTCCTTCGAGGAGGCCTGCGGCGTCTGGATCCGTGCCGTCGATCGCATCCTGCCGCCGACCCCGGAGACGCCATGAGTGCCCCGCCGAGCGCCGTTCCGGCCGCGCGTCCGGATGGCCGCCGCCTGCGCAGCGAGCGCACGCGGGTGCTCATCATGGAAGCGTACATCGACCTGCTGCGCGAGCAGCCGGAGATCCCGACGGCCGCGCAGATCGCGGCCCGGGCCGGCATCTCGACGCGCCTGATCTTCGAGCGCTTTTCAGACCTCGCCGCGCTCAGCCTCGCGACCGTCGACCATGGCTTCGCGACGGCGGAGGCGCAGGCGGCGCCGCGCGGCCTCGACGGCGACCGCATGGCGCGGATCCGCGCGCACGTCGAGACCCGGGCGCAGACCTGCGAGCGCTGGCTGCCGCTGTGGCGGGTCGTGATGATCAACCAGGCGCGCCTGTCGCAGCTTCGGGACCGCCTGAAGACGATGCGCGAGGTGGTACTGGCGCGCATCAGGCTGATGTACGCGCCGGAGCTCGCGCTGATGTCCGACGCCGAGCGGCGAGACGTCCTCATCATCCTCGAGGCGCTGATCGACTTCGAGAGCTGGGGCCGCATGCGCGAGCACCACGGTCTCAGCATCGAGGAGGCGCGCGACGTCTGGACGAACGCCATCGACCGGCTCCTGCCGGCGGCGCAGCGATAGCGGCGGAGGCGACGACGCTCAGCCCGCTTCGAATCGACGGTCGGCGCCTGCGCAGCGAACGCACCAGGCAGCTGATCATCGAGGCCTACCTCGCGCTCGCTTCCGAGAGCGCACCGCGGCTGCCGACGGCGGCCGAGATCGCCAGCCGGGCCGGATACTCCGTCCGTTCCGTGTTCGAGCGCTTCCGCGACCTGCAGGCGCTGCAGCTCGCCGCGATCGACTACGCTCTGGTCCAGGCCGCGGCGCTGTCGCCGCCGCGCGATCGCGACGGCGACCGGGCGTGCCGGATCTCGGCCCAGGTCGAGGGCAGGGCGCAGACCTGCGAGCGCTGGCTGCCGCTGTGGCGCGCGCTGCTCGCCAACCGCGGCGACGCGCCGGAATTCCGCCAGCGGATCGAGGCGGGGAGGGCGCGCAACCTCGCCCGGCTGGAAGTGATGTACGCGCCGGAACTGGGGGCGCTCGACGCGGTCGAGCGGCGGCAGCTGCTGATCGTGCTGGAAGCCCTGACCGACGTCGACAGCTGGGCCCGGATGCGGGAGTTCTTCGGGCTGTCGGTGGCCGACGCCTGCGCGACCTGGCGGCGGGCGATCGACCGGCTGTTGCCGGCGACCCCGCTGGCCGCCTAGCCAGGCGGCGGCGGCACACGATTTTCTCACGGCGGCCAGCCCCGTGATGCAATTAACACATTAGCGTTCACAAATTGCAGTGATATGGTCTGTCGACGCGGTACCCGTCCGCGTCCAGCAACCGTGGAGACGAGACGCGCGTCTCCCAGCCCCGCACCGTGAACCGAATTGTCCCCAGAAAGAGCCACGAAATCCGTCCGCATCGACGGCCGTCGCTTGCGCAGCGCGCGCACCAAGCAGCTGATCGTGGAGGCCTACCTCGCGCTGTTGCGCGAAAGCCCCGAGATCCCGACCGCGGCGGCGATCGCCGAGCGCGCCGGCTACTCGGTGAGGTCGATTTTCGAGCGTTTTCCCGACCTGCACGCGCTGCGGGTCGCGGCCACCGACTACGCCTTCACCCAGGGCACGGCCCAGGCCGTCGCCCGCGACACCCAGGGTGACCGGCAGACCCGCATCCGGTCCCATGTCGAGACGCGGGCGTGGATCTGCGAGCAGTGGATGCCGCTGTGGCGCGCGCTGGTCGCCAACCAGGGCGACTCGGTCGAACTGAAGGCCCGCATCCTGAGCATCCGCCAGGCCATCCTGCGCCGCATCGAGCTGATGTACGACGAGGAGTTGTCGGGGCTGGACGAGGTCGAGCGCCGCCAGACCGTGCTGGCGATCGACAGCCTGGTCGACTTCGAGAGCTGGGCCCGCATGCGCGGCTTCAGCGGCCTGTCGATCGAGGAGGGGCGCGAGGTCTGGATCAAGTCGATCGATCGGCTGCTGCCGCCGACGCCGCGCCGGGCGGGACACAAGCGGGCTGTTTCTTGACGCTCGCGTCGGGCGAGCGTAGGAAAGCGCCGCTTCGCGGGAGCGACCACGGTGGCGGCCGTAGCTCAGTTGGTTAGAGCGCTAGATTGTGATTCTAGATGTCGCCGGTTCAAATCCGGTCGGCCGCCCCAGTCTCCCGTTCGCGCCCGCGGTTGAACACCGGTGCACGACCTCCAGCCCCGCGACGAACTCGCCCTCCTGACCTGCGCCGAGATGGGCCGCGCCGATGCCGCCACGATCGCCACGGGCATTCCCGGTCGCGACCTGATGGAGGCCGCCGGCCGGGCCGTCGCGGCGGCCGCGCTGGCGCATTGGCCGCGCGGGCCGGTCGTCGTGCTGTGTGGTCCGGGCAACAACGGCGGCGACGGCTTCGTGGCGGCGCGCCACCTCGCCGCGGCCGGCTGGCCGGTGCGGCTCGGCCTGCTCGGCCGCCGCGATGCCCTGCGCGGCGATGCCGCCTGGGCGGCGGCGACCTGGGACGGCGAGATCCTGCCGCTGTCGCCCGGGCTGCTCGATGGCCGGCCGCGGGTGATCGACGCGCTGTTCGGCGCCGGGCTGGCGCGACCGATCGACGGGGTCGCCGGCGAGGTCATCGACCGGCTCAACGCCGACGGTCTCGCGGTCCTCGCCGTCGACGTGCCGAGCGGCCTGCACGGCGACACCGGCGAGGTCCTGGGCCGCGCACCCACGGCCCAGCGCACCGTGACCTTCTTCCGCGGCAAGCCGGGCCACTTCCTGCTCGAGGGGCTGCGCCGCTGCGGCGCGCTCGCGATCGCCGACATCGGCATCGCGCCGGCGGTGCTGCAGCAGGTCGCACCGCGGCAATGGCGCAACGCGCCGCCGCTCTGGAGCCACGCGCTGCGGCGCGGCGACATCGCCGACCACAAATTCGCCCGCGGCCATGCCACGCTGCTGGGCGGCGTCGCGGCGACCGGCGCGGCGCGGCTGGCGGCGCTGGCGGCGCGACGGGCCGGGGCAGGGCTGGTCACCATCGCCGCGCCGACGGCCTCGTTGCCGATCTACCGCTCTGCCGAACCCGGCAACCTCGTGGTCGAGGCCGACGACGGCCCGGCCTTCGCGCGGCTGATGGCGGACGCGCGGCGCACCGCGATGCTGGTCGGACCGGGCTCGGGCCTCGAGGCGCGGACCCGGGCGGCGGCGCTGGCGGCGCTGGCGACCGGCCGCGGCGTCGTCCTCGACGCCGATGCCATCACGATGTTCGCCGAGCGCCCGGCCGATCTGTTCGACGCGGTGCGTGGCCAGGTGCTGCTGACGCCGCACGAGGGCGAGTTTCGCCGCCTGTTCCCCGACCTGTCCGACGCGCCCGGCAAGCTCGCCCGGGTGCGCACCGCGGCGGCGCGCAGCGGTGCGACCATCCTGCTCAAGGGACCCGACACGGTCATCGCCGCGCCCGACGGGCGGGCCGTGATCAACATCCATGCCTCGCCGGCGCTGGCGACGGCGGGCGCGGGCGACGTGCTGGCGGGGATCGCGGTGGGCCTGATGGCGCAGGGGCTGTCGGCGCTGGCGGCGGGCTCGGCGGCGGCCTGGATCCACGGCGATTGCGCCCTGCGGTTCGGCCGCCCGGGCCTGATCGCCGAGGATCTCGTCGCGCAAATCCCGGATGCCGTCCAGGCCGCACTCTCGGCGAATTGACCGTCTGCCGCGCGCGGGCTAACAAGCGCGCGATCGGCCCTGCGGCATGGCCCGAAAGCCCTTGCACGTAAGGGGGCAGGTCGGGCGGGCGTGGTGGAATTGGTAGACACGCGAGATTTAGGTTCTCGTGCCGCAAGGCGTGGGGGTTCAAGTCCCTCCGCCCGCACCAGACGGAAATGGAAGTGAGACGATGCAAGTGACGGAACTGTCGGCCGAAGGGCTGAAGCGGCAATTCAAGATCGTGGTCCCCGCCGGTGACGTGACCTCCAAGGTCGAAGAGCGGCTGGCCGAACTCGCGCGCACGGCCTCGATGCCGGGCTTCCGCCCGGGCAAGGTGCCGGTCGGGCTGCTGAAGAAGCAGTACGGCCAGGCCCTGTTCGGCGAGGCCGTCGAGGCGGCGGTCAACACCAGCACCGGCAAGGCGATCGAGGATCGTGGCCTGAAGCCGGCGCTGCAGCCGCGCGTCGACCTCAAGCAGCTCGAGGAAGGCAAGGACGTCGAGTTCGAGGTCGTGATCGAGGTCCTGCCGGAGATCGGCAAGCTCGACTTCTCGGGCGTCGAGCTGGAGCGCCTGAAGGCCGAGGTCCCGGCCAAGGATGTCGACGAGGCGATCGAGCGCATCGCCAAGGCCAACCGCGAGCAGAAGCCGGTCGATCCGCCGCGCCCCGCCCAGAAGGGCGACGCCATCAAGCTCGACTTCGTCGGCTCGGTCGACGGCGTCGAGTTCCCCGGCGGCGCCGCCGAGGACTACGTGCTGGAGATCGGCTCGGGTTCGTTCATCCCGGGCTTCGAGGACCAGCTGGTCGGCGCCGAGGTCGGCAAGACCGTCGACGTCAAGGTCACGTTCCCGGCCGATTACGGCAATGCCGAGCTGGCCGGCAAGGACGCGGTGTTCAAGTGCACGATCAAGGAAGTGCGCGAGTTCGTCGACACGCCTGCCAATGACGAGCTGGCCAAGAAGCACAACTTCGAGACCCTCGAGGCGATGCGCACCGCCGTGTCCGACCGCATCGGCCAGGACTATCAGCAGGTGTCGCGCACGATGATCAAGCGCCAGCTGCTCGACAAGCTCGCCGACAGCCACAAGTTCGAGGTGCCGGAAGGCCTCGTCGAGGGCGAGTTCAACGCCATCTGGCAGCGCGTCGAGGAGGCCCGCAAGGCCGGCCAGGAAGTCGGCGACGACGAGGAGAAGATGAAGAAGGAATACCGCGAGATCGCCGAGCGCCGGGTTCGCCTGGGCCTGCTGCTGGCCGATGTCGGGCGTTCCAACTCGATCGACGTGACGCCGGAGGAGCTCAACCAGGCGGTGATGCGCGAGGCGATGCGCTATCCCGGCCAGGAGCGCCAGGTGCTGGAGTTCTACAGCAAGAACGCCGAGCTGAAGGAGCGCCTGCGGGCGCCGATCTTCGAGGAGAAGACGGTCGACTTCATCCTCGAGCTGGCGAAGGTCACCGACAAGTCGGTGACCCCGGAGGAACTGTTCAAGGCAGCCCGCGAGGCCGAGGAGGCCGACGAGGGCGGGGACAAGGCCAAGGAATAGGACCCCCAAGCGATCCGGCGCCGATGGTCTTGAATGCGACCATCGGCGCTGCCACTTTTGTACAGTCTGAAGAAGGGGGCCCGCGATGATTCGCGACCGCGATCCGCTCGAGGTTTACAACAACTACTACGTGCCGATGGTCGTCGAGCAGTCGGCTCGCGGCGAGCGCGGCTACGACATCTGGTCGAGGCTTTTGAAGGAACGGATCGTCTTCCTGAACGGCCCGATCGAGGACAACGTCGCCGGCCTGGTCTGTGCCCAGCTGCTCTACCTCGAGGCCGAGAACCCGACGAAGGACATCTCCTTCTACATCAACTCGCCGGGCGGCGTGGTGACCTCGGGTCTCGCGATCTACGACACCATGCAGTACGTGCGGCCCCAGATCTCGACCCTGGTGTTCGGCCAGGCCGCCTCGGCCGGCTCGCTGCTGCTGATGGCCGGCGAGAAGGGCAAGCGGTTCTCGCTGCCGAATGCCCGGATCATGATCCACCAGCCGTCGGGCGGGGCCCAGGGCCAGGCGACCGACATCGAGATCCACGCCCGGGAGATCCTGTCGATCCGGGCGCGACTGAACCAGATGTACGCGTCGCATTGCGGCCGGACCATCGAGGAGATCGACCGGGCCATGGAACGCGACAAGTTCTTCTCCCCGGCGGAGGCCAAGGAATTCGGGCTTATCGACGAAGTGATGGAGAAGCGCCCGACCCCGACCGTCCAGGCGGCTGCCTCCTGACGAGGCAGTTGCGACCAGTTGTTCCCGGTCCGGTCTGCGGCACACCATATTTTGAGGTTGTCGCGGTCGGAGCGGGGTGTTTAACATAGCTTGCGTGCGGGCCCGCAAGTCGCGGGCTGCCCAAGCGGAGGTGCGTTAACGACATGCCAGCCGCCAAGTCCGGGGGCGACTCCCGCAACACCCTGTACTGCAGCTTCTGCGGGAAGAGCCAGCATGAGGTCCGGAAGCTGATTGCCGGACCGACGGTGTTCATCTGCGATGAATGCGTCGAACTCTGCATGGACATCATCCGGGAAGAAAGCAAGACGACCCTGGTGAAGTCCAAGGACGGCGTGCCGTCCCCCAAGGAAATTCGCCAGATCCTCGACGACTACGTGATTGGCCAGGACCAGGCCAAGCGCATCCTCGCTGTTGCGGTGCACAATCACTACAAGCGGCTCGGCCACGGCGGGAAGAGCAACGAAGTCGAGATCGCCAAGTCGAACATCATGCTGATCGGCCCGACGGGTTGCGGCAAGACGCTGCTCGCCCAGACGCTGGCCCGCATGCTCGACGTGCCGTTCACGATGGCCGACGCCACGACGCTGACCGAGGCCGGTTACGTCGGCGAGGATGTCGAGAACATCATCCTGAAGCTGCTGCAGTCGGCCGACTACAACGTCGAGCGGGCGCAGCGCGGCATCGTCTACATCGACGAGGTCGACAAGATCAGCCGCAAGTCCGACAACCCGTCGATCACGCGAGACGTGTCGGGCGAGGGCGTGCAGCAGGCGCTGCTGAAGATCATGGAAGGCACCGTGGCGTCGGTGCCGCCGCAGGGCGGTCGCAAGCACCCGCAGCAGGAGTTCCTGCAGGTCGACACGACCAACATCCTGTTCATCTGCGGCGGCGCATTCGCCGGCCTCGACAAGATCATCGCCATGCGGCGCCAGGGAACCTCGATCGGCTTCGGTGCCGAGGTGCGCGGTCCCGACGATCGCCGCACCGGCGAGGTGCTGCGCGATCTCGAGCCCGAGGACCTGCTGAAGTACGGCCTGATCCCCGAGTTCGTCGGCCGCCTGCCGGTGGTCGCGACGCTCGAGGACCTCGACGAGGTCGCCCTGATCGAGATCCTGACGCGGCCCAAGAACGCGCTGCTCAAGCAGTACCAGCGGCTGTTCGACATGGAGAACGTGAAGCTCAAGTTCTCCGACGACGCGCTGCGCGCGGTCGCCCAGAAGGCGATCATGCGCAAGACCGGTGCCCGCGGCCTGCGGTCGATCATGGAGACCGTGCTGCTCGACACCATGTACGACCTGCCGTCGCTGGAAGGCGTCGAGGAGGTCGTGATCAACCGCGAGGTGATCGAGGGCCGGGCGCAGCCCCTGTACGTGCACGGTGAGCGCAAGGAAGGCGTCGCTGCGGCGCCGGCCTGACTTTTGCTGCGCCGGCAGCAGCCCCTGCCGGCTTTTTGCCATGGGCTTGAACAACCCTCTGTTCAGGCCAATCTCTGTTACGAGTGCGCGTGCCGGCAGGCCGTGGGTCGCCCAGCAGGGGACCGGCGGCCGGGGTGCGGGTAGCTCTAACAGCGTCTTAGCGAGGCACCATGACCGCCCCCTCTGAAGGAACGACCTACCCCGTCCTGCCGCTGCGCGACATCGTCGTGTTTCCCGGCATGATCGTCCCGCTCTTTGTCGGCCGCGAGAAAAGCGTGAAGGCCCTCGAAGAGGTGATGAAGGACGACAAGCAGATCCTGCTGATCGCGCAGAAGAACGCCAGCCAGGACGATCCCGGTCCCGAGGACATCTACACCATCGGCACGCTCGGCACCGTCCTGCAGCTGCTGAAGTTGCCCGACGACACCGTCAAGGTGCTGGTCGAGGGCGGCAAGCGCGTGAAGATCGTCGGCTACACCGGCCGCGCCGACTTCTTCGAGGCCACCGTGGTCGAGATGGACGAGGCGCCGACCGAGGCCGCCGAGATCCAGGCCGCCGCCCGCACCGTGGTCTCCGAGTTCGAGAACTACGTGAAGCTCAACAAGAAGGTGCCGCCGGAAGTCGTGGTCTCGATCAACAAGATCGAGGACCCGGCGAAGCTCGCCGACACCATCTCCGCGCATCTCGCCCTCAAGGTCGCCGAGAAGCAGCAGCTGCTCGAGCTCGACTCCGTGAGCAAGCGCCTCGAGCGCATCCTCGGCCTGATGGAAGGCGAGATCGGCGTGCTGCAGGTCGAGAAGAAGATCCGCAACCGCGTCAAGCGCCAGATGGAGAAGACGCAGCGCGAGTACTATCTCAACGAGCAGATGAAGGCGATCCAGAAGGAGCTTGGCGAGACCGAGGACGGTCGCGACGAGATCTCCGAACTGGAGAAGCGCATCAAGAAGACGCGCCTGTCGAAGGAAGCCCGCGAGAAGGCGAATGCCGAGCTGAAGAAGCTCAGGACCATGAGCCCGATGTCGGCCGAGGCGACGGTGGTGCGCAACTACCTCGACTGGCTGCTGTCGATCCCGTGGCGCAAGCCGACCAAGATCATCAAGGACCTCAAGTACGCCGAGGACGTTCTCAACGCCGATCACCACGGCCTCGAGAAGGTCAAGGAGCGCATCCTCGAGTACCTCGCCGTGCAGCAGCGGGTCGACAAGATGAAGGGCCCGATCCTGTGCCTGGTCGGCCCCCCGGGTGTCGGCAAGACCTCGCTCGGCAAGTCGATCGCCAAGGCCACGGGGCGCAACTTCGTGCGCATGTCGCTGGGCGGCGTGCGTGACGAGGCCGAGATCCGCGGCCATCGCCGGACCTACATCGGCTCGCTGCCGGGCAAGGTCATCCAGAGCATGAAGAAGGCGAAGTCGTCGAACCCGCTGTTCCTGCTCGACGAGATCGACAAGCTCGGCGCGGACTTCCGCGGCGACCCGTCGTCGGCGCTGCTCGAGGTCCTCGACCCCGAGCAGAACACCAGCTTCAACGACCATTACCTCGAGGTCGACTACGACCTGTCGAACGTGATGTTCATCACCACGGCCAACTCGCTGCGCATGGCGCAGCCGTTGCTGGACCGCATGGAGATCATCCGGCTGGCGGGCTACACCGAGGACGAGAAGGTCGCGATCGCCCGCAAGCACCTGATCCCCAAGCAGGTCGAGGCCAACGGCCTGAAGGCCGACGAGCTCGAGATCGGCGACGACGCGGTGCGCGACCTGGTGCGCTACTACACCCGCGAGGCGGGCGTGCGTAACCTCGAGCGCGAGATCGCCAACCTGGCGCGCAAGGCGACCAAGGAAATCCTCATGAAGGGGACGTCCAAGGTGAAGGTGCGCGCCAAGAACCTCGACAAGTACGCCGGCGTGCGCCGCTTCCGCTTCGGCGAGGCGGAACTCGAGGACCTGGTCGGCATCACGACCGGCCTGGCGTGGACCGAGGTCGGCGGCGAGCTGCTGCAGGTCGAGGCCGTGCTGGTCCCGGGCCGTGGCCGCATGAGCGTCACCGGCAAGCTCGGCGACGTCATGCAGGAGTCGGTGCAGGCGGCCAACGCCTACGTGCGCTCGCGTGCCCACTCGTTCGGCATCAAGCCGGTGGTGTTCGAGAAGCGCGACATCCACGTGCACGTGCCGGAAGGTGCGACGCCCAAGGACGGCCCGTCGGCCGGCGTGGCGATGATCACCTCGATCGTCTCGGCCCTGACCGGCGTCGCGGTGCGCAAGGATGTCGCCATGACCGGCGAGATCAGCCTGCGCGGCCGCGTCCTGCCGATCGGCGGGCTCAAGGAGAAGCTGCTGGCCGCCCTGCGCGGCGGTCTCAAGACCGTGCTGATCCCGAAGGAAAACGAGCGCGACCTGCCGGAAATCCCGGAGAACGTGAAGAAGGGCCTCGAGATCGTGCCCGTCTCCACGGTCGACGAGGTGCTGGCCCGGGCGCTGGTCAAGCCGCTGGTCGCCATCGAGTGGCCGAACGACCTCGAGGTCGCGGCGGGCAAGCCGGCCGAGGGCTCGGAGGTCCGGGCCCACTAGCCGGACGCCACCTGGAAAGATCGCGAAGCCCCGGCCCAGGCCGGGGCTTCGTCGTTCTGACCCTAGGGGTGTGCCGCAGGCGGGCAGGGGGCCACAAAATATGGTATTCGCCGTTGACGGGCCGGGGCGCTCCCTTACACTCCGGCGCGTTCCAGTGGGGGGCCAGCCTTGAACAAGCACGATTTGATCGCCGCCGTCGCCGCTTCGACCAACCTGTCCAAGACCGATGCCGCCGGCGCCATCGAAGCGATGCTGACCGTGATCACCAAGTCGCTGAAGAAGAAGGAAAAGGTCCTGCTGGTCGGGTTCGGCACCTTCCAGGTGTCGCGGCGCAAGGCCGCGGAGGGGCGCAATCCCCAGACCGGAGAGAAGATCAAGATCCCGGCCGCCAACGTGCCGCGCTTCAAGGCCAGCAAGCAGCTCCGCGACGCGATCAACTAGAGCGCTTTCGACGCCGCTGTGATACCTACGCCGCCGGGCGATTAGCTCAGCGGTAGAGCATTCCCTTTACACGGGACTGGTCGGCGGTTCGATCCCGTCATCGCCCACCACCACCGTTTTGGCGGTGCCTAGCCTCAACCTGCGAAAGCGTCGATTTTTCCGGCACTTACGCACTCCTTCGCGGGTGCAGTAAGCTTGACACCCCATAGGGGGTCCTATATCTCTCGCGCGCCGTTGGGGACTGATGCGGGCGTAGTTCAGTTGGTTAGAACGCCGGCCTGTCACGCCGGAGGTCGCGGGTTCGAGTCCCGTCGCTCGCGCCAGCCCCAACGCTGGCGACCCTAACGGGGCGCCACACTGTGTGAGGGGTGGCGATGGAAGGTCTTCTCCGGGAATATTTGCCCATCCTGATCTTCCTCGGCCTCGCATTCGGACTTGTCTGCGCGATGCTGGGCGGGTCCTACCTGATCGCCCGCCAGAACCCGAACTCCGAGAAGCTGTCGCCGTTCGAGTGCGGCTTCGCCCCGTTCAACGACGCCCGCGGCCAGTTCGACGTCCGCTTCTACCTGGTCGCCATCCTGTTCATCATTTTCGACCTCGAGGTCGCCTTCCTGTTCCCGTGGGCCGTTTCCCTCGGTGACATCGGCATCTTCGGCTTCTGGTCGATGATGCTCTTCCTGGCCGTCCTGACGGTCGGCTTCATCTACGAATGGCGCAAGGGAGCGCTGGAATGGGAGTGACCACCCCGGTTACCACCAGTGCCGCCGAGGCGGCGCTGTCGCGGGCGCTGAACGACGAACTGGCCGACAAGGGCTTCGTCGTCGCCCAGCTCGACAAGCTCGTCACCTGGGCGCGCACGGGCTCGATGTGGGGCCTGACCTTCGGCCTGGCGTGCTGCGGCGTCGAGATGATCCATTGCTGGATGAGCCGCTACGACCTCGACCGCTTCGGCTTCGCGCCGATGCCGAGCCCGCGCTCGGCCGACGTCATGATCGTGGCCGGGACGCTGACCAACAAGATGGCGCCGGCGCTGCGCAAGGTCTACGACCAGATGGCCGAGCCGCGCTACGTGATCTCGATGGGCTCGTGCGCCAACGGCGGCGGCTACTACCACTACAGCTACTCGGTGGTGCGCGGCTGCGACCGCATCATCCCGGTCGACGTCTACGTCCCGGGCTGCCCGCCGACCGCCGAGGCATTGCTGTACGGCGTGCTGCAGCTGCAGAAGAAGGTCCGCCGGACCGGGTCGCTGGTGCGCTAGATGGCCGTGTCACTCCAGGATCTCGGCAAGCACATCGCCGATTCGACGGCCGGGGCGGTGACGTCCTGCACGGTGCGGCTGGGCGAGCTGATGCTCGAGACCACGCCCGACCGGCTGGTCGCGCTGCTGACCTTCCTGCGCGACGATCCGCGCTGCCTGTTCAAGCAGATGATGGACATCTGCGGCGTCGACTGGCCGGAGCGCGAGAAGCGCTTCGACGTCGTCTACAACCTGCTCAGCGTCCGCCTCAACCAGCGGGTGCGGGTCAAGGTCGCGACCGACGAGAGCACGCCGGTGCCGTCGGCGGCGCCGCTGTTCAGCTCGGCCGGCTGGTTCGAGCGCGAGACCTACGACATGTACGGCGTCTGGTTCTCCGACCATCCCGACCTGCGCCGCATCCTCACCGACTACGGCTTCGAGGGCCACCCGCTGCGCAAGGATTTCCCGCTGACCGGCTTCGTCGAGGTCCGCTGGGACGACCTGCAGAAGCGCGTCGTCTACGAGCCGGTTAAGCTGGTGCAGGAGTTCCGCCGCTTCGACTTCCTGAGCCCGTGGGAAGGCGCGCGCCACGTGCTGCCGGGCGACGAGAAGGCCGCGGACAAGGCGGCCGAGAAGGCCAAGAGCTGACGATGTCCGACGTCGAGATCAAGACCCTCACCATGAACTTCGGGCCGCAGCATCCTGCGGCCCACGGCGTGCTGCGTCTCGTGGTCGAGATGGACGGCGAGATCGTCGAGCGCTGCGACCCGCACATCGGCCTGCTGCACCGCGGCACCGAGAAGCTGATCGAGTACAAGAGCTACCTGCAGGCGGTGCCGTACTTCGACCGCCTCGATTACGTGTCGCCGATGTGCCAGGAGCACGCCTACGCGCTCGGCGTCGAGAAGCTGCTGGGCATCGAGGTGCCGGAGCGCGGCCAGTACATCCGCGTGCTGTTCTCCGAGATCACCCGCATCCTGAACCACCTGCTGAACGTCACCACGTTCGCGATGGACACCGGCGCGCTGACGCCGCCGCTGTGGGGCTTCGAGCAGCGCGAGCTGCTGATGGAGTTCTACGAGGGCGTGAGCGGCTCGCGCATGCACGCGGCCTACTTCCGCCCGGGCGGCGTCCACCAGGACCTGCCGGCGGGCATGCTCGACGCCATCGAGGCGTGGATCAAGCAGTTCTACCCGTTCCTCAAGGACATCGAGAACCTGCTGAACGACAACCGCATCTTCCGCATGCGCACCGTCGACATCGGCGTGGTCTCGGCCGAGCAGGCGCTGGACTGGGGCTTCTCGGGCCCGATGATCCGCGCCTCCGGCCTGCCGTGGGACCTGCGCAAGTCGCAGCCCTACGAGGTCTACGACCGGATGGACTTCGACATCCCGGTCGGCAAGACCGGCGACTGCTTCGCGCGCTACCTGGTGCGCCTGCAGGAGATGTACCAGAGCGCCCGGATCATGGAGCAGTGCGTCGCCAAGCTGCGTACCCTGACCGGCCCGGTGCGCGTCGACGATCGCAAGATCTCGCCGCCGCGCCGCGCCGAGATGAAGGGCTCGATGGAAGCCCTGATCCACCACTTCAAGCTCTACACCGAGGGCTACAAGGTGCCGGCCGGGGAGACCTACACCGCCGTCGAGACGCCCAAGGGCGAGTTCGGCGTCTACCTGGTCTCCGACGGCACCAACAAGCCGTACCGCTGCAAGATCCGCCCGGCGGGTTTCCCGCATCTCGCGGCTCTCGAGATGATGACGAAGGGCCACCAGCTCGCCGACATGTCGGCGAACATCGGTTCGCTCGACATCGTCTTCGGCGAGATCGACCGCTAGGAGCGACGACATGTCGATGATCACCGCCGACCCGAAGGACGTGCCGCAGGTCGAGAGCTTCGCGTTCGACGCCGAGCATCTCGCCAAGGCCAACGAGCTGATCGCCCAGTACCCGAAGGGCCGCCAGGCCAGCGCGGTGATCGGGCTGCTCGACCTCGCGCAGCGCCAGCAGGGCTGGCTGCCGCGCGTCGCGATGAACGAGGTCGCGCGCCTGCTCGACATGGCGCCGATCCGCGTCTACGAGATCGCGACCTTCTACACGATGTTCCAGCTGCGGCCGAAGGGCCGCCACCACCTGCAGGTCTGCACCACGACGCCGTGCTGGCTGCGCGGCTCCGAGGCCGTGATGAAGGCGTGCGAGGCCGCCGCCGCCGCCGACGGCGAGAGCTTCAGCGTCCAGGAGGTCGAGTGCCTCGGCGCCTGCGTCAACGCGCCGGTGGTGCAGATCAACGACGACTTCTTCGAGGACCTGGACGAGGCCGCCATCAAGCGCGTGCTCGAGGCGCTGAAGCGCGGCGAGAACCCGAAGGCCGGCCCGCAGGTCGACCGCATCAACTCGGCCCCCGAGGGCGGGCCGACGACGCTCAGGAGCGAGTAGACGATGCTTGCCGACAAGGATCGCATCTTCACCAACCTGTACGGCATCCACGACTGGCGCCTGCCGGCGGCGCGCGCACGCGGCTGCTGGGACAACACCAAGGCGATCCTCGAGAAGGGGCCCGAGGGCATCATCGAGGAGATGAAGAAGTCGGGCCTGCGCGGTCGCGGCGGCGCCGGCTTCCCGACCGGCCTCAAGTGGTCGTTCATGCCCAAGGAAGTGAAGGACCGCCCGCACTACCTCGTGGTCAACGCCGACGAGTCCGAGCCCGGCACCTGCAAGGACCGCGACATCCTGCGCCACGACCCGCACCACCTGGTCGAGGGCTGCCTGATCGCCGGCTTCGCGATGCGCGCCAACGCCGGCTACATCTACGTCCGCGGCGAGTTCTACAACGAGGCCCAGACGCTCAAGGCGGCGATCCGCGAGGCCTACGACGCCGGCCTGCTGGGCAAGAACGCCTGCGGCTCGGGCTGGGATTTCGACCTCTACGTCCACCGCGGCGCCGGCGCCTACATCTGCGGCGAGGAGACCGCGCTGCTCGAGAGCCTCGAGGGCAAGAAGGGCATGCCGCGCCTCAAGCCGCCGTTCCCGGCCGGCGCCGGCCTGTACGGCTGCCCGACCACCGTGAACAACGTCGAGTCGATCGCGGTCGCGCCGACCATCCTGCGCCGCGGCGCGGCGTGGTTCGCCGGCATGGGCCGCCCGAACAACGTCGGCACCAAGCTGTTCTGCATCTCCGGGCACGTCAACAAGCCGTGCAACGTCGAGGAGGTGATGGGCATCCCGCTGCGCGAGCTGATCGAGAAGCATGCCGGCGGCGTGCGCGGCGGCTGGGACAACCTGCTGGCCGTGATCCCCGGCGGCGCCTCGGTGCCGCTGCTGCCCAAGTCGATCTGCGACACCGTCCTGATGGACTTCGACGCGCTGCGCGAGCAGCGCTCCGGTCTCGGCACCGCCGCCGTGATCGTCATGGACAAGTCGACCGACATCGTGAAGGCGATCGCCCGCCTCAGCCAGTTCTACAAGCACGAGAGCTGCGGCCAGTGCACGCCGTGCCGCGAGGGAACCGGCTGGATGTGGCGCGTGATGGAACGCATGGTGACGGGCAACGCCCGCATCGACGAGATCGACGCCCTCGAGGACGTCACCAAGCAGGTCGAGGGCCACACGATCTGCGCGCTGGGTGACGCGGCGGCCTGGCCGATCCAGGGCCTGATCCGCCATTTCCGCCCCGAGATGGAGCGCCGCATCCGCGCGCGCACCGAAAAGCTCGCGGCCGAGTAGGGCAGGAGTACGAACATGCCCAAGATGACCATCGACGGTATCGAGATCGAGGTTCCGGCCGGGATCACCGTGCTGCAGGCCTGCGAACTCGCCGGCATCGAGATCCCGCGCTTCTGCTACCACGAGCGCCTGTCGATCGCCGGCAACTGCCGCATGTGCCTGGTCGAGCAGGAAAAGGCACCCAAGCCGATCGCGTCGTGCGCCATGCCGGTCATGGACAACATGGTGATCAAGACCAACACGCCGATGGTGCAGAAGGCACGCAAGGGCGTGATGGAGTTCCTGCTCATCAACCATCCGCTCGACTGCCCGATCTGCGACCAGGGCGGCGAGTGCGACCTGCAGGACCAGGCGATGGGTTACGGCTTCGACCGCAGCCGCTACCACGAGAACAAGCGCGCGGTGCCGGACAAGGAGCTGGGCCCGCTGGTCAAGACCTCGATGACGCGCTGCATCCACTGCACCCGCTGCATCCGCTTCGCCACCGAGGTGGCGGGCGTCGAGGAGCTGGGCGCGACCGCGCGCGGCGAGGCGATGGAGGTCACGACCTACGTCGAGCACGCGCTGACGACCGAGCTGTCGGGCAACCTGGTCGATCTCTGCCCAGTCGGCGCCCTGACCTCGAAGCCGTACGCCTACGAGGCGCGGCCATGGGAGCTGCAGAAGACCGAGTCGATCGACGTCATGGACGCGCTCGGCTCGAACATCCGCGTCGACGCGCGCGGGGCCGTGGTGATGCGCGTGCTGCCGCGGCTCAACGACGACGTCAACGAGGAGTGGATCTCCGACAAGACCCGCCACGCGATCGACGGGCTGCGCTACCAGCGCCTCGACCGTCCCTACGTGCGCAAGGCCGGCAAGCTGGTCGAGGCGAGCTGGGACGAGGCCTTCGCCACGATCGCGGACCGCTTCGGCAAGCTCGACGGCGCCAGGATCGCGGCGATCGCCGGCGACCAGTGCGACGCCGAATCGATGGTCGCGCTGAAGGACCTGTTCGCCGCGCTGGGCTCGGCCAACATCGACTGCCGCCAGGACGGCGCCCGCCTCGACGGCCCGCGCGGCAGCTACATCTTCAACCCCGGCATCCGCGGCATCGACCAGGCCGACGCGATCGTGCTGGTCGGGAGCAACCCGCGCCTCGAGGCGCCGGTGCTGAACGCCCGCATCCGTCGCCGCTACCTGCACGGCCGCGTGCCGGTCGGCGTGGTCGGCGTGCCGGCCGACCTGACCTACCCGGTCCAGGCGCTGGGCACCGGCCCGTCGGCGCTGCGCGACCTCGTCGACGGCAAGGGTGCTTTCGCCGACACCCTCCGGAACGCCAAGAACCCGCTGATCGTGGTCGGCATGGGCGCGCTGGCGCGTCCCGACGGTGGCGCCATCCTGGCGCTGGCCCGCGAACTGGCCGAGAAGCTGTCGGCGGTGCGCGACGACTGGAACGGTTTCGCCGTGCTGCACACCGCGGCGGCGCGCGTCGGCGGCCTCGATCTCGGCCTGGTGCCGGGGGCCGGCGGTCACGACGTCGAGGGCATCCTCGCCGGCTGCGAGAAGGGCGAAATCGCCGCGGTCTACCTGCTGGGCGCCGACGAGATCGACATGAAGCGCCTGGGCAAGGCGTTCGTGGTCTACCAGGGCCACCACGGCGATGCCGGCGCCCACCGCGCCGACGTCATCCTGCCGGGCGCGGCCTACACCGAGAAGCCGGGCACCTGGGTCAACACCGAGGGCCGCGTCCAGCGCGGCCGCCGTGCCGTGTTCCCGCCGGGCGACGCCCGCGAGGACTGGACGATCCTGCGCGCGCTGTCGGAGCGGCTGGGCAAGACGCTGCCGTACGACACGCTCGACCAGGTGCGGGTCCGGCTGGCGGCGGTCAACCACGCGTTCGCCGCGGTCGACCAGCAGCAGGCCGGCGGCTGGGGCAGCTTCGGCACCCCGGGCGCCACCACCGACGCGGCGCTGGTGTCGCCGGTCGACAACTTCTACATGACCTGCCCGATCAGCCGGGCGTCGCGCACCATGGCCGAGTGCGTGGCCAGCCGCTCGGCGGCCAAGCTGGCGGCGGAGTAGGGCGATGGACACCCTGATCCAATTCTTCACGACGACCTGGATCGGCCAGCTGATCGTCATCCTGGCGCAGTGCCTGGCGGTCACCGTGCCGCTGCTGGTCTCGGTCGCCTACATGACCTACGTCGACCGCAAGGTCTGGGCGTCGATCCAGTTGCGCCGCGGCCCCAACGTGGTCGGCCCGTTCGGCCTGTGGCAGCCGTTCGCCGACGGCCTCAAGCTGGTGCTCAAGGAAACCATCATCCCGTCGAGCGCCAACGGCATCCTGTTCGTGATCGCGCCGATGATCGCCTTCATGACCGCGCTGGTTGCCTGGGCGGTGGTGCCGTTCGGCGACGGCATGGTGATCGCCGACATCAACGTCGGCATCCTCTACCTGTTCGCGATCTCCTCGCTCGGCGTCTACGGCATCATCATCGCCGGCTGGGCGTCGAACTCGAAGTACGCCTTCCTCGGCGCGCTGCGCTCGGCGGCCCAGATGGTGTCCTACGAGGTCTCGATCGGCTTCGTGCTGGTGACGGTGCTGCTGTGCGCCGGCTCGCTGAACCTCAGCAAGGTCGTGCTGGCCCAGTCCGGCGGCTTCTGGAACTGGTTCTGGCTGCCGCTCCTGCCGATGTTCGTGATCTACTTCATCTCGGCGCTGGCCGAGACCAACCGCACCCCGTTCGACCTGCCGATGTCGGAAGCCGAGCTCGTGGCCGGCTTCCACACCGAGTACTCGTCGATGACCTTCGGCCTGTTCTTCCTCGGCGAATACGCCAACATGATCCTGCTGTCGGCGCTGGGCGCGGTGCTGTTCCTCGGCGGCTGGATGTCGCCGCTGCCGTTCGCGCCCTTCACCCTGGTCCCCGGCCTGATCTGGTTCGTCCTGAAGATCGCGCTGCTGCTGTTCGTGTTCAGCTGGACCAAGGGCACGCTGCCCCGCTACCGCTACGACCAGCTGATGCGCCTGGGCTGGAAGGTCTTCCTGCCGGTCTCGCTGGGCTGGCTCGTTCTCACCGCCGCCGTGCTGCAGTTCGGCGGCCTGGTCCCGAAGCACTAGGTTCGTCATGGCCTCTCTCGACCGTACCGCGCGCTCCTTCCTGCTCTCCGAGCTGGTGGCCGGGTTCGCGCTGACCCTGAAGTACATGTTCAAGCCGAAGGTCACGGTGAACTACCCGTACGAGAAGGGGCCGCTCAGCCCGCGCTTCCGCGGCGAGCACGCGCTGCGCCGCTATCCCAACGGCGAGGAGCGCTGCATCGCGTGCAAGCTGTGCGAGGCGGTGTGCCCGGCGCAGGCGATCACGATCGAGGCCGAGCCGCGCGAGGACGGCAGCCGCCGCACGACGCGCTACGACATCGACATGACCAAGTGCATCTACTGCGGCTTCTGCCAGGAGGCCTGCCCGGTCGATGCCATCGTCGAGGGACCGAACTTCGAGTTCTCGACCTGGACCCGCGAGGAGCTGATGTACGACAAGGAAAAGCTCCTCTCGAACGGCGACCGGTGGGAACCGCTCATCGCCGCCAATATCCATTCCGACGCACCGTACCGGTGAGCCGGGAAGGATAGGGGGAGAACATGATACTGCAGGCCCTGGCCTTCTACGTCTTCGCATTCGTCGTCATGGCATCCGGTGCCATGGTGGTGGTGTCGCGCAACCCGGTCTACTCGGTCCTGTTCCTGATCCTGGCGTTCTTCAACGCCGCGGCGCTGTTCCTGCTGATCGGCGCCGAGTTCATCGCCATGATCCTGGTGATCGTGTACGTCGGCGCGGTCGCCGTGCTGTTCCTGTTCGTGGTGATGATGCTCGACATCAACCTGACGGAACTGCGCGAGGGCTTCCTCAAGTACCTCCCGGTCGGGGCGCTGATCGGGCTGGTGCTGCTGGCCGAGATCCTGCTCGGCCTCGGCGTGATCGGCAGCGACAGCGCGACGCTGGCGTCGCTCGCCCAAGGCGGGCCGAAGGTCCTGCCGATCGACAACACCCGCGCCATCGGCCGCGTCCTCTACACCCAGTACTTCTACCTGTTCCAGGTCTCCGGCCTGGTGCTGCTGGTCGCCATGATCGGCGCCATCGTGCTGACCCTGCGCAGCCGCCCGGGCGTCCGTCGCCAGCGCATCGACGACCAGCTCTACCGGCCGGTCGGCGAGGCCGTGACGGTGGTCAAGGTGCCGACCGGGGAGGGCGTGTGATGATCATCGGTCTCGGCCACTACCTGTTCGTCGCCGCGGTGCTGTTCACCATGGGCGTGCTCGGCATCTTCCTGAACCGGAAGAACGTCATCGTCATCCTGATGTGCGTCGAGCTCATGCTGCTCGCCGTCAACATCAACCTGGTCTCGTTCTCGGTCTTCCAGGGCAACGTGGTGGGCCAGGTTTTCGCCATGCTGGTCCTGACCGTGGCCGCCGCCGAGGCGGCGATCGGCCTGGCCATCCTCGTGGTCTACTTCCGCAACCGCGGGACCATCGAGGTCGAAGACATCAACGCGATGAAGGGCTAGGCCGGAAGCGCATCATGGATCTCGCGATCAAGCTCATCGTGCTGCTGCCCCTCGTGGCGGCAGCCATCGCCGGCCTGTTCTGTCGCGTCATCGGCGACCGCCCGGCCCAGATCGTCACCACCGCGGCGCTGCTGATCTCGGCGGCTCTGTCGGTCTTCCTGTTCGTGAAGGTGGGCTTCGGGCCGGAGAGCGCCAAGGCGTTCACGGTCAAGCTGTTCACCTGGATGGACTCGGGCACCTTCGACGTCGCCTGGGCGCTGCGGGTCGACACCCTGACCGTGGTCATGCTGATCGTGGTCACCGGCGTGTCGTCGATGGTCCACCTCTACTCGATCGGCTACATGGCCGAGGATCCCAGCATCCCGCGGTTCATGTCGTACCTGAGCCTGTTCACCTTCTTCATGCTGATGCTGGTGACGTCGGACAACCTGGTCCAGCTGTTCTTCGGCTGGGAAGGGGTGGGCCTCGCGTCGTACCTGCTGATCGGCTTCTGGTACGAGAAGAAGTCGGCCAACGACGCGGCGATGAAGGCCTTCATCGTCAACCGTGTCGGCGATTTCGGCTTCGCGCTGGGCATCTTCGCGGTCTGGATGCTGTCGGGCTCGGTTTCATACGCCGACATCTTCGCCAAGGCGCCCGAGATGGCCGGGATGCGCTTCAGCTTCCTCGGCATGGACGTGCCGGCGCTCGAGGCGGCCTGCCTGCTGCTGTTCGTCGGCGCCATGGGCAAGTCGGCCCAGCTGTTCCTGCACACCTGGCTGCCGGACGCCATGGAAGGCCCGACCCCGGTGTCGGCCCTGATCCACGCCGCCACCATGGTGACGGCCGGCGTCTTCATGCTGTGCCGCCTGTCGCCGCTGTTCGAGCTCGCGCCGGCGGCCTCGCTGGTGGTGACCCTGATCGGCGCGGCGACGGCGTTCTTCGCCGCCACGATCGGCCTCACCCAGTTCGACATCAAGCGGGTGATCGCCTACTCGACCTGCAGCCAGCTCGGCTACATGTTCTTCGCGGCCGGCGTCGGCGCCTACCCGGCGGCGATGTTCCACCTCACCACCCACGCCTTCTTCAAGGCGCTGCTGTTCCTGTGCGCCGGCTCGGTGATCCATTGCCTGCACCACGAGCAGGACATGCGCAACATGGGCGGCGTCAAGGAGAAGGCGCCGCAGACCTACTGGCTGATGTGGATCGGCACGCTCGCGCTGGCCGGCATCGGCGTGCCGTTCGTCCTCGGCGACGGCATCGGCTTCGCCGGCTTCTACTCCAAGGACATGATGATCGAGGCGGCCTACGGCGTGCACACCGGCATCGGCCAGTTCGCCTTCTGGATGGGCGTGATCGCGGCCTTCCTGACCGCGTTCTACTCGACCCGCCTGATGTTCATGACCTTCTACGGCAAGTACCGCGGCGACCATCACACCTGGGACCATGCCCACGAGTCGCCGGCGGTGATGCTGATCCCGCTGTACGTGCTGGGCGCCGGCGCGGTGCTGTCGGGCTACGTCGGCTACGACTGGTTCGTCGGCCACGACTGGAAGCAGTTCTGGGGGCCGGTGTTCTCGAACAAGGTCGGCGAGGTGCTGCACCACGCGCACGAGGTCCCGGCCTGGGTGAAGCTGCTGCCGCTGGTGTTCGCGCTGGCCGGCATCGCGCTGGCCTACCTCTACTACATCGCGCGGCCGGCGCTGGCCGAGGCGACCGTGAAGCGGTTCCCGGGCATCCACGCCTTCTTCTACAACAAGTGGTATTTCGACGAGCTGTACGATGCGATCTTCGTCAAGCCGGCCCTGCGGATCGGCCGCTTCCTCTGGAAGAAGGGCGACGGCGCGACGATCGACGGCCTCGGTCCCGACAACCTCGCCGCGCGCGCCCAGGACGTCGCCGGCGTGCTGATGCGCTTCCAGAGCGGGTACCTGTACCACTACGCGTTCGCCATGCTGGTCGGGGTCGCCGCCCTGGTCACCTACTTCATGCTCGCGAGGTAGGACCATGACCGGTTGGCCCATCCTTTCGCTCGTCACCTTCCTGCCGCTGGTGGGAGCGTTCTTCTGCCTGATCGTCAACGGCCCCAGGGAGGCGGTGGAGCGCAACTGCCGCAGCATCGCGATCGTCACGACGCTGGTGACGTTCCTGATTTCGCTGGTCCTGTGGGCGCGCTTCGACCCGACCAAGGCCGGCTTCCAGTTCGAGGAGAAGGCGGCCTGGGTGCCGGCGCTCGGCATCGGCTACCACGTCGGCATCGACGGCATCTCGCTGTTCTTCGTGCTGCTGTCGACGCTGCTGACGCCGATCTGCATCCTGGCGAGCTGGGAATCGATCCATGTCCGCGTCAAGGAGTACATGGTCGCCTTCCTGGTCCTCGAGACCTTCATGGTCGGCATGTTCACGGCGCTCGACCTGGCGCTGTTCTACGTCTTCTTCGAGGGCGTGCTGATCCCGATGTTCCTGATCATCGGCGTGTGGGGCGGCCCGCGTCGCGTCTACGCCGCGTTCAAGTTCTTCCTCTACACGCTGCTCGGCTCGGTCCTGATGCTGCTGGCGATCATCGCCATCTACTGGCAGCTCGGCACCACCGACCTGGTGGTCGCGATGGAGCGCCTGCAGCTGCCGTTCACCTGGCAGTGCTACCTGTGGCTGGCGTTCTTCGCCTCGTTCGCGGTCAAGGTGCCGATGTGGCCGGTCCACACCTGGCTGCCCGACGCCCACGTCGAGGCGCCGACCGCGGGCTCGGTGATCCTGGCCGGCGTGCTGCTGAAGATGGGCGGCTACGGCTTCCTGCGGCTGTCGATCCCGCTGCTGCCCGAGGCGACGCAGTACTTCGCGCCGCTGGTGTTCTTCCTGTCGTGCGTCGCCGTGGTCTACACCTCGCTGGTGGCGCTGGTGCAGGAGGACATGAAGAAGCTGATCGCCTACTCGTCGGTCGCCCACATGGGCTACGTGACGATCGGCGCCTTCGTGCTCAATATGCAGGGCGTGCAGGGCTCGATCTTCCAGATGCTGAGCCACGGCATCGTGTCGGCGGCGCTGTTCCTCTGCGTCGGCGTCGTCTACGACCGCCTGCACACGCGCGAGATCGCGGCCTACGGCGGCCTCGTCAAGCGCATGCCGCGCTATGCCTTCACCTTCCTGTTCTTCACCCTGGCCAGCGTCGGCCTGCCGGGCCTGTCCGGCTTCGTCGGCGAGTTCCTGGTCCTGCTGGGCGCCTTCAAGGTCAACACCTGGGTGGCGTTCTTCGCCGCCACCGGCCTGATCCTCGGCGCCGCCTACGCGCTGTGGCTGTACCGCCAGATCGTGTTCGGGGAACTGACCAAGGAGAAGCTTAAGACCATGCTCGACATGAACCGGCGCGAGATCGCCGTGTTCCTGCCGCTGGTGCTGCTCACCCTGTGGATGGGCATCTACCCGAACTCGTTCCTCGACCCGATGGCGGCCTCCGTCGACAAGCTGGTCGGCGACTACCAGGCGGCCATCAAGCTCGCCCGCACCGCGGCGCTGTCGCCGTGACCCGGAAGTGACGGACATGATCATCGGTCTCGAATCCTGGACACTGGCCCGGCCGGAAATCTTCCTGGCCGCGGTCACCGCGCTGCTGCTGGTCTACGGCGTCGTCCGCGGCGAGAGCTCCGCGAATTTCGTCGCGGTCGCCAGTTCGCTGGCGCTGCTGGCGACGGCGGTGCTGCTGTTCGCGCCCTACCGCGAGGGCACGGCCTTCGCCTCGCTGTTCATCGTCGACCGGCTGACCACCACGATGAAGGCACTGGTGCTGGTCGGCTCGGCCGTCACGGTACTGATGTCGCGGGCCTACTTCGAGCGCGCCCGGGCGTGGCGCTTCGAGTACCCGGTGCTGGTCTCGCTGGCCACCCTCGGCATGATGCTGATGATCTCGGCCAACGACCTGATGGCGCTGTACGTCGGCCTCGAGCTGCAGTCGCTGGCGCTCTACGTCGTCGCCTCGTTCCAGCGCGACAGCGAGCGCTCGACCGAGGCCGGCCTCAAGTACTTCGTCCTCGGCTCGGTCGCCTCGGGCATGCTGCTGTTCGGCTCGTCGCTGATCTACGGCTTCTGCGGCGGCACCGCGTTCGTCGAGATCTCGAAGGCGCTGCTCGACGGCCGCGCCGCCGAGAGCGGCGTCGTGATCGGCCTGGTGTTCGTGGTCGCGGGTCTGGCCTTCAAGGTCTCGGCCGTTCCGTTCCACATGTGGACGCCGGACGTCTACGAGGGCGCGCCGACCCCGGTCACCGCGCTGTTCGCGGTGGCCCCCAAGATCGCCGCCATGTCGCTGCTGGTGTCGGTCCTGATGGGCCCGTTCAAGCCGCTGTTCGCGCAGTGGCAGCAGATCATCGTCGTCGCCTCGGTGCTGTCGATGGTGCTGGGCGCCTTCGCCGCGCTGCGCCAGCAGAACATCAAGCGACTGATGGCCTACTCGTCGATCGGCAACGTCGGCTACATCCTGCTCGGCCTCGCCGCCGGCACCGAGAAGGGCATCCAGGGCATCGTCTTCTACCTCGCGATCTACCTGGTCATGACGCTGGGCGTGTTCGCGACCATCCTGATGATGAAGCGCCGCGACGTCATGGTGGAGAACATCTCCGACCTCGCCGGGCTGGCGCGCAGCCAGCCGACGATGGCGTTCGCGCTGCTGCTGTTCATGTTCTCGCTGGCCGGCATCCCGCCGCTCGCCGGGTTCTGGGGCAAGCTCTACATCTTCATGGCGGCGGTCGAGGCCAAGCTCTACGTCCCGGCGGTGCTGGGCGTGCTGGCCTCGGTGGTGGCGTCCTACTACTACCTGCGCATCGTCAAGGTGATGTACTTCGACGAGCCGGCCGAGGCGCTCGACCGCCCGGCGTTCGGCATCAACCGCGTCGTCGCCCTCGCCACCGCCCTGATCGTGGCGCTGTTCTCGCTGGCGCCGCAGCCGCTCACCGTGGTCGCCGCGGCGGCCGCCAAGGGCCTGTTCCCGTGACATCCGCACCCGTCCTGCCGGACGGGTGGCGTCTCGTGGCCCTCGGCAGCGTCGGCAGCACCAACGACGAGGCGGGGCGCCTGGCCGATGCCGGCGCCGCCGAGGGCACGGTCGTGTGGGCGCGCGAGCAGAGCGGCGGCCGGGGCCGCCGCGGCCGGACGTGGGCGTCGCCGCCCGGCAACCTCTACACCTCGACCATCGTCCGCCCGGCCTGTCCGGCGGCCCGGGCGCCCGAGCTGGGTTTCGCCTGTGCGCTGGCAGTGACCGACATCGTGCCGGCCGGCCGCGCCGTGCGGGTCAAGTGGCCGAACGACGTGCTGGTCGACGGCGGCAAGGTCGCCGGCATCCTGCTCGAGAGCGCGGTCGCCGCCGGCGGCGCGGTCGAGCACGTGGTCGCCGGGGTCGGCATCAACGTCGGCTTCGCGCCACAGCTGCCCGGGATGCGCTATCCCGGCGCCCGGCTGGGCGGTACGGTCGAGGCCGCCCTGGAAGCCTACGCGGCCGCCCTGGCGGCCCGGCTGGCGCAGTGGCGGCGGGACGGCTTCGCGGCGGTGCGGGCGGCGTGGCTGGAGCGGGCCGGCCCGCTCGGCGAGACGGTCGACGTGCGGCTGGGCGAGGAACTGGTGAGCGGCCGCTTCGGCGGCGTCGACGGGGAGGGGGCGCTGCTGCTGGACACCCCGGCGGGCCCCCGGCGCATCGTCTCGGGCGAATTGCTGGGCCAGGCGGCCTAGGAGGAAACGCATGCTTCTGGCGGTCAACGTCAACAACACCAACATCAAGTTCGGCGTGGTCGATGGCGAGCGCATCGTCGGCGAGTGGCGCCAGCACACCTCGGCCATGCGCACCGCCGACGAGCACGCGGTGTGGCTGATGCAGCTGATGCAGATGGAAGGCATCGACCCCAAGTCGATCACCGACGCCATCATCGGCAGCGTCGTGCCGCAGGCCAACTTCAACCTGCGCCGCCTGTGCTCGCGCTACTTCAACTGCGAGGCGATGTTCCTCGGCGACCCCGGCGTCGTCTACGGCATCAAGGTCAAGGGCGCCGGCGCCGGCGCCGACCGCATCTGCAACTCGGTCGGCGCCAGCCTGATGTTCCCCGGCCAGCCGGCGATCGTCGTCGACTTCGGCACCGCCACCAACTTCGACGTCGTCGACGAGGAGGGCAGCTACTGCGGCGGCGCCATCGCGCCCGGCATCAACCTCTCCATCGAGGCACTGGTCAACGCCACCGCGCTGTTGCCGCGCATCGTCGTCGAGAAGCCGCAGCAGGTGATCGGCACGACCACGGTCGCGTGCATGCACACCGGCGTGTTCTGGGGCTACGTCGGCCTGATCGAGGGCATCGTCGCCCGCATCAAGAAGGAGTTCGGCCGGCCGATGAAGGTGCTGTCGACCGGCGGCCTCGCGCCGGTGTTCGACGGCTCGACCGACGTCATCGACCAGGTGGTGCCGGACATCACCGCCCGCGGCCTGATCGAGATCTGGCGGCGCAGCAAGCGCGCATGACCGTCCCGGGCAAGGACGAGCTGCTGTTCCTCGCGCTCGGCGGCGCGGGCGAGATCGGCATGAACCTCAACCTCTACGGCCATGCCGGCAAGTGGCTGATGGTCGATCTCGGCATCGGCTTCGCCGACGAGCAGGCGCTGGGCGTCGAGGTCGTGATGCCCGACCCGGCCTTCATCGTCGACCGCCGCGCCGACCTGGTCGGGATCGTCCTGACCCACGCCCACGAGGACCATCTCGGTGCCGTCGCCGACCTGTGGCCGCGGCTGCAGGCGCCGGTCTACGCCACGCCGTTCGCCGCCTCGGTGCTGCGCCGCAAGCTGGTCGAGGCCGGGCTGATGAACGCCGTCCCGATCACCGAGATCCCGCTCGGCGGCCGTTTCGAGCTCGCGCCGTTCGGGCTCGAGATGGTCACCATGACCCACTCGATCCTCGAGCCCAACGCTTTGGCGATCCGCACGCCGCTCGGCACGGTGCTGCACACCGGCGACTGGAAGATCGACCCGCAGCCGCTGTTGGGCGACCTGACCGACGAGGCGACGCTGCGCCGGATCGGCGAGGAGGGCGCGCTGGCCATGGTCTGCGACAGCACCAACGTGTTCGTCGAGGGCGAAGCCGGCTCGGAGGCGACGGTGCGGGCCAACCTCGAGAAGGCGGTGAAGGCGGCGCGCGGCCGGGTCGCCGTGACCTGCTTCGCCTCCAACCTCGCCCGCGTCGAGAGCGTGGCGCTGGCCGCCGTCGCGGCGGGCCGGCACCCGGTGCTGTCGGGACGGGCGCTGCAGCGCATGGTCGAGGCCGCGCAGGAGTGCGGCTACCTGCTCGACTTCCCCGAGTGCGTGCCCGAGCCGCAGGCAGGCTACCTGCCCCGCGACAAGGTCCTGTTCATCTGCACCGGCAGCCAGGGCGAGCCGCGGGCGGCGATGTCCAAGCTGGCCTTCGGCGGCCACCGCGACCTCGTGCTCGAGGCCGGCGACACCGCGATCTTCTCGTCGCGCGTCATCCCGGGCAACGAGCGCGCGGTCGGCCGCCTGCACAACGCCCTGACCGAGCGCGGGGTCGCGGTGGTGACCGACGGCGAGGTCTCGCTGCACGTCTCGGGTCACCCGGCGCGCGACGAACTCACCCGGCTGTACCAGTGGGTGCGGCCGCGCATCGCCGTGCCGGTGCACGGCGAGGTCCGCCACATGGTCGAGCACGCCGCCCTGGCCCGCCACTGCCAGGTGCCCGAGACGGTGGTCGCGCCCAACGGCAGCCTGGTCCGGCTGGCGCCCGGTCCGGCCGGGGTGATCGACCACGTGCCGTCCGGCCGGCTGGCGCGCGACGGCGACGGGGTCGTGCCACTCGACGGGGCGCCGCTACGCGAGCGCCGCAAGCTCCTGTGGAACGGGGCGGCGGCCGCGACCCTGGTGATCGACCGCAAGGGCAAGCCGGTGGCGGCGCCGCGCGTGTCCCTGCGCGGCATCGACGACGACGGCGGCGAGCTCGGCAAGGCGATCGTGGCCGGCCTGTCGGAGATGCTGGCCGACCTGTCGGGCGCCGAGCGCGCCGACGACGGCCGGATCGAGGAGGCCGCGCGCCAGGCGGTGCGGCGCGTCGTGCGGGCGCACCTCGGCAAGAAGCCGTTGACGGACGTGCACATCGTCCGCATCTAGGGCCGAGGAGAGCAGCATGATCGGACGCCTGAACCACATCGCCATCGCCGTGCCGGACCTCGCCAAGGCCGCCGACCTCTACCGGACGGTCATGGGCGCCAAGGTGAGCGAGCCCAAGCCGCAGCCCGCCCACGGCGTCACCGTGGTCTTCGTCGAGCTGCCGAACACCAAGATCGAGCTGCTGCACCCGCTCGGCGAGAAGTCGCCGATCGCCAACTTCCTGTCGCGCAACGCCGACGGCGGCATCCACCACGTCTGCTACGAGGTCGAGGACATCTACGCCGCCCGTGACAAGTTGAAGGCGCAGGGCGCACGGGTGCTGGGCGACGGCGAGCCCAAGATCGGGGCGCACGACAAGCCGGTGCTGTTCCTGCACCCCAAGGACTTCAACGGCACGCTGGTCGAGCTGGAGCAGGTCTAGGGCCGGCCGGCCACCGACGTCGGGAAAGGCACGCCATGTCCTGGGCCACGGGCATCATGGTCTACCTGGTGATCTGGTGGACGATCCTGTTCGCCGTGCTGCCGTGGGGCGTGCGCCGTGTCGAGAATCCGGGCAGGGGCCAGGAGCCGGGAGCGCCGGAGCGACCGCAGCTGCGGCGCAAGGCGGTGATCACGTCGATCGTGGCGGCGGTCCTCTGGATCGCCTTCTTCCTGTTCCACCAGGCCGACATCCTCAACTTCCGCCGGCTGGTCGAGAACTACACCTGAGGTCGGTGGTTACGCGGGGCGTCGTCCACAAAGAGAAACAGCGGACCCTCGGTCCGCCGTCCCTCTACCCCCGAAACTCTCTCAGACTGGCGGCTTTTGCCGCTCATCCTCCCTAAAACTCGGGCTGCGCCCAAGGCGTAGGCTGTGTAGCCGGAAGCCGCAGCCTTGCCAAGACCTTTTCTTTCGATGGCACGGCTTTTGATGGAAGATTTGTTGGCCTTCCGATCGTTCGTGGACAAACAAATGTCCGCGTGCGTGATGTGATCATCCGATGACCAGGTACTTGATCACGAACAGGACAGCGAGGATGGCGACCGCGGGGTGGATGTCGCGGAAGCGGGCGGTCGCGACCTTGAGTGCGACGTAGGAGATGAAACCGAAGGCGATCCCCTCGGCGATCGAGAAGGTGAACGGCATGGCCAGCGCGGTGATCACCGCCGGGGCCGCTTCGGTCACGTCGTCCCACTCGACCTCGGTCAGGCCGCGCGCCATCAGGCAGGCGACGTAGAACAGCGCCGGCGCGGTCGCGTAGGCGGGGATCGAGCCGGCCAGCGGCGACAGGAACAGCGCCAGCAGGAACAGCACGCCGACGGTCGCGGCGGTGAGGCCGGTCTTGCCGCCGGCGTTGATGCCGGACGCGCTCTCGATGTAGCTGGTCGTGGTCGAGGTGCCGATCGCCGCGCCCAGCATGGCCGCGCTGCTGTCGGCAACCAGGGCCCGGCTGAGCCGCGGCACCGTGCCGTCGGGCCGCATGAAGCCGCCGCGATGGGCCAGCGCGATCAGCGTGCCGGTATTGTCGAACAGGTCGACGAACAGGAACGCGAAGACCACGGTCACGAGCCCGACCTTCATGGCGCCGGCGAGGTCCATCTGCAGGAACACCGGCGCCAGCGACGGCGGGGTGTCGAAGATGCCGGTGAACTTCTGCTGGCCGGCGACGATCGCCACGATGGTCACGGCGAGGATGCCGATGATCACGCCGCCCATGACCCGGCGGTATTCCAGCGCCACGATCAGCACGAAGCCGAGCGTCGCCATCACCACCGGGAAGCTGGTGAGCTTGCCGTGGGTGACCAGGGTGGCGGGGTGGGCGACCACGATGCCGGCGTTCTTGAGCGCGATCAGCGCGAGGAACAGGCCGATGCCGGCGGCGATCGCCATCTTCAGCGATTTCGGGATGGCGTTGACGATCCATTCGCGGATCGGCAGCACGCTGATGATGAAGAAGAGGATGCCGGAGATGAAGACGCAGCCCAGCGCCACCTGCCAGCTGTGGCCCATGCCGCCGACCACGCCGAAGGCGAAGTAGGCGTTGAGGCCCATGCCGGGCGCCAGCGCGATCGGGTAGTTGGCGAGGAAGGCCATCAGGAAGCAGCCGACCGCCGCGGCCACGCAGGTCGCGGCGAACACCGGGCCGAACGGCATCTTCGCCTCGGCGAGGATCGATGGGTTGACGAAGATGATGTAGGCCATGGTCAGGAAGGTCGTGATCCCGGCCACGACCTCGGTCCGGACGTTGGTCCGGTTCTCGCCGAGCTTGAAGACCTGCTCCAGCATTATCGAATCTCCCCCGAGTTTCCCGCGAAGTGTGCGGGCATACGCCTGTGCAAAACCAGCGGTGGCAGGGCAGGGAGCGGGCCGCCCGGTTTGCCTTTGCCGGTCCCGTTTCCTACAGTCCGCCGCCCAGTCGGAACACCCGTCCAGGACCAGCAAGGATCGAACCAGAATGCGGATGAGCCAGTACTTTCTGCCGACCATGAAGGAGAACCCGGCAGAGGCCCAGATCGTCTCGCATCGGCTGATGCTGCGCGCCGGCCTGGTCCGCCAGACCTCGGCCGGCATCTACGCCTGGCTGCCGCTCGGCTTCCGGGTGCTGAAGAACATCGAGCGCATCGTGCGCGAGGAACAGGACGCGGCCGGGGCGCAGGAAGTGCTGATGCCGACCATCCAGTCGGCCGACCTGTGGCGCGAGAGCGGCCGCTACGACGCCTACGGGCCGGAGATGCTGCGCATCAAGGACCGCCACGACCGCGAGATGCTGTTCGGCCCGACCAACGAGGAAATGATCACGGTGCTGTTCCGCGACGGCGTGAAGAGCTACCGCGACCTGCCCAAGAACCTCTACCACATCCAGTGGAAGTTCCGCGACGAGGTCCGGCCGCGCTTCGGCGTCATGCGCGGACGCGAGTTCCTGATGAAGGACAACTACTCGTTCGACATCGACAAGGCCGGTGCCATCCACTCGTACAACCGGATGTTCGTCGCCTACCTGCGGACCTTCGCGCGACTCGGCCTCAAGGCGATCCCGATGCGCGCCGACACCGGCCCGATCGGCGGCGACCTCAGCCACGAGTTCATCGTCCTGGCCGAGACCGGCGAGAGCGCCGTGTTCTGCCACAAGGGCCTGGTCGACAAGGACATCCTGTCGCGCACCATCGACTACGGCGCCGACCTGCAGCCGCTGGTCAACGAGTGGACCTCGCTCTACGCCGCGACCGACGAGATGCACGACGCCGCCGCGTTCGAGAAGATCCCGGAGGCCGAGCGGCTGTCGGCGCGCGGCATCGAGGTCGGCCACATCTTCTACTTCGGCACCAAGTACTCGGCCCCGATGAAGGCCGTGGTGGCCGGGCCCAAGGGCGAGCAGATCACCGTCGAGATGGGCTCCTACGGCATCGGCGTGTCGCGCCTGGTCGGCGGCATCATCGAGGCCAGCCACGACGACGCCGGCATCGTGTGGCCGGAGGCGGTGGCGCCGTTCAAGGTCGCGATCGTCAACCTCAAGCCCGACGACGGCGCGGTCGCGGCGGCCTGCCAGAAGCTCTACGGCGACCTCGCGGCCAAGGGCATCGAGCCGCTGCACGACGACCGCGACGTGCGGCCGGGCGCCAAGTTCGCCGACATGGACCTGATCGGCATCCCCTGGCAGGTGATCGTCGGCCCGAAGGGGCTGGCGGCCGGCAAGGCCGAGGTCAAGAACCGCAAGACCGGCAACCGCGAGGAAGTGCCGCTCGACCAGGTCGTGCAGCGCTTCGGCTGAGGCACGGGCAGGGACATGGCCTTCGCCGCCGTCGAGCGCCTGATCGCCTTCCGCTACCTGCGGGCGCGACGCGAAGAAGGCTTCATCTCGGTCATCGCGACCTTCTCGCTCGTCGGCATCACGCTGGGGGTCGGGACGCTGATCGTGGTGATGGCGGTGATGAACGGCTTCCGCGGCGAGATGCTGCGGCAGATGTCGTCGATCAGCGGCCAGCTCGGCATCCAGGGCAGCCGGGACGGGCTGGTGATGCCGCCCGAGGCGCTGGCCGAGGTGCGGGCGGTGCCGGGCGTGGTCACCGCCGCCCCGGCGGCAGAGGGCCAGGTCATGGCGGTGGCGGGCGACCGGGTGCGCGGCGTGGTGCTGCGCGGCGTCGTACCCGACGACCTGCGGGCACGCCTGCCGCTGGCGGCGGCGATCGACGGCACCCCGGAGGTACGCGACCGCTACCGGGCGCTGTGCCGGGGCGACGGCGACGGCCCGATCGAGTGGGGCACGCTCAAGGACTTCGGCGACGATTTCACCCTGGTGATCGGACGGCGGCTGGCCGACTTGCTGGGCGTCCGGGTCGGCGACCCGATCCAGCTGGTTTCGCCGGTCTCGATCTCGACACCGCTCGGCGTCATGCCGCGCTCGGCGCAGGCCCGGGTGGCCGCGATCTACTGCGCCGGCATGTACGACTACGACGCCAACTTCATCTACGCGCCGCTGCAGGACGTGCAGCGCCTGCTCGGGCTGGGCGGCAAGATCACCGGCGTCGAGGTGTTCCTGGCCGACGGCGCCTCGCCGGCGCGGGCGCGGCAGGAAATCGCCGCGGTGGTCGGCATGCAGGCCTGGGTGTTCGACTGGTTCCAGGCCAACTACGGCTACTTCGCCGCCATCCAGGCCCAGACCAACGTCATGTTCCTGGTCCTGACCATGATCGTGCTGGTCGCCGCCTTCAACATCGTGTCGAGCCTGGTGATGCTGGTGCGCACCAAGACCGCCGACATCGCCATCCTGCGCACCATGGGCGCGAGCCGCGGCGCCATCCTGCGCATCTTCCTGCTCGACGGGCTGGCGATCGGCGGGGCGGGGACGGTGCTGGGCGTCGTGCTGGGACTGGCGTTCGCGCGCAACATCGAGGCGATCCGCCAGTGGCTGCAGCGGACCTTCGACATCGTGCTGTTCGACGAGACGCTGTACCTGCTGGCCGAGATCCCGTCGCGCATCGAGTGGCCGGAGGTCGCGGTGATCGCCGGCATGGCGCTGGTGTTCGCGCTGCTGGCGTCGCTGTACCCGGCCGCCCGCGCCGCCCGCCTCGACCCGGTCGAGGGCCTGCGCCGTGAGTAGCGCCGGGACGGTCGAGCGCTGGCTGGCCTGGCGCTACCTCGCGACCCGCCAGCGCGAGGGCTTCGTGTCGTTCATCGCGGTGTTCTCGCTGATCGGCGTCGCCCTGGGTGTCGCGACCCTGATCGTGGTGCTGTCGGTGATGGGCGGCTTCCGCCAGCAGCTGCTCGGCCGCATCGTCGGCATCAACGGCCACGTCGTGCTCACCAGCGTCAAGTCGGCGACCCTCGAGGCAACGCCGGAACTGGTCGAGCGGCTGAAGGCGCTGCCGGGCGTGCGGGCGGTGCGGCTCAACCTCGAACGCCAGGCGCTGGTCAGCGGTCCCGGCGGCCAGACCCGTGGCGCGCTGCTGCGCGGCGTGCGTCCCGACGACCTGCTGTCGCGGCCGCTGGTCACCGGCAACATCGTCAGCGGCAGCCTCGACGGCTTCGGCAAGGTCCCGGGCGTGGTCATGGGCGACCGCCTGCGCCAGTCGCTGGGCGCGCGCCCGGGCGACAAGGTCACGCTGGTCACCCACCGCCTCAACGACGGCGGCACGATCGCGCCGCGCTACGCCGACTACGACGTGCTCGCGAGCTTCGTCACCCGCCGCTACGAGTTCGACGGCGGCCTCGTGTTCGTGCCGCTGGCGATGCTGCAGGACGACCTCGAGTACGGACCCAACGCGGTGACCTCGATCGACCTCGACCTCGCCGACCCGCAGGCGGCGCCGCGGCTGGCCGACGAGATCCGCCGCCTGCTCGGTCGCGACGACCTCCGGGTCTCGCACTGGCTGGCGCTCAACGCCCGCTTCGTCGGCGCCCTCCAGGTCGAGCGCGTGATGATGTTCATCATTCTGACACTGATCGTGCTGGTGGCGGCGATGAACGTGGTCGCGAGCTTCACCATGCTGGTGCGGGTCAAGCGCGGCAGCATCGCCATCCTGCGGACCATGGGCGCGGCGCCGCGCACCATCGTGCGCGCCTTCTTCCTGGCGGCCGCCGCGGTCGGCCTGGTCGGCACCGCGGTGGGAGCGGGGCTGGGCCTGCTGATCTGCGCCAACATGCCGGCGATCGGGCGGCTGCTGGCCGCGATCACCGGCGCGGCCGGCGGCGGCGGCGCCGAGGTCGACTTCATCACCTCCATGCCGGTAAGGGTGGATGCCGTGGAAATCGCGATGATCGTCGGCGTGTCGATCGCGCTGTCGCTGGCCGCCGCCGCCTACCCGGCGTGGCGCAGCACGCGCGTCGAGCCGGTGGAGGGACTGCGCCATGAGTGATCCGGTGGCCCTGTCGCTGCAGGGCATCCGCCGCACCTTCGTGCAGGGCGACCGCCGCCTCGAGGTCCTGCGCGGGCTATCGCTCGATCTCCACCGGGGCGAGATCGTGGCCTTGGTCGGGCAGTCGGGCAGCGGCAAGTCGACCCTTCTGCACATCGCCGGGCTGCTCGAGCGTCCCGACGAGGGCGAGGTCGTGGTCGATGGCCGCCCGGCGGCCCACGCCGGCGACCGCGAGCGCACGATGATGCGCCGCCAGTCCCTGGGCTTCGTCTACCAGTACCACCACCTGCTGCCGGAGTTCTCCGCCGTCGAGAACGTGATCCTGCCGCAGATGCTGAACGGCCGGACCCGCGGCGAGGCCCGCCAGCGCGCCCTGCAACTCCTCGACATGGTCAAGCTGGCCGACCGTGCCGACCACCGGCCGGGCCGACTGTCGGGCGGCGAGCAGCAGCGCGTGGCGATCGCCCGCGCCGTCGCCAACGCGCCGCGCGTCCTGCTGGCCGACGAGCCGACCGGCAACCTCGACGCCGCGACCTCGGAGATCGTGTTCCAGCAGCTGCTGGGCCTGGTGCGGGGAACCGGCATGTCGGCGCTGGTCGCGACCCACAATCCCGAGCTGGCCGCCCGGATGGACCGCACGGTCAGCCTGCGCGACGGGGTGCTGCAGGGGTAGGGCTGGCCAGGGACGGCCGGGCGGGGCGCAATTCGCCTCGCTTTCCACAAGATCGGGGCGCGATAGTGTCCCGTGCCCCTCGCCGATTTCGTCCACCTCAAGGTCCGGTCCGCCTATTCGCTCACGGAAGGAGCGAACAAGGTCGACAAGGTCGTGGCCCTCGCCAAGGCCAACGACATGCCGGCGGTCGCCGTCACCGACCGCAACAACCTGTTCGGTGCGCTCGAGTTCTCGCAGTACGCCTCCAAGGCCGGCATCCAGCCGATCGTCGGCTGCGAACTCGGCATCCGCCGCGAGGACGGTGCCCCCAACGCGCCGGCCACCAAGGTCCTGCCGACCGACTGGCTGACCCTGCTGGTCCAGAACGAGAAGGGCTATCTCAACCTGATGCGGCTGGTGAGCCGCGCCCACCTCGAGTTCAAGACCGGCTCGCAGTCGGCGCTGCCGCTGGCCGAGCTGGAGGGGCTGACCGAGGGCCTGCTGGCGCTGGTCGGCTACCAGGCCAGCGGCGTCGGGCGGCTGCTGCTGGGCGGCCAGGTCCCGGCGGCGACGCACCAGCTCGAGCGGCTGCAGAAGCTGTTCGACGGCCGCCTGTACCTCGAGCTGCAGCGCCACGGCGAGGATGCCGAGCGGCGGATCGAGCCGGCGCTGGTCGACATCGCCTACGAGCGTGGGCTGCCGCTGGTCGCGACCAACGACGTCCACTTCCCCAAGGCCGAGATGTACGAGGCGCATGACGTGCTGCTGTGCATCGAGCAGGGCGCGCACATCGAGGATCCCAACCGCCGCCGGCTCACGCCCGAGCACTACTTCAAGTCGGCGGCCGAGATGCGCGCGGCCTTCGCCGACCTGCCGGAAGCCTGCGACAACACCCTCGCCATCGCCCGTCGCTGCGCCTACATGCCGGCGCCGCGCAAGCCGATCCTGCCGAGCTACACCAAGCTCGCCGGCCGCGCCGAGAAGGAGGCGCTGAACGAGATGGCGGCGGCCGGCCTCGCCGAGCTGCGCGACCACGGCCGGCTCGCCGACGGCATCCCGTTCGAGAAGTACCAGGAACGGCTCGCCTACGAGCTCGACATGATCGCCCGCATGGGCTTCCCGGGCTACTTCCTGATCGTCGCCGACTTCATCCAGTGGGCCAAGGACCACGGCGTGCCGGTCGGCCCGGGGCGCGGTTCCGGCGCCGGCTCGCTGGTCGCCTGGGCGCTCAAGATCACCGACCTCGACCCGCTGCGCTGGGGGCTGCTGTTCGAGCGCTTCCTCAATCCCGAGCGCGTGTCGATGCCGGACTTCGATATCGACTTCTGCCAGGACAAGCGCGACCAGGTCATCCGCTACGTCCGCAACGAGTACGGCCATGACCGCGTCGCCGCGATCATCACCTTCGGCAAGCTGCAGGCCCGCGCGGTGCTGCGCGACGTCGGCCGCGTGCTCGGCATGCCGTACGGCCAGGTCGACCGTATCTGCAAGCTGGTGCCGAACAACCCGGCCAAGCCGGTGACGCTGGCCCAGGCGCTCGAGACCGAGCAGCTGCTGAAGGAACAGTACGCCGCCGACGACGAGATCAAGCGGCTGATCGACTACGCGCTGCAGCTCGAGGGCCTGTTCCGCAACGCCTCGACCCACGCCGCCGGCGTGGTCATCGGCGACCGGCCGCTCGACGAGCTGGTGCCGCTGTTCCGCGATACCGACGACAAGGACTCGCTGCCGGCGACCCAGTTCAACATGAAGTGGGTCGAGCCGGCGGGCCTGGTGAAGTTCGACTTCCTCGGCCTCAAGACGCTGACCGTGATCGAGAAGGCCTGCGACCTGATCGGGCGCGACAAGATCGACATCACCAAGCTGCCGCTCGACGACCGCAGGACCTTCGAGCTGCTGGCGCGCGGCGACAGCCTCGGCGTGTTCCAGATCGAGGGCAGCGGCATGCGCGACGTGCTGCGCAAGATGCGGCCCGACCGCTTCGAGGACATCATCGCCGTGGTGGCGCTCTACCGGCCCGGCCCGATGGAGAACATCCCGAGCTACATCAAGCGCAAGCACGGCGAGGAGAAGCCCGACTACCTGCACCCGATGCTCGAGGGAATCCTGAAGGAGACCCACGGCATCATGATCTACCAGGAGCAGGTCATGCAGATCGCGCAGGTCCTGTCCGGCTACACGCTGGGCGGCGCCGACCTGCTGCGCCGCGCCATGGGCAAGAAGATCCAGGCCGAGATGGACGCCCAGCGCGCGCTTTTCGTCGAGGGCGCCAGGAAGAACGGCGTGCCCGAGGCCCAGGCCTCGTCGATCTTCGACCAGGTCGACAAGTTCGCGGGCTACGGCTTCAACAAGAGCCACGCCGCGGCCTACGCGCTGGTCTGCTACCAGACCGCCTACCTCAAGGCCAACCACCCGGTCGAGTTCTTCGCCGCGTCGATGACGCTCGACATGGGCAACGCCGACAAGATCGGCAACTTCCGCCGCGAGCTCGAGCGCCTGCAGATCCCGCTGCTGCCGCCCGATATCAACCGCTCTATGGCCGAGTTCGCGGTCGAGAGGACGGCGGACGGCAAGCTCGGCGTGCGCTACGCGCTGTCGGCGATCAAGGGCGTCGGCCGCGACGCCATGAACCGCCTCGCCGAGGAACGCGCGGCCAACGGGCCGTACAAGGACATGTTCGACCTCGCCGAGCGCCTCGACAGCCGCGTCATCAACAAGCGGCTGCTCGAGAGCCTCGTCAAGGCCGGCGCCTTCGATTCGCTGAACAAGAACCGCGCCCAGGCGTTCGGCGCCGTCGAGGCGCTGACGCGCCATTCGCAGGCGACGCACGAATCGCGCGGCAGCAGCCAGGACAGCCTGTTCGGCGACGACACCGCCCAGCGCCGGCCGGCACTGCCCAAGGTGCCGGACTGGGCGCCGATGGAGCGGCTGCAGAACGAGTTCCAGGCGATCGGCTTCTACCTGTCGTCGCACCCGCTGGCGTCCTACGAGCGCAGCCTGCAGCGGCTCAAGGTGACGCGGGCCGCCGACCTGCCGGCACTGCTGCAGCGCGGCGTGCCCGGCCGCATCAAGCTGGCCGGCACCGTGATCGACCGCCAGGAGCGGACCTCGGCCAAGGGCAACCGTTTCGCCTTCGTGTCGTGCTCCGACCAGTCGGGCGCCTACGAGTTCATGTGCTTCAGCGAGTTGCTGTCGAGCAAGCGCAACATCCTCGAGCCCGGCCAGGCCATCCTGCTGTCGGCCGACGGGCGGCTCGACGGCGACCAGGTCAAGCTCACCGGCCAGACGGTCGAGAAGCTGGAGGACGCGGTCGCCAACGCCGCCATGGGCCTGCGCATCGTGATCTCCGACCCGGCCGCGCTCGACGCGCTGGCCCGGCACCTCGACGGCAAGAAGGGACGGGGGCGCGTCACGCTGGTGGTGCCGCTGCCCGACGAGACCGAGGCCGAGGTCACGCTGCCCGGCAGCTACGCCATCGCCACCGGCCTGCGCGACGCCATCGGCGGACTCGCGGGCGTGGCGCAGGTGGAGGAGATTTGAGCGCTCAGCCGGGGCTGTTCGAACAGCCGGCCGCGCCGTCGCGGCGCGGCGCCGCGACCGGGCAGGTCGAGCCCTCGGCGACGTCGCCGCTGTTGCAGGCGCCGGTGCTGCCGGTCGATATCCGGCTCGGCACCTCGTCGTGGTTCTTCCCGGGCTGGCGCGGGCTGGTCTACGAGGGCGTCCATGCCCAGCCGGCGCTCAGCAAGAACGGCCTGTCCGCCTATGCCCGCATCCCGTTGCTGCGCACCGTCAGCCTCGACCGCACCTTCTACGCCCCGATCACCACCGTGCAGTACCAGGCCTACGCGCGCCAGGTGCCGGAGGTCTTCAGCTTCGTGGTCAAGGCGCCGGCGCTGGTGTGCGACGCGGTGATGCGCGACGAGGAGGGGCGGGGACGGGTGCCCAACCCGCACTTCCTCGACGCCGGGATCGCCGCCCGGGAGTTCGTGGTGCCGTGCATCGAGGGTCTCGGCGACAAGGCCGGGCCGCTGGTGTTCCAGGTCTCGCCGCTGCCGCGGACGCTGGTCGAGGACCCGGCGACGCTGGTCGAGCGGCTGGGCGCCTTCTTCGCCGCCCTGCCGCGCGAACTCGGCCGCCATCGTCCGCTCTACGCCCTCGAGTTGCGCAACGCCGACCTGCTGACGCCGCGCCTGGTTAAGATGCTGGCCGGGGCCGGGGTCCGCTACTGCGTCGGGCTGCACGACCGCATGCCCGAGGTCGAGCGCCAGGAGGCGGCACTGCGGGCGCTGGACGGCGACACGCCGGGGCCACTGGTGGTGCGCTGGAACCTCCACCGCGGCTTCCTCTACCAGGCCGCCCGGCAGCGCTACGAGCCGTTCGACCGGCTGGTCGATCCCGACCCCCAGACCCGCCAGGTGCTGGCCCTTCTGGCCGCCCGGGCGTTCAAGGGCGGCCAGAAGGTCTGGATCACGGCCAACAACAAGGCCGAGGGCTGCGCCCCGCTGTCGGTCCTCGAACTGGCCCGGGAAATCGCGCAAAACCTCGCCTAAGGCATTGATTTCATTGGCGCTTGCAATCGGGCGCCCAAGTCTTTAGAAGCACACCCACTTCGCACGCGGGTTTTGCGGTCGACGGGGAGACATCCCGCCGCTCGCTCCGGTGTTCCCGGCAACGGGGACCACGCCCGCGGAGGCCCAACCGGAAAAGGAGAAACGGCATGACCATGCCGACGTTCACGATGCGTCAGTTGCTGGAAGCGGGTGTCCACTTCGGTCACCACACCCGGCGTTGGAACCCCAAGATGAAGCCGTACCTGTTCGGGGTGCGCAACGGGGTCCACATCATCGATCTCACCAAGACCGTGCCGCTGCTCGAGCAGGCGCTGCTGCAGGTCCGCCAGGTCGTCGCCAGCGGCGGCCGCGTGCTGTTCGTCGGCACCAAGGCGGCGGCCGCCGAGCGCATCGCCGACGCCGCCAAGCGCTGCGGCCAGTACTACGTCAACCACCGCTGGCTGGGCGGCATGATCACCAACTGGCAGACCATCTCTGCCTCGATCAAGCGCCTGCGCGAGCTCGACGAGCGCCTCAAGGGCGACGTCATCGGCCTGACCAAGAAGGAGCAGCTCGACCTGACGCGCGAGCGCGACAAGCTCGAGCGGTCGCTGGGCGGCATCAAGGAGATGGGCGGCACGCCGGACATGCTGTTCATCATCGACACCAACAAGGAGGCGATCGCCGTCCAGGAAGCCCGCAAGCGCGGCATTCCGATCGTGGCGGTGGTCGACAGCAACTCGGATCCGGACGGCATCGACTTCCCGATCCCGGGCAACGATGACGCCATCCGCGCGGTGTCGCTGTACTGCGACCTGCTGTCGGGCGCCGTGCTCGACGGCATCCGCGCCGAGATCGCGGCCTCCGGCGGCGACGTCGGCGAGCTCAGCGAGCCGGTCGCCGAGGAAGTGCCGGCCGAGGAAGCTGCCGAGGCAGCCCCGGCCGAGTAAGGACCCGGCCACCCCGGCGCGCGGCGCGCGCCGGGGACGGCTTCCCTGGACGGCGACGCTCCCCTTCCGGCCTCCGCGAAGGGGACAGTTTTTTGGGTGGGCGCACGGGCTGCGCCCCGACGCATGAACGGAGCACGACATGGCTGAGATCACGGCCTCCCTGGTCAAGGAACTGCGCGAGAAGACCGGCGCGGGCATGATGGATTGCAAGAAGGCGCTGGGCGAGACGGCGGGCGACCTCGAGAAGGCGGTCGACTGGCTGCGCACCAAGGGCCTGTCGGCGGCCGCCAAGAAGGCCGGCCGCGTCGCGGCAGAGGGCCTGGTCGGCGTCGTCGCCAGCGGCACCCGCGGCGCCCTGATCGAGGTCAACGCCGAGACCGACTTCGTCGGCCGCAACGAGATGTTCCAGAAGTTCGTCGCGGCGTCGGCGCAGATCGCCCTCGACAACGGCGGCGACCTCGCCAAGGTCGCGGCGGCGGCCTACCCGGGCAGCGGTCGCGACGTGCAGGGCGAGCTCACCAACCTGATCGCCACGATCGGCGAGAACATGTCGCTGCGCCGCGCCGCCATGGTGTCGGTGTCGGACGGCGTGATCGCTTCCTACATGCACAACAAGGTCGCTCCCGACCTCGGCAAGATCGGCGTGCTGGTCGCGCTGGAGTCGACCGGCGACAAGGCCAAGCTCGAGACCCTGGCCAAGCAGCTGGCGATGCACGTCGCCTCGGCCAACCCGCGGTCGCTGACCGTGGCCGAGCTCGACCCGGCGGCGGTCGAGCGCGAGCGCGCCGTGCTGACCGAGAAGGCCGGCCAGAGCGGCAAGACGGCCGAGATCGTCGCCAAGATGGTCGAGGGCGGCATCCGCAAGTTCCACCAGGAGGTGGTGCTGCTGGAGCAGGCCTTCATCATGGACGGCAAGACCAAGGTCGCGAAGATCGTCGAGGACGCGGCCAAGCAGGTCGGCGCCCCGGTGCGCCTGGCCGGTTACCTGCGCTTCGAGCTGGGCGAGGGCATCGAGAAGAAGTCCGAGGATTTCGCGGCAGAGGTGGCCGCCCAGCTCAAGAAGTAGTAGAAATCTTCAGTCGGCACGCGGACCTTCGGGTCCGCGTTGCCCAAGAAAACCGTCATCCGAGGCAGTTCATGCCGTCCAGCCCTCGCTATCGCCGTGTGTTGCTCAAGCTCTCTGGCGAGGGACTCATGGGGAGTCGCGAGTACGGCCTCGACCCCGAGATGGTCACCATGGTGGCCCAGGAGATCAAGGCCGTGCACGCCATGGGCGTGCAGGTCTGCCTGGTGATCGGCGGCGGCAACATCTTCCGCGGCGTCTCGGCCGCGGCCTCCGGCATGGACCGCGCCAGCGGCGACTACATGGGCATGCTGGCGACCGTCATCAATTCGCTGGCGATGCAGAGCGCGCTCGAGCGCCACGGCCTGCAGACGCGCGTGCAGTCGGCCATCCCGATGACCACCGTGTGCGAGCCCTACATCCGGCGCCGCGCCGCCCGGCACATGGAGAAGGGCCGGGTGGTGATCTTCGCCGCCGGCACCGGCAACCCGTTCTTCACCACCGACACCGCCGCGGCGCTGCGCGCCGCCGAGATGAGCGTCGACGCCCTGCTCAAGGGCACCCAGGTCGACGGCGTCTACTCGTCGGACCCCAAGAAGGACAAGAACGCCAAGCGCTACGACACGCTGACCTACATGGACGTGCTGTCGCGCGACCTCAAGGTGATGGATGCCTCGGCGATCGCGCTGTCGCGCGAGAACCACATCCCGATCATCGTCTTCGACATCCACAAGCCCGGTGCCTTCGCCGCGACGATGCGCGGGGAGGGGACCTTCACGATCATCAAGGACGAGGCATAGAGATGAGCGCCGATCCGAAGGAACTCGAGAAGCGCATGCACGGCGCGCTGGACGCGCTGAAGAAGGAATTCGCCGGCCTCCGCACCGGCCGCGCCTCGGTGAACCTGCTCGACCCGGTGATGGTCGAGGGGTACGGCCAGCGCATGCCGCTCAACCAGGTCGGCACGGTGAGCGCGCCGGAGCCGCGCCTGCTGACGGTCAACGTCTGGGACAAGGGCCTGGTCGTGGCGGTGGCCAAGGCGATCCGCGAGGCCGGCCTCGGCCTCAACCCGGCGCCCGATGGCCAGATCGTGCGCGTGCCGATCCCCGAGCTCACCACCGAGCGCCGCAACGAGCTGGCCAAGCTCGCCCACAAGTACGCCGAGGGTGCCCGGGTCGCCGTGCGCAACGTCCGCCGCGACGGCATGGAAGCGCTCAAGAAGGCGGAGAAGGACCACCAGATCTCCCAGGACGAACACCGCCAGAAGGCGGACGATGTGCAGAAGCTGACCGACCGCTACGTCAAGCAGGTCGACGACGCGCTCGCGCACAAGGAAAAGGAGATCAAGACGGTCTGATGCCGACGGCGCCGCGCCCTGCACAGCCGGACCCCGCGCCGGGTCCCCGGCACGTTGCCATCATCATGGACGGCAACGGCCGGTGGGCCAAGGCGCGCGGCTTGCCGCGCGTGGCCGGCCACCGTCGCGGTGCCGACGCCGTGCGCCGCGTGGTGCGCGGGGCGGGCGAGCTCGGCGTCCCGATCCTCACCCTGTTCGCGTTCTCGACCGAGAACTGGGGGCGCCCCGCCGACGAGGTCAGCGACCTCATGGGCCTGCTACGTCACTACCTGCGCAACGAACTCGAAGAGCTCCATCGCAACGGTGCACGGCTGCGCGTCATCGGCAACCGTGACGGCCTCGCCGCCGACATCGTGCGCGACATCACCGACGCCGAGCGCCTGACCGCGAGCAACACCCGGATCGACGTCAACATCTGCATCAACTACGGCGCCCGCGACGAGATCGTGCGCGCCTCCCGCAACCTCGCGCGCAAGGTCGCGGCGGGAGAGATCACGCCCGACGAGATCGACGAGGCCCGGTTCGAGCGCGAGCTGCTGACCGCCGGTCTGCCCGATCCCGACCTGCTGATCCGGACCAGCGGCGAGCAGCGCATCAGCAACTTCCTGCTCTGGCAATGTGCCTACGCCGAGCTCGTGTTCGTGGACACGCTGTGGCCGGACTTCGGCAAGGACCATCTCGAACAGGCGATCGCCGAGTTTCGCCGGCGTGAACGGCGTTATGGCGGCGTCCGCGGCTGACCCGGCACCGGCCAGGCCGGGCCGCCATCGCAACCTCGTCCTGCGCATCGCCTCGGCGGTCGTGCTCGGGCCGCCGGTCCTCGCCGCCATCTGGGTCGGCTTTCCCTGGATCGACCTGGTCGCGGCGATCGCCGCGCCGGTCATGGTGTCGGAGTGGATCGGCCTGACCCGGGGCCGGCCGCTGCGGCGCTTCCTCGGCATCGTCTACAGCCTCGCCGCCGTGCTCGCCCTGCTGTGGCTGCGTCACCAGCCGGCCGACGGCCGCGAGACCATCGTCTGGATCATCGCCGTGATCTGGGCGACCGACATCGGCGGCTACGTCGTCGGGCGCGCCGCCGGCGGGGCCAAGCTGGCGCCGCGGATCAGTCCGGGCAAGACCTGGTCGGGCCTGGTCGGCGGCATGGCCTGGGCCGCGATGGCGAGTGCCGGCTGCGCCTGGGCGTTCGGGCTCGGCCATACCGTCTCGCTGGCCCTGATCGGGGCGGCGCTGGCGGTGGTCGGCCAACTGGGCGACCTGCTCGAATCGGCGGCCAAGCGGCACGCCGGGGTCAAGGACAGCGGCTCGCTGATCCCGGGCCACGGCGGCCTGCTCGACCGCGTCGACGGTCTGATGGCGGTGCTGGTCGTGGTGGCGCTGGTGCGCCTGCTGGCCGGCGGAGCCTGGCCGTGGACCTGACCCGCTGGGCGGCCCCCGGCCCGGAGCGGCCGCGCGGCGTCACCATCCTCGGATCGACCGGCTCGGTCGGGCAGAGCACCGTCGACCTGATCGCCCGGCACCCCGAGCGGTTCCGGGTCGAGGCGGTGGTGGCCGGCCGCTCGGTCGAGCGCCTGGCCGACCAGGCCCGCACCCTGAACGCCCGCCTCGCCGTGGTCGCCGACCCGAGCCGCTACCGCGACCTCAAGGAAGCCCTGGCCGGGGCCGGGATCGAGGCCGCCGCCGGACCGCAGGCCGTGCTCGACGCCGCGGCGCGCCCGGCGGAGTGGGTGATGGCGGCGATCGTCGGCTATGCCGGCCTGGCGCCGACGCTGGTCGCGGCCCGCCGCGGCGCCATGGTGGCGCTGGCGAACAAGGAGGCGCTGGTCTGCGCCGGCCGACTGCTGCTCGAGGCCGTCGAGACGTCCGGCGGCGTGCTGCTGCCGGTCGACTCCGAGCACAACGCGATCTTCCAGGTGTTCGAGCCGGGCCAGCGGGCGGCGATCGACCGGCTGATCCTGACCGCCTCGGGCGGGCCGTTCCGCAACTGGTCGCTGGCCGACATGGCCGCGGCGACGCCGGAGCAGGCGCTGGCCCATCCCAACTGGGACATGGGCGCCAAGATCTCGATCGATTCCGCCACCATGATGAACAAGGGCCTCGAGCTGATCGAGGCCAAGCTTCTGTTCGGGTTGCCGTCGGAGCAGGTCGAGATCGTGGTGCACCCGCAATCGGTGATCCACTCGATGGTCGCCTACCGCGACGGCTCGGTGCTGGCGCAACTCGGCACCCCGGACATGCGCATCCCGATCGCGCATGCGCTGGGCTGGCCGGCGCGCATGGACAGCCCGGCGGCGCGGCTCGATTTCCACGCATTGTCGGCATTGACCTTCGAGCGGCCCGATTCCGGCCGCTTTCCCTCGCTACGGCTCGCCCGCGAGGCGCTGGCCACGGGCGGCGTCGCCCCGATCATCCTGAACGCGGCCAACGAGGCGGCGGTCGCGGCCTTCCTGGCGAGGCGGATCGGGTTCCTCGACATTGCCCGGGTGGTCGAGGACGTGCTCGACGGCTGGACCGACGCCGGCCAGCCGGTTGCGGGCCTCGAAGAAGTTCACGCGGCGGACGTGGAGGCCCGGGCCCGGGCCGAGACGGTGTGTGAGAAGAATAGGCTAAGCGTTTGAACTAGAACGAGTTTTGTGGTGTAGTAAACCATGGCGCTGTTCACGACCTACCTGCCGTACTTCGTTCTGGTCCTGACCCTGCTGGTTTTCGTGCACGAGTACGGACACTACTGGGTGGGGCGCCGCTTCGGCATCCACGCCGAGGTCTTCTCGATCGGATTCGGCCCGGAGCTGATCGGCTGGACCGACCGCAACGGCACCCGCTGGAAAGTGTCGCTGGTGCCGCTGGGCGGCTACGTGAAGTTCCTGGGCGACAGCGACGCCACCAGCGCCACGCCGTCGAAGGACCCGCTTTCGCCGTCGGACAAGCGCCGGGCCTTCTTCAACCAGCCGCTCTACGCCCGCGCCGCCGTGGTGCTGGGCGGCCCGCTGGCCAACCTGATCTTCGCGTTCCTGCTGCTGACGGCGGTCTTCTACGTCGCCGGCGAGCCCTATTCGCCGACCACGGTCGCCGTGCAGGTCGATGGCCCGGCCGCCAAGGCGGGCCTGCGCACCGGCGACGAGATCCTGCGGCTGGGCGACAACCGCATCAACCGCTACGAGGACATCACCGAGGCGCAGTACCTGCACCTCGGCCGCCCGATGGAGGTCCAGTACCGCCGCGGCGGGCAGCTGCTCGAGAGCACGATCGTGCCGCGCTACTGTGAACGCACCGACCGCTACGCCAACACCACCCGGATGGGCGACTACGGCCTCGACCAGCTGGTCCGGCCGGTGGTCGGTGGATTCACGCCCGACAGCCCGGCCGAGGCGGCCGGCCTCCAGCCGGGCGACCTGCTGCTCGAGATCGACGGCAAGCCGGTCGAGTACTTCTCGCGCATCCCCGAGCTGATCGGCGAACGGGCCGGTCAACCGGTGACGATCCTGTACGATCGCGAAGGCAAGCGCGGCGAGGTCCAGGTCACCCCGATCGCCGACAAGGCGGTCGACTGCAACGGCAAGGAATACACGATCGGCCGGCTCCGGGTCCGCCCGGCCAGCGTCACCGAGCTGCGTACCCACGGCCTGGTCGGCGCCATGGGGGCGGGTGTGCGCGCGGTTTGGGGCATGACCACGATGTTCTACACCTCGATGGGCCAGATCCTGACCGCGGCCCGGCCTGTGGATGAATTGGGCGGCCCGATCCGCATCGCGAAGGCGGCGGGCGAGGCCTCCTATGCCGGCTGGACCGGCATCCTGAACCTGGTGATCGCCCTGTCGGTCGTGCTCGGCATCTTCAACCTGCTGCCGGTGCCGATGCTCGATGGCGGCCACCTCGCGATGTACCTGTACGAGGCGATCCGGGGCCAGCCGCTCAGCCTGCGGGCCCAGGAACTCGGCCTGAAGGTCGGTTTCTCGCTGGTGATCGGGATGGCGCTGGTCGCCACCTTCAACGACATCAAGCAAATCCTCCGGATGTTCACCTAAGCCCTTGGGGCTGCGAATTCAGGCCCGAATTCTCTGCACTCGCTGGGGACAAAGGGGTAGCGAAGTCCGTACTGCCGGTTTATGAAAACCCGGTCGTGCAAGACGGCCGGCAGGCCGCTGATCGTGCCGGGGGTGCGTTTGATTCTTCGTTGGGCGGTTCTCGTCGTTGCGGCAATCCTGGCGTTCGGCGCAACGGCGCATGCCCAGCGCGGGCCCGGCGTCGCGGCCACGGGCGGAACGATCACGGGCGTGCAAATTCAGGGCAACGTGCGTGCCGAGCCCGAGACCATCCGGTCCTACCTGCAGCTCAAGGAAGGCCAGCAGTACGACGCCGCCGCGGCCGACCGCTCGCTGAAGGCGCTGTTCGGCACCGGCCTGTTCTCCGACGTCGTGATCGAGATGCAGGGGTCGACCCTGGTCGTGAAGGTCACCGAGAACCCGATCATCAACCGCGTCGCCTTCGAGGGTAACCGCAAGATCGAGGACGACAAGCTGCGCGACGAGGTCCAGTCGCGGCCGCGCCAGGTCTTCACCCGGGCCCGCGTCCAGTCCGACGTCGAGCGCATCCTGACGATCTACCGCCGCAGCGGCCGCTACAACGCCTCGGTCGAACCCAAGGTCATCAAGCTGGAGCAGGGGCGCGTCGATCTCGTGTTCGAGATCAACGAGGGCGACGTCACCGGCGTGCAGCGCATCAGCTTCGTCGGCAACCAGGCCTTCAGCGACGGCACGCTGCGCGGCAAGATCCGCACCGTCGAGAGCGCGTGGTTCCGCTTCCTGTCGTCCGACGACCGCTACGATCCCGATCGCGTCAACCTCGACAAGGAATTGCTGCGCAAGTTCTACCTGTCCGAGGGCTACGCCGACTTCCGCGTCGTCTCGACCGTCGCCGAGCTGGCGCCCAACCGCGAAGGCTTCTACCTGACCTTCACCATCAGCGAAGGCGAGCGCTACAAGTTCGGCAAGGTCGAGGTCTCGACCCGCTTCCAGGGCCTCGACGTCGACGTGCTGCAGAGCTACCTGACGATGGCCGAGGGCGAGTGGTACGACTCCGACGAGGTCGAGAAGACCGTCACGGCGCTGCAGGACATCGTCGGTTCGCTGGGCTACGCCTTCGTCGAGGTGCGGCCGAACATCCGCCGCAACAAGGACAACCTGACGGTCGACGTCATCTTCGACATCCAGGAAGGTCCGCGCGTCTACGTCGAGCGCATCAACATCTCGGGCAACACCCGCACCCTCGACAAGGTGATCCGCCGCGAGTTCCGCCTCGCCGAGGGCGACGCCTTCTCGACCGCCAAGGTGCGCCGCAGCCAGCAGCGCCTGAAGAACCTCGGCTTCTTCGAGAAGGCCGACATCTCGGCGCAGCCGGGCTCGGCGCCGGACAAGACCAACATCGAGGTCCAGGTCGTCGAGCAGAGCACCGGCGACATTTCGTTCGGCGCCGGCTTCTCGACCACCTCGGGCATCCTCGGCGACATCTCGATCAAGGAACGCAACCTTCTCGGCAAGGGCCAGGAACTGCGGCTGGGCGTGTCGATCGGTACCCTCAGTACCCTGATCGATCTCAGCTTCACCGAGCCGTACTTCCTCGACCGGCCGATGGCCGCCGGCTTCGACATCTTCCGGACGTCGAACGACCGCCAGAACATCGCCCAGTACAGCGACCGCAGCGTCGGCTTCTCGCTGCGCGCCGGCTGGGCCTACTCGGAGTTCATCCGCCAGAGCGTGCGCTACACGCTGCGCCAGACCGACATCTACAACGTCCAGCCCTGGGCGTCGTGGGTGGTGCAGGCCAACGCCGGCACCTCGGTCGTGTCGGAAGTCTCCGAGACGCTGGCGTGGGATACCCGCGACACCCGCCTCAACACGACCAAGGGCTTCCTGCTGCGCAACTCGCAGGCGGTCGCGGGCGTGATCGGCACCGAGCAGTACTACCGCACCACCCTCGACGCGGTTTACTACCAGAGCCTGTTCGAGGACATCGTCATCTCGGCCGGCGGCTCGGCGGGCCTCGTGCTGCCCTACAACAACTCGTCGCTGCGCCTGAACAACCTGTTCTTCATCGGCGGCGACACGCTGCGCGGCTTCCAGGTCGGCGGCATCGGGCCGCGCGACTCGGTCACGGCCGACGCGCTGGGCGGCACCTACTTCTGGACGGCCACCACCGAGCTCAGCTTCCCGGTCGGCCTGCCGAAGGAGATCGGCATTCTCGGCAAGGCGTTCATGGACTTCGGCACGCTGTGGGGCCTCGGCGGCCCGGCGCAGTACAGCACCACCGTGCTGACCAGCAACACGGTGCGCGTCTCGACCGGCATCGGCGTCCAGTGGGCGTCGCCGTTCGGCCCGATCCGCATCGACTACGCGTTCCCGCTGGTGAAGGATCCGTGGGACAGGACCGAGAACATCCGTTTCAGCTTCGGCACGCGCTTCTGATCGGAATGGGGCCGACATGAACATGCAGAACGACAAGGCGAGCCTCGCCACCGCCGCGACGGCCACGGTCGCCGACATCAAGCGGATCGTGAAGCTGATCCCGCACCGCTACCCGATGCTGCTGGTCGACAAGGTGATCGACATGCACGGCGACGAGAAGGCGATCGGGATCAAGAACGTCACCATCAACGAGCCGTTCTTCCAGGGCCATTTCCCGGCCGAGCCGGTGATGCCGGGCGTGCTGATCGTCGAGGCGATGGCGCAGACCGCGGCGGTGCTGGTGATGTCGAGCTTCGGCACCGAGGCCGAGGACAAGCTGGTCTTCTTCATGTCGATCGACGGCGTCCGCTTCCGCCGGCCGGTGGTGCCCGGCGACCGCCTCGAGCTGCACGTCGAGAAGCTGCAGAGCCGGGCCAACGTCTGGAAGTTCTCCGGCAAGGGCGTCGTCGACGGCAAGGTGGCCGCCGAGGCGACCTTTGCCGCCATGATCCGCTAGATCATCCAACCGTCACCGGAGGCAACGATGGCCGAAGCCCGCATGCTGCACACGATGATTCGCGTGCACGATCTCGACAAGTCGATCGCCTTCTACACCGGCCCGATGGGCATGAAGCTGCTGCGCAAGCGCGAGGTCCCGGAGGGCAAGTACACGCTGGCCTTCGTCGGCTACGCCGACGAGAAGGAGCAGGCGGTGATCGAGCTGACCTACAACTGGGACCACGAGCCCTACAAGCTGGGCGACGGCTTTGGCCACCTCGCGGTCGGCGTCCCGGACGTCGCCGGCATGTGCGAGCAGGTCACCAAGGCCGGCGGCAAGGTCACGCGCGCCCCGGGCCCGGTGAAGTTCGGCACCACCGTCATCGCCTTCGTGGAAGATCCCGACGGCTACAAGATCGAGCTGATCGAGCGGAAGTAGGCGCGGCGACGGCCGTCACTGCGGCCGCGGGGTGAAGACCCGGCGGCAGGCGTTGATGGCATTGGTGACCTCGAACGGGCGAGGACCGCTGCCCGGCGCGAACGTCACCAGGAATTCCCTGTTCCGCTCGTCCCTCCCGGCGACGGTGCCGGATCCGTCCGGCTGCAGCGCCGCGAGGTCGAGGGAGAAGGACGAAGCGGGGAAGCGGCCGGGGCTCGTCGTGTAGGTCAAGGTGGTGCCGCTGATCCTGACCTCGCCCTCGGAGGCCGCGGTCCATTGCGGGCCCGGGAACTGCCCGCCCGCGCAGTAGGGCGAGGTTCCGTCCGCCAGCGCCGACTGGGCGACCCACGCGGCATCCGCCGCCAGGCAGGGCCACGCCAGGACCGCCAGGCCGAGCCAGGTCGCGGTCGAACGGCCGGGCTTCAGATCACGTGCCAATGAAAAAGGGCGACGAGGGCTGCCGCGACGGCGGCGCTCCCGGCGGCGAGCCGCGCCGCCAGGCCGTAGGGACGGACATTGTCGTTGGCCGGCCGGCCCAGCCGCACGATGCGCGGCAGGGACCTCGGGTTCTGCTCGGCCGCCCAGGTCGTTGCCTGGCGCGGCCCTCGCGACGATCTCGCCATGCTCGCTTCCTCCCGCGAGAGCGATGACGCCCTTTTCTCAGCCGCGCATGTGGAGCGGCTTGTAGGGGCGGGCCGTCTGACCGTTGTAGAGCTGGCGCGGACGGCCGATCTTCTGGTCCGGGTCCTCGATCATCTCGTTCCACTGCGAGATCCAGCCGACCGTGCGGGCCACGGCGAACAGCACCGTGAACATCGAGGTCGGGATGCCGATCGCGCGGAAGATGATGCCCGAGTAGAAGTCGACGTTGGGATAGAGCTTCTTCGACACGAAGTAGTCGTCCTTGAGCGCGATCTGCTCCATCTCCATCGCCAGCTCGAGCAGCGGGTCGTGGCCGATGCCGAGCGAGGTCAGGACCTCGTGGCAGGTCTGGCGCATGACCTTGGCGCGCGGGTCGTAGTTCTTGTAGACGCGGTGGCCGAAGCCCATCAGGCGGGTGTGGTCGTTCTTGTCCTTCACGCGGCTCAGGAAGCCCGGGATGTTCTGCTTGCCGCCGATCTCGTGCAGCATGTTGATCACGGCCTCGTTGGCGCCGCCGTGGCTGGGGCCCCACAGCGAGGCGATGCCGGCCGCGATGCAGGCGAACGGGTTGGCGCCCGAGGAGCCGGCGAGGCGGACGGTCGAGGTCGACGCGTTCTGCTCGTGGTCGGCGTGCAGCATCAGGATGCGGTCCATGGCGCGCTCGAGGACCGGGTTGACCTCGTACTCCTCGGCCGGGACCGAGAACATCATGCGCAGGAAGTTGGCGGCGTAGGACAGGTCGTTGCGCGGGTACACGAACGGCTGGCCGACCGAGTACTTGTAGGCCATCGCGGCGATGGTCGGCATCTTGGCGACCAGGCGGTACGACGCGACCATGCGCTGGTGCGGGTCATGGATGTCGAGCGAGTCGTGGTAGAAGGCCGACAGGGCGCCGACCACGCCGCAGCACACCGCCATCGGGTGGGCGTCGCGGCGGAAGCCCCGGTAGAACTGGCTGATCTGCTCGTGCACCATCGTGTGCAGGGTGATGTCGCGGACGAACTTTTCCTTCTCGGCCTTGTTCGGAAGCTCGCCCTTCATCAGCAGGTAGCAGACTTCCATGAAGTCGCTCTGCTCGGCCAGGTCGGCGATGTTGTAGCCGCGGTACAGCAGCACGCCCTCGTCGCCGTCGATGTAGGTGATCTTGGAGCCGCACGAGCCGGTCGAGGTGAAGCCGGGGTCGTAGGTGAACATGCCCGACTCGCCGTACATCTTGCGGATGTCGACCAGACGCGGCCCGACGGTCCCGTGGATGATCGGAAATTCGTAGGACTTGCCGGTCTCGTTGTCGGTCAGCGTGGCGGTCGACTTGGCCATGGGAACACTCTTTCAGCTCGTTTTCACGGGTCGGCGGCACCCTAACAAGCCGCCTCCTGAGGCGCAATTGTGGCGGCTGGCCGCCGTTTCGCGAGGCGTCACGAAGGCCCGCCCCGGGGCGCTCTCGGGCGCTTCCGGGCGGCCTCGGGTGGCATGATCGGCCGAATCAACGCTGCCGGCGGCCCCGGCCGCCCTGGTCAGCCGGTGGCGGCGGCCAACAGGCGGGCGCGGCTTTCGTCGGGACCGAGGATGGCCAGGACCTCGAAGATGCCGGGCGACACGGTCGAGCCGGTGAGGGCGACGCGCAGCGGCTGGGCGACCTGGCCGAGCTTGACCGACTGGGCCTCGGCGAAGGCGCGGATCGCCTCCTCGATCGACTTCTCGCTCCACCCGGCGACGCTGGCCAGCGCCTCGGCGAGGCGGCCGAGCAGGGCCCGGCTGTCGGGCGTGAGCTGGGCGCGCGCCTTGTCGTCGGCCACCGGCGGGGCGCCGGCGCGGGCGTAGAAGACGAGGTTGTCGGCGACTTCGACCAGGGTGCGCGAGCGCTGCTTCACGCCGTCGAGACCGCGCCGCACCCGCTCCAGGCCGGTCGCGTCGACGGCGCCGCCCAGCCGCTGCTCGAGCAGCGGCAGGACCAGCGGCATCAGCTCGCCGTCGGGCGTCTCGCGCAGGTAGTGGGCGTTGAGGTTGGTGAGCTTGACGGTGTCGAAGCGCGACGGCGCGCGGCCGACCGCGGGCAGGTCGAACCACTCGATCGCCTGCGCGGTCGAGATGATCTCGTCGTCGCCGTGGCCCCAGCCCAGCCGCAGCAGGTAGTTGCGCAGCGCCGCCGGCAGGAAGCCCATGTCGCGGTAGGCGTCGACGCCGAGCGCGCCGTGGCGCTTGCTGAGCTTGGCGCCGTCGGCGCCGTGGATCAGCGGGATGTGGGCGTAGACCGGCTCGGGCCAGCCCATGGCGCGGATGATCTGCAGTTGGCGGAAGGCGTTGTTGAGGTGGTCGTCGCCGCGGATCACGTGGGTCACGCCCATGTCGTGGTCGTCGACCACCACCGCCAGCATGTAGGTGGGCGTGCCGTCGGCGCGCAGCAGGATCATGTCGTCGAGCTGCGCGTTCTCGACCTTGACCTCGCCCTGCACGGCGTCCTGGATCACCGTCTGGCCCTCGCGCGGCGCCTTGAGGCGGATCACCGGCGCGACGCCCGGCGGCGCATCCTTGGGATCGCGGTCGCGCCAGCGGCCGTCGTAGCGCATCGGCTGGCCGGCCGCCTTCTGGGCCGCACGCATCTCCTCGAGTTCCTGCGGCGAGGCATAGCAGTGGTAGGCCTTTCCCTCGGCCAGCATCTGGCGCGCCACCTCGGCGTGCCGCGCGGCGCGCGAGAACTGGTAGGTGACGTCGCCGTCCCAGTCGAGGCCGAGCCACGACAGGCCGTCGAGGATGGCCTCGACCGCCGGCGCGGTCGAGCGGGCGCGGTCGGTGTCCTCGATGCGCAGCAGGTACTTGCCGCCGTGGTGCTTCGCGAACAGCCAGTTGAACAGCGCGGTGCGGGCGCCGCCGATATGCAGGAACCCGGTGGGAGACGGAGCAAAGCGGGTGACGACGGTCATGTTTGGCGGTTTCGCTGCAGGGGGCTGGGTCCGCGCCGCAATTCGGCCGGAAAAGGCGCGCCGTAGGTAGGCGAGCGACCTTTCACTGTCAAACCAGCGGAGACGGCGTGGCGGCGGCGCGTGCCTGGATCCTGGCGCAACTCGAAGCCGAGCGTGGCCGCTGGCTGCTGTGGCTGCCGGTGGCGCTCGGCCTCGGCATCGCCGTCTACTACGAGCTGCCGGTCGAGCCGGCGCCGTGGCTGGGGCCGGCGCTGGCCGGCGCGGCAGTGGGGCTGGCCTTGCTGGCGCCGGCCGGCAGCCTCGCGCGGGCGCTGGCGGTCGGGCTGGTCGCGACCGCGCTCGGCTTCGCGCTGGTGGCGTGGCGCACCGCCAGCGTCGCCGCGCCGACCCTGGCGCGACCGCTGTTCAACGTGAACGTCGAGGGCCGCATCGCCGACATCCAGCGCCTGCCCGAGGGCGTGCGGGTCGTGCTCGACGCGGTGCGCCTCAAGGGCAGCGGCGTGCCGCCGCCCGAGCTGGCGCCGCGCCGCGTGCGGGTGTCGCTGTCGCGCGGCGCGCCGCCGCTGCGGGTCGGCGACAGGCTGCTGGTGCTGGCCAACCTGTCGCCGCCGGCCGGGCCGGCGATGCCGGGTGCCTTCGATTTCCAGCGCGTCGCCTGGTACCTGCAGCTGGGCGGGGTCGGCTACGCGCTGGCCCCGGCCGCGGTGGTGGCGCGCGGCGCGCCGGACGGCTGGATCGCCGGCATCGACGCCCTGCGCGCCGACATCACCAGCCGCATCCTCGCGGCGCTGCCGGGACCGGAGGGCGGCGTCGCGGCGGCACTGCTGACCGGCGAGCAGAGCGCGGTCGACAAGGACATCACCCAGCAGATGCGCGACTCCGGTCTCGCCCACATCCTGTCGATCTCGGGCCTGCACATCGTCTTCGTGGTCGCGCTGGTGATGGGGCTGGTGCGCCACGGCATCGCGCTGGTGCCGGCGCTGGCGCTCCGGGTCGATGCCCGGAAGATCGGCGCCGTGGTCGCGCTGGCGGCGGCGCTGTTCTACACCGGGCTCGCCGGCGCGCCGGTGCCGGCGCAGCGGGCCTGCGCCATGGCGGGCTTCGCGTTGCTGGCGGTACTGCTCGACCGCACCGCCCTGTCGCTGCGACTGGTGGCATGGTCGGCGGTGATCGTGCTGGTGATCGCCCCCGAGTCGCTGACCGGCGCGTCGTTCCAGATGTCGTTCGCCGCGGTGATCGCGCTGATCGCGGCATGGGAGGCGGTCGCGGGCTGGCGGCGGCGGCTGCACGAGCGCGCCGAGCGGCAACGCCGGCGCTGGCCGGGGCGGATCGCGGCGGCGCTGGGCGCCAGCCTCGCCACGACGCTGATCGCCTCGCTCGCCACCGGGGCCTTCGCCGCCTACCACTTCAACCGCCTGTCGCTGCTCGGCATCGTCGCCAACCTGCTGGGCGTGCCGCTGACCGGCTTCTGGATCATGCCGTGGGGCCTCGTCGCCATGCTGCTGATGCCGTTCGGGCTGGAGCGCGTCGGGCTGGTGCCGATGGGCTGGGGCATCGAGGGGCTCGACGCGATCGCGCGCGTCGTCGGCACCTGGCCGCAGGCGGCGGCGCTGGTGCCGTCGCTGCCGGGCACCAGCCTGTGGCTGGTCACGCTGGGCGGCCTGTGGCTGTGCCTGTGGCGGCGGCGCTGGCGCCTCGCCGGCCTGCCGCTGGTGGTGGCGGGACTGGTGCTGCCGCCGGGCGCGCCGGCCGACCTGCTGATGAGCGACGACGGTCGCGTGCTCGGCCTGCGCGACGACAAGGGCTTCGTCCACGTCGCCTCGGCACGCAGCGATCGCTTCGTCAGCGATACCTGGGCCCGCCGCGCCGGCCAGGACGGCGCGCGCAAGTGGACCGTGGGCGCCGACGAGGAAGCGGCCGGTCTCGGCTGCCGCGGCGGCCTCTGCCGCTGGCGCAAGGGGCCGTGGCAGGTCGCGCTGGTCAGCGACGACCGGCGGCTGGCCGAGGCCTGCGCCAGCGCCGATGTCGTGGTCGCGACGGTCGATGCCCAGGGCCGCTGCCGCGGACCGCGGCTGGTGATCGACCGGCGCGATGCCTGGCGCGAAGGGGCGCAGGCCGTGTGGCTGGACGAGACGGGCGTGCGGCGCGTCAGCAGCGCGGCACATCGCGGCAACCGGCCATGGGTGCCGGGCAGCCCCAGCCGCCAGGCGCTGCCGATGGCGGCGCCGGGTCTCTAGGCGGGGGAGGTCAGTGGTAGCGGCGGTAGAGGCCGGCGAGCTTGCCCTGGATCTTGACGCGGTCGGGTCCGAAGATCCGGGTCTCGTAGGCCGGGTTGGCGGGCTCGAGCGCGATCGACGCGCCCTTGCGACGCAAGCGCTTCAGCGTCGCCTCGGCGTCGTCGATCAGGGCGACGACGATCTCGCCCGACTCGGCCTGGTCGGCGCTCTTGATGATGGCGATGTCGCCGTTCTGGATGCCGGCCTCGATCATCGAATCGCCCTGGACCTCGAGGCAGTAGTGCGCGCCCGAGCCGAGCAGGCTGACCGGGACGTCGACCGTGGTCGAGTTGTCGCGCAGCGCCTCGATCGGCGTGCCGGCGGCGATCCGGCCGTAGAGCGGGAGGCTGAGCGCCTGGGCCTCGTTGGCGACCTGGAGGGCGCCGGCCAGGGGCACCTTCTCGCCGCGGATGACCTGGGGCACGAAGCCCTCGCGGCCGTCGGCGAGGCCGGGACGGCTGAGCAGGGGCGTGACGTTGGGCGCGGGCAGGGCGGCCGCGTCGGGCAGCTTCAGGACCTGCAGGGCGCGGGCCCGGTGCGGCAGGCGGCGCAGGAAGCCGCGCTCCTCGAGCCCGGTGATCAGGCGGTGGATGCCGGACTTGGACTTCAGCCGCAGCGCCTCCTTCATCTCGTCGAAGGAAGGCGACACGCCGTCGTCGTTGAGGCGCTTGTTGATGAACAACAAGAGCTCGTTCTGCTTGCGCGTCAGCACCGAAATTCTCCCCAGCCCGACTACCGGATTTAGGAACAAATCCTGAAACCCGGCGCATGTTCTAGTTTGGTTCTTCCCCGAAGTCAAACTTATCCAGAGGAAAGCGGGGAACACGGTACGTTGCGTGACGATCTGCGATAGGCGAAGAGAACGCGTGAGTTTGGTGAAAAAAGTTTTGTTCTCCTTTGCGCCGCTGGCGCGGCGCGTGTTGCCGCGCCCGGTGCAGCGCTTCCTGCTGCTCAAGGTGCTGCGCACCAACGACCGCTACGTCGGCATGTCCCGGGCGGGCAGCCGGGTCTGCATGGAGCGCGAGATCCTGCCGTGGGCGGCCAGCCACTGCGACCACGTCCTGTTCGTCGGCACCGGCTCCTACACGTTCCACTACGAGCGCCAGTTCCGGCGCGGCCAGTACACCACGATCGAGATCCAGGAGCGCAACGCGGCCTGGGGCGCGCGCGACCACATCGTGGCGCCGGTCGAGGACATCGGCCGCCACCGCCCGGCCGGCGCCTTCGACTGCGTGATCCTGAACGGCGTGTTCGGCTACGGCGTCGACACGCGCGAGCACAAGCGGCGGGTGGTCGAGGCCCTGCACCGGGCGCTGCGGCCGGGCGGGATGCTGGTGGTCGGCTGGAACGTCGGCCTGCACGAGGATCCCGAGGTCGAGGGGCTGTACGCGCCGTACTTCGAGCGGTGGCGGGATCCGCCGTTCGAGGGGCGCCGCAGTTTCCCCGGCGAGACCCACGTCTACGACTTCCTGGTGCGGCGTCAGTAGCCGGGCAGCGCCGCGAGGTCGATCACCCGCACGCTGTCGCCGGCGCGCCGCGCCGGGTCGTGCGGCGGCCGCACCATCAGCGCCGACGACGCCGCCATCACCGACAGCATCGAGCTGTCCTGCACGGCGTGCGGCGTCACCGCGAGGCCGCCGTCGGCATCGCGCGCCAGCGTCGAGCGCACGTAGTCCTCGCGGGTGTCGTTCTGCTTGAGGTCGACGGCGAGCCGCGCCGGCACCGTCGCCGGCAACGCGCCCGGCCGGCCGAGCAGGCGTTCGAGCGCCGGCTTCACGAACAGCAGCGCGCAGACCAGGGTCGAAACCGGGTTGCCGGGCAGGCCGAGCACGCGCGCGCGCTCGCGGGCGGCGAACATCAGCGGCTTGCCCGGACGCATGGCGATGCGCCAGAAATCCATCGTGAAGCCGAGCGCCTTCAGGGCGTCCTGCACGAGGTCGTGGTCGCCGACCGACGCGCCGCCCAGCGTCACCAGCAGGTCGTGCTGGGTGCCGGCCGAGATGCGGTCGCGGATCAGCGCGGCGTCGTCGCGCGCGATGTCGAACAGCGTCGGCTCGCCGCCCCAGGCCCGGACCAGTGCCGCCACCGCGAGGCCCGAGGACGACACGATCTGGTTGCGGCCGACCGGCTCGCCCGGCATCACCAGCTCGTCGCCGGTCGACAGGATGGCGACGCGCGGCCGGCGATGCACCGAAAGCCAGGGCAGGTTCATCGCCGCCGCCAGCGCGACGTCGCGCGCGGTCAGCACCTGCCCGGCGGCCAGCGGACTGTCGCCGGTCGCGAAGTCGAGGCCGGCCTTGCGCACGTGGCGCCCGGGGCGCGGCGCCTCGCGCACGATGATGCGCTCGCCCTCGGCCGTGGCGTCTTCCTGGATCACGACGGCGTCGGCGCCGGCCGGCAGCGGCCCGCCGGTGAAGATCCGCACCGTCTCGCCGGGCTGCAGGACGCCGTCGTACGAGCCGCCCGCCGGCGCCTGGCCGACCAGCCGCAGGGTCGCCGGCACCGCCGGCACGTCGGCGCTGCGCACGGCGTAGCCGTCCATCGCCGACAGGTCGGCCGGCGGCTGGGTGAGATGGGCGCGCGGCGCGGTCGCGAGCACGCGGCCGGCGGCATCGCCGACCGAGACCGTCTCGGCCGGCAGCTTCTCGAAGGCCGCGGTCACGCGGGCATGGGCATCGCGAACGGTCAGCATCAGCGCCTGTCGTAGGTTCCGGACTTGCCGCCCGACTTGTGCAGCAGCCGGACATCGGAGATCACCATGCCGCGATCGACCGCCTTGCACATGTCGTAGACGGTCAGCGCCGCGACGGCGGCGGCGGTGAGCGCCTCCATCTCGACACCGGTACGCCCCTCGAGACGGCAGGTTGCCTCGATGTCGACGGCATTGCGGCCGGGCACCAGTTTCAGCCGGACATCGACCGAGGTCAGCGCCAGCGGGTGGCAGAGCGGTATCAGGTCGGGCGTCTTCTTGGCGGCCATGATGCCGGCCAGTTGCGCCACCGACAGCACGTCGCCCTTGGCCGCCTTGTTGGAGCGGATCAGGCGCAGCGTCGCCGGCAGCATGGTGACGGTGGCGCCGGCCACCGCGACGCGCTCGGTCTGCGCCTTGGCCCCGACATCGACCATGTGCGCGTTGCCGCGGGAGTCGAAGTGGGTCAGCACCTTCTTCGGACGAGCACTCATGCCGCGGCGGCCTCACGCACGAGGATCGCGCGCACCGCCGCCTCGACGTCGGGCTGGCGCATGAAGCTCTCGCCGATCAGGAAGGCCGACGCGCCGACGCGGGCCATGCGCGCGAGGTCGGCGGGCGAGGCGAGCCCGCTCTCGGACACCAGCACGCGGTCCTTCGGCACCATCGGCGCCAGGGCCTCGGTGGTCGCGAGGTCGACCGCCAGGGTCTTGAGGTTGCGGTTGTTGACGCCGACCAGGTCGGCGTCGAGGCGCAGCGCGCGCTCCATCTCGGGCGCGTCGTGGACCTCGACCAGCACGTCCATGCCGAGGCGGTGGGCGAGCCGCGCCAGCTCGCCGGCCAGCGCGTCGTCGAGGCAGGCCATGATCAGCAGCACGCAGTCGGCGCCGAGGCCGCGGGCCTCGACGACCTGGTACGGGTCGATCATGAAGTCCTTGCGCAGGACGGGCAGGGCGCAGGCGGCGCGCGCGGCCACGAGGTACTCGTCGCGGCCCTGGAAGTAGGGCACGTCGGTCAGCACCGACAGGCACGAGGCGCCACCGCGCTCGTAGGCGCGGGCCAGCGCCGGCGGGTCGAAGTCGGCGCGGATCAGGCCCTTGCTGGGCGACGCCTTCTTGATCTCGGCGATCAGGCCGTAGCGGCCGGCCGCGATCGCCTTCCGGAGGGCGGCGGCGAAGCCGCGCGGCGCGTCGGCGGCGCGCGCGGCGGCCTCGACCTCGGCCAGCGGCCGGCGGGCCTTGCAGGCCTCGACGTGGCGGCGGGTGTCGGCGGTGATCTTCTGAAGCGTGTCGCTCATGCGCAGATCCTCTGCAGGTTGGCCAGCGCCCGCGCCGCCTTGCCCGAGTCGATGGAATCGATGGCGAGCGCGGCGCCCTCCTTGAGGTCCCGGGCCTTGCCGGCGACCCACAGCGCCGCCGCGCTGTTCAGCACGACGATGTCGCGGAAGGCACTCTTCTCGCCGCGCAGCACGGCCTTGATCGCCTCGGCGTTGTGCGCGGCGTCGCCGCCCTTCAGGTCGGCGATGGTGGCGCGCTTCAGGCCGATGTCTTCGGGCGCGATCTCGAGCTCGGTGACCTTGCCGGCGTCGAGCAGGGCGGCCCAGCTCTTGGTCGTGGTCGTGAGCTCGTCCATGCCGTCCTGGCCGTTGACCACCAGCGCCCGCTCCAGCCCGACCTGGCCCAGCGCCTCGGCGACCGGGCGAACCCAGCGCCGGTCGAACACGCCGACCAGCTGGCGCTTGACCAGCGCCGGGTTCGACATCGGTCCGAGCAGGTTGAAGATGGTACGCGACGGCGCCAGCTCGACGCGCGGTCCGGCGACGTTGCGCATCGCGCCGTGGTGGCGTGGTGCCATCAGGAAGCAGACGTTGGCCTCGCGCAGCGCCTTCTCGAGCGTCTCGATCGGCAGTTCGAGGCCGATGCCGAGGGCGGCCAGCACGTCGGCCGAGCCGGACTTGGAGGTGAAGGCGCGGTTGCCGTGCTTGGCCACCGGGACGCCGGCGCCGGCGACCACGAAGGCCGAGCAGGAGGAAACGTTGTAGGTGCCGTGGTGGTCACCGCCGGTACCGACGATGTCGATCGCGCCAGGCGGGGCTTTCACCGCCTGGACCTTGGCGCGCAGCACGCGGGCGCCGCCGGCCAGTTCCTCGGCGGTCTCGCCGCGAACCTTGAGACCCATCAGGAAGGCGCCCATCTGCGCCGGCGTGGCATCGCCCGCCGTCATGATGCCGAAGGCCCGCTCGGCCTCGTCGAGGGTCAGTCGTTCACCGTTGCCGACCTTGGCCAGCAGTTCCCGAAAATCCGCGATATCGCCGCTCACCCTCAACCTCGTCGATTTACCCTTGCCCGCCGGCCCGGCGGGCGCGTAGCTATATCACATGGCTGACGAACTCATCCTCAAGGTCACTGGCATGGATTGCGACGGCTGCGTGAAGGCCGTCACCCGTGCCGCCACCGGCGCCGGCACGGCGCCGCTTTCCGTCGACCTCAAGTCGGGCGAGATGCGCCTGCCGGCCGGGGCCGACGTCGCCGCCATCACCAAGGCGGTCGAGCGGGCCGGCTTCGGCATCGCCAGCCCCTGAACCAATAACTTCAGTATAGTCCGTCGCGGCGGCCCGGGCCAGCAAAAAGAGCCGCCCGGGGTTTCTGCGCGCGCGGTGTTTTTGCGTACCGTAAGGGGCCCTAGTCGGCGTTGTCGGACGTCACCGACGTCCCCGACGCCGGGACCTCGCAATTGCGCCCGAAGCTGATCGGCACCGACAGCCCCCAGTCGCTGGAGTCGGCCTGGACCTGGAAGTGCAGGTGCGGCCCGGAGCTGCGGCCGGTGTTGCCGGACAGCGCGATCGCCTGGCCGCGCCGCACGGTGTCGCCGACCCGCACCGAGACACCGTTGGTCTGCAGGTGGAAGTACCAGCTGGTGAAGCCGCCGGCATGGCGCAGCCGCACGGCGTTGCCCCAGTTCTGCAGGCTTCCGTTGGGGAAGGGGGTGTTGGTCGCGGTCGTCGGCTTGCCGGGGTCGTAGCTGGTGGCCTGGCCCTGCTGCAGCCACTCGACGGTGCCGGCGCGGGCGGCCCGCACCTGCGTGCCCGACGCCATGGTGAAGTCGAAGGCATAGGCCTGACTGCCGTTGTGCGAGCCGGCGGCATTGTTGTTGCCCTGCGCGACCTTGCGCGTCTCGCCGGCGGTCCAGGGATAGCGGTAGGCGCCGACCGCCTGGTCCTGGAGCTTCAGGAATCCGAGCCGCAGGCCACGGCCGAAGTAGGCGGCGTCCTCGGTCTTGAAGTCGACGAGGCAGCGGCCGTGGCTGACCCACTGCGTGCCGCCGCCGGGCTGCCAGACGCCGGCATAGCGGTCGCCCTCGATCGCCAGCGCCGCCAGCCGCAGGCCCTGGCCGAAGTAGGCCTGGTCCTGGGCCTCGAACTCGGCACCGGTCATGCCGGAGCGCCACCACTGGGTGCCGCTACCCGGGCGCCACACGGCGGTGAAGCGGCCGTTGTCGATCTCGAGCAGCGCGATGCGCAGTCCCTGGTCGAAGTAGGTTCGGTCCTGGGCCTTGAACTCGTCGACGGTCATGCCCGACCGCCACCACTGGGTGCCGCCGCCCGGTCGCCAAACCGCCGTGTAGCGGCCGCCGTCGATCTCCAGCGCGGCGAGGCGCAGCCCCTGCCCGAAGTAGGCCTGGTCCTGGACCTTGAACTCGTCGAGCGTCATGCCCGAGCGCCACCACTGCGTGCCGCTGCCCGGTTGCCAGACCGCGGCGAAGCGGCCGCCGCGCACCGCCAGCGAGCGCAGGCGCAGTCCCTGGTCGAAGTAGGTGCGGTCCTGGGACCTGAACTCGTCGAGGGACATGCCGGAGCGCCACCACTGGGTCCCGGTGCCCGGCCGCCAAACGGCGGCAAGACCCTCGGCCAGCACGGCGGTCGGCAGCGCCGTTGCGATCAGGATGGCCGCAAGGGCCGGCCATGGCGTTGCGTGACGCATCGTCTCCCCCATGATCGCCGACGCCGGACAACGGAAGCATTCGGGCTCATGGGCCGTGCGAAGTCGATGGCCTCGGCGGCAGGCACCGGGGTTGCCACCGCTTGGCCACAGGGCACCGTTCAGGCCGCTGTCGCGACGCCCTCGCGACGGGACGGCGGCGAGCCGGAGGAGGCGAAGGACACGCCCTCGTAGCCGCCCTGGGCGACCTTGTTGATGGTGGCGACGAACTTGGGCGTGCCGCCATTGTAGACGAAGTAGCGGATGCGGCCGGCCTCGTGGCCCGGGACGTTCGAGTTGTAGCCGGTGAACCACGACTTGGCCTTGCGCATCAGCATCATGCCGTACATCTCGGCGACGTGCCGGGTCCAGCGTTCCTCGGCCGCCTTGCTGGCCTCGACGCGGTCGTAGCCCTTCGCTTCCATGTAGCGCAGCAGGTCGGTGCACCAGTCGACGCCGATCTCGATGGCGCGCGGGTAGTTGGTCGAGGCCGAGCCGCTTTGCGGGCCCGACGGCAGCAGCAGGTTGGGGAAGCCCGCGACCAGCATGCCGAGGAAGGTCGAGGGACCGTCCTTCCACTTGTCGCGCAGCTTCTCGCCGCCGACACCCTGGATGTCGATGTGGTCGTAGGCGCCGGTGATGGCGTCGAAGCCGGTGGCGTAGACGATGATGTCGAACTCGTACTCGCGCTCGGTGGTACGCACGCCGTTCTCGGTGATCGAGACCAGCGGCGTCTCGGCGATGTCGACGAGGTGGACGTTGTCGCGGTTGTAGGCCTCGTAGTAGCGCGTCTCGAGCGGCACGCGCTGGACGCCGAAGCCGTGGTCGCGCGGGATCAGCTTCTCGGCCACGGCCTGGTCCTTGACCCGGCGGCGGATGCGGTCGGCGATGTACTCGGAGAACTCGGCGTTGGCCTTCTCGTCGGTGAAGATCTCGCGGAAGTTGGCCAGCCAGATGCCGAAGCCGGGCTCGTCGTAGAGCTTGTCCCACAGCTTCACGCGCTCCTCGCGCGACACCTCCCAGAAGCCGCGGCGGTCGGGCTCGTGCTCGAAGGCGCCGGGCGTGCGGGCGCAGGCGGCGAAGATCTCGTCGTAGCGCTTGCGGATGTCGGCCATCTCGGCCTCGGAAATCGGGCTGTTGTTCAGCGGCGCCGACCAGTTCGGGCGACGCTGGAAGACGGTGAGGTCGGCCACCTTGTCGGCGATCTCGGCGATCAGCTGGATCGCGGTCGCGCCGGTGCCGATGACGCCGACCCGCTTGCCCTTCAACTCGACGCCCTCGTGCGGCCAGTGGAAGGTGTGGAACGACTGGCCCTTGAAGTTGTCGAGGCCCTCGATGCGCGGCAGCGTCGGCACCGACAGCAGGCCGGTCGCGAGGATGACGTAGCGGGCGCAGAGCGTGCGGCCATCCGACAGCCGCAGGCGCCAGGCGTTGGCGGCCTCGTCGTAATGCGCCGCGCGGACGCGGCAGTTGAACTGCATGTGGCGGCGCAGGTCGAACTTGTCGGCCACGAAGTTCAGGTACTTGAGGTTCTCGGGCTGGCTGGAGAACCGTTCGCGCCAGTGCCACTCGTCCAGCACCTCGCGCGAGAACGAATAGCCGTAGGTGTAGCTTTCCGAATCGAAGCGGCAGCCGGGGTAGCGGTTGTTGTACCAGGTACCGCCGAGGTCGGGGGCGGCCTCCAGCACCGTCGCCTTGATGCCGAGGTCGAGCAGGCGCTTGATCTGGTAGATGCCGCACACGCCGGCGCCGATCACGATCGCTTCGTAGTCGAGCAAGGCCCGCCTCCTGGTGATTCTTCTTGGAGGAACAGGCTAACGCGACGGGCGAGGGCTTGCAGCAACAGTCGCAGGGGGTCCTTTCGGTTGCCGAAAGACCCTCAGGCCGGCCAGCGCAGCAGCGGCAGCCCGGCGTTGGCCTGGCGGAACGACAGCAGGGTCAGGAGCGTCCAGGCCGAGGCCACCGCCAGCAGGGCGGCCAGCGCCGGTCCGCGGGCCAGCCAGCGATCGAGCAGGAACCCGGCGAGCGGGACCGCCTGCATCATGTGGGTGGCGAGGAAATGGGGGACGCGGCGGTCGCCCACCACCAGCGACCAGCCGGTGAGCGGCACGCGGGGCGCGCCCGCGGGCTCGATCCCGACATGGTGTCCCAAGGCACCGCCCATGCGGAAGGCGGTGACGAAGGTGAGGAGCGTGCCGAGGCCCAGTCCCAGCGCCAGGCCCCAGCGCGTCGCCGTCCCGACGGTGGCCCGCGGATCGGCGACCACGCCGATGGCGACGATGCCCGCGGCGGCCGTGATGACGACCGCGCCGATCGCCATGCCGGTGTAGAGCGCCGCGTGGAGGGGCGTCGAAAGGTTGAAGTGGGAGGCCTGCTGCCGCGCCGCCTGGACGGCGATGTAGAGGATCTCGAACGCCGCGCAGGCAACCGAGAGCCAGGCGAGGATATCGACCAGGGAACTCCGGCGCCAGGCATCGCCGAGGGCCGAGGCCGCCAGCGCCAGCGTGGCGAAGTGGATCGCCAGCGAGAGTTCGAACTTGAGCGGCTTGGCCCAGACCGGGGTGCCGTCGAGCAGGCGGCGGTCGCAGGCGGCCAGCGCCAGCGTGGCGACGAACAGGATCGCGAGGACCGCGGCCGTCGCGCCCCAGACCTGCTCCGCACGGCCGTACCCGGTCCAGTTCATGCTCCGGGTACGGCGGCCGGAGGGCGCCGGATCAGCGCGCCGGGCTCGACGGTCGGCTGCGGTCGGGCTGGGACGGCGAGGAGATCGAGCGCAGGGTATCGCCGGCGCCGGGCGCCCGGTCCTCGGCGAGGTCGCCCAGGGTCACGATGCCGACCAGCCTGTCGTCGTCGTCGAGCACCGGCATGCGCCGGATCTGTCGACGCGACATCTCGCGCTGGATGTCCTCGACCGGGTCGTTCTCGTAGCACCAGCACACGTCCTCGGTCATGACGACATGGACGGGGGTCGCGTCCGGGCGCATGCCGTCGGCGGTGGCGCGGACGACGATGTCGCGGTCGGTGATGATGCCGAGCAGGCGGGCGCCGTCGCATACCGGCAGGGCGCCGACATTGAGGGTGTCCATCAGCCTCGCCGCCTCCCGCACGGTTGCATCGGGCATCACGGTGACGATATCGCGGGTCATGATCTCGCTGGCTCGCATGGGGACCCGCGTCGGGGTGGCCTGCATGGGCTGCTCCGTGGTCGATGGGGAAGACGCAGGAAGAAGGCCGGGGACGGGCATCGGGTTGCAGCCCCGCGGTGCGAACAGGGTCCAAATCGTGTCTGGCGGAACGGAGCATGGCTGGTCGCGTTCCAGCCATTCCTGACGACAGGGAGGTTCCATGCGAGTGTTGATCATCGTCGCCGCCATCGCCGTCGCGGCGTCCGCCTGCTCGGTCAAGAGCGAGCGGACCGTCCAGAACCCGCCGACCGCGACCACCACGACGACGGCCCCGGCCGCGTCGACCACGGTCACCACGCCGGCCGCGCCGGCCAGCAGCACCACGGTCTACACGCGCTGACCGGCGCGGGCGCTCACTCCTCGAGCATGACCTTGACCAGGGTGCTGTGGACCCGTAGCGGACCGCTGGCCGACACGTAGCCCTGGCGGCGGAACTTGCCGATGAAATGCGAGACGCGTGGCCGGGTCGTTCCGACGATCTCGGCCAGCGTCTGCTGGTTGATGCGGCCCAGCAGCGCCTGCGACTGGTTATCGAGGTTGGCGAGGAGGAGGAGGGCACGCGCCAGCCGCTTCTCGGTCGAATTGACCAGCAGGTCGATCAGGTCCTCCTCGATTCGCGTGGTGCGGCGCAGCAGGTGCCGCACGAACTGCTGCGCGAACGCCGGGTCGGCGCGGAGCAGGCGCAGCATCGCCGGCTTGCGCACCTGCACCAGACGGGTCTCGACCAGCGCCGTCGCGGTGGCGTTGCGCAATCCCTGGCCGGCGAGGCAGCCTTCGCCGAAGAAGCTGTCGCGACCCAGCAACCCGATCACCGCGCGCTTGCCCTGGGACGACGCGACGTCGAGCTTCACCAGGCCGTCCTCGATGTAGAAGACCTGCTCGGCCGGCTCGGCCTGTCGGTAGATCACCGTGTCGGCGGCGCAGGTGACGGACGTGCCGGCGCGCAGGATCGCGGCAACACGGATCGTCGGCACGTTCTGCGCTTCGCGGCTCATCTGGCCCCCGGTCGAGGTCGGTCCGTATTGGATGAAAAGTCGGATCGTTCTATCGGCCGGAAACACCCGGCGGTGTTCCAAAGTGAACAGTCGCGACCGTTCGAAGGGTTGTAACCCCTGCGTGACAACACGAGGGGAGTGACGACGATGGATGTGACGACGACAGACGTTGCGGCGGCCCTGAAGGCGGCGATGGCCGGCGGGTACGTGGCGGAACTCAACGGCCAGGCGACCTACACGGTGACCCAGCCGATCGTGATCAACGTCAACAGCACGATCCAGGGGCCGCTGGGCATCGATCTCGGTGGCGCGACGATCGTGTCGCAGGTCACCAACGGCCAGCCGGTGATCCAGGTCAACGCCGGTCCCGGCGTCGACCTGCGCTACCTCACCTTTTCCAACTTCACGATCCAGGGCAACGGCAGCGAGGGTGCCGGCATCAAGATCGTCGCCGACGGCAACGACCGCTGGATCTACAACTTCTCGATCGAGAACGTGAACGTGAAGAACGTCGGCGGCTACGGCCTCGATGTCCGGGGCAGCGTGTTCGAGGGACTGGTGTCCAACTCGTGGATGACCGGCAACAAGCTCGGCGGCGCCTACTTCGGCCACACTCCCAGCGGCGGCCAGGTCAGCGCCCTGCGCTGGTACGGCGGCGGCATGACCGGCAACGGCGGCGTCGGGCTGATGCTGGCCAACGGCGCGCGCGACATCTCGATCGACAACGCCACCATCTCCAACAACGCCGGCAACGGCATCAACGCCGAATGGGGCATCACCGCGGTCAGCGACAGCAAGTTCACCGACAACCGGGGCGACGGCATCTGGTTCCAGAACTTCGGCGACTTCCACAACAACACCTTCACGACCTCCGGCGTGCAGGCGACCGGCATCGACGGCTACCTGACCAACGGCGCGACCCTGATCGGCAACGCCAGCGTCTACACCGGCGCCGGCACCAACACGACGACGCTGGCCAACATCCAGGGCTTCGGCACGCTCTACGCCCTGAACGACACCGGCAAGGTGGTGACCGGGTCGAGCGTCGCGGTGAGCGGCCTGGGCGGCGGCAACACCGCCACGGTCTCGACCGCGACCAGCAGCATCGCGATGCCGACCCTGCAGGCGATCACCGCCGCGACCACCGCGGCGGTCGCCAACAGCACCGGCACCGGCACGCTGGAGACGGCGTTGCGCAACGCCCTGAACGGCGGCACGGTGGCCAACCTCTCGGGCCAGACCTTCACGGTCACCACGCCCATCACCGTCAACGTGACCAGGTCGAGCAGCGGCCCGATCGGCATCGACCTCGGCGGCGCCAAGATCGTGTCGCAGGTCACCACCGGCCAGCCGGTGATCCAGATCATCCTCGGGCCGGGCGTCAACGTCGCCGACCTCCAGCTCACCAACTTCTCGATCATCGGCAACGGCAAGGAGGGAGACGGGCTGCGCATCGTCGCCGACGGCAGCGACCGCAGCGTCACCCTCGACCTGCAGAACGTGCAGATCGAGCATGTCGGCGGCATCGGCCTCGACGTGCTGGGCAATGCGACCGGCACGGTGTTCGACAGCTGGATGCACGGCAACACCCAGGGCGGCGCGCGCTTCGCCAACAGCGCCGGCGGCGGCACCGTCGACGCGGTGTCGTGGACCGGTGGCGGCTTCCGCAAGAACGGCGGCGGCGGCCTGATCCTGCAGAACGGCGCCTCGGACGTGGTGGTGCAGGGGGCCTACTTCGTCGACAACTACGCGCCGGGCATCGTCGCGACATCGGGCATCACCCGGGTCGAGCAGAGCGGCTTCGAGAACAACCAGGGTTCGGGCGCGGTTGTCGGCGGCGCATCGACCTTCGTGTCCGACACCTTCTCGACCTACGGGCCGCAGGTGAACGCGATCGCCGGCGCGCTCAACAACGGCGGCAAGATCACCCTGATCGGCACCGGCAACGAGTACTACGGCTCGGGCAGCGACCCGACCGCGCTGGCCAACGTCACCGGCTCGAGCGGCACGATCTCGATCGCGGGCGGGGGCAAGATCGTCAAGAGCGCCGGCATCACGGTGACCGGCGGCAGCGCGCTCGACGCCGGGATCGTCCTGCCGCCGGCCGACACGACGGCGCCGGGCCTGGTCGACATCGCCGTGGGCGGCACCGGCATCACCGCCGGCACCGGCACGCTGGGCGTCGGCGGCACGGTGCAGTTCACCGTGTCCCTGACCGAGGCGGTCACCGTCGCCGGCGGCACGCCGTCGCTGACGCTGAGCGACGGCGGCACCGCCACCTACGTCGGCGGCTCGGGCACCAGCAGCCTGGTGTTCAGCCACACCGTCCAGGCCGGCCAGAACGCGGCCGACCTGTCGGTGAGCGGCGTGGCGCTGAACGGCGCCACCATCAAGGACGCCGCCGGCAATGCCGCCAGCCTCGGCGCGGCCGCCGGCTTCAACCCGGCCGGCACGCTGAAGATCGACACCGCGGGCCCGACCGTCCAGGCGATCGCCACCAGCGGCGCCGGCATCACGGCGGGCACCGGCACGGTGAGCGTCGGCGGCACGGTCCTGCTCGCGGCGACGTTCAGCGAGGCGGTGACGGTCGCCGGCGGCACGCCGACGCTGACGCTGAGCGACGGCGGCACCGCGACCTACGTCTCCGGCTCGGGCACAGGGACGCTGACCTTCAGCCATACCGTGCTGTCCGGCCAGGCGACGGCCGACCTGTCGGTGACCTCGATGGCGCTCAACGGCGCGACCATCAAGGACGCGGCCGGCAATGCCGCCAACCTCGCCGGTGCGGCCAACTACAACCCGGCGGGCACGCTGGCGGTGACGACCACGACGACAGCCCCGTCGCCGGCTCCGTCGCCGGCCCCGACGGTCACGGCCGTCCTGGCGCAGGACAGCGGAACCTCGGCGACCGACCGCATCACGAGGAGCGCGGCGCTGACCGGCACCGGCCTCGCCAACACGGCGGTACGCTTCACCATCGACGGCCAGGCGGTGACGACGACGGTCATGGCCGACTCGACCGGCAAGTGGTCGTACACCCCGGGCCTCGCCGACGGCGCGCACACGATCGTCGCCAGCCAGACCAACGCCAGCGGCGTCACCGGCTCGGCGACGCTCGCCCTGACGCTCGACACCTCGGCGCCGTCGCCGGTCATCACCTCGGCCTCGGTCGCCTACGGCCAGGCCACGGTGGCGGGCACCAGCAGCGCCGGCGACACGATCTCGATCTACGACGGCAACAGCTGGATCGGGTTCGCCACCACCGGCAGCAACGGCCAGTGGAGCTTCACCGGCGGCGCGGCACCGACGTCGACGCATGCATTCGGCATCAACGGCACCGACCTCGCCGGCAACGAGGGCAAGGGGACGGTGGGCTACGTGCCGGGCAGCGGCTCGACCACCAGCCCGACGCCCACGCCCACCCCGACACCGGCGCCGACACCGACCGGCCCGGCGATCACGGGCCTCGCGGCGAGCAACGGCACCGCCACGATCTCCGGCGTCAGCACCCCCGGGGCCCAGATCTCGATCTACGACGGCGGCACCTGGCTGGGCTTCGCCAAGACCGGGAGCGACGGCACCTGGCAGTTCAGCGCCAAGGCGGCGACCGGCTCGACCCACAACTACGGCATCAACTCGGTGCTGAACGGGGTCGAGACCAAGGGCACCACCCGTGGCCTGCTCGGCAGCAGCGGCGGTGACACGCTGGTCGGCGGCGGCGGAAGCGACGTCATCGCCGGCGGCCCGGGCAACGACACGCTGACCGGCGGCGCGGGCGGGGACACCTTCGCCTTCACCGCGGCGCCGAACGCCGGCAACAACCTCGACAAGATCACCGACTTCACGTCGGGGGCCGACACGCTCGCCTTCTCGCGTTCCAGCTTCTCGGCGCTCAGCGTCGGCCAGTTGTCGACGGCGGCGTTCGTGCAGGCGGTCGCGGCGATGACGCCCGACCAGCACGTCATCTACAACCAGTCGACCGGCGTCGTGTCCTACGACGCCGACGGCAGCGGATCGGGCACGGCCATTGCCGTCGCCCAGCTCAAGGCCGGCACGACCCTGACCGCGCAGGACGTCAAGGTCGTCTGACGGCACGGCACCCCGGCGCGGCCGAGCGGCCGCCCGGGACCTTCCGCGTCCCCGCGCTCCCCGAGAGAGTCCCATGACCACGATCACCCAGGACCCGGGCCTGCTGGCCCTGACGACGTTGCTGCGCCTGCAGGGCGTCGCGGCGGAACCCGACCAGCTGCAGCACCAGCTCGGGCTCGCGGGCCGCACCGCGGAGGTAACCGACCTCCTGCGCGCGGCCCGCCAGTTCGGGCTGAAGGCGCGCTGCCTCGCCACCAGGTGGGACCGGCTGGCGCGCACGCCGCTGCCGGCGATCGCGGTGCGGCGCGACGGCGGCTTCCTGCTGATCGGCAAGACCACCGAGCAGAAGGCGCTGGTCCAGGTCCCGGGCGGCGAGCGACCGGAGCTGATCGAGCGAGCCGAGCTCGAGGCGCAGTGGGACGGCCGGCTGCTGCTGCTGGCCCGCCGGGCATCGCTCGGCGACCTCGCGCGGCGGTTCGACCTCGGCTGGTTCCTGGCCGCGGTGCACAAGTACCGGCGGCTGCTGGCCGAGGTGCTGCTGGCCTCGTTCTTCCTGCAGGTCTTCGCGCTGCTGTCGCCGCTGTTCTTCCAGGTCGTGATCGACAAGGTCCTGGCCCACCGCAGCTTCACCACGCTCGAGGTCATGACGGTCGGCATCGTCGGCATCGCGCTGGGCGAGACCATCCTCGGCATCCTGCGGACCTACCTGTTCGCTCACACCACCAACCGCATCGACGTCGAGCTGGGCGCGCGGCTGTTCCGCCACCTGCTGGCGCTGCCGATCGCCTATTTCCAGAGCCGCCGGGTCGGCGACTCGGTCGCCCGCGTGCGCGAGCTCGAGAACATCCGCATGTTCCTGACCAGCTCGGCGCTGACCCTGTCGATGGACCTGTTCTTCACCTTCGTCTTCGTCGCGGTGATGTTCGTCTATTCGCCGCTGCTGAGCTGGGTGGTGATCGCCTCGTTCCCGCTCTACATCGGCCTGTCGCTGGCGGCGGCGCCGCTGTTCAAGAGCCGGCTCGACGACAAGTTCAAGCGCGGCGCCGAGAACCAGGCCTTCCTGGTCGAGAGCCTGACCGGCATCGAGACCATCAAGTCGATGGCGGTCGAGCCGCAGATGCAGCGGCGCTGGGAGGAACAGCTGGCGGGCTACGTCACGGCGTCGTTCCGCGTCATGAGCCTCGGCAACACCACCAGCCAGCTGGTCCAGCTGGTGGCCCGGCTGGTCACCGCGGCGGTGCTGTTCTTCGGCGCCCGGCTGGTGATCGAGGGCGGCCTGTCGATCGGCGAGCTGATCGCCTTCAACATGATCTCCGGCCGGGTCAGCGCGCCGGTCCTGCGGCTGGCGCAGATCTGGCAGGACTTCCACCAGGCGCGCCTGTCGATCGACCGGCTGGGCGACATCCTGAACACGCCGGCGGAGCCGGCATGGACGGCGGGCCGCGCGGCGCTGCCGAGGATCCGCGGCCAGGTCGACTTCGAGCATGTCGGCTTCCGCTACCGCGCCGACGGGCCGCGCGTGCTGCAGGACGTGAGCTTCAGCGTGCCGGCCGGGCAGGTGGTCGGCGTGGTCGGCCTGTCGGGCTCGGGCAAGAGCACGCTGGCCAAGCTGATCCAGCGCCTCTACGTGCCGGAGAGCGGGCGGGTGCTGATCGACGGCGTCGACCTCGCGCTGGTCGACCCGGCGTGGCTGCGCCGCCAGACCGGCGTGGTGCTGCAGGAGAACGTGCTGTTCAACGGCACGATCCGCGACAACATCGCGCTCGGCGACCCGGGCATGCCGATCGAGCGGGTGATCGAGGCGGCGCGCCTGTCGGGCGCCCACGACTTCGTGCTGCGCCTGCCGGACGGCTACGACACGCTGGTCGGCGAGCGCGGCGCCAGCCTGTCGGGCGGCCAGCGCCAGCGCATCGCGATCGCGCGCGCGCTGGTCGGCGACCCGCGCATCCTGATCTTCGACGAGGCGACCAGCGCGCTCGACTACGAGAGCGAGCGCATCGTCCAGGAGAACATGCGCCAGATCGCGCAGGGCCGCACCGTGTTCATCATCGCCCACCGGCTGTCGACGCTGCGCATCGCCGACCGCGTCATGACCCTCGACCGCGGCCTCCTCGTCGAGGACGGCACGCACGAGCAGCTGCTTCGCAACAACGGGCGGTACGCCTCGCTCCACAGTCTCCAGGCAGGTTCCCATGGCGCTCACTGACGCTTTGCCCTGGCGCCGCCAGCGGCCCGAACTCTCGTTCCTGCCGGCGGCGCTCGAGATCGTCGAAACGCCGCCGTCGCCGGTCGGCCGGTCGATCTCGCTGTCGATCGTGGCCGGCTTCTGCCTCGCGGTGGCGTGGACGATGATGGGCACCGTCGACATCGTCGCGGTCGCGCCCGGCAAGATCCTGCCGAGCGGCCGTACCAAGGTGGTGCAGCCGATGGAGGCGGGCGTGGTGCGCGCCATCCACGTGCGCGACGGCCAGCGCGTGCGGGCCGGCGACGTGCTGATCGAGCTCGACCCGACCGTCAGCGCCGCCGACCTCGACCGCCTGTCGGGCGACCGGCTGGCTTCCCAGCTCGACGTGGCGCGACTGCGCGCCGGGCTGGCCGAGCGGCCGCGCGAGGCCTTCGCCGCGCCGGGCGGCGCCACGCCCGAGCTGGTCGAGATGCATCGCGGGCTGCTCGCCAGCCAAGTCGAGGAGCAGCAGGCCAAGCTGGCGGCGATCGACCGCCAGCAGGGACAGAAGGAAGCCGAGCGGGCGACGCTGGCGGCGATGATCGACAAGCTGGAGGCGACCATCCCGCTGCTCGACCACCGGGTCGGCGTGCGCCGGCACCTCGCCGAGCGCGAGATCGGCTCGAAGCTGCAGTACCTTGCCGACCTGCAGGACCTGACCGGGCTGCAGCAGGAGGTGCTGGTGCTGCGCAGCCGCATCAGCGAGGCGGAATCGGCCATCGCCGCCATCGTCGAGACCCGGGCGCGCACCGTGGCCGAGTATCGCCGCGGCCTGTTCGACGAGCTGTCGCGCGCCGAGCAGAAGGCGAGCGGCCTATCGCAGGAAGTGGTCAAGGCCGGCCAGAAGGCGCGCTAGCAGCAGCTGGTGGCGCCGGTCGACGGCATCGTCCACCAGCTCTCCGTCCACACCGTGGGCGGCGTCGTGACCGCCGCCCAGCCGGTCCTGGCGATCGTGCCGGCCGACAGCCGGCTCGAGATCGAGGCGACCCTGTCCAACCGCGACGTCGGCTTCGTGCGGCCGGGGCAGGAAGCGGAGATCAAGGTCGATGCCTTCAGCTTCACGCGCTACGGGCTGGTGCGCGGCGAGGTGCTGGGCGTGTCGGGCGATGCCGTCAGCCGCGAGCAGGCACCGAGGGCTGGCGCCGCGCCCGACCTCGAGTACGTGGCGCGGATCTCGCTCGACCGCACCTCGATCGGCACCGAGAGCGGCCGCGCCGACTTCGCGCCCGGCATGACCGTCTCGGTCGAGATCCGCACCGGCTCGCGGTCGCTGCTGGACTACCTGCTGTCTCCGATCGGCCGCTACCGCCACGACTCCTTCCGCGAAAGGTAACGGCGGCCATGTCCCGCAGCGCCCTCGTAATCCCCTTGATCTTGCCCGGCAGGCAGGCAGAGTCGCCCCGCCATCGTCGCTTGCCGGCGGCGTCGGTCGAAGGGGAAGACGACATGCAGGCAGCGAGAGCGGAGCTCGCCGATTACCTCGTGCGGCTCGACACCAACCTCGACACCGCGACGCTCGAGGCCACCCTGGCGCTGATGCTGGAGGAATGCCGCGGCGAGATCCGCCGCCTGCGCGGCCTGATCGCCCTCGGCAAGCTAGCCGCCGCCGACGGCCGCGACCGCGAGAACAGCCTCGACCTGAAGCTGGCGGTCGAGGCCGACCTGATGGCGGCGCTCGACCGCGTGCGCGACCGCGGCGACCTGCTGGGGGCCGACGACGAGGCGCCGGCGGTCGGCGCCACCATCGTGTCGCTGCGCGACGCCCGCTAGGGAGAGCTCACGCCGCGCCGGGCTGCGCCACGGGCGGACGCACGATGGCGGGACGGGCGTGCAGCAGGGCACGCGCCGTCACCAGCGGCACCTGCCACGCGCGCTGGCGGTGACGACGGCCGGGGGGCGCTTCCCGGCGCTCGTGCAGGATGGTCGCGGCGCCGGCCATGAACATCACCGCCCAGCAGGTCGGGCCGACATAGGCGCCGGAGGCCTGGCCCAGGATCGCCCAGCTCATCCAGCAGAACGCGACACTGGTGACGCCCAGCACGCGCAGCCAGACGGTGACGCCGGCCACGATCACGACGCCCCAGACGAGGCCGAAGTAGATCCAGTGCAGCCAGAAGTAGTTGATCAGCAGCTCGGTCGCCGGCGACACGACCTGCCAGCCGGCCGAGTAGTACTTGGAGCGGACGTAGAGATTGGTGATCAGGCGCTCGATGAACGGCTCGCCGGTCAGGCCCGCGCCGGCGATCGGGTAGCGCGACATGATCTCGATGCCGGACAACGCCGGACCCTGCACGCGGTAGAAGAAGCTGGGATCGTTGCCCGACGTCACCGCCTCGAGGCGGTGCGGGAACAGGGTCTGCGCCAGGAACACGAAGGCGATCACGAACACGAAGGCGCCCAGCGCCACCAGGATGAAGCGGCCGACGTCGAGGCGGCCGTTGCGACGGCTGACCAGGAACAGCATGTACGGCAGCAGCAGCAGCAGCAGCAGCAGCAGCGTCGGACCGGGCATCGCGAACAGGCCGGCGCCGACCAGCGCGAAGTAGATCGGCAGCTTCCAGCGCGACGGGCTGATCACCAGCCACAGGAACAGGAACAGCGTGTAGCAGAAGGTGACGCTGGCCGGCTCGGAAGCGAAGAACTTGGGGCGCACCCGGCTGTAGAACAGCACGTCGCGGATGTCGTTCTCGTAGACGCCCTTGGCGTAGAGGACGTTGCGGACCTTGTCGCTGATCGGGCGCAGGCCGGCGTAAGCCTCGAGCAGGCAGCCGACCAGGATGACCAGCGAGAACAGCAGGAACAGGCGGGCGGCCTGCCGCCGCGTCGCCAGCGTCAGGGTGAGGAACACCGCGTAGCCGATGGTCAGCGAGTAGGTCAGCTGGATCAGGCCGTTGGTGCGGCGCGACAGCCACGAGATGTCGCTGGCGACCAGGATCGAGGCGACCAGCAGGGTGAGGAGGCCGAGCCAGGCCGCCAGCGCCCGGGCGGTGACGAGATCGCGCCGCCGCCACAGCAGGATCAGCCCGGCGACGCCGGACGGCACCGACGGGAACGGCACCTTCTGCGTCACCATGATCGTGTAGTTGGTGTAGAGGCCGAGCAGGAAGACCACGAGCAGCGCGAAGTCGACCCAGGTCAGCGAGCCGACGCGAGACGTCGGCGAGCCGACGTTAGACGTCAGCGAGCCGACGTGGGCCCCTGGAACGAGGCTGTCTCGGGCGGAGCGGGTGTCGGCCGGCAGGGCGGTCGCGAGGAAGGTCATGGCCGCCATATTGTCCCGGCCGCGTCGTCCCGACGACGTATCGCGGCCGGTGTCACCCCTTGGTCACCGGCCTTGATCGGGGACGCGTCGGCCTTAGCATGCAGGCGAACTCCCGGAGCGCCGCATGTCCTCGCCCAGCCTCGTCATCCGCAATGGCACGATCGTCGATGGATCCGGCGGCGCGCCGGTCGAGGCCGACCTCGCCATCACCGACGGCCGCGTCAGCGCCATCGGCGGGACGATACCGAAGGGACGGGAGGAAATCGACGCGCGCGGCAAGCTGGTGACGCCGGGCTTCGTCGATCTCCATACCCACTACGACGCGCAGGTGACGTGGAGCGACAGCCTGTCGCCGTCGAGCTGGAACGGGGCGACCACGGTGCTGCTGGGCAACTGCGGCGTCGGCTTCGCGCCCTGCCACGCCGACCAGCACGACCTGCTGATCAACCTGATGGAAGGCGTCGAGGACATTCCCGAGGTGGTGATGAGCGCCGGCCTGCCGTGGACCTGGCACAGCTTCCCGGACTACCTCGACGCGATCGCCGCGCGCGCCTACGACGCCGACGTCGCGGCGCAGGTGCCGCACGCCGCGCTGCGCGTCTACGTCATGGGCGAGCGCGGCGCCAACCGCGAGCCGGCGACCGAGGACGACCGTCGGCGCATGGCGGCGCTGACGGGGGAGGGGCTGCGGGCCGGGGCGCTCGGCTTCTCGACCTCGCGCACCCTCAACCACCGCGCCGCCGACGGCCGCCACATCCCGACGCTGCGCGCCGAGGAGGCCGAGCTGACGGCGATCGCGCGGGAGATGCGCGCGGCCGGCACCGGCTGGCTGCAGATCGTGTCGGACTTCGAGGACCAGGACGGCGAGATCGGGCTGTTCCGCCGGCTGGCCGAGGCGTCGGGCCGCCCGGTCAGCCTGACCGTGCTGCAGTCGGACAAGCGGCCAGAGGCGTGGCGCGAGATCCTGGCCGGGATCGCCGAGGCCAACCGCGAGGGCCTGGCGCTGACGGCGCAGATCCGGTCGCGACCGACCAGCGTGCTGCTGGGCTTCGAGCTGTCGCAGAACCCGTTCATGGGCCGGCCGTCGTACAAGAAGATCGCCGCCCTGCCGTTCGCCGAGCGACAGGTCCACCTGCGCGACCCAGGGTTCCGGGCGCGGCTGATGGCCGAGACCTTCGAGGATCGCGGCCGCCGCCAGGCCGAGAGCTGGGACCGCTTCTTCGCCCTCGGCGACCCGCCGGACTACGAGCCGTCGCCCGACAGCAGCGTGGCGGCCCGCGCGGCGCGCGAGGGCAGGGCGCCGCAGGAGGTCGCCTATGACCTGCTGATGGAGCGCGACGGTCGCGGCATCCTCTACAAGCCCACGACCAACTTCGCGGCCGGCAACCTCGACGTCGTGCGCGAGATGATCGCGGCGCCGCACACGCTGCTCGGACTGGGAGACGGCGGCGCCCATGTCGGCATCATGTGCGACGCGACCGCGACCAGCTACACGCTGACCCACTGGACGCGCGACCGCGGCCGCGGCGGGCTGTTCCCGGTGGCGTGGGCGGTCAGGCGCCTGTCGCTCGACAACGCCGCGGCGATCGGGCTGCATGACCGCGGCCTGCTGGCGGTCGGCAAGAAGGCCGACATCAACGTGCTCGACTACGATCGCCTGCGCCTGCGGGCGCCGGAAATCGTGTACGACCTGCCGGCCGGCGGAAAGCGGCTGGTGCAGCGGACCGAGGGCTTCGACGCGACCATCGTGTCGGGCGAGATCGTCTACCGCGGCGGCGAGGCTACCGGCGCGCGGCCGGGCCGGCTGGTGCGTGGCGCGAAGGCATAGGGGGAAGCGATGAAGGCGGCCTACATCGAGAAGTTCGGCGGACCCGAGGTCCTGACCTACGGCACCCTGCCAGACCCGGTGGCGGGTCCCGGCCAGGTCGTGGTCGACGTGGTTGCCGCCAGCGTCAACGGCGCCGACCCCAAGGTCGTGCTGGGCGACTACAAGCAGACCAGCTTTCCGCTGGTCATCGGCCGCGACTTCTCCGGCACGGTGTCGGCCGTGGGCGAGGGCGTGACCGACCTGAAGATCGGCGACCCGGTGTTCGGCGTGCTCGAGACCGGACGCGACGGCACCTACTGCGAGAAGGTGGCGGTCGGCGCGGCGATCGTCGCGCGGAAACCGGCGGACATCAGCCACGTCGATGCCGTGGCGGTGGCGTTGACCGGACTGACGGCGATCTGCGCGGTCGAGGACGCCCTCGAGCTGAAGGCCGGCGAAACCATCCTGGTCCAGGGCGGGGCGGGCGGGGTGGCGAGCTTCGCCATCCAGCTGGCCAAGGCGCTGGGAGCCCGGGTGATCACGACCACCAGTACCGGCAACGTCGACTACGTCCGAGGGCTGGGGGCCGACGAGGTGATCGACTACCGCAAGACCGACTTCCGGCAGGCGGTGAAGGACATCGACGCGGTGTTCGAGACCGTGGGCGGAGACGTCGCGACGCAGTCCTTCGCGGTGCTGCGGCCGGGCGGACGCGCCGCCTTCATCGCCTCGGGAGCGCAGGCGCCCAGGCCCGACCGCCCCGACGTCACGGCGATCCGGCCGGCGGTACCGCGCACGCGCGCCCACCTCGAGCGGGTGGCGGCGCTGCTGGCCAGCGGCGCGGTCAAGCCGCCGCCGGTCACCCTGTTCCCGCTCCGCGACGCGCAGAAGGCGCTGCGGGTCAGCGCCGAGCGGCACCTGCGCGGCAAGCTGATCCTGACGATGGAAGGATAGCGACGGCTAGCCCTTGCGGGGGCGTACCGCGAACGGCCCCCTGCATGTTGATCTTCTCCCGCCAGCGCAACGGCGCCGGCGCCGGCGTGTTGTTCGGCCGGAAGGGATCTTGACCATGCCAACACGCTCCGCCCGCCCGTCCTGGCAGGGACACCTGCGGCTGTCGCTCGTCACCTGCCCGGTCGCGCTCTACCCGGCGACTACCGAGGCCGAGACAGTCCGCTTCAACCTGATCAACCCGCAGACCAACAACCGCATCCGCATGAAGACGGTGGACGCGGGGACCGGCGAGGAAGTGTCGCGATCGGACCTGGTCAAGGGTTACGCCATCGCCAAGGACGAGTACGTGCTGCTCGACAAGGAGGACTTCGAGTCGGTGAAACTGGAATCGACCCGGATCATCGACATCGAGAAGTTCGTGCCGCGCGAGTCGATCGACCGGCTGTACTGGGACATGCCGTACCACCTGCTGCCCGACGGCAAGACCGGCGTCGAGGCCTTCGCGGTGATCCGCGAGGCGATGCGCCAGAAGAAGATGGTGGCGCTCGGCCGGCTGGTGATGAGCACGCGCGAGCGCATCTGCGCGCTCGAGATCGAGGCGGCGGGGCTGCTGCTGACCACACTGCGCACCTCCGAGGAAGTGCGCGACGCCGCCTCGTTCAGCGACCCGGCGCTGCCACGGCCCGACCCGCGCATGCTCGACATCGCCGGCAAGATCATCGAACAGCAGGCCGGCGACTTCGATCCCTCCGAGTTCACCGACCGCTACGAGGACGCGCTGCGCGCCCTGATCGAGGACAAGCGCAAGGGCCACAAGGTGCGACCGAGCGCCGTGCCGGCGCGCGACGACAAGGTCGTCGACCTGATGGAAGCGCTGCGCCGGAGCCTCGGTGGCCGCACCGCCCCGGCGCGGCGGCGCGCCCCCGGCGGGCGCGGCGCCAAGCCGGGAGGCCGGCGGCGGGCGGCCTGAGCCCTTGCGACGGCGCCCCGGCCCGGCCACCTTCGGGGCATGTGCGGGCGCTACACCTACAAGCTGACGTGGGCCGAGATCGTCGCGCTGTACCGGCTGACCCTGCCGGACGAGCCGCCGGAGAAGCTGCGGCCGAACTACAACGTCGCCCCGACCCACGTCATGCCGATCATCCGGCCGGCGGGCAACGGACGCGAGCTGGTGCTGGCGGCGTGGGGACTGGTGCCGTTCTGGCTGAAGCCGGACCAGCTGGGCAGGCAGCCATACGCCACCATCAACGCCCGCTCCGACCGCATCCGGACGGCGCCGACCTACCGCGAGCCGTTCAGGAAGCGGCGCTGCCTGGTGCCGGCGACCGGCTGGTACGAGTGGCAGAAGACCGGACCCCGCACCAAGCAGCCGTGGCACTTCCAGCCGGTGGCGCGGCCATTCGCCTTCGCCGGCGTCTACGACACCTGGAACGGCGACGGCGGAAAGTCGATCACCAGCTTCGCGATCGTCACGACCGCGGCGGCGCCGTCGACCGCGCCGTACCACGACCGAATGCCGCTGGTGCTGGAGGAGGGCCAGTTCGAGGACTGGATGCGAGGCCCTCCCGAGCTGGCCGCCGGCCTGATGGAACCCTACGCCGGCGCGATCGAGGCGTGGCCGGTGTCGAGCGAGGTCGGGCAGGTGCGCAACAACCGCCCCGACCTCGTCGAACCGATCGTGCTGGCGACCTGACGACCTAGCGGTCGATCCAGATATCCTCGAAACGCCAGTGGTTGTAGATCGTGTTGACGGCGAGGCTGACGCCCTTGACCTCGGGGCGCCAGCAGGTCGCCGCCCAGTCGTGCTGGATGACCGGACGGGCGCCGTCCTCCTGCAGCTTCTTGTCGATCTCCCAGACGATCTTCTTGCGTTCCGGCCCGTCGGGCAGGCGCGACTGCTGCTCGAACATCTTCTCGAGCTCGGGATTGCAGTAGTTGGTGTAGTTGCGCTCCGAGCCGCAGCTGAAGGTCTCGTAGAACACGACGTCGGGATCGTCGATGCCGACGCCCTGGACGTTGAGGCCGACCGTGTAGTCCTTGCGCAGCATGCGGTTGTACCAGACCGCGGTGTCGAGCGGCTCGAGCTCGCCCTCGATGTAGACCGACTTCAGGTGGTCGATCAGGATCACCGCCTGGTCGCGGTAGGACGGCACGTTGCGGGTCGAGACCTTGATCCTGAGCGGCTTGCCGGGGCCGTAGCCGAGGCCCTCCATGATCTTGCGGCCCTCGGCCCGCGCCTTTTCGTGGTCGGCGCCGTAGCCCGCGACCTGGGCCAGGAACTCCGGCGGCATGCCCCAGCGGCCCTCGGGCGGGGGCAGCATGGTGCCGCCGATCCGGTTGGTACCCTGGCCGATGATGTGGGTGAAGGAATCGCGGTCGATCGCCAGCACCATCGCCTTGCGCACGCGGGCGTCGTCGAACGGCGGCTTGTCGCGGTTGACCAGCAGGTTGGCCTGGGTGTTGGTCGGCAGCATCTCGCACACCGCCCACGGCGCCTGGGCCTTGAGGTCCTTGAGCGCCGGCGCGGCGATCTCGGCCGTGAAGGTGAGGTCGAACTTGCCGGCGGTGAAGGCCAGCGACGAGGTCGCGCGGTTGGGGATGATGCTGAATTCGATGGCGTCGAGGTAGGGCCGGCCCGGCTTCCAGTAGTCCGGGTTCCTCGCCAGCTTGATCGACTCGTTCTGCTTCATCTCGACGAACTTGAACGGGCCGGTGCCGACCGGCCTGGTGCGCATCTGCGCCGCCGGGACGTGGCACGGGTAGATCGGCGAGAACGCGCCGGCCAGCATGGTCAGCACCGCCGGCTGCGGCCGGCCGAGGTGGAAGGTGACCTCGCGGTCGCCGTTGGTCGTGATCTCCTTGAGGTTGAACCACCACGGCTTGCGCGGGTTCTTGCGCAGCTTGCCGTCGGGATTGAGCACCATGTCGAAGGTGCACTTGACGTCGGCGCTGGTGAACGGCTTGCCGTCGTGCCACTTGACGCCGTCGCGCAGCGTGAAGGTCAGCCTGGTGCCGTCGTCGTTCCACTTCCACGCGGTGGCGAGGTCGGGGACGATCGCGTCGGGCGCGTTCTGCTTCGACCTCGGGTCGAAAACGACGAGGTTGTTGTAGACCGACATGAACGGCATGACGGTCGAGATCGTGGCCTCCTCGTGGATCGAGGCGCTCGGCGGGTTGTCGCGGTGGGTGACGCGCAGCGTGCCGCCGGCCTTCTGGGCCAGTGCAGGAGAGGCGGCGGGGGCGGCGACCGCCACGGCCAGGGCGGCCGCGACCAGGAATCCAGGGACGCGCATTTCGTTTCCTCCGGTCTTTGGCTTTTTGCACAGGCTATCACCTTCGCCGCCGATGGCGTAGGCTCGATCCATGATCACGCGCGCCTCCTTGCTCCGCGGTTTGCTGGCCGGAACGGGCCTCGCCGCCATCGCCCCGTCGCTCCGGGCCCAGGACTTCCCCACCAAGCCGATCCGCATCATCGCGCCGTTCGGTCCCGGCACGGCGACCGACACGGTCGCGCGGATCATCGCCAACGAGATCGGCCGGCTGACCGGCCAGTCGGTGGTGATCGAGAACAAGCCGGGCGCCGAGGGACAGATCGGCGCACAGGCGGCGGCGCAGGCCGCGCCGGACGGCTACACCATGTTCATCACGACCCAGACGACGCAGGCGATCAACCCGCACGTCTACAAGTCGCTGTCCTATGACCCGGTGAAGAGCTTCGCGCCGGTGTGCGGCCTGACGCTCGGCGCGCAGGTCGTGATGGTGAAGAACGAACTGCCGGTGAAATCCGTGGCCGACCTGATCGCGCTCGCGCGCAAGGAGCCGGGCAAGCTGTCGTTCGGCAGCGGCAACGGCTCGAGCCGCGGTGGCGCCGAGCTGTTCAAGGCGATGGCCAAGGTCGACCTGCTGGGCGTGCCCTACAAGACCCAGCCGCAAGCCGTCACCGACCTGCTGGGCGGCCGCATCGACGTCATCTTCTCGGACTTCACCGCGGGCCTTCCCGCGGTGCTCGACGGCCGGGCGCGCGGCATCGCGGTGACCAGCAAGAAGCGCATTCCCGGCCTCGAACAGTTCCCGACCGTCGACGAGACCGTGCCTGGGTTCGAGATGTGGGCGTGGACGGCGGCCTACGTGCCGGCCGGCACGCCGCGGCCGATCGTCGACCGCCTGAACGCGCTGGTGCGCGAGGCGATGAAGTCGGAAGGCTACCTGTCGGTGACGCGCACGACCTACGGCGTGCCGTTCCCGGGCACGCCCGAGGAACTGGCCGCCTTCCAGGCCAGCGAGACGAAGAAGTGGGGCGAGATCGTCACCCTGGCGGGGATGAAGGAACCGTGACGGCGGGCCGCCGCGCGGCCACCAGCTGCCACAGCGCCGCGCCGAGGATGCAGGCCGCGACCGTGAAGAACGCGGCGCGGTAGCTGGCCAGGCTGGCGACCAGGGCGAACAGCGGCGGTCCCACGACCGCGCCGGAGAAGGCGAGCGAGGTCTGCACCGCCGCCACCGCCGCGGCCTGGCCGGGCGGCGACAGGTGGGCGAACTCGGCCTGCGACGTGCCGTTCCAGCTGATCACCACCGAGCCGTAGGCCAGCACGATCAACGCCAGCGCCCAGTAGGGCGTGTCGGGCTGCACCAGCCCGATGGCGACGCAGCCAGCGGTCATGGCGATGCCGGTCCAGCCCAGCACCACCATGCGGGAGATCCGGTCGCCGAGCGCGCCGCTGACCAGCCGCATCGCCGTGCCCGCGACCTGGCTCAACGCCAGCAGCAGGCCGGCCTGGGCGATGGTGAGGCCGCAATGCTCGTAGAGGTAGGTGACCAGGTAGAAGGTGAAGGTGTGCTGGGCGACGACGTAGACGAAGGCCGACCAGCCCAGCACCCGGAGCTGGTCGTGGCCGAGCACGAAGCGCACCGAGCGCCAGATGCCGGCGCTCTTGCCGCCGCCGCTGACCACGACGTCGATGCGCGGGCGCAGCAGTTCGACCACGGCGATCGCCACCAGCGCCATGCCGGCCGCGACCAGGCTGGCGCCGCGCCAGCCGAACAGCGACAGCAGGAGCGGGAACAGCAGGCCGGCTGCGGCGAAGCCGATCGGCACGCCGGTCTGCTTCAGCGAGAACACGATGCCGAACCACTCGCGCGGCACCCGCTGGGCCAGCACGTGGGCAGCCGCCGGGTTGATCGGTCCCTGCGCCGCGCCGATGAACAGCACGGCGACGACCGTGGCCGCGACCATGGCCAGCGCGTTGAGCGCGAGGCCGATCGCCGCCATCAGCAGCGCGAACTGGCAGACCCGGACGGCGCCCAGCCGGACGATCGGGCCGGCTGCGAACAGGGCGAGCGTCGCGGCGACGGCGTAGATCAGCGCGGTGAAGATGCCGACCAGCTTGGGATCGATCGCGAGGTCCCTGGCGACCGCCGGCATCATCACGCTCAGCGCCAGCACGCACAGCGAGATCATGGCCTGGATGGCCAGCATGCTGGCCACCGGGATGATCGCGCGGTGCATGGGCGCGGGGCCTTGCCCTACATGCCGAACAGGTCGGCCTTGTTGAGGATGGTGTTGCGCAGGATGCGGATCGAGGCGACGTCGACCATGATGCCGTCGACGTTGATCGCGCCCATGCCGGCGGCCTCGGCCTCGGCGTAGGCCTTCTCGAGCTTGCGCGCGCGCGCCACGTCCTCGGGCTTGGGCGAGTAGATCTCGAGCGCGTGCTCGATCTGCGACGGGTGGATCGCCCACTTGCCGACGCAGCCCAGGATCATCGAGCGGCGGCACTCCTCGCGGTAGGCCTCCGGGTTCTTGAAGTCGGCGAACGGGCCGTCGACCGGGTCGATGCCGGCGGCGCGGCAGGCCATGATCAGGCGGAAGCGGGCATAGTGCCAGATGTCGCCGGGGTAGCCGTCGGTCTCGCCGACGTTCTTGTTGGTGACGCCCATCGAGGCCGAGAAGTCGCCCATGCCGAACACCAGGCACTCGAGCCGCGGCGTCGACTTGGCGATCGCGTCGACGTTCTGCATGCCCTCGACTTCCTCGATCAGCGCCTCCAGCCCGATCCGGTTCTTGAGCTTCAGCTTCTTCTCCAGCTGGTGCAGCAGCTTGTCGGCGAACAGGATGTCGGCCGGGGTCAGCACCTTGGTCATCATGATGGTGTCGAGATGCTCGCCGGCACCTTCGACGATCTCGATGATGTCCTCGAAGGCGTACTCGGTGGTCAGGTCGTTGATGCGCACGCAGCGCGTCTTGCCCTTCCAGTTGAGCGTCTTCAGGGCCTCGACGATCTTCTTGCGGGCCTCGCGCTTCTGGCTCGGGGCGACGGCGTCCTCGAGGTCGAGGAAGACGTGGTCGGCCTTCGACTCCGAGGCCTTCTGCATCATCTTCTCGCTCGAGCCGGGGGTCGAGAGCTGGACCCGGCGGGCGCGGCGCGGACGGTCGGTCATGTCATGAATCCTTTCAGGCAACGATCTTTTCGGCCCGCAGGCGGGCAATTTCCGCGCCACCGAGTCCGAGGGCGCTGAGATACTGGTCCGTGTGCTCCCCCAGCAAGGGGGCGCGATGGCGCACGCTGCCGGGGGTCTCGCTCATCTTGATCGGCACCCCGGCCACCCGCATCGTCTCCTCGATCCCGGGATGGGGCACCGGCACGACCATGTCGCGGGCCGCGAAGTGGGGGTCGGCGAAGACGTCGGCGACGTCGTTGACCGGGGCGAACGGGACCTGGCCGCCGAGGATGGACAGCAGTTCCTGCTTGGTGTGCCGGCGGGTGAAGGTCGAGACCGCCGAGATGATGCCGAGCTGGTAGGTGCGGCGGTCCTGGACGTTGGTGTAGCGCGCGTCGTTGGCCATGTCGGGCCGCCCGATCAGCCGGCACAGGATCGGGAAGTGGGCGTCGGCGTGGGCGGCGATGGTGACCCAGCCGTCCTTGGCCGGGAACATGCCGAACGGGCAGAGCAGGGGATGGTGGTTGCCCTCGGGCGCCGGCACGACGCCGGTGTAGGCGTGCTGGTGGACGATGCGCTCGCACAGCGACAGGATCGCGTCGGCCATGCCGACGTCGACGAACTGGCCCTTGCCGGTCTTGTGGGCGCGCAGGATGGCGCTGACGATGCCGACCGCGCACATCGTCGCCGGCATGATGTCGCCGATGCCGGGGCCGACCTTCATCGGCGTCTCGGCGTCGGGGCCGGTGATCGCCATGATGCCGCCCCACGCCTGGGCGACGACGTCGTAGGCCGGCCAGTCGGTGTAGGGGCTGCGCCCGGTGCGCCAGTCGCCGAAGCCGCGGATGGTGGCGTAGACGAGCTTCGGGAAGCGCTCGTGCAGCATCTCGTAGGACAGGCCGAGCCGGTCCATGACGCCGCCGCGGAAGTTCTCGACGATGGCGTCGGCGCCCTCGCACAGCTTCAGCACCAGCTCGCGGCCCTCCGGCCGCTTGAGGTCGATCGAGATCGACTTCTTGTTGCGGTTGACCGAGGCGAAGTAGCCGCCGAAGTGCTTCCGGTCGTCCTTGGGGTGGTAGGGGCCGACGATGCGGGTGTGGTCGCCGTCGAGCGGCTCGACCTTGATCACCTCGGCGCCCTGGTCGGCCAGCAGCATGGTGCAGAACGGGCCGGCCAGCATCTGCGTCAGGTCGACGATGCGGACGCCGTCGAGGGCGCCCGCGGGGGCAGCCGTGGGCGCGGCCTCGCTCACTTGTCGGCCCAGTGGCTGCGCCGCTTGATCAGCACCGTGCGCTCGCCCTCGAAGATGTGCTTGTCGTCCTGGTTCACGCCGTAGTGCCTGAACCGGACGATGCCGGCGTCGGGGCGCTCGGAGTCCTTCTTCTCGAGGATCTCGCTGTAGCAGTACAGCGTGTCGCCGTGGTGCAGCGGGCCCTTGAGGCGGATCTTGTCCATGCCCAGTTCCATCAGCGCGTTCTCGGCCGTGTCCTCGGCGGCGAGGCCGATGCACATCGAGATCGTGACGCCGCCGAAGCCGAGCCGGCGGCCGTAGGTCATGGACTGCGTCAGGTGCTCGTTGAAGTGGGCCTCGGCGGTGTTCATGGTCACGTTGGTGATCCAGACCTGCTCCATCGGCTCGACGGTCTTGCCGCGGGCATGCTTCAGCACCTCGCCGACCGTGAAGTCCTCGAAGTAGTTGGCGCGGCCGGTGAGGTCGGAGGCCTTCATCAGTTCCTCCCGCGGCCGAGCAGGCGGTCGGAGATGATGCGCTTCTGGATCTCCGAGGTGCCCTCGAAGATCTTGGTCAGGCGGGCGTCGCGCCAGTGGCGCTCGACCGCGTGCAGCGTGGTGTAGCCGGCGCCGCCGTGGATCTGCAGCCCGTCGCTGCACACGCGCTCGGCCATCTCCGACGCGAAAAGCTTCGACATCGACGCTTCCTTGTCGCAGCGCTGGCCGGTGTCGATCTGCTCGCACACGAAGTAGTTCAGCTGCCGCGCCGCCTCGATCTGGGTCGCCATCTCGGCGATGCGGAAGCGGGTGTTCTGGAAGTCGCCGATCGCCTGGCCGAACTGGCGGCGCTCGCCGGCGTAGCGGATCGAATCGTCGAGCGCGCCCTGGGCGAGGCCGATGGCGCGGGCGGCGGTGTGGGCGCGCGCCGTCTCGAGTCCCGAGGTCGCGTAGTAGAAGGCCTGGCCTTCCTCGCCGATCATGTCGGTCTGCTCGACCCGGAAGTTGTCGAACGCCAGCTCGAAGGTCTTCCAGCCGAAGTAGCCGATCTTGGGGATCGGAGCGCCGCTGCAGCCCTTGGGCAGGGTGCCGCGCTTCTTCTCGACCATGAACATCGACAGGCCGAGGTGGCGCTTGCCCGGGGGCGCGTCGGAGGTGCGGGCGATGATGATCAGGAAGTCGGCGCCGTCGGCGAAGGTGCACCAGTACTTGTTGCCGCTGATCAGCCAGCCGCTGCCGTCCTTCTTCGCGCGGCACGAGATGTTGGCGATGTCGGAGCCGGCGTTGGGCTCGGACATCGAGAAGGCGCCGAGGAACTCGCCCTTGGCCATGCGCCGCAGGTAGCGGTCCTTCTGCTCCTCGCTCATCATGTGCGCGCCGATCAGCAGGTTGCCGCGGGCAATGATCGAGGCGACGCTCATCCAGCCGCGCGACAGTTCCTCGGTGACGAGGCAGTACTCGAAGCAGCCCAGCCCGAGCCCGCCGTACTGCTCGGGGATCAGGATGCCGAAGTAGCCGAGCTCGGCCATCTTGTCGCGCAGGTCCATCGGGATCTCGCCCTTCTCGGGGTCGAGCCTGTTGGCGACCGGCAGCACCTCGTTGAGGGTGAACTCGCGCGCCTGCTCCTGGATCATGCGGCGCTCTTCGGTGATGTAAGGCATGGTTACGCGTTCCTGAGACGGACGAGGTTGGTGCGCTTGAAGTCGATGACGAGGGCGTCGTCCTGGTCGTAGCCCCTGGTGTGCCAGGTCACGATGCCGAAGCCCTTGTGCGAGTCCGAGATGCGGCGGTCGAGCACCTGCGACTCGGCGCGCAGCGAGTCGCCGGGATAGACCGGCTTGTGGTAGCTGAGCTCGTTGACGCCGAGGAACGGCCCGCCGCCCTCGCTGAGATCCTCGACCGTCAGGCCGAACACCGTGGTGAAGACCAGCAGCGGGTTGGCGACGATGCCGGGATGGCCGTGCAGGCGGGCATACTCGGCGTTGAAGTAGTGCGGGTTGAAATGCAGCGTCAGCGTCGTGAAGAGGGTGCTCTCCGACTCGGTGATGGTGCGGCCCCAGTGGTGCTTGAACACCCGTCCCGGTTCGAAGTCCTCGTACCGGTTGCCCTTGGGCACCAGCCGGGCGCGTGTCCTGAAATCCTCGGCCAAGTTCCTCTCCTGGTGACTACTTGCGGACCGACGCGCGGACGAGATCGCCGACGTCTTCCATCTCCTCGACGCGGTCGATGGCGTCGTGCAGCCGGCGCGCGCCGGCGGCTCCCAGCACCGGCGTGACCAGGCTGTCGAACTTGGTCTCGAGCGCCCGGCGCTGGCGGGCGACGTCCGTCCACGGGATGCCGGAGTCGTGCGTCGCCTCGATCGTGGTGCCGTCGTCGAGCTGGATCGCCATCTCGGCCAGCGAGTGCGACCAGCCGGGCTGGAACTCGATCGACATCTTGTCGCGCAGCGCCCGGATGCGCGGCTCGCGCGTGATCTCGTCGGTGTAGGCGTCGAGCGCGGCGGTGTCGACGCCGGTCAGCGCCATCGCCACGGTCTGGCGCAGCGAGAACTTGGCCTCCAGCCCGGTCGTCGGGTTGGCGATGTTGCAGACCTTGTCGGCGCCCGAGTCGATGCGCAGCATGATCTTCCTCACCCGCTCGGGCGGGAAATTGCTGTTGAGCCGGATCTCGCGGGCGCACTCGATCGGCGCGTGCGTCAGGTAGCAGGCGGCGTGGTACTTGAAGAGGTTGTTGCGCAGGTGCCAGCCCTGCGGCGGCTCGCCCAGCGCGGCGTCGGGATGCATGCGGTCGCTCTGCGAGGCGCCGAAGCCCTGGTCGCATTCCAGCGAGTCGCCGCGCGCGGTGAAGCCGCGGGCGGCCAGCCGGGCGGCGCGCAGGCCGTGCTCCGACGCGGTGCCGGCGTGCAGCGGCTTGCACATGGTGCCGAAGTTCGACTTCAGGCCGGCGGCCTGGGTGGCGGCGATGCCGAAGGCGACGGCGAGCTGGCGGTCGTCGAGGCCGAGCATGCGGCCGGCCGCGGCGGTGGCGGCGAACGAGCCGACCGTGCCGGTGACGTGGAAGCCCTTCTGGTAGTGGGTCGGGGCCACGAACCGGCCGACCCGGCCGGAGGTCTCGTAGCCGGCGACGAAGCTCTCGACGAACAGGCGGCCCGAGGCGCGGGTCTGCTCGCCGAGCGCGAGCAGGGCGGGGACCACGGTCACGGTCGGGTGGCCGCCCATCGAGAAGTTGACGTCGTCGTAGTCGAGGGCGTGGCTGGCCGCGCCGTTGACCAGCGCCGCGGTCGACGGCAGCACGGTTTCGGACCGTCCGACCAGCGAGGCCCGGCCACGCGCGCCGTCCTCCAGCGCCTCCTGCACCAGGATCTCGGTCAGTTCCTCCTGCGCGCCGGCGACGGTCACGGCGAACCAGTCGATCAGGCACTGCTTGGTCCGCTCGACCAGGTCGTCGGGCAGGTCGCTCCAGCCTAGCGCGGCGGCGCGGCGGGCAATCTCGGCGGTGACGGGAACGGGCGCCATGCGGGCCTCCTGGAAATCGTGAGGAGCGAAGTGTCGGACAGGGGACGGTGCGGTGTCTACTTCGGAGCCGAGGGCTTCCGCATGACGATGGCACGCCCGGCCGTCACGGCTTGCGCGCGACAACGTGGAAGATGTGCCAGTGCTTGCTGTTGCCGCGCCGGGTCTCGCCGTCGGTTTCCTCCTCCTCGAACATCTCGACCTCGAAGCCCCGCAACAGCGCCATCGCCTCGTCGCGGGCGAGGAAGGTCAGGCCGGGGCGGCCGGCCCAGCTGTCGTTCGGCCCGTACCACTGGCCGCTGAAGCGTCCGCCCGGCGGCAGGGCCTCGGCGATCCGTTCCCACAGGCGTCGGAAGGCGACCGGTTCACACAGCGGCATGGCGAAGCTCGAGTTCACGAGCCGCACGCCCAGCGGCAGCGGCACCTCCTCGAGGCGGGCCAGCACCGGCGTCAGCGCGTGGCCCTCGGGAAGCTCGCGCGCCTGCAGCTGGCGCAGCGCCTCGGGCTCGCTGTCGACGGCCACGACCTGCCAGCCGCGGCGCAGCATCTCGACGACGTCGCGACCGTCGCCGCAGCCGAGGTCGATCGCCAGCGCGCCGCCCGCCGCCGGGCCGAAGCGGTCGAGCGCCGCCAGCAGGGTGCGGCGCGGCGGGCGGTCGCGAAGCTTGCGGTAGTAGGCGCCCCATCCTGCGGACTCTGGTTCCGACATGCGTTCTCTCCCCGGTCACGCGCTTGTCGCTCGCCGTCGCGTGTGGTCGTATGCCTACCAATAACAACAAGATCATCTTCAGGGAGGAAACGATGAAGACGATCGCCGGGCTGGCACTTATCGCCGCGCTTACCTTCGGGACGGGCGCGCGCGCCGACATCAAGGCACTGGAGGAGGCCGCCAAGAAGGAAGGCGAGCTGACCTGGTACGTGGCGCACTACACGTCGGAGGGCGCCGAGGACCTCGGCCGCAACTTCACCGAGATCTACGGCGTGAAGGTCAACGTGGTGCGCACCACGGCGCAGGTCGCCTACCAGCGCCTGCTGCAGGACATCAAGAACAACCAGACGGTCTGCGACGTGTTCTCGTCGACCGATCTCGGCCACTACGTCCGGCTTTCCGCCCAGGGCCGGTTCGAGAAGTACGTCCCCGAGACGGCCTCGAAGATCGACCCCGCGTTCCAGAACTTCGACCCCGCCGGCTTCTACCACACCACCGCCGCCGGCCTGGTGACGCTGACCTACAACACCCAGAAGGTGAAGCCCGAGGAGGCGCCGCAGAAGTGGCAGGACCTGCTCGACATGAAGTGGAAGGGCAAGGTCTCGACCGGCCACCCCGGCTTCTCCGGCTACGTCGGCACCTGGGTGCTGATGATGAAGAAGCTGTACGGCTGGAGCTACTTCGAGAAGCTGGAAAAGAACAAGCCCCAGATCGGACGCTCGATCAACGACACGGTGACGGCGCTCAACGCCGGCGAGCGCCAGGTCGCGGCCGGTGCCGACGGCTCGACCCTGGCCAGCGCGGTGCGCGGCAACCCGCTGGCGGTGAACTACCCGACCGACGGCTCGGTGCTGATCATCTCGCCGTCGGCGATCATGAAGGGCACCAAGCACCCGAACGCCGCCAAGCTGTTCATGGAGTACCTGTATTCGGTCGAGGCGGCGAAGATCAACGCCAAGCACTTCGGCATCCCGATGCGGCCGGAGGTGCCGGTGGCCCAGGGCGCCAAGCCGATGAGCCAGATCAAGGTCATCAAGCCGACCGCGGCCGAGGTCGACAAGGGGATCCCGGAAGTGATCGAGCAATGGCGCGACACCTTCGGCAACTAGGGACGCCGGCGTGACCGTCGCCTCGCCGGGCCTCGACGGCGCCGTGCCGGTTCCCCGGCGCGGCCTGTCGTTCGACAGCACCTGGTTCCTGTGGGCCGCGATCATCGCGGTCCTGCTGTTCCTCGTGGTCAGCCCGTTCGTCTACCTGGTGGTGACGAGCTTCTCGGCGGAGGGCACGGGCGAGTTCACCTTCGCCAACTACGCCGCCGCCTACGGCCGCGCGCGCTACGTCGATGCCCTGCTGAACTCGCTGAAGCTCGGCGCCGCGGCGGCGCTGCTGGCCGGCCTGTTCGCGATTCCCCTGGCCTGGGCGGTCGCCCGCACCGACATGCCGGGCCGCGGCTTCACCCGCATGCTGGTGCTGGCGACCTTCATCACGCCGCCCTACACCGGCGCGGTCGCCTGGATCCTGCTGGCCGGTCCCAACGCCGGCTGGCTCAACCGCTTCTGGATGCTCGTGACCGGCGCCGCCGAGGGCCCGTTCAACATCTACAGCTTTCCCGGCCTGGCGCTGGTCATCGCCCTGTACTCGTTCCCCTACATCTTCATCTTCACCACCGCGGCGCTCGAGCTGGTGTCGTCGGAGATGGAGGACGCCGCCAACATCCTCGGGGCAGGGGCGTGGCGGACGATGCGGCGGGTCACCCTGCCGCTCGCCCTGCCGGCGATCCTGGGTGGCCTGATCATCTGCTTCCTCGAGGCGATCGCGCTGTTCGGCTCGCCGGCCATGATCGCCATCCCGGCGCGCTTCAACGTCGTCACGACGCAGCTGTTCCAGTTCTTCGGCAACCCGGTGCGGGTCGAGGTCGCGGCGGCCTACGCCATGCCGCTGCTGGGCGTCACCGTGATCCTGATCCTGATGCAGCGCCTGATGACCCGGCGGAAGGGCTTCGTGGCGCTGACCGGCAAGGGCGGCGAGCGCCGGCCGATCCGGCTGGGCGGCTGGCGCTGGGCGATGTTCGGCTACGCCATGGCGGTCGCCGCGCTGTCGGTGTTCCTGCCGTACATCTTCCTGCTGCAGGCCGCCTTCGCCAAGGCGTGGGGCCGCGGCTTCGCGCTCGACAACCTGTCGCTGCGCAACTTCCACTTCGTGCTGTTCGAGCACGCGACCGCCGCCAAGTCGGTGATCAACAGCTTCGTCTACGCCGGCATCAGCGCCACCGCCGTCGTCATCCTGACGCTGGGCGTGGCCTACATCGCGACCCGCCGGCTGGTGCCGTTCGCTGGCGTGCTGGGTTTCCTCTGCATCGCGCCGTTCGTGATCCCGGGCGTGGTGCTGGCGATCGGCTTCTACGCCGCCTACGCGCCGCCGCCGCTCGCGCTCTACGGCACCGCGCTGATCCTGATCCTCGCCTTCACCACGCGCTTCCTGCCGATCGGCTACGTCAACGCCAGCGCCGCGATCCGCAGCCTCAACCCGGAGATGGAGGAGGCGGTGCGGGTGCTGGGCGGCAGCCGCCTGACGGCGCTGCGCCGCGTCGTGGCGCCGCTCCTGAAGCGCAGCCTGCTGGGCGCCTGGCTGCTGATCTTCATCCCGGCGACACGCGAGCTGTCGGCCGCCATCTTCCTCTACGGCCCCAACACCAAGGTGGCGTCGGTGATGATCTTCGACATGAGCGAGGAGGGGAACTTCGAGTACCTTTCGGCGCTGGCCCTGATCCTGCAGGTGCTGACCCTGCCGTTGCTCTACATCGGCCAGAAGGCCCTGGGGCGTGACTTCATGCTGAGACGTACCGCGACATGAGCAAGCTTGTCCTCAAGAACGTCGCCCGGCGCTACGGCGCGTTCGAGGCGGTGGCCGATTTCTCGCTCGCCCTCGCACCCGGCGAGTTCGTGTCGCTGCTGGGGCCGTCGGGCTGCGGCAAGACCACGACGCTGCGCATGATCGCCGGCTTCGCGCCGCCCTCGGCCGGCACCATCGAGATGGACGGCCAGGTGATCTCGTCCGCCGGCTCGGTGGTGCCGCCGGAGAAGCGACGCATGTCGATGATCTTCCAGAGCTACGCGATCTGGCCGAACATGACGGTCGGCGAGAACGTCGGCTTCGGCCTGCAGGTGCGGCGGATGTCGCGGGCCGAGATCGACCGCAAGGTCGACGCCATCCTCGACGTCGTCCAGATGCGCGGCCTCGAGCAGCGCTACCCGGCGGAACTGTCGGGCGGCCAGCAGCAGCGCGTGGCGCTGGCCCGCGCCATCGTGGTCGAGCCGGAAGTGCTGCTGCTCGATGAGCCGCTCTCCAACCTCGACGCCAACCTGCGCGAGGAGATGCGGTTCGAGATCCGGCGGCTGCACGACGAGTTCAAGATCACCACGGTCTACGTCACCCACGACCAGTCCGAGGCGATGGTGACCTCCGACCGGATCGTGGTCATGAACAAGGGCCGGATCGAACAGGTCGACGCGCCGCACGTGCTCTACGCCCGGCCGCGCAGCCGCTTCGTCGCCGGCTTCATCGGCCGCACCAACTTCGTCGAGGGCCGCCTGTCGGGCGGCGAGGTCGGCTTCGACGGCTTCTCCGGCCCGGCCGGCCGCTTCGAGCGGTCGCAGGAGGGCGGCACGCTGCTCTACTCGCTGCGGCCGCAGGCGATCGCGCTGTCGGCCCAGAAGCCGGCGGGCGACGGGCTGGCGGTCGAGGCCGAGATCACCGGACGCTCCTACCTCGGCGAGTACTGGGACTACCTCGCGCGCCCGCTCGGCGCGGCCAAGCCGCTACGGGTCTCGACCGCGCCGGACGCCGTGTTCGAAATCGGCAGCCGGGTCTGGCTGGTGATCGATCCGGCCGCCATGGTACGGGTAGAATAGTCGTTCATCAGCAGAGAGCAGACATGACCGCCGGACCGCTTTCCCGCTTCACCGTCCTCGACCTCACCCGGGTGCGGGCCGGTCCGACGGCGGTCCGCTACCTCGCCGACTGGGGCGCCAACTGCATCAAGATCGAGATGCCGCCCGGCGCCGGCGACATGGACATGGGCGGGCCGCGCCACGGGCCCGACTTCCAGAACCTGCACCGCAACAAGCGGTCGATCACGCTCAACCTCAAGGAGCCCGAGGGCAAGGCCGTCTTCATGAAGATGGTCGAGAAGGCCGACGTGGTGGTCGAGAACTACCGCGCCGACGTGAAGTTCCGGCTCGGCATCGACTACGAGAACCTGAAGAAGGTGAACCCGCGCATCGTGCTGGGCTCGATCTCGGGCTTCGGCCAGGACGGTCCCTACGCCGAGCGCGCCGGCTTCGACCAGATCGCCCAGGGCATGGGCGGGCTGATGTACATCACCGGCATGCCGGGGCAGGGCCCGGTGCGGGCCGGCATCGCGGTCGCCGACGTCGGCGCCGGCCTGCACTGCGCGATCGGCATCCTGATCGCGCTGCTCGAGCGCGAGAGCTCCGGCCAGGGCCAGTGGATCTCGACCTCGCTGCTGCAGGCGATGATCTCGATGTGCGACTTCCAGGCCGCGCGCTGGACCATCGCCAGGGAGGTGCCGGGCCAGGCCGGCAACAACCACCCGACCTCGATCCCGACCGGCGTGTTCAAGACCAGGGACGGCTACATCAACATCGCCGCCTCGGGCCAGCACATCTACAAGCGCTTCTGCGAGTGCGTGTCGTCGCCCGAGCTGGTGACCGACCCGCGCTTCGCGACCGACAAGGCGCGGGCCCAGAACCGCGACGCGCTGAACGCCGAGATCGAGAAGCGGGTCGCGGCCTACGGCAGCGCCGAGCTGGTCGAGAAGCTGAACAAGGCCGGCGTGCCCGCCGGCCCGATCTACAAGATGGACGAGATGTTCGCCGACCCGCAGGTCAAGCACCTGAAGATGGCGCACCCGGTCCACTCGCCGAAGCTGGGCGACATCGAGGTGATCGGCCAGGCCATCAACATGAGCCGCACGCCGTTCGAGATGAAGACGGCGACGCCGGAGCAGGGCGAGCACACCGACCAGGTGCTGCGCGAGTTCGGCTACGACGACGCCGCGATCGCCGGCTTCCGCAAGAAGGGAGTGGTCTGAGGCATGATCAGCCCGACCCCCAACATGATCGCCGAGAAGGCGGGACCGGTCGGCCGGCTCGTCTTCAACAAGCCGGCCAAGCGCAACGCCACCTCGACCGACATGTGGGAAGCGATTCCGGTCATCATCGACGCCTTCGAGAACGACCCGGAGATCCGGGTCGTCGTGGTGTCCGGCGCCGGCGACCAGGCCTTCGTGTCCGGCGCCGACATCTCGGAGTTCGAGAAGGCGCGCTCGACCCCCGAGCAGGTGGCCTACTACGACAGGATCGGCGAGATCGCCAACGCCCGGCTGGCCAGGTGCTCGAAGCCGACCATCGCCCGGATCCGCGGCTACTGCGTCGGCGGCGGCGTCGGCGTCGCGCTGACCTGCGACATCCGCATCGCGTCCGACAATTCCAGGTTCGCGGTGCCGGCCGCGCGGCTCGGCCTCGGCTACCGCGCCGCCGGGCTCAAGACCCTGATGGACCTGGTGGGACCGTCCAACGCCAAGGAGATCTTCTTCACGGCGCGAATGTTCTCGGCCCAGGAGGCGCAGGGCATGGGGCTGGTCAACCGCGTCGTGGCCGACGCCGAGCTCGACGCCTACGTCGACGACTACTGCCGGCGCATCGCCGAGAACGCGCCGCTCACCATGCACGCCGCCAAGCGGGTGGTGGAGGAACTGACGCGGCTCGACGGCAAGCCCGACTTCCATCGCACCAGCGCGCTGGTCAAGGAGTGCTTCGACTCCGAGGACTACATCGAGGGCCGCCGCGCCTTCATGGAAAAGCGCAAGCCGGTGTTCAGGGGACGGTAAGGGCGGCGGCAAGGAGCGGGAGAGAACCATCATGCCGGTATTGAGCAAGGACCGGGTCGATGCCTTCTGGCGGGACGGCTACCTCGTCGTCCCGGATGCCGTGACGCCGCCGCAACTGGCGGCGCTCAAGGCCGACATCGCCGGCTGGGTCGAGGCCAGCCGGGCGCACAGCGCGCCGTTCGGGCCGCCGACGGTCGACGGCCGGCCGCGCTTCGACATGGGCGCCGAGCACTCGGCCGAACGCCCGGCGCTGCGGCGGATCAACAACCCGTCGGACATCTCGGACGCCTACCGCGAGGTCATGCTCGACGCGCGCACGGTCGACATGGTCGCCGACCTGGTCGGCCCCGACGTCAAGTTCCACCACTGCAAGATCAACCTCAAGCTGCCCGGCGCGCGCACCGAGGTCGCCTACCACCAGGACTTCGCCTACACGCCGCACACCAACGACGACATCGTGACGGCGCTGCTGTTCCTCGACGACATCGACGAGAGCAACGGCTGCCTGACCGTGGTGCCGGGCTCGCACAAGGGCCCGATGCTGTCGCTGTTCGAGGGCGAGCGCTTCACCGGCGCGGTGTCGGCGGACGAGGAAGAGCGGGCGCTGGCCCGCTCGGTGCCCTGCACCGGCAAGGCCGGCAGCGTCTGCCTGATGCACACCAAGCTGCTGCACGGCTCGGCCGCCAACGGCGCCGACAAGTCGCGCGGCCTCTACATCTGCGTCTACACCGCGGCCGACGCCGTGCCGATCGCGCGCAATCCCATGCCCAGCCTGAACGAGGGTCGCATCGTGCGCGGCAAGGAGGCCCGTTTCGCGCGCCTGACCGAAGGCATGGTCGAACTGCCCAAGCAGCCCAAGTCGGCCTCGTTCTTCACCGTGCTCGGCCAGGATTCCAAGCAGGCCGCCGAGTGAGCGAGCCCTTTCCGGCCATCGCCGAAGCGGCGGCGGCCGGAGAGACTGCCGACCTCTTCGCCGACATCCGAGCCACCGTGGGCGTGCGCGTGGTCAACCTGGTGTGGCGCCATCTCGCCACGCTCGACGGCGCCTTGCCGTGGGCGTGGACGGCCACCAAACCGCTCTACCTGCAGGGCATCGCCGACCAGGCGGTCGTGCGCTTCCGCGAAACCATGGCGGTGCCGGAGCTGGCGTCGCTCGCCGGCGACGAGCCCGCCAGCGTCGACGCCGTGCTGGCCAGCTACGACCATTCCAACCCCGTCAATCTCTTCGCGCTGGGAGCCCTGGCCGTCTGGCTGCGCGGCGAGACGGCCACCGAGGGAACGCCGGAGCAGGGGAGCCGCCTGCCGGCGCCCGAGGTCGTGCTGCCGAAGCTCGTTTCCGAAGACGACGTCTCGCCCGAGACCTGGCGCCTGGTGCTGCGGCTCAACCGCTTCGGCGACCCGTCCACGCCCTTGGCCGAGCCCTTGATCCTGGCCAGCATGTACCGCCATCTCGCGCACGCGCCGGCATTCCTGCATCGCCTCGAAGGCGCGCTGGCGCCGATCCAGGCCGACGGTGGACTTGACCGCGCCATTGCGGCCAACCGCAGCGCCGCGCGCGACCGCGCCCGCGTCGTGGCGCGGGCGATCTCGGCCACCCGCCCGGCGCTCGCCAACGAGATCGAAGCCGGCGTGTCGGCCTTCGTCGACCACGCCATCGGCAAGATGGTGACGATCTGCCGGGCCGTCCGGGTGGCCCGCGGGAAAGGCCCGTAGCCAAGCCTTTTTGTATGTCGCCGCGGGCGCCGGCGCGCTATGCCAGCGCCATGACCGTAGACGACATGATGCCGTTCGAGGCCGAGCCCGACCAGATGTGGACGCTCAGCGACGACCGCGAGCTGGTCCGCATGGCGCTGCCGCCGTTGCCCCTGGAAGGACTCCCCGAGCCGCTCCGGGTGCACCTCGACTTCAGCGCCGACGCGATCGACGAGATCCTCGAGCGCCTCACCGAGCTGCGCAGCCAGATGCTGCCGGCATCGCATCGAACGAACTGACTCGAAATCACAGCCTCCGTGCCATCGCGAGCGGCTCGGGGTGACAGGGGGGCAGCCCTTTGTCATCCCGAGCGCAGCGAGGGACCTTGCCTGTTGCTTCAAAGGCCCCTCGCTTCGCTCGGGGTGACAGGGTGGTCGCTGACTCGGCAACCTGGCTCGCGAATTCCTTGCCGAGGATCGCCTTGTCTACGTCGGCAATTCGCGCTTAGCGGGCGACTCTTTGGCATCACGTGAAGGTCTCGCCCTAACTATTTAACGCGACTGAATATTTTCCTTTGTGTCTCGAATGCGTTTCTGGTACGAACGGCTGTGGCATAAATGCAACAACATTGAGGCACGCATGTACCGTATCGCGCTGACCTTAGCGGCCACGCTGGCATTTGCCGGCACTGGCTACGCCCAGACCAAGCATACCGTGGCGAAGCCCCCCAAGGTCGTGCGCGCCGCCGGCGCAGAC
>CAYQRL010000008.1:0-182985 GCA_964420105.1 uncultured Reyranella sp.
AACCTCAAATCAGTTCGATCATCATGACACAGGTCGCGAGTTGTTCAGAGATTCCTTAACCGCCGCCGCCTTCACCTGGTAGAAGAAGCGGTTGAACTTCTGGTAGAGACCGATCTCGACCGGGACCGAATCGACGACGGTCGGCGCCTGCGCGAACGCCACGTTGGGCGTGCCCAGCGCCTCGGTGTTGCGCCGGATGCCGACCAGGCCGGTCAGGTAGAAATCCGTCAGGATGTCGAGCTTGCCGTCGGCCACCAGGTTGTAGTTCTGGAAGTTCTGGGTGGTGGCGGCCGGGTAGAAGCCGAACCCGGCGCCGGCGACCACGCGCAACGCGTGGTTGGCCCAGTCCGACTTCAACTCGAGCGTCGGGCGCCACACCGTCACCGGCGATGCCGACGTCGCCGCCGTGGTCGCGAACACGTTGTTGTCGTAGCCGGCGTAGACGTCGAGCGCCGGATACAGCGAGAAAGCGCCGAGACTGACTCCCAGTTCGTTCGCCTCGACCACGTTGCCACCGGCCGAGGAAGCGTCCGGCGGCGGCAGGTCGACGTTCGGCGTTTCCTGCTGCTGGTTGATCGTCTGCCGCGCCGGCGACGGCGTGTCGACCTGCGCCCGTGCCGGCGTCACGACGCAGTTCAGCAGGACCCAGCCGGCGACCGGGAACCACGCGAACTGGGAACGACGCACGCGAATCGACATGGGACTAGCCGGCCATCCGGGCAGCGGTCCAAGCGTCGGCTGGTGGAAAGCCTGCCACGCCCCGGCTCTACGTGTCGAGGGTTGCAGTCGTCGGGTCATTGACGAGCAAAGACTGTTCGATGTCCCGGGGACCCGCGCTCCGGGTCCCGGCGCGCAGGCCCGTCGCCGCCAGCGACGTCGCTGAACCGGCAACACACTGCGCCCGAACTGCAATATTAGTCATTTGGCCTGACCCTGCCGCCTCGGCCCGTCGGCCGCCGCGACATTCACTTGATTTTCGACACCCGCTCGGCCGCGCCCATCATCGGGGCATGGTCCCACCCAAGCACACTCCATTAATACCGAAATGCGGACCGCAAGCCAAGAGCGCTTGCCGCCGTCGGCACCGAGCCATGGAGCGAGATCGCCAGCCATGCCCCAAGAGTGATCCCGGCAAACTGCAGCGTCAACGCAGGATCGGAATATTTTGTATCAGCCCGATAAGAATTTCGTGATTTCTCAGCAAATTAAGAGGCTTACCTAACCTATTTTCTTAAATGCGGATGGTCCGCCGGCACCCTGGTCGGCCAAGGCCTCGAGGGCCGCGGCGAAGCCGGCCGGATCGCCGCACCCCACCCGCCAGTAGGCGGCGGCGCCCTCGCGGGCCAGCAGGTCGACATCGGAGTCTGCACTGCCGACGAAAAGGATTGGCCGCCCCGACGCGACGCAGGCGTAGATCTTGGAGGGCATGACGTATCCGACGAAGGCATCCCTGAGCGTCACGAGGTGCGCCGCCGGCGCCCTGAGCAGCCCGGCCAGCCGCTCGATCGGGACCGGGGCCGACCGGTGAAACGGAATGCTCTGCCCGGCCAGGCGGTGTGCCAACTCCTCCGCCCCGCCGCCGGTCGCGCTCAGCCACAACTTGACCCGGCCGGAGCCGTCGCGATGGTGCCGGGCATAGCCTTCCGCCACCGTGTCGATCTCGTGGGCGACCCCGTAGTTGCCGGAGTAGAGCAGCACGACCGATCCCGCGAGGTCGGCGGGCAGAGGCTCGGGGGTGTCGTCGTCCGAAAACGCGACCGGGGAGCCGTCGCGCACGAGGGCGATGCGGTCGGGCGAGACCCCGGTCGCGGCCAGTCGCCTCTTCTGGTCGAAGCCCAGGACCTCGAAGCCGTCGATCCGGCGGCGCCAGAAGTTGGTCAGGGCCAGCAGCCCCGACAGCACCGGCGAGGGTTTGGTCAGGGCGGCGATGGCGCATTCCGGGTGGAAGTCGGTGATCCGGTAGACCAGCCGCCCGCGCCACAGGAAGCGCAGCGGCGCCAGCAGGTGGATCATGAAGGGCGGCGAGCCGGTGAACAGGATGCCGTCGGCGGCCCGCATCGCGCCGTAGCCCGCACGCACGAGGCGCAGGTCGGTGGCCAGGGTCCACAGCGAGCGCGACAGGAACGAGCCACGCGGCACCGGGCGCGCGGCCAGGCGGATCTCGGTCAGGCTGCCCTTGCCGATCGCCTCGCGCCGGGTCGAGCCCGCGACCGACGACAACCCGATCAAGGTCACCTCGTGGCCCCTCGCCGCGAGGGCGCGGGCGCGCAACTGCATGTACTGGCCGACCGCGCCGAAGTCCGGCGGCAACCAATCGGCGATGATGACGAGGCGGCGCTCGCGCACCGGGTCGAACGGGCTTTCTTCCAGCAGTTCGCTCACCGCCGTCCCCTGCCCGCCCGCGGCCCGACGATCGACCGGTAGAGGCCGGCGACGCGGTCGGCGATGCTGGGCCAGCCGTAGTGCGCCAGCACGTGCGCGCGCCCGGCCTCGCCCATGGCGCGGCGCGCGGCGTCGTCGGCCATCACCTCCTCGAGGCCGCGGCCGATCGCCGCCGGCGTGGCCTCCACCACGCGGCCGGCGCCGCTCTCGCGCACGATCTCCGACATCCCGACGTCCGGCGTGGCGATCACCGGGACGCCGCGGCGCATCGCTTCCAGCGAGGCGATGCCGAAGTTCTCCGACAGCGACGTCATCGCGAACGCCGAGGCGGCGCCGAACAGGGCTTCCTTGTCCGCGCCGTCGACGTGCCGGGCGACGATGGTCAGGCGATCGGCGATGCCGAGCCGCCGTGCTTGCGCCGCCAGCGAGTCGGCGTACCCGGCCGCCGAGTCGCCGGCCAGCACGGCGCGGACCGAGGGGGCATGCGGCAGCGCGTCGACCAGGCGGTCGAGTCCCTTCTCCCAACTGATGCGGCCCAGGAACAGGACCATCGGTCCTCCTTCCACGGCCCGCGACACGTCGGCCGACAGCGGCGCGGTGCCGGGCGGCAACGGATCGTCGACGCCGTGCGGGATGGTCACGACCGGCGGCAACGACCAGCCGAAGCTCGACAGGTGTCCCGCTTCGGCCGACGAGGTCGTGAGGATGGCGGCGGCCTTCTCGAGGTTGCGGCGCTCGACCAGGGAGATCCACGCCTGCTTCACCAGCCGGCTCTTCCGCCGGATCAGTTCGGGCACCAGCATGCCACGCGGAGACAGCACGTAGGGCACGCCGGCGGCGCGCGCGGCGCGCGCCGCCGCGAGGATCGGCCAAAGGAACACGGCGTGCAGGTGGACGAGATCGAAGCTCCCGACCTCGGCGGACAGGGCCCGCCCCATCGGCGGCGACCAGTAGAGCCGGCGCAGCCGTCGACTCGGGAAGTACGTGACCTTGACGCCCTCGAGATCGACCGGCCGCAACAGCGGCACGTCGCTGTCGCCGGGCCCATCGACGTTGGTCGTGAAGACGTGGACGTCGTGGCCGGCCGCCGCGAGACTGCGGCAAAGTGCATGTACCGACCGGATCGGTCCGCCGTAGCGCACGGCGGGCAGGTAGGTTGGAACGACGTGCAGCAGGCGCAAGGATCTCTACTCAGCGGTTCGGGCGCCGACGCGACGCGCGGGGCTTGCGATTTCACCGCGATCAATAGCATAGGTAAGTGCCAATTGGCTGCGGTCGTGAAAATTCGGCCGAGAGGCGAGACTTCGTGGACGACGACGACAGGGTTTCCATCATCGTGCCGACCCGCAACAGGCGGGATTGGTTGCGTGACGCCTTGCGAAGCGTTCGCGAACAGAGCTGGCCGCAGGTCGAGATGGTGGTCGTCGACGAGGCCTCGACCGACCCGACCGTGGCCATGGTGGAGACCGAGTTCCCGGGCGCGCGGATCGTCCGCCACAAGAAGCCGCGCGGTCCCAGCGGCGCCCGCAACGCCGGCGTCGCGGCCTCCTCCGGCAGGTGGATCCTGTTCCTCGACGACGACGACCTCCTGCACCCGCGCCACATCGAGGACCTCGTGGTCGCGTCGCGCGCCGCTCCCGCGGGATGCGTCGTGTCGGGCCGCTGGCGCCGCTTTTCCGTGGTCGATGGCGAACTGCGGCTCGGGCCGATCGAGTGCGCGAAGCCCGACCGCCCTGCGCTCGACATGCTGGCCGACATCCTGGAACCGATGGGAGAAGGATCGATCTGCGGGCATTCCCTGCTGTGGCCGCGCGCCCTGCTGCGCCAGGTCCGGTGGGACGAGCGACTGTCGGCCAACGGCGACAGCGATTTCTTCGGCCGCACGATCCTGGCCGGCGCGCAGATCGTCGGGCGCCCGGTCGGCATGGCCTACTACCGTGTCCACCAGGCCGAACGGGTATCGTCGGCCACCGCGTTGCGCCGCCCCCTGTCGTCGGCGCAGTACCGCCTGAAGTGGTCGCAACTGCTGCTCGCCCGTCCCGACCACGAGAAGTTCGCCGAGCCGATGCGCAACGGCTTCATGGCGCTGCTGATCGCATTGTCGGGCTTGCCGGAGGCGCGCCACCTCGTGCCGTCCCTGCGCGACGCCTATGCCCTGTGGGGTGGCGAGGACTACTTCGTCGCCAACCCACCGAGCAACCCGGTGAAGCGCGTCCTCGCAATGGCGGCCCTCAAGGTCGCCGGACCGACCGGCCTGCACTGGCTGCTCAAGCAGGCATCGCAGCCGAGCCGGCTCGATCATGCCCAGGTGGCGATGTACGAGCCGCCCGCCACGGAGCAGGACCACGCCGACGCCGCGATCCTGCGCGGGTTCCTGTGAAGCTCCGGGTTCACTTCAGGCCGCAGGTCCCGGTCGCCCTGCTGGTCGGCACGGCGGCGCTGTCCTGGCTGCTCGCCTGGCTGGCTTCGACCGCCGTGCTGTCGGCCGTGGCCGCCGCGATCGCGGCCTTCTACTCGCTGCTGTCGGCGATCGGCCTGTTCGCGCTGGTCCGCATTGCGCGGCTCGAGCGTTGGCGCGACTGGGACGCGCCGCGGCGCCTGCTGATCCTCGCGCCGCACGAGGACGACTGCACCATCGGCGCCGGCGGCATCGGGTCGCGCAACCGCCGGCTGGGCGGCGTCACCCGCATCGTCTACCTCGCCGCCGACGAGGCGCCCGGCATGGCACCACGGCGTGCGGCCGAGGCGCGCACGGCCTGGGCGCTGGCCGGCGTGCCGCCCGAGGACGTGCTGCACGTCGACCTGCTGCCCCCGTTCCGCCAGCCCGACCCGCCGCGCCTGCGCCAGGCGGCGCGCACGCTGCGCCGGCTGATCGACGATTTCAGGCCCGCCGTGATCGTCGTGCCGATGTTCGAGGGCGGCCATGTCCACCACGACATGACTGCCGGCCTGGTGGCCCAGCTCCGCGCGGCCGGCGACACGTTCGAGGTGCTCGAAGCGCCGGAGTACGGCCCCTACACGTCGCTGCTCTACACGCCGCATCGCGTCCTGGCGTTGTGCACGCGCTGGCTGTTCGGGCTGGTCTCGTACTACGGCCCGCCCGACGGCGTCGACGGCAGGCCGATCCTCAAGTACCGGCTGGACGCCGTCGACATCGACTGCAAGCGACGCATGCTGGCGGCCTTCGAAAGCCAGAACGGCCCATCGCTCGCGGACACCAAGGGATACGTCGACCGGTTCGCCCGGCTCGACGCCAGGATCCTCGGCGAACCCGCCTTCCGGTTGCCTGGCTCCTACCTGGCGTTCGTGCGCCGGGCCCGCCGCCTGCTGCCGGCCGCCATCGTCGACCGGATGCTGCCGGTGCAGCTCGGGACCATCGGGCGGGAACAGGAGCCGACCCTGTGGTCGCGGGAGTGGAGCGGCCAATGACCCACTTCACCGCGGAGACGGTCAGCAGCGTCGAAGGCTTCGAGGCGCTGCAGGAGCCATGGAACGACCTCGTCGCGGCGATGGAGTTCTCCGAGATCTTCTATTGCTGGGAATGGACCTACCTCTACTACATGCACTTCTTTCCCGGCGACCGGCTGCAGATCGTGCTGGTGCGCCATTCGAGCGGCCGCCTCGCCGGAATCGCGCCGCTGCGGGTGCGCGAGACCCGGCGTCTCGGCGTCCGCATCCGCGTCCTCGAGACCATCGTGACCGAGATCGGCGATTACCAGAACGTGCTGATCCATCCCGACTTCCATCGCGGCCGCGTCGTCGCCGCCGTCATGTCCCACCTGAGGCAGGTCTCGGACACCTGGGACATCCTCGACCTGTCGCAACTGAACTCGCGCGACCCGACCACCTTCCACGTGCTCAACGTCGCGCAGGGCCACATGGACTGGTCGGTCCGGGCGCAGATGCTGACGCCGGTCGCGGTGCGCAACCTTCGCGGCGGGCGCGTGATCGAGAAGAAGCGACAGCTGCGACAGATCGGCAATCGCCTCGAGACGCTGCAACAGGAGGGCTACGCCGTTTCGGTCGGGCGAACCGACATCGACGCCCTGTGGCCGATCTTCAGTTCGCTGCACCGCCATGCCTGGCGCGAGAGTCCGCTCAACACGCCGAACGGTCGCCGGTTCTTCGAAGCGCTGATACATGCCGAGGGCATGCGCGGCAGGATCGAGCTGTCGATCATGGAGTTCGAAGGCCGCGCGGTGGCGATGCATTTCGGCTTCGTCGACCGGCGCAAGGTCTACTACTACATGCCGGCGATGGACCGTTCGTTCCGCCAGGAGCGGGTCGGCGCCGTCCTGCTGTACGCGATCGTCGAACACTACCGGGGCACCCACGAGGAGATCGATTTCCTGAGGGGCATGGAAGAGTACAAGAACTGGTACACCGACGACCTCGACATGAACATGCGGGTGGTCGTCTACCGTACGGCCAACTTCCGCGCGTTCGCGCACAACCTGCGCGAGGCGCTGCGGCGGTTCGCGGTCGACCTCGGCTTCCCCAAGGCGATCGCCCAGATCGTCCGCCGGACCTGGAACCGCATCAAGGGCTGAGCGCGGCCACGCCGACTTGTCGGCGACTACGCCGACTTGTCGGCGATCTCGACGTAGGCCTGGGCGCGCTTCGCCAGCGTGAAGTTCTCGAGCATGAACGCCCTCGGGGCGAAGCTGCCGGCCTCGACCGCCGGCCAGAAGCGACCGAACGCCTCGACCATGTCGGCGGGCCCCCGGAACTTGGTCCCGCACCGCTCGTCCCAGAACGGCATCGAGCTCACCGGCCCGAACCTGACCAGATGGGGCGCGTACTTCGGATCCTGCCACAGCCCGCCCTCGTCCCACACGAACAGGGGCACGTCGGACGCCAGCATCTGCTGGGCGGCGATGCCCTGCGTCTCGTGGCGGCTGAGGTAGACCATGCTGCGCGACCGCAGGCGCAGCGCGTGCAGGTCGTCCTCGCGGTAGGTGCCGTAGCGCAACGTCTGGACGCGCAGGCCCCGGCGACGCAGTTCCGCGTGCAGCGGCTCGATCAGTTCCCGCACCAGCCGCTCGCGCTGCCAGGAGATCTTGTCGTAGATCAGCACGTCGATGTCGCGGCCGGCATCGGCAGCCGGCGCCCAGCGGTCGGTGTCGATGCCCACCGGCCACACCTGCACCCGGCCCGGCCAGACCTCGGCGAACATGTCCCTCACCCAGGGACAGGGTACCAGGACCCGCCGGATCGGCCGTCGCCTGGGCAGGTCGGGATCGTCGAGCGGATGGCTGTAGATCGAGGTCCCGAACAGGATCGGCGTCTGCCGGGGGATCTTGTCGAGCACGAACGGCTTGCCGACGACGCAGGCCAGCTCCTCCGGGTTGCGGCGGATGTGGCGGTAGTCGTTGGCCCTGTAAGGCACGCCGATCCGGTCGAGACCGGCGCACAGGTTGAGGAACACGCGCTCCGCGCCGCCGGGCTGGGCCGGGCCGCGCACCAGCCGCCGTACCAGCCGCCGCGGGTAGCGGTCGAGCGGGAACCATCGGTCGGGGTCGGGCTCTTCATAGAAGATGTTGAGCGGATGGCGGTGCGACATCCGTCAGGAAAGCTGGGTTGCGCCGACCGCGGACCGTCCCCGGAGCCACTTGAGACCGATGGGAAACGCGAACCGCGCCAGCAGGACGTAGACGAGGAAGAACATGACGGTGGCGCCGAACAGCTTCGGCAGCGACATCTCGACGCCGTTGAAGGCGACGTTCAAGGCAAAGGCGACGACGATGCCCTCGCGCAGGATCCACGGCACCTTGAGCGACATGAAGTACCGTATGGCCAGGCCATACATCACGCCGATCAGGAAGATTCCGACCAGCATCCCCGGGAAGCCGAGGTCGACGAAGTTCTCCGCCATGTAGCCGACGCTGATCGAGGTGCCGAGCCGGATCTCCTCGGTGGGGTTGCCGCGGGCGAGGCGGACGTAGACCTCGGTGTCGGACAGCGGGGCCTTGTCGGGGAACAGGAAGCGCGGCTTCGTGACATGGTCGATGGCGTCCTGCCACTGGCGCAGGACGCCCTGCTCGGGCGACGATTCCTGGACGCCGATGACCGAGCCGAAGATGTCGGTGTAGGCCAGCCGGATCAGCAGCGTGTAGGCCGCCTGGTTCCAGTCGATCGCATCGGGCGCCACGATGCGGCTCCCCAGGTAGCCGAGGCGATCGTCGATATCGACCTTGATGGCCTGGGAGTCCGACCCGCCGGTGACGTACTCGCGGTACTCCATCTTCACCGCCGACCAGAACAGGGCGAGCAGGACCAGGACGCCGGCGCACAGGGCGCCAACGGCGATGGACGTGCCCTTGAGCGGGACCCGCGACGCGATGGCCGCCATGGCGAGGTAGATGAAGACACCCCGGAAATCGGACAGGATTCCCGAAAAGCCCATGACGATCTCGACGCCGACCGCCGCCCACATCAGGTTGGCATTGCGGCCGGTGGTCATGACCGTCGTGAACAGCATGAAGAGCAGGACGATCTTCATGCCCGCCGCGGCCTCGAGCGGCTGGTGGAGGGCCGGGACCGCCTTCGCCATGAAGCGGCAGGCGACGGCCACGAACAGCATGGCGATGTAGAGCGTGAAGATGTCGATCGGTCGCCAGTCGAAGTGCGCCCGGTCGTTCGAGGCCTTGACGTTCCACAGCGTGAACCGCAACGCCACGGCGATGACCACGAGGCTGGCCATCATGTACCAGTAGGCCCGGCCGACGTTGGGGCCGAACAGGCCGGCCGACATCGGCTCGCCGTCGACCATCGACTGGAGCACGCGCGCGAAGACCTGCAGCCACTGGTAGAGAAGGATGTAGATGACGCCGGCCGGCATGCCGGGCCGGTTGATCAGCTGCAGCATCAGCCACGGCACCGCGGCCCCGACCGACATCGCCAGCGGGTCCTGCGAGAACGGCGCCACCAGCATCAGGGCCACGGCGACGAAGAAGAACCCCCTCTTGAGGGTGCCGATATCGAGCACGCGGGGAGGCGCCGCCGGGACCTCGAGGGGCATGTAACGGGTGGTCATCGGCGAAAAATCGGGAGGGCGGCTCGCGCGTCCGGCACTTGCATGAATGGCGTCATTGTACAGGAGAGCCGCGCCCGAGAGTAGTCGCCGCCTCGACGATTGCTACCGCGGCGGCACGGGGCGAGTACCGGTTCATCTTGTCTGCAAGATGCTGCCGGACCTCCGCCGGGTCCAACTCGAGGACCGACGTGATCGCCGCCGCCAGTCCCGGCACGTCGGCGAGCGGGAAAATGGCGCCGGTCCGGCCGGGATCGACCAGGTCCGGTCCGCAGCCGACGGCATCGGAAACCACGGCCGGGACCCCGCACGCCATGCCCTCGTTGACCACGAGGCCCCACGTCTCGAGGCCGTCGGAAGGCAGCACGAGCAGGTCGGCGGCGGCGTAGGCCGCCGGCAGTTCGCTCTGGTTCCTGAAACCCAGGAAGGTCGCATCGACCCCGGCCTCGACTGCAATTTGACGCAGGGGGCCTTCGAGTTCGCCCGCCCCGGCGAACGCGACCTCGACCGGGAAGCCCGGCACCAGGGCGGCGGCGCGCACGAGATCGGCCGGGTGCTTGCGGCCGATCAGCTTGCCGACGAACAGGAGCCGGCGACGATCGCCCGGCCGCCGCGGCGGCGCCGCGGCCCGGGCTTCCGCGCTGGCGCGCGCGAAGGCGTCGTTGTCGACGCAATGGGGCGAGAAGAACAGCCGGTCCGCCGGCACGCCGTAGTGTTCGAGGTAGGCGCGGTTGCGCTGGCCGACGTACAGGAAGCCGTCGAAACGGCGCAGCAGCCAGGGAAACAGCACCGACTTGGCCAGGCGGACGGCGCGGCGGCGCTGGCTGCCCAGCTGCGAATCGCCGCGCACCAGGACCGGCACGCCGAGCCGGCGGCAGGCCTGCACCGCCTGCCAGTAGGTGCGCAGCGCCCAGCCCGGCACCACGAAGGCGTCGAAGCGGCCGCGCTCGATCTCCGCGGCGATGCCCGGCGTGTCGCAGCCGAAGTAGCGGTCGGTCGACGGCTGGCGCGCGACGTTGTCGAGGAAGCGGCTCTCGTAGCCCGACAGCAGGTCGACGTCCCAGTCGAAGGCGACGCCGAACCCGGCATCGGCCTGCCCGGCCGCGGTCTGGCGATGGGCGTAGAACACCGTCAGGTCGCAATGCCGCGCCAGCTCGCGAAAGAGCGGCGCGTAGTACTGGATCGGGTGGCTGACCAGGTAGCCGATGCGGACCGTCATCGTCCCCCGCTCCTCTCCAGCGCGAGGTCGAGCGCCTCGGCCAGCGCCCGGGTCGAGGCCCGGGCCGACCATGCCTCGAACGTCGAGGCCTCCACGCCCCGCGGCTCGTAGTCGACGCCGGCCATGATCGCCTCGATGCCGCTGGCCACGTCCTCCGGCGTCGGCAGCCGCTCCGCGGTCAGCGGCAGCACCGTGCCGGCATGGCTGCGTCGCACCATGTCGATGGCCGAGCTGGCCTCGTGCAGCAGCGCCAGCACCGGTCGCCGCGACAGCATCGCCTGGAAGACCTTGGACGGCGTGTAGTGGGCCTCGGTCGAACCGAGCACCAGCACCGCGTCGCTGCGGCCGAGGTGGTTCAGCGTATCGACGTAGCCGATCCGCTGCGGGTGCTCGTCCACCATGTCGGCGACGCCGGCGGCCTGTGCGCGCGGCAGCACGCGATGGCCGTTCGGATCGTCCGGCGACTTGCCGGTGCCGACGAAATGAACCTTCAGGCGCGCCGCGGCGACGGGGTCGCGCGCCTTCAGCGTGCGCAGCCCGGCGAGCAAGGCGTCGAGGACGACGATGCCGGCCGGCAGCAGCGCACCGGCGTAGATCACGTGGAAACGGCCGTCGCCGGGCTGGAACAGGAAGGCCGGCCGATCGAGCCTGCGCACGAGGTCGTAGTCCTCCGGCGCGATGCCCATCGGCATGCACGCGACCACCGCCCCGGCGGCGACCTCGGGATTGCGCTCCAGCATGCCCGCGACGTAACCCGGGGCCATGCCGGTGATCAGGCTGGCGCCGCGCACCGCGATCGGCTCGAGGATCTTCGACAGGGTGTAGGAAGCCCATGCCCGGGTGAACGGCTTGTCGACGCCGGGCCAGCGGTTGACCCACGGGTCCTGGTAGTCGATGCCGAACGGCAGGCCGTGGCGGGCATGGACGAGGCGTCCGACCGGGGCGAGGAAGTTCGACGGGATCGTCACCAGGACGAAGTCGATCTCGCCGCGCGCCGCCAGCCCGGACAGCACGCGGTAGCATCCCCAGAAGGCTCGGACGCCGAGGTCGCCGACCAGCCGCACCGGGCGCGTCGGCAGGGTCGGCGCGTGGATCACGCGCAGCCCGGGGGCCACCAGCATCTCGAGGTCGGGGTCGGGGCGTTCCTCGTAACGCGCCGGGTCGCCGGTCACGACGATCGGCTCCCAGCCGAACTCGGGCAGGTAGCGCGACCACAGGCGCGCACGCTGGGCGCCGACCAGGTTGCTGGGCGGGAAGTGGCCGCTGACCAGCGCCAGCCGCTTCATCGTCGCGACGCCAGCTCGGCGCGGGCGCGCTCGTAGAGGTCGACGTAGCGCGTCACCACGACTTCCGGCGCGTATTCCTGTTCGGCCCGGCGGCGGCAGCCGGCCCGGTCGATGCCCGGCAGGCGCGCAACCGCCTCGCAGCCCTCCTCGATCGAGCGGATCAGGAAACCGTCGACGCCCTGCCGCACGATCTCGGGCAGGGAGCCGCGCGGGCAGGAGATCACCGGCGTGCCGCAGGCCAGCGACTCGGCGAACACGATGCCGAACGGCTCGTCCCACTGGATCGGCACCACCATGGCAGCCGCCTCGCCCAGCACCCGGTTCTTCGCGACGTCGTCCACCGCGCCGACATACTCGATGCCGTCGCGGCCGATCCACGGTTCGATCTGGGTCCGCCAGTAATCGCCCTCGGCCCCGGACTCCGCGTGGTTGCCCGCGATCACGAGGCGCCGGCCGGTCCGGCGCGCGATCTCGATCGCCCAGTGCGCGCCCTTGATGCTCTCGACCCGGCTGAGGAAGCAGAGCGGCGCGTCCGGCGCGACCGACGGGCTGAATTCCAGGGCATCGATCTCGAAGAAGTTGGGAATGCCCACCCAGTCGCCGCCGGCGCGGCGGCCGCAGGCGGCGATGTAGTCGCTGCAGCCGGTGAAGCGCAGCACGCCGGGCGCGGCGAGGCGCAGCGCGGTCGACACCGTGCGCAGGGTCGGATCGCGCTGGAAGCTCATCACGATCGGCGTGCGCCCGCGCAACAGCGGCGTCAGGTAGGCGAGCCGCGAGAAGGAGTGGATGACGTCGGGACGGAACGACCGCGCCGCCCGCCACAGCGCGAGCGTGTTGACCACGGTGTCGCGGCGCGACAGCGAGCTGGCGCCCGGCCAGGCATGGAAGGCGTCGGCGGCGCACCGCGATCCCGCCCGCGCGACCAGGCAGACCTCGTGGCCACGCCGGCGCAGGTGGCGAACGAGGCCATCGACGATGCGCTCGATGCCGCCGTACAGGAGCGGCGGGACCTCGATCTCGGGATCGGCGGTGACCAGGATGCGCATCAGCGCCTCGCCTCCATGTACAGCGAGTAGGATCGATGCTGCTCGCGATCGATGGCGCCGCCGGGGAAGCGCCCCTCGCCCCACGCGACCTGCTCGACATCGTCGAAGCCGGCCTGCGCGAGGGTGCGGCGCAGGTACTCGGCGTCGAAGCCGCCGTAGTGCTCGCCTTCCTGCACGAACACGTGGTTCAGCGCCTCGATCTTGGTGGCGAAGGCATCCTGCGGGCGTTCGCCGCCGCAACCGATCTCGTTCAGGAGACCCCACCCGTCGGACAGGTAGGCGTCGATGTACCTGCGCATGTCGGGGACGACGATGCGCAGGATGCCGCCGGGCTGCAGGCAGCGGCGGCACTCGGCCAGGAACCGCGGTCGCTCGGTCGTCGGCTCGAGGTGCTCGAAGTAGTGCTCGACGTGAATGCCCCGCACCGCCGCGTCGCCGAACGGCAGGCCGTGCCGGCAATCGACCCGCAGCGTGACGCCGGGCGCCGGGAAGAGGTCGAGGTTGACCCAGCCCTCGCGTCCGAACGGACCGCAACCGATGTTGGCCAGCACGTCCTTGCGCTGGCGCAGTTCGCGCAGCCGCGCGCGCCGCCCGGGCAGGATGCGGTTCAGCAGCCGCACCGTCATCGCGTTCAGCTCGACCCGGAAACTGCGGAAGACCCACGGGTTGACCGGCAGCCGCGGGATCAGCCACGCGCCCAGCCGTTGCTTCATCGTCGTCATGGCGCGATCCCCCGCCCCGCGAGGGCCCGTTCCACCGAGTCCAGCAGGGCCTTCTTCTCGAATTCCCAGTTGTAGCGTTCCCGCCCCAGCCGCCAGGCATCGGCCCGCGCCGCCGCGACGGCGCCGGGCGCGCCGGTCAAACCGTCGAGCGCGGCGGCCATCGCCGCCGGGTCGGCCAGCGACACCAGGCGGGCCGCCCGGCCCAGCAACGGCGCCAGCGCACGCTGGGCCGGCGTGTCGCTCAGCAGCACCGGCACGCCCGCGAGCAGGTAGGTGAAGATCTTGTTGGTCAGGCAGACGCGGCGATTCTCGCTGACATCGGTCTCGAGCGACAGGCCGAGATCGTACTCCGCGGCCAGGCGCACCATGTCCTCGGGCGGCGCCGTCGCCAGCAGGCGAACGCGGTCGGCGATGCCGCGCTCGCGCGCCAGCGCCAGCAGCGTGTCGCCGTGGCCCCACCGGTTGGAGCCGCGAATGTCCAGCGTCACCGGGTGACGCGCGCGCGCCATCGCGTCGATGAACGCCTGCAGGCCGCGGTCGGGACCGATCGTCTGCGAGAACCAGTAGGCACGCAGCGGGCCTTCGGCGGCGGCCGGCCGCGGCGCCGCCGGCGCCATGGCCAGCGGGAAGACGTTGAGGACGGTCACCGGCCGGACCGCGCAGTCCCGGGCATAGGCCTCGCCGATCATCGGCGCGGCGGCGGTGACGTGGGCGCAGCGGGGCAGGTAGGCCCGGTCGATCCGGCGCACCATGCGCCGTTGCAGGGGCGTGCCCTCGCCGCCGTGGTAGTCCTCGGCATCGAAGCCCAGCAGGGCGCCGCGTTCGCCCGCCACGGCGCCCGCCGCGGCCAGGCCGGCGACGTAGTGGGCGATGTAGAGATCGGCCGCCACGCGCGATGCCGCCCGGCGCAGCGGCGCCCATGGCCCGCCGTAGGCGGTGGCGGCCAGCGCCGCGGGCACCGGCAGGCGCACCGTCTCGAGGCCGCGCACCGCGGCCGAGGCTGCCCGCGCCGCGATGCCCTCGCCGGCATCGCGGCGCACGCTCACGACCTGCCACGGCACCTCGGCGGCGATCGCATCGTCGAACGATCGCAGTTCCTCGGTGTAGCGGCAGACCACGGCGGTCACCGCGTGGCCTGCCTCGTGCAGCGCGTCCGCTTCCTTGAGCAGGCGCGGGTTGGAGGCCAGGTTGCCCGGGCTGACGAGGCAGATCGCGCCGCGCATCGGCCGGCGCTCACCCCTGCCCGGGCGTCGACGACCCGGCCGGCGCGGCGGCCGGCGCGCCTGTCGCCGCCGTGGCCTCGGTGAACCGGACCGGCGCGGCGATGCGCATCGCGATCGCGCCGGTACCGTCGGCCTGCGTGAAGTTGAACGGGATGTCGCCCGGGCTGCAGCGCTCGACGAAGAACCGCAACGCGTTGTCGACGCGGTGGTCGATGTTGACGTTGGTGTGCGCCGTCATGAGATCGAAGCAGTACTCGCCGGCGCCCAGCCAGTACGGCTCCAGCACGAGGTGGCACTCGTAGCGGCCGGCATCGCCGGGCAGCGACACCTGGTCGAACACCGAGGTCGAGTAGAACCCGACCGGCAGGTTGTGCTCGTCGCGCAGCACGAGGTCGAGGGTCATGCCGCGAAGCCCCGTCGTCTCGACCACGACCCTGAGCCGGATCGGCGTGCCGGGCTCGTAGCGGTCGGTGGCACGGCCGGCCTCGTCGACCATGTCGGCGGAGATGAGCGCGCTGTTGTCGCCCTTGCCCCACTGGCGCCCGGCCTCGACCCGGCGCAGCGAGGTCGCGTAGCGCGCGACCGCCTCGTCGATCGGCCCGTCGAAGTAGACGCGGCCCGACTGGAAGACGATGGCGCGCCGGGTCAGGGACTTGACCGCGGCCAGGTTGTGACTGACGAACAGCACGGTGCGGCCGGCGTTGGCGACCTCCGACATGCGGTTGAGGCAGCGGGCCTGGAACTCGGCATCGCCGACCGCCAGCACCTCGTCGATCACCAGGATCTCGGACTCGAGGTGCGCCGCCACCGCGAAGGCCAGCCGCGCGTACATGCCGACCGAGTAACGCTTGACCGGCGTGTCGATGAACTTCTCGACGCCGGAAAAGGCCACGATCTCGTCGAAACGCTGGCGCACCTCGGCCCGCGTCATGCCGAGGATCGCGCCGTTGAGGAAGATGTTCTCGCGGCCGGTCAGTTCCGGATGGAAGCCGGTGCCGACCTCGAGCAGGCTGGCGACCCGGCCCTTGAGCAGCAATCGGCCCTCGGTCGGCTCGATGATCCGCGACAGGATCTTGAGCAGCGTCGTCTTGCCGGCGCCGTTGTGGCCGATGATGCTGATGACCTCGCCGCGCGAGATCTCGAAATCGACGTCGCGCAGCGCCCAGAAATCCTCGACCACGTCGCCGTCGACCAGGGCCTTGCCCTTCATCATGTCGACGCTCTTGCGCATGGCGTTGCGCATGTGGCGCGCCAGCACGTCGACGAAGACCGAGCCATGCTCGCCCCGCCGGCCGATGGTGAAACGCTTGCCGAGCTTGTCGGCGCGGATGACGACGTCGCTCATCACAGCATGTCCGCGAAGGCGCGCTCGCTGCGCCGGAACGACCGGCCGCCCCAGAACAGCAGCGCGGCGATGACGACCAGGCTGACGACGAAGCCCGGCCAGAAGATCGGGCTCTCGCCGCCCAGGATGCACCAGCGGAAGCCGTCGATCACGCCGACCATCGGGTTGAAGCTGTAGAGCATCTGGAACTGCTCGGGCACGACCTTGCTGGAGAAGCCGACCGGCGAGACGTAGAGGCCGATCTGGACGCCGAACGGGATGAGGAAGCGGAAGTCGCGGTAGTGGACGATCAGCGAGGCCGCCCACAGCGCCGGGCCGATCGCGGCGAGCAGCGCCAGCACGACGAAGAACGGCAGCAGCAGGATCTGCCAGCCCGGGGCGACCCCGTACCAGATCATCAGGCCGGCGAGGATCACGAGGCTGACCAGGAAGTCGATCACGGCGACCACCACGGTGGCCAGCGGGATGATCATGCGCGGGAAGTAGACCTTGCTGACCAGGTTGGCGTTGCCGATGACGCTGTTGGACGCGTCGTTGAGCACCGACGAGAACAGGGTCCAGGGCAGCAGGCCGGCGAAGACCATCACGGCGTACGGGGTGTTGCCCTCGGTCGGCAACTTGGCCAGCGTCCCGAACACGACGGTGAACACCACCATGGTCATGAACGGCCGCAGGAACGCCCACAGCGCGCCGATCACCGTCTGCTTGTAGCGGACGGCGACGTCGCGCCAGGCGAGGATCACGAACAGTTCGCGGTAGCGCCACAGATCGAGCCAGTACTGGCGGTCCGCCCGGCCGGCCTCGATCACGAGGACGTCGGGATCGTTTTCTTCGAGCGTGCTCATGAAGCGCCTCTCATACGACGCGGCCGGGCCACAAGGCGAGCGAGGAGTCGCGACGCCGCCGCCGTGAAGTGCGGCCGGCGGTAGGGCTCGATGGCCGCCGGATCGACCCGGCCCTCGCCGAGCAGGCGGGTCACCGCCGCGACCAGGCCGTCGCGGTCGCGCGGGTCGACGATGTCGCCGACCCGGCGGTCGGGAATGGCGTCGCTGCTGCCGCCGCCGGCGCCGCCGATCACCCGCAGGCCGCAGGCAGCGGCCTCGAGGTAGACGATGCCGAACCCTTCCTCCGAGCTCGGCATCACGAACAGGTCGGCGAGGCGATAGAGGCCGGGCAGGTCGGCGTCGGGGACGAAGCCCAGGAACTTCACCGCGCCGTCGCCGGCGAGCTCGCGGGCGCGCGCCTCCAGCCGGGCGCGGTCGTCGCCCTCGCCGGCCACGAGGTGGACGAGGTCGGGGAAGCGCGCCCGCAGCGCCGGCAGCGCGGCGAACACCAGCTCGTGGCCCTTGTAGCGCTCGCTCGCCGCCAGCCGCCCGACGGTCAGCAGGATCGGCCCCGGGCCCGGCGCCAGGCGCTGGCGCAGGGCCTCGTCCGCGGCACCGGGCGCGAAGCGCTCGTCGACGGTGTTGGGCAGGACGCGGACGCGTTCGGGGGCGAGGTCGACCCAGCCCAGCAGGCGCCGCCGGGTGCCGCGGCTGACGGTGGTCAGCAGGTCGGCGGCCTCGATCGCGCGGCGGACATGGTCGCGCCGGTCGTTCCAGATGTCGGTGCCATGGGCCTGCAGCCAGTAGCGCGCTCCGACCAGGCGCGCGACCACGACGGCGAGCGGCGCCATGAAGACATGGCCGCAGAACACCACGTCGACCGGCCGGAACCGCCACGCCTGCCACAGCGCCGCCAGCGAGAAGCCGAGGCGTCCGAAGATCGCCGGCCGCTGGCGCACGCCGGCCGGCAACGCATCCGCCTCGGCATCGCCGAGGCGCGGCAGAACCAGGATCTCGGCGCCGCCGGCCGCCAGCGCGCCGAACAGGTCGCGGTTGTAGCGGGCGATGCCGCCGCGCGCGCCGTAGGCATCGCCGACGAGGGCGAGGATGCGGATCGCCATCCCGGTCAGGCCGCCGCGGGCTGGTTCCAGCCGCCCTGCCAGACGCGGCGCGCCCAGCCGCGCGAGGCCGCCGAGAAATCCGGCACGCCCTGGTCCGTGGCGCCGGCCGCCTCGCGCAACCAGCGGCCGACCGGCGTCACGAACCCGGTCTTGCGCCGGCCGCGCACCGCGTCCGGCAAGGGCGGCACCGGCACCGCCGCCACCGCGTCCTTGGCATTGAGACGGGCCAGCGCCGCGCCGGCCGGCAGGGCGGCGATGAAGAACGGGTCGACGAACGGCACGCGGATCTCGACCGACTGCGCCATGCCCGCCCAGTCGGCATCGCGCAGCAGCTGGTTGCGCATGTAGAGCGCGGTCTCGAGCGCCGAGACGCGGTCGAAATCGCCGAGGCCGCGGCCCGCGCGCAGGACGGCGCCGATGTGACCGAGCGGCGACAGGCGCCGCAGCCCCTCCTCCACCATCGCCGGCTCGAGCAGGTCGTCGAGTTCCCACGGCATGTAGACGCTGCGGCGCAGCAGGTAGGCGCCGGCCCAGCTGCCGCCGTACTGCAGCACCCCGGCGGCCTTGGGATGGAGCGGCAGCCCGGCGGCGATCGCCGCCGACAGGCCGCGTCGCGCCAGCGCGCCGAGCCCCGGGATCCACGACAGCGGGCGCAGCCAGTGGACGCTGCGCGGCACGTCGCGGAACGACGGGTAGCCGCCGAAGCACTCGTCGGCGCCGAGCCCGCTCAGCGCCACCTTCACGCCGGCCTCGCGCGCCGCCTTGGACACGAACCAGGTGTTGATGCCATCGACGGTCGGCAGGTCCATCGCGTCGAGGATCGCCGGCAGGTCGGCCTCGAACTCGGCCCGGTCGACGGTCCGCACCACGTGCCGGGCGCCGTAGCGCCGCGCGACTTCGGCCGCGAGCGGCGCCTCGTCGACCGGCAACCCCTTGAACTCGGCGAAGGCCAGCGTGACGGCCGTGGTCGCGGTCGCGCCGAGGCCCGCCATGGTCCCGAGCAACGCCCCCGAGTCGAGGCCGGCGGACAGGAACACCGCGACCGGCACGTCCGCCACGAGGTGGTGGCGAACCGAATCGCGAACGGCGTCCGCCAGCTGGACGGCGGGGTCGCCGGCCGCCGCTCGCCGCGACCGTTCGGCGAGAGCGCCGGCGACGTCGTGGTAGCGGTCGGCCGGGCGCGGGCCGGTGGCGTCGATCACCATGGTGGCGCCGGCCGGCAGCGAGCGGACCTCGCGCCATACCGTGAACGGCTCCGGCACGCTGCCGAACAGGTGGAAGCCGACGATGCCGGCCGGGTCGGGATCGCGCGACACCGCCCCGCCGGCCAGCAACGCCTTGGCCTGCGAGGCGAAGCGCACGGTCCAGCCGTCGTCGGCCCAGTACAGCGGCTTGATGCCGAGCGGGTCGCGCGCCAGCACCAGGCGGCGCTTGGCGGCGTCCCACAGGCCGAAGGCGAACATGCCGCGCAGCCGCTTGACCATGTCGATGCCGTACTCGGCGAACAGGTGCAGCAGCACCTCGGTGTCGGAGCCGCTGCGGAAGACGCGGCCCTTGTCGGCCAGTTCGCGGCGCAGCTCGAGGTAGTTGTAGATCTCGCCGTTGAACGTGATCGTGTAGCGGCCGCAGGCGCTGTGCATCGGCTGCAGGCCGGCATCGCTGAGGTCGATGATCGCGAGGCGGCGGTGCGCGAACCCGGTGCGGCCGTCGTCGGCCAGCCACAGGCCCGCGCCGTCCGGCCCGCGCGCCGCCATCCGGTCGTTGATGCGCGCCAACTCGGCGCGATCGACCGGCGGCGCGACCTCGAGGTAGGCGTGGATGCCGGCTATGCCGCACATGGGACCGCTCGCAAGGGTTTGGCGACGGTCAGCGTGCGCCCGTGCCGCGAAAAACCACGGCAAAGGTACGCAGCACGATCACCAGATCAAGCCAAAGCGAGCAGTGCTTCAGGTAGTAGAGGTCGTATTCCAGCTTCGCGCGCATGGCGTCGTGCTCGTGCGCGTAGCCCTGGTTGATCTGCGCCCAGCCGGTGATGCCCGGGCGCACGATGCTGCGCAGCGCGAAGTACTCGATGTCGCGGACGTAGCCCTTCTCGAGGCTCGCGGCCTCCGGCCGGGGGCCGACCCAGCTCATCTCGCCGCGCAGGATGTTGAACAGTTGCGGCAGCTCGTCCAGCCGCGTGCGGCGCAGGAAATGGCCGCTGCGCGTGATCCGCGGATCGCTTTCGGTGGTGAAGCTCGGCCCGCCGGCGTTGTGCCGCATCGTGCGGAACTTGACCATGCGGAACGGCGTGCCGCGGCGTCCGATCCGGGTCTGCAGGAAGAACACCGGCCCCGGGCTGTCGAACCGGACGACCAGGCCGATGGCCGCGAGCACGGGAAACAGGATCGGCAGGGCCGCCACGGTGAGGACCAGTTCCAGCCCGCGTCGCACCAGCAGGTACTGGCGCGACGGCAGCAGCGAGCCGAACTCGTTCGGGGTCAGGCCGCCGAGCGGCGTCCGGCCGGTCAGCGTCTCGACGATGTAGCGCCGGTCCAGCACCGGCACGCCGGCGATCGCGGCGTCGGCGAGGGCCGCCAGGCGCCTTTCGCCGAGGTCGGCGCCGAGATCGGCGACGATCGCGTCGACCCTGATGCCGCGGCGATAGACGTCGTCGAAGTCGAGCCAGCGGCAGGAGTCGGACTTCGGCATGTGGGCGCGCGTCGCCCCGGGCATCACCGCGTAGTTGCGGATCAGGTAACGGGCGCGCAGTTGCGCGACGCTGCCCATCCACAGCAGGGTCAGCAGGCCCGAGCCGACGAACTGGATGCGCGAGTAGTCGATGCGGAGCAGCAGCAGCAGCGCCGCGATCAGCCCGTAGGTGATGACCGCGACGGGCGCGACGTAGCTCAGGTTGCCCTGCAGCGAGCGGCGCGGGAACGCGTCGAGGCGGCGGCCGGCGTACCAGACCACGACGTAGCCCAGCGCCGTCGCGATGATCGTCACCTCGGTGCCGAGCACGCCCTGGGCGAACGGCTCGCCGGTGGCGTAGATCGGGATCGGCAGCACGACGCAGAACAGGAAGCCGACGATCGCGTCGATCCACGTCTCGATGAACCGCTCGGGAGCGGAGCGCAGGCGCCGTCCACCGGCTGCTGGCTCCTCGACCGCGGCCTCTGCCGTCATCGGGATGGCTCCACGCACGCTCAACCCAGGTTACTCCTCCGCCGGACACGTCGTGCGGACCGGTGGCGACGCTCGTCGCTCCGTTCCGATGGCCGGCAAGTTTCCACTCAATCCGCGCGCCCCAAGCACGCAGTTTGCACCCGAACTGAGTATAGTTAGGCCTCGGGCTCCCGTAAAGGCGTCTCGACCGGGCCGCGCCGGCCGAAGGTCTGGGCCCAGCCCATGCCCAGCATGGCGCTGACGACGAAGCCGATGGCCGGCATCTGCAGGCTGAAGTCGATCAGCGAATGCACGGTCGGGACGGTGGCGACGGCCACGGCGGCCACCGGCAGGTAACGATGCAGGAACCTGCTCGACAGGGCGCCGTACAGCGTCGCCGCCAGGGGGATCAGCAGAATCGCGTAGACCACGAAGGCCATGGGGATGCCGACCTCGACCATGACCTCGAGCGGCGTCGAGTGCGCGAGGTTGTTGGGCTGCGTCATGCTCGCGGGCTGGAGGACGGTGTAGATGTCGGGGAAACTGCCGAGCCCCCAGCCCAGCCACGGCGACAGCGTGATCGCCTTCCAGCCCGCCATCCAGATGTGCATCCGCTCGGTGACGCTCCCGCCCTGCTCGATCTTCATGAACATCGTCCGGCCCGCGATCACGGTGACCACGATGCCGACGATGACCGCGCCGACGATCACCAGGCGGGTGAGGTCGGGGCGCGCCCGCCACAGGCCACGCATCATCAGCAGGATCAGCAGGCCGACCGCGGCGCCGGTCGCCGCGAGCCCGGCGCGCGACGCCGAGATTAGCAGGCCGCCCAGCATCAGCAGGGCGATCGCCAGCATCAGCAGCCGGAAGCCGGTCAGGCCCGACAGCAGGCCCTCCTCCTGCTCGCCGAAGCCGTAGGGCCGCCGTGCGCCGTGGCGGCGCGGCGCGAACAGCAGCGCCATCGCCGCCACCAGCGCCATGCCGCAGTAGGAGCCGAACGAGTTGCTGCTGACGAACGTGCCCGACATCACGCAGTGATCCTTGGCCTCGAACGTGCCGACCTTCTTGAGGTAGCTGCCGAGGTAACAGGAATTCGTGGTCGCCTGGGACAGGAAGCCGTAGCCCAGCACCAGCATCGCGCCGAACAGGAAGAAGTACAGCAGCAGGCGCGCCCGCGAGCGCTCGCGGCACAGGGCCCGGGCCGACAGGAAGATGGCGCCGCAGGTCACGCACTTGATCAGCGTATCGCGCGCCGCGTCGATGGCGAGGGCCGGCACCGGCGCATGCGCCTTGCCGAGCAGTTGCGCCGCCATCTCGTAGTAGGTGGCGCTGGCCGTGCGCGGCGCCAGCGTCGAGACCTGGAACAGCGCGAACAGCATGAAGGCGAGGAAGCAGGCGAACAGCGCCAGCAGCGGCTTGCGCTCGGCCGGCCCGACGTCGAAGCCCGACCGGGTGCCGGCGCCGGCGGCGATCACGACCGCGAACAACCCGACCAGCACCGCGACCGGCGCCCACGCCCAGTCGCGGTTGCCGCCCATGCCGAGCGCGGCCAGCGAGACGACGAGGAAGAAGGCCGCCGCGACGATCCAGTCGAGCACGCCCACCGCCTGCTCCAGGTAACCCCGGGCCGGCGGCGGAACGAAGCCTTCCATGTGGAGGACTACTTCTTCCTGACGCGAACGAGCCATTTCGTCAGTTCCTCCTGGGCGCCCGGTTCGTTGCGGATGAAGTAGCGGACGAACAGCTCGTCGATCGGCGAGCGGATGGCGGTGGCGAAGAATTCGTGCTGCGCGGTCTTGCGCCAGTTCATCGCGACCTCGGCGGCGACGCGCTCGCGCTCCTGGGGCGTGAAGTGCTGCCAGTTGTCGAGGAACATCTGGAGCCGCGACGGCCACAGCGACTCCAGCATCGGCGCCACGTCGAGCGACATCATCAACGCGGCCACCACGGCGCGCGAGGGTCCGCCGAGGGCCTGGCGCACGGCGGCGAGCCGGACCCAGGCGACGCCGCGCGCGGGATCGTTGCCAAGGGCGGTCTCGAGATCGCCCTGGGCCTCGCGCAGCCACTGCGTGCGCTGCTCGCGCGTGACCCGCAGGGCGGGATCGAGCGCGGCGCCGGCCAGCAGTTCGGAACGCACGAAGCGGCGGGACGCCACGGGATCGAAGGACACGGCGCGGTCGAGGCTGGTGATCGCATCCTGGACCTCGCCCAGCGACACCGGCCGCGCGCCGGTTCTCATGGCGGAGAGAACGCTGTCGGCCCGTTGCTGCTGCAGGGCCGCGTTGGCCACCGGCCAGGCCACGACGAAGAGGCCTGCGCCGCCAAGCGCGAGCAGTCCGCGCAGCATCCACGTCATCGCGCTCAAGAGATTCGCCTTAACCTCGCGGACCGTCGCTGCCGGATCACCGGAACGGCTGCAGCTAATCGCATTTTACCTGAAATCTCTTGCGAAGGCGACGACCGATCGCTCAGTCCTCGGCGGCGGCAGGCGCGTCGTCGACCGCGGCAGGCCTGTCCCTCGCCGCGCCTTCACCCACGATCGAGCGCACCCGGACCTCGATGACGGTCGAGGCGGTCGCGCCGGGTTGGCCGGTGAAGCTGCCCTTGAGCGGCATCGCCTGGTCGGGATCGCGCCCGACGGCGACCCGGATCAGCCGGTCGGTGCCGATGATGCCGTTGGTGGGATCGAACTCCACCCAGCCGGCCCCCGGCAGGTAGACTTCCATCCAGGCATGCGGCTGGGCGGCGACCGGCGTGCCGCCGGCGACCGCGTCGGCCGCGGGGTCGTAGAGGTACCCGGTGACGAAGCGCGCGGCGAGACCGAGCGCGCGGCTGCCTTCCATCATCAGCAGCGCGTAGTCGCGGCAGGTCCCGGCGCCCGCCTGCAGCGTCGTCGCCGGCGGCTGCGTGCCGGGCTCGAAGCGCATCACGTACCTCAGTCCTTCCTGGATGCCCTTGCACATCCGGGTCAGGGTCGCGAACGTCTCCGCTTCCCCCTCGCCCCTGAGGAACTTCTTCGTCCACGACGTCACCGCGCCCTGGGGATCGGGAAAGCCTCGCTCGACGTAGCGCGCGAGGTCGGGCGCCTCGTCGCTCGCGTAGCTGAAGGGCAAGGTCCGGGCGTAGGCTTCCAGCGGCGGCCACTCGACCGGCACGGCGAAGTGTTCCAGCCGGATCGTGCTGGTCAGGTCGAGATGGTCGGTTTCGCCCTCGAAGGTCGCGATGGCGATGGAATTGCCGAAAGGATCGTGGATCCATCGCACCGCCGCCGTCGGCTCGATCGACAGGGCGGTGTGGAGAAGACGGAGGTCGTGGCTGTCGCGCGGCCGGAACATCAAGCGATGCTCGCCCAGCACCACCGGCGAGGAGTATTCGTAGCGCGTGTGGTGGACGATCTCGAGCGTGCGCATGGACCTCCGTTAATGCCGCTTGGCGGCGGGGGTTGCGACCCGCGCGGCGCGGCGGGTCCTCAGTCGGGCGAGGTCGATCGCCACAGGTCGAAGGTATAGGACTTGTCGGTCAACGGGCGGCCGAAGACCAGCGGCAGTTCCTGGCCGAACTCCAGGATCTTCCGGTAGTTCTCCATCCCGCGGAAGCTCTTGCCGCGCGACACGACGACGTACCTGTCGCGCTTGGGGTCCGCGACCATGAGCGACGAGCGTTCGGCCCAGTTCGAGGCCTTGAAGGTCGCACCGGCCTCGACGGCGGCGAGCCACGCCACCGGGTCGCCCCACACCGTGTCGCCGGGCACGAGGACCGCGCGCAGGGGCGCCATCTGCAACGCGTAGTCGCGCTGGGGTCCCTGCTTCCACGCCGCCAGCAGGCGCGGCCCGAAGGAGACCGCCGCGGCGTTGGCGGCGAACAGGGCGAGGCTGGCCAGCGCGACGATGCCCGGCAGGCGCGACGCCGCCGGCGTGGCGGCGGCCGCGATCACCGCGCCGACCCCGATCGCCACGAGACAGAGCAGCAGGGTCGCCGGGTAGAGCTGGTAGTAGCCGCTGTCCTTGCCGGCGACCAGCGCATGCAGGACCACCACGATGGACGCCAGGACGAGCAGGCCGGCGACCGGCCGTTGCCGCCACGGCCGGTATCGCAGGTGGCCCCACGCACCGACCGCGATCAGCGGCAGCAGCGCCGGCAAGCGAGCCAGCTCGTCGGCATGGCGTTGCGCCTCGCCGGCCAGTCGGCCCAGCAGTCCCCCGCCTCCCGCCGTCCTGACCAGCAGGTGGTCGAGGAACTGCAACTCGAAGTCGCGCGGGGTCGCCAGGCCGTAGCCGAGCCACGCGAGGCACGGCACGGCGACACCGACGCCGAACCAGAACGGCGGAGCGAGGCGCCCGCGCGAGAAGATCAGCAGCACGCAGCACAGCGCCAGGCACCACGGCAGCGCCACCGTGTGGAACATCGCGCCGATGCCGCCGGCCAGCCCGTACGGCAGGAGCCCGCGCGACCCGCTTGCGTCGGCGTCGCGCAGCCACCGGACGATGCCGCAGGTCGCCACCAGCATCGCCACGATGGCGCCGGTGTCCATGCGCGAGATCTTCGCCGTCGCGATCCACGATGGCCACAGGAACAGCAGCGTGGCCGCGACCCAGGCGCCGGCGCGCAGGCCGCCCGCCGCCAGGGCCAGCCGGTACATCGCCCAGATGCCGAGGCCGCCGAAGACGATGCCCGGCAGGCGGGTCTGGACCAGGCCGAGGCCGAACAGCGCGTAGGAGACCGCCGCCGACAGCGACAGCGCCGGCGGCTGCCACAGGTAGCGGGACTCGAAGCCTGGCTGGAGACTGCGGATGTCGGACCGGAACTCCCCGGCCTGGACGAGGTGCCACCCGGCCTCGTTGAGCAGGGTCTCGTCGTAGCCGAACAGCGGGTAGGTCCTCGCGTCGAGCAGCTGCAGCGCGACGAAGGCGAGCGCGAGCAGCGGCCCGGGGAAGCGGCGCAGCGCCTCGGCCATCACGCCGCGCGGTCCGGCGCGGCGATGCCGTGCTGGGCCAGTCCCTGCCGGCCGGCCGGCGTCAGGGCGTAGACGCCGCGCTCGACCCGCTCGAACCAGCCATAGTGATCGTCGCCCAGGATCGCCCCGGCGCGCGGCGCGTCCGCGTCCCGGCGCACGACCGCGACCTTGAGCGGGCCGCGCTCGGCCAGCAGCGCGGCACAGCGCAGCGCCTCCTGGCGGTAGGCGGTCATCAGCGGTGCCTTCATCGCGCTGCCGCCGAGGTTGGGATCGCCGACGCGCCGGCGATGCTCGCCCAGCAGGCGACCGGCCTTGCGCTTGTCGCCACGGGGCTTGTACGGCGCCGGGTCGAGCACGACGTCGGCGCGGCCGTCGGCGACGACCAGCAGGCCGAGGCCGAGCCGGCGGCACAGCCGCTTCACGCCCTTGACCTGCCGGGGCCACTGCCCGACCGCGAGGTAGACCCGGTCGGACAGCGCCAGCCGGTCGATCCCCTGCAGCACCAGCGCCAGGCCGAACAGGCGCTTCAGTTCGACGATGACCGGCGGTTCGTCGCCGCGCACGCCGACCACGTCGCAGCCGCGGACCTCGCCCTTAACGACGTATCCCTGCGTCTCCAGCAGCGCCTTCACCGGCGCATACAGATCGCTCTCCAGCGCCATGCGGGTGCGACGGTAGCACGTCGTCCTGTGGGTCCTCGCCGGCACGATCCGCCGACCCGAAGGCGGCCTCGGCCGCCTCGACCAGGCGCTCGTCCGGCACCGGCTTGTCCAGTCGCGGCGCCGACCGCAGGCCCGGGGGCACCATGCTGCGGTCCTGGTACCCGGTCACGAACAGGAACGGGATGCCGCGCCGCGACAGCACCTCGGCGATCTCGAAGCTGAGTTCGCCGTGCAGGTTGATGTCGAGGATCGCGCCGTCGAGCGGCTCGACGCGGGCATGGGCCAGCCCCTCCGCGAGCCGGCCGACCGGCCCGACGACGCGGCACCCGGTGTCCTCGAGCAGGCCCTTCGTGACCTCCGCCAGCAAGAAGTTGTCCTCGACGACCAGGACCCTGAGGCCGTCGAGCCGCCCCTGCCGCATGATGTTCGCTGTGTCCAACGTTCCCTGCCTCGGGACCCGACCGCCGGAGCCCCCGCTCTCCGGATCCCTCGCTGCAGTCTGGTACGGCGCGGCCCGGGCCGGTATGACAAACAAATGACCGATTTGCTGGTGACCGACTTGCTCGACCGGGGTGCGGCCGCGATCGCCGACGCCGTGCGTCGTGGACGGACCACGGCCCGCGACGTCGCCGAGGCGGCGATCGCGCGGGTCGAGGCGCGAAATCCCGCGCTCAACGCCATCGTCGACTTCGACCCGGCCGAGGCCCGGGCCGCCGCCGACGCCGTCGATGCCCGCCGCAAGCAGGGCTTCGACGGCCCGATCCTCGGCGTGCCCTACACCGTCAAGGACACGACCTGGGTGGCCGGCCGGCGCGTCACCAACGGCTCGCTGCTGTGGCGGGACTTCCGCCCGGCGCGCGACGCCGTCGCGGTCGCGCGCCTGAAGCAGGCCGGCGGCGTCTTCCTCGGCATGACCAACACGCCCGAGATGGCGGCCAAGGGACACACCGAGAACAAGGTCTACGGGCCGACCCGCCACCCGCTCGACACCGCCCTCACGCCCGGCGGTTCGTCGGGCGGCGCCGCCGCGGCGCTGGCCGCCGGCTTCAGCCCGATCGCGCTCGGCACCGACGGCGGCGGCTCGGGCCGCCGGCCGGCGGCGCATTGCGGCGTCGTCGGTCTCAAGACCTCGGCCGGGGCGATCCCCTCGCCGTTCGGCTTCGGCGGCGCCTACGGGCCGCTCTACGGCGTCACCGCGCCGATGGGCCGGCGCGTCGCCGATGCCCGGGTCGCCTTCGAGGTGATGGCCGGTCCGGATCCGCGCGACCCGCACTCGGTCGCCCTGCCCGACCTGCCGCCGCCGGCCCAGCCGCGCTGCGCCGTCAGCCCGCGGCTCGGTCTCGGCGTCGCCGTCGATGCCGACGTGATGGCGGCGTTCGAGGCCGCGATCGCGCGGCTGCGGGCCGCCGGGTGGCGGATCGAGGAAGCCGACGTGGCGTGGCCCGAGGGCACCAACGAGGCCGCCTTCGGGGCGGTCAACGCCGCCGCCAGCGCCCTGCTCTACGGCGCCGAGCACGCCGCCCGCCCCGACCTGTTCGGCGACAACATCGCCGGCCTCATCGAGCGCGGCCGGACCATCGCCGGCACCGAGGTCGTCGAGGCCCTGCGCTTCGCCGATGCCTGCGCCCGCGCCGTCGGCGACTTCTTCACCGGTTACGACTACCTGCTGACCCCGACCACGGCCTGCGTGTCGTGGCCGGTCGAGCAGGTCTACCCGCCGACCATCGAGGGCCGGCCCGCCGGGCCGCGCGGCCACGCCGCCTTCACGCCGCTGTTCAACCTCGCGCTGGCGCCCGGCATCTCGGTGCCCTGCGGCAGCGGTCGCGGCGGCCTGCCGGTCGGGCTGCAGATCGTGGCGCCGCGCCTGCACGACCGGCCGCTGCTGGCGATGGCGCAGCGTGCCGAACTCGCGCTCGCGTCATGATGCTGCCGTCGTGGACCGAGCTGGCGCTCGTCGCCGGCTTCGCGCTGGTGGTGGCCGTCGCCATCCGCTGGGTGCAGGCGCGCCGGGCATCGCGGCGCGACGCCCCGCGCCATCCCCATGCCGCGCTGATGCAGCGGGCCGAGGCGCTGGCCGGGCGCAGCCCGTTCCTGAAGAAGGTGTGCGGCGAGTTCCGCGCCAACGGCCACATCTCGGAGCGCCAGGCCGAGGCCGTGCGCAAGGCGATCGCGCGCCTCGACGCCGCGCCGTAGCGCCATGCGCCGCCGTCCCCGCCTGACCAACGCCCAGGCGCGGCGCATCGCGCTGGCGGCGCAGGGCCTCGCCGGCGCGCGGCCGCCCGGCCCGGTCAATGCCGGCCATCTCCGGCGCACCGTCGACCGGCTCGGCCTGCTGCAGATCGATTCCGTCAACGTGCTGGCGCGCGCCCACTACCTGCCGCTGTTCTCGCGCCTCGGCGCCTACGACAGCGGGCTGCTGGACAGGATGGCGTGGGGGCCGCGCGGCCAGCGCGCCCTGTTCGAGTTCTGGGCGCACGAGGCGTCGCTGCTGCCGGTCGCGAGCCAGCCGTTGCTGCGCTGGCGCATGCAGCGTGCCCGCGACAATGCCGGCGACGGCAAGGGCAGCCTGCACCGGTTCCGCCAGCACAAGGCCCGCTACATCGACGAGGTGCTGCGCGAGATCGCCGACCGCGGGCCGCTGGCCGCGTCCGAGCTGAGCCGGCCGGGCGAGCGGCGCGGCGCGTGGTGGGGCTGGAACGACGGCAAGCTCGCCGTCGAGTGGCTGTTCTTCGCCGGCCTGGTGACGACGGCGACCCGGCGCGGCAGCTTCGAGCGCGTCTACGACCTCACCGAGCGGGTGATCCCCGCCGCCATCGCCACGCTGCCGACGCCCTCCGCCGACGCCGCCCAGCGCGAGCTGCTGCGCCAGTCGGCGCGGGCGCTGGGCGTCGCGACGGAGCGGGAACTGCGCGACTACTTCCGGCTCGGCGTCGCCGACACGAAGGCGCGCGTGGCCGAACTGGTCGAGGCCGGCCAGCTCGTGCCGGTCGAGGTCGAGGGCTGGTCGCACGCCGCCTACCTCGACCCGGCGGCGCGCCAGCCGCGCCGCGTCGAGGCGCGCGCCCTGCTCGCCCCGTTCGACCCGCTGATCTGGGAGCGCGCCCGCACCCATCGCCTGTTCGACTTCCACTACCGCATCGGCATCTACACCCCGGCGGCCCAGCGCACGCACGGCTACTACGTGCTGCCGTTCCTGCTGGGCGAGGAGCTGGTGGCGCGCGTCGACCTCAAGGCCGACCGCGCCAGCCGCCGCCTTCTGGTGCATGCCGCGCACCTCGAGCCCGGCGCCGAGGCCGGCGCGGTCGCCGTTCCGCTGGTCGAGGAACTGCGGCTGATGGCGACCTGGCTCGGCCTCGGCGACGTGACGCTGCCGCGCGGCGGTGCGCTGGCGAAGGCCATGGCGCGGGTGCGATAACCGTTCCGGCAATCCGTCAGGGAGTGAACGAGGACATGAACGATCTGGTGCTCAGGGGCGGCCGCGTCGTCGATCCGTCGCAGGGTCTCGACAAGGTGACCGACATCGCCTTCGCCGGCGGCAAGGTCGCGGCGATCGGCGATGGCCTGTCCGGCAAGGACGTGCGCGACGTCGCCGGCAGGATCGTGAGCCCCGGCCTGATCGACCTGCACACCCACGTCTACTGGGGCGGCACCTCGCTCGGCGTCGAGGCCGAGCTGCTGGCGCGCAGCGGCGGCGTCACCACCTTCGTCGATGCCGGCAGCGCCGGGCCCGGCAACTTCCACGGCTTCCGCCGCCACGTCATCGAGCCGTCGCCGGTCCGCATCCTGCCCTACCTGAACGTGTCGTTCCCCGGCATCTTCGCCTTCTCCAAGACCGTCATGGTCGGCGAGAACTGCGACATGCGCCTGATCGATCCGCGCGAGGCGGTGCGGGTGGCGCGCGAGCACAAGGATCTCGTGCTCGGCATCAAGGTCCGCGTCGGCCGCTCGGCCAGCGGCGATTCGGGGGACAAGCCGCTCGACATCGCCCTCGACGTCGCCGAGGAGCTCGGCCTTCCCGTGATGGCCCACCTCGACGCGCCGCCGCCGTCCCGCCGCGACGTCGTCGACAAGCTGCGGGCCGGCGACATCCTCACCCACTGCTTCCGGCCCTTCCCCAACGCGCCGGTCCGCGCCGACGGCCGCGTCCGCGAGGAGATCCTGGCCGCCCGCGCGCGCGGCGTGGTCTTCGACATCGGGCACGGCGGCGGCTCGTTCGGCTTCGGCACCACCCGGGCGATGCTCGCGGCCGGCTTCCTGCCCGACGTGATCTCGTCGGACGTGCACGTCATCTCGATCGAGGGACCGGCGTTCGACCTGCTGACCACGATGTCGAAGTTCCTGTGCCTCGGGGTCGACCTGCCGACGGTGATCCGGCTGGCGACGGTCAACGCCGCGGCCGCGATCAGGCGTCCCGACCTCGGCACGCTGAAGGTCGGCGCGGTCGGCGAGGCCAGTGTCATCGCCGAGACCACCGGCCGCTTCGACTATGCCGACTCGATCGGCGAGCACATGATGGGCGACAGGCGGCTGGTCTCGGCCGGCGTGGTGCTGGCGGGCCGCTGGTGGCACCCGGCGTGACCGACCCGGACGAGAAACAACAGCCTTCCGACACGCTGGCCTCCCCGGCCTGCAGCGCCAGCGAGGCCGGCGACGTCTACATGGGCTTCGCCGGCAGCGACGAGATCGCCGGGTTCCTGGCCGAGCTGGCCGCGGCGGAAGCGGCCGGACGGCCGCTCGACCGGGAGCGGCTGCGGGCGATGCTGCCGCGCATCCGCGACGACCGCCTGCACGCCGCCCTGGCGCGCCGGCTGGCCGAGCCGAAAAAAACCTGATCGGCCCGCAACCCCCCGCCCGGGGCGCGCGTTGACGGGGTGTTGGCCGGGTACGGTGTCGCCCTGCCCCCGCTCAGCGATGCCACTCTCCCCGCCCGGCCCATAGCCCGCTTCCGAGTCCCCTCGGAAGCGGGCTGCCTGCTTTGGGGTCAGGCCGCTTCGAGGCAGGCGACCGCGAACAGCGATCGCGCGTCGGTCCACAGCGCCCCGACCCGGAAGCCGCCGGCCGCCGCCAGCGCGGCGATCGCGGCCGCGTCGTACTTGTAGGAATACTCGGTGTGCACGCGCTCGCCCTCGGCGAAGGCGAAGGTCTCGCCGTCGATCGTGACCGACTGGGGACGGAGGCTGCGGAAGAAGATCTCGATGCGGTGGTCGAGCGGGTTGTAGAACGCCTCGTGCGCGAAACCCGAGAGGTCGAAGTCGGCGTCGAGTTCGCGGTTCATGCGCGCCAGCAGGTTCAGGGTGAAGCGCGCCGTGACACCGGCCGCGTCGTTGTAGGCGGCGTGCAGCAGGCCCGGATCCTTGCGCAGGTCGGCCCCCAGCACCATCGATCCGCAGTCCCCCAGCAGGCGGCGCGCCTCGCGCAGAAAATCGCGCGCCTCGCCCGGCAGGAGGTTGCCGATCGTCGATCCCGGGAAGAAGCCGAGCCGCGGCGCCTGCGCCGGCACGCCGGGCGGCAGGCGGAACGGGGTCGTGTAGTCGGCGCAGACCGGCTCGACGCGCAGGCCCGGGTACTCGCGCCGCAGCCGCGCCGCGCTCGCCGCGAGATGCTCGCGCGACACGTCGACCGGGATGTAGGCCGCCGGATCGACCAGCGCGTCGAGCAGCAGCCGCGTCTTGAGGCTCGAGCCGCTGCCGTACTCGACCAGCACGACGCCGCGACCGGCGCGGCGCGCGATCTCGCCCGCGCGCTGGCGCAGGATCGAAGCCTCGGTGCGCGTCAGGTAGTACTCCGGCAGGTCGCAGATCTGGTCGAACAGCGCCGAGCCGCGCGCGTCGTAGAGGAAGCGCGCCGGGATCGACCGCGGCCGCCGCCGCAGCCCGTCGCGCACCGCCGCCGCGAAGTCGGCGCGCTCGCGGGCGCCGACGCGCTCCAGGAGATCGGTCGGCCCGTTCATGCCGCATCCTCCGCGAGGCGAATGCCGCCGAACAGCCAGCGCGCGTCGGGCGGGAAGAAGTTGCGATAGGTCGGCCGCAGGTGCCCGGCCGGGGTGGCGCGACAGCCGCCGCGCAGCACCAGCTGGTTGGCCATGAACTTGCCGTTGTACTCGCCGACCGCGCCCGCCGGTTCGCGGTAGCCCGGGTAGGCGACGTAGGGACTGGCGGTCCATTCCCAGACCGCACCGACATCGCCGACCTGCGCGGCCGCGCACTCCCACTCGGCCTCGCGCGGCAGGCGCTTGCCCGCCCACTTCGCGAACGCCGCCGCCTCGAAGCCGCTGACGTGGCACACCGGTCGCGCCGGATCGAGCGGCCGCGGACCCGACAGCGTGAAGACCCGCCAGCCGTCGGCCGTCTCCTCCCAGTACAGCGGCGCCGTCCAGCCGCGCTGGCGGACACAGTCCCACCCGGCCGACAGCCACAGTTCGGGGCGCCGGTAGCCGCCGTCGGCGATGAAGGCGAGGTACTCGCCGCTGCTGACCGGGCGCGATGCCAGCCGGAACGGCTCGAGCCAGACGCGGTGCCGTGGCCCCTCGTTGTCGAAGGCGAAGCCGCCGCCGGCATGGCCGACCTCGACCAGTCCGCCGGCACAGCGGTGCCAGTCGAGCGGGTTCTCCGCGGCGATCGCCGGGGTGCCGGCGCGGTCGGCCGGCTCCAGCCGGTAGGCCGGCTTCAGCGGGTTGAGCGACAGCAGGTGCTTGATATCCATCAGGATCAGTTCCTGGTGCTGCTGCTCGTGGTGCAGGCCGAGTTCGAGCAGCGGCGAGATCTCGTCGCCCGCCTGCTCGAGGAGGCGCAGCATCGCCTCGGTGACGTGGCGCCGGTAGGCCAGGATCTCGTCGACGCCGGGACGCGTGAGCAGGCCGCGCTGCGGCCGCGGGTGCCGCGGCCCGACCGCCTCGTAGTACGAGTTGAACAGGTAGCCGTAGGCCGGGTCGAACGGCCGATGCCCGGCCGGTCCGAGCAGGAAGGTCTCGAAGAACCAGGTAGTGTGCGCGAGGTGCCACTTGGTCGGGCTGGCGTCGGGCATCGACTGCACGGCCTGGTCCTCGACCGACAGGGGCGCCGCCCGTCGCTCGGTCTCGCTTCTGACCTCGATGAACCGGGCGGCGCGGGAGTTCCCGTCCGCTCGACCCCCGTCCATTCTACCATCGTGCATGACCAGGGTGGACACGGCACCTCCCGCACGCTCGGCAACGACGCCAACGTTAGCCGGTTGCAAAGCCGCCGTCGCCCTTCCAGTCTCGGGCGACCTCAAGCAGGGGCTGCCGGTGCCGGTTTGCGAGATCGATCCGTGGCGCTTCCAGTACTTCGCAGGCATCCCGTGCCCGCCCGGCGTCCTGATCCCGACCGAGGACAGCGATGCCTGGACCTGGAACCCGGCGCATCGCTGGGTCTACGACAAGCTGGCCGTGGCGCTGAGCCAGGGGCTCGAGGCCGCGCCGCACGGCGTTGTCCCGCCCCGCTACCCGGTGTTTTCCAAGCCGATCTACAACCTCAAGGGCATGGGCGTCGGCAGCCGCACGCTGCGCTCGGCCGAGGACTACGCCGCCGACTACCGGCCCGGTCACTTCTGGTCGACGCTGCTGGAGGGAGAACACCTCAGCAGCGATGTCGCCGTGATCGACGGCGTTCCCTGCTGGTGGCGCCACGCCGCCGGCATCGCCAGCGGCGACGGCACGTTCGACCACTGGGAGATACGGGCCGAGCCGGCGCCGGCCGTCGAGGCGTGGTGCGAGGCCTGGTGCAGGGAAAGGCTCGCTGGTTACACGGGAATGCTCAACCTCGAAACGATCGGTGGCCGGATCATCGAGGCGCACCTGCGCTTCGCCGATCAATGGCCCGATCTCTACGGCGAGGGCTGGGTCGAGGCGGTCATCCGGCTGTACGCCGACGGCACGTGGCGGTTCGACGACAGCGCCCGCCGCCCCGGCTACAGCGTCGTGCTGTTCCTGTCCCACGCCTTCCGCTACCGGCATCCTCCTGCCGACCTGCAGCGCGAGGTGCTGTCGCTGCCCGGCGTGTCGAGCCTGCAGATCACCTTCCACGAGGACTGGCCGGTCGAGGCGCACGCCATGCCGCCGGGCGGCTTCCGCGTCGCCATCGTCAACTGTCTCGACCGCGCCGCGGGCAACGCGGCCCGCGACCGCCTCCGGGCGCACTTCGAGGCGACCCGGACCCCGGCCTGACCTCAGGTGCGACGGCGCAGGAAGCCCGCGAACAGGCTGACCACGAACAGGACCAGCGCGATCACGAACAGGACCTGGGCCATGCCGGTCGCGGTCGAGGCGATGCCGCCGAAGCCGAACAACCCGGCGATCAGCGCGATCACGAGAAACATCAGGGCCCAGTAGAGCATGTGTCCTCCGGCTTCTGTCGGTCGGCCCGGGTAACGCCACGCAGCGTGCAACGGTTCCGGCGCGCCCGGCGGCAACGGCCCGAGGGGCGACGGCGTTGGCCCGCCATGGAACGCAATCTCACCCCCGAAGAGGCCCGCAGCGGCCGTCCCAGCGGCCGCGTGCTGCTGATCCTGCTGGTCTCGTTCGGCTGCGCGGCGCTGGCCCTGGCCCTCGTCTGGCTGTTCTTCTTTTCGCGCTGAGGGAAGTGGCTAGACTGTCGGCATGCGCACGTTCCTGATCGGCTGGATTGCCGCCGTCGTCGCCCTCGCGGTCCTCGATGCCCTGTGGCTGGGCGTCGTCGCCCGCGACCTCTACCGCGACAAGATCGGCCCGCTGCTTCTCGACCAGCCGCGCTGGGGAGCGGCGCTCCTGTTCTACCTGCTGCACACCGTCGGCATCGTCGTTTTCCCGCTGGCGCTGGCGCAGGGATGGCTGGGCGCCTTGCTCTACGGCGCCCTGTTCGGCCTCGTGGTCTACGGCGCCTACGACTTCACCAACCTCGCGACGCTGCGCGGCTGGCCGGCCTCCCTCACCGTCATCGACCTGGCCTGGGGCACGGCGGTCACCGCCGTGGCCTGCCTCGCCGCCTTCCTCGCCGTTCGCGCCACGGCCTAGCGCCGGCTAGCGGTCGTCGAACTCCGGGTGCCGCCGGACGTAGGCGACCACGTAGCTGCAGACCGGCACGATCCTGAAGCCGCGACGGCGCGCGTCCGACAACGCCTCGCCCATCAGCCGCGCGGCATGGCCCTTGCCCTCGTCGGCGGGCGGCACCTCGGTGTGGGTGAAGAGCATGCGGTCCCCCTGCTCGTGGTAGACCGCCACGGCGACGCCGTGGTCGGTATCGAGCTCGTATCGATGCTGCGCGGCGTTGTGACGGACGGACACTGACCTCTCCTTCACGCTTCGACCTGCCAGAACATCGGGTAGGACGACTGGACCAGGTTCCTGAGACTGGACCGGTAGCCGGCCGGGATCGTGAACTGGCCCCACATGACCGACGGGACGAGTTCGTAGGCCGCGACCTGGATGTCGTCGGCGATCTTGCGCCGCTGCTCCAGGGTCGTCGCCCGCGTGAACGCCTTCAGGAGCTCGGGGATGCGGTTGTCGCACGACCAGCCGGGGAATTCGTTGCAGGTGGCGGCGACGTAGAAGTGCGTCAGCGGCGAATACATGTCGGTGCCGTTGGAGTAGACCGGGAACATCGACCAGCCCTCCTTCTTGCCGCGCCGCGCCAGAACGGTCGGCCAGTCCCGCGGCTGCTGTTCGACCACGAAGCCGACATCCTTCATGTTCTGCACCAGCACCCGCGACGCGGTCTGGCTGATCGAGCCAGCGACCTCGAGCACGATGACCGGCTCGCCCTTGTAACCGGAGGCCTGCAGTTCCGCCCGCGCCGCCGCGAGGTCGAGCCTGGCCGCCGAGGCGCCGGCGTCGCTGGCCAGCGGCGTGCCGCACATCCAGAACGACCGGCAGGCCGACGCCCGGTACCGTTCGGGCACGCCGATCGCGGTCAGCATCGCGTCCTGGTCGACCAGCTTCCACAGCACCTTGCGCACCGCCGGGTTGTCGAACGGCGGCGCCGCGTGGTTGAGGCGGAAATTGCCCTGGAACTGGTGGATGCCGCCAAGACCGAGCAGCTTCACGCCGCGGTCCTTCTCCAGCAACGGCAGCATGTCGAACGGCAGGTATTGCATGTAGTCGATCTCGCCCTGCATCAGGGCGTTGGCGCCGGTCGACTGGTCGGGCATCACCCGCAGCGTCAGCTGGTCGATCTTCACGTCCTTGCCGCCGGCCAGGAAATCGGGCGCCTCGCGCCGCGGCACGTAGGCGGCGTTGCGCTCCAGCACCATCGCGTTGCCAGGCCGCCACTGGTCCTTGACGAAGCGGAACGGTCCGGAGCCGATCGGCTCGGGGATGCGCTGGTCGGACGGCGTCGAGGCCAGCCGCGCCGGCATCATCACGGGCAGCGGCGCGTTGGGCTTGCCCAGGACCTCGAGCAGCAGCGGGAACGGCTGCTTCAGCACGAGGCGGAAGCTGCGCGCGTCGACCGCCGACAGCTCGGCGGTGTCCGCCATCAGCATCTTGCCGAGCGGGTCGCGCACCGCCCAACGCTTCAGCGAGGCGATGCAATCCTCCGCGGTCACGGGCGCGCCGTCGTGCCACTTGAGCCCGTCACGCAGCGCAAAGGTCCAGGTCAGGCCGTCGGCGCTGCGCTGGTAGTCGCCCACCATCTGCGGCTGGACCTCGCCCTTCTCGTTCAGGGCGAACAGCGTGTCGAAGACATGCAGGCCGAAGGTGCGGGTGATCGCGGCGGTGGTGAAGTGCGGATCGAGGATCGTGACCTCCGATTCGAGGACCACCGTCAGCCCCCGCGCCGCCCGTGCCTCGCGCGGCCGCACCACGGCCGCCGCCGCCACGGCTGCACTGCCCGCCACCATCGCCCGCCGTCCCAACGCGCCCCGCATCGCATCCTCCCGTCACTTCATTTCACGGGGAGCCTATCGCGTTGACGCGCAAACACAACGTCAGGGCGTCAGCAGCCGGCACAGGACACGATCGACGAAGATCTCGGCGCGCGGCCCGTAGACCGCGGTCGCGAGGCGCTGGCCGGCGCGGGCAGTCGGTATCACCACGCGCGTCTCCTGCACCGAGCGGCCACCGTTGGTGAAGGTGCAACCGACCTGGGCGTTGACGTCGCCACCGCTGTTGTTGGTCACGTACAGCGGCGCGATCCAGCGGCCGCCCGGCACGACCTGCAGGCTCGGGCTTTCCAGCACCGCGATCGGCACCGTCGGCCCGGCGGTGATCGGCACGGTGCCGAGCAGCGTCGCGGTCGGCCGCTGCACCTCGATGCCGTTCGCGGTCGCGACCTGGGCCGAGGGGTCGAAGGCCCGGTCCGCGGCCGTCCTCGGCGGGTTGTTCGCCCCCGGGCGGTTGTCCTGGCTGACGTTGTCGGGGGTCCAGATCTGGCCGGTCCGCTCGTCGCGGAACTGGGGTTGGCCGGCCGCCGCGAGCGATACGACCGCCACGGCGACACCGGCGACCAATGCCGGAAACCTCATGTGCTCCTCCTCCTCACGGTCCGTCCATCACATGCCGCGGGTGCGCTTCTGCTCCCACGTTCCGACCTGGGCCTCGGCTTCCTCGCGGCTGATGCCGTACCGCGTCTGGATCTTGCCCACGAGCTGGTCGCGCCGGCCCTCGATCTCGAGCAGGTCGTCGTCGGTGAGCTTTCCCCACTGCTCCTTCACCGCGCCCTTGGTCTGGTTCCAACTGCCCTTGAACTGCTCCCAGATCGTGCGCGCGTCGGGGGATGGGGCGGCCTGGCCCGAGGCCTGGGCTCCCGCCGGCAAAGGTGCCAGTGCCGCGGCCACGGTGGCCGCGAGGACGAGGACGACGAACGGACGCATCGGCAAGCTCCCTGGTGATGTGGCCGTTCTCAACGGGGGTCGTGCCCGGCGGTTGCCCTCAGGCCCACAACGACTTCAGCAGCAGCGCGAGCGGGACGACGATGGCGATGGCCACGTAGAGGTCGAGGAGCTCGCAGTCGAAGGGGCCGCGGTCCGTCGGTTCCGGCGCGACCCGGGGCGGGGTTTGAAAGTCGGCGGTTGGCATGGCGTCACCTCCACCTTGCGCAACAGTTCCGCCTCGATAACGCCCCGGAGTGGACCCGGTTGCCCGCCGCGGGACCGTCAGGCGTTGGTCACCGTGCGGGCGGCGTGGTCGAGTGCCTGCTGCAGGTCGACCGAGGAGTACGGCTTGGAGATGAACTGGACGCCGTCAGGTTCGCCGCCGGAGCGGCCGTAGCCGCTGGCGATCACCACCGGCAGGGTCGGGAAGCGCCGCCGCACCTCGGCGGCGAGCTGGTCGCCGCTGATGCCCGGCAAGCCCAGGTCGGTGACCATCAGGTCGAAGCCATCGCGCTCGGCCAGCAGCTCGAGGGCCTGCTCGCCGCTGCCGGCGCCGGTCACGGCGCAACCGAGTTGCTCGAGCATGTCGGCGGTCGACATGCGCAGGACCACCTCGTCCTCGACCAGCAGAACCCGCCGCGGTCGTGCCGGATCGGCCGTCGTCCCCGGCGCCGGCGCCGACGGCGGCCCGCCGGCCGGGGGCAGCGGCGGTCGCCGGGCCGACAGCACGCCGCGCACGCGCGCCATCAGCTCCTCGCCCCGGTAGGGCTTGGCGATCAGCGGGTAGTCGTGGCGCTCGTTCTCCGAGATCAGGTCACGCGCGTAGCCCGAGGTCAGCAGCACCGCGATCCCCGGCCGCAGCCGCTGCGCCATCGCGGCCAGTTCGATCGCCGTCAGCGTGCCCGGCATCACCACGTCGCTGAACAGCAGGTCGAAGGCGGCGTCCTTCTCCAGGATGGCGGCGGCGCTGTCCGGGCGGTCCGCCGCCACGACCCGGTAGCCCCAGCCGGTCAGCAGGTCGACCACGCCCTGGCGGACCTCGTCGTTGTCCTCGACCACCAGGATGCGCTCGCTGCCGGCCTGCGACCGCGGCCCATCGTCGATGGTCTCGTGCACCGGGTCGAGGGTTCGAGGCAGGTAGAGCTTCACGCTGGTGCCCTGCCCGATCGCGCTGTCGATGCGGATGTGGCCGCTCGACTGGCGGACGAAGCCGTAGACCATGCTGAGACCGAGCCCGGTGCCCTTGCCGTCGCGCTTGGTCGTGAAGAACGGATCGAACGCCTGCGCCGCCACTTCCGGCGGCATGCCGGTGCCGGTGTCGTTGACCGCGACCAGGACGTAGGGACCGGGCACGACCTCGGGATGCAGCGCGGCATAGCGGCGGTCGAGCATCGCGTTGGCGATCTCGACGGTCACGACGCCGCCCTCCGGCATCGCGTCGCGGGCGTTGATCGCGAGGTTCAGGATCGCGTTCTCGAGCTGGCCCGGATCGATCTTGGCGTTCCACGGATCGGGCACGATCTGGAGACGCATGTCGATGCGCTCGCCCAGCGAGTGGCGCAGCAGGTCGGCGAGGTCGCTCACCAGCCGCGCCACGTTGGTCGGCTCGGGCGCGAGCGGCTGGCGGCGCGCGAAGGCCAGCAGCTGCCGCGTCAGCCGGGCGCCGCGCTCGGCCGCAGCGCTGGCGGCGGACAGCCGCGCCAGCGCGGCATCGTCCCCGGGCACCGACGCCCTGACCAGGTCGAGGTTGGCCTGGATCACCTGCAGGATGTTGTTGAAGTCGTGCGCCATCCCGCCGGTCAGCTGGCCGGTGGCCTCCATCTTCTGTCCCTGGCGCAGGGCCATCTCGTCGCGCAGCTTGTCGGTGATGTCGGCCAGCCGCAGCACCGCGCCGCCGCCCGCCATCTCGCCGCGCGAGACCTCGTAGTCGCGCCCCTCGTGCGCCACGCGCACGGTCGCGGGGCGCTCGCCGGCCGGCGCGCCGAGGCGCAACGGTTCGAGCAGGGCGCGCATCGTCGGCAGGCGTTCCGACAGCAGGTGCTCCCGCGTCAGCATCGCCTGCCGCGCCCGGTCCCAGCCCGCCAGCCGCACGAAGGGTTCGTTCCAGGCCACGACCGTGCCCGCGGCGTCGAGCACGCAGATCGGGTCCTGCAGGCTCTCGAGCGTCGCCTGCAGCAGCTGGGACCGGTCGGCCAGCGCCGCCTGCGTGCGGTCGAGGTCGCGCGCCCCGCGCAGCACGATGTACATGCCGACAACCAGGCAGAGCAGCGCGCCGGCCAGCAGCAGCAGGCCGGCGATGTCCGACTGCTCCTGCTCGGATCGCAACTGGGCGAGGCGGCGAGCCAGCAGCGTGCGCTGGCCCTCGATGAAGGCCTCGGAGATCTGCCGGATGTGGTCGCTGGTGACCCGGCCCGAGCCGTCCCGCTGCTGCGCCAGCGCGGCGTCGCGGCCGTACAGCTGGTAGGCCGAGATGGTGGCATTGACCTGGCCCAGCTTCTCGGTCGCCGCGGCCCGGAACTCGCGGACCTGCCGCGCCGTGTCCGGGTCGCCGGCGGCCGCGCCCTCGAGCTGGCGCAGGCCGCCCTCGATGCGCAGCCGTGCCTGCTCGTAGGGTTCGAGGTCGCTCGCCCGGCCGGTGGCGAGGTAGGCCCGCTGGCCGAGCTCGCTGTCCTGCAGCGCCACCACCGTCTGGCGCATCGTGCCGAGGATCTCGTAGCTCGCGACGATCAGCCGTTGCTGGCGCGCCGCCGAGTTCGAATGCGTGACCGCCAGCAGCGCCGCCGTGCCGATCAGCACCGCGATCGTCAGGCCGAGGATCACGCCCCACGAGCGCGCCGTGCCGGCGAAGCTAGTCATGGTCGTCGCCGTCCTGCGGCATCGGGAAGGTCACGACGACCCGCATCCCCGCCGCCTCCCGCACCAGGATCTTCGCCTCGCCGCCGAGCTGCATCGCCAGGCCGCGGATCAGCGTCAGCCCGAAGCCGCCGCGCGCGCCAGGCCCGAGCGCGCGGTCGAGCCCCGGCCCGTTGTCCTCGATCACCAGCTCGACCGTGCCGTCGCGGTCGGCCGCCTCGATGCGGATCTCGGGCGTGATGCTGCTCTCGCGGGCGCGGTTCAACGCGCTGCCCACCGCCTCGGTGACGATCAGGCCGATCGGGATCGCGGTGTCCGGACCGACCGCCATGATCGGGGCGCGGATGTGGAAGCGCGGCTGCTGTCGATCCGGCGCGCGCCGGCCGACCGAGATCTGGCGCACCAGGTCGCTGATGAACTGCTGGAAGTCGACCAGTGCCCAGCTCGACCGCTCGTACAGGTGGCGATGCAGGATCGACAGGGTGAGGACGCGGTTCTGGGCGTCGCCGAAGAACCTGCGGATGCGCGGCGAGCGGATCTCGCCGGCCTGCAGGTTCAGCAGGCTCGAAATCATCTGCAGGTTGTTCTTCACCCGGTGATGGATCTCGCGCAGCATGTGGTCGCGCTGCTCGAGGCCGGCCTTCAGCTCGGCCTCGCGGCTGGCGATCGCCGCCGCCATGGCGCGCACGCCCTCGCCGACCGACGAAAGCTCGGGTCCCCACGGCCGGCGCGCCACCAGCTCGATGTCCTCGCCCCGCGCCACCCGGTCGGCGAAATCGCGGATGTAGCGAAGCGGCTGCACGCACCACCGGTCGGCGCCGAACCAGACCGCCACCAGCGCGGCCAGCAGCGCCAGCACGACCAGTCCCAGCGGCAGCCACTCCTGCCTGAAGGCGGCGAAGCCCCCGCCCCCGGGCATCGCGGTGACCGCGTGCAGCGACGAGCCGACCAGCGGGACCATCCGGTAGGCGTAGGCCTGCCCGTCCTGGCCGACATCGCGGAACGACAGCGCGCCGTCGCGGATCGCCGTCGCCACCCGGGCCGACACCGGCAGCGCGCGCGTGACGTCGGGCGTGCCGTCGATCGGGTTGCCGAGGCGGTCGACGACGCTGACGACGGCGCCGCCCTGCGGGACGTCGGCCGGCGCCACGAAGTCGGAGAAGGCGCGCACCGGGATGCCGAGGCCGCAGAAGCCGCCGAAGCGTCCGCCTTGCAGGATCGGCAGGCCGACCGGGATGATGGCGTTCGGGGTCACCCGGCTCGCCATCTGCTCGCCGACCGCGAAGCGCGCGGTGTCGCGGGCGCGCTGGAACACGTCGCGGTCGCCGAAGCTGATGCCGACCGCGGCCGGCAGGCTGGCGCAGCGCACCGTGCCGTCGGCACCGGTCACCACCACCGCGGAGTACTGGTTCGGGAAATCCCTCAGCGCGCTGCCGAGGTAGGCCTCGCACTGCGCCAGCTGCGGCTCGGTGGCCTCCGGCGCGGCGCTGGCGCGCACCGACGGCTCGGCGCACAGCGCCGACAGCATGTGGCGCGACGCCTCGACGAGGCCGTCGGCCCGCGAGACCACCCGGTCGGCGGCGGCGAGCGCGGCCGCCTCCTCCGCCCGGCCGCCGGCAACGCGCGCGTCGTAGCCCGACCACGCGGCCAGCAGGACGACCGGCGCGACCGCGACACCCAGGGCCACCGCGAGCCTCGTGCGAAGAGTCCAGCGCGGCGGCATCCCGGCGCGCCGCGCCTAGATGGCGACGGTGTCGAGCGCCTGCGCGATCGCGGCCCGCAACAGGTCGGGGTCGAACGGCTTGGAAATGACAAAGGCCGGCTCGACCCTCTTGCCCGTCAGCAGTCGCTCGGGATAGCCGGTGACGAAGATCACCGGCACGTTCATGGATTCCATGATCTCGTTGACCGCGACGATGCCGCTATCGCTGCCGCGCAACTGGATGTCGGCGAGCACGAGGTGGGGCGAATGCTGGCGCGCCAGCTCGACCGCGGTCTTCTCGGTGGCGGCGATGCCCACGACCTGGTGTCCCGCGTTGCGCACGATGTCGGCGACGTCGAGGGCGATCACCGCCTCGTCCTCGATGACGAGGATGCGCACCGCCGCGACGCGCTGCAGTTCGCGCCGTGCCTCCTCGAGACTGCGTTCGGCCTCCTCCGGCTCGATGCCGAGGACCTGCGCGGCATCATCGACGGTGAAACCCTCCAGCACGGTGAGGAGCAGCACCTGGCGCTGCAGCGGCGCCATGTCGGTCAGCGATTCCTTGAGCCGGCCGCTGACGCTGTCCTCCGACGCCGCGGCGTCGAGGCTGCCGAACGGCTGCCGCAGCCGGTGGAACAGCGCAAAGACGCCGCGCTTGGTGTCCTCCGCCTGGGCCAGCAGCTCGGGCTGCTGCAGCACGACCTCGGCGCACAGCCGTACCCATTCGTCGCCCTGCTTCTGCGAACCGGTCACGGCCCTCGCGTATCGCCTGAGGAATGGCAGCGCCTTGCTGATCGCTTCGGAAATCCTGTGGGTGGCTACGCCCTCTGCCACGGCCTCTCTCCTCTGGCGGTCCATGCGGTGCGGCCGAACCCGCGCCGGGTCCGGCCGCACGCCAGACTTAGACTTTCATCGCGGCACCACAATGCCCTGTCGCCGGGCGCACCTGTGCAACGACCGCTCGGTACGTTTTCGATCCGATCCGGGCCCGGCCTTCAATGCAACCAGCCGAGAACCCACATCAGCAGGAGAACCGGGATCGGCACTCCCAGGAGCCACAGCAGCACGCCGCGTCCCATCGCACACCTCCGCACGAGAGTTGAAACGAGTTGGTCACAGAAAGGTTCCCGCGCCTCACATGCGATCGATCCAGCTATTCACCTGTCGCTCGGCCTCGTCGCGGGCGATGCCGTATCGCTCCTGGAGGCGGCCGATCAGCTGGTCCTGCTTGCCGCCGATCACCGTGATGTCGTCGTCGGTGAGCTTGCCCCACTGCTCCTTCACCTTGCCGGTCATCTGCTTCCAGTTGCCTTCGACACGGTCCCAGTTCATGCGCGCCTCCTGTTGATGGAACGGCGCGACAACGTCGCGAGTTGAACGCGGTTGCGAACGGCGTTCACCGGGAGATTTCCTTGATCAGGGACGACATCGTCGCTCTGCTGCCCGACCTGCGGGCTTTCTCCCGGTTCCTGTGCCGCGAACGCGAGTCGGCCGACGACCTGGTGCAGAACACGATCCTGTCGGCGCTCGACAAGCAGGAGCAGTTCGCCCCGGGTACCAACCTCAAGGGCTGGCTGTTCACGATCATGCGCAACCGCTTCTACTCGGACCTGCGCACGCAGCGGCGGCGTCCGACCTCGATCGACAGCGACTCGGCGCCGATGCTCACCGCCGTGGACAATCCCGAGGCGGCGCTGGCGCTCAGGGAACTGTCGGCGGCGCTGTTCGAGCTGAGCCCGCAGTCGCGCGAGGCGCTGGTGCTGGTCGGCGCCGGCGGCTTCTCCTACGAGGAAGCGGCGACGCTTTGCGGCTGCTCGGTCGGCACGCTCAAGGCCCGGGTCTCGCGAGCGCGCAAGCAGCTCTCCGGCAAACTCGGGTAAATCGTCCGCGATTCCAACGGCTTAAGGGTTCAACCGGCGGTCCTGTAACCTTTTGGACGCTGCGGCATTGGTTAGACCATCCGGAACTGCTGGAGAGGGTTCATGGCCATCGACGCGAACGTCCCCGCGAAGACCGACACGGCGAGCAGGGATCTCAACGACTTCCACGAGGAGCTGAAGGCGATCCTGCCGCGGCTCCGGATCTACGCCCTGTCTCTGACGCGTGACCGCGACGCCGCCGACGATCTCGTGCACGACACGGTCATCAAGGCCCTGACCGGCCGCCACAGCTTCCAGCCCGGCACCAACCTCGCGGCGTGGCTGTTCCGCATCCAGCGCAACGAGTTCATCTCGGGCCTGCGCCGCCTGCGACCGACGGTGCCGGTCGACACGGCGATCGCCGACTCGCTGTCGCAACCGGCCCACCAGGACAGCGGCCTGGTCATGCGCGAGTTCGTGTCGGCGTTCTCGAAGCTGGCGCCGACGCAGCGCGAGGCGCTGCTGCTGGCCGTGCTCGAGGGTCTGCCCTACGAGGTCATCGCCTCGCACACCGGTGTTTCCGTCGGCACCGTCAAGAGCCGCATCTCGCGCGCCCGCGACACGCTGGAGCGCCTGCTGCTCGAGGGCGAGAGCCAGCCCGCGCGCGAGCCGGTGGCGCGCCAGGCCCGCGAGACCGGGGACGATTCCCCCCGGCCCCATCGCTGATCGCCGCTGCCGGCCACCGACAGAGGATGTACTATCGTGATGGGTAGTTCGTGGGGGAGAGACCGATGGCTGAGGCGGGACCCGGAGGAATGGTCGACATTCCCCGTGGAGAACGCGATGGCCGCTGACGACAAGGGCCGCGCACGGCCCGGTGCCGTGCGGGAGTCCGCGGGGGCCGCGCGGACGCGCGGCAACGACCGCCCCTTCGATCTGTGGCTGCAGAAGCAGCTGCACGCGATGTACGACGAGATCGCGAGCGAACCCCTGCCCTCCGATCTCCTGAACCTGATCGACAAGGATGCCGACGAGGACGGTGCGTCGGCGAAGCCGGGGTCCCCGCCCAAGAAGCCGTCCCGCTGACGGTCACGCACCCGTCCGCTGACGGTCACGCACAAGGAATGGCGGCGGCCTTGCGACCGCCGCCACCTGCATCCACGCTTCGCCGGTCAGCCCGGCCGGCGCCTCGCGGACACGAGGCTCCCATCACCGCTGCCAACGATTGATCCCTGTTTCCGGTTGCACGCCGTGCGCTATACAGGCCGCAACGGAGGAAACGCGCATGGACCTTTTCGACCTGTCGGGCCGGGTGGCCGTGGTGACCGGGGGCAACGGCGGCATCGGCCTCGGCATGGCGCTGGGCATGGCGCGGGCCGGGGCGACCATCGTCGTGGCCGGCCGCGATGCCGCCAAGAACGCCGACGCGGTGAAGCAGGTCGAGGCCGCGGGCGCGCGCGCATCGGCCATCCCGGTCGATGTCCTGAAGGAAGACTCGATCCGCGCCATGGTCGCCGCGACCGTCAAGGCGCACGGCCGGCTCGACATCCTGGTCAACAACGCCGGCATGAGCATCCGCAAGCAGCCGGAGGCCTACACGCTGGCCGAATGGCACACCGTGCTCGACAGCAACCTGACGAGCGCCTTCCTGTGCAGCCACGCCGCCTACCCGGAACTGAAGAAGGCCGGCGGCGGCAAGATCATCAACATCGGCTCGATGATGTCGATCTTCGGCGCGCCCTTCGCGACCGCCTACGCCGCGAGCAAGGGCGGCATGGTGCAGATGACCAAGGCGATGGCCACGGCCTGGGCCAAGGACAACATCCAGGTCAACGCGATCCTGCCGGGCTGGATCGACACCGCCCTCACCCGGCGGGCCCGCGAGCAGGTCGACGGCCTGCACGACAACGTGCTGAAGCGCACCCCGGCCGGGCGCTGGGGCGTGCCCGACGACTTCGCCGGGATCGCCGTGTTCCTGGCGGCCAGGGCCTCGGACTTCGTCACCGGCGCCGCCATCACGGTGGACGGCGGCTTCTCGGTGCAGGGCTAGGCCGTCAGGGAGACTTCACGTCGCAGTGGGCGCGGTCGACGAACAGGGTCGTCTTCGGCCCGTAGACGAGCATGCCGGCGCGGACGCCGGCGCCCAGCGGTGGCACCAGCACGTGGGTCTTCTCGACCACCTGGCCGCCATTGTTGAACGTGCAGTGGAGAAGCGGCGTCACGGTGCTGGCGCTGTTGTTCTGGATGTAGAGCACGACCTGCCAGCGCTGGCCCGGCACCGCGCTCAGCGAGGCATCGCTCAGGTTGACGATCGGCACGGTCGGACCGGCGGTGATCGGGACCGCCGACAGCGGCAGCAGGGCCGGTCGCTGGGTGATCACGCCCTGCACGACCGCCGCCTGGGCGAGCGGATCGAAGGCGAGGTCCTGCGGCGTCGGCGGGCCGCTCTGCAGCCCGACGTTGTTCACGTTCCACACCTGGCCGGTCTTGGGATCGCGGAATTCCTGGACCGGCGCGCTCACCGGCATGTCGACGCTGCTGCGCGGCGCCGGGGCCTGCGCCCGCACCGGTGCGGTCGCGGCGAGCGCGGCGGTGGTCGCGACGAGGCCAAGGGCCAAGAACTGCACTGAACGCATGATGTCCTCCCGTCGGACGCTTTCTAGCCCGCGGGACCGGCCTGGGGGAAGAAGGCAGGGTTGCGCCGCAGTTCGGCGCTGCGCACCTCGACCGGCAGGTTGCGCAGCGAGATGAAGTACTGGAGCTGGCGCTGCGCGCTGGTCTCGTCGAGGTCCTGCCGGCTGATCCGCAGGCTGGCCTCCATGTCGCCCGCCATGGCGTAGGCGAAGGCGAGGTTCTGGCGGACCCTGGCATCCGAGCCGCGGGCTCCGATCAGCGGCTGCAGCTGCGCGATCGCCTCCTGCGGCTGGCCGGCGATTGCCAGCGACAGGCCGAAGTTGCTGCGCACCGCCACGTTCTGCGGCGCCAGCGCGATGGCCTCGCGGTACCTGGCCTGGGCCTCGGCGTGCCGCCCCATCATGTCGAGCATGATGCCGTAGGCGTTGAGGGTGCGGACATCCTGGGGGTTGGCCTGCAGGGCGGCCTCGAGCTGGCGCTGCGCGAGATCGATCTGCCCCATCGAGATCAGGGCCATCGCGAGGCCGCGGCGGGCCGCCGAATCGTTCTGCTTGCGCTCGAGGGCGTCGCGGAAGGACGCGGCCGCCTCGTCGGGCAGTCCCATCGCGAGGAAGGTCTCGCCGAGGCCGACCTTGGCCGCAACGCCATCCGGCTTGGCCTGCAGCGCCCGGCCATAGAGCGACACCGCCGCCTCGTAGGCGCCTTCCCTGCGGGCCTCGTCGGCCTGCTTCACTGCAGATGAATACTCGTCGCCGCCGTCCGAGGCGAAGGGGTAATCCGAGCCGCAGGCGCCGAGCAGAACGGCGAGGCCCACGACCAGGACGGGCAAAAGCTTCATACGGTCTCGAGCACTTTCTGCGCTTTTATCAGCACAGTTAGAGTACAAAGTCTTGGGGTTACCCGCAACCGGCGCGCAAGACGTTGGGGCAGCTGGTTGCGACGGCCCCGCTGAAACTGCTGATCGGATGACGACGAGAGCGGCAAGGAAAAGGCCCGTACCCGAGGGGTACGGGCCTTCGCCCGATGCGTCCCGCGTCCGCGTCTCAGTGCGGCAGCAGGCGCGGCTTCGTCAGGGTCGTGGTGATCGCCTTGAAGATGTCCGGCAGCTGCGTCACCGGGTTGGCCGAACCGTTGATCTTGCAGGTCGTGCTGGTGGTGTAGAACTTGCTCGAGTCCGACGCGATGTTCTGCATCGCCGTGCACGGGTTGTAGGTATCGCCGCTGCTGCAGCCCGAGGTCGGCGAGCCGTAGGCGACCGCGTAGACCACCGTTCCGCCTGCCGTCGCGGCCTTGGCGGCATCCACCGCCTGGCCGCACTGGCGCGAGACCTTGGTGCTCTGGTTGCTGAGCTGGGACAGCGAGGCTCCGTAGTCACCGTCGCTCAACAGGATGATGACGTTCTGGATCCCGGCCTCGACCGGCAGCGCCGCGTTGGCCTTGGTGATCACCTCGGCCGCGTAGCTGCCCTGCCCGCCCTTGTTGGTGACGCAGGGCGTCAGGCCGCCACTGGTCGGGTAGATGCCGACCGCCTGGATCATCGGCGAAGCGGTGGCCAGCACGCCGGCGCCGTTGTTGTAGGTGTTATCGAGCGCCGTGCCGACCTGGTACTTGATGCCGGTCGACAGGTACGGGACCGAGTTGGGCTGGGTCGGGCACGGGTGCGAGGTCGGGCTGAACTGCGTGCCCATGCCCGGGAAGATCATCAAGCCGACCTTGTCGAGCGAGGTCGGCATGACCTTGAGGACGCTCTGGATCGAGTACAGCGCGCACTGCCACCGGGTCGGCTTGCTGACGCCCGGCACCGTGCAGTTCGAATCGGTGCTGCCCATCGAACCGGTGGCGTCGAGCACGAACATCACGTTGAGCGGCTTGGCGTTGCCGCCGGCCTTGGCCGCCGCGACGGTCGAACTCAGGGCGAAGGCGGTCTTGCCCATGGCCTTCAGGAAGTAGGTCGAGGTGCTGGCGGTCTGGGTCACCGTCACCACGTTGGGATTGGTGCCGTTGCACGACGGCAGGCCGGAGGTCGTGGAGTCGCACGACAGGTTCGTCACCGTGTTGGTGATGGTCAGGCCGGAGGGCGCGTTGGCCGAATTCCAGGTGCTGATGGCTGTCGTCACCGTCGACGAGGTCGCGCCCGCCTGGGCGAGCGCATAGGCGCCGGCGAACGCCGCCGCCGTGGTCGCGTCGTCCAGCTGCTTCTTGGCGGCCAGGGCCCGGCCGACGTCGATCGACAGCCCCGTGACGCCCAGCAGGCCGGGGATCAGAGCCGCCATGATCACCATCGCCGACCCCTTGCGGTCGCGCATCAACTTGCCGAGCGGCTCCTGCCGCCACGCCTTGAACCTCTCGAGCATGATGGCCGTTCTCCTCATTGGACCATCTGCGCCGACTGCGCAGACAGGGTGCAGTTGGTCTTGAAGTTCCTGCCCATCACGGACAGGTCGCAGGGATAGGTGGCGGTGACGCGCGCCGTCGCCCCGGCGGTGAGCAGCGCGGCGCAGGCGGTATTGGTGGAGCAGCTGGTGCCGTTGATCGTGACCGTGGTCGTGATCGAGCCCGCGGTCAGGCTGGGCGCGGCGTTGGCGATCGCCGTGGTGGTGGTCGTGTAGGGCGAGGTGCCGCCGCGGGCGAGCGCCAGCGCGGTGGCCCCGGTCGAGGCCGCGCTGGTCAGCATGATGTACTGGCTCATCGCGAGGCCGAATTTCATCAGCCCGACGCCGATCAGCATCAGGACCGGCACGCCGATCGCGAATTCGACGAGGGTGGCGCCACCGCTGTCCGCGCAGAGGCGGCGGCGCAGGCGGCCAACGACGTCAACGCTGCAGAAGAAACGCAGCATATCCGAACCTTATCAATGGTGTACCCGGAGGTACTGAATAAGCTTGACTGAAATATTAGAAATGTATCGTAAGTACTATTGCGCAAAGAGAATTATGTCAACTGCATAACCTGCAGGATGGCCGGCGCCACCAGCACCGTGATCAGGGTCGGCAGGATGAAGACCATGAGCGGAACGGTCATCAGCGCGGGCATCCGCGCGCCCTTCTCTTCCGCCTTGGACGCCCGGGTCTGGCGGAACTCCTGGGACAGGATGCGCAGCGAGCCGGCCAGCGGGGTTCCGTACTTCTCGGTCTGGCGCAGCGCGTTCACCAGCGCCGCGATCGCCTGCGAGTTGGAGCGCTCGGCCAGGTTCTCCAGCGCCTGCTGGCGGTCCGGCAGGTAGGTGAGCTCGATCGCGGTCATGTCGAACTCGGTCGCGAGTTCGGGCATCGAGCCCTGCATCTCCCTGGAGACGCGCCGGAAGGCGGCATCGATGCTGAGGCCGGCCTCGACGCAGATCGTCAGCAGGTCGAGCCCCTCGGGCAGCACGTAGTTCAGGATCTCGCGGCGCTTGGCGGCCTTGTTCTTCAGGTAGGCGTCCGGCATCACGAAACCGGCCAAGACGCCGCCGACGCTGAGCGGCAGGATCAGGTCCTCCGGGACGTCGAACACGATCGAGGTCAGGACGACCGTGACGAAGCCGATCCCGACCGGCATCGCGAGCTTCAGGAACACGTAGACGACGCTGGCGTCGCGGGCGTAGTAGCCGGCCTGGCGCAGCTTGCGCGTGGTCTGGTCGGCGGCGTTGCCGCGCAGCAGGTTCAGCCGGTCGGCCACCGAGCGCATGAACCCGATCGGCGAGTTCGCCGCCGGCTCCGCCGGCGCGGCGCCGACCCGCCGGTCCTGCTCCTGGCGCTTCTTCACGCGGCGCGAGGCCAGCGAGTCGATGCGGACCTGGATCGGCCGTTGCCACGACAGCGCCGCCCAGGTGGCGAACAGCACCACGAAGGTCGCGAGCGCCACCATCGACGCGAAGATCTTCTCGGAGAGCTCGGCGTCCATGGCGTCACACCTTGATCGTGGCGATCCGGTTCATGATGAACACGCCGACGCCCATGCTGCACGCCGCCGCGATGGCGACCACCTGGCCGACCTCGGAGTTGAACAGCGCGCCGATGTAGTTCGGCGAGATCAGGAACAGGCCGCCGCCGACCAGGAACGGCAGGCCGACCATGATCATCATCGTGGTGCGAGCCTCCGACGTGAAGGCGCGGATCTTGAGGCGGAGCTGCTGGCGGGCGCGCAGCAGCTGGCTGAGGTTGGCCAGCGTCTCGGCGAGGTTGCCGCCGGTGTCGCGCTGGATCGACAACGCCACGATCAGGAAGTTGAACTCGTTCGTCTGCACCGTGCGGGCGGCGCGCCACAGCGCCGCCTCGATCGGCATGCCGAGCTGCGTCTCCTGCTGGACGCGGCGGAACAGGCTGCCGATCGGCTCCTTGATGTCGCGCGCCACGTTGCCGATCGCTTCCTGCACCGGCAGGCCGGCGCGCAGCGCGCGCACGACCAGGTCGACCGCCTCGGGGAACAGCAGGTTGAACTTCTGGCCGCGCTTCCTGGCGCGCCAGCCGACCCAGACGTTGGGCAGCCCGAAGCCGATCATCGACGCGCCGGCCAGCGTCGGTCCGGGCGACATGTCGAACACCAGGAAGAGCACGAAGGCGACGCCGATGGCGAGGGACAGCGACGCGAAGGCATAGTCGCCCAGCGTCATGTTGGTGCCGGTCGCCGCCAGCTTGGTCCGCACCGAGGAAGCATTGGGAAAGAACCGCCACAGGAGCTTGTCGAGCGTCGGCAGGCGGCCCTGCTTCTCGACCCGCCGCAGCGTCGCCATCTGCAGCGTCCGCGGGCCGCTGCGCGCCCTGCCCTCGACGTCCTCGATGCGGTCGCGCAGGCGGCGTTCCGCGAAGAAGCCGCCGAACACGCCGTACAGCGCCATGAAGGTCAACAGGAAGCCGCCCGCGATCAGGAACGACATCGTGTTGACGTCGAGCGCCTTCATCATCCCATGGCCTCCATCAGGACCTTGTCGAGCCCGTAGTAGGCGGCGCGCGGCATGAAGTGCGGCCGCAGCCCCGAGCTCTTGAAGACGCCGGCGAGCTTGCCGTCGACGGTCTCGCCCTGGAACTCGTACGTGAACAGGTCCTGGGTGATGATCACCTCGCCTTCCATGCCCATCACCTCGGTGATGTGCGTGACCCGGCGGACGCCGTCGCGCATGCGGCTGATCTGGACGATCAGGTTGAGCGAACCGGCGATCTGGGACCGGATCGCCTTCGGCGGCAGGCTGGCGACGCCCATCGTGACCATGTTCTCGAGGCGGGTCAGGGCCTCGCGCGGGCGGTTGGCGTGCAGCGTGCCCATCGAGCCGTCGTGGCCGGTGTTCATCGCCTGCAGGAGATCGATCGCCTCGGGACCGCGGACCTCGCCGAGGATGATGCGGTCGGGGCGCATTCGCAGCGCGTTCTTGACGAGGTCGCGCATGTTGACCTCGCCGTTGCCCTCGAGGTTGGCCGGCCGGGTCTCGAGCCGGACGACGTGCGGCTGCTGCATGCGCAGCTCGGCCGCGTCCTCGATGGTGACGACGCGCTCGCCGTTGTCGATCATGCCCGACAGCGCGTTCAGCATCGTCGTCTTGCCCGAGCCGGTACCGCCCGAGACCACGATGTTGAGGCGGCAGCGCGCGGCGATGCGCATCACCGTCGCCATCGCCGGCGAGATGTTGCCCTGGTGCGCCATCTGGTCGAAGCCGATCTGGCGCTTGCCGAACTTCCGGATCGAGACCGAGGCGCCGTCGATCGCCAGCGGCGGGATGATGATGTTGACGCGGCTGCCGTCGGCCAGGCGGGCATCGCAGATCGGGCTGGATTCGTCGACGCGCCGGCCGATGCGGCTGACGATGCGGTTGCAGATGTTCAGCAGGTGGGCGTTGTCCTCGAAGCTGACCGACGACAGTTCGAGCTTGCCCTGGCGCTCGATGTACACCTGCTTGGGGCCGTTGATCATGATGTCGGTGATCGCCTCGTCCTCGAGCAGCGGCTCGAGCGGGCCCAGCCCCAGCATGTCGTTGACGATCTGGTAGACGAGGTCGTCCTGCTCCGGGCGGTTGAGCTGCAGGCGCTGCTCGCCCAGCAGCTCGGCGACGACACCCTCGAGCTGGCGCACCAGCTCCTTGCGCGGCAGGCTGACCGCCGCCGCGAGGTCGATGCGCTGCATCACCAGCGGCTGGATCGAGCGCCGGGCCTGGTCGACCTTGCTGCGCGACAGCCGGCCGCCGGACTTGTCGGCCGGCTCGGCGCGGACCTGGGCGGGCTCCATCAGGCGCCGGGCCTGGGCGTCGCGGTCGGCGCTGACGACGGCCCCCTTCTCCGCCCCCCTGGGCGCGGACACCGGCGACGGGGCGGCGGTCGAGGCGGCGGCGGGGGCGACGGCCGATGCGACGATGGCCGAAGGCGCGGCAGCCGGCGCGGCATCGGCCGGCGGCGTTTCCCCGGTTTCCTCGACCGCCGCGGCGTCGTCGTCTTCCGACGGCTGCGCGAAGTTCTGGGCCGGCAGCAAGGGACGCACGAGGGCGGCGACGTAGCCGCGCAGTTCGAGCGGCGCGAGCGCTACGCCGGCGGCGCGGAAATGGGCCTGCGCGAGCAGCCCGGCCTGGCGCGTGACCTCGCCGGAGGCCGCGCCGGCCTTCAGCAGCGCCCGCAGGCGCGGCGTGACGGCCTCGTCGAGCGCCGCCGCCGCGGCGGCGATGCGGGCATCGCGATCGCCGCCGGCTTCGACCGGCCGCGCCCGGGGCTCGGCCGGCGTGCGCCTAAGCAGGCGATCGACGGCCCCCTGGGCTTCCGCCGACTGGCCGTCCGGCTTGCTTCCTCTCAATCCGAACATGTCGCCCTACTTCTTCCGAAGGCCCTGGCGGAAGCGCGCGACGAGGCTGGTCACCCCCTTCCGCGCGCCATCGCCGTCGGGCGACTTGTCGAGCGTCGCCACCAGCGGGCGCAGCGCCTTGACGATGGCGCTGTTCTGCACGACCTCGGGCAGGGGCTTGCCGAAGTTCACCGCCTGCAGCGCCGCCGCCGGATCGGACGGGATCTGGCAGTCGATCTTGCGCTTCAGCGAGCGCTCGACGTCGGCGAGCTTGACCGCCGAGCGGCGCGCGTCGATGGCACCGCTCGTCGCCAGCAGGAGCCGCGCACCGGGCGCCACGTCGTGGACCAGCTGTTGCAGCCGCAGGCCGTCGCGCACGCCGGGCAGCGTCAGGTCGACGATCAGCAGGACGTCGGTCGCCGCCTCGAGCACCTGGCGCTGGATCACCGGGTCGCCGCGCGGCACGTCGGCCACGATCCAGCGGAAACGGCGATGCACGGCGCGCAGGAAGTCGCTGGCCGCGTGCGGCCGGGCCTGGAAGCCGCCGCCCGGCGCCTCCTCGGCGCCCATGGCGTAGAGATGGTCGCCCTTCTTCTGCGCCACCTGCTGGATGAACAGCGTGTCGATGCGGTCGGGCTGGTCGAGCGCCTCGCGCAGCGCGTCGATCGCCTCGAGATCGAGCGCCAGCATCAGCGTGCCGTAGTGCAGGTCGAAGTCGATCAGCAGCACGTCCTCGCGGATCGTGTTGCCGAGCATCGAGGCGATCGCGACGGCGGTGGTGGGCGGGCCGACGCCCCCGCGCGCGCCCCGCACCGCGCGGGGGCGCGGCTGGGCGCCCCGGCCGGGGGCCGGGGCCGGGGGCGGGGGGGCGCCGCCGCGCTCCCGCACCTCGAGGGCGCGCTCGACGGTGCGCCCCATCACCCCTTCCGCGAACGGCATCGCGAGGTAGTCGGCGAAGCCCACGGTCATGAGGTCGCGGTACAGCGCCACGTCGTTGATGCGGCCGATGCCGATCACCTGGCAGCCGGCGGGCGTCGCGGTGCGCAGCGCGGCGGCGTCGGCGACGGGGTCCACCGAGGCGCCGAGATCGACGACCAGGATGTCGAGGTTGCGCGGCCACTCGCTGATCGCCAGGGCGTTGTCGATCGTGCCTTCGCTCACGTTGGCCTTGCCCATCGTGAGGTTGAAGAGGTCCGCCGACACGCGGCCGAGCGTCGTGGAGTCGGACACGAAGGCCATGGCGCTGACCGGCCGGCGCTGCTCGCCGGCGACCGCGGCCTTGGCTTGAGCGGGACTCGCCATCGCCGGCCTCAGTTCGTTCCGCCGGCACCGCCGGCGCCGCCACCGCTGCCGCCGGCGCCGGTGCCGACCGGCATGTTGCCGATCAGGCCGGTGGTGTTGAGGGCCGGCACCTGGCCGGCGCGGTAGCGGGCGATCGCCGCGGCGGTGACGGTGCCGTCGGCCGGCCCGCCCGGCCGCCCGACCGCCGCGTCGCGCGGCCGCCACAGCATCTGGCCCATGTTGTACGCGTTGGAGCAGCCGAAGCCCGGCATCGCCGCCTCGTTGGGATTGGCCGAGGTCGCGGGCGTGAAGTCCGGGCAATCGCGGAAGCCCATCAGGTACTCCGAGCGGACGACCACGACGGTGTTCGGCCCCATCGCCATCGCCGGCTCGACCGAGGTGCTGACCCAGCGCGCGCCGGCGTTGGACAGGGCCTGGCCGACGCGCTGGGCGCGCTGCAGCTGCATCGGGCCGCCCGAGCCGTCCGAGACGACCACGAACTCGTCGCGCTGGGCACGGCGGCCGACCTCGACGATCGAGCGCAGGTTGCTGACCTGGCCGCTGTCGGGGGCGACCGCGCTCGGCGCGAACCTGACCGCCACCATGGTGTCGGCCCGCGTCGGGTCGAACCGGGTGTCCACGGTGGCCTGCTGGACCACCGGGCTTTCGGCGCAGGCGGCGAGCAGGGCCGCGGTACCGAGGATCACAAGGAAGCGCATGATCACTCCTAGTCCAACTTGAAGCCGGCCGACGGACCGGCGGACGACGGGGCGGCCTCGCGGCCGACCGCGACGCGCCGCGGCGGCGTCGGGTGGTTGTAGCGACCCATCATGATGCGGTCGAAGTCGGTCGGCGGGACGCGGCCGGTCAGCGGCGTCTGCAGCTTGTTGTTCGTGCCCTCGACGAAGTACGGCGTGATGATGATCACCAGCTCGGTCTCCGAGCGCTGGTAGGCGTCCGACTTGAACAGCGCCCCCAGCACCGGCACGTCGCCGAGCCACGGGAACTTGTTGATGTCCTGCGTCGAGTTGGCCTGCATCAGGCCGGCGACCGCGAAGCTCTGGCCGCTGCCCAGCTCGACCGTGGTCGCCGCCTTGCGGGTGCGGATGCCGGGCACGTTGACCGTGCCGTTGCCGAGCGGGACGCTGACCGAGGTGGCGGCGGAGACCTCGCTGACCTCCGGGGCGACGCGCAGGTTGATGCGGTCGCCGACGATGGTCGGCGTGAAGGCGAGGCTGACGCCGACCTGCTTGTACTGGATGGTGACGGTGCCGGTGAGGCCGCCCTGGGGCACGATCAGCGGGATCTCGCCGCCGGCCAGGAAGCTCGCGGTCTCGCCCGACATCGCGATCAGGTTGGGCTCGGCCAGGATGGTCGCCTGCGCCTGCGTCGCGAGGAAGTCGATGACGGTGTTGAGGCTGCCGTCGCGGGTCGCGAACTGCAGGGCGCCGGTCGAGGCGATGCCCGCGGTCGTGCGGACGGCGAAGCCGGCGAGGAAGTTGCCCTGGCCGAACAGCGCGATGTTGTTGATGTTCTGCCAGTTGATGCCGACCCGCTTCAGGGCGTCGCGCTTGACCTCGGCCACCTTGACCCGCAGCTGCACCTGGGTCGGCGCATCGACGCGGATGTTGCTGATGACCTTGTTGGCGTTGTTGTTGACCTGCTGCAGGGCGAGGCGGCGCGCGTCCTCGGCGACCACGCCGGAGCGGACGGTGCCGTTGAGCACGATGGTCTCGCCCTGGTTGTCGAAGGTCACGGCGTTGTTGGGGTGGATCTGGTCGAGCGCGCCCTTGATGCGGCTGAGCGGCGAGGTCACGCGCACCACCGTGTTCAGCAGCACGCGGTCCTGGGCATCGACGGCGTAGAGCACGGTGTCGCCCGGCTTCTTGGCGAAGACGTAGACCATGGTCGGCGAGCGCACCTGGACGTCGGCGATGTCCGGCGCGGCCACGAACACGGTCGAGGCCGGCCCCGGCAGCTTCACCGCGGTGCCCTTGTTGATCTCGAGCGTCAGCGTCGGCTGCTCGGTCGGCACGACCTGGCTCTGGCCGAACGGGCGGCCCGGCGCCCCGGTGACCACCGGCTGGCCGCCCGACGGCGACGCCGCCGGCGGCTGGATCGGCACCGGCATCGGCGGCTGGGCCTGCACGAGCTGCGGCGGCGCGGCCGGCCGCGGCGCCTGCGGGCTCTCGGTCACGGTCACCGGCGGCGGCGGCGCAGGCACGCCCGGCTGCCCGAGATCGACGTTCGGCGTCAACGCGGCGGAGGCGATCGGCGGCCGCGCCGGAATGCTCGCCACCGTCGGCGGCAGGGTGTCGGCGGAAGCGGGCACCACGGCGGGAGCCGGTCCCGGCACGGCCGTCGCGGCCGCGACCGGCGCGGCCGTCATCGCGCGCACGACGCCCTGGGCGCGCTCGGCCTCACGGCGGTTGAGATCGTCCGACACGTTGTCGGTCGCGGTCTGCTTGCGCGCCTTCTTGGGCGCCGGCTTGGGCTTGGCCGCGGGCTGGGCCTGGACCCGGTCGGGGTCCTGGACCTGCACCTGGGCGAGCGACAGGGTCGGCTGCAGCGACAGCACCAGCGCGGCGGCAATCGCTAGCGTGGAACCGGCGTGGCGCCACGCCGACGTTCCAGGAACAACGTGATGCTGGCTCATTTGGTGCTCGAGGGGTTGGTGGGGGCCTTGGGAGTTGCATTGGGCTTCAGGACGTCGACGTCCGGAGCGGCCGGGTTGTTGAGTTCCGCGAACGGGCTGCCGTCGAGGTCCTGGCGCAGGCGCTGGCTGCCGCGCAGCACGAACAGCGTGGCCTTCGGCGCGGCGTCGGGCGCCTTCTCGGGCGCCGCGTTCGGGTCCTTGAGGAGACGGCTGACCTGGTTGTCCTGGGTCGAGCTGAAGCCGAGCTCGGCGGTGGCGTCCTCGCCGCTTCCGCCCTCGCCCTCCTCGTCCTGCAGGCTGCGCAGCGCGAGCGAGAGTTCGCCCATCTTGTTGCCGAGCGTGATGATCTCGGCCTGCTTCGGCGTCAGCTCGAGGGTCGCGTTCTTGGCGACCTCGGGCTTGTCGCCGGGCACGAAGTCGGCCTTCTGGTCGATCGCGATCACGCGGGCGTTGCGCAGGATGGTCTCGGTGGCGTTGTGCTGTTCCTTGCCGTCGGCGCCGCCGATGGCGTGGGTCAGCAGGACATCGACGCGGTCGCCGGCGTAGATGAAGCCGGACACGCCGCTGGTGGCGGTGAGCGGCAGGCTGACCGCGCGCATGCCCTGGCGCAGGACGGCGGCGAGGAAGCCGCGCGAGCCCGGCATGACGATGTCGTTCTCGACCAGCGGCTGGCCGGCATAGACCGGCAGGCGCACCACGGCGCCGACGAAATCGGTGATCGGCCGCTTGCCCTCGACGATGTAGGCCGCCGGCAGGTTGCCCTGCGGCCAGGCCTGCCAGCGCAGGTCGTCGGGCTTGAGGATGTGGCCGACGCGCAGCGCGTTCTTGACCACCAGCACCTGCAGCGTCGGCTTGGGCGCCTCGGCGGCGACCGGCTTGCCGCCGCCGCCCAGCTGGGCCGCGATCGCCGCCCGCTCCGCCTGCAGCCAGGCCCGGGCCATCATCGCGGTGCCGCCGGCGACGATCACGGCGACCAACAGGAAGAGGATCCGCTTGCTGTTCATGACGCTACACTTTCCGGGTCAGGTCGAGGCCAGCGAGAAGACGACCCACAGGCCACCCAGCGCGATGGCCGGCCCGTAGGGCAGGTTGTTTCCGAGGCGGGCACGCACGGTCTCGCCGCCGCCGGTCACCGGGCCGATCGGCGCCCCGGCGAGGATGGCGACGCCGAGCAGGCCGCCGGCCACCGCCACGATCAGCACGAAGTCGAGGAGCAGGCCGGGACCGGCGAACAGGGTGGTGACGGCCGCCAGCTTGACGTCGCCGCCGCCGATCCCGCCGACCGCGAACGCCAGCGCGCCGAGCAGGAACATGCCGGCGCCGCAGGCCACGGCGAGGCCGAGCGAAGCGAGGCTGTAGGTGCCGGCCGCGAGGCCGAGGACGGCCCAGGCCGCGAAGCTGGCGGCGATCCCGATCGACAGGCCGTCGGCGATGCGCAGGCTGCGCAGGTCCTGCCAGGCGGCCGCCAGCAGCAGCAGCGCACAAGCGACCAGGCAGGCAATCTGGACAGCAGCAAGCATCGACGTCCACCCGACACTACGGACCGCGGCCGACGGGGTGGGTCCCGCCAGCGACGTTCCTACTGCTGCCCTTCGATGTTCGTCTGGAGACGGCCGGCAATACGGGCCGGAAAGCTAGAAAAACACCTTGTTTCCAAACGACTTAACAAAAAACGATAAACAAAAGACAGCAGATATGAACGTTACAGATGATACTTTCGGTGAAACGTTAAGTCAACACACTAGAACGTTCATTCTAAACGATAAAAATAATCCGGCATCGAGCCAGGCGCAGGCAAAAAGAAAGGGCGGCCCGCGGGCCGCCCAAGTCCTTCGTCGCGCTTCTTTTCTAGTTCAGCGTCGTCGTACCGACGCTACCCATCAAAATGGAGACCTTGCTGCCGACGCTACGCATGGAGGCGATGGCCGCGACGGCAATCAACGAAACGATCAGCGTACACTCGACCGCCGTGGCACCGCTGGTGTTGACCATCAGTCGACGAAATAACGACAGCATCGATCTCTCGACCTTCACAAGGGGGACACGTCGGCCCTCTGGCGGGGCCGTTCTGGGTACAAACGTTACGCGGCACCGAATCCATCGTCAACGAGAACATTAAGAGAATTACCTAACTTTCTGATTCTCTTGACTCTTGTACGCCTCGATAACGCGCGCCGCCGCGGTCCAGAAGCAGAGCACGGCGAACCCCGCCGCCAGCCCCGGGAAAGTCGCCGGGAACAGGCAGAACAGCACGAAGGCGACGATCGTCTCGGTCCCCTCCACCAGCCCGGCGGCGTGGAAGAAGGACTTGCGTCCCCGCGCGCCGTCGTCCGGTTCACCGCGTTGCTGGGCGAGCACCGCCCGCCCCAGGAAGGAGGTCGACGTGCAGACGAACGAGGCCAGCAGCACCGCCGCCCACGGGGCGTTCGCCGGCGCCGCCAGCGCGAAGCCCACGGGTACGGCGGCGTAGAAGGCCATGTCGCACATGATGTCGAGGTAGCCGCCGAACCGGGTCGGCGTCCGGTGCCGCGCCACCGCCCCGTCGAGCCCGTCGACCAGCCGGTTCGCCAGGATCGCGACCAGCGCGAGGTCGAAGCGGCCGAGCGCCAGCAGCGGCACCGCCGCCAGGCCGACCACCAGCCCTGCCAGGCTGTAGGCATTGGCCGGCAGCGGACCGCGGGCCAGCCACGCCCCGGCCCGGTCGAGCGGCGGATCTATCCAGCGCCGCAGGACGGGATCGAGCATCGCGGGGCGCGCTAGGCGCCCGGCGACGGCGGTGGCGGGGTCGGCTCGACGGCCCGCAGGTTCACGACCTCGCCGGCGGCCGGCTGGCGGGCCTGCCGCTGGTAGCTCATCCAGCTGAACGGAATGAGCGAACAGTAGACGAGGCCGAGCAGCGACAGGCCGATCCACGGCGAGCTCGCCAGCACGCCCATCGCCAGGGCCGCGCCGAGCAGCAGCGGCAGCACCATGTGGCGGGGCACCCTGCCCTTCTTGAACGAGAAGGTCGGCAGCTGGCTGACCATCAGGCCACCGACCACCACCAGCACCGTGCCGACGACCAGCGCGTGCCGCGGCCACGCCGCCTCGATCTCGAAGCTCACCATCAGCGGCATCAGCGCCAGCAGCGCGCCGGCCGGCGCCGGCACGCCGGTGAAGAAGGCGCCGGTCCAGGCCGGCGGCGGCGTGTCCGACACCAGCGCGGTGTTGAAGCGCGCCAGGCGCAGCGCCGAGCACATCGGGAACATCAGCGTCACGACCCAGCCCAGCGACCCGGCCTCGCGCAGCGACGACATGTACAGCACCAGCGCCGGGGCGACGCCGAAGCACAGGAAGTCGGAGAGCGAGTCGAGCTCGGCGCCGAACCGGCTGGTGACGCCGAGCCGGCGGGCGACGCGGCCGTCGAGCGCATCGAGCACGGCGGCGACGAAGATCGCGATCACCGCCAGCTTCATCTGCCCCTGCAGGCCGAAGCGGATCGCCGTCAGGCCCGAGCACAGGGCCGCCAGCGTCAGCATGTTGGGGATCAGGCGGTTGATCGAGAAGCCGCGCAACCGGCCGCGGCGGCTATTGAAGTCGTTGTCCATGGTCTGCTCCGGGCTACCGGACTAAAACTCGATCACGCGCCGAGGTTCCGCCCGCGCCGGATCGAGTTCGGCCATCACCGTCTCGCCGCCGATCATGCGCTGTCCCGGGGCGACCAGCAATCGGGCCCCGGCCGGCAGGTAGAGGTCGGTCCGGCTGCCGAAGCGGATGTGGCCGAAGCGCTCGCCGGCGGCGATCGCCTGCCCCGGCTTGATGTAGCAGACGATGCGGCGGGCCACCCAGCCGGCGATCTGCACGCAGCCGATGACGCGGCCGTCGGCGCGCTTGAGCGCGATCGCCATGCGCTCGTTGTCCTCGCTGGCCTTGTCGGCGGCGGCGTTGAGGAACTTGCCCGGCCGGTAGGCCACCACCTCGACCGTGCCGGCGCACGGGGCGCGGTTGATGTGGACGTCGAACACGCTGAGGAAGATCGAGACCCGGGTCAGCGGCTGGTCGCCGAGCCCGAGTTCCGCCGGCGGCACCGCCGGCACGACCATCTGCACCAGCCCGTCCGCCGGCGCGACCAGGATGTCGTCGTCCTGCGGCACGCCGCGCGAGGGATCGCGGAAGAAGTAGATCGACCACAGGGTCAGGACGAACAGCGGCCAGAACAGCCAGGCCAGGCCGGTCAGCGCGGCCAGCAGCGCGAGGCCGGCGAAGATCGCGATGAAGCGCCAGCCGTCGTCGAGGATCGGCACGAAGAAGTTGGCAAGCATCGAAAGACTTTCCCTGTCGCCGCGGCCCTAGTTGACCTTGGGCAGGCTGAAGACCTGGCCCGGATAGATCAGGTCCGGATTGCGGATCTGCTCCTTGTTGGCGCCGTAGATGACGGTGTGGTGGTACCCGGTGCCGTAGTGAGCGCGCGCGATGTTCCACAGATTGTCGCCGCGCACAACGACCAGCCGCCGGAACTCGCGCGTCCCCGGCGGCACCTCGACGCGGTCGAACGGCAGCTCGAGGCGGGCCACCGGCTTGCCGTCGCCGGCGATGCGATCCAGTCGCAGGGTGTGACGGCCGACAACCACGGGCTCGGCCGGCGTCAGCTTCCAGCGCCCGTCGGCGGCCGCCGTCCCCTCGGCCGCCAGGCGGTCGTCGATGTAGACCCGGACCGCGGTGCCGGGCGCGGCCTGGCCACTGACCGTGAGCGAGCCGCGGTCGTCGTAGTCGACGGTCGACAGGACGAGGTCGCCCGAGCGCGGCACCCCGGCGCCGGTCGGCGCCTGCACGACCGTCGGAGGCCCGACCGACGGGGCGATCATCACCAGCGTCTCGTCGCGGCTGGCCGGCGGGGCGCCCGGTTGGCCGCCCTGCGCGGGCGCCGCCGCCCCCGCGGTCGCCGGGTCGGGTTCCGGCACCACCGCCACCACCACCTGGTCCGACGTCACCGGCGCCCTGCCCTCGACGTGCTGGACGACGCGCAGTTCGTGGTGACCGGGCGACAGCGGCGGGTCCTGGGTGAGCACCACCCATTCGCCCCGCGCGTCGGCCTCGCCGCGGGCGATTTCCTTGCCGCCGTCGAGCAGCACGATCTTGGCTCCCGGCGCCGCCCGGCCGGCCAGCACGGCGCGGCCGTCGCGCCCGATCCGGGCGATGTCGAAAGTCGGCACCCCGAGCGCGGGCGCCGGGGAAGTCGCGTTGGGGGAGGTCGCGTTGGGAGCGGCCGCGGACGGCGCCGGCGCAGGCTTGTCGGCGGCCGGCGGCGACGGGACGGCCTGGCCGACCTGGCCCAGCACCGCGCGCTCGTCGCGCTTGCCCTGCCAGGCAACGCCCAGCCCGACCGCGATCACGATGGCGCCGCCGATCACCAGCCAGAGTACTGTCCGCGACATCGCCCTCCCGATGGTGCGACCACCGCCCCCACTTGGCGTCACGCCCTGCATCTGCGAAATACTACCATGCTTCACGGTCCGCAAAGACATCGGATCGCGCGTAAATAGGACGTTATCCGACCTGACCGTGCAAACTCCCGTGTCCCCGGCCTTCCCCGCCTCGCTCTGCGTCTTCTGCGGCGCCCGCTTCGGCACCGACCCGGCCGCCGGCGAGGTCGCGCGCGGCCTCGGCCGCCTGCTCGCCGACCGCGGCATCACCCTGGTCTACGGCGGCGGCGGCGTCGGGCTGATGGGACTGGTCGCCAACGCCGCCCTCGACGGCGGCGGCAAGGTCGTCGGCGTGATCCCGCGCTTCCTGCTGGAGCGCGAGGCCGGCCATCCCGACCTGCACGAGACCGTGGTCGTCGAGACCATGCACCAGCGCAAGCTGCAGATGTTCGAACGCTCGGACGCCTTCGTCGTGCTGCCGGGCGGCATCGGCACCCTCGAGGAACTGTTCGAGGTGCTGTCGTGGCGCACCCTCGGCCTGCACGCCAAGCCGATCGTCATCGTCGACCAGGGCGGCTACTGGGAGCCGCTGGCGGCGCTGCTGCGCTCGATCGTCGAGCGCGGCTTCGCCGAGCCCAGCCACCTCGACCATGTCGCCTTCGTGCGCGACCTGTCGGACATCCTGCCGGCGATCGCCGCGATGCCCCGCGAAACCGCCCCGAGCCGCAGCCTGGACCGGGTCTAATTTCCAAGCGGAACGCTTGGAAAAGGTCGACTTTCCGATGATTGCCTTTGCCTTCCGGCGGTGCAACAAGACGGCCGCAGTCGGCAACATGTCAACCCAGCCGAACCCAAGAGCGGCGCACGGAGGTGCAGGTTATGTCTGATCTCGAGATCGTTTGGACGAAGGTCGATGAAGCGCCGGGCCTGGCGACGTACTCGCTGCTGCCGATCGTCGAGGCCTTCGTCGGCACCGCCGGCGTCAAGATGAAGCTCAAGGACATCTCCCTGACCGGCCGCATCATCGCCAACTTCCCCGAGAAGCTGAAGCCCGAGCAGCGCATCAACGACGAGCTGGCCGAGCTCGGCAAGCTGGCGATGCGCCCCGAGGCCAACATCATCAAGCTGCCCAACATCTCCGCCTCGATCCCGCAGCTGAAGGCCGCGATCAAGGAGCTGCAGTCGAAGGGCTACGACATCCCGAACTATCCCGACAGCGACGCCACCCCGCAGGACAAGGAAATCCGCGCCCGCTACGGCAAGGTGCTGGGCAGCGCCGTGAACCCGGTGCTGCGCGAGGGCAACTCCGATCGCCGCGCCGCCGGCGCCGTGAAGCAGTACGCCCGCAAGCACCCGCACAAGATGGGGGCCTGGACCAGGGACTCGAAGACCCGCGTCGCCCACATGACGGCGAACGACTTCTACGGCTCGGAAGTCGCCACCACCGTCGCGGCGCCGACCAGCGCGCGCATCGAGCTGGTCGCCAAGGACGGCACGACCACGGTGCTGAAGCCGAAGGTCGCGCTCAAGGCCGGCGAGGTCATCGATTCGTCGGTGATGAACGTCAAGGCGCTGCGCGCCTTCTACGCCGCGCAGATCGAGGCGGCGAAGAAGGACGGCATCCTGTTCTCGCTGCACCTCAAGACCACCATGATGAAGATCTCCGATCCCATCCTGTTCGGTCACTGCGTCTCGGTGTTCTTCGCCGACGTGTTCGCCAAGCACGGTGACACGCTGAAGAAGATCGGCGTCGATCCCGACAACGGCGTCGGCGACATGATGACCCGGATCGAGACCCTGCCGGAGGCCGAGAAGGCGGCGATCAAGGCCGACATCCAGGCCGAGTACGCCAAGCGGCCCGGCCTCGCCATGGTCAACTCCGACCGCGGCATCACCAACCTCCACGTGCCGAGCGACGTGATCATCGACGCCTCGATGCCGGCGATGATCCGCGAGTCGGGCAAGATGTGGGGTCCGGACGGCAAGCTGCACGACGCGATCGCCGCGATCCCGGATCGTTGCTACTCGACGCTGTACCAGGCGGTCATCGAGGACTGCAAGGCGCACGGCGCCTTCGATCCCACGACCATGGGCACGGTGCCGAACGTCGGCCTGATGGCCCAGCAGGCCGAGGAGTACGGCTCGCACGACAAGACCTTCGAGGTCGCCAGCGCCGGCACGGTGCGCGTGGTCGCCGAGGACGGCACGGTGCTGATGACCCAGGCGGTCGAGGCCGGCGACGTCTTCCGCATGTGCCAGGTCAAGGACGAGCCGATCCGCGACTGGGTCAAGCTCGGCGTGCGCCGCGCCCGCCTCACCAACACCCCGGCGGTGTTCTGGCTCGATGCCAAGCGCGCCCACGACGCCCAGCTGATCGCCAAGGTCGAGAAGTACCTCAAGGAAGAGGACACCAAGGGCCTCGACATCCGCATCATGGCGCCGGTCGAGGCGATGAAGTTCTCGCTCGACCGCATCCGCAAGGGCCTCGACACGATCTCGGTCACCGGCAACGTGCTGCGCGACTACCTGACCGACCTGTTCCCGATCATGGAGCTCGGCACCTCGGCCAAGATGCTGTCGATCGTCCCGCTGCTGGCCGGCGGCGGCCTGTTCGAGACCGGCGCCGGCGGCTCGGCGCCCAAGCACGTCGAGCAGTTCCAGCACGAAGGCTACCTGCGCTGGGATTCGCTGGGCGAGTTCCTGGCGCTCGGCGCCTCGCTCGAGCACCTCGCGCAGCGCACCGGCAACGAGGACGTCAAGGTCCTGGCCGAGACGCTCGACGAGGCCAACGGCAAGATCCTCGAGAACAACCGCTCGCCCGCCCGCAAGGTCGGCGAACTCGACAACCGCGGCAGCCACTTCTACCTCGCCCTGTACTGGGCGCAGGCGCTGGCCCGCCGCGACAACTCGACGGCGCTGTCGGCCCGCTTCAAGCCGCTGGCCAAGTCGCTCGAGGAGACCGAGGCCAAGATCAACGCCGAGCTGATCGCGGCGCAGGGTAAGCCGGTCGATACCGGCGGCTACTACGCGCCCGACTTCAAGAAGACCTCGGCGGCGATGCGGCCGAGCGCGACGCTGAACGAAGCGCTCGCCAAGCTTTGATCGTCGCGGGCGCCGACGGCTGCCGCACCGGCTGGGTGATCTGCCGGCGCGCCGCCAACGGCGCCCTCGACCTCTCGATCGTGAAGACCCTCGCGGACGCCTGCGAGGGTCTTTCGATTTTGGCCATCGACATGCCGATCGGCTTCGTCGACGCGCCGCGCCCGCCGCGCGCCTGCGAGACCGCGGCCCGCCGCCTGCTGCCGGGCAAGACCAGCTCGGTGTTCCCGACGCCGTGCCGGCCGGTGCTGGCCTGCACGACCTACGACGAGGCCAACGCGCTCAGCCGCTCGCTGGGAACCGGGCTGCCGAAGCAGACCTTCCACCTGTTCGGCAAGATGCGCGAGGTCGACGACCTGCTGCGCGCGCGTCCCGACCTGCGCCCGGTGCTGCACGAGGCGCATCCCGAGCTCGCCTTCGCGCGCCTGAACGGCGGCCGGCCGGTGCTGAGCAAGAAGCGCGAGCCGGCGGGCCGCGCCGAGCGCCTGCGGCTGCTCGAGGCAGCCGGCTTCCCCTGCCCGGTCGATCGCCTGGCGGGGGCGGCCCGCGACGACATCCTCGACGCCATCGCGGTGTGCCGCACCGCGCAGCTGATCGCCGAGGGCAAGGCCCTGCGGCTGGGCGCGCCGGACGCGCGCGACGCCGCCGGCCTGCCGATGGCGATCTGGTACTGACTACTCCGGCTTGACGCCGGCGGCCTTCAGCACCGGGCCCCACAGGCCCGCCTGCACCGACGTCCAGTCGGCCAGCTGTCCCGGTGTCCCGCCCATCGCGACGAAGCCGCGCTTGCGCAGTTCCTCGCGCATCTCGGGGGTGGCGACGGCGGCGTTCAGCGCCGCGTTCAGCCTCGCCACCGCCGCCTCCGGCGTCCCGGGCGGCGCGATCAGCGTGTAGACGATGGTGCCGTCGACGTCGCCCAGCCCCAGCTCCTTGAAGGTCGGGATGCCGGGGGCGAGCGCCGCGCGCTCGGGCGCGGCCATGCCGTAGGCCTTGAGCTTGCCGCCCTGAAGGTGCGGCAGCACGCTGGTGACGCTCGACATGCCGAGCTTGACGTGGCCGCCCAGCAGGTCGGTGACCAGCGGGCCGGTGCCGCGGAACGGCACGTGCGTCAGGCGGATGCCGTTCAGCATGGCGTAGCGCTCGGTCGACAGGTGCATCGGCGTCGACACGCCGGCGGTGCCGTACTGGACCTCGCCGGGCGCCTTGCGCGCCGCCGCCGTGACGGCGGCGAGATCCGGCCACGGCGCGTCGGCGCTGCCGACGAACACCGACTCCTGCTTGGCGACGAAGCCGACCGGCACGAACGCGGCCGGGTCGAAGGTCAGGTGCGCGACCAGGAACGGGAACAGCATCTGGTTGTTGCTGCTGATCAGTACCGTGTTGCCGTCGGGCGGCTGCTTGGACACGAACTCGTGCGCCAGCGCGCCGCCGGCGCCGCCTTTGTTGTCGATGATGACGGTGGCGCCGAGCGCCTTCTGCATCGGCTCCTGCACGGCGCGGGCCAGCGCGTCGGTGCCGCCGCCGGGCGGGAACGGCACCACCAGCCGCAGCGGCGCGCCGCCCTGGGCGCGGGCGGCGCGGCTGGCCAGCGCCGCCGCCGCGAGGGCCGCGGGCGCGGCGACGACGGAGCGGCGCCTCATCGGTCGGTCGAGGCGCGGATCGCGGCGGCGCCGCCCACGGTGTCGATCTTCTGGCCGGTGTCGGTGAGCTTGCCGTCGTCGTTGCGGAACACCTGGATGTTCTTCTGGATCATGTTCTGGACCGCGATGGTCTTGCCGTCCCTGGAGAACGACGCGCCCTGCGACCAACCGCCGATCGGCGCCTCGCCGGTCTTGGCGAGCTTGCCGCCGTCCAGCCGGTACAGGACCAGCATGCCGTTGGGCTTGAACTGCGGCGCGTCCTTGGGCCGGGTCGAGCCGGCATGCGCGACGCCCGCCACCCAGCGTCCGTCGCCCGACATCATCGCGCCCTCGAGGTTCTCGTAGCCGATGTCGATGGTGCCGGCGATCTTCGGCGCGTCGCCCGACAGGTCGATGACGGTGAACACGCCGTTGCCCTTGGGGTCGCCGAGGCTCGCGACAACGGCGTACCTGCCGTCCGGCGTGATCGACGCCGCGTAGGGCCGCGGCGCGACGTCGAGCGTGGCCTTCTCGGCCACCGAGTCGGGTCCCAGCCGCAGCACCACGGCCTTGGCGTCGCCGTTGCGGGTGGCCACGCCGGTGGCCCCGTCGGGAGAAACCGCGACGTGGCTGAGCAGCGCGTTGGCCGGCACCAGGTCGACCGTCTTCACCAGGCTGACCTTGTTGCCGTCGAGCGCGAGGATCGACACCGAGCCGGCCATGCGGTTGGCGACGTAGGCGCGCTTCGCGTCCTTGCCCAGCGAGATGCCGGCGGCGCCGGCGCCGGTGCGCAGCGTGTCGAGAACCTTCTGGCCCTTGAGGTCGATCACGCTGACGCGGTCGTCGGGCCTGGTCTTGGTCTTGTCGGCGGGATCGATCATGGTCGAGGAGGCGACCAGCGCCAGCGACTCGTCGGGCGTCACCACCACCGATGTCGGCGGGCCGACCACGCTGCCGGGCACGTTGGCGATCGTGCCGACCACCTTCACGGGCGCCTGGCCGAGGTCGAGGATGGTGATGCTGTCCGGCGCCGGCTGGTCGACGGTGCCGGTGACACCGTTCTCCTGGCGGACCTTGTGGTCGTTGGACGAAACCGCGACCTGGGCCCAGGCGGGCGCCGCGGCGAGGCCGAGCGCGGCGCACCCGGTGACGATGGATTTCCGCATGTTGTTCCTCCGGGCGGCCCGCTTGGATGGAGCCTTGCCGGAGGAACCCTAGCGCCTCGCGGGAAGGCGCGGAATCACATTCGGGTCAGGCCGGTCCTCAGATCATGCCCAGCGCGTGCTTGTAGGTGTCGAGCAGCGCGTCCGCCTCGGCGCGGTCGGCTGAATCCATGGCCCGCAGCGAAATGATCTTGCGCATGGTCTTGACGTCGTAGCCGACGCCCTTGGCCTCGCTGTAGACGTCCTTGATGTCGCCGCCGATCGCCTTGCGCTCTTCCTCGAGCTTCTCGATGCGCTCGACGAAGCTCTTCAGGCGATCCGCCGAGATCGGCCCGGCCTTGGTCTTCTTCGAAACTGCGCTGCCGTCGGGCATGTCCCTACTCCATGATGACGGCGCGACCATAGGAGCGGGCGCCCCGTCGGCTCAACGATCCTGAGCCGATGAATGATGGGGATAACGGGGAGCCCTGCTCAGCCGTGGTTGGGGAAGGACTTCTCGAAGGCCTTCTTCTGGTCCGACGAGGCTTCCTTCTGGAACCTGGCCTTCCACTCGTCGTAGGGCATGCCGTAGACGATCTCGCGGGCCTTCGGGTCGGCAATCTCGATGCCGCGCGCGCCGGCCTCCTCGCGGTACCAGCGCGACAGGCAGTTGCGGCAGAAGCCCGCCAGGTTCATCAGGTCGATGTTCTGGACATCGGTGCGGTTCTGCAGGTGCGAGACCAGGCGACGGAACGCGGCGGCCTCGAGCTCGGTGCGGGTCTTGTCGTCCATGACCATCTCCGGTGTGGGGCCATGCGGCCCGCAGTGGGTGAGACGTGGGTGGGATCGATATAGGGCGGTCAGGCCAGCGCCGCCACCACCGCCGCCGAGATCGCCGGGGCCAGGCGGTTCCCCCACGCCCGCGCCTGCGACGGCGTCGCCATCAGGTCCTGGCGGATCTCGATCGAGCAGTGCGGCAAGCGGCGCGACCGGGCATGGGCGGTCAGCGTGTACTCGTAGGAGGCGCGCGCCGAGTACGGCTCGTTGTCGCCCACGACCAGCGACGGATCCCGGCGCAGTTCCGCCAGCAGCGGCGCCGGCAGGCGCGGATCGTCGTTCCACAGCACGCCGACATGCCACGGTCGCTGGAAGCCGGCCATCACCGGGGTGAACGAATGGACCACCAGCAGGGCGACGCTGCGCCCGCCCGCCGACAGGCGGTCGAGCTGGCGGTCGACCTCGCGGTGGTAGGGCCAGAAGCAGGCCTCGGCCCGCGCCTCGGCCTCGACCGCGGGCAGCCCGACGTTGGCCGGCACGCGCGTGCCGTCGCTGACCTCCGGGATCGAGCCCTCGCCCCCCGGCCAGCGGTTGCAGTCGATCACCAGCCGCGAGTAGCCCGACGCCACCAGCGGCGCGTCGAGGGCCTCGCTGAGCGCCAGCGCGGCGTCGAGGCCGCCGATGTCCCAGCCGATGTGGCGCGACAGTTCGGCCTCGCCGATCCCGAGATCGCCCAGCGCGCGCGGCACCGCCTTGCTGGCATGGTCGCACAGCAGCAGCAGCGGCGCCTTGCCGCCCTCGTTGTGCACGGTGAAGGACGGCGGATCGCCGGGGCCCAGCAGTTGTTGCATCGCGCCCCTATAGTGCGAGAATTGCGCCAATGAAAGATGCCGACGCCCGCGCCCTGCTGCGCGCCCTGTTCGACGCGGCGCTGGCCGCGGCGCGTCCCGCCACCTGCCTCGCCCCCTACATCGACGCCCTGGCGCCGCCGCGCGGCCGCACCATCGTGATCGGCGCCGGCAAGGCGAGCGCGGCGATGGCACGGGCGGTCGAGGATCGCTGGCCGCACCCGCTGGAGGGGCTGGTCGTCACCCGCTACGGCTACGGCACCGCCTGCAAGCGCATCGAGATCGTCGAGGCCGCCCACCCGGTGCCCGACGAGAAGGGCATCGCCGCCGCGGGCCGCATCCTGCAGCGCGTGCAAGGCCACGGACCGGACGACCTCGTGCTGTGCCTCGTCTCCGGCGGCGCCTCGGCGCTGCTCGCCGCGCCGGCCCCGGGCCTGACGCTGGCCGACAAGCAGTCCGTCAACCGCGCGCTGCTGAAGTCGGGCGCCAACATCGTCGAGATGAACACGGTGCGGAAGCACCTGTCGGCGATCAAGGGCGGCCGGCTGGCGATCGCGGCGCAGCCGGCGCGGGTTCTGAGCTGGCTGATCTCCGACGTGCCGAACGACGATCCCGGCGTGATCGGGTCGGGGCCGACCGTGCCCGACCGCACCACCTTCGCCGACGCGCGGGCGGTGCTGGCGAAGTACCGCATCGAGCCGCCGGCCGCGGTGCGCGCCCACCTCGACAAGGGCGTGGCCGGCGCGATCGAGGAAACGCCCAAGCCCGGCGATCCACGGCTGGCGCGGGTCGAGACCGTGATGGTGGCGACGCCGCAGCGCTCGCTCGACGCGGCCGCCGCGGTGGCGCGGTCGCACGGGCTCGAGGTCGTGATGCTGGGCGACAACCTCGAGGGAGAGGCCCGCGACCTCGGCGCCGCGCACGCGAAGCTGGCGCTCGCCCTCAAGGCGCGCGGCGGCAAGCCGACGGTGATCCTGTCGGGCGGCGAGACCACGGTGACGGTGCGCGGCAAGGGCCGCGGCGGCCGTAACGTCGAGTACCTGATGGCCGAGGCGATCGCCGCCGCCGGCACGCCCGGCGTCTGGGGCCTGGCCGCGGACACCGACGGTGTCGACGGCGCCGAGGACATCGCCGGCGCCCTGTTCGCGCCCGACACGCTGTCGCGCGCCCACGCGCTCGGGCGCGACCCGGCGGCGATGCTCGACGACAACGACGGCCACGGCTTCTTCGGCCTGCTGGGCGACAGCCTGGTCACCGGCCCGACGCTGACCAACGTCAACGACTTCCGCGCCACGCTGGTCGTGCCGTGACCGCGTACCCGGGTTCCTGTCACTGCGGCGCGATCCAGGTCGAGTTGCGAAGCCAGCGGACACCCGAGGCGATGCGCGTCGGCCGTTGCGGCTGCGGCTTCTGCCGCCGCCACGGCGCGCGCACCATGGGCGATCGCGACGGCGCCGTCAGCTTTCGCGCCACCCCCGGCAGCCTGAACCGCTACCGCTTCGGGCTGGGCATCACCGACTACCTGCTGTGCCTCCACTGCGGCACCTATGTCGGGGCGGTGATGGACGACGCCGGCGGGCCGATCGGCATCGTCAACGTCAACGCCCTCGACATCCGCGACCGCTTCGACCCGGCGCCGCCGCTGCACGACTACGACGGCGAGGACGAGGCCCGCCGGCGGGCGCGGCGGCGAAAGTTCTGGATGCCGGCAACGGTCGTGGCCTAGGGTCTGCGCATGGCCATCCTCGGAGTTATCGCCGACGACTTCACCGGCGCCACCGACATCGCGGGCATGCTGGTCAAGAACGGCATGCGTACCATCCAGACCATCGGCGTGCCGGCGCCCGGCACCATCGCCGACGACATCGACGCGGTGGTGGTGGCGCTGAAGTCGCGCTCCATCCCCGCCGCCGACGCGATCGCGCAGTCGCTGGCCGCGCTCGAGGCGCTGAAGAAGGCGGGCTGCGTCCGCTTCTTCTTCAAGTACTGCTCGACCTTCGACTCGACCGACGCCGGCAACATCGGCCCGGTCGGCGACGCCCTGCTCGACGCGCTGGGCGCGCGCCAGGCGATCTACTGCCCGGCCTTCCCCGAGAACGGGCGCACCATCTTCTTCGGCCACCTGTTCGTCGGCGACCTGCTGCTGTCGGACTCGCCGATGCGGCACCACCCGCTCAACCCGATGACCGACGCCAGCCTGGTCCGCGTGCTGGCGCGCCAGACGCCGCACAAGGTCGGCCTCGTGCCGCTGCGGCAGGTCCAGGCCGGCTCGGCCTCGCTGCGCGCCGCGCTCGACAGGCTGGCCGCCGACGGCGTCCGCCACGTCGTCGTCGACGCCGTGGCCGACACCGACCTCGGCATCATCGGCGAGGCGGTCGGCGACGATCCGCTGGTCACCGGCGGCTCGGGCGTCGCGCTCGGCCTGCCCGCCGCCTACCGTCGCCGCGGGCTGATGGCGCACAAGCCCAACGCCGATGCCCTGCCGGCGCTGGCGGGACCGGCGGCGGTTCTGGCCGGCTCCTGCTCGGCGGCCACGCTGGGCCAGATCGCGGCCTTCGAGGGACCGCGCCTCGCGCTCGACACCGACGCGATCTGCCGTGGCGAGCCGGTGGCCGAGACGGCGCTGGCGTGGGCGCGCGAGCGGCTCGGCACGGCGCCGATCCTGCTGTCGGCCAGCCAGGCACCGGAAGCGGTGAAGGCGCTGCAGGCGAAGTACGGCGTCGATGGCTCGAGCCACGCGATCGAGAAGACCATGGCCAGCCTCGCGCGCAGGCTCGTCGCCGCCGGCGTGAAGCGGCTGGTGGTGGCGGGCGGCGAGACGTCGGGCGCCGTCGTCGGCGCGCTCGACGTCACCGCGCTCCGGATCGGCCCCGAGATCGACCCCGGCGTGCCGTGGACCGCGTCGGAGGGGGCGAAGCCCCTGTTGCTCGCGCTGAAGTCGGGCAACTTCGGCTCCCGCGATTTCTTCACCAAGGCCTTCAACCGCGCATGAGCACCCAGGAAACCAGGACCCGCGAGGCGATCTGCGCGCTCGGCGCCAAGCTGGCGGCCCGCGGCCTCTGCCCCGGCACCTCGGGCAACATCAGCGCCCGGATCGACGACGGCTGGCTGATGACGCCGACCAACTCGTCGCTGGGCGAACTCGCGCCCGGCCAGCTGTCGAAGATCGACCTGTCGGGCAAGCACGTGGCCGGCGACCCGCCGACCAAGGAAGCGCTGCTGCACCGCTCGGTCTACGACGTGCGCCCCAGGGATGGTGCCATCGTCCACCTGCACTGCACGCACGCCGTGGCCATCTCGTGCCTCGACCCGTCGTGCCACCACAACGCCGAGACCACGCTGCCGCCGATCACGCCCTACTTCGTGATGCGGGTCGGCAAGCTGCCGCTGGTGCCGTACTACAGGCCGGGCGACCCCAAGCTCGCCGACGCGATCCGCGAGTACGCGCGCGGCCACCGCGCCGTGCTGCTCGCCAACCACGGTCCGGTGGTCGCCGGCACCTCGCTGTCGGCGGCCTCGGCCTCGATCGAGGAGCTGGAGGAAACCGCCAAGCTCCACCTGCTGCTGCAGGGCTTCAAGGTGCGCCTGCTGTCGGACAGCCAGGTGCGCGAGGTCGAGGAAGCCTACCCGTCGTGACCGGCGCGGCGATCGCCGCCGCAAAGAGGATCTGACCGACAATGCCCAAGCTCGCCGCCAACCTGTCCTGGATCTACCAGGAGGTTCCCTTCCTGCAGCGCTTCGGCGCCGCCGCCGCCCACGGCTTCAAGGCGGTCGAGATCCTGTTCCCCTACGAGGCCCCTGCCGCCGAGATCGCGGCGGAGCTGAAGAAGCACAAGCTGACCCAGGCGTTGTTCAACCTGCCGGCCGGCGATGCCGCCAAGGGCGAGCGCGGCTTCGCCGCCCTGCCCGGCCGCGAGGCCGACTTCGCGGCCGCGCTCGACAAGGCGCTGGACTACGCCAAGGTGCTGGAGTGCCGCACGCTGCACGTGATGTCGGGCATGATCGCGCCGGGCGCCGACGTGGAGGCGATGCACCGCACCTTCGTGTCGAACCTCAGGATGGCCTGCGACCGCACCGCCGGGAGCGGGCTGACGCTGGTGCTGGAGCCGATCAATCACCGCGACATCCCCGGCTACTTCACCAACACCACCGCGCAGGTCGAGCGCATCATCGAGGAGGTCGGCGCGCCGCACCTCAGGCTGCAGCTCGACCTCTACCACCTGCAGGTGACCGAGGGCGACCTGCAGAAGCGGATGGAGCGGCTGTTCCCGCTGACCGCGCACGTGCAGATCGCCGGCAACCCCGACCGCAACGAGCCCGACATCGGCGAGGCCAACCATCTCTACCTGCTCGACGTCCTCGACCGGCTGGGCTACGCCGGCCATGTCGGCCTCGAGTACAAGCCCCGCACCACCACCGCCGCCGGCCTCGGCTGGGCGGCCAAGTACGGCATCAAGGCATAGCACCATGTCCGACAAGAACACGCCGGTCGTCGCCTTCGTGGGCCTGGGCTCGATGGGTCTCGGCATGGCCAGGAACCTGCTGAAGCATGGCCACAAGGTGGTCGGCGTCGATCCCAGCGCCGCCGCGCGCGAGGCCTTCACGGCGGCCGGCGGCACCACCGCCGCGACGCCGGCCGACGCCGCCGCGACCGCCGACGTCGTCGTGCTGGCCGTGGTCAACGCGACCCAGGTCGAGGCGGTGCTGTTCGGAGAGGGCGGCGCGGCGCCGGCGCTGAAGCGCGGCGGCCTCGTGATCCAGTGCGCCACCGTGCTGCCGGCGTTCGCACGCGCGCTGGGCGAGCGCCTGGCCGCGACCGGCCATGCCCTGCTCGACGCGCCGATGTCGGGCGGCCGAGCGCGCGCCGAGTCGGGCGAGCTCACCTTCATGGCGTCGGGCGCGCCCGCCGCCTTCGCTGCCGCCGAATCGATCCTGTCGGCGACCTCGGCCAAGGTTTTCCGGCTGGGCGACGCGCCGGGCATCGGCTCGCTGGTCAAGACCGTGAACCAGCTGCTGGCCGGCGTGCACATCGCCACCGCCGCCGAGGCGATGGCGCTGGCGGCCAAGGCCGGCGCCGACACGCGCGCCGTGTACGAGGTGATCTCGGCCAGCGCCGGCAACTCGTGGATGTTCGGCAACCGCGTGCCGCACATGCTCGACGACGACTACGCGCCGCTCTCGGCGGTCGAGATCTTCGTCAAGGACCTCGGCCTCGTGCTCGGCACCGGCCACGAGCTGCGCCTGCCGCTGCCGATGGCCGCCGCCGCGCACCAGCTGTTCCTCGCGGCCGCCGGCGCCGGCTGGGGCCGGCTCGATGACGCCGCCGTCGTCAAGGTCTACGAGGCCGCCGGCGACTTCAAAGTATCATCGCCGAAGAAGTAGACTATGGGCATGCATCGCGACCGCTTCACCAAGATCGTCGCCACGCTCGGTCCCGCGACCTCCAGCCCGGAGCGCCTCAAGGCGCTGTTCGAGGCCGGCGCCGACGTCTTCCGCCTGAACTTCAGCCACGGCACGCCGGACGACCATCGCCAGCGCGTCGACATGCTGCGCGCGCTGGAGAAGGAATACCGCCACCCGGTCGCCATCCTGATGGACCTGCAGGGCCCGAAGCTGCGGCTGGGCACCTTCGCCAAGGGGCCGGTCGAGCTGGCCAGGGGCCAGCGCCTGCGGCTCGACATGCAGTCGGCGCCGGGCACCGACAAGCGCGTGCCGCTGCCCCATCCCGAGATCTTCAAGGCGGCGCGGCCGGGTGGCCTGCTGCTGATCGACGACGGCAAGGTGCGGCTGCGAATCGTCGCTCACGGCGACGACACCATCGACACCGAGGTCGAGGTTCCCGGCACGATCAGCGACCGCAAGGGCGTCAACCTGCCCAACCTCGTGATCCCGCTGTCGGCGATGACCGCCAAGGACCATCGCGACCTGACCTTCGGCCTGTCGCTGGGCGTCGACTGGGTGGCGCTGTCGTTCGTGCAGCACGCCGTCGACATCGCCGACCTCAAGAAGCTGGTGGCCGGCCGCGCCGCCGTGATGGCCAAGCTCGAGAAGCCGGCGGCGATCGACCATCTCGACGAGATCATCGAGCAGAGCGACGGCATCATGGTGGCGCGCGGCGATCTCGGGGTCGAGATGCCGCCCGAGGCGGTGCCGCCGCTGCAGAAGCGGATCCTCGCGGCCTGCCGGGTCGCCGGCAAGCCGGCGATCGTCGCCACCCAGATGCTCGACTCGATGGTCCATTCGCCGACCCCGACCCGGGCCGAGGCCTCCGACGTCGCGACCGCCGTCTACGACGGCACCGACGCGGTGATGCTGTCGGCCGAGTCGGCGTCGGGCGACTACCCGGTCGAGGCGGTCACCATGATGGACCGCATCCTGAAGAGCGTCGAAGCCGACCCGCTCTACCGCAAGCTCATGGACGCGAGCCGCCGCGAGCCCGACGCCACCACCGCCGACGCGATCAGCGCGGCGGCACGGCAGTGCGCCCACACCCTCTCGGCGGCGGCGATCGTGACCTACACCAACACCGGCTCGACCACGCTGCGCGCGGCGCGCGAGCGGCCCGACGTCCGCATCCTCTGCCTGACGCCCAACCTCGACACCGCGCGCCGCCTGACCCTGGCCTGGGGCGTGCACGCGGTGCACGGCGCCGACGCGCACAATTTCGGCGACATGGTGGCAAGGGCAGTGCGGGTCGCCCGCCAGGAAGGACTCGCCCGGGAAGGCGAGCGCCTGGTGATCACCGCGGGCGTGCCGTTCGGCACGCCGGGGGCCACCAATATCCTTAGAATCGCCTACGTCTGACCGCGAAAAAGCACGGGGAAGGGGTCGACGTTGCAGCCGTAACGTCGTGAACCCGCAGCATTCCCGAGGCGAAACGTGAAGCGCAAAGCATCGGCGGTCTCCCGCCCCTTCCGTCCCGACGCCCTCACCTGGATCGATTACCTGGTGATCGCCGCGATCGCCCTCACCTTCCTGGCGATCGCCAGCACCACCATCGGCCATGCCAAGGCGTCGCCGGGCCCGGATCCTTCCCCGCAAGTCCACTCCCAGGCGCAGGGACCGGCGCCGGCGGCCAGGACGCGCTAGCCGCGCGCGCTCAGCCGCGTGGCCGCCGGTCGATCACGCGGCGCGCCTTGCCCATCGAGCGCTCGACGCCGCCCGGCGCCACGATCTCGACCTCGGCCGACAGGCCGCACATTCCCTTGAGGTGCCTCGCGAGCCCCGCCGCCGCCTCGGCCAGCGCCGCCGGCGACAGCGCCTCGCGCGACTCGACCCGGACCTTGAGGTCGTCGAGCGCGCCGGTCCGCGTCAGCTCGATCAGGTAGTGCCCGGTGAGGCGCGGATCGCGCAGGATCTGTTCCTCGACCTGGCTGGGGAACAGGTTGACGCCGCGCACGATCAGCATGTCGTCGCTGCGCCCGGTGATGCGGGCCATGCGCCGCATCGCGGTCACCGACCCCGGCAGCAGCCGCGTCAGGTCGCGCGTGCGGTAGCGGATCACCGGCATCGCTTCCTTGGTCAGCGAGGTGAAGACCAGTTCGCCGGGCTGGCCGTCGGCCACCGGCTGGCCGCTCTCGGGATCGACGATCTCGGGATAGAAGTGGTCCTCCCAGATGGTCGGCCCGTCCTTGCTCTCGACGAACTCGCAGGCGACGCCCGGGCCGATCACCTCGCTCAGCCCGAAGATGTCGACCGCGTCGATCCCGGTGCGGGCCTCGATCTCGCGCCGCATGCCCTCGGTCCACGGCTCGGCGCCGAAGATGCCGATGCGCATCGCGGTGTCGCGCGGGTCGATGCCCTGGCGCTCGAACTCCTCGGCGATCGCGAGCATGTAGGACGGCGTCATCAGCACCACCCGCGCTCCGAACTCGCGGATCAGCTGGACCTGGCGCTCGCCGAAGCCGCCCGACATCGGCACCACCGTGCAGCCCAGCCGCTCGGCGCCGTAGTGCGCGCCCAGCCCGCCGGTGAACAGGCCATAGCCGTAGGCGTTGTGGATGATGTCGCCGGGTCGCGCCCCGGCGGCGTGCAGCGAGCGCGCCATCAGGTCGGCCCACAGCGCGATGTCGCGCGCCGAGTAGCCGACCACGGTCGGCCGGCCCGTGGTGCCGCTCGAGGCGTGCACGCGTACGCACTTCTCGCGCGGGATGGCGAACATGCCGAACGGGTAGGCGTCGCGCAGGTCGGACTTGGTGGTGAAGGGAAACCGGCGCAGGTCGTCGAGCGTGCGCAGGTCGTCGGGATGGACCCCGGCGGCGTCGCAGCGCGCCCGGTAGGGCGCCTGGTTGTCGAAGGCGTGGCGCAGCGCGGTGCGCAGGCGCTCCAGCTGCAGGGCGCGCAGGGCATCGAGCGACAACGCGGTCTCGGGGAACAGTGTCATGGTCATGGCTTACCCGAAGCGAAGCGGCGATAGGCGTAGCCGAGGCCGATCAGCGCCGCGCCCAGGCCGAGGAACGAGAACACGCGCAGCAGGCCCTTGAGCCCGGCCATGTCGACGACGAAGACCTTGACCACCACGAGGCAGACCAGCGCCATGCCGGCGTGGCGCAGCGCCGCCGACCCGCGCTTCAGGCCGAGCGCCAGCAGGCCGACCCCGAACAGCAGCCAGGCGAGCGAGTAGGCATAGAGCTCGAGCGCGCCGCCACGGCCCGACGACAGGGTCGGGTGGAAGAGATGGCGGACCTCCAGCGTGACCCAGGCGAAGGCCAGCGCCAGCGCCGCGATCTCGACGACCCGCGCCGCCCCGGGCAGCGGCTCGCCGTCGATCCAGCGCCGTGCCAGCATCGCCAGCGCCGCCGGCGCGGCATAGGCCAGCAGCAGCGCGTTGAAGACCGGCAGGGTCCCGACGTCGGTCTTCACCAGCAGCGGGTTGCCGACAACGCCCTGGCCGACGATCACCAGCGCCAGCGCGGCGCCGCCGGACAGCCGCCAGGCCCACAGCGTGACCGGCGACGGACGCTGGCGGTTCAGCCACAGCGCGGCGACGGCGAAGCCGCCCCACACCAGGCCGTAGACCGCGCGTTCGAGGAAGTCCGCACGGGCCGCCGCCATGTCGCCGCCGTGGAACAGGCTGCGGACCTCGAGCGTCGCCAGCGTGAACGCGAGCAGCCCGATCGCCGCCTCGGTCGCCTGCAGCAGGCGCGGGTCGTTGGCGGCCGCCAGCGCCCGGCGGCCGACCCACAGGGCCACGATCGCCACGCCGTAGCCCCACAGCATCCAGTTGACCACCGGGGTCACGCCCAGCGGGTAGCGCAGCATCTCGGGATTGAGGACGAAGCGCACGACCACGGCCGCCAGCAACGGCCAGCACAGCCGCCGCATCGCCTCGAGGTCGAGGCGGCGCGCGATGTGGGCCACCGCCGCGAACTCGACGGCGTAGGCCACCGTGATCCATTCGCGCCGCAGCTCGAGCGCGATGGCGACGGCGACGAAGAAGACGACGCCCGCCGCCATCATCCCGATCGCCTCGGCCGCCCCCGGCATGGCCTCGCGCCAGCGCACCAGCCGCTCGGCGCCGACCAGGAACGGCGCCGCCAGCGCGATCGCGATCAGCCCCCACGGGGTGCCGGCGGCACCGTCGCGCAAGACGTACCAGCAGAGCAGGAAATGGCCGAGCGCCGCGCCGACCGAGAGGGCGGCCCAGAAGCCCGGCCGCGCCGCGTTCCACAGCAGCGCGAAGGCGGCCCCCGACCACGCGAGGCCGAGCAGGCCGGCGGTCCAGCCGAAGCCATCGAGGTCGCGACACAGCGCCAGCGCCGCCAGCGACAAGAGCGGCGGCAGCACCGCCACGAACTGGAAGCGCGGCAACCAGCGCGCCAGCGCGTAGACGCCGATGCCGTGGGCCGCCACTGCCAGCCAGCCCGCGAGCTGCTCGCCCTCGTCCTGCGCCACCAGCGCGACCAGCAGGCCGCCGGTGACGCCGAGCGCCAGCCAGACCTGCAGCGCGACCTCGCTGCGCGGGTTGTCGTTCTCCCGCAGGCGTCGCCAGGTCGCCCACGCGAACAGGCCGGCGACCGCGACTTCGAAGGCGCAGACCCAGGCCATGCCGCCGGCCCACGACTGCATCCAGGCCAACGTCCACAGCGCGCTGCCCGCCAGCACGCCCCAGCCCAGCGGCCACCAACCGCGATGGCGGATCACCGCCAGCGTCGCGGCCGCGATCGCCAGCAGGTAGCCGAACAGGACCGGGGTATTGGGCGTCTGGCTGCCGATCACGACCGGGCTGGCGAAGCCGCCGACGAATGCGAGGCCGGCGACGAAGATGCCGTGCCGCAACGCCACGCCGATCGCGAAGGCGGTCAGCGCCAGCGCGCCGCCGCCGGCGACCGGCCGCGAGACCAGCTCGTAGAGCGCGACGGCGGCGAACAGCGCGCCGTACAGCGAGGCGACGCCGGCGGCCGCCAGCGCCTGCGCCACCCGGTCGTCGCGGCGGCGCAAGCGTTCTCCGCCGGCGATCAGCGCGAGGCCGAACAGCGCCGCCAGGATGACGCGCACCGGCGGCGACAGGTAGCCCTGCTCGATCGAGTAGCGGACGAGGAACAGGCCGGCGAGCGCCAGGGTGATGCCCCCCAGCCAGACGAACACCCGGGCGCCGAGCTTCTGGTCCCAGCCGCCGGACGGCGATGCCGCGACCACCGGCGGCAACTCGAGCACCCCGGGCGGTTGTTCGAGGGGCGGCGGTTCGAGCGGCGGCAGTTCGAAGGGCGGCGGCAAGGCCGGCTCGGGCGCCGGTGGCGCGACCTCGGCCGGTGGCGCCGCCGCCGTGACGGGCGTCGTCCCGAGGGCGGGAACAGGCGCCGACGCCAGCTGGCGCTTCAGCCGGCCGACCTCGTCGGCCAGCCGGTCGTTCTGCGCCCGCAGCCGCGCCGTCTGCACCAGCGCGACCATGGCCATCAGCGGCGTGCCGATCGCCCACGCGATCCCGACCAGGATGAGGAGGATCTCCTCCACGGGATCGCCGCGGCCGGCCGCCCTGCCCGCCTACTCCGCCGCGACCCGGCTGACGCCGGCGGCGAAGGCGGCGCGGTTGTCGCGCGCGACGACGCCGCGCTTCACCACCAGCCGGTGGTTCTCCCTGCGGGCGGCGCGCCTGATGTCGGCCAGCGCGTCGCCGTCGCACAGCACGAGGTCGGCGCTGTTGCCCTCGCGGATGCGGCCCTCGTTGGCCAGCCGCATCAGGTCGGCGGCGCTGGCGGTGGCGAAGAACAGCGAGTCACGGGTCGAGATGCCGATCTCGCACATGTACTCGAGCTCGCGCGCGTTCTCGCCGTGGCGGTTGTGCGGCGTGCCGGCGTCGGTGCCCATCGCGATGCGACCGCCGGCCTTGTAGTACATCTTGATCGAGGCGATGTGGCGGTCGAAGACGCGGCGCGCCTTGTCGATCACGTAGTCCGGGATCGAGCGGTCGCCGTCGTCGTAGCCCTTGAGGATGTTCTTCACCGCCGCCAGCGTCGGCACCAGCCAGACCCCGCGTTCCTTCATCTCGCTGACGCACTCCTCGGTCATGAAGATGCCGTGCTCGATCGAATCGATGCCGCCGCGCACGGCGTTGAGGATGCCGAGCGCGCCCTGGGCGTGGCTGGCGCAGCACTTGTGGAAGCGATGCGCCTCGCTGATGCCGGCCTTCATCTCCTCGGCCGTGTAGTGCGCGTCCTCGGGGTTGACGCCTGGCGTCATGACGCCGCCGGTCGCCATGATCTTGACCAGGTCGGAACCGGCATGGACCTGTTCGCGCACCGCCTTCACGACCTCGTCGATGCCGTCGGCGACGCGCCCGGTGCGGTTGCCGTGGCCGCCGGTCATGCAGATCATGCGGCCGGCGCAGCGCATGGTCGGGCCGAGGAAGCGACCGCTGTTGTAGGCGTCGCGGATCGCGAACTCGATGTAGTCCTTGCCGCCGCAGTCGCGCACGGCGGTGACGCCGCCTTCCAGCGTCGCCCGCATCAGCTCCATGCCGCGCACGGTCAGCTGGGCCGCGCTCATGCGGTCCTGCACCGCGCCGGGGTTGCCCTCGGCGCCGGACAGCGAGTGGACGTGGCAGTCGATGATGCCCGGGATCAGCGTGCCGCCCGAGGTGTCGACGCGCTCGCCGGCGAAGCCCGCGAACTCGGCCGCCGCCGCGACCCTCCTGATCGTGCCGCCCTCTTCGAGGACCGCCTGGCCATCGAGAACCTTTTCGCCGTCAAATACGCGACCGCCGACATACAACGTGGCCATTGCCTGAACCCTCGGGAGAAACTGTTGAAAGCGCCGGCGAGTCTGCCCGCGCCCCGGGACTGCCGCAACCGCGGCGCCCGCTCAACGGCCGGCGGTGCGCTGGTCGCAGCCCAGCGGATCGGCCGGCTTGTCCCCGCCCAGAGCCTTCATCCGCTCGATCTCGTCGTCAATGCCCGGGATGTGCGGATTGTAGCGCCGGGCCAGTTCGAAGGCCGCCGCCGCGCGCGGGTACTCGCCCTGCTCGGCCCGGATCATGCCGAGCCCCGAGTAGGCGCCGAAGTGGCGCGGCTCGCGCTTCAGGGTCTCGCAGATGTCGGATAGCGACGCCTTGAAGTCGCCCGCCAGCCAGTGGGCGGTGGCGCGCTTGTTCCAGGCCTCGCTGAGCTCGGGCGCGACGGCGATCAGCCGGGTGAAGGTCTCGATCGATTGCCGGAACCGGCGCTGCTGCATCTCGGCGATGCCGCGCATCATCAGCTCGCGCGGCGCGCCCTCTGGCACCAGGATCCATTGCTCCCAGATCGCCGCCTCGAGCGCCTGGATGGCGGTCGGGTCGGTCGCGACCTGCAGCCTGGCAAACAACGTGTCGAGCATCGCCGCGCTCCCCGTTTGGGCATTCGTGCCCGATCCGAGCATGAGGCCGAGCACCAGCGCCAGGCAGGCGCGCAGCCGGGCCACGCGTGCCCTATCCCAGCGCCGCCGGCCGCGGCCCGCCGGTCGCCCAGTCGAGCAGCTCGACCGTGTGCACCACCGGCAGCCCGGTGCCGCCGGCGATGTTGCCGATGCAGCCGAAGTTGCCGGCCGCGATCACGTCGGGCTTCACGCTCTCGATGTTGGCGACCTTGCGGTCGCGCAGCCGCCGCGACAGGTCGGGCTGCAGCACCTGGTAGGTGCCCGCCCAGCCGCAGCACAGGTGGGCCTCCGGCACGTCGCGCACCGTGAACCCCGCCTCGCGCAGGAGCCGCCTGGGCGGCTCGGTCAGTTTCTGGCCGTGCTGCATGGAACAGGCGGCATGGTAGGCGACCGTGAGCGGCCGCGGGGTCACGTTCGCGAGACCGACCTCGACCATGACCTCGCTGATGTCGCGGGCCAGCCCGGCGACCCGCGCGGCGCGGTCCTTCCACGCCGGGTCGTCGCCCAGCAGGGTGGCGTAGTCCTTCACCGTCGTGCCGCAGCCCGAGGCGTTGATGACGATGGCGTCGAGGCCCTCGCCGTCGATCTCGCGCATCCATGCCGCGACGTTGCGGCGGGCCAGTTCCATCGCCTGCTCCTTGTCGCCGACATGCAGCACCGACGAGCCGCAGCAGCCCGAACCGGCGACGTTCACGACCTCGACGTCGTGACGGGTGAGCAGGCGCACGGTCGCCTCGTTGACCTCCGGCGCCAGCACCTGCTGGCCGCAGCCGGGCATCAGGGCCACGCGCTTGCGCCGCACTCCCTCGGCCGGGAAAGTCTGCGGCCGGTCGACCGGCGACGGCCCGGGCACGCGGTCGGGCACCGCCTCCAGCATCGCGCGCAGGCGGCGCAGGAAGGTCGCGCCTCCGGGGTCGGCGCTGCGCGCCGGCAGCAGCGGCGCCAGCGGCCTGGCCAGCCGGCCCAGCACCAGGCTCCAGCGGAAGGCCGCCGGCCGCGGCATCAGCCATGCCAGCCAGCGCCGCACCAGGCGGTCGGGCAGCGGCCGCGCGTAGGTCTCCTCGATGTGGTGCCGGCCGTGGTCGACCAGGTGCATGTAGTGGACGCCCGACGGGCAGGTCGTCATGCACGACAGGCACGACAGGCAGCGGTCGACGTGGCGGACCTCCGACGCGGTCGGCGCGCGATCGCCCTCCAGCATCGACTTGATCATGTAGATGCGGCCGCGCGGGCTGTCGCGCTCGTCGCCCAGCAGCACGAAGGTCGGGCAGGTGGCGGTGCAGAAGCCGCAATGCACGCACTTGCGCAGGATGTGCTCGCTGCGCGCGGTCTCGGGATCGGCGAGCTGGGCGAGGGTGAAGTTGGTCTGCATCGCTCAGCCCATGCGCCCGGGATTGAACAGCCGGCGCGGGTCGAAGCTCTCCTTCACCCGGCCGGCGAGCGCCGCCAGCGCCGCCGGCTGCGGCTGGAACACCGGCACCGCGGCCCGCACCGCCTCGGGGGCGCGGACCAGCGTGGCATGGCCGCCGGTCGTCCCCAGGGCGCCGCGCACCACGCCGGCATCGCCGTCGGCGCTGGCCGGCAGCGCCAGCCACACCAGCCCGCCGGACCAGTCGTAGAACGCCCTGGCCGCCGGTCGCTGCGCGGCGATGCGCGCCACCACCGCCGGACCCTCGGTCGGCGGGCAGGAAATCTTCCAGACGATGGCATCGGGCAACGCGACGAACGGCGCGACGTCGCGGACCTCGCGCCAGAACGCGCGGCTCTCCAGCGTGCCTAGTTCCTCCTGCCGCGCTCCGACGCCGGCCAGCGCCTCGCGCAGGCCCGCGAGCCGGGCCTCGACCGACGGCGCCACGCCCTCGAGGCGCAGCGCGGTGCGGCCATCGACATGGGCGGCGCCCGAGACCTCGTGCGAGCTGCCCATCGCGGCGCACATCGCCTTCACCGCCGCGGCGTCGTCCAGCCCGTGCAGCACCAGCGTGCGCGTCTGGTCGGGCGCCGGCAGCACCTTGACCGAGACCTCGTCGAGCACCGCCAGCGTTCCCCACGAACCGGCCAGCAGCTTCGACAGGTCGTAGCCGGTGACGTTCTTCATGACGCGGCCGCCCGACTTGAAGGCCTCGCCGCGGCCGTTGACTCCGCTGAAGCCCAGCAGGTGATCGCGCGCCGCGCCGGCCGACAGGCGGCGCGGCCCGGCCCAGTTGCCCATGATCGTGCCGACCAGCGTGCCCTGCCCGGTCTCGCCACCCAGCAGCGGGCCGAGGTCCGGCGGTTCGAAGGCCAGCATCTGGTTGCGCTGGGCGAGCAGCGCCTCGACCTCGCGGATCGGCGTGCCGGCGCGCAGCGTCACCACCAGTTCCTCGGGGGCATAGTCGACGATGCCGGAGATCCCCGACAGGTCGAGCACGGCGTCGCAGCGCATCGGCTTGCCCAGCACCTGCTTGCTGCCGCTGCCGCGCACGTCGAGCGTCCTGCCCTCCGACAGCGCCCACTCCACCGCCTGCCGCAGCTCGCCGGCATCGCGCGGCCTCATCGTCTCGACCATGCTCAGAACCGCGGGATGTCGGGGAAGGGAATCTTGTTCTGGTGCACGACCAGCCGGCCGAGCTCGGCGCAGCGCCGCAGCTTCGGGAACACCTTGCCGGGATTGAGCAGGTGGTCGGGGTCGAAGGCGCACTTCACGCGCATCTGCTGGTCGAGGTCGATCTCGGTGAACTGCTCGACCATCAGGTCGCGCTTCTCGATGCCGACGCCGTGCTCGCCGGTCAGCACGCCGCCGACCCGCACGCACAGCCGCAGGATGTCGGTGCCGAAGGCCTCGGCCTTCTCGAGCTGCCCGGGATCGTTGGCGTCGAACAGGATCAGCGGGTGGAGGTTGCCGTCGCCGGCGTGGAAGACGTTGACCACGCGCAGCCCGTGCTGCTTCGACAGCGCCCGCATCTCGGCCAGCACCTCGACCAGCCGGCCGCGCGGCACCGAGCCGTCGAGGCACATGTAGTCGGGACTGATCTGGCCGACCGCCGGGAACGCCGCCTTGCGGCCGGCCCAGAACAGCACCCGCTCCTGCTCGTCCTGGCTGACCCGCACCGTGGTCGCGCCGCGCTCGCGGGCGATCGCGGCGACGCGCTCGACCAGGTAGTCGACCTCGACCGGCGGGCCGTCGAGTTCGACGATCAGCAGGCCCTCGACGTCGAGCGGGTAGCCGGCGCCGACGTAGGCCTCGGCGCACTTGATGGCGTCGGCGTCCATCATCTCCATGCCGCCCGGGATGATGCCCGAGGCGATCACGGCGGCGACGCAGTCGGCGGCGCCGGCCTCGGTCGGGAAGCCCAGCAGCACCGCGCGCGCGGTCGAGGGCTTGCGCAGCAGGCGCACCGTCACCTCGGTGACGACGCCCAGCAGGCCCTCCGAGCCGGTCATCAGGCCCATCAGGTCGTAGCCCTCGGCGTCGAGGTGCTTGCCGCCCAGCCGCACCACCTCGCCGGTCATCAGCACCATCTCGATGCCGAGCAGGTTGTTGGTCGTGAGGCCGTACTTCAGGCAATGCACGCCGCCCGAGTTCTCGGCGACGTTGCCGCCGATCGAGCAGGCGATCTGCGAACTCGGATCGGGCGCGTAGTAGAAGCCCTCGTGCTCGACCGCCTTGGTGATGCCGAGGTTGGTGACGCCCGGCTGCACCCGGGCGCAGCGGTTGGCGTAGTCGATCTCGAGCACGCGGTTGAACTTGCCCATGCCCAGCAGGATGGCGTCGCCGACCGGCATCGAGCCGCCCGACAGCGAGGTGCCGGCGCCGCGCGGCACGACCTTGACGCCGCTGTCCTGGCAGTAGCGCAGGATCGCCGAGACCTGGGCCACGGTTTCCGGCAGCACCACGACCAGCGGCATCTGGCGGTAGGCCGACAGCGCGTCGCACTCGTAGGGCCGCATGCCGTCGAGGTCGTCGATCACGCCCTCGCCCGGCACGATGGCGCGCAAGGCGGCGACGATCTCCGACCGGCGGGCGAGGATGGCGGGATCGAGCGGCGGCATCTGCATGCCCGATCCTTACGCCAAATGAAAAAGCGGCGGAAGCCGGTGGCTCCGCCGCTTGTTTCGAAGCCGGGACGTCCCCGGCGCTTCGGCTCAGCCCTGGCGGGCCTTGAAGCGCGGGTTGGTCTTGTTGATCACGTAGACACGGCCCTTGCGGCGGACGATGCGGCTGTCCTTGTGGCGGGCCTTCACGGACTTCAGCGAATGACGGATCTTCATGGCACTTCTCAACAAAAAGCCCCGGCCGAGCCGGGGGAATTCCGAAAGCGGGCGGAAAATACGGACCCGCCGGCCTCCCGTCAACCCGCCTGAGGATAGATAATCATCAATGTTCTGAAGGGGTTGCGGCCCCGGGCGGGTGCCAGGGGCGCGATTCCGTGCTGGAATCGCCGTCCCTGCCCCGAAAGGACCCCGACGCGCCATGTCCAGCCTCACCCTCGCCCAGGCCAACCGCATCATCGAGGTGGCGCTTTCCAGGGCGCGCGAGATGAAGGTCAAGCCGCTGTCCGTGGCGGTGCTGGACGCCGCCGGCCACGTCCGTTCGCTGCAGCGCGAGGACGGTGCCAGCATGTTCCGCAACGACGTCGCCGTCGGCAAGGCGTGGGCCGCCGTCGGCATGGGCGTCGCCAGCCGCACGCTGCTGCAGCGGGCCAAGGAGAACCCGTCGTTCTTCGGCGCGCTGTCCGCCACCGCGCAGGGCAAGTTCCTGCCCCAGACCGGCGCGGTCGTGATCAAGGACAAGGACGGCACGGTGCTGGGCGCGGTCGGCGCCAGCGGCGGCACCGGCGACGAGGACGAGGCGGTGTGCATCGCCGGCGTCGAGGCCGCCGGGCTGGCCCACGGCTGAAGCCGGTCCCTACTCTTCCGGCTCGGTGGTGAACTCGAGCGGGTGGCCGGCCTGGCGGCCCGCGTTCGTCGCCTCGGTCGCCTTGCTCTCGGCAACGTCGCGGGTGTAGGCGGCGACGACGCAGGCGCCGCGCCGGTGCGCCGTCATCATCACGCGGTAGGCCTGGTCCTCGCTCATGCGGAAGACCGCCATCAGCACGCCGACCACGAACTCGCGCGGCGTGTAGTCGTCGTTGACGAGGATCACCTTGTAGAGCCGCGGCTGCTCGATCTTCGGCCTGGCGATGGTGTCCGGCTTGACGTCGATCTCGCTCATCGTCCGTCTCCAGAGGATGCCTGGGCGGCCAAGCTTACGGCCAGCGCGAGGTCCTTCGCCAGCCCCGCCAGCCCGGCCCGGCGCCCCGCGGTTGCGCTCGCGCTAGTCCAGCGGTTCCTTCAGGAAGCGGTCGACCAGCCGGTCGGCACGGGCGCGGTCGGTGAAGGCGAGGTGGCGCGCGAGGTTGCGCGGCGACGAGGCGAGGTAGAAGCGCTCGTACTGCTCGTTGCGGCTGGCCAGCGCGCCGCCGGCGAAGTCCCACGCCAGCCGGAAGGTGCGGATGCGCTCCTCGGCCGCCAGTCCCTTGGCCCCCGGCAGGTAGCGGTCGATCAGCGGCCGCAGGTCGCGGTCGTCCAACTGCGCCCGCGTCGGCGCGGCGAACACGTTGTGCGAGCCGATCAGCTTCAGGATCTCGTTCACGCGCGGGAACCACAGCGGCAAGGTCGCGCGCAGAGCGTGCAGCGGGCCGCGGTTCAGCGTCCACAGGCCGCCCGGCCACTCGGTGGCCTCGGCCTCGGCCGCGATCACCGCGGCGCGGGTGAACTCGGCGTAGGTCCAGATCTCGCCGATCATGCGCATGGTCTCGGGATCGGCGGCGTTGATGGAGGCTGCCATGCGCAGCGCCAGCCCCCACGCGAAGTCGAGCTTCACCGAGGCCCGGATCATGGTCTGCTGCTGGACGTTGGGCGGCCAGCTGGTCGTCATCACCGAGTTGTAGGAGGCGAGGTTGGCGTCGATGAAGACGCGGTCGCGCGGTACCTCGACGTCGTCGAAGATCACGAACGCGTCCTGCTCGTCGAAGCGGCTCGAGAGCGGATGGTCGAACAGGTTCCAGCGGTTCGACGCGCTGTCGCGACACAGGAACTTCAGCCCCGGCGTGCCCATCGGGATGCAGAACGACACCGCGTAGGCGTCGGCGCCGGCCGGCAGCGGCGATGCCGGGTAGACCGCGAGTTCGTCGGCGAACGGCGCCAGCGTGGCGAGGATGCGGGCGCCGCGCACGAGGATGCCGTGGTCGGTGTCCTCGACCTTGCGCAGCGCGTGCGGGTTGCCCGGGCCGGGCGCGTCGCCGGTGGCCTTGTCGACGGTCGGCTGGACGATGGTGTGGGTCAGCGCGATGTCGTTGCGGCGCAGGAACTCCTGGTAGGCGACCAGCCGCGCGGCCCCGGCCTCGTTGCCGTGCGCCGCCCAGGCGTCGCGGCTGCCGGCGAAGCCGGCGTAGGTGACGTTCATGTAGTCGGGCGTGCGCCCCATCAGGCCGACCGAGTACTCCGCCACCCGGCGCAGGGCGGCGCCCCGCTTCGCGAGGTCGTCGCGCGAGCGCGGGATCATGTGGCTGACCGCGATCGGCTCGCCGGTCTCGGCGTCCGGCATCAGCAGGGTGTCGGGATCGGCATGGTGCAGGTCGAACACCGCGGCGAGCCCGCGCGCCGCCCCGCCGAGCAGCGGGTGATCGACGACGTCGGTCACCCGCTCGCCGTCGACCCAGATCTCGCGGGGGCCGCGCAGGCCCTCCAGGAACTGCTTTCCTGTCCGTGCCGGCATCGCTCGCCCCCTCTCCCGTCGTGGCTGTCCGGTCAGCCGACCGGCATGGTCTCCGCCAGCGGCGCCAGCTTGACGACGCGCGCGTACCATGCCTCGAGCCTGGGATGGCCCGGCCGCCACGGCTCGTTGGCGTAGCGGAAGTCGAGGTAGCCGAGCGCGCAGCCGATGGTGATCTCGCCGATCGTCGCGAGGTCACCCAGCGTCCCGGCCTGCTTCTCCAGCTCGGCCAGCGACCGCTTCACCTTGCCCTGCTGCAGCTCGATGTAGGACTTGCGGCCGTCGTCCTGCGGCAGCGCGATCTCGCGGCGGCGCGGCTGGGTGGCGTCGAGGATGCCGTCGCCCAGCGCCTGCTGGGTGAGCGCGATCCAGCGCGCCTTGCCGGCCGCCGGGAACAGCCTGGGCGCATCGCCGACGCTGTCGAGGTACTCGCAGATCACCGGGCTGTCGTAGAGATGCAGGCCGTCGTCGGTGACCAGCGTCGGCACCTTGGACAGCGGGTTGAAGTCGAGCAGCGCCGGGTCGGTGGTGCCGACCTTCCAGCGCTCGATCTTGTCGTTGATGCCGCGCGCGATGGCGCAGGCGGTGACCTTGCGGACGCACGGGCTGGCCGCGGAATAGGCGAGCTTCAAGCGTTTCCCCTCTCCAGAGTCATGGTCTGGACGCGCACGTTATCGTGCGGGGCCGGCGGAACGCCATGCTTTTCCGGACCGGGTGGCACGACCGCGCTCGCGACGGCTTGAGCCGGGAGCCGCATCGGCTAGTGTTGGCGCGCATGCCCACCGACCTTCCCGCCGCCGACGTCTGGACGCTGCTGGCCGACATCGCCGACGACACGCCGGACGCCGTCGCCTTCGTCCACCGCGAGCGCACGCTGACCTTCGCCGCCCTGCTCGAGGCCGCGCTGCGCGCCGCGCGCGGCCTGTCCGACCTCGGCGTCGGTCCCGGCGACCGCGTCGCCCTGTGGCTGCCCAACATCCCGGCCTACCCGATCCTGTACTTCGCCTGCGCGCGGCTGGGCGCCATCGCCGTCGCGGTCAACACCCGCTACCGCGCCGTCGAGGTCGCCGACATCGTCGGCCGCTCCGGCGCCAAGGTGCTGGCCTGCGCGCCGGCCTTCCGGCGCATCGACTTCCTGTCGATCCTGGCCGAGATCGCGCCCGAGGCGCTCGACCGGCTGAGCGCGATCGTCACGATCGGCGACACGCCCGAGCCGGTGCCGCCGGCGATCGCCCAGCGCCGCCGCGTGCCGTTCGAGCGCCTGCTGTCGCGGCCACGCCACGGCGTCAACCACGCCTCGGGCCGCGCGCCCTGCAACATCTTCACGACCTCGGGTACGACCAGCGCGCCCAAGTTCGTGCTGCACCGCCAGGGCGCGGTCGCCAGCCACGTGCAGCAGGTCGCCCGCAGCTTCGATTTCGGCGCGGCCGACACGGTATCGCTGGCGGTGCTGCCGCTGTGCGGCGTGTTCGGCTTCGACCAGGCGCTGGCGACGCTGGCCGCCGGCCGGCCGACCGTGCTGGTCGATTCCTACGACATCGAGGAGATCGCCCGGCTGGTCGAGCGCCACCGGCCGACCACGATGTTCGGCAGCGACGACATGTTCGCCCGCCTGCTCGACCTGCTGCCCGGCGAGCAGGCCTTCGCCTCGATCCGGTGGGCGGGCTACGCCGCCTTCAACGCCTCGCTCGAGGACCTGCCCGAGCGCGCCGAGCCGCGCGGCCTGCGGCTGGTCGGCCTCTACGGCATGAGCGAGGTGCAGGCCCTGTACGCGCGCCAGCCGCTCGACGCGCCGATCGCGCGGCGCAAGCTCGGCGGCGGCGTGCCGGTGTCGCCGTTCGGGCACGTGCGCGTGCGCGATCCCGAGACCGGCGCGCTGCTGAAGCCCGGCCAGCCCGGCATGCTGGAGTGCGCCGGGCCGTCGCTGATGGTCGGCTACTACGGCAACGAGGCGGCGACGCGCGAGGCGATGACGGCGGACGGTTACGTCCGCACCGGCGATCTCGGGCAGCTGGACGGGGACGGCGGCTTCACCTTCCTCAGCCGGATGGGCGACGTGCTGCGGCTCTCGGGCTTCCTCGTGAACCCGCTGGAGATCGAGACCCATGTCCAGCGCGTCGCCGGCATCGACGGTTGCCAGGCGGTGGCGGTGCCGCGCCCCGACGGCGTGCGCGCGGTCGCCTTCGTGACGCTGAAGGACGGCGCCGCGCTCGACGAGGCCGCGGTCATCGCCCACTGCCGCCAGGGACTCGCGAGCTACAAGGTGCCGGTGCGGGTGTTCGCGATCGACGACTTCCCGCGCACGCCCTCGCCGAACGGGCTGAAGATCCAGCGCAACCGGCTGCGCGAGCGCGCCGAGGCGCTGCTCGGCGCCGCCGCCGTCAACGTCCCTTGAACCTGCCGGGCTTGCGCTTCTCGGCGAAGGCGCGCGCGGCCTCCTGGAAATCCTCGCTGAGGTAGAGCTTCTCCGGCGCGGTCATGAACATGACCTCGCGGCCCATGCGGTCCATGTACCAGCGTCGCATCCGCACGGTCGAACGCACGCTGAGCGGCGGGTTCTTCAGCACCTCGTCGGCCAGCCCGCGAGCCACTTCCATGGTCTTGCCGGTGGGCGCGACGCGGTTGATCAGGTTGGCGCGGAACGCCTCCTCGGCGGTGAAGAAGCGGCCGGTCAGCGCCGCCTCCATGGTGAAGGCGCCGCCGCCGCGGTAGTGCATCAGCGCCCAGTACCTGGCGGCGCCCAGCCCGCGCGAGGTCTCCGTGACCTGGAAGCGCGTGCCCTCCTCGGCGACGACCAGGTCGCACTCGAGCACGATGCCGACCGAGAGGCCGAGCACGTAGCCGTGCGGCGCGGCGATCACCGGCTTCCAGTTGACCGCCTTGGTCAGCAGGTCGGCCGAGTGGGTGCCGCGGCCCTGCGGCCCGCCGAGCCTGAGGAACTCCTCGCGGCTGCGCAGCTGGCGCTGCTGCACGTCGGCGCCGCTGGAGAAGGCGCGGCCGTTGCCCCGCAGGATGGCGATGTGGGCCTCGTCGTCGACGTCGAAGCGATGCAGCGCGTCGGACAGCGCGCCGACCAGCTCGTCGTTGAAGGCGTTGAGCCTGTCCGGCCGGTTCAGCGTCAGCGTGACGACCTGGCCGTCGCGCTCGTAGTCCACCAGTGCCATCGCTTCCCCCTTTGTGCCATGCTCGCGGCCAGTCTAGGGGGAACCGCTGCAGGAGTCGTCGGCCATGGCCAAGCGCAAGAGCATCAACTACCCGGGCTTCCGCCACGAGAACCCGATCCCGAACGCCAGCCGCATCGGCAACCTCCTGATGTCGAGCATCATCAGCGGCCGCGATCCCGAGACCCACAAGGCGCCGGAGGACCTCGCCGGCCAGGTCACCAACGTCTTCAGGCAGATCCGGCTGTGCGTCGAGGCCGCCGGCGGCACCGTCGACGACATCATCAAGGTCAACTTCTGGATGAAGGACCCGGCGACCGGGCGCGCCGCCCTGAACGGCGAGTGGTCGAAGATGTTCCCCGATCCCGACTCGCGCCCGGCGCGTCACACGCTGTCGCTGGCGCCCAACGCCGCCAACCACGTCACCTGCGACTTCATCGCCGTGATCGGCGGCTAGCGCCCCGGCACCCTGAGGTCGGCGACGGCGGCGCCGACGAACAGCTGCGGCCGCGACGGGCGGTCGATGCCCATGCGCTGCTCGAGGCTCTCGACGCAGGCGCGGGTGTTGGCGGCCAGCTGGTTCCAGGTCGATGCGCCGTCGAACTGCTGCAGCAGGCACTGGTCGAAGTAGTTGTAGCGATCGCCCGAGCCGCAGCCGAAGCTGACGCGGTCGGCCGCGGCCGCCGTGATCACGATCCGGTTGGGCCGGCGCATCGCCGGCGTCAGGAACACGCCGCTGTGGCAGGCCGACACCACGACCACGGTCGGGCGGGTGCCGCAGCCGGCGTCGAGCGCGCTCGCGAACGACGACGGCGCCACGGTGCCGCGGGCCGGGCGCAGCACGAAGCCGCTCTCGTCGCCATGGCTGGTGACGAAGGCAAGGCAGGCCTCGCCGCCCGGCGCGCGCAGCGCGTTCGAGACGTTGGCCGCGGTCGCGACCCGGACGCCGGGATTGGCGCCGGGATCGGAGGTCAGCACGCGGATGTCGCGCACGCCCCGCGCGGCGAGCTTCTCGCGCAGCGACTCGACGCCGTTGTCGAAGGCCGGGCTGTTGTTGTCGCCGGCGACCAGCACCGCCTTCCACTGGCCGGGCGGCACCGACCCGGCGTTGGCGGGAGGCGCGGCGGCGTTGCCGCGCAGCGTGGTCGGCGGCGCGGCGTCGATGCTGTCGGGCGTGCAGCCCGCCAGCACGACCGCGGCGGCCAGCAGCGCGCGGAGCCGCCGCCCCATCTAGAGCGGCTTCGCGCCGGCCGAGCGCAGCGCCATGTCGGCGTAGAGCCGGGCCATCTGCTCCTCGCCGAGATCGCCGTTGGGCCCGTACCACATCGAGACGTGGGTGCACTGGTCGAGCAGCGCCATCGCCATCGCCTTGAGATCGCGCCTGCCGTCGATCAGCGGCGGGTCGAACACGCCCTGCTCGACGCCCTGCGCCAGGATGCCGACGACGATGTCGCGGATGGCACGGCGGCTGCGGCGGATGTCGGCGACGCGATCGGCGTCGAGCCAGCTGATCTCGCGGTTGGCGACCAGCGCCTCGATGCGCATGCGGCAGTGGCGCATCACGTAGACGCGCACGAACGCCGCCAGCTTGGCGCGCGGGTCGTCGCCGGCGCCGGCGACGGCGGCCTGGCACTGCCGCTCGAGCTCGCTCTGCGTCGAGGCGATGATGTCGTGCAGCAGCTCGTCCTTGGACTTGAAGTGGTTGTACAGCGCGCCCTGGGTCAGGCCGCACGCCTTCATGATGTCGCGCACCGTGACCACGGGATAGCCGCGCTCGGCGAACTGGGTGAAGGCGGCCGAGCGGATCGCCTCGACCGGCGGCCGGGCGTCCCTCTCGGCGGCCAGCGTCGAGAGCGGCGGGCGGACGGGCTTGCGCTTGTTCATCAAGAGGCTCCCAGGCCGCGGGCGATCTTCCACGCGAGGTCGGCAGCCGGGCGGACCAGCTTGCCCGACTCGGCGGCGCGCATGTTGGAGGCGGTGCCGTCGAGCGAGCGGGCGTAGACGCCCTGGCGGATGCACGACACCCGGAAGAGGTTGTAGGCCATGTAGAACTCCCACAGGGCGGGGTCCGGGCGCGCCCGCTTCGACAGCGTGCAGTAGTAGTCGAGCATCTCCTGCTCGGCCGGCAACCCGTGCGCCGCGAGGTCATGGCCGTCGAGCCCGCCCCAGTCGGCCGGCGTGCGCCACAGCATGCAGAGGTACGACAGTTCGGCCCAGGGATCGCCGAGCGTCGAGATCTCCCAGTCGATCACGCCCAGCACCCGCGGCTCGGTGGCGTGGAACACCATGTTGTCGAGGCGGAAGTCGCCGTGCACCAGCACCGTTTCGTCGTTGGCCGGCAGGTGGGCGGGCAGCCATTCCAGCAGCCCGTCCATGGCCTCGATCTTCTCGGTCTCGGAGGCCTTGTACTGCTTGCCCCAGCGCGAGATCTGGCGCGCGACGTAGCTACCCGGCCGGCCGAAGTCGGCGAGGCCGAGGGCGACGTAGTCGACGGCGTGCAGGCGGGCGAGGGTCTCGAACTTGGCGCGGTAGATGTCGGCGCGTCCCTCCTTCGGCACCTCCGGCAGCAGCGGGTCCCACAGCACCCGGCCGTCGCAGTACTCCATGATGTAGAACGCGGTGCCGACGACGCCGTCGTCCTCGCACAGCGCATAGGCCCGCGGCGTCGGCACGTTGGTCCTGTTGAGGGCGGAGATGACCCGGAACTCGCGATCGACGGCATGCGCCGAAGGCAAGAGCTTGCCCGGCGGCTTGCGCCGCAGCACGTAGCGCCGGCCGGCACCGTCGGTCAGGCGATAGGTCGGGTTGGACTGGCCGCCCTTGAACTGCTCGACGGTGAGCGGCGGCACGAAGCCCTCCACGTGGCCCGCCATGTACGCGGCCAGCGCCCGCTCGTCGAAACGGTGCTTCTCCTGCACCGCCATCGTGCCTGTGAAATCTGCCCCACGTCGCGCCACGCACAGCCCCTGAACGGTCGTTTACCTCGCCGGAGTTTGCGCGGGCGCCTGCCGGCATGCAACCGTCACGCACAGTATGAGTCCCCTTGCCGACCTGTTGCCCGCGTTCCCCCTGACGATCTGGCTGGTCCTGCTGGCCGCCGGCGGCACGATCGGCCTGCTGTCCGGACTGCTCGGCATCGGTGGCGGCGTGATCGCGGTGCCGGTGCTGCTCGAGGTCTTCGCGACCCTCGGGCTGCCGTGGGACCGCTCGGTGGCGATGGCGGTCGGGACCGCCCAGACCAACATCCTGCTGGCCTCGCTGACCGCCGTTTCCACGCACTGGCGGGCCGGAACGATCGACGGCGGCCTGGTCCGCGCCTGGCTGCCGGCCGTGCTGGCCGGCACCGCCGCCGGGCTGGCGGTCGGGGCGGTGGTGCCGGCGGCGGTGCTCACCACCACTTTCGCCGTGGCCGCCCTGTCCCTCGCCGTGAAGCTCGGCCTCGGGGACAGGCTGGTGCTGGCGCAGGGCCTGCCGCGCGGACTCGCCGGCCAGCTGCCGCCGGTGCTGGTGGGCACGCTCGCCGCCTCCGTCGGGGTCGGCGGCGGTACGCTCAGCACCCCGGTCCTGTCCCTGTTCTCCTACCCGGTCCAGCGCGCGGTCGGTGCCGGTGCCCTGTTCAACCTGGTGATCGCGCTGCCGGCGACCGGATTCTTCCTAGTCCACGACCAGGGGGCCGACGGACGGACCGCCGATGCCGTCGGTGACGTTTCGGTAACCTGCCTGCTCGCGCTGTCGCTGCCCGCCCTCGCCATCGCGCCGCTGGCGGCGGGGTGGTCGACCCGCGTGCCGGCCGTCCTGCTGCGCCGCCTGTTCGCCCTGTGCCTGGCCGTGGTCGCGGCCCGCCTCCTCCTGCGGAACTGAAATCAAGAGTCGGCAAGGCGGCGGAATTGTGGTTATTTAGTGCTTGTATCCGGCCGTCGATTCGGCCCAACAAACGATTGAATAGAGTGCGGCGTACGCTGGGGAGGCATCGTTGAGTCGATTCCTGAGCAAGGACCTTCTGTCCGGGCTGATGTTCATTGCCTTCGGAATTGGGGCGCTCCAGTTCGGCCAGAAGCTGGCGTTGGGCACGCCCGTCCGCATGGGACCCGGCTTCGTGCCGCACATGCTGTCCTTCATCATGTTGAGCCTCGGCAGCATCATCGTCCTGGCGACGCTGTTCCGGCAGGCCGACAGGCGCGAGAAGGAGCGCTACTGGATCCCCGTCGCGATCCTGGTCGTCGGCGCCTTCGCCTTCTCCTTTCTCCCGGCGGGCAACGACTTCATCGCGACCAAGGTGATCGGCGCGGGCAGCCAGGCGGTCTTCAAGACGATGAAGACCCCCTTCATGGTGGCCTCGCTGCTGACCATCGCCGTCGTCCTCCTGCTGGCCCTGATCGCCGTGCTCGGACGGCCGGGCGTCAAGGCCGACGACCCGGTCGAGGCGCCCAAGTGGCGACCGATCACCCTGGTGACGCTCGGCATCGTCTGCTTCGCGCTGCTGTTCGAGCGCGCCGGACTGCTGCCGGGGCTCGTCGTCCTCGTCCTGCTGGCGTCGCTGGCCGGCAGCGAGTTCAAGTTGAGCGAGGTTCTCGCCAACATGGTCGTCCTAGCCATCCTGTGCACGCTCGTCTTCAAGGTGGGCCTGGGCATGAACATCACCATCGTGCGCGGGATCTGGTAAGATGGATCTGCTCAACAACCTGGTCCTCGGCCTCAGCGTCGCGGTCTCGCTCCAGAACCTGCTCTACGCGCTGCTCGGCTGCATGGTCGGCACGCTGATCGGCGTGCTGCCGGGCATCGGCCCGGTGGCGACCATCGCCATGCTGCTGCCGATCACCTTCCACCTGCCGCCGACGGCCTCGCTGATCATGCTGGCCGGCATCTACTACGGCGCGCAGTACGGCGGCTCGACGACCTCGATCCTGGTCAACCTGCCGGGCGAGGCCGCCTCGGTGGTGACCTGTCTCGACGGCTACCAGATGGCCCGCCGCGGCCGCGCCGGCGCGGCGCTGTCGATCTCCGCGGTCGGCTCATTCTTCGCCGGCACGGTCGGCACGATGATCATCGTGATGTTCGCCGAGCCCCTGACGCGGATGGCCCAGAAGTTCGGCCCCGCCGACTACTGCTCGCTGATGGCGCTCGGCCTCGTTGCCGCCGTCGTGCTGGCCAGCGGCTCGGTGATCAAGGCGATCGCCATGGTGTTCCTCGGCCTGCTGTTCGGCCTGGTCGGCACCGACGTCAACACCGGCGCCCAGCGCTTCACCTTCGACATCCCCGAGCTGAGCGACGGCATCGATTTCGCGCCGATCGCGATGGGCCTGTTCGGCATCGCCGAGATCGTGGTCAACCTCGAACGGCGCTTCGAGCGCAGCGGCGGCACCATCAAGGTCGGCTCGCTGTGGCCGACCCGCGAGGAAATCCGCCGGGCGATCCCGGCGGCCCTGCGCGGCACCGTGCTGGGCTCGGCGCTCGGCGTGCTGCCGGGCGGCGGTCCGACGCTCGGCGCCTTCTCCTCCTACACGCTCGAGAAGAAGATCTCGAAGAACCCGGGCGAGTTCGGCAAGGGTGCCGTCGAGGGCGTCGCCGCGCCGGAGGCGGCCAACAACGCCGCGGCGCAGACCTCGTTCATCCCGATGCTGACGCTGGGCATCCCGTCCAACGCCGTCATGGCGCTGATGGTCGGCGCCATGATCATCCAGGGCATCCAGCCGGGTCCCGAGGTCATGACCAAGAAGCCGGACCTGTTCTGGGGCATGATCGCCTCGATGTGGATCGGCAACCTGATGCTGGTCGTCATCAACCTGCCGATGATCGGCATGTGGGTGAAGCTGCTGACGGTGCCCTACCGCTTCCTGTCGCCGGCGATCCTGCTGTTCTGCTGCATCGGCGCCTACAGCCTGCAGAACAGCACGTTCCACGTCATGCAGGTCGCCGTGTTCGGCATCCTCGGCTACATCTTCGTCCGCCTCGGCTGCGAGGGCGCGCCGTTCCTGCTCGGCCTCGTGCTTGGCCCGCAGATGGAGGAGTACTTCCGGCGTGCCATGCTGCTGTCCCGCGGCGACCCGATGGTGTTCATCGAGCGGCCGATCTCGCTCGGCCTGCTGATCACCACCGCGCTGCTGCTGATCCTGATGGCCCTGCCCAACATCAAGAAAGCCCGCGAGCAGGCCTTCCAGGAAGAGGGCTGACGCCAGGAGGAGTAGCCGCATGTCCGACCTGCCCAAGCGCGTGCTGATCGCAGAGGAAGGCCCTCGCGAGGGCTTCCAGTCGGAGAAGAAGACGATCCCGGTGGCCGACAAGGTGCGTCTCATCGAGGCGCTGGCGGACACCGGGCTCAGGCACATCGCCTGCGTCTCCTACGTCAACCCGCGGCGCGTGCCGACCATGGCCGACGCCGAGCAGGTCGCCGCGGCGATCCGCCAGAAGCCCGGCATCCAGTACGCGGCCCTGTGGCTGAACCAGCAGGGCCTCGAGCGGGCGCTGGCCGGCCCCCTGCACGTCGATGGCGGCGTGCGGGTCACCGCCTCGGACACCTTCTCGCGCAAGAACATCGGCAAGTCGGTTCCCGACGCCATGGTCGAGCAGCGCCAGTCGCTCAAGACCTTCAGGGACCGCGGCATGCCGGTCGAGTGGGGCACCATCCTCGGGGCCTTCGGCTGCAACTACGAGGGCGAATTGCCCACCGCGCTGATCCTGCAGCGCGTGCAACTGGCGCTCGACGAGGCCGAGCTGGCCGGCTTCAGGCTCAGGGGCATCAAGCTGACCGACGCCATGGGCTGGGCGACGCCGCGCTCGGTCGAGCGCCTGGTCGGCGCCATCCGCGACAAGTGGCCCGAGCTCGAGATCGCGCTGCACCTGCACGACACCCGCGGTACCGGGCTGGCCTCGGCCTATGCCGGCCTCCGCCTCGGCGTGACCAGGTTCGATTCCTCCGTCGCCGGCCTCGGCGGCTGCCCGTTCGCGGCGACCGACGGCGCCGCCGGCAACATCTGCACCGAGGACTTCGCCTTCCTGTGCGAGGAGATGGGGGTCGAGACCGGCCTCGACATCGATCGCCTGATCGAGGTCGCGAAGCTCGCCGAGGAAGTGGTCGGCCGGCCCCTGCCCGGCCACCTGATGCGCGGCGGCACGCTCACCGCCGCCAAGCAGAAGGCCGCCGCATGAACGCCGACACCCTGGTTCCCGACTCGACCTACGTCGACATCCCGTCGATCCCGTGGAAGCCGACCCGCTTCCCCGGCGTCGAGGCCAAGACGCTGATGGAGAACAAGGCGACCGGCATGTCGACCGTGCTGATGCGCTGGGCCCCCGGCGCCCGGCTGCCGGACCACGAGCATGTCGCCATCGAGCAGACCTACGTCATCGAGGGTTCGTTCCGCGACCACGACGGCGTCTGCCGCGCCGGCAACTTCGTGTGGCGCCGCCCGGGCAGCCGCCACGAGGCCTGGACCGACGAGGGTTGCCTGATGCTGGCGATCTTCCAGAAGCCCAACAAGTTCTTCGACTGACATCGACGCGGGCGACGCGGCTGCCGCGCGGCGGAACCCGCCGTTTGTCGCCGCCGCGCGCTCTGCTATTGCTCGCGCGCCGGCACCGGGCCGGCTGAACCGTTTCGGAGGCTGGGTCGTCGCATGGCTGGGGTTCTCGAAGGCATCCGCGTTCTCGATTTCGGCCGCTACATCGCCGGCCCCTTCTGCGGCACCATGCTGGCCGACCTCGGTGCCGAGGTCATCCGGATCGAGAAGCTGGAGGGCAGCGAGGACCGCTGGGTGACGCCGGTCGCCGAGGGCGGCGAAGGCGCGATGTTCCTCCAGATGGGCCGCAACAAGCTCGGCATGACCCTCAACCCGGTGAAGCCCGCCGGCCGCGAGATCGTCGCCAGGCTGGTCAAGGCGTCGGACATCGTGATCGCCAACCTGCCGTACGAGGACCTCAAGAAGATGGGGATCGACTACGACACGATCTCCGCCCTCAACCCGCGCATCATCCTCGCCACCAACTCGACCTTCGGTTCCGAGGGGCCCTACGCCACCCGCGTCGGCTTCGACACCATCGGCCAGGCGATGTCGGGCGCCATGCACCTGTCGGGCGACGGCGAGGTGCCGACCCGCATGAACGCGCCCTACGTCGACTTCAGCTCGGCCCTGCTCAGCACCGTGGGCGTGCTGGCGGCGCTGATGGAGCGCGCCAGGAGCGGCAAGGGCCAGAAGGTCGAGACGGCGCTCCTGCGCACCGCCATCAACATCGCCAACGGCCACCTGATCGAGCAGGCGCTGCTCGGCCTCGACCGCAAGGCGACGCTCAACCGCGGCTTCACCGCCGGCCCGTCCGACACCTTCAAGTGCAAGGACGGCTGGATCTACGCCATGACCATCGGCCAGCCGCTGTTCGTGCGCTGGTGCCGCCTGATGGGCGACGAGAAGCTGGCCGACGACCCGCGCTTCAAGGACGACCTGGCGCGCGGCGACAACGGCGAGGCGCTGTCGGCGATCATGCAGAAGTGGTGCGACACCCGGACCGTGGCCGAGGCGCTGGCGGCGCTGGAAGCCAACCGCATCCCCGCCGGCCCGGTCTACACGCCGCAGCAGACGCTGGACGACCCGCACGTCCGCGAAGCCGGCTTCTTCCACCACATGGACTATCCCGGCATGGCCAAGCCCGCGCCGGTGCTGCAGGAGCCGGTGATGCTGTCGCGCACCCCGCTCACCATCCGCCACCGGGCGCCCCGGCTGGGCGAGCACACCGACCAGATCCTGCAGGAACTGGGCTATGATTCTGCAGCCATCGCGCAACTCAGGGCGGACCGGGTCGTCTAAGGGGGTGATCCGGGCGGCCGGCGGGGCGTAGAATGGGTATGAGAGGTCTCATGCTGCGCCTGCTTCCCATGCTCGCCCTGGTCATCGTCGGCGCCGCGACTGCGTCGGCGGCGCAGGAACTGCCCTATGGCTCCACCCAGTCGTTCGCGGTGTTCCGCAACGGCGACCAGATCGGCCGCCACACGCTGACCTTCCAGCACAACGGCCCGACCGTGTCGGTCGCCACCAACATCGACTTCGCGGTCAAGCTGCTGGGCATCACCGCCTACCGCTACTCCCACCGCGCCCAGGAGATGTGGCGCGGCGACACCTTCCAGTACGTCGCCACCCAGACCGACGACAACGGCAAGAAGTTCAGCGTCAAGGCGCAGCGCACGCCGACCGGCATCGCCGTCGAGCGCGGCGGCAGCCAGCAGATGCTGCCGCCGGACGTCCTGCCCTCGACCCACTGGAACATCCGCCAGGTCCGCCAGCAGGTCCTGCTGAACACGCAGGATGGCACCGAGTCCAAGGTCCAGGTTTCGGAGGTCGGCCGCGAGAAGATCAAGACCCTGAACGGCTGGCTCGACGCCACGCGCTTCCGCTACACCGGCGATGTTACCAAGGACCAGTGGTTCGACGACCGTGGCCGCTGGGTGAAGACGACCTTCAAGGCATCGGACGGCTCGACCATCGAGTACGTGCTCGAGGAATGACGGCCGCCGCCGACCGCTTCGCCCGGCTGCCCGAGCTGCTGGCCGCCGACGACGACCTTCGCCGCCGCGGCCGCTTCGCCTGCGTCGACTGCCGGATCGACATCGGCGACGAGCCCTTCTTCCTGTCGATCGTCGACGGCGCCCTCGCCGCCTTCGAACGCGGCCCGCGCCTGATGCGCGGCACCTCGTTCACGGTGCGCGCCGGGGCCGACGCCTGGACCCGCTACTGGGCCCCCGTCCCCGATCCCGGCTGGCACGACCTGTTCGCGCTCACCAAGCGCGGCGCCGCCGCCATGGAAGGCGATTTCCGGCCGCTGCTGCAGCACCTGCAGTACTTCAAGGACCTGCTGGCGCTGCCGCGCCGGCAGGCAGGCGCCTGACGATGGCGCCCGCGCTCGACCCGCACGTCGGTCGCTACCTCCGGCTGGAGATCGAGGGCGTGCCGCACCGGCTATATTTCGAGGAGGCCGGACAGGGCATCCCGCTGGTCTGCCTGCACACCGCCGGCGCCGACGGCCGGCAGTACCGCCACCTGATGGCCGACCCGGAGATCACGAAGCACTTCCGCGTGCTCGCCTTCGACATGCCGTGGCACGGCAAGTCGACGCCGCCCGACGGCTGGGAGAAGACCGAGTACCGGCTGACCACCGCCTCCTACACCGCCGCGATCCGCGCCTTCTGCCAGGCCATGGAACTCGACCGGCCGGTGGTGATGGGCTGCTCGATCGGCGGCCGCATCGTGCTCAACCTCGCGATCGCCCATGCCGCCGAATTCCGCGCCCTCATCGGCATGGAGGCCGCCGACTTCCAGCAGCCGTGGTACGACACCACCTGGCTGCACCGGCCCGACGTCCACGGCGGCGAGGTCTGCGCCGCCCTGGTCTCCGGCCTGGTGGCGCCGCAGAGCCCGTCGGTCAGCCGCCACGAGACGCTGTGGATGTACATGCAGGGCGGTCCCGGCATCTTCAAGGGCGACCTCTACTTCTACCGGGTCGACGGCGACCTGCGCGACAAGGTCAAGGCGATCGACACCACGGTCTGCCCGCTCTACCTGCTGACCGGCGAGTACGACTTCTCCTGCACGCCCGAGGACACGCTGCGCACCGCCGCGCAGATCCCCGGCGTCGAGGTCCAGATCATGAAGCACGTCGGCCACTTCCCGATGAGCGAGCACCCGGAGAAGTTCCGCGAGTACATCCTGCCGGTGCTGGCCAGGATCGCCGCCAGGGGCTGACCGATCACAAGACCTGGAAGACGTCGTAGACCGGGCCGCCCGGCTCGCGGCGGCCGGTGGCGACGCAGACGATGCGGTTGAGGAAGCGGTACTTGTCCGACGCCGTCTCGAACACCGGCGTGGTGCGGAAGTAGTACTGGCTGGGATCGACCTTCTCGCCCTTGTTGAGCTGGTCGATCACCCAGGCCGGGCCGTGCCGCATGCCGCGGTAGCTCATGTAGATCAGGTGGTCGTCGTCGGTCTTCAGCGTCAGCCGGACGTCGAGCTGCAGGATGCCGTCGCGGCGCAGCAGCAGCCAGTCGCCGCCCGGCGCCGGCAGGATGGTGCCGCGCAGCTCCTCGCCCTCGAAGGTGCCGCCGGTGACGTTGGCGATGCGGCGCCGGCCGAGCGGGGTCTCGCCGAGGTCGACGATGTTGGGATCGACGGTGGCGCTCAGCGTGAACAGGTGGGCGGTGCGGAGGGTCGGTTCGGTCATCTGTCGCCTCATATCCTGGCGCTGCGGCCGGCCCAGTAGGGCTCGCGCAGTTCGCGCTTCATGATCTTGCCGATGGTACTGCGCGGCAGCGAGTCGCGGAACTCGACCGCGACCAGCCGCTGCGTCTTGCCGAGCTGGCCGTTGGCCCAGCCGAGGATCTCGTCCTCGGCGGCCGTGGCGCCCGGCCGGCGAACGCAGAGCGCCATCGGCTGCTCGCCCCACTGTTCGCTCGGGATGCCGATCACCGCGACGTCGATCACGTCGGGATGCTTCAGCAGCAACACCTCGATGTCGGCGGCGTAGACGTTGAAGCCGCCGGAGATGATCATGTCCTTCTTGCGGTCGAGCAGCACGACGAAGCCGTCCTCGTCGATGCGGCCCATGTCGCCCGACTTGAAGAACAGTCGCCCCGCGGCGTCGTGCCAGAACAGGTCGCGGGTCTTGTCGTCCTGCTTGTAGTAGCCCTTCATCATCACCGCGGCACGTCCGGCCAGCTCGCCGACCTCGCCGCGCGGCAGCACCCGCCCCTCCTCGTCGAGCACGACGATCTCGCTGCCGAGCCCGGGCTGGCCGACCGTGTGCAGCTTGTCGGGATGCAGGTTGGCCTCGAGCGTGCACGACGCGCCGCCCTCGGTCAGGCCATAGATCTCGATCAGCCGGCCGGGCCAGCGCGCCAGGCAGTCGGCCTTGACCTGGGCGCGCAGCGGCGCGCTGGTCGACAGCTTGGCCTTGAACGAGGACAGGTCGTGGCGGTCGAAGTCCGGGTGCGCGAGGATGCGCTGGTACTGCACCGGCACCAGCATGGCGTGGGTGACGCGCTCGCGCTCCGCGATCTCGAGGAACTTCGCGACGTCCGACTTCGGCATCAGGATCGTCGTGCCGCCGTTGCCGACCGTGGCCAGCACCGAGACCAGCGTGGTGTTGGAATAGAGCGGCGTCGAGGCCAGCGACACCGTGTCGGGACCGTAGTCGAAGCCGGTGAAGCGCACCGCCAGCATGTCGCGCATGACGTGGCTGTGCAGGATGCCCTTGGGCAGCCCGGTCGTGCCGGAACTGTAGATGATGTTGAAGTCGTCCAGCCGCTCGATCGGCACGGCGAACGGCGCCTCGTCGACCGGCGCCAGCCAGGCCTCGAAGCCGGTCCAGCCCGGCCGCTCGAAGTCGAAGGCGATGCGGCCGCCGGCGACCAGCTTGCCGAGCCGCGCCTCGTAGGGCTCGACCAGCGGCCGGTACTGGTCCGACAGGAACAGCACCTTGGCGTCGCAGTCGTCGAGCATCTTCTCGAGCGCGTCGGCCGCCGCCATGGTCGACAGCGGCACCACGCAGGCACCGGCCCTCAGGCCGCCGACGAAGGTCTCGAGGTACTCGACGGAGTTGGCGGCGAGGATCGCGATCTTGTCGCCCTTGCCGATGCCCATGCCGGCCAGCGCCCGGGCGATGCGGCTGGCGCGGCGGTCGAACTCGGCCCAGTTGCGCGTCTTGCCCTCGCACACCACCGCCCGCTTGCCGGGCCAGGCCGCGGCGTGCTGTGCCACGCGCACCGGGATCGAGACGAACTCGGCGAAGTCCTCCGGCGTCGGCTGCGGGACCAGCGTCCCGGCTGGACTCATCCCCGGCCTACTTCTTGGGCTCGACCTTCTCGACCGGGCCGCCCGCCTTCTTCCACGCGCCGAGGCCGCCCTCGATGTGCGCCACCGGGGTCAGGCCCATGTCCTGCGCCGTCTTGGTCGCCAGCGCCGAGCGCCACGCGCCGGCGCAGAAGAACAGGAACTTGTTGCCCGTCTGGAAGTAGTCCTTGGCGTAAGGGCTCTCGGGGTCGATCCACATCTCGAGCATGCCGCGCGTGACGTTGATGGCGCCGGGGATCGTACCGTCGCGCCACAGCTCGCGCGGGTCGCGGATGTCGATGAAGGTGACGCCCGGCTGGCCGACCAGCTTCAGCGCCTCGCCGATCGGAACGGTCTCGATCTCGGCGTCGGCTTCCGCGACCATCTGCTTCACGGTCTTCTTGATCTTGAGCGGCATCGCACGTCCTCCGTTGATCCTTTTTACCGGCGGACGTTGCCGGGCGGAAGGCGTCCCGGCTGACCGATTTCGAATCCGGCTACTTCGCCTTCTCGGGCACCGACTTCAGCTCCTCGAGCCACAGGTCGGGGCTGCCGTCGGACGGCGCGCGCCAGTCGCCGCGCGGCGACAGCGACCCACCGGACGAGATCTTGGGGCCGTTCGGCAGCGCCGAACGCTTGAACTGGTTGGTGAAGAAGCGCCGCAGGAACAGCTGCAGCCAGTGCCGGATCTCCGACAGCTCGAAGGCGCGGCGGGTGCCGGCCGGCAGGTTGGCCGGCCACGCGCCCTTGTCGATGTCGTGCCAGGCGTTCCACGCCAGGTACGCGATCTTCGACGGCCGGTAGCCCAGGCGGGTCAGGTAGTAGAGGTTGAAGTCCTGCAGGGCATAGGGTCCGACCGACTGCTCGGTCGACTGGATCGCGCCCTTGGCGTCGGCCGGGATCAGCTCGGGCGAGATCTCGGTCTCGAGGATGTCGATCAGCACCTCGGCGGTCTCGGCGCTGACGTCCCCTCCAGCCGCGACGAAGCGGATCAGGTGCTGGATCAGCGTCTTGGAGACCGAGCCGTTGGGATTGTAGTGGGACATGTGATCGCCCACGCCGTAGGTGCACCAGCCCAGGCCCAGCTCGGACAGGTCACCGGTGCCGACCACCAGGCCGTTGTGCCGGTTGGCCAGCCGGAACAGGTAGTCGGTGCGCAGGCCGGCCTGCACGTTCTCGAAGGTGACGTCGTAGACCTTCTCGCCCCTGGCGAACGGATGGTCGAGGTCGGCCAGCATCTGGCGGGCCGCCGGCTTGATGTCGATCTCGGCGGCGGTGACGCCCAGCGCCTTCATCAGGCGCCAGGCGTTCCTGTGCGTCTTGTCGGAGGTGCCGAAGCCCGGCATCGTGAACGCCAGCACGTTCTCGCGCGGCAGGCCGAGCTGGTCCATGGCGCGGCACACCACGATCAGCGCCTGGGTCGAATCGAGGCCGCCCGACACGCCGATGATCGCCTTCTGCAGGCGGCTGCTGAGCAGCCGCTGCGCCAGCCCCTGGATCTGGATGTTGTAGGCCTCGTAGCAGTTGTCGCGCAGCTTGGCCGGGTCCGACGGCACGTAGGGGAAGCGCTCGACCGGGCGCTGCAGCGCGACCTTGCCGCGCGGCGCGTCGAGCGTGAACGCGACCTTGCGGAAGCGCCGGGTGCGCTCGCCCTCGAACAGCGCGCAGTCGGCGAAGCCGTTGTTGCGCAGCCGCTCCTGGCGGATGCGGCCGAGGTCGATGTCGGCGCTGATCACCGTCGAGTCGCGCTCGAAGCGCGCGCTCTCGGCCAGCTGGTCGCCGCACTCGTAGATCGCGGCGTGGCCGTCCCACGCCAGGTCGGTGGTCGACTCGCCGGGGCCGGAGGCCGAGTAGGCGTAGGCGGCGATGGCGCGCATCGACTGGCTGCCGCACAGCAGGCGGCGGGCCTCGGCCTTGCCGATCGTGATGTTGGAGGCCGACAGGTTGACCAGCACCTCGGCGCCCGCCATCGCCGCGTGGCTCGACGGCGGCACCGGGACCCAGATGTCCTCGCAGATCTCGACGTGGAAGGTGACGCCGACCGAGCCGCCCGAGCGGAACAGGAGGTCGGTGCCGAAGGGCGCCTCCTGGCCGGCCACGACGATGCTGCTCTCGACGATGTTGGCGCCCGACACGAAGTGCCGCTTCTCGTAGAACTCGCGGTAGTTCGGCAGGTAGGTCTTGGGCACCACGCCCAGCACCGCGCCCTTGTGGATCACGATGGCGCAGTTGTAGAGCCGGCTCGCCAGCCGCAGCGGCGCGCCGACGATCAGCACCGGGAACAGCTTCTTCGACGCCTCGACCACCGCCGCCAGCGACTCCTCGACCTGGTCGAGCAGCGCGTCCTGCAGCAGCAGGTCCTCGATCGCGTAGGACGACAGGCCGAGCTCGGGGAACACCATGATGGCGGTGCGCGCCTTGTCGCCCTCGGCCGCCAGCCGCAGCGTCTCGGCGAGGTTGTAGGCGGCGTCGGCGACCCGGGTGCGCGGCACGCAGCAGGCGATCCGGACGAAGTCGTGGCTGTAGAGCGAGAAGAATTCGGACACGGGAGCCGCGGTGACTGGTGGAAAAGGGCCGCCAACCTAGGGGGTTTGGGCCGCCTTGAGAAGGCGCGCGACAACCGCCGCTGGCGCGGCTGGACGTTCGCTTGTCGTGGAAGGACGGCGGTGGTGGGCGCGACAGGGATCGAACCTGTGGCCACTGCCATGTCAAGACAGTGCTCTACCGCTGAGCTACGCGCCCATCGCCGTGAGGTGGGGTCGTCTACATCGGAGGCCCCGGGTTTGCAAGTGCGGCGCGCGGGACGGCGCGATGAGCGCAGGGCGGGTGACGGGCTTCCCGGCCCGCGCTAAGAGGCTTTCATGGAGTTTTCGTCGACCGCGTTCGCGCACGAGGCGCTGGATTTCCGCCCCCCGGCGCGCCAGACCGCCCCGGTCGTGGTCGCGTCGCCGCACAGCGGGTCGGTCTATCCCGCGACCTTCGTGGCCGAGGCCGCGGTGCCGCTGGCCGCCCTGCGCCGGGCCGAGGACGCCTTCGTGGACGAGCTGTTCGCGGCCGCCCCGGCCCTCGGGATCCCCCTGCTCGCCGCCCGTTTCCCGCGCTCGTTCGTCGATGCCAACCGCGAGCCCTACGAACTCGATCCCGGCATGTTCGAGGGCCCCCTGCCCCGGCCGCTGAATCACCGGACCACCCGGGTCGCGGCCGGCCTCGGCATGATCCCGCGCGTCGCCGCCAGCGGCGAGGCGATCTACCGCGGCCGCGTCCCGTCGGCCGAGATCGAGCACCGCCTCGACACCTGCTGGCGGCCCTACCACACCGCCCTCACCACCCTGGTCGAGCAGACCTACCGCCGCTTCGGCGCCGCCCTGCTGATCGACGCCCACTCGATGCCGTCGTCGGCCTCCGGCGTCGGCAGCCGCGACCACCGCGTCGACATCGTGCTGGGCGACAACCACGGCGAGGCCTGCGCCCCCGAGATCATGGACTGGGCCGAAGGCTGGTTCGCCGGGCAGGGCCTGCGGGTGCGGCGCAACCAGCCCTACGCCGGCGGTTTCACGACCCAGCGCTACGGCCGTCCCGCGATCGGCCGCCACACGCTGCAGATCGAGATCAACCGCGCGCTGTACATGAACGAGACCCGGCACGAGAAGCTGCCGCAGGCCGCCCGCGTGCAGGACCTGATGACAGGGTTGCTCGATGCAATCGGCACCCGTGCGGCTGCCCTCTTCCGGCCCCTGGCTGCCGAATAGGCAGGATCAGAAAACGCGCAAAAAAAAGGGGCCGTGACTGGCACGGCCCGAGTTTAGGGAGGAAACGCCCAAGACGGGCATACAGCAAACAAAGAGGTCACTGACGTGACGTTTGCTGCACCCCAAGAATGGTGCACCTGCGAAGGAAATTCAAGAGGAAAAAAAAGGCCCGTATTTCACCGATTTAGTGACGTTTCGACTTCCGGACCGAGTGTTGCTTTTTCGCAACGCACAAAAATGGCGGATGACTGAATTGCAGATTCTGCATGGCTCGACGGGCGCGTGCAGATCGGCTTTCGTGAGATGATTCAAGCACTTGGCTGCAGTTGGAGGGAAACTTGGCGCAGAAGTTCGTCGTGGCGATGATGATGCACGAGACCAACACGTTCTCGCCCCTGCCCACCCCGATCGAGTCCTTCGCCCGGTCCGGCGCCCTGTCCGGGGAGACGGCGATCCGCGATGCGGAAGGCACCAACACCTCCCTCGGCGGCTTCATCGAGGTCGCGCGCAAGGCCGGCGCCGAGTTCACCGTGCCGATGGCCGCCTCGGCCCATCCCTCGGGCCTGGTCACCAAGGCCGCGTACGAGCAGATGACCACGGCGATCGTCGACGAGGTCAGGAAGGGCTGCGACGCCGTCCTGCTGGCCCTGCACGGCGCCATGGTCGCCGAGCACTACGACGACGGCGAGGGCGAACTGCTGAACCGCATCCGCAGGATCGCGCCCGACGTGCCGATCGCGGTGGCGCTCGATTTCCACACCCAGATGACCGACGCCATGATCAAGGGCGCCACCATCATGACCGGGTACCGCACCTACCCGCACATCGACATGGCCGACACCGCCCGCCGGGCCGGCCGTACCCTGGTGCGGATGCTGGCCGGCGAGGTCGAGCCGGTGATGGTGTGGGGCAGCCGCCCGATCATGAGCAGCTCGCTGGTCCACACGCCGTCGCGCGAGCCGATGAAGACCCTGATGGGCATGGCCAACGAGGCCGAGGACACCGGCCAGGTGCTGAACGCCTCGGTGTTCGGCGGCTTCCCGCAGGCCGACATCCCCCACCTCGCCCTGTCGTCGGTGATCGTCTGCGACAAGCGCACCGCCGAGGGCGAGATCCTGCTCAACCGCATCCTCGACACCGCGTGGGAGAAGCGCGAGGGCTTCCTGTTCCATCCCGAGCCGCTGTCGGTACAGGTGGCGCGCGCCAAGTCGTACGGCGACGGCCCGGTGGTGATGGCCGACCACGGCGACAACACCGCGTCGGGCGGCACCCAGGACGTCATGAGCGTGATCGAGGAAGCGATGAAGCAGGACCTCGAGGATGCCTGCGCCGGCCCGATCTGCGACCCGGACTGCGTCGAGCAGATGATCAAGGCCGGCGTCGGCGCCGAGGTGACCCTCGACCTCGGCGGCAAGATCGACATGCCGGCGATGGGCCTCAAGGGCAAGCCGCTGCGCGTCACCGGCCGGGTCAAGGCGATCACCGACGGCACCTTCGTGGTCACCGGCCCGATGGCGACCGGCACCACCGTCCGCATGGGCCGCACCGCCGTGCTCGACACCGGCAAGATGCAGATCGTGGTCTCGGAGAAGCGCGCCGAGCCCTACGACCTCGGCGTCTTCACCCATTGCGGCATCGACCCGCGGCGCAAGAAGTACGTGCTGATCAAGTCGCGCCAGCACTTCCGTGCCGGCTTCGAGCCGATCGCCAGGCACATCGTGATGTGCGACGGCGACGGCTGCACCGCCTCGGACCTCAAGCTGTTCAAGTACACCCGCATCAAGCGGCCGCTGTATCCCTTCGATCCCGACATGCGGCTCGGCCGCAACGAGGCCTGATCCCATGAGCCAGTACGACATCGTCATCCGCAACGGCCAGGTCGCCGACGGCACCGGCAAGAAGCTGTTCGCCGCCGACGTGGCGCTGAAGGGCGACCGCATCGCCGCCGTCGAGGCGCCGGGCGCGCTGCGCGGCGACACCGAGATCGACGCCGCCGGCCGCGTGGTCGCGCCGGGCTTCATCGACGTCCACACCCACGACGACACCGCCCTGATCGACAATCCCTCGATGGCGATGAAGGCCAGCCAGGGCGTCACCACCGTGGTCTGCGGCAACTGCGGCGCCTCGGCCGCGCCGTTCGTGCGCGACGATGTCGGGCACTTCCTCAGCCTGATCGTGAAGAAGAAGGAGAACGTGTCGCGCAGCTTCGCCGAGTTCGCGGCCAAGGTCGACGCGGCCCGGCCGGCGATCAACGGCGCCTTCCTGATCGGCCACTCGACGCTGCGCATGAACGCGCTCGGCAACGACCTCGCCCGCCAGGCCTCGGCGGCCGAGATCAAGGTGATGCGCGACCTGCTCGACCAGAGCCTCGAGCAGGGCGCCATCGGCATGTCGAGCGGCCTGTTCTACCCGCCGGCGATGGCGGCCTCGACCGACGAGGTCGCCGAGGTGGCCGGCCCGCTCGGCAAGTGGGGCGGCGTCTACACCGCCCACATGCGCGACGAGGGCGACGACATCCTGAAGTCGATGGACGAGACCTTCGAGATCGGCCGCCGCGCCGGCGCGCCGGTCATCGTCTCGCACCACAAGTGCTCGGGCCGCGCCAACTTCGGCCGCATGAAGGAGACGCTGCCGAAGTTCACCGAGGCGATGAAGCAGCAGGACATCGCGTTCGACGTCTATCCCTACGTCGCCGGCTCGACCATCCTGCGCAAGGAGATGCTCGACCGCGCCGACAAGGTGCTGATCACCTGGTCGGACACGGTGCAGGGCGTGAGCGGCCGCGACCTCGCCGACATCGCCCGCGAGATGGGCTGCTCGATCCACGACGCCGCCGACCGCCTGCAGCCGGCCGGCGCCATCTACTTCATGATGGACGAGAAGGACGTGCAGAGCGCGATGGCGCACCCGGGCGCGATGATCGGCTCGGACGGCATCCCGTTCGACACCCATCCCCACCCCCGCCTCTGGGGCACCTTCCCGCGCGTGCTCGGCCACTATGCCCGCGACCTCAAGCTGTTCCCGCTCGAGGACGCGGTGCGCCGCATGACGTCGTACTCGGCCCGGCGCTTCAAGCTCACCAACCGCGGCGAGGTCCGGCCCGGCTTCTACGCCGACATCTGCATCTTCGACCCGGCGACCGTGATCGACACCGCGACGTTCGAGAAGCCGATCTCGCCGGCCCGCGGCATCGACGTCGTGCTGTGCAACGGCGCGGTGGTGTGGCGCGACGGCAAGCCGGGCGACGGACGCGCCGGCCGGGCGCTGCTGCGGCAGGACCTGCAGGCCGAGGCGCGGGGCTGAGCCGCCGCGTCGAGCGAAGACAAAAAAGAAGGGCCCGGAAACGGGCCCTTCTCTCTATTCACGGAAGTCTCGGCGCGGCTCAGTCGGCACCTTCGTCGCGGCGGGTGCGCTCGAGGCGCTCGTGGCGCTCCTGCGCCTCGACCGACAGCGTGGCGATCGGCCGGGCCTCGAGGCGCTTCAGCGAGATCGGCTCGCCGGTCTCCTCGCAGTAGCCGTAGGTGCCGTCGTCGATCGACTTCAGCGCCTGGTCGATCTTGGAGATCAGCTTGCGGAAGCGGTCGCGGGTCCGCAGTTCGAGCGAACGGTCGGTCTCGGCGGTGGCGCGGTCGGCCAGGTCGGGCTGCGCCAGGCTCTCTTCCTGCATGTTCTGGAGCGTCTGGTTCGATTCCTCGATCAGCTCGGCCTTCCACTTCAGGAGCTTCTGGCGAAAGTACTCCTGGTGCATGGGGTTCATGAACGCTTCGCGCTCAGTCGGCCGGTAATTCTGCGGCAACGTTATCGACATCGTCGGGCAACTCCACTCGCAGCGACTTGCACGTCCGCCCCAGGAAAAGGCGGCTCTAAAGGCGCGCGGAGTATAGGGACGGTCCGCCAAGCCGCAAGCGGGTCGGGCTCGGCTTGTCGTGCGGTGCAGCAAAATGGGGGCTGCAAATTCCTCTCGGAAAACGAGCAATTACAGGGCTTCTGCGCTCACCGATGCTGCAATGCAGCAAAACATCCCAAGCCCAGCAGCCGGGCGAAGCCGGAAGACAGATCGAAGTCACGCGATGCCTCGACCGCCCGGCCGGCCGCCCCTTCCAGGCTGGCGCCCGCGTCCACCGCCGCGAGGAAGGCGGCCTCCCCGGGCGCGAGGCGGAGGAAGGCGGCATCGTCGGACTGGCGCAACACCAGCAGCTCCACGCCCCCGTCGAGCGCGACCTCGCCCGCCGGCGTCCCCGGCCGCGAGGCCGTCCAGATGCGATCGACCGGGTAGGCCGAGGCGACCAGGCTGGTCCCCGGCGACAGCGCCAGCGACAGCAGCGGCAGGCGCCCGGTTGGCACCGTGGCCAGGTCCTCGGCCGAGAGCCGGCCCTCGTCGCTGGCCTGCCAGGCGAGGTTGAGCGCCCAGTCGAGCCGGGCGACGTCGGACAGGTACGGCAGGTCGCGGGCCGGCGCCCAGGCGGCGACGAACGGCGCGAAGTCGGCGCCGTACTCGGCCAGCACCGGCTGGGCCGGCAACGTGCGCTCGACGAACGCCCGCGCCATCGCCCGGAAGAAATCCGCGCCGACCACCGCCTGCACGGTCGGGAAGGTCGCCGCCAGGGCGCCGGCGAGGCTGTGCCGGACATGGTTGCGGTGAACCCGGAGGCGCGCCGCCGCCGGGATCGCATCGCCGATGACCGCCGCGACCACGGCGTCCGCGCCGTCACCGGCGAGGTGCGCGGCGAACGCCGCCTGCAGGTCACGCAGCGCGGTCATGTTCTGCCCTGCCCGCCAGCCTTTCCTGTGCCAGCCGCGCCTCGTCGAGCAGCACGGCGAGCGCCGGCAGGTCGGTGTCCCACTCGACCAGGGTCGGGCGCGGGCCGAAGCGCACCACCGCCGCGTCGAACAGCGCCCACACGCCGGCTCGCACCCGCGAGCCGTGATCGTCGACCAGGAGCGTCTCGCCGTCGGCGTCGTTGACCGCGTGGCCGGCGAGGTGGAACTGCGTGATCGCGTCGGGCGGCAGGTCGAGCCAGGCGCGCGGGTCGAGCCGCAGGTTGTGCGCGGTCACGACGACGTTGTTGATGTCGAGCAGCAGGCCGCAGCCGGTACGCCGCGCCAGCTCGGCGAGGAACGCCGGCTCGGTCAGCGTCGAGTGCCGGAAGCCGAGGTAGCAGGACGGGTTCTCGATCGAGATCCGCCGGCCCAGCGCCTGCTGCACGCGGTCGACGTTGGCGCAGACGACGTCCAGCGCCTCGTCGGTGTAGGGCAAGGGCAGCAGGTCGTTGAAGTAGCGTCCGCCGAAACCGCTCCACGCCAGGTGCTCGGACACCAGGGCGGGCTGCAGCCGCTCGACCAGCGCGGCGACCCGCGCGAGGTGGGCCGCGTCGACGCCCTCGACCGCACCCAGCGACAGGCCGACGGCGTGGACAGACAGCGGGTAGCGCTCGCGCAGGCGCTCGACCGCCTGCACGGCGGGCGAGCGGCCGAGATGGTTCTCGGCATGGATCTCGAGGAAGCCGGTGGCCGGCCGGTCGCGCGCGATCTCCGCCAGGTGCGGCCCGCGCAGCCCGATGCCGGCGACCGCGTCCACGCGCTCAGCCGGCGGTCGGCTTGCCGCCGACGATCTTGTCGCAGGTGCCCTTGGGCACGGCGATCCAGGCGTCGGGCTGGTTGTCCTTCTTCGACGTGCCGGCGCACGACGAGTTCGCCGTCTGGCAATCGTTCTTGCCGGCCTTGGCGACGCCGTAGCACTTCTCCATGTTGCCCTGCGCCTGCGCGGCCGCCGGCAGCGCCAGCGCGGCGGCGAGGGCAGTGGCGACGGCGATCCGGTTCGGGTTCATGGAGGCTCCTCCTGTGATGACGATGCCGGTCTTATACGCCACACTGGCGATGCCGAGGCTCACACTGCCACTCAAACCGCGGCTATCGTAGCCAAGCGCAGGAGTCACGGAAACGTGTTCGAGAAGCCCGGCAACGCCCTGCTGTCGCCCGGCGACTTCGTTCGCCATCCCGGCCGGCCGGACTGGGGGCCGGGCCAGGTCCAGTCGATGATCGGCCACCGCATCACCGTCAACTTCGAGAACGCCGGCAAGGTCGTCATCGACGGGAACGTGATCGAGCTGGTGCCAGACGACGCGCCGCGATCGTGAGTTCGACCGGCGTGTTGACGTTGAGGAACGGCGCCGCGCTGCCCGGCCAGGCCAGCTCCTCGAGCCGGTAGCGGCCGGCGAAGGTTTCGACCCGCCGCATGCCCTCGTCGAGGATCGCCCGGCGCAGGTCGTCGGCCAGCTGCACCGACCAGACCGCCAGCGTGTGCTCGCGCCGCTTGCCGTGGCGCACCATCAGCACGTCCGGCTCCGGCACGTGCATGTGACCGCACAACCGGACGGTGAGGTCGAGCGGCAGGAACGGCGTGTCCGCGGGCGCGGTCAGGATCCAGCCGGCGTGCGGATGGTGGCGGCGCGCCCACTCCATCCCGGCCAGGACGCCGGCCAGCGGCCCCAGCCGCCGTCCCTCGCGCGCCGCCGCCCGCACGATCTCGGGCGGATCGGCGACGATCGGCACGCCGAGGCGCCGCACGCCCGGCAGCGGATCGTTGGCGATCACCACGAGGTCCATGACCTGCGGCCGCAGGCGCTCGACCACGTGCTCGACCAGCGGGCGCCCGGCCAGCGGCCGCAGCGGCTTCAGGGGTCCCGGACCCATGCGCCGCCCCTCGCCGCCCGCCAGCACGACACCGACCACCGCGCCGGATCGCACCGGCCCGAATTTCGTCTCCGCTTTCCGCGCCATGGTGGCACTATGCGGCTCGCACGCCGACAGGCAAGGGGAGGAAAGACATGGCGATCAACGTTGCGAAGGCGGCCAACTGGCTGCACCAGGTCCACCGCGCGCGCGCGGTCGTGGGCTGGTGGCCGGCGCAACACGCGACCAAGGACGAGCGCGCCGCCTACAAGGTGCAGGACGCGCTGCTCAAGAAGCTGGTGCCGACGCAGGGGCCGCTGGTCGGCTACAAGATCGCGCTGACCTCGCAGCAGATCTACGAGCAGACCGGCCTGCGCGGGCCGGCCTACGGCCCGATCCGCAAGAAGCGGGTGTTCGAGCACAGGGCGACGGTGCGCGCCGACCAGTGGGCGCGGCTCGGCGTCGAGCTCGAGATCGTGCTCGTCCTCAACGCCGACGTACCCAAGCCGAAGGGCAAGGGCTACGACCGCAAGTCGATCGCGCCCTACGTCGGCGAGGCGCGCGCCGGCTTCGAGCTGATCGACGACCGCGGCGCCGACTACGCCCGCCTGACGGTGCCGTGGCTGATCATGGACGTCGGCTGGAACGGCGGCTCGCTGCTGGCCAGGCCCAACCCCGACTGGCGCAAGCTCGACCTCGGCAATCTCGAGGGCACGATCTCGTTCGACGGCAAGGTCGTGCGCACGGGCCACTCCGGCGACGTGCTCGGCCACTGCTACAACGCGCTGGCCTGGCTCGCCAACAAGCTCGGTGCCCACGGCAAGACGCTGAAGAAGGGCATGATCGTCTCGACCGGCAGCATGGTCGCGTGCCAGTTCGTGCCGCCGGGCAGCACCGCCGTCGGCCACATCGCCGGCCTCGGCGAGGTCACGCTGAAGTACGAGCTGCCGCGCTGACGCGGCCTCAGTAGCCTTCGCGCAGGCCGCGCCGGCGATAGCCGGCGCGGACCAGGCGGACGGCGATCTCGCTTTGCAGCATCAGCGCGCCCACCGGCAGCGCCAGGCAGGCGATCAGCGACAGCATCAGCGAATCGGCGACGTTGACGACGACCAGCAGGGCGAAGGCCGCGCCGACGCCGAGCGCGACCGTGATCAGCGCCATCACGGCGGCGGACATGAAGAAGCCCTTCGCCAGGACGTAGAACGGTCCGGCCAGGCCGGCCCATACGTACGACCACTCGTCGATGTAGTGCGTTTCCTCGGTCGCGAGGTCGTCGAAGCGATAGGTGCGAAACAAGCTGCCTTCCAGTTTGGGTCAACATGCGCGAGTCGTGCGGGCACGACAAGGAAACTATGCACACTCCGACGGCAATAATGCAGTGATCCAGCGCAAGGCGGCGCGCGTAATCTCTGGGCAATGCAAACAGTTTCCCGCCTGCGAGCCCTGCTCGCCCTCGTCCTGCTGGCCGTCACCGTCGGCGCCTGCGCGAGCCCGCCGCCGGTGCCCGACACGGCGACCACCCCGCTCGTCCTCGAGAACTTCTTTCCCGGCAAGACCGTGGGCGAAGGCGTCTTCACCAACGCCTGGACCGGCAGCCAGCGCAAGTTCGACGTCGTGATCGAGGGCAGCTGGGACGGCAAGACGCTGACCCTGGTCGAGGACTTCGCCTTCGCCGACGGCGAGAAGGACCGCAAGACCTGGAAGCTGGAGCGCACCGGCGCCGGCACCTACGTCGGCAGCCGCGAGGACGTGGTCGGCCAGGCCCGGGCGTGGACCGACGGCAAGGCGGTGCGCCTCGAGTACGCCGTCAACCTCGGCGGCTGGACCGTCGACTTCTCCGACGTGCTGGTGCTGACCGCCCCCGACGCGCTGCTGAACAACGCCGTGGTCGGAAAGTGGGGCCTGCGGGTCGGCCGGGTCACGCTGGTGCTGCGCCGCGCCCCCGGAAGCAGCTGACCCCGGGCCAGCCAACCTAGCGGCGCTGCCGCTCCCAGGCAGACATCGGATCGGGTCGCAGTTGCCGCCACGACAGGCGGCGCACCGCGTCGCGACCGAGCACCAGCGCGTCGTAGTCCTGCGGGAACAGCTGGGCGATCGCCGGATCGAGCGCGTTCAGGCCGCCGGCATAGGCGCCGAACGCCGGCAGGATCAGGCGCTCGCCATCGGTCAGGAAACAGCGTCGCCGCAGGCCGCGGCCCTGCACCGTGAGCGCGGCGACCGGGTGGAAGTGCCCGGAGATCTCGCCACGGGCCGGGCCGAAGCGGGCCTCGTGCCGGAACACCAGCGCGCCGTCGCCGACTTCCTCGGCGACCTCGCCCCAGCCCGCGATCGGCGGCGCCGGGTCATGGTTGCCCGCGATCCACACGAACCGCGCCTGGCCGGTCAGCCGGTCCAGGGCCGCCCGCTCGGCCTCGGGCAGCCGTTCGCCGGCGCTGCGGTCATGGAAGGAGTCGCCGAGGCAGACCACGACCTCGGGCCGCAGCGCGTCGACCAGCATCGCCAGCAGGTCGAGCGTCTGCCGCGTATCGTGTCGCGGCAGCAGCTTGCGCGCGTTGACCGCGTAGGACGAGCCCTTCTCGAGGTGGAGGTCGGCGACGGCCAGCAGGCGCCGCGCCGGCCAGTACAGGGCGCCGGCCGGCAGCGCCACCAGCCGCTCGCCGGCGCACGCGAACTCGAGGCCGGTCATGGATGGATCCTGACCGCCGCCCCGGTCGGCACCAGCGACCAGACCTCGCGGATCTCGGCGTCGGTCACGGCGATGCAGCCGGCGGTCCAGTCGCGCCGCCCGTGCGGCGTCCGCCACTTGCGCCAGCCGTTGGGCAGGCCGTGGATGAAGATGTCGCCGCCGGGATCGTCGCCGCGCGCCGCCGCCCGGGCGCGGTCGCCGGCATCGGGATAGGACACGCGCAGCGACAGGTGGAAGCTGCTGCGCGGGTTGCGCGCGTCGATCGCGTAGAGCCCTTCGGGCGTGCGGCCGTCGCCCTCGCGTTCCTTGTGGTGCCGCGGCGCGAAGCCCAGCGACACGCGGTAGGAGCGCAACGTGCGGCCCTGCCGCTTCAGTACCATGCGGCGCTCGGCCTTGAAGATCTCGACCAGGTCCGCCTGTTCGTCCGCCGGCGCCGCCGCCGGCGGCACGGCCCGCCGGAATCCCGCCACGAAGTCACGCCATCTCATGGCGCGCACGATTGACCCGATGTCCCCCCGTGCGCAAGGTGGAGCAATGCATCCGTTCGCCCGACTCCTTGTTGCAGGTGCCGTGCTCGCACCGGCGGCGGCCACGGCCCAGGTGCAGCCGCATCGTGCCGAGTACGCGCTGCGCCTCGGCCCGGCGCTGAACGCGCCGCGGATCGGGACGGCGATCCACGACCTGTCGCAGGATTGCGGCGGCTGGCATCTCAAGCGCGACATCAAGTCGGAGATCGCGGTCACCGCCTCGTGGAAGCTGAGCCTCGCCTCGCGGCTCGACGGCGAGGAGAGCCGCAGCGGCAACGGCTTCCGCTACAGCGCGGTCCAGGTCCAGAACGGCAACGAGCGCGAGGTCAAGGGTCGGGTCCAGCGCAAGGGCAACGATGTCCGCGCCGAGATCGTCCCGGCCGGCGGGCCGCCCAACCAGTTCGCGCTGCCGCCGCCGACCCTGATGCCGGTGGCCGCGATCGATCACCTCGTGCAGCAGCTGCAGGCCAGGGCCGCCGCCTTCCCCGCCCTGATGTTCGATGCCGAGGTGATGGGCGATGCGTTCCTGATCGACGTCACCGAGCAGAAACCCGGACAGTTGCGGTCGGCCCGGCCGGCCGACAAGCCGGTGACCAACCCGTCGACGACCTCTTGGCCGGTGTTCATGAGTTTCACCCGCGGCCGCCAGCAGGACCAGCGCCCGCTGTTCACGGTCAACGCCCTGGTTTTCGACAACGGCGTGCTCGACCGCCTGACCATCGACACCGGGATGGTGGTCGTGACCGCCGACCTGCAGTCGCTGGAGATGCGACCCGTCCCGACCTGCCCGCGCTCCTGAAACATCCGCCGCCGGGCCCGCGGCGTAAGGAACGCATGTCCTCGTGTATCGTCTGGCTTCGCCATGACCTCCGCCTCGCCGACAACCCGGCCCTCGCCGCTGCCGTGGCGTCGGGACTGCCGGTGGTGCCCGTCTACATCCTCGACGACGCCACGCCGGGCGTGCGCGGCCCCGGGGCGGCGTCGCGCTGGTGGCTGCACCACAGCCTCGCCGCGCTCGACGCCGACCTGCGCCGGCTGGGTTCGCGCCTCGTCCTGCGGCGCGGCGCGCCCGAGACGATCCTGCCCGACCTCGTCGCGCGTTGCGGCGCGACCGCGGTGCATTGGAACAGGCTGTACGAGATCGCCGCGCGCGAACGCGATGCGCGGATCAAGCAGGCGCTGACCGAGCGCGGGGTCGCGGCGACCAGCCACAAGGCCAACCTGCTGTTCGAGCCGTGGGAGGTGAAGACCGGGGCCGGCGACCCGTTCAAGGTCTTCACCCCGTTCTGGCGCGCCTGCCGACAGCTGGCACCGCCCGAATCGCCGTTGCCCCCGCCGCGGCGCCTGGCGGCGCCGCCGCGCTGGCCGGCCAGCGACGACCTCGACTCGTGGCGCCTGCTGCCGCGCACGCCCGACTGGGCCGGCGGCCTGCGCGACAGCTGGCAGCCCGGCGAGGCCGGCGCCCACGCGCGGCTGCGGTCGTTCGTCGACGATGCCCTCGCGCGCTACCGCGACGAGCGCGACCTGCCGGCCGAGGCCAGCACCTCGCGGCTGTCGCCGCACCTCGCCTTCGGCGAGGTCTCGCCGCGCCAGGTCTGGCACGCGGCCACGGCCCGGGAGCCCTCGGCGTCGACCGAGAAGTTCCTGGCCGAGGTCGGCTGGCGCGAGTTCTGCAACAACCTGATCTTCCACTTCGGCAACCTCGCCGAGCGCAACTTCCGGGCCGACTTCGACGCCTTCCCGTGGCGGGCCGAGGACACGCAGGTCGAGGCGTGGCGGCGCGGCCGCACCGGCTACCCCATCGTCGATGCCGGCATGCGCGAGCTGTGGACCACCGGCTGGATGCACAACCGGGTGCGCATGATCGTAGCCTCGTTCCTGACCAAGAACCTGATGGTCGACTGGCGGGTCGGCGAACGCTGGTTCTGGAACACGCTGGTCGACGCCGACTCCGCCAACAACCCGGCGGGCTGGCAATGGGTCAGCGGCAGCGGCGCCGACGCCCAGCCCTACTTCCGCATCTTCAACCCGATCCTGCAGGGCGAGAAGTTCGATCCCGACGGCACCTACGTGCGCCGATGGGTGCCGGAGGTGGCGAAACTGCCGTCTTCGGCGGTCCACAAGCCGTGGACGGCGCGCGCTTTGGTCGACCCGGCCTACCCGGAACCGGTGGTGGATCATGCACAGGCCCGCGACAGGGCCCTTGCGGCTTTCCGCTCGCTGAAGCAGGAACCCTGAACATCCGGTTGATCGCCGGCTGCGTATGCTGGAGTAACCGGGTTTGAGCGGGGAAGTGAGAATGAAAGTCGCCGTCATTGGCGCCGGCGTCGCCGGCCTTGGAGCCGCGTGGCTCCTCAGCCGCGAGCACGATGTCGTGGTCTACGAGAAGGAGTCCCGCTTCGGCGGCCATGCCTGCACGGTCGAGGTCGGCCGCGACGGCGACCGCCAGCCGGTCGATGTCGGCTTCATCGTCTACAACGAGCGCAACTACCCCAACCTGGTGGCGCTGTTCGACCATCTCGGCGTGCCGACCCAGGACTCGGACATGTCGTTCGCGGTCAGCCTCGACGGCGGCCGCTTCGAGTACGGCAGCTCGTTCGCCGGCTACCTCGGCCAGCGCCGCAACCTCGTCCGCCCGTCGTTCCTGCGCATGACGCACGACGTGCTGCGCTTCAACCGGCTGGCGCCGAAGCTGCTCGAGCGCAGCGAGGACCTCGACGTCACGATCGGCGACTTCATCGCCGAGGCCGGCTTCAGCGACGCCTTCCGCGACCGCTACCTCGTGCCGATGGCGGCCTGCATCTGGTCGACCCCGCTCGGTCGCATGCTCGACTACCCGGCCCAGAGCTTCGCGCGCTTCTTCACCAACCACGGCCTGCTCTCGGTCGGCAAGCAGTTGGCCTGGCGCACCGTCAGCGGCGGCAGCCGCTCCTACGTCGAGCGGATCGTGGCGCCGCTGCGCCAGCGCGCCCGCCTCGCGACGCCCGCCAGCGCCGTCCGGCGCGACGGCGACGGCGTCAAGGTGCGCGATGCCGCCGGCCAGTGGGACCGCTTCGACAAGGTCATCCTCGCCTGCCACGCCGACCAGGCGCTGGGCCTGCTCGAGGACGCCGACGCGCGCGAGCGCGACCTGCTCGGCCGGTTCGGCTACTCGACCAACGAGGTCGTGCTGCACGACGATACCGGCTTGATGCCGCGTCGCCGCTCGGTATGGTCGAGCTGGAACTACGTCGCCGACTCCGGCGATCGCGAGAGCCCGGTGAGCGTGACCTACTGGATGAATCGCCTGCAGGGAATCCCCGACGAACGCCCGCTGTTCGTGTCGGTCAATCCCGGCCGCGCGCCGGAGCGCGCCTTCGAGCGCTACAGCTTCGAGCACCCGATGTACGACGCCGCCGCGATCCGGGCGCAGCGCAGCATGCATGTCATCCAGGGCGTGCGCGACACCTACTTCTGCGGCAGCTACTGCGGCTACGGCTTCCACGAGGATGCCCTGTCGGCCGGCCTCGACGTCGCCGAGCAGCTGGGCGTGCGCCGGCCGTGGCGCAGGCCGGAGGAGCATCGCCGCATCGGCGATCCGCCGAAGGTGGTCGCCGACATCGGCTCGCCCTTCCCGGTGCCGGTCGCCGCGCGGGTCGCCACGGAGACCCCGTGACCGCGGCGCCGCATGCCGTCGTCGATGCCACCGTCGTCCACCGGCGGCTGCGGCCGCGCACCAACGCCTTCCGCTATCGCGTCGCCTACCTCTGCCTCGGACTCGACGAGCTGGAGAGCGCCGCCGGCCGCTGGCTGAAGCTCGACCGCCGCGGCCTCGTCTCGTTCCAGCGCCGCGATCACGGCGCGCGCGACGGTTCCAGCCTGCGCGCCTGGCTGCGCGGCATCCTGGCCGAGCACGGGCTCGACAAGGCATGCGACGGCGCGGTCACGCTGATGACCATGCCGCGGCTGCTCGGCTACGTCTTCAACCCGGTCAGCTTCTGGTTCTGCCGCGACCGCGGCGGCGCCATCCGGGCGGTGCTGTGCGAGGTCAACAACACCTTCGGCGAATCGCACTGCTACCTCGTCCACCACGACGACCACCGGCCGATCGAGCCGGATGCCTGGTTCGACGGCCGCAAGGTCTTCCACGTCTCGCCGTTCCTGCCGGTCGAGGGCGGTTACCGGTTCCGCTTCCGGCTCGACGACCGCCATGCCCATGTCGACGTCAACTACCACGACGGCCAGGGCCTGATGCTGGCGACCTCGGTCGGCGGCCGCCGCGAGCCCCTGACCGACGCCAGCGTCCTGCGGCGCTTCCTGTTCAACCCGGTCATGACCATCGGCGTGGTGGTCCGGATCCACTGGCAAGCCTTGCATCTGCTCTGCAAGCGGGCGAGATTTCACTCGAAACCGGAACCGCCCACCCAGTTCGTGACCCGCTGACCCAGGCTGCATGACGTTCGCTGCGAAATTCGTCCTCAAGGCTCTCAAGCGCCTGTCCATCGGCCGGCTGACGATGCGGTTGCCGGACGGCACGATCCGGCACTTCGGCGCGGCGGGCGCCGAGCCGCAGGCCCGCCTCGACGTCGGCGACTGGCGCTTCTTCCGGCATGTCCTGCTCGACGGCGACATCGGTTTCGCCGAGGCCTACATGGAGGGCCTGTGCGACTCGCCGGACCTGCCGGGCCTGATCGCCCTGCTGGCCGAGAACGAGCGCGTGCTGGGCAGCGTCGCCCGTCCCAACCTGGCGCAGCGGCTGGTGCTGCGCCTGATGCACTGGCGCCGCCGCAACTCGCGCCGCGGCTCGCGGCGCAACATCCACGCCCACTACGACCTCGGCAACGACTTCTACTCGCTGTGGCTCGACCCGACGATGACCTACTCGGCCGCCCTGTTCGACGGCGCCGAGGGCCAGGCGCTCGAGGCCGCGCAGACCGCCAAGTACGAACGCATCCTCGAGCAGATCGGCGCCAAGCAGGGCGACAGCATCCTCGAGATCGGCTGCGGCTGGGGCGGTTTCGCCGAGACCGCGGCACGGCGCGGCATGCGGGTCACCGGCGTCACGATCTCGCGCGAGCAGCTCGAGTACGCCAAGGCCCGCCTCGACAGGGCCGGCCTCGGCGACCGGGTCGACCTGCGCTTCTGCGACTACCGCGACATGGAGGGGCGCTACGACCACATCGTGTCGATCGAGATGATCGAGGCGGTGGGCGAGCGCTACTGGCCCGACTACTTCGCCGCGCTCAAGAAGCACGTCGCGCCGGGCGGCTCGATCCTGGTGCAGGCGATCGTCATCGCCGACGACTTCTTCGAGAGCTACCGCCGGCAGCCCGACTTCATCCAGACCTACGTTTTCCCGGGCGGCATGCTGCTGTCGCCGGCGACCCTGCGCGAGCAGTGCCGGCAGGCGGGCCTCAGGATCGGCGAGCTCTACAGTTTCGGACTGGATTATGCCCGCACGCTCGAGACGTGGCTGCACCGCTTCGACAAGGTCGCCGACGACGTCGCGCGGCTGGGCTTCGACGAGCGATTCAGGAGAATGTGGCGATATTACCTCGCCTACTGCGCCGCCGGATTCTCGACCCGCCGCACGGACGTGTTGCAGGCGCACTTCCGGCATATATAACTCGACGGCAATAAGCGGCGTCGAAACGGCGCGAACAGGGAAGGCTAGACCGAGTTGCATGCACCCGTGAACGGGACCGGCCTCGGCCGGTCCGTAAAGCTGAGATTCGACCGGCTGGTCGCGTACTCGACCAACCAGTTGCCGCTCAACATGGCGGCCCTGCCGGTGGTCCTGAACGTCAGCCACTTCTACGGCGAGGTGCTCAAGGTGCCGCTCGGCATCATGGGCCTGATCTTCATCGCCACCCGCGTCATCGACGCCATCCAGGACCCGGTGATCGGCCTCGTCAGCGACCGCTTCACCCACCGCGGGCCGCGCGGCCGCCTGACCTTCGTGGCGCTGATGCTGCCGCTGATGATCGTCGGCTTCTACATGCTGTTCCACCCGCCGCAGTCGATCTACGGCCAGCCCGGCCTGCTCGCGACATGGCTGTTCGTGGCGCTGTTCGTCGTCCACCTCGGCTATGCCGGCGTGTCGATCAGCTACCACGCCCACGGCGCCGAACTGTCGGACGACTACAACGAGCGCACGCGCGTCACCGTCGGCCGCGAGGTGTTCGGCCTGATGGGCATGACCCTGGCGGTCGTGCTGCCGACCTTCCTGACGGCGAGGTTCGGCGAACACCAGGGCTACATCTACATGGGCCTGCTGTTCATCCCGATCACGCTGGCCTTCGCCGCGCCGACGCTGCTGTGGTCGCCGGCGTCGGTCCACCCGCCGGTGGTGCGCGACAATCCCGAGGTCCATGTCCGCTACTTCCGCGACTGGCTGGTCGGGTTGCTGCCGTCCCTCTCCCGGCCCACCAGCAACATGGAGAACAGCGGCACGCTGCGCACCCTGGTGCCGTTCTTCGCGCCGCTGAAGAACCGCCTGTTCCGCCGCCTGCTGCTGGTCTTCGTGGTCAACGGCTCGGCGCTGGGCGTCGCGGTCTCGGTGATGCTGTTCTACGTCGAGCACGTGCTGAAGGGGAACAAGCTGCAGGCCGGCATCATCCTGCTGATCTACTTCGGCTCGGCCGCCGCCAGCGTGCCGATGTGGATGGTGCTGTCGCGCCGCTACAGCAAGACCGCGGCGTGGTTCATCGCCATGGTGATCACCGCCGTCGCGATGTCGACCGCGGTGTTCCTGGGCGCCGGCGACTTCGCCCTGTTCGTGCCGATCGCGGTGGTCACCGGCCTCGGTATCGGCGCCGACTACGGCCTGCCGCCGTCGGTGCTGGCCGATATCATCAACTCGGAAGAGGCCAAGGACACCAAGGGCGACACCGGCGCCTACTTCGGCCTGTGGGCGCTCTCGACCAAGCTCGCCACCGCGATCGGCGCCGCCGGCTCGCTACCGGTCGCCGCCCTGCTGGGCTTCAACCCCAGCGTCGGCAACTACAGCGCCTTCGCGCTGATCGTCGTCTACATCGCGCTGCCGGTGGCCATCAAGGTGATCGCCGCGCTGCTGATCTGGTACATCCGCATCGAGGCCGAGCGCGGCTCGGTGCGCGAGGAACTGACGGGTCGGGCCTAGTCGGGTCGGGCCTAGTCGGGCCGGGCCGAGTCGGGCCGGGCCTAGAGGAAGCCGAGCCGGCGCGGCTGGCGCAGGCCGTAGTCGGCCGACACCGCCCAGCAGCCGCGCGCCACCGTGGCGAAGACCTCGCGGAAATCGACGGCGTGGCGCAGGTCGCCGTCCTCGAGGTCGGCCAGCGACGGCTGCGCGCCGTGCAGGCCGCCGCGCACGCCGCCGCCCATCACGAACAGCGGCGCCGCGGTACCATGGTCGGTGCCGCCGCTGGCGTTCTCGCGCACCCGCCGGCCGAACTCCGAGTAGGTCATCACCAGGACCTCGGTCCACAGGCCGGCGGCCACCAGGTTGCGGCGCAGCGTGGCGAGGCCGGCCGCCAGCGTGCCGAGCAGGCGCTCGTGCTGCGGCGCCTGGTTGGCATGGGTGTCGAAGCCGCCCAGCCCGAGCTTGATCGCCACCACCGGCACCTGCACCGACAGGATCCGGGTCGCCAGTTCGAGTTCGCGGCCGAACGCGCCGTCCAGGGCGTAGGGCTGGGCCGGCGCCGAGGCCGCCCCGAGACGGTCGCTGAGGCCGCGCGCGGCGGCGTTGATCTCCTGGCGCACTGCCATCAGGTGGCGCAGCGACGGGTTGCGGCTCGCTCCGACGGCGTCGCCGTCCTTCAGCGCCCGCGCCTGGCGCAGGAAGTTCTCGGCGTCCTGCATCACGATGGTGCGCAGCGCCGGGCCGGTCGCCGGCAGGGCGTTGGTGTCGGCCACGATGCAGTCGACGCCCGCCCCCGCCGGCCGGCTGGCGCCGCGGAAGGCCTGCGCGATCCAGCCCTCGCTCAGCGTCTGGCTGGCGGCCGAGGCGGTGTCCCAGATCTCGATCGAGCGGAAGTGCGAGCGGTTCGGCGACGGGTAGCCGACACCCTGAACGATCGCGAGGTCGCCCGCCGTCCAGGCCTCCATCATCGGCTCGAGCTTCGGATTCAGCCCCACCCGCTCGTCGAGCTGGATCGTGCGCTCGCGGGCGACGGCGAGGCCGGGACGGGCCTCGCGGTAGCGGGCGTCGGCGTACGGCACCAGCGTGTTGAGCCCGTCGTTGCCGCCCTTCAGTTCGACCAGCAGGAGCGTGCGCGCCATCGCCGCCTCACTTCAGCTGGTAGGCGGTGTCGAGCAGCCCGGCCGCGAGCGCGGCATCGGGCGGCAACGCCGCGGTCGCGCCGTCGATCGCGGGCACCGCCAGCGCGGTGCGCAGCAGGGTGGCGCTGTCGATGCCCGACAGCGACGGTCCCAGCCGGACCGCCATCCCGGCACCGCGCAGGCTGCGACCCTCGACCGGGCGCGGCCCGGCCATCGCCATCGTTGCCGGCGGTGCCATGTCCTGGGGCAACTGCTCGCGACGCTCGGCGCGACGGTTGCCGCGGCTGGTCATCATCGCGCCGTCGATCGGCGCCACGGCGGTCGCCTCGACGATGCGGCGCAGGAACTGCTGGCGCAGCAGCAGGGTGTAGGACGAGATCCAGGCCTCGCCGCCCGGCCAGCCCCTGACGTTGGGCGGGTCGAACAGGCCCTGGCCGAGGCCCTGCATCATGCGCGCGAGCTGGGTCTTCTCCGGCACCGGCAGGCCGAGCAGGTGGACGGTGCCGACGATCAGGTCGACCGGCGACTTGATCAGGGTACCGCGGTTCGCCGGATCGCGGAACGCGTCGGAGGTCAGCAGCGCGCGCAGCAGCGGCCTGATCTCGTAGTCGCGCCGGAACGACGCGGCGAGACGGCTGACCTCGGCCGGGTTGGGCGCGGGCGACACGAACTCGCGCCACATCTTCTCGACGATCGTCTCGGCGGTGCGCGGCTGGCGTAGCAGGATGGCGACGATGTCGTCGCCGCCGAAGCGCCCCGCCTGGCCGAGGAACGTCTTGTCGCCGGCGTCGTGCTGGCCGGGCCGGGTCGCGAAGGCGCCGGTCTGGCGATCGACGGTCCAGCCGGTGAAGGCGCGCGCGGCCTCCCTGATGTCCGCCTCGCCGAAGTGCCCCTCGCCCAGCGTGAACAGCTCGAGCAGTTCGCGCGCGAAGTTCTCGTTGGGCTTCTTCGCCACGCTGCGCATGCCGTCGAGGTAGATCAGCATCGCCGGGTCGCGCGCGACCGCGTGCAGCAGCGTCGCGAAATTGCCGGCGGCCTCGCGCCGGAACAGCGCGTTCTGGCGGAACAGCGCCGGCGGGAAGCGGACCTTCTGGAGCGACGATGTGAAGTGGTTGTGCCAGAACAGCACCAGGCGCTCGGTCAGCGGCTGGTCGGTGGCGAGCATCTCCTCGATCCACCAGTTGCGCAGTTCGCGCCCCTGCTCCTCGATCGGCCGTGTCACCGCCAGCGGCTTGCCGTCGACCCCCGGCTTGCCGGCCCCGCCTCGCCGGGCCTCGGCACGCCGGGCATCGGCGGCGCGCTGCATCTCGCGCAACTCGGTCGGACCTTCGTCGATCCACGCGGGCGGCGGCGTCAGCGCCGTGCGACGGATGCCGGCGAGCAGCCGGTCGACAGCGGCGGCAGGATCCTGTCCCTCCAATGCGTGGATCTCGTCGGGCGTGGCGCCGAACGCCGTGCGGGCCAGCAGGTGCCGGGCGGCGTCGAAGTCGAGGGCGGTGGCAGCGCGACCGGGCCGCGGCGCGGCGACGCCGGCGGGCAACGCCGCCGCACCGGCCAGGAACACGCGTCGTCGCAGGGCACCGGCCATCGCCGTCTCCTACTCCATCGGCGGGCCGGGAGGACGCCCGCCCGGCGGACGCCCGCCCGGGGCGCCCGGGGGTCGCGGCGGACCCGCCAGCCGCTCGGCCAGGATATCGTGGAACCGCGAGCGCTGCCCGGCAGTCAGCCGTTCCTCGACCTGCGCGAGGACGCGCAACGTGTCCTTCTGCTGGTCGCTGCGCAGACGTGTCAACTGGTCGATCAGCGGGTCGATGCGAGCGGGATCGAGCGGCGAGCGCCGGTAGGCCTCCGACACTTGCTCGCGCAGCTTCTGGATCTCGCGACCGCGCTCGCGCCGGCCCGCCGCATAGGCCTCGAGGACGGGACGCAGCGCCTGCCTCTGGTCGTCGCCGAGACTGATCTCGTCGAGCAGCATGTCGACCGGGCTGCCACGCGGCGGCCCACCGGCCGGGGGCGGCGGCGGAGGCGGCGCCATGCGCTCGAACGCAGGCGGCACGATCCAGCCGCGAAACACGAAGCCCGCGATCACGAAGGTGTTGAGCAGCAGCGACAGGGCCAGCAAGCCCTGGACGAGGCGCGTGCTCATCTCAGATGCCTTCCGCTGTCGGCAACTCGGTGAGATCGAACGCCCCGCTCCAGGCCTGCGCGGCGGTGCCGCCGGCGATGCCCGACCGGGTGACCGCAACGGCGGCGTGGCGCTCCTGCGCCACCGAGGCGCCGATGCCGCCGCCCATCACGAAGCCGGTCGCCGCCACCACCACCGCCATGCCGAGCGCCACCGCCCGCTGGAAGCCGAACCAGCGGTCGCGGCCCAGCAGCCAGTCGAACAGGCCGGGACGGGCCGCGGACCGCTCGGCCTCGAAGCCGACCAGCGCCCGGGCACGTACCGCCAGCCGCGCCGGCGCGGCCGGCAGCGGCTGGCCCAGCACCTCCGACAGTTCCAGCGCGGCCCGGCGCAACGCCGGGTCGGCCGCCATCGCCGCCTCGATCCGCGCCGCCTCGGCCGCCGGCAGGCGGCCTTCCAGCCAGGCCGCGAAATCGAGCTCGCTGACCGGCTTCCGCGCGCCATCGTCCGCGGCAACGCGTTGCCACAGCGCCTTGTCGCTCGGGGAAGGACCGTCGGTCGTCATGCAGGGCTCCTGTGGGAGAATACGTCGGAATTGGGCCCCCCATCCCCATCGCGGTGGCTCATTCGGGCGGGTCCTGGAAATGGGCGCGCAGGCGCAGCAGCGCCTTGTGATGGGTGCTGCGCACCGTCTGGGCATCGACCTTCAGCATCCGGGCAACCTCCGCCACGTCCCTTTCCTCGTCGTACAGGCACCTCAGGACCAGGGCCTGCCGCTCGGTCAGAAGTCCTTGGGGAATCTTGATCTTTTCGACATGCCGGTCCTCGACCCCGAGCGCCGTCTCGGGGACCTCGTCGAGCGGCGTGGTCGCCTGGCGGCGGCGCCGGGCGTGATCGATCGCGCACGACCGCGACACCACGGCCAGCCAGGTCGACAGGCCGGCACGGGCCGGATCGTAGGTTCTCAACAGGCGGTAGTCGGTGGCGCACAGCCGGACGAAGACGTCCTGGGCGGCGTCCATGACGTCGTCGTCGCCGAGCCGGTAGGGCGCAAGGGTGCGCCGGACCACGGCGTGGATCAGCGGCGCCGCCGCGCCGACGAACCCGTCCCAGGCGCGCTTGTCGCCAGCCAGCAGTGTCCGCAGGTCGATCTGGTTGAGCTCCGTCACGCCCGCGATTCTTTCCAGCCCCGTCCGCCCTGCAGTGTAACGGGGTTTGTGGCGAAATCAGGCCCCGCTAAAGTCGCCGCCGCATCCGGGAGAAGTCGATGAGCGAGTCGCTGACCAGCCAGTGGAAAGTCACCAAGCAGGCCGTGCGCGGCAAGGGCGTCGTCGTCGCCCAGAACTGGAAGGCGGCGCAGGTCGGCGCCGAGATCCTGCGCAAGGGCGGCAACGCGATCGACGCCGCCGTCGCCACCGGCATGGCGATCGGCGCGCTCGAGCCGTGGATGAGCGGCATCGGCGGCATCGGCTTCATGACCGTGTGGAACGCGCGCGAGAAGCGCGCCTACACCATCGACTACGGCCCGATCTCGGCGGCCAGGCTCGATCCCGCGGCCTACAAGATCGTCGGCCCCGGCCCGGCCAACGCCTTCGCCTGGCCCGACATCCTCGAGAAGCGCAACGAGGTCGGCTACCACTCGATCGCCGTGCCCGGCATGGTCGCCGGCCTCGCCAAGGCGCTGGAGCGCTTCGGCACGCTCAAGTGGCAGGACGTGATGGCGCCGGGCCTCGCGCTGGCCAAGCGCGGCATGCAGCTCGACTGGTACATGCAGGTGATGCTGGTGCAGGGCGCCGAGGACCTGTCGAGGTACCCGGCGTCGAAGGCCGCCTACCTGTGCGACGACGGCCGCGTGCCGGCGATCGATTGGCAGGGCAACACCCGCTACATCAAGCTCGGCAACCTCGGCGAGACCTACCAGCGCCTGAGCGACGGCGGCCCGCGCGAATTCTACGAGGGCAGCCTCGCGCGCGACATCGCGGCCGACCTGCAGGCCGGCGGCTCGACCATCTCCTACGACGACCTCGCCAGCTACCAGGCCCGGATCGTCGAGCCGCTGTCGTTCGAGCACAACGGCGTCACCGTCAACGTCGCCGGCGGCCTGACCGCCGGCCCGACCCTGCGCCGGACCATCGAGCTGGCCGGCCAGCGCACGCGCGGCAAGGGCGCGCCAGATGCCGACTTCTTCGTCGCCATCGCCGAGGGCATGCACCAGGCCTACCAGGAACGCCTCAACAGCATGGGCGACAAGCCGACCAACACCTGCACGACGCACTTCTGCGCCGCCGACAGCGAGGGCAACATGGTCGCCCTCACCCAGACCCTGATGTCGCTGTTCGGCTCGTGCGTGATGCTGCCCAGGACCGGCATCACCATGAACAACGGCATGCTGTGGTTCGATCCCGAGCCCAACCGGCCGAACTCGATCGCGCCGGGCAAGCGCCCGCTGTGCAACATCTGCCCGGTCGTGGTGAGCCGCGACGGCCAGGCGTGGTTCTGCATCGGCGCCTCGGGCGGCCGCCGCATCGTCCCGGCGGTGACGCAGCTCGCGCTGATGATGATCGACCGCGGCATCGACATCGAGGCCGCCTTCCACCAGCCGCGGATCGACGTCTCGGGTGTCGGCCCCATCCGCGTCGACCGCGACCTGCCGGACGCGGTGAAGAAGGCGATTGCGTCAAGGCTGCCGATCGTCGAGGTTGCCAACCACGTTTCCCCGCTGAACTTCGCCAACCCGTCGTGCATCGTGCGCGACCCGAAGACCGGAGAACTCGCAGGCATGAACGAGGTCATGACGCCATGGGCTGGCGGCGCCGCGCAGTAGCGGCGCTCGCCGCCGCTTTCGTCGCCGGACCGGCGGCCGCGCAGGACGCGCGGCTGCCGGTGCTGGTTCCCCTCACCGGCTTCGTCGCGCTGGAAGGCACCAGCCAGCGCAACGGCGCGCTGCTGGCCGTCGCACAGTCGCGCGAGGTGGCCTTCAAGCCGGACGTGCTCGACACGCAGGCCACGCCCGAGGCGGCGGTGACGGCGTGGGAACGCGCGCTGGGCGGCGCGCCGGCGCCGGCGGCGGTCGGGCCGATCCTCGGCACGCAGATGCTGGCGCTGCTACCGCTGGCGCAGGAACGGCGCGTGCCGCTGCTCACCATCTCGGGCACGGCGCGGCTGGGCGAACTCGGCAACCCCTGGTTCTTCCGCTTCTTCCCCAGCGATTCGACGGTGAAGGTCGCGCACGCCCGCTACGTGGTCGAGAAGCTGGGCGCCAGGCGGCCGGCGGTGATCTACCAGAGCACCGCCTACGGCCAGTCGGGACGCGAGCAGCTCAAGGCGACGCTGACCGAGCTCAAGGCGCCGCCGGTGCTCGAGGAAAGCATCGCGCCCACGGTCAACGACCTCGCGCCGGCGCTGCTGCGGGCGCGCAACGCCAACGCCGACGTCATCGTGCTGCACCTGCATGCGCCCTCGACCGTGCTGGCGGTGCGCCAGGCCCGGCAGACCATGCCCGACGTGCCGATCGTCGCCGGCTCGGCCATGCACCAGCCGGCGACCGCCGCGTTGCTCGAACCGGCCGAGTTGAAGGGCGTGTGCGCGGAGACCGCCGCCTCGCCGGTCTCCGCGACCTCCGGACCGATGAAGGCCTTCCTCGACTCGTACCGTGCCGCGTACGGCAGCGATCCCGACGCCTTCGCGGCGGCGCAGTTCGACGCCGTCGGCATGCTGGCCCAGGCCGTCGCTCGACTGCGCAAGGACGGCCAGCCGGTCACCGGGCAGGCGGTCCGCGACCGGCTCGCCACCGACACCTACCGGGGCGTGGTCACGACCTACCGGTCCGACGGCAAGGGCAACATGGCGCACGAGGCCGAGATCGTCTGCTACGACGGCACCAGCCGCACGCCGCGGCCGGCCGCGCGCTACGAGGTGCCGCCGCGCTCCTGAGCGATCGGGATCGGCGCCACGCGGATGTCGCCGATCACCGGCAGGTGGTCCGAGAGCGCGCGTGCCGCGGGGTCGGTGTGGCTGCCCAGCAGCGCCTGCGGCGGCCACAGGAACAGCCGATCCAGCCCGAACAGCGGCCAGACCGACGGGAACGTGCGCTGCGGACTGCAGGCGGGCAGCAGGCGACCGAGACGGCGACGCACCGAACCCGCCCACAGCCAGTCGTTGAAGTCGCCCATCGCCACGGTCGTGACGTCGAGATCCCCCAGCAGCCCGAGCAGGCCGAAGACCTGGCGGCGGCGTTCGCCGAGGCTCAGCCCGAGGTGCGTGGCGACGACGCGCAGCGGGCCCAGCGGGGTCGCGACGTCGCCGCGGATGGCGCGGCGCGGCTCGCGACCGGGCTCGGACAGGTCGCGGACCGCGACGTCGGTCACCGGCCAGCGGCTGATCAGCGCCTGGCCGTAGTCGCCGTCGGCGGTCGTGATGGTGCGGGCATCGATGCCGTGACCGCCGACCGCCGCGCGCAGCACCTCGAACGGGTCGCGACCGGCGCCGCGCGGGCGCCGCGAGTCGACTTCCTGCAGGGCCACGATGTCGGGCTGCTGGCGGGCGATCAGCGCGACCACGCGGTCGAGGTCGAAGCCGGGGTTGCGGCCGAGCGTGCCGTGGATGTTCCAGGTCATGACGCGCACCGACCCCGGCGGTCGCGTCACGCCCGCTTCCCCCGCCGCGACAGCAGCGCCTGCGCCCCGACCGCCAGCCCGATCAGGCCGGCGACGCACAGCAGCAGGATGCCGATGTCGGCCGGGCTTGGATCGGACAGGATGCGGAAGATGCGATCGCCCATGATCGACATCAGCACGAGGCCGGGAACGAGGCCGATCGCGGTGCCGGCGACGAAATCGACGAAGCGGATGCCGCCCGCTCCCGCCGCCAGGTTGACCAGCGTGAACGGCGCGAACGGCAACAGCCGGAACGTCACCACCGTGAGCAGGCCGCGCCGCCGCACGCCGTCGAGCACCTTCTGCACCCGCGGCCCGGCGACCAGCGCCAGCGTGTTGCGGCCGAGCCCGCGCCCGATCCAGAACAGGACGATGCCGCTGGCCAGCGCCCCGGCCGCACCGTAGACGATGCCCAGCAACGGCCCGAACACCGCCGCCGTCGTCAGGAACAGGACGTTGAGCGGGAACACCATCAGGCCGGCGAGCACGAACACCACGCAGACCACGACGATCGCCCACGGCTCGCCGCGCACGGTCCGCAGCACCGCCCGGATATTGTCCGCGGTCAGCACGTCGGCGAGCGCCGTGTAGCGCCACGCCAGCGCGATGCCGAGGATCGCCAGCAGGCCCCCGGCCACGAGCAGCAACGGGCGCAGGCGCCCGGCGAGGTGGCGCAGGAAACGCCCCGGCCGGATCGGGTGGGCCGGGTCGGCGATCCGCTCGACCAGGCCGGGCAGCACGCCGCCATCCGGCTCGCCGTCGTCGATCGGCCGCAGCCTGTGACCGGTGCCGGCCAAGGTGTCGGCGAGGTCGACCAGCCCCGCCCCGCGCCGACGGGCCGCCGCCACCTCCTCCGCCGCGACGCCGCAGTGATCGGCAAGCAGCCGGTCGCGGACCGACAGGATCGCCGCGCGCTCGGCGTCGCCGCGCGCCTCGATCGCGAGATCGCACTCGGTGTCGGCGCCCATCGAGCGGTTGTTGAGGTTGGCCGAGCCGATCCGCAGCAGGCGGTCGTCGACGATCATGACCTTGGAATGCACCATGGTGTCGGAGGCCCCGCCGGCCTGCTCGATGGCGGGATAGACCAGCCGCACGCGCTCGCCGCCGGCGGCCACGACGCGGCGCCAGAAGCGGATGCGGCCGTTGCGCATGGTGCGCCGCTCGACCCATGAGTCATGGCTGCGCGGGGCCACGATCACCGCCTGCAGGTCGGGCCGTTCGGCCAGCCGCGCCGCCAGCCGGTCGGCGACCAGCGCCGAGGTCAGGAACTGGTTCTCGATGTAGATCTCGCGCTCGGCCGCATCGATGGCGTCGAGGTACAGCGTCTCGGCCTCGCGCACCGGCTCCTCGTCGTCGAACCGCGGCTGGGTGCGCGCGATGCCCACGGCGACGTCGGTGAAATCGGGGACGACGTCGTCCGGCCAGGGATCGCCCACCGGCGTCACCGCCGCGTGGCCGCCGGTGGCGCGGCACCAGCGTTCTCGCGCCAGTTCCGCCAGCGCCCGCGCCGCCGGTCCGTCGACCATCATCTGGACGTCGTGGAAGGGCCGGTAGGGCTCGCCCGACGGGTCGACGCGGTGATGGTTGTGCGCCGCGTGGGCCGGGGTGTCCCAGCGCCGGACGGTCAGGTCGAGGCCGCCGCAGAAGGCGACGGCGTCGTCCACCACGACGATCTTCTGGTGCTGCGAGCTGCCGAACGGCACGGTGTCGTCGATGCACAGCGTCACCCGCTCCGGTGTCGTCCAGTCGAGCGACAGGCGCGGCAGCACCTCGCGCTCGCCGGCATAGAGCAGCGAGTAGTCCCACAGCAGCAGGTCGACCTCGAGCTCGGGGCGTTCCGAAACCAGCTCTGCCAGGAAGCGCGCGAACTCCCCGGCGTGGCCGTCCGTCGCCTGCCCCTCCTCGCCCACCAGCCGGGTCCGGCTGTCGATGTCCCAGCCGATCACGAGGATGCGGCGGCGCGCCTTCAGGCACGCGCCGCGCACCGCCTTGAAGAAGGCGGCGGCGTCGATCAGCACGGTGGCCCGCGCCGCCGTCTCGACCCGCCAGACGTTACGGCCGGACCGCAGCAAATCCATCGCCCCTCAACGCGCATCCCGGCAAATGGTTGTTCATTACGATTGACGCACCGTTGCCCACCGGAGGAAGTTATAGCCGACAATGGATGGCCGGGCCGGGGAGAGCGAACGATGGCTTACAAGATCTTGATGCTGGGCGCCTCCTACGGCTCCCTGCTCGCCTCGAAAATCCTGTTCGGCGGCCATTCCATCCACATGATCTGCCTGCCCAACGAGGCCGACCTGATCAACCAGGAAGGCTTCAGGGTGCGGCTGCCGGTGCGCGGTCGCAAGGACCAGGTGCTGATCGATTCGCGCGAGCTGCCGGGCAAGGTCACGGCCGGCGGCACCGCCGGCGTCAACCCGGCCGACTACGACCTCGTCGGCCTCGCCATGCAGGAGCCGCAGTACCGCTCGCCCGGCGTGCGCGAGCTGCTCGACGCGGTCGGCAGGTCGCGGGTGCCCTGCATGTCGATCATGAACATGCCGCCGCTGGCCTACCTGCGCCGCATCCCCGGTCTCGACTGCGACAAGCTGAAGCCGGCCTACACCGACGCCTCGGTGTGGGACAGCTTCGATCCCGAGCGGATCACGCTGAACAGCCCCGACCCGCAGGCGATCCGGCCGCCCGAGGAGAAGATCAACTTCCTGCAGGTGACGCTGCCGACCAACTTCAAGGTCGCCCGCTTCAAGGACGACAAGGCGACCGACATCCTGCGCACCCTCGAGAGGGAGATCGAGGCCGTGCGCTTCGCCGTGCCCGAGGGCAAGACGGAGCTGCCGGTCAAGCTCAAGGTCTACGACTCGATCTTCGTGCCGCTCGCCAAGTGGGCGATGCTGCTGGCCGGCAACTACCGCTGCGTCACCGAGGACGGCATGCGGACGGCGCAGGAGGCGGTGCACAGCGACATCGAGACCTCGCGCTCGGTCTACAACTTCGTCATCGACCTGTGCGTCCGGCTGGGGTCGGATCCCAAGGACCTGGTGCCGTTCGAGAAGTACGCGGCGGCCGCCCAGAGCCTGACCCGGCCGGCCTCGGCGGCCCGCGCCCTCAACAACGGCGTGCCCTACATCGAGCGGGCGGACAAGCTGGTCCAGCTGATCGCCCGCGAGAAGGGCCTCAGCCACCCCGAGATCGATCGCGGCGTGGCCCTGGTGGACCGCCGGCTCGAGGCCAACCGCAAGAAGGCCGCCTGAACCGACGGACCGGCGATGCGTTCCGTCATCGCCGGGATGCTGGCCGCGTGCCTGGCGGCCGGCGCGGCAGCGCAGGACGACCCGTCCGAGCGCGCCCCGGAGCCGCCGCCGCCCCTCGCCGACATCGTGACCCGGGCGCAGGCCACCGATCCCTGGGCCGTGCCGATCGTCTCCGTGCGCTGCACCTCGTTCTACATCTCGGCCGCCGCCATCGAGAAGGAGGAGCGCCCGGCCATCGCCGACCAGTACGAGGCCAATGCCGAGGTCTTCCTGTCGCGCGCGGTCGCGCTGTCGCGCGAGAAGAAGGACGTGCTGGTCTCGCAGGTGACGCGCCTGTCGCGCACCTACTTCCTGCTGGCGCAGGCGGCGCAGGAGACCGGCGGCAACGCGATGGGCCACCCGCTGCTGCGCGCCGATTTCGACTTCTGCGCCCGGCTGGCGCGGCAGTCCTGACCGTCGCCTAGAAGCCGTACAGCGCCGCCGGGTTGTCCACGAGGATCCGCCGGCGCGTCTCCTCGTCCGGCACGCAGGCGAACAGCAGCCGCAGCAGGTCGTGCTCGCGCGGGATCGTCCCGGCGGCATGGCCGACGTGCGGCCAGTCGCTGCCCCAGACCAGCCGGTCCGGGTTGGCCGCGACCAGCGCCTTCATGAACGGCGCGGTATCCTCGTATGGCGCGCCGGTGCGGGTGTTGCGGTCGGCGCCCGACAGCTTGCACCAGTAGCGCCCGTCCTTCAGGCGGGCGCAGAAGTCGCGGAAGCCGGGATAGTCCACGCCCTTGTCGGTCATGGTCCGTCCCATGTGGTCGACGACGTAGGTCAGCGGCAGCTTCTCGAGCGTCGGCGCCAGCTCCATCAGGTCGCCGGTCTCGATCCACAGCTGGGCATGCCAGCCGCGCTCGGCGAGCCGCGGCGCCAGCGCCAGCAGCGCGTCGAGGTCCATGCCGCCCGAGGCCACGGCCTTGCCGTCCTGGCGCAGCAGGTTGATGCGCACGCCGCGAAAGCCGGCCGCGTCCAGCCGGTCGAGGTCGCGGTCGGCGATGCCCGGCTCGACCAGCGCCACGCCGCGCAGGCGTTGCGGGAAGCGCTGCAGCGCGTCGAGCGTGACCGCGTTGTCGGCGCCGGCCCGGATGGCATGGACGATCACGCCACGGGCGATGCCGAGCCCGTCCCACAGCTCGAACAGCGCCTCGACCGGGGTCTCGCGGGTCGGCGCGAAGCGTCCCTCGATCAGCGGCGGAAAGCGGTCGAACGGGCCATAGACATGGACATGGCTGTCGCAACTGCCGGGCGGCAGCCGGTACGGCGCTTCGGTCATCGACGTTCCCTCGTTCAGGCGGTCTTCACGGGCCGCACCGGCCGGCATGGTACGCGACGGCGTCGCACAGCTTGCCTTCCGGCAATGCACAGCTGCCCTGCTCGTCCGGCCGGTCGTCGTTGGCGGTGACGGTGTAGCGGCCGCCGGTGATCGCGCAGTAGCGCGCCGCCGGCGTCGCGAAGCCGGTGACGCGGATGCCGCCGACCGGGCAGCGGCCGCGCATCATCGCCCATTCCTCGCACTGGCGGTCGTCGGCGAACACGCAGACACCGTACGCGCCGCCGTCGCGGCCGGTCTCGAGGCGCAGGGTCCCGCCCTTCTGCACGCAGTTGACCGAGGCCGGGTTGGCGACGCCGGGCTGCGCCCGCGTCGCGCCGCCAGCCAGCGTCAGCGCGAGAGCCAGCAGCAGCAGCAGCCGGGCCGCCGTCATCGCCCGAGCTCGAACGGGAACACGACCTTCCAGTCGCGCTTCATGTCGACCACCAGCCAGTCCCGCCGCGCCGCCTCGTCCCACGCCTTGTCGAGCCGGCCGACCGGCGACTGGCGGTCGTAGGCGTACTCGCGCGCCGCGTCGGTGTGGTGGACCAGGCCCATCAACCGCGCGCCCGGGCCGGCCGCCGTCCATTCCAGCATCTGCTGGTCGCCGTCGGAGTTGCCGAACGCCAGCACCGGGCGGCGGCCGATGAAGCGGTTGATGCCCTCGGGCTTGCCCGGCCCGTCGTCGACGAAGTCGACCTTGTCCTCCTTGAGGAGCGCCGGCCGGCCCGGTGCCGTCATCGCGTAGCGGGTGACGCCTGACGAGCCCACGACCTGCTCCGGCGGGATGCCGTAAACCTTCTCGGTCCATGGCCGCATGAAGTCGATGCCGCCGCCGGACACGATGAAGGTCTTGAACTGGTGCCCGCGCAGGAACCCCAGCAGCTCCAGCATCGGCTGGTACACAAGGTCCGTGTAGAGGCGTCCGAAGCGCGGGTGGCGCGCGACCGCGAGCCAGTCGATCACGGTCTGCCGGAACTGCTCGGTGGTCTGGCCGGCATGCGTGGCCATGACGATGTCGAGCACGCCCTTCTCGCCGATCGTGGCCAGCCGCGCGCGGTCGTCCGCCAGGATCGAGCGGAACGGCTCGCGCTCGCGCCATTCCGGGTGCCGTTCCACCGTGGAGCGCACGCGCTCGACGGCGAACTGGACCTGGACGTAGAGGGGCTGCTCGCACCACAGCGTGCCGTCGTTGTCGAAGGTCGCGATGCGCTCGGGAACCGGGACCCAGTCGGCGTGCCCGGGCGTCGTGGTCCGGGCCACGAAGTCGAGGAGGCGCCGCCGCGCCGGGCCGTCGTTCCACGACGGCAGGGGGTCACCCTGGGCCGCCGCGCCGCGGCCCAGCACCGCGGCCCCGACCACCCCTCCAATGAACGACCGACGCCGCATGCCGACTTCCCCCTCTCGATCCTTGCCGACGAGACGATTGCCCCCGCCAGCGGAACTTCCCTCAGGCCGTGGGATTGAGCCGCCACAGCGTGATGTTCAGCACCGTGGCGAACGACACCCAGGCGAGGTACGGCACCATCAGCAACGCCGCCCAGCGGTCGATGGTGCGGAAGGCCAGCAGCGTCACCACGACGCCGACGTCGAGCACGACGATGGTGGCGACCGCGGCCCCGATCTTGCCGAGCCCGAAGAACACGACGCTCCAGCCGAGGTTCAGCGCCAGTTGCAGGGCGAACAGGGTCAGCGGTCCGCGCGTGGTGTCGCGATCGGCGGCGCGCCAGACCCGCCAGGCCGCGACCGCCATCATCACGTACAGCGCCGTCCAGACCGGTCCGAACACGGCGTTGGGCGGGGTGAACGACGGCTTCACCAGGTCGGCGTACCAGGTCTTCACGCTGGTCGCCGTCACCGCTGCGCCCAGCGCGCCGATGCCGAGGCAGAGGGCGACGAAGAAGGCCAGACCGGCGAGATCGAGAAGGCGATGGCGACGCATGCGCTCAGGACAGCAGGCTGGCGCCGACGTTGATCGTCAGGGCGAGGATGGCGGTGTTGAAGGCGAAGGAGACGATGCCGTGCACCATGGTGAGGTGACGCATGGCGCGCGACACCGTGGCGATGTCGCCGGTCTGCGAGGCGCAGCCGATCACGAAGGCGTAGTACAGGAAGTCGCGGTAGTCCGGCGGTCGCTCGCCCGGGAACGCGAGCCCGCCCGGACCGTCCTCGTCCGGGCGGTAGTAGACGTTGGCGTAGTGCAGGGTGAACACGGTGTGGGTGAAGGTCCACGACAGCGCCACCGTCACCCCCGTCAGGCTGACGCCGCGCAGCACCGAGTGGCCCGGCGCCTTCAGCGCCGGCAGCTCGACGGCGATGCAGATGAAGCTTGCCGCCACCGCCCCGATCACCAGCACCAGGATGATCCAGTCGCCTTCGTCGTAGAGCGCGGCATGGTCGTGGCAATCGATCACCGTCGAACGCGCGATCATGTGCATGGTCGAAACGATGTAGAGCAGCGCCGTCAGGTCCCACGCCAGGATCAGGCGCGTCGCCAGGCTGAGGTGATCGGGCAGGACGGCGAGCAGGATCGCCCCGGCCAGGGTCGACAGCAGCAGGCGCCGACGCCCGATCATGAAGCGGACGACCCGCCAGTCGCGATAGCCAGCCATCGACCCGGAACTCTCCTCGGGCGCCACTGTGACAGGTCGGACGGCGCGTGCAATCGGTGTAGGCTGCCGCCGGCCTGACGGGGAGGATTTCGGCCCATGCTGTTCCACGCGCTCGACCTCGGCGCCACGTTCGTGTTCGCGATCAGCGGCGCCACGCAGGGCGTGCGCCGCCGTCTCGACCTGTTCGGCGTGCTGGTCGTCGCGTGGGCGGCGGGCGTCGCCGGCGGCATCGCCCGCGACCTGCTGATCGGCGCGGTGCCGCCCGCCGCCATCGCCGAGCCGCGCTACTTCGCCGTGACCATCGCCGCCGGCCTGGTCGGCTTCTACGGCGCCCGCCAGATCGCCCGGCTGAAGACCCCGGTGCAGCTGTTCGACGCCGCCGGCCTGTGCCTGTTCGCCGTCACCGGCACCGACAAGGCGCTGGCCTTCGGGCTCCACCCGTTCGTCGCCGCGATCCTGGGCATGGTCACCTGCATCGGCGGCGGCGTCGCCCGCGACCTGCTGACCCGGGAAATCCCGACCGTCCTGCGGTCGGAGATCTACGCCGTCGCGGCGCTAGCCGGGGCCGGCTCGGTGGCGGTCGGCCACGTGCTCGGCCTGCCGTCGCAGCCGGTCGCCCTGTTCGGGGCCGCCCTGTGCCTCTTCCTGCGCCTGATGTCGCTGTACCGCGGCTGGCGGCTGCCGATCGGGAAAGCTGGCTAGTTTCACCGAAGGACCCACAAATCCCCGTGAAAACAACGCTGTGTCCGGTCCACGGCCCCCTTGCCGCTGGTCCCGCCGACGGCTAAACACTCGCCCGTCATTTTGTCGCAAGCCGATCGGGGGAAAGGCAGCCATGGCGACGAAGAAATCGGTTCGCAAGCCGGCCGCGTCTACGCGAAAGAAGCCGGCCAAGCAATTGAACGGAAAGGCTAAATCCGGCCGCGGGAGCGGCACGGCCGAAGCCCGGGACACGGCGCGCCTGCTGCTCGACATCGAGGCCATCCACTGTCGGCCCGAGAACCCGTACATCTTCACCTCGGGCCGGGCGAGCCCGGTCTACATCGACTGCCGCAAGCTGATCGCCTTCCCGGAGGCCCGGGCCAAGATCATGGCCCACGCTTTCAAGCTGATCGGCAAGGCGATCGGCTGGAACAAGATCGACGTGGTGGCCGGCGGCGAGACCGCCGGCATCCCGTTCGCGGCCTTCCTCGCCGCCCTGGCCAAGAAGCCGATGATCTACGTGCGCAAGCAGCCCAAGGGCTTCGGGCGCATGGCCCAGATCGAGGGCGAACTGAAGCCGGGCAAGCGCGTCCTGCTGGTCGAGGACCTCGCCACCGACGGCGGCAGCAAGCTGGTCTTCATCGAGGCGCTGAAGAAGGCGGAGGCCAAGGTCACCGACTGCTTCGTCATCTTCCACTACGGCATCTTCCCGCAGAGCACCGAGATGCTGGCGGCGGCCGGCGTCAAGCTGCACGCCCTGGCCACCTGGTGGGACGCGCTCGAGGCAGCCGAGAAGCACAAGTACTTCGACGAGAAGGGCCTGGTCGAGACCCGCGCCTTCCTCGAGCAGCCCGAGCAGTGGTCGGCCGCCCACGGCGGTCGCAACCCGGCGCCGCGCCCGATCCTCGGGCGCTGACCGTCCCTCCCCGGACGCACCGCGGATGACAGGTGGGCGGCGCCGTGCGACGGTGCCGCCTCCATGATTCGCCGCGTTCTTTCCATCGTCGCCGCCCTCTGTGCGCTGGCCGTCCCGGCGCTCGCCAAGGACGAACTGGTGGTCGGCATGACCCAGTCGCCCGGCACCTGGAACCCGCTGATCAGCTCGATGCTGGCCAAGTCGCTGGTCAGCAACATGACGTCGCGGCCGCTGACGGTGCGCGATCCCGAGTGGAAGCTGGCCTGCCTCGCCTGCACCGAGGTGCCGTCGATCGAGAACGGCAAGGCCCGCGTCGTCGACCTGGCCGACGGCAAGAAGGGCATGGAGATCGACATCGAGCTGCGCGACCTCAAGTGGGGCGACGGCACCCCGGTGACGGCGAAGGACGTCGCCTTCACGCTCGAGGTCGGTCGCCACCCGCTGTCCGGCGTCGCCTCGTCGGAGGCTTACCGCCGCATCATCAGGTTCGACGTCCGCGACGATCGCCGTTTCACCATGACGATCGACCGCGTCACCTTCGACTACAACAGCATCGGCCTCAACCTGCTGCCGGCCCACATCGAGAAGCCGATCTTCGACGCCAACCCGGCCGAGTACCGCAACAAGACCGCGTTCGACACCGACACGACCAACCCCGGCCTGTTCTTCGGCCCGTTCCGCATCGTCGAGATCGTGCCCGGCAACCGCATCGTGCTGGAACGGAACCCGACCTGGACCGGCCACAAGCCGTTCTTCCGGCGGATCGTGGTCAAGATCATCGAGAACACCGCCGCGCTGGAAGCCAACCTGCTGTCCGGCAACGTCGACTACGTGCTGGGCGAGCTCGGCCTGTCGCTCGACCAGGTGCTGGCGCTGGAGAAGCGCCACAAGGACCGCTACGGCTTCGTCTACAAGCCGGCGCTGATCTACGAGCACATCGACGTCATGCTCGACAACAGGCTGCTCGAGGACCGGCGCGTGCGGCAGGCGATGCTGCTGGCGCTCGACCGCAAGGCGGTCTCCGACAAGCTGTTCGAGGGCAAGCAGCCGGTCGCCGACGGACCGATCAGCCCGCTCGACCCGATGTACAGCCCGGCGGCCAGGACCTACGGCTACGACCCGGCCGCGGCGCGCAAGCTGCTCGACGAGGCCGGGTTCAGCGACATCAAGGGCGGCTTCCGCCACAACGCCCGCGGCGAGCGCCTGTCGATCGAGCTCACCACCACCGCCGGCAACCGCATCCGCGAGCTCGTCGCCCAGGTGATCCAGAGCCAGCTGCGCCAGGTCGGCGTCGACGTCCGCATCAAGGCCGAGCCGCCGCGCGTCTTCTCGGAGAACCTGAACCGCCGCCAGTTCGGCGCGCTGGCCATGTATGCCTGGGTCCAGCAGCCCGAGGGCGTCCCGCGCTCGCTGCTGCATTCGAAGGAGATCCCGTCGGCCGACAACGGCTGGAGCGGGCAGAACTACCCCGGCTACCGCAACCCGGCGATGGACGCCGCGCTCGACGCGGCCGAACGCGAGCTCGACGCCGCCAGGCGGCGGACGCTGTTCGCCGAGATCCAGCGCATCCACGCCGACGACCTGCCGGTGCTGCCGCTGTTCTTCCGCGTCGATCCCTTCGTGATCCCCAAGCCGCTGAAGGGCGTGGTCCCGACCGGGACCTCGAACAGTTCCACCCTCTGGGTGGAGCAGTGGCGCTGGGAGACGCCGTGACCCGCTACCTGGTCGGCCGCGGGGTCGAGACGGCGCTGACCCTCGCGGTCATGAGCTTCGTCGTCTACCTCCTGATCGGCCTGATGCCGGGCGACCCGATCGACCTGATGATGGCCGGCGACCCGACCATGACGACGGCCGACGTCGCCCGCCTGCGCGCGCTGTACGGCCTCGACCGGCCGCTGGTCGAGCGCTACCTGAGCTGGGCCGGCCAGGCGCTGCAGGGCAACTTCGGCTACTCGCGCTCGTTCGGCCAGCCGGTGCTGGCGGTGCTGTGGCCGCGCCTCGTGAACACCTTCATCCTCGCCGGCCTCGCCTTCGCGATCGCCGTGGCGATCGCGCTGCCGCTCGGCCTGTGGGCGGCGGCGCGGCCGCGCAGCCGCACCGACTACCTCGTGAACCTCCTGTGCTTCGCCGGCATCTCGACCCCGCCGTTCTGGCTGGCGCTGCTGCTGATCACCCTGTTCGCCGTGACGCTGGGCTGGCTGCCGGCCGGCGGCCAGGCCGACGTCCGCCCCGGCACCCCGGCGCTGGCGGCGCTGGGCGACCGCCTGCGCTACCTGGTGATGCCGGTGGCGACGCTGGCCCTGGTCCAGATCGGCGCCTACACGCGCTTCATGCGCGGGGCGATGATCGAGGCGCTGCGCCAGGACTACGTGCGGACCGCGCGCGCCAAGGGCGTGCCCGAGACCACCGTGCGCTGGCGCCATGCCTTCGCCAACGCGCTGGCGCCGGTGCTGACGATCCTCGCGCTGTCGTTCGGCGGCCTGTTCTCGGGGGCGCTGATCACCGAGACGATGTTCGCCTGGCCGGGCATGGGCAAGGCGATCTACCAGGCCATCCTCGACAACGACTACAACCTCGCCCTGGTCGGCCTGCTGATCGCGACGCTGGCGACGCTGGTCGGCAACCTGCTGGCCGACCTCGCCTATGCCTGGGTCGACCCGCGCGTGTCGGTCGCCGACGCATGACCGCGCTGGCCGCTCCCCATGCCCCGGGCGCCAGCCCCGGCAAGCTGGTCTGGCTGCGCCTCGTTCGCCACCGGCTGGCGCTGGTCTCGCTGGTGTTCCTGCTGGTGCTGCTGTCGCTGTCGCTGCTGGCGCCGTGGATCGCCGAGGCGCGCGGCGTCGATCCGACCGCCACCGACCTGTTCCGCCGCCTCGAGCCGCCCTCGCCGGCGCACTGGCTCGGCACCGACGATCTCGGACGCGACCTCTTCCAGCGCCTGCTCGACGGCGGCCGGGTATCGCTGCTGGTCGGCCTGTCCGGCGCGCTGCTGTCGGCGGTGATCGGCGCCTTCGTCGGTGTCGTCGCGGGCTACCTCGGCGGCCGCCTCGACTCGCTGCTGATGCGGCTGACCGACGGCGTCATCGCCCTGCCGATGCTGCCGCTGCTGATCGTCCTGGCCGCGGTCGATCCGCGCAAGCTCGGCATCCCGACCGACGTCGCGCAGTCGGAGCTTTTCTCGCTCTACCGCATCATCGCGATCGTGGCGCTGACCGGCTGGACGACCGTCGCCCGCCTCGTCCGCGCCGAGACCCTGTCGCTCAAGGCCCGCGACTTCGCCCGCGCGGCGCAGGCGCTGGGCGCCCGTCCTGCCCGCATCATGTTCCGCCACATCCTGCCCAACGCGGCGGGCTCGCTGGTCGTCGCCACCACCCTGTCGATCGGCGGGCTGATCCTGCTCGAGTCGACGCTGTCGTTCCTCGGCCTCGGCACCCAGCCGCCGGCGGCCAGCTGGGGCAACATGCTGACCGGCGCCCAGGAGCTGCTGCACCAGGCGCCGGTGCTGGCGCTCTTGCCAGGCCTCCTGATTCTCCTCACCGTGATCGCCTTCAATTTCCTCGGGGACGGGCTGCAGGACGCGCTCGACCCGCGCAGCGAAAGGCGACTGTGAGCGCGTGAACTACAACTTCCAGTTCCGGGACATCGTCGCCCAGTCGGACTTCCTGCTCGACGGCCTGGTGCTGACCCTCGAACTGTCGCTGTTCACCATGGCGATGGGCCTGCTGATCGGCGTCTCCGGCGCCGCCGCCCGCGTCTACGGCCCGGCGTGGCTGCGCCGCCCGGTGGCGGTCTACGTCGAGACCATCCGCAACACGCCGCTGATCGTCCAGCTGTTCCTGATCTTCTTCGGGCTGCCCAGCGCCGGCATCAAGTTCGACGCCAACACCGCCGCCTTCGTCGCCCTGTCGATCAACCTCGGCGCCTACTCGATCGAGATCGTGCGGGCCGGGCTGGAGGCGATCCCGCGCTCGCAGATCGAGGCCGGCCAGTCGCTCGGCCTGTCGGGCTTCCAGATCTTCCGCTACGTCATCGTCTTCCCGGCGCTCAAGATGATGTATCCCTCGCTCGCCAGCCAGTTCGTGCTGCTGATGCTGGCGACCAGCGTGGTGTCGCAGATCTCCGCCCAGGACCTGTTCCACGCCGCCTCGATCATCCAGTCGCGCACCTTCCGCGACTTCGAGGTCTACATCGTCGTCGCCGTCGCCTACCTGGCGCTGGCGCTGGTCTTCCGGCTGGTGTTCGCCGGCATCTACCAGCTCGTGTTCGCGCGCCGATGATCCGCGAACTCTCCCTCGTCGACGTCTTCTACCTGCTCGCCGCGACGCGCTGGACGCTGGCCCTGACCGCGCTCGCCTTCGTCGGCGGCGGCATCGTCGGCCTGTCGGTCGCGCTCCTGCGGGTCTCGTCGGTGGCGCCGCTGCGCTGGCTGGGCTCGGTCTACGTGCTGGTGGTGCAGGGCACGCCGCTGTTGTGCTGGCTGTTCGTCTTCTTCTTCGGCCTGTCGATCGTCGGCATCACCGTGTCGCCGTGGCTGGCCGCGCTCTCGGCCTACTCGATCTACGCCGGCGCGTTCCTCGGCGAGATCTGGCGCGGTTGCCTGCAGGCCATCCCGAAGACCCAGTGGGAGGCGGGCTCGTCGCTCGGCCTCTCCTTCCCCCAGCAGCTGCGCTACGTGATCGTGCCGCAGGCGATGCGGCTGGCGATCCCGCCGACCGTGGGCTTCCTCGTCCAGCTGATCAAGAACACCTCGCTGGCCGCCGTGATCGGCTTCATCGAGCTGACCCGCGAGGGCCAGCTGACGACCGCCGTCACGTTCCGCCCCTTCACCGTCTACCTGATCGTCGCCGCCATCTACTTCGCGTTGTGCTTCCCGCTGACGCAGTGGAGCCGCCGGCTCGAGCGGAGGCTGCATGTCGCTCGTTGAACTCCAGGACGTCGTCAAGCGCTACGGCCAGCACACCGTGCTGAACGGCGTGTCGCTCAAGGTCGAGAAGGGCGAGATCATCGCCATCATCGGCCGCTCCGGCTCCGGCAAGAGCACGATGCTGCGCTGCGTCAACGGCCTCGAGCCGATCCAGGGCGGCACGGTCCGCTTCGAGGGCACGGTGGTCAACGATCCCGGCACCGACCTGCGCAAGCTGCGCCAGCACGTCGGCATCGTCTTCCAGAGCTTCAACCTGTTCCCCCACCTCACGGTCGAGAAGAACATCACGCTCGCGCCCAGGGTCGTGAAGGGCGTGGCCAGGAGCGAGGCGCGGCCGCTGGCCGAGGCGGTGCTGCGCAAGGTCGGGCTGGCGGAAAAGATCGACGCCTACCCCGACCAGCTGTCGGGCGGCCAGCAGCAACGCGTCGCGATCGCCCGCTCGCTCGCCATGCAGCCGACCCTGATGCTGTTCGACGAGATCACCTCGGCGCTCGACCCCGAGCTGGTCGGCGAGGTGCTGAAGGTGCTGGAGGAGATGGCCCGCGACGGCATGACCATGATGCTGGTCACGCACGAGATCGGCTTCGCCCGCAAGGTCGCCGACCGCGTCGTCTTCATGCACCAGGGCCGCATCTGGGAAGAAGGCCCCGCCGCCGCGACGCTCGGCAAGCCGGCCACGCCGGAACTCGAGACCTTCCTCAGCGCCGTGCTGCACTAGCCGCGGTCGCGGCTACGCCATCTCCAGCACCGTCTTGCCGAGGCCCTTGCCGCCGTGCGCCCAGGCCATGGCGGCGGCGAAGTCGGCCAGCGCGAAGCGACGGCCGATGGCCGGCGCCAGCCGGCCTTCGCCGGCCCAGGCGATCAGTTCCTCGAGCTCGGCGCGCGCCTTGTCGCGCTCGAACAGCACGAACTGGCGGACGTCGACGCCGACCAGGGCGGCGCCCTTCATCAGCGGCAGGTTGACCCTGAGGCTGGGGATGCCGCCCAGGAAGCCGACCACGAGGTGGCGGCCGCGCCACGCCAGCGACCGGAAGGCGGGCTCGAACAGCGGCCCCGACAACGGGTCGAAGACCACGTCGGGTCCCTTGCCGTCGCAGGCTTCCTTCAGGCGGTCGCGCCAGCCCTCCGGCTCGCTGTCGAGAACCTTGTCGGCGCCGTGGCGGCGCGCGAAGTCGCGCTTCTCCGGCGACGACGCCACCGCGATCACGTGGGCGCCCATCAGCTTGCCGACCTGGACGGAGGCGATGCCGACGCCGCCGGCGGCCCCCAGCACCAGCAACCGCTCGCCCGGCTGCAGCGCGGCGCGGTCGCGCAGGCCGTGCAGGGCCGTCAGGTAGTTGATGCGGAGCGTCGAGGCCTCGGCGAAGCCCAGCCCCGCCGGCAGCCGGTAGACGTTGTCGGCCGAGGCCACCGCGACCTCGGCGAAGCCGCCCTGCACCGCCGCCAGCACGCGGTCTCCGACCGACAGGCCGGTGACGCCCTCGCCCAGCGCCGACACCGTGCCGGCGACCTCCTGGCCCGGCGTGTGCGGCAGCGGCGGCTTGACCTGGTAGCCGCCCAGCGCCACCAGCACGTCGACGTAGCCGATGCCGCAGGCGGCCACCCGGACCTGCACCTGCCCCGGTCCCGGCCGCGGCGCCTCGGCCTCGACCAGGGCATAGCGATCCAGCGAATCGAGCGCCGTCCCCCGTACCAGCCGCATGGTCATCGCGCCGCGGTCTCCGCCGGCGCGCGGTTGAGGCCGCGCGCGACCACCGCCGCGTCGTAGGGCTGCTCGCGCAGCGTCTCGGCGTCCCACATGCTGCGCGCGACCGTCAGGAACGGCCCGTCGTAGACGTGGATGGCGGCGCTGATGCGTGCCAGCGGGTTGGTCACCGAGTGGACGATGTCGGGTCCCAGCAGCGTGACGTCGCCGGTGCCCAGCGCCTCGCCGCCGGCCGGCTCGATCGGGAAGCGCGCGCCCGGGCCGCTGCGCTTCCAGAAGACGTTGTCCTCGCGGCCGCCGTACATGCCGATGATCGCGCTCATGTTGTGGTTGTGTGGCCATGTCACCTGCATCGCCGGCCACGCCAGCGTGATGACGGTCAGTTCCGGCGAGGCGTGCAGCACCTTGACCCCGGGCTTGTCGGGCTCGCCCAGCGCGCGGGTGACCGCCGCCGGGTCCGACACCGCGCGCGCCACGATCTCCTTCATCGGCTGGCGCGAGCGCTCGCCGAGCGTCGCCCGCAGGTCGGCGACGAACTGGTCCACCGAGAACATGGCAAACTCCCTCCCGTTCGCCCCGAGGGTGCCGCCAACACCGGCCCGACGCCAGCCATTTCCGCGTGCCGCCCGACGTCCTAGACTGCCGCGATGAACACCGAACAGCTCAAGTCCTTCGTCGGCACCTTCTGGGACGATGCCATCCTGCCCTCGATCACCGAGTACATCCGCATCCCCAACAAGTCGCCCGCCTTCGACCCGCAGTGGGTCGAGCACGGCTACATGGAGGACGCGGTCCGCCTGATGGAAGGCTGGGCGCGGCAGTACCTGTCGGCCTTCGCCGGCGCGACCCTCGAGGTCGTGCGCCTGCCCGGCCGCACGCCGCTGATCTTCATCGACATCCCGGGCGACAGCGACGACACCGCGCTGCTTTACGGCCACCTCGACAAGCAGCCCGAGATGAAGGGCTGGGCCGAGGACCTCGGCCCGTGGAAGCCGGTGCTGAAGGGCGACAAGCTCTATGGCCGCGGCGGCGCCGACGACGGCTACGCGATCTACGCCTGCTTCGCCGCCCTGCTGGCGATGAAGGAGCAGAAGGTGCCGCGGGCGCGCTGCGTCATCCTGATCGAGGCCTGCGAGGAATCCGGCAGCTACGACCTGCCGCACTACGTCGACCACCTCCTGCCGCGGATCGGCACGCCGTCGCTGGTCGTCTGCCTCGATTCCGGCTGCGGCGACTGGGACCGGCTGTGGCTCACGACCTCGCTGCGCGGCATCGCCGCCGGCACGCTGACCGTGAAGGTGCTGACCGAGGGCGTCCACTCGGGCGATGCCTCGGGCATCGTGCCCTCCTCCTTCCGCATCCTGCGCGGGCTGCTGTCGCGGCTCGAGGACGAGGCGACCGGCGAGGTCCGCCTGCCCGACTTCTATGTCCAGATCCCGCCGCAGCGCATCGAGCAGGCCAAGCAGGCCGCGCAGGTGCTGGGCGAGCAGGTCTACGGCAAGTTCCCGTTCGCCGGCGGTACCAGGCCGATGGTCGATGACACCGGGCAGATGGTGCTGAACCGGACCTGGCGGCCGCAGCTGGCGATCACCGGCATGGACGGCTACCCGACGCCGGGCGACGCCGGCAACGTGCTGCTGCCCTCCTCGACCGCCAAGCTCAGCCTGCGCACGCCGCCGACCCTCGACGCCGGAGAGGCCGCGCGCAAGCTCAAGCAGGTGCTGGAGGCCGACCCGCCCTACGGCGCCGAGGTCGCCTTCGACGGCGGCGAGGGCCAGAGCGGCTGGCACGCGCCGCCGCTGGCGCCGTGGCTGGAGAAGGCCGTGGCCGACGCCTCGACGCGGGCGTTCGGCAACACCGCCGCCTACATGGGCGAAGGCGGTTCGATCCCGTTCATGGGCATGCTGGGCGCCAAGTTTCCCGACACCCAGTTCGTGATCACCGGCGTGCTCGGGCCGCACTCCAATGCCCACGGCCCCAACGAGTTCCTGCACCTGCCGACGGGCAAGAAGGTGACCGAGGCGGTGGCGACCATGCTGGCCGCGCACCACCAGCGGCCACGCGCCTGACCTTCACGACGCGGCGACGGCGGCGCCGGGCAGCCAGCTCGGCGCTTCGCCGTCGTACAGGCGGCCCGGGTTGCCGCGTACCGTCGTGCGCCACATCATCCGCTGCTCGACGGTGCCATCGAACCAGGTCGCGCTGTGCACCGTGCAGCGATTGTCCCAGACCACGAGGTCGCCCGCCGTCCACTCGTGGACGTAGACGAACTCCGGCCGCGTGTAGTGCGCCATCAGCTCGTCGAGCAGCGCCGCGCCGGCGCCGTGCGGCCCCGGCTCCAGGCCGACGAACGGCCCGTCGACCCAGTCCATCTGCCCCCACTCGCAGAGGTACAGCGCCGGTCGGCCGGTGACCGGATGGACGCGCACGACCGGCTGTGGCTGCGAGCGCGCGTTCGGCGCCTGGTCAATGTCGGTGCGGCCGGCCAGCACGTTCTCGCGCGAGCGCGCGGTACCCGGCCGGCAGTGCAGCCCCTGCAGCCCGTCGACCCGGGCCTTGAGGCCCGGCGGCAGCGCGGCGTAGGCGGCCGTGCCGTCAGCGAACAACGTCTGGCCGCGATCCCTCGCCACCGGCGTCACGGCGTAGAACAGCGAGATGTCGGGCGGCGGCCGGCGGTAGCTCTGGTCGCTGTGCCAGCCCCGCCGCTGCGGGTACTGCACCGGCAGGGCGCCGTCCGCGGTCAGCGGCGGCTCGGGACGCCGGGGCGGCTGCTTGTTGACCGGCGCCATGTTCGAGATCAGCAGGATTTCCGGCACCGCCGGGTGGACCGACGAGAGGTCGGTGAGCGTGGTGCGGTAGTCCTCGACCTCGCGGCCGAACTGCCGCGACAGGGCGACCAGCAGGTCGGGACGCGCCGCGACTTCGTCGAGCCCCGGGATCACCATCACGCCGTTGGCCTCGGCCAGGACCGCCGGCAGGCCCTCGGGGAGGACCCGGCTCAACGGCTCCGCTAGGCGCACCCGGGCCCCGAAACCGTTGGCCCCCAGCGGCCGGTCAATCTCGAAAGCAGCGCTCATTCTTCGCTCCTGGGCCATGTCCCGGTGGACGGGGCCGCCGGAACTCATTCAAAATCCTTGCCGATTCGGGGGGAATCACAAAGGGAGATTCGACATGAAGCGCTTCATGGCAGGCCTGCTGGCCGTGCTGGCCGTCGTCTCGTTGGGCAGCCACGCCGCCTTCGCCCAGGCCAGCGACCGGCTCCAGGACATCCTCAAGAAGGGCGTGGTCCGCATCGCCGTGCCGCTCGACGTGCCGCCGTTCGGCTCGCAGAACCAGGCGCGCGAGGCCGAGGGCTTCGACGTCGATCTCGCCAACATGGTCGCCAAGGCGCTGGGCGTGAAGCTCGAGATGCAGCAGGTGACCGGCGCCAACCGCATCCCGTTCCTGCTGACCGACAAGGTCGACATCGTGATCTCGGTGATGGGACTGACGCCGGAGCGCGCCAAGCAGGTCATGTTCACCGCCCCCTACGCCGACACCCAGCTGGCGGTGTTCGGCCCGAAGAGCATCGCCGTGAAGTCGGCCGACCAGCTCGGCAGCTACAAGGTCGCCGCGGCCAAGGGCACGACGCAGGAACTCGGCCTGTCGGCGATGAACCCCAAGGCCCAGATCATGCGCACCGAGGACGACGCGACCGCCGCCGCCGCCTACCTGTCGGGCCAGGCCGAGCTGTTCGCGACCAACAGCCTGATCGTGCCGGACCTGCAGAAGCGCAACCCGAACAAGGAGTTCGAGCTCAAGTTCACCATCCGCCGCAGCCCCGCCCACATGGGCGTGCGCATGGGCGAGCACAACCTGGTGCGCTGGCTCGACAGCTTCATCTTCTTCAACAGCATGAACGGCGAGCTCAACCGGCTGCACGATAAGTGGCTGGGCATGCCGATGGCGCCCCTGCCCTCGCTGTGAGCGGGCGGGCATGAGCGAGATCGACTGGTCGAGGCTCAAGGCCTCGGAGATCCGGGCGCTGGCGGCACGCAACGCCATCGTCATCGTGCCGATCGGCGCCACCGAGCAGCACGGGCCGCACCTGCCCAGCATGGTCGACTGGCGCTGCGTCCACGAGGTCGCGCACCGGGCTGCCCGGATCATGGCGAAGACGACGCCGGTGGTGGTGGCGCCGACCATTCCCTACGGCATGTCCGAGCACCACATGTCGCTGAGCGGCACCATCACGCTCGACTACGCCACGATGCAGGCGGTGATCCGCTGCGTCGTGACCTCGGCGGTGCGGCACGGCTTCAAGCGGATCTTCGTGCTCAACGGCCATGGCGGCAACACGACGGCGCTGCAGAACATGATCGGCGAGCTGACCGTCGAGTACAAGCTGCCCTTCGCCACCGGCACCTACTGGGACATCGCCGCCAGGTCGATCGCCGGCCTGCTCGACCGCCAGAAGGCGCTTCTGCACGCCTGCGAGGCCGAGACCTCGATGGTCATGGCGATGGCGCCCGAGCTGGTGAACCCCGACGAGCTGTCGCAGATGCACGGCGCCTACGTACCCGGCCTGTCGGCCATCCCGGGGGTCAACGAGGGCGTCTACCGCTGGCGCCAGCTTTCCAGCCGCTCGCCGATCGGCGTGATCGGCGACGCCACCACCGCCAGCGCCGACAAGGGCGAGAAGCTGCTGGCGGCGATCTCGGCCGACGTGGCCGAGGCCCTGGTCAACGAACGCCTGTGGAGCGAACCGATTTGAGCACGACGCAGAAGACCGACTTCTCGGCCATGAGCCGGCTGTCGGCGGACATCGACCTCAACGCCGAGGGCAAGGCCCACGGCTTCGTGCGCGTGCCGCACTCGGTCCACCGCTCGGCCTATGGCTGGATCCCGATCCCGATCGTGCGCATCAAGAACGGCGACGGCCCCAACGTGCTGATGCAGGCCGGCAACCACGGCGACGAGTGGGAAGGCCAGATCGGGCTCGGCAACCTGATCCGGGCGCTGAAGCCGGAGGACATCAGCGGCCGACTGGTGATCCTGCCGTCGGCCAACTTCCCGGCCGCGATGGAGGGCCGCCGGACCTCGCCGATCGACGAGGGCAACCTCAACCGCTCCTTCCCCGGCGATCCCGAGGGCACGATCACCCAGCAGATCGCCTACTTCATCGAGCACAACCTGCTGCCGGGCTTCGACTACAGCTTCGACTTCCACTCGGGCGGCAGCTCGCTCAGCTACATCCCGAGCGCGCTGGCGCCGCGCCACGAGGATGCGGCGCGGATGGACAAGATCGTCGGCATGCTGAAGGCGTTCGGTGCGCCGGTAAGCTACATCGCCGCCGCGCCCCAGGGCGGCGGTCGCACCTTCACCTCGGCGTCGTACCGCCAGGGCGTGCTGGCGATGGGCACCGAGCTGGGCGGCGGCGGGCTGGTGACGCCGGCCTCGCTGAAGGTCGCCGAGGACGGCATGCGCCGCGTGCTGGCCCATATCGGGCTGCTGAAGGGTCCCGTGCCGGCGCCGACGTCCACGCGCCTCACCGAGATCGGCGGCGACGACTACTACGTCTATGCCAGCGACGGCGGCCTGTTCGAGCCGCTCGTCGACCTCGGCGCCGAGGTCAGGGCGGGCCAGCCGGCCGGCCGCATCCACTTCCACCACACGCCGTGGCGCGAACCCGAGGTCGTGAGCTTCAAGCGCGCCGGCCTGGTGCTGTGCAAGCGCGTCCCGGCGCGCTGCGAGCGCGGCGACTGCCTGTTCCATCTCGCCACCGACATCGCGGGCTGAGATCGACACCCGGCGCGGCTACATCAGGGGTCGCGCCGGGCGCCAGCCGTTGTCGGCCGGCAGGAAATCCGGCCGGGTCACGCCCGGCATCGAGTCGTAGGCGCGGGCGATCGCCTGGGCCGGCGTGTCGACGATGCCGCTGTCGAAGTAGATCGCCTTCAGCCACAGCGCCGGCTCGATGCGCGTGCCCTCCCAGAAGAACTTGCCCAGCAGCGCCTCGTTCAGCATCTCGTGGCCCTTCTCCACGAAGGTCTCGTCGCGGCCGTTGCCGTCGTCGAGGTAGAGACCGGCCCAGGTGGCATAGTCGTGGACCGAGAAGTTCGCGCCGTAGGGTGGCATCGGCGAGATCGCCTTGTAGAAGCGGAGGCCGAAGCGCGGCACGTCGGCGGCCAGCGCCGTCGCCATGCGCTGGCTGAGCGTCTCCAGCCGGCCCGCCCAGGTCCGCCGGGTCGGCATCTCGCGCGAGAACAGCCCCGCCCAGTCGGCGGTCAGGGCGGCGACCAGGGTCGGGTCGTCGGGTTCGCCGCTCAGCAGCCAGCGGCAGAGGCCGAGCGCCTGTCGCCAGCCCCACAGGGCGAGACCATGGGCATCGTCGTCGAAGCCCTCGCCGGAGAACAGGTCGCGGTCGGGCTCGGGCTGGCGCTCCATCCAGCGCACCAGCCGGTCGAGCTGCGGCGACACCTCCTCGGCCAGGCCGGCGAGAAAGGCGTCGACCACGCGGCTGGCCTGGATCTGGGCGAAGTGAACCTGGGCGGCCGGCGGGATGGCGGCGTAGTCGCAGCCGTCGAGGTAGGCCAGCCGGTAGGTCAGCCACAACCTGCGGCTCCTGTCGGGATCGAAGGTGGCGAGCATCAGGACCTCTTGAAGTGGCCGTGCCGGGCCTGCACGAGGAAGGCGTCGTCCGGGACCTCGGGATCGATGGTGAAGATGTTGTAGGTGCCGGCCTCGTAGAGCCGCAGCGCCGCCAGCCCGGCGGCGAGATCGATCCGGTGGGCCTCGATCGCCTTCCACACCGCCTGCTCGACCGCCGCCTGCTCGAGCGGCGCCTCGGCGGCGACGCTGGGGCCGGCGACCCGGTCGATGGTCCGCCACTTCGCGTCCCAGCGCGCCAGCAGCCCGTCCTCGCCGATCGACAGGATGTCGGGCCCCTGGACGCCGAGCGGGTTGCCGTACGACAGGATGATCTCGCGTGGCCGCACCCGCACGATCTGACGCGCCATCTCGATCTCGTCGCTGTAGCCCTTGCGCAGCCGCTCTTCCTCGGCCTCGGGGGAATAGCCGAGTTCTTCGGGTGTCGGATCGTCGTCCGCCATCGGGTCTCCGTTCAGTCTCCTGCAGGAGAGACGCACGACCGGTACCCACTGCTACAGCGGCCGGACTGCGAGGCCGGATCAACGTCGTCGGGGCGTGGCCCGCAAGCTCGGGACCTTCACGACCTCCAACGGGCGCGTGCGCGAGGCCTGCGGGTCATCCAGGAACACGCTTGCGTCAGCCTTCCCGCAGCCTGAACAGGTAGTCGAACCACTGCGACGGCGGAGTCGGGAGTTCGTCCTCCAACGCATGGATCACGTTCACCATCTCGCGGGCGGTCACGTAGTGCAGCGCCGCGCCGGTCTCCTCCAGCAGGCGCGTCGTGAGAAACCGGTGCATCGCCGCGATCGGTTCGCCCAGCATCGTGTCGATGTTCGGCTTGTCGGCGCCATGGGTGTGCAGCTTGATGAACACGTGGTCGGGCCGCCCCTCGACATGAACGCGCTGGCCGAGCCAGCCCCGGGCGCGTTCCGGCGTGGGCGGGTAGGCCCCGGTCAGGTCGGCGTTCTCGATCCGCGGCAGCACACCCCACTTGCGATTCGACCAGTCGGGGGCGAGTGGCCCCTCGACCAGCAGCAGGCTGTCGGCGCGATCGCGCCAGCCGCCGGTTCGGCCCGCCGCCGACGGGGTCAGGCGATCGAGCGCCGTCGGCGAACCGCACTCCCGGGCATAGCCGATGCGATTGACGCTGCGCGGCTGCGTCGGACTGGGCGCCGAGGGAAAGGTGAAGTCGGCGTAGCAACCCATCTCGCGCAACAACCGCAGCTCCGTGGCGACGCCGCACAGCCTGCCGTCGGGCCGGCAATTGGCCAATGCCCAGTTGCCATGGACGAAGCCGAACCGCGTCCGGCCCTCGCGATCGACCGGCAGGCAGCCATGTCCGACCAGCCGGTCGATGCCCATGCGCAGTTGCCGGCGCAGGGTCTCCTCGGTATCGCCGTCGTGATGCAACTGGACCTCGATCTCGCTGCCCGATCGCGCGCACAGTTCGAGCAGCAGGTGGAGGTCACGCTCCTGGTACATCTCCACGGGATAGAAGAACGTGTGGCGTGGCTTGCGCCCGTCCGAGTCGCGAAACGGTTCCACCAAGCCGGGGTACTCGTCGCGCCAACGGATCACCGATTCCCAGGTCGAGAGCGGCGGGTGCGGCTCGAAGTGATCGCAGATCGCCACGTAGACGTGGCGGACAGGCCCACCCGGCATCCGCGCGTTCCGCGCGATCCAGGGCCACAACCACTTGTCGAGTGCCTTCAGCATTCCACCTCCGCCCTCGCCGGGCGAGGTCGCCTCGTTGCCATCCTACCCCGTTCGGGCTGTCGTGCCAGCCGAGACGCGAGCCGGCCGCGGATGACAGGCCGTGCACGACAGCCCGGCGGCCGTCTTTCGGCGATCCTTGCGTAGGCGGGCGGCCTGCGTGGCGTCTGCCCGTGTCGACGTTCACGCTTTCTACACTCCCGGAAGCCGATCGTGCGCTTTCCCAATCGCCTGGCCGACCGTTCTCATGGCGCCACCGTCAAAGTAGACGGCCTTGATACTTGCGGTGTTCCACATATCAATAGCCATTGTGATTGCCATCCAGCGCGATGCGCTCGTTCACTCGAAGTCGGGCGGATGAACGCCGGGCATGCACTCATATGCCAGCATCATCGCCTCTTCCGCCGTCTTCGCGACTCCGCTGTCGAACAGTATCGCCTTGATCCAAAGGGCGATTTCGATCATCCGGGCATTAGGCAGCAGGACGGACAGCAAAGCAGCAGAAAGAGCCCGCTTTCCTCGAGACAGAAACGCGTCGTCGCGCTGGCCACCTGACGCCAGGTGATGGCAGGCCCAGACACCGAACCCAAGCATCGGAACTGCCAGCCTGTCGTGCTTAGTTGCCCTGCAGAAATCGAGCATGTCCAAACCAAACCGTGGAGCGTCCGCCGCGAGCGCGGTCGCAAGGCGGATGCTCAAATCATGGCACCGTTCAATTCGCGATTCTGTCACGTCGGACGCAGGCACGCTCTGCAATCCTTGCCAATCTGCAGCTAGAGCGGCCGTCAACTCTCGTCCGGCTGGCTCGCCCGCCAGCCACTTGCATACACCCAACAGCTGGCGCCACTCGTACAATCTTTCGCACCAGATTTCCTCCCCTCTAGCGCCCTTATGAAACTGCGCCCTATCGGGCTCGGGCACCGATTGCATTCCGGCCAGTTGTCGCCTGAGAGCACCCCGGACCGACTCCCCCAGGCCGACCAGATTGGCCTCCACTAGTCTCCCGACGAGCAGCGTCGAAAAGTGGGTCCGAGCCGTCGGGGCAACCTGAAGAACATCATCTTTCTCGAGAGACGAGAAGAGTCGATCGCGGTACCACCTGCGCACGACCATGGGATCAAAATCGTGCAGCATCACTTGATCCTGCTCACGCTGACGAGTTCACCATCGCGAAAATGAGCTGCATAGCCATTGTGTGCGTTACCGGTTCCTCCGATGCATTGTGTGAAGTTTCCCTTCATCAGGTCGTGCATCGCCTCCTCTGCGATGTCGGCAGGAATGCGATTCGTTTGAACTGCCAGCTGCATTCTCTTATCCACCAGCTTGAGGTTCGGCCGCGGGATCAATGCCTCCGCTGGCCCGACCGCCCGAGGATCGGTGGAATACTTCGACTCTAGGAGCATCATGCCTCGGTGCATCTTGCTCACGGCTATTCCATCTGGGCCATTAACGCCAGGTGGGTTCCCATAGTATGGGATCAGGTAACCGAGCCCTAGGTTGTACAACCGACGTGCCATTTCCGTTTCGCCCATGATCCCCGCTTCATGGCTCTTGTTTTCGGGACGCTCGTTCGCCGCGGGGCCGCCCATATCTGGAGCAACAGGCCCAAAAGGCGTATCCACGGCATCCGAGCCCGAATACGTGCCATTGGGCGGCTGTTCTCCGCGCTGCTTCTGCAAATCCCGACAGGCATCCCGGTGTTGCCGCTCGGCGTCATTCGGCTCGAAACCTTCTCTCGCCAAATGATCGGTGTCTCGTTCGATCAGATCCGGATACTGCCTCAAGAGTCTTCGACTGAAGTAGTCCGGCGGGATTGGTATTGCTGGCTTGTTGTCGGGCGGCAGAGGGTCGCCGGGCTCCTTGTCCGGCCCGCCCATCCCGGGTGGCAGCCGCCGCATTGCCTCAAGGGTTTTGTCATACCCAATGCGGGCACGCAGTCCGTCCCAATCCACCGCGTGTTCTCGGGTACCATCGGGACGAGTGACCACGCGTGCATCGACGGGCAGCGTCTCGGTGGATTCGCCAATCCCCGTACCAAGGAATCCTCCATCGCTGCGCCTGATGCTGGACGTACCGTCCTGCCTCTCGACGAAGTGCAGGTCATTCCCAAGGCTTGTCTTTCTTGCGCCCCAGTCGGCTGGGTCCGTCAGCAGTCGAGGCGCGTGCATTGGATTCAGCAGCGCAGCGATTTCGGTGCCATGCCGGCCAATGCTCTCCGCGGCCGAGTCGACGCCAGACGCGATCTTCCTGCCAGCTTCCGCGATGACCGGGCCGGCCTGGGCCGCCAACAAGGCCGCTTCGGAAATCGCATGCCCCAAGAGGCCTCTTGCGCTCGCCGCGACCACCCGCGCACGCGGAGGCTGCTGCAAGGCAGAACCACTGGTACCCTCGTCCCCCGTTTCGGCCGGGGGCGTACTAAGCCACGGCGGCGTTGGCTGATCCTGCGTCCACCACGGCGGACGTTCGGGTTCGGTCAAGTCTGACCACTGCCGCGGTCGGTTCAGCGAGAGGGCCTGGCGTGGCGCATCCGATGCGGGCTCGGCCGCCTTCATCCAGGCTTGGGCGAATTGCTCGTGCGGTTCGGGCTCGGGGGACTGCACATTGAACCCGAGCGTTGTCGGCGGATCGGGGTGGAAGGCCTCGAGCCCAACCGGCTGGTACGGGCTCTCGTCTTCGTTGTCCTGATCCAGTTCCCACCAGTTACGGCGGCGCGGGTGTGCAGCGTCCAGCCAGTAATCGTCCATGGATCACCTTCGAATGGCAGTGCGAGCGGGAGTGTTCGCGCCGAAGCGAAGGCGAATATAACCTACGTCATACGCAAATTACAATAACTATTGTTATTTTCGCCGAAGGAGTGCTATTTCCTCGGATGGCACATCGTGCACGACAGCCTGGCCGCCGTCGTGCGGCCGTCCTTGCGCGGGCGAGCCTCGGCGTGGCCGCACAGGGAGCAGGCGTCGATCTCGAAGTCAACCCAATGGGTGGGGGCGCCGCAGGCCTCGCACGGCAGGCCGCGCTGGTTGCCGATGCGGCCGAAGCCCGGGGCGCGGCACTTCGGGCACTGGCAGGCGAGCCGTGTCGCCAGCTTCCAGCCCAGCGCGCGCAGGACCTTCATGCGGGTCGGGTTGCGGTGCGCGCGCATGTCGGCGATCAGCACGGCGTAGCCGTCCTCCGAGCGCCGCGCCTCGCGGTTCATCGCCGCGACCACGTCCTCCAGCGTGTCGAGCCCGGTCTTCACCGGGTGGGCCATGTCGGAACTGCACAGCACGAAGACGCCGAAGCGCGGGAAGCCGATCGCCTTCACCGCGGCGGCGATGTTGGGATCGTTCTCGCGGAAGCGCAGCAGGCGCCAGTTGGTGCGGTGCGTCGGCAGCGTCTCGATGATCTTGAGGCCGCGCCGGCGGTCGACGAAGGCCATGATCTCGACGCCGCTCGGCACGAACGGCACCGCGTCGATCGGGCCGTAGCTGCCCTCGTTGGCCAGCGCGCAGTCGACGTCGAGGCTGCGGAAGGCGAGCTCGGCCTTGATGGCGCAGGTCTCGACCAGGGCGTCGGGCCGCGGCACCTCGCCGGTGAAGGTGCCCAGCTCGTCGGTATCGAGCGCCGGCGCGACCACCACCTCTGCCCCCAGCACCCGCCGGAACGGCGCCACCAGGGCCTGCTCCTTGGCGTGCATGGAGGCCAGCGCGATGCGCTGGCCATGGTAGGGGTGGGCTTTCGAGACCACGGCGCGCGGCCGATCGAGGCGCGGCCGGTCGCCCGGCCGCCGCTCCGCAGCGCCTACTCGGCGGCCTGCGGCAGGGCCTGGCGGCCGAGCTGCTGCTCGACCAGCGTCGCCCAGTAGGAAGCGCCGAGCGGCAGGACCTCGTCGTTGAAGTCGTAGCCCGGGTTGTGGACCATGCAGCTGCCGGCGCCGTCACCGTTGCCGATCCAGATGTAGCAGCCCGGCTTCTTCAGCAGCATCCAGGCAAAGTCCTCGCTGCCCATCGCCGGCGTCGGGTTGCGGTTGACGTTCTCGACCCCGACCAGCGCGGCCGCGGCCTGCGCCGCGAACTCGGTCTCCTGCTCGGAGTTCACGGTCGCCGGGTAGCGGCGCTCGTAGCGCCAGCCGGTGACCTCGGCGCCGAAGCCGGCCGCGACGTTGCGCGCGATCTTCTCGATCTTCTGCTCGATCATGTCCTGCACCGGCTTCTTGAAGGTGCGGACGGTGCCGCGCAGCACGCACTCCTGCGGGATCACGTTCCAGGTGTCGCCGGCATGGATCTGGGTGGTCGAGACCACCGCGGTGTCCATCGGGTCGATGTTGCGCGCCACGATCGACTGCAGCGCCGTCACGATGTGCGAGCCGACCACCACCGGGTCGATGCCGTGGTGGGGCATCGCGCCGTGCGCGCCGACACCGCGGATCACGATCTCGAAGATGTCGTAGGCGGCCATCATCGGGCCGGGCCGGACGGCGAAGCGTCCGACCGGGATGCCCGGGATGTTGTGCATGCCGTAGACGCCCTCGCAGGGGAACTTGTCGAACAGCCCCTCCTCCACCATGACGCGGCCGCCACCCTCGTTCTCCTCGGCCGGCTGGAAGATGAAGTAGACGGTGCCGTCGAAGTTCCTGGTCTCGGCCAGGTACTTGGCCGCGCCCAGCAGCATCACCGTGTGGCCGTCGTGGCCGCAGGCGTGCATCTTGCCGGGGATCGTCGACTTGTGGGCGAACTGGTTGGTCTCGTGAACGTCGAGCGCATCCATGTCGGCGCGCAGGCCGATCGCTCGCTTCGAGGTGCCCGAGCGCAGGACGCCGACCACGCCGGTCCTGGCGAGGCCGCGATGGACCTCGATGCCGAAGGACTTCAGCTTGTCCGCGACGATGTCGGCGGTCCGCACTTCCTCGAAGGCCGTCTCGGGGTGACTGTGGATGTCATGGCGCCAGGCGGTCATGTCCTTGTGGAACGAGGCAATACGGTTGATCACCGGCATCCGCGAAAACTCCCCAAATATGGACGCGGATCGTAAGCGAGCGGCACACATGGTCAAGCACGCGCAGCATGCGCCGGCGCACATCACGCTTGGTGCAGTTTTGTCGGGTGTTCGGCCTCGCCCCGGCCGGTATTCGCAGTCGGTATTCGCAGTCGGCGCGCCGGTTACTGCGGCAGCGCCCAGTTGCGCTCCTCGACCGGCAGCCGCCCTTCCTCGATGGCATGGCAGGCGACGGTCCCGCCCTCGATCGGCAGGGCCCGCGGCCGCTCGGCCTTGCAGCGTTCGTTGGCGAACGGACAGCGCGGGTGGAAGGTGCAGCCGGTCGGCGGGTTGATCGGGCTGGGCACCTCGCCCGCCACCGGCGAACGCTGCCGCCCGGTCATGTCGAGGTCGGGGATCGTGTCCAGCAGCATCCGCGTGTAGGGGTGCTTCGGCCGCCGGAACAGCGTGTCGGTCGGCGCCACCTCGACCAGGCGGCCGAGGTACATCACCCCGACGCGGGTCGAGATGTGATAGACGACCGCCAGGTTGTGGCTGATGAACAGGTAGGTCAGTCGCAGCCGCCGCTGCAGGTCGACCATCAGGTTCAGGATCTGCGCCTGCACCGAGACGTCGAGCGCCGAGGTCGGCTCGTCGCAGACCAGGAATTCCGGCCGGCTGGCCAGCGCCCGGGCGATCGAGATGCGCTGGCGCTGGCCGCCCGAGAACTCGTGCGGGTACTTGGCGCCGTCGGCCGGGGTCAGCCGGACCTGGCGCAGGAGGTCGCCGACCTGCTTCTCGAGGTCGGCCCGGTCCGTGGCCAGGCCGAACGCGCGGATCGGTTCGGCGACGATGTCGAACACCCGCCAGCGCGGGTTCAGGCTGGCATAGGGGTCCTGGAAGATCATCTGCAGCCGGCGCCGCAGCGCCGCGCTGTCGGCCTGGCGGCGCCGGGCGGTCATGTCGTTGCCGTCGAAGGCGATGGTGCCCGCGGTCGGCGGGTAGAGCCCCACCACCAGCCGTGCCACCGTCGACTTGCCGCAGCCCGATTCCCCCACCAGGGAAAAGGTCTCTCCCTTGGCGATCTCGATGTCGATGCCGTCGACCGCCTGCACGATCTGCCTCGGCCGCTTCTCCAGCGTCCGCACCAGCCACGGCGCCGAGACGTCGAAGTAGCGCTTCAGGCCCTTGATCTCGACGAACGATCCCGCGCTGCCGTCAGGCATCGACCCGCTCCTTCTTGCCCTCTTCCGGCGCGACCGGGGCGCCGACCCCGCCGCCGTCGTGCAGCCAGCAGGCGGCCCGGCTAGCGCCGGCCGGCATCAGGTCCGGCCGCTCGACCAGGCAGCGCTGGCCGCGCCGCGTGCAGCGCGGGTTGAAGGCGCAGCCGCGGGGGATCTCGGTCAGGCGCGGCATCGATCCGTCGATCTGGGTCAGCCGCTCCTGGCGCACGCCGAGGCTGGGGATCGAGCCCATCAGCCCCTTGGTATAGGGATGCTGCGCCGCCTTCACGACGTCGCGCACCGGGCCGATCTCGGCGATGCGGCCGGCGTACATCACGGCGACGCGGTCGGCGGTCTCGGCGATCACGCCCATGTCGTGGGTGACCAGCATGACGGCGGTGCCGTGCTCGCGGCACAGCTTCTTCAGCAGCGCGATGATCTGGGCCTGGATCGAGACATCGAGCGCGGTGGTCGGCTCGTCGGCCACGATCAGCCGCGGCGAGGCGCAGAGCGCGAGCGCGATCACCACGCGCTGGCGCATGCCGCCCGAGAACTGGTGCGGGTAGTGGTCGATGCGCGCCTCGGCGCCGGGAATGCCGACCTCCTTCAGCAGGTCGAGGGCCCGCGCGCGGGCCTCGGCGGCCGACAGCGGCAGGTGGGTCTGGATGGTCTCCACCAACTGCCGGCCGACGGTGTAGAGCGGGTTCAGGCTGGTCAGCGGGTCCTGGAAGATGGCGCCGATCCGGGCGCCGCGGATCTTGCGCATCTCCTCGTACGGCAGGTTGTCGATGCGCCGGCCTTCCAGCCGGATCTCGCCGGCGGCGATGCGGCCGGGCGGTTCGAGCAGGCCGATGATGGCGTTGCCGGTCAGGGACTTGCCGGCGCCGGACTCGCCGACCACGCCCAGCACCTCGCCGGGCGCGATGTCGAACGAGACGTCGTCGACCGCCAGCAGCGTGCCGCGCCGGGTCGGGAACTCGACCCGCAGGTTGCGGACCTCGAGCAGCGGCGGGTTGTTGGAGGAAGCGGCCATCGCAGCCTTCACCGCAGTTTCGGGTTGAGCGCGTCGCGCAGCCAGTCGCCCAGCAGGTTCACGGCCAGCACCAGAGCCGCCAGCGTCGCGCCGGGGAACACCGTGATCCACCAGTCGCCCGACTGCAGCACCTCGTTGCCGAGGCGGATCAGCGTGCCGAGCGAGGGCTGGGTCGAGGGCAGGCCGACGCCGAGGAACGACAGCGTCGCCTCGGTGATGATGGCGAGGCCGAGGTTGATGGTGGCGATCACCAGCACCGGGCCAGTGACGTTGGGCAGCACGTGGCGCACCATGATCTTCAGCGGCGACAGGCCGATCACGCGCGCCGCCTGGACGTATTCCTTGTTCTTCTCGACCAGCACCGAGCCGCGCACCGTGCGCGCGTACTGGACCCAGAACGACAGGCCGATGGCGCCGACGATCACGAACATGGCGATCTCGTCGTGGCGCTGCACCGAGATCAGGCCACGCACGATGCCGTCGATCAGCAGCGCCACGAGGATCGCCGGGAAGGTCAGCTGGACGTCGGCGATGCGCATGATCACCGCGTCGACCGTGCCACCGAAGTAGCCGCTGACGAGGCCGAGCGCGATGCCGAGCGTCATGGCGACGATCACCGAGGCGAACCCGACGATCAGCGACAGGCGGGTGCCGTACATGATCGAGCTGAGCACGTCGCGACCCTGGTCGTCGGTGCCGAGCGGGAACGTCCAGTCGCCGTCCGCGGAAAAGAACACCGGCGGCTTCAGCCCGTCGGTCAGGCTGAGCGAGGCCGGATCGAACGGCGTGTGCGGCGCCAGCACCGGCGACAGGAAGGCGACGACCACGATCAGGATGGTGGCGGCCGCGGCGGCGATGGTCATCGGCGAGGAGCGGAAGCTCCACCACACGTCGCTGTCGGTAACGCGGGCGAACCAGCCCGCCCGGGTCGCGGAGGCGGCCATCAGTGCCCCCCGACGCGGGCCGCGCCGCCCTGGCTGCGCAGCCGCGGATCGACCACGAAGTACAGCAGGTCGACGGTCAGGTTGATCAGCACGAACAGCAGGCCGATCAGCAGCAGGTAGGCGGCCATCACCGGGATGTCCGAGAACTGGACCGACTGGATGAACAGCTGGCCGACGCCCGGCCAGGCGAACACGGTCTCGGTGACGATCGCGAAGGCGATCAGGCTGCCGAGTTGCAGGCCGGTCACGGTGATCACCGGCACCAGCGTGTTCTTGAGCGCGTGGCCGAAATTGATCGCCCGGTTGGTCAGGCCGCGGGCGCGCGCGAACTTGATGTAGTCGGCGCGCATGACCTCCAGCATCTCCGAGCGCACCAGCCGCATGATCAGGGTCAGCTGGAACAGGCCGAGCGTGATCGACGGCAGGATCAGCGCCTTGAGCCCGGACAGGGTCAGGAAGTTGGTCGTCCACCAGCCGACCTGCACGGTCTGGCCGCGCCCGAACGACGGCAGCCAGTGCAGCGTCACGGCGAACACGAGGATCAGCAGGATGCCGATCAGGAAGGTCGGCAGCGAGATCCCGACGAGCGACACGGCCTGGAACAGCCGCGCCGTCCAGTGCCGCGGATAGAGGCCGGTGTAGACCCCCATCGGCAGGCCGACGCCCAGGGCGAACAACGCCGCGCACAGCGACAGTTCCAGCGTCGCGGGCACGCGCTCCATGATCATGCGGCCGACCGGCTCGGAGGTCCGGTAGCTCAGGCCGAAATTGCCGCGCGCGGCATTGGCGATGAAGTTGAAGAACTGGACCGGGGCCGGGTCGTTGAGGCCGAGCTTGTCGCGCAGCTGCGCGCGTTCCTCCATGGTCGTGTCCTGCCCGACCATGGCGTTGATCGGGTCGCCGACGTAGCGGAACAGCGAGAACGCGACCAGGCCCACCGCCAGCAGCACGGCGATGGATTGCAGGAGGCGGCGCAGGATAAAGGCGATCATCGGTTCGGGTCGGGCCTGCCGCAGGCCTAGCAGGAAAGACGCCAGAGTGAAACGGCCCCCTCGCCTCGCCTTCCCCGGAGGGAAAGGCAGGCGAGAGGGCCGGATCCGCTCGGGCCGTTACTTGACGGTGACGTAGCGCAGCGGGAACGAGTTGTCCGCCGGCTGGACCAGGTCGACGTTGTTGCGCGCCGCCCACACGACCGCCTGCTGGTGCAGCGGCACGTAGGCGAAGTCATCGACGTACAGCTTGGTCGCGTCCCTGATCATGGCATCGCGCTTGGCCTTGTCGGTCTCCTGCTCCATGGCGTCGGCGAGCTTGTCGAGCGCCGGGTTGGAGTAGCCGCCGGCGTTGAACTGGCCCTTCTTCGTCTGCTTGTTCGGGGTCTGGATCAGCGCCTCGAACACGTTGTGGACGTCGTAGGTCTGCGCCGGCGACCAGCCCAGCATGTAGAAGCTGGTGTCGCCCGGCGACAGATCGCCCTTGCGCAGGATCTTGGCGAAGTAGAGGTTCCGGGTCTGGGCGCGCAGGTTCACCTTCACGCCGATCTTGGCCAGCATCGCGACCACGGCCTGGCAGATCTTCTCGTCGTTGACGTAGCGGTCGTTCGGGCAGTCGAGGCCGACCTCGAAGCCGTTCGGGTAGCCGGCGTCGGCCAGCAGCTTCTTGGCCTCCTCGGGCTTCAGCAGCGGCGGACGCTTGTCGAGGTCCTTGACGTAGCCGTTGATGCCCGGCGCCACCATCAGGTTGGTCGGGAACGACTGGCCGCGCATCACCGTGCGCTTGATCGCCTCGACGTCGATCGAGCGGTGGATGGCCTCGCGGACCCGCTTGTCCTTGAACGGGTTCTTGCCCTTGACGTTCGACTCGAGGAGTTCCGGCCGCTCCTGGTCGAAGCCGAGGTAGACGACCCGGGTCTCGGGCCCCTCGAGCACCTTGACGTTGGCATCCTTCTTCAGCTGCTCGGTGTCGGCCGGCGGCACCTCGTAGGTCATGTCGATGTCGCCGGCCTTGAGCGCGGCGACGCGCGTGGCGGGATTGGCGACCGGGGTGAAGATGACCTCGGTGAGGTTGTGCTGCGGCTTGTCCCACCAGTTCGGGTTGGCGACGAGAACGGTGCGCTCGCCGGCCTTGCGCTCCTTCAGCATGAAGGGGCCGGTGCCCATGGCGTTGCGGGTGGCGAAGTTCTCCTCGTTCTTCGTCATGTCGGCCGAGTTGACGGCGTTGTTCTTCTCGGCCCACGCCTTGGACATGATGCCGATCGCCGCCCACTTGTCGGCCAGCAGCGGGTCCGGGTACTTCGTGGTGACGACGACGCGGTTGTCGCCGTCCTTCTTGATCTCCTTCACCGAGACGAAGTTGCTGCCGAGGTTCGAGCCCGGGCCGTTGGCGCGGTTGAGCGAGAACACGACGTCGTCGGCGGTCAGCGGCGACCCGTCATGGAACTTCACGCCCGGACGGATGTCGAAGAACCAGGTGGTCGGGTCGAGCTGGCCCCACTTGGTGGCCAGCGCCGGCTCGAGCTTGAGATCCTTGTCGCGGCGGATCAGCGGGTCGTAGATGTTCGAGTTGAAGGTCAGCAGGAAGGTCTCCTGCCGGGCGTAGGGATCCATCGAGCTGACGTCGCCCGAGTTCGCCCACTTGAAGGTCTTGGCCTCGGCCATCGGCACCAGGCCGAACCCGGCGCAGGCGACCGCCGCCAGCGCCACCGAATGGCGGAAACGAATCATCATCTCTGTCTAACCCCTGCTGGGCAGCCGCCGGGAAGCGGCGCCGGTTGGTCTCCCCGACCACACTGGAACTATGCGCTGACGCATATCTCACTCACGTTGCACCGACGCCTGTGGGTCGTCAATTGCCCAAATTTTTCGAATGGCCGCAGAGGTTGGACAGGGCCCTAAGACGTACGTATCGTGCGGTTTCTCTACATTTTCTCAGGGTGCGGTCATGAATGACGTCTCACGCAGCTTCCGCGGCAACTCGAACTCGGCACGGGACATTGCGCACCACCTGCATCCCTACACCAACTTCAAGAAGCACGAGCAGAGCGGCCCGCTGACCATCGTGCGCGGCCGCGGCGTCTACGTCATGGACGACGACGGCAAGGAGTACATCGAGGGCATGGCCGGCCTGTGGTCGGCGGCGCTCGGCTTCAGCAACGAGCGGCTGGCCACGGTGGCCTACGAGCAGATGAAGCAGCTGCCCTTCTACCACGCCTTCAGCCACCGCAGCCACGAGCCGGCGATCAACCTCGCCGAGAAGCTGAAGTCGATGGCGCCGGTGCCGATGTCGAAGGTGTTCTTCGCCAACTCCGGCTCCGAGGCCAACGACACCGTCATCAAGATGGTGTGGTACATGAACAACGCGCTCGGCCGGCCGAAGAAGAAGAAGATCGTGTCGCGGCTGAAGGGCTACCACGGCGTCACCGTCGCGGCGGCCAGCCTGACCGGCCTGCCCAACAACCACCGCTCGTTCGACCTGCCGATCGCCGGCATCCTCCACACCACGACGCCGCACTACTACCGCGGCGCCAAGGACGGCGAGACCGAGGACCAGTTCACGACGCGCTGCGCGCAGGAGCTGGAGGAGCTGATCGTCCGCGAGGGCGGCGCCGACGAGGTCGCGGCGATGATCTGCGAGCCGGTGATGGGAGCGGGCGGCGTGATCGTGCCGCCCAAGGGCTACTACGAGAAGATCCAGGCGGTGTGCCGCAAGTACGACATGCTGTTCGTCGCCGACGAGGTCATCTGCGGCTTCGGCCGGACCGGCAACGTCTGGGGCTGCCAGACCATGAACATCCAGCCCGACATCCTGTCCTGCGCCAAGGCACTGTCGGCGTCGTTCCTGCCGATCTCGGCGGTGATGGTGAACGACAAGGTCTACCAGGCGCTGATGACCGAGAGCGACAAGATCGGCGTGTGGGGCCACGGCTTCACCTACTCCGGCCACCCGGTCGCGGCGGCGGTCGCACTCGAGGCGCAGAAGATCTACGAGGAGATCGACCTGTTCGGCCATGCCCGGCGCATGAGCCCGATCTTCTCGAAGCACATCCAGTCGTTCGCCGACCACCCGCTGGTCGGCGAGGCGATGAGCGTGGGCATGGTCGGCGCGCTCGAGGTCGTGGCCGACAAGAAGACCAAGGCGCCGTTCGACCTCGTCGCGGTCGGCGCCGGCACCCGCGTCTACAACCACGCGATCGCCCGCGGCCTGTTCATCCGCAACATGGGCGACCGCGTCGCGGTGTGCCCGCCGCTGATCATCAACGAGACCGAGCTGGCCGACCTGTTCGGCCGGCTGCGCCAGGCGATGGACGCCACCCTCGCCGACCTCAAGGCCGAGGGCCTGTTCAAGGGCTGAGACCGGTGACGGGGGCGCCCCAGTCCGACGACCGGGCGCCCCCCCTCGGCACCGGCCGCCGCATCCGCGGCCGGGCCGTCTGGGCGGTGGCGCTGTTCACCGCCGCCGTGCCGCCGGCCGCGGTGGCCCTGGGCATCGCCCGCATGACCGAGGACGCCACCAACGTCGCCCGCCCGCTGGCGCTGGGCTTCTGGCTGCTGGGCTTCGCCTTCGCGCTGGCCGCCGCCGTCCCGACCCTGCGCTGGTGGGACGGCCTGCCCGCCGCCACCCGCTGGCTGGGCGCCCTGCCCCTGCTGTCGGTGTCGCTGTTCCTCAGCATCGGCATGATCGCGGTCCTGTTCGTGTAGGGTCCGCCGCCCCGTTGTTGCGAGTCCCTCGCAATCCGGAAATCAGGCGATCTTGTTGATTTCCATCAAACGCTTCCCGGCGACCGCGACCAAAATGCGCCTGCGACGCAACACCTGCCCGTCTAGGATCGCGCCGGGGAAAGCCAGGGGACAATGGACTACCAGTCGTTCTTCGCCGGACACCTGCAGCGCCTGCACGACGAGGGCCGCTACCGCGTCTTCGCCGAGCTCGAGCGGGTCGCCGGCGCCTTCCCGCGCGCCCGCTTCCACCAGGACGGCACCGTCCGCGACGTCACCGTCTGGTGTTCCAACGACTACCTGGCGATGAGCCAGCACCCGGTCGTGATCGAGGCCATGCAGGCGGCGATCGGCGCCCAGGGCTCGGGCGCCGGCGGCACCCGCAACATCTCCGGCACCAACACCCTGCACGTCGCGCTCGAGCGCGAACTGGCGATGCTGCACGACAAGGAGGCGGCGCTGGTCTTCACCTCGGGCTACGTCGCCAACGAGACCACGCTGGCGACGCTGGGCAGCCTGCTGCCGGGCTGCGAGCTCTATTCCGACGCCTTCAACCACGCCTCGATGATCGCCGGCATCCGCCACTCGGGCGCGGTCCGCAAGATCTTCCGCCACAACGACGTCGCCCACCTCGAGCGGCTGCTGAGGGAGGCCGACCCGGCGACGCCCAAGATCGTCGCCTTCGAGTCGGTGTACTCGATGGACGGCGACATCTCGCCGATCGAGGAGATCTGCGACCTCGCCCACCGCCACGGCGCGCTCACCTACCTCGACGAGGTCCACGCCGTCGGAATGTATGGCCTGCGCGGCGCGGGCGTCGCCGAGCGCGACGGCGCGCTCGACAAGGTCGATATCGTGCAGGGCACGCTGGCCAAGGCATTCGGCGTGGTCGGCGGCTACATCGCCGCCGGCGCCGCCACCGTCGATTTCGTTCGCTCCTGCGGCGCCGGCTTCATCTTCTCGACCTCGATGCCGCCGGCCATCGCCGCCGCGGCCCTGGCCAGCATCCGCCATGTCACCGCGGCGCCGGAACTGCGGGTCCGTCACCAGGAACGGGCCGCGACGCTGAAGCGCCGACTGCGCGCCGTCGGCCTGCCGGTGATGCCCTCGGCGACCCACATCGTGCCGGTGTTCGTGGGCGACGCGGCGCTGGCCAAGCAGGCGACCGACCTGCTGATGGAGCGCCACGCGATCTACGTCCAGCCGATCAACTACCCGACCGTGCCGCGCGGCACCGAGCGGCTGCGCCTGACGCCGACGCCGATGCACGGCGACGCCGACATCGATCGCCTGGTCGATGCCCTGCTCGATGTCTGGCAGGCCCTCGGCCTCGACCAGCAGCGCCAGGCCGCCGACTGATCAGTCGACCGTCCGCATCGACCACAGGCGCGAGCGCACCAGCACGAAGACGATCAGCAGGCCCATGCCGAGCGCCGGCAGCAGCATCGCCGCCTCGAGGCCCCAGACGCTGCCGATGGTGCCGGTCAGGAAGGCGCCGATCGGCCCGCCGCCGCTCAAGCCCAACTGGAACAGCGCCATCATGCGGGCGCGGTGAGTCGGGGCGGAGACCACCTGCACCACCGTGCGGCTCTGCGTCATGGTGATGCCCGCGCCCAGCCCCCAGACGAAGATCAGGGCGACGAACACCGGGAACGGCGGCAGCGTCGACAGGGCGACCAGGATGACGCCGCCGGTCGCCACCGCCGCGCCGATCACCCGCCCGCGCCGGGTCACCCGGCGGGCCAGCGCGACCAGCGCCATGCTGGCGGCGATGGTCGCCGCCCAGAATGCGAAGTTGACGTAGGAAAGCTCGGCCGCGCCGCCGTGGTACACGTCGCGCACCGCCAGCGGCAGGATCGACATGAAGGGGCCGACGTAGAACACGCCGACCCCGAAGTTCAGCAGCAGCACCGGCCAGATCTGCTCCGACTTCGCCGCCGCCGCGGCCCCCTCGGCGATGCTGTGCCAGAACCCCGGCCGCGGCCCCTGGGGGTGGGCCGGGGCGTCCGGCAGGCGCAGGACCGCGAGGCACCCGACGAGCAGCAGGCCGGCGTTCAGCAGCAGCAGCGGCGCCGCCCCGACCCGGTCGGCGGCCGAGGCGCAGACGATGCCGACCAGCTGGCCGAAGAACTGCAGCGCGGTGACCAGCGCCACCGCCCGTGGCAGTTCCCCGGCCCTGACCACGACCGGCAGCAGCGCGTCGCGGGTCGGGATGGCGAAGGCGCCGACCGCCCCCACCAGCAGCCCGTAGCCGATCAGCAGCGGGTAGCTCAGGCCGCCGACCGTCAGCAGCAGCGTCGCCAGGGCGATCGGCGGCAGGGCATAGAGCAGGTGGTAGAGCAGCAGCAGGCGGCGCGGGTTGCCGCGGTCCGCCACCAGCCCGCCCAGCGGCAGGAACAGCAGCGACGGCGCCATCAGGGCCGCCTGGGCGACGCCGACCGCGAAGGCGTCCATCCGCAACACCACGGCGACCAGCCACGGGAACAGCACCATCTGCACGCCCAGCGGCACGAACCAGGTGCCGAGGCCGGCGAGGTAGGCCGCGAACACGTTTCGGGGAGGGGCGAGGGTCGGTCTTGATCCGGTCACAATGCAACTATATTTTCTAAATGCTTAGTGCCGCTTGCTCATCCAATAGTCAAAGACGCACAGGCAGCCCTTCCGGCCCCTTCGGAACGGCCGCGGTGACGGAGCGGAGACGATGTCGACATTCAACCGCACCACCCTGGTGAAGGTCCTCGAGATCCTCGACAGCAGCAATGCCGGCGAAGCCCTCGCCGCGGCCAAGCTTGCCGCGACCATGGTGCGCGAGGCCGGGCTGACCTGGAACGACGTGCTCGCGACCGAGCTTCCGGGCCGTGCCCTGCCCGCCGCCGCGGCCCGACCGGCGGGGACCGGCCCGTTCGGTTACCGCCGCGAGCGCGAACTGTCGCCGCACGAGCAGTTCTTCATGGTGCTGCTGAGCCCGCGCACCCCGCTCGAGATCAAGCGCACGCTGCGCACCTGGGAGGCCCGGGTGCTCGACGGCGAGATCACCCCGCAGGAGACCCAGGACCTGCGCTTCATGTACCAGAACTTCGTGGTCGGCTAGCGGCCGCGTTCAGGCCGCCAGCAGGATGCTCTGCTCGCGCTCCAGCACCCGCCGCACCGCCGGCCGCGCCAGCATGCGGTCCTTCCACGCGGTGTAGTTCTTCAGTTCCTCGACCGGCAGGCCGATGCGCTTGCCCCAGCCGTAGAACACCAGCGCGTAGCCGTCGACGACGCTGAAGGCGTCGCCGAGGATCCAGGTCTTGCCGGCCAGCATCCCGTCGATCTCGCGCAGCGCCGCCAGGAAGTTGTCGCGACCGGTCGCCTTGATGTTGTCGTGGGTGGCGACGTCGGTGGCGAAGCGCTCGGGCCGTCCGACGTGGGTGAAGGCCGGGTGGACGTTGTTGGAGAACCACGCCATCAGCGAGATCGCCCGGGCGCGGCCCACCGGGTCGGACGGCATCAGGTGCGGCGCGTGGCGGCCGGCCACGTAGTCGAGGATCGCCGTGTTCTCGACGATGGTGCCCTCGTCGATCACCAGCGCCGGCACGCGGCCGCGCGGGTTGATCGCGAGGTACTCCGGCGTGCGCTGCTCGGCCTTGGCGAACGACAGCGCCTGCGAGTCGTAGGCGGCGCCGCTTTCCTCGAGGCCGATGTGCGAGGCCGTCGAGCAGGCCCCCGGTGCGTAGTACAGCTTCAGCATTGCTTCTCTCCCGGTCCCGCCTAGAGCGGCTTGGCGCCGTCGCCGTTGGGCTTGCCGCGGTGCAGGAACTCGCGGCCGACCTTGACCCGGCGTTGGCCGTCGTACTCGACGATGTCGGCGGTGGCGTAGGTCTCGCCCCAGTTCGAGGGCAGGAACGAACCCGATCCGACAATGTCGATCGGGGCCTTGGCCTCGGCCATGACGCGACACTTGGCCGGGCCGAAGCCCGACGAGGCCACGATCTTGACCTTGTCGAAGCCGGCACGGTCGAGTTCGGCGCGCAGGTGGAAGATCGCCGCTGCCGAGACGCCGGTACCGACGAGGTAGCGCAGTTCTTCCTCGCTGCGGTAGCCGCGGATCGATTCGGGCGAGAAGCGCTCGAGCACCGAGTAGGACGTCGCCGGATCGAGTCCCTCGATGTAGCGGCCGCCGGTGGTGTCGAGGCGCAGCGACAGCAGGCCCTCGGCCGCCAGCTCGGGGAAGCGCCGGCAGACGGCGAGCGAATCCGAGATCTCCCTGGCGAAGTAGTCGACCAGCACGGTCATGCCCTCGCCGGGGTAGGTCTCGTGGTACATCTCGGCGGCGCGCAACGTCGACCCGGCATAGCCGATCAGGGCGTGCGGCATCGTCCCCAGCCCCTGCTCGCGGCCGAAGAAGTGCGCGGTGGCATGGGTGGCGTTGCCGATGAAGCCGACGGCGCCGACCTTGCGCTTGGCGCGGGCCGAGCCGACCGAGGCGGCGTAGGCCATCATCTCGGCCATCTCCTGGCCGGCGCAGTGGCGCGCGTCCATCGCCAGGAAGGCCGACCTCGGCATGTCGGCGCACATCGTGTAGGCGTTGTAGGCCGCGACGCAGGCCGGTCCCAGCTTCTGCAGGAAGATGGTCTCGAGATCGACGAGGTGGAAGAACGAGCCGGTGATGTACATCATCGGCTCGCCGGCACCGACCCACTTGCCCTCGCCGTAGCGCAGGTCGAGTTCGACCGCGGTGTTGCGCGAGCGGCCGAGTTCCTCGAGCCACTGCAGCGCCAGTCGCGGCGCGAACACCACCGGCCGGCGCATGAAGATCGCGTAGGTGACGCGGCAGTCGCCGAAGCGGCCGATCACCTGCTTGGTGCGATTGAAGTAGTGGTCCGTGTACCGTTCGACGTCACGGTCGCTTGGCTGCGCCATAGGCCCTCCCCCGGCCCGGCCGTCGGTCAGACGGCCGGTCGCGCCCGCTCGATCGACTGGCGCTCGGCCTTGAGCTGCTCGGCGAGCAGGAAGGCGAGTTCCAGCGCCTGGCTGGCATTGAGCCGCGGATCGCACTGCGTCTCGTAGCGCTCGTCGAGGTTGGCCACCGTGATGTCGGTGGCGCCGCCGATGCACTCGGTGACTTCCTGGCCGGTCATCTCGAAGTGGACGCCGCCCGGGTGGGTGCCCTCGGCGCGGTGGACCGCGAAGAACTCGCGCACCTCGCCCAGGATGGCATCGAACGGGCGGGTCTTCCTGCCGTTCTCGGCGGTCACCGTGTTGCCGTGCATGGGGTCGCACGACCACACGATCGACAGGCCCTCCTTCCTGGCCGCGCGCAGCAGCGCCGGCAGCTTGTCGCCGACCTTGCCCGCGCCCATGCGCGCGATCACGACGATGCGGCCGGGCTCGTTGGTCGGGTTCAGCGCCTGGTTCAGCCGCAGGAAGTCCTCGACCGAGGTCGTCGGGCCAGCCTTGAAGCCGAGCGGGTTGCGGACGCCGCGCAGGAACTCGACGTGCGCGCCGTCGGGCTGGCGCGTGCGGTCGCCGATCCACAGCATGTGGGCCGAGCAGTCGTACCAGTCGCCCGAGGTCGAATCGACGCGGGTCAGCGCCTCCTCGTACTGCAGCAGCAGCGCCTCGTGACTGGTGAAGAAGTCGGTCTCCGCGATCTGCGGCGTCGTCGCCGAGGTCAGCCCGCAGGCGGCCATGAAGTTCAGCGTCTCGTCGAGCCGCGCCGCCAGGTCCTGGTAGCGCGCCGAGGCCGGCGAGTTGGCGACGAAGTCGAGGTTCCAGCGGTTGACCTCGTGCAGGTCGGCGTAGCCGCCCTGGGCGAAGGCGCGCAGCAGGTTCAGGGTCGCGGCCGACTGGTTGTAGGCCTGCACCATGCGCTCCGGATCGGGACGCCGGGCCTCGGCCGTGAACTCGAAGCCGTTGACGTTGTCGCCGCGGTAGGACGGCAGCTCGACATCGCCCTGCTTCTCGACGTTGGACGAGCGCGGCTTGGCGAACTGGCCGGCCATGCGGCCGACCTTCACCACCGGCACGCCGGCGCCGTAGGTCAGGACCACGGCCATCTGCAGCAGCACGCGGAAGGTGTCGCGGATCGTGTTGGCGGTGAAGTCGGCGAAGCTCTCGGCGCAGTCGCCGCCCTGCAACAGGAAGGCCTCGCCGGCCGCGACCTTGGCCAGGTACGACTTGAGCTTGCGCGCCTCGCCCGCGAACACCAGCGGCGGGTAGCGGCGCAGGCGCGCCTCGGCGCCGGCCAGGGCGGCGGCGTCGGGATAGACCGGCATCTGCAAGGCCGGCCGGCCGCGCCAGCTGGTCAGCGACCAGTCGGCGGCGCTCGAACTGCGGGACTGCGCTTTCGCGGCCGTCCGGGACGGTCCCTGAATCGCGGTCATCTGTCTCCTCCTGCCCTTCCGCGCCGACGGCGCGCGGGGTGGGTGAACCTATACGTGCTGTGGATAAAAGGCCAGCGGGCGGGGCCGCCCGGTGGCCCGTTCCGGCCTGCCCCGGCTACTCGGCTGCCTTGCGTCCCGGGGCGGGCTCGACCCGCGGCGTGCGCATGGTGACGAACTCCTCGCCGGCCGTGGGGTGAATGCCGACCGTGGCGTCGAACTGGGCCTTGGTCGCGCCGGCCTTGACCGCCACCGCCAGCCCCTGGACCAGTTCGGCCGCGTCGTCGCCGACCATGTGGATGCCGACCACCTTGTCGGTCGCGGCCTCGACGATCAGCTTCATGAACGTCTTCTGCTGGCGGCCGGACAGCGTGTACTTCATCGGCCGGAAGCTCGAGGCGAACACCCGGATCTCGCCGAGCCGGACCCGCGCTTCCTCCTCGGTCAGGCCGACATTGGCCATCTCGGGCTGGCAGAACACCGCCGACGGCACGTCGCGATGGTCGGCCTTGCGCGGCTTGCCACCGAACTCGGTGTCGGCGAAGCAATGGCCTTCCATCAGGGCGACCGGCGTCAGGTTGATGCGGTTGGTGACGTCGCCCACCGCCCAGATGTTCGGCACCGTGGTCTTCGACCATTCGTCGACGGCGATCGCGCCGGCCTTGTCGAGCTGGACGCCGACCTTCTCGAGGCCGATGCCGTGGGTGTTGGGCGCGCGGCCGGTGGCGTAGAGGACGAGGTCGGTCTCGAAGCTGCCGCCGGCCTGCAGGTGAACCGTGTAGGGCGCCTTGCCGCTGGTCGCCTCGATGCGCGCGATCTGCGACTCGGTGCGCATCCGGATGCCGCCGTCGCGCAGCGCCTCGTGGACGACGCCGCGGCATTCCTCGTCGAAGCCGCGCAGCACGCGGTCGCGCCGCAGCACCAGGTCGACGGTGCTGCCGAGGCCGTTGAAGATGCCGGCGAATTCGACCGCGATGTAGCCGGCGCCGACGATGGTGACGCGGTTCGGCCGCGCCGGCAGGTGGAACACCTCGTTGGAGGTGATGGCGAACTCGCGGCCCGGCAGCTCGGGGATGACCGGGGTGCCGCCGGTGCAGACCAGGATCTTCCCGGCGGTGATCGCCTGTCCGCCGACCTCGACCGTGTGGCGGTCCATCAGGCGACCGCGCCCCATGTGCAGTTTCACGCCGGCGCCGTCGAGCAGGCGCAGGTAGACGCCGTTCAGGCGGTCGACCTCCCTGGCCACGGCATCGCGCAGCGTCGCCCAGTCGTGGCGGACCTCGCCCAGCGTCCAGCCGTAGGCCGGCGCATCCTCGAAATCGTGGCTGAACTTCGAGCCGTAGACCATCAGCTTCTTGGGCACGCAGCCGCGGATCACGCAGGTCCCGCCCACCCGGTAGTCCTCGCAGATGCCGACGCGGGCGCCATGGCCGGCCGCGATCCGGGACGCGCGCACGCCGCCGGAGCCGGCGCCGATCACGAACAGGTCGTAGTCAAAAGCCATTGCAGCACCCTGGAGAACAAAACCACAACGTCGCCCAAATTCGGTCGCGGGGGCGACTATATCGGCGCCTAGACGGCGCGGTAAGGGAAATGGCGCGTGTGCATCCATCTCCTGATACAACCATTAGGATATGCTCCCATGCTGAAGTCGTTCCTGCTTCCGGTCGCCGCACTGGCGATCGCCGCGCCCGCCCTCGCCGCCCCCGGCGACGCCCCGTCCCCCACCGCCACCACCGCTCCCGCCACCGAGCGTCCCGTTCGCACCGGCGGAGGGATCATGCGCTACGACGCCAACAAGGATGGCGTGGTCGACAAGGCGGAGTGGAATGCCGGCCAGGAAGCCCGCTTCCGGCAACTCGACACCGACCGGGACGGCAAGCTCAGCCAGGCCGAGTTGTTCGCCCGCACGCCGGCGATCGGCAACAGCGTGCTGCCGGCCGACCGGCAGGCGCAGCGCCAGTCGAGCTATTTCCAGCGCATGGACAGCGACAGGGACGGGGTCGTGAGCCTGGCCGAGTTCATGGCCCAGGCCGACCGCAACTTCGCGCGCTGCGACGCCGACAAGGACGGCCGCACCGATGCGGCGGAATGCCGGCAGGCCCTGCAGCGCAATCGCTGAACGGCTCCCGACGACGCAGGGCCGCCCGGTGGGCGGCCCTGGCCCGGACGGAGACCGGGACTCAGCTGCTCTCGGCAGCCATGATGTCGCCGAAGCGCTCCCAGGTTTCCCCCTTGAAGCGCGCGAGCTGCACCGCCTGTACCGGGTAGAAGTCCGTGGCGCTGGTGCTGACCGTTATGCCCGGTAGCAGCAGCGGCACGGCCAACTTCTGGAAGCTGGCGGCCTGCTTCATGACGTTCTCGCGCGTCAGGTTGTCGCCGCACTTCTTCAGTGTCTGCTCCATCAGCGAGGAAACCGCGTAGGCATAGACGTAGTTGCCGTCCTCCTGGTTGGCGCCCGGCATGTACTTCGTCATGAACTGGCGCCAGGTCTTCATCTCGGCGTCGTCGTTCCACTGCTTGTCGGTCGGATCCTTCAGCCATAGGCCGGTGATGATCCCCTGGCCGTTCTCGTATCCCGCCGGCTTGAACGTCGAGGCCACCGAGGACGAGACGTTGTTCAGGTAGTGAGCCGGTTTCCAGTTGAGGTCCGCGGCCTTGCGGATGGCCTGGGCCGCGAACTTGGGGATCGCGATGTTGAAGAACACGTTGGCGCCGGAGTCCTTCAACTGGATCACCTGGCTGTCCACCGTGGGATCGGTCGCTTCGTAGGTGACATGCTTCACGACCTTGTTGACGTCCTTGCCGAGCCCTTCCTTGAAGCCCTCCCAGTAGTCCTTGCCGTAGTCGTCGTTCTGCATGAGAACGGCGATCCTCGCGTCCTTGACGTTGGCGAGGATGTGCTTGGCGTAGATCACCGCCTCGGTGTGGTAGTCGGGCTGGAAGCCCATCGTCCACGGGAACTCCTTGGGCTTGCCCCACTTCGACGCGCCGGTGGCGACGTAGAGCTGCGGCACCTTCTTCTGGTTGAGGTAGCGGTGGATCGCCGTGTTGGTCGGCGTGCCCAGCGTGTTGAACATGCAGAGCACCCTCTCCTGCTCGACCAGCTGGCGGACCATCTCGACCGTCTTGGGGGGCAGGTAGCCGTCGTCGAGCGTGACGAAGCGGACCGTCCGCCCGTTGATGCCGCCCCGGTCGTTCACCATCCTCCAGTAGCCTTCGATGCCCTTGCCGATCACGCCGTACGAGGAAGCAGGCCCGCTGTACGGGTTGGTGTGGCCGATCTTGATCTCCTTGTCGGTCACGCCGTCGTCGTACTTCTTCTGCCCGAGGGCGATGCTGGACGCGCCCAGCACGACGGCCGTGGACGCACCGCCGAGGAAATTCCGTCTCAAGGTTTTCAACGTGTCCTCCTGTGTTTCTTGTTTGCACAGGTAGACTTGCCCAGAATCGGAATACCGAGAAGCGGAATCTCGCTATGCGGCACTCGCACAAGGATGCCGCAGTGCAGCAGACAGCAAAAAGGGCCGCCGGGTAACCGGCGGCCCTCGAAATGCCCCTCGCGGGAAGCGGTGGATCAGGACCCTTCGGCCGACATCACGTCGCCGAACAGCTCCCAGGTGTCGCCCTGGAACTTGGCCAGCTTGACCGACTGGATCGGGTAGTAGTCGGTCGGGCTGGTGCTGATGGTGATGCCCGGGATCGCCATCGGCAGCTTCCATTTCTGGTAGTTGGCCGCCTGCTTCATGACGTTGTCGCGGGTCAGGTCGTCGCCGCACTTCTTCAGCGTCTCGTGCATCAGCGACGAAACGGCGAAGCCGAACACGTGGTTGGCGTCGGCCTTGTTGGCGCCCGGCATCCACTTGTCCATCCAGGCGACCCACGTCTTCATGTCGGGGTTGTCCGCCCACTGCTTGTCGGTCGGATCCATCAGGTACTGGGCGGTGATCACGCCCTGCACGTTCTCGAAGCCGGCCGGCTTCATCACCGAGCCGACCGAGGCCGACACGTTGTTGAGGTACTGCGCCGGCTTCCAGCCGATGTCGGCCGCCTTGCGCATCGCCTGGGCCGCCGCCTTCGGGGTCGAGATGTTGAAGAAGACGTTGGCGCCCGAGTCCTTCAGCTGGATGACCTGGCTGTCGACGGTCGGGTCGGTGACCTCGAAGGTCACGTGCTTCACGACCTTGTTGGCATCCTTGCCGAGGCCTTCCTTGAAGCCTTCCCAGTAGTCCTTGCCGTAGTCGTCGTTCTGCATCAGGACGCCGATCTTCGGGTCCTTGACGTTGGCCAGGATGTGCTTGGCGTAGATCGCGCCTTCCGTGTGGTAGTCGGGCTGGAAGCCCATCGTCCACGGGAACTCCTTGGGCTTGCCCC
>CAYQRL010000009.1:0-179887 GCA_964420105.1 uncultured Reyranella sp.
TCCTCCCTGCGCGCGAGCGCGGGGAGGTGTCCGCGAAGCGGACGGAGGGGTCATGCTCCCTCGTCTCGCGTCGCACGAAGCTCGACCCTTCCGTCACCGCTGCGCGGCGACACCTCCCCATGCTGTCGCATGGGGAGGAAAGGATCACCGCCTGCGCCGCGCGTCGGGGCCGGCCTGGGCGAGGCGCTGGCAGAGGCGGCGGGCGATGGTCTCGTCGGGCAGGCCGGTCGACTTGCACTCGAGCTCGGCGTCGAGGATGGCGTTGAGCGCGCTCGACAGCACCTTCACCGACCAGCCGTTGAGATGCTTCTCGAACCGCGCCCGCACCGGGCCGAAGCGCGGCAGGCCGCGGGCCTTGCCGATCGCGACGTCGGTCGGCACCCCGGCCGCCCTGTAGCCGGCGACGAGGTGGAGCTGGTCGGCGTGGCGCTGCAGCGCCCGCACCAGCTGGACCGGGTGGCCGCCCTCGGCGAACACGCGGTCGAGCGCACGGTCGAGCTCGATGAAGTTGCCGTTGAAGGTCGCGCCGACGACGTCGTCGATGCCGATCGCCGAAGTGTCGCCCATCACCGCCAGCGCGTCGGCGAGCGTGACCGCCTTGCTGCCGTCGCCCTGCTTGTAGAGCAGCAGCTTGTCGATCTCGCTGCGGGTCTGGCCGCGGTCGCCGCCCAGCCGGTCGACGATCCACTGCAGCGCGTCGGGCTCGACCGCGAGGCCCTGGGCGCGGGCCGCGCCCTCGACCAGGCCCTCGAGCGCGCCCTCGCTGTCCATGTAGCAGGGCAGCGCCGCGAGGCAGGACTCGGTCTCGGCCAGCGCCCGCAGCGTCGACTTGGGCGACAGGTTGCCGGCCTCGATCACGACCAGCGCGTCGCCGGCCGTCGCCGCCACCAGGTTCTCGAGCGCCGCCGCGCTCTCCTCGCCGGCCGGGCGCACGCGGATGACGCGCCGCCCGCCCATCAGCGACATCGCGCCGAACTCGTCGGCCAGCCGCGCCGGGTCGCCCTTCAGGACCTCGCCGGCGATGTCGACGACGCGGAACGGGTCCTTGAGGTCCTCGCACACCAGCTTGCACAGCGCGATCGCGCGCTCGGCGATCAGGCCGTCGTCGTTGCCGTGGATGACCACGCCGCGGATCTTCGGATCCGGCTTGCGGAGGAAGCTTTCGACCTGGCGGGTCTCGATCTTCACGGCGGCGCCTTCATGGGCCGATCCTACACCACGACGTTGACGATGCGGTTGGGGACGACGACGACGCGGCGCGGCGTCTTGCCGTCGAGGCCGCGCACAAGCTCGGGCAGCGCCAGGGCGGCCTTCTCGGCCTCGTCCTTGGCGACGTCCTTGGGCAGCTGGATGGTGCCGCGCAGCTTGCCGTTGAGCTGGACCGCGACGGTGACGGTGTCGTCGACCAGCAGCGCCTCCTCGGCGACCGGCCACGCCGAATCGGCCAGGAGCGTGTCGTGGCCCAGCAGCTGCCACAGCTCCTCGGCGAGGTGCGGCGTCATCGGCCCGGTCAGGCGCACGAAGATCTCCAGCGCCTCGCGCTTGGCCCAGCGCGCGCCGTCGTCGGCCGGCTTGGCCTGGTCGATGGTGCTGGCCAGCTCGTAGAGACGCGCCACCGCCTTGTTGAAGTGGAACGCCTCGATGTCGGCCGAGACGCCGGCGACCGCCTTGTGGGCGGCGCGCCGCAGCGCCATCGCGCCGTCGGAGAACGTGGCCGGGCGCGGCGTGCCGGCCGGCGGCAGGCCGGCCGCCGCCTCGGTGGCGATGCGGTACAGCCGCTGCTGGAAGCGCCACGCGCCGGTGACGCCCGACTCGGTCCACTCGAGGTCGCGCTCGGGCGGGCTGTCGGACAGCATGAACCAGCGCGCGGTGTCGGCGCCGTAGTCGCGGATGATCTGGTCCGGGTCGACGACGTTCTTCTTCGACTTGGACATCTTCTCCGAGCGGCCGACCTCGACCGGGCTCTTGTCGGCGGCGCGCACGACGGCGCCGCCGGCGGTGCGCTCGACCTCTTCCGGCAGCAGCCACGTGCCGTCGGTCGCACGGTAGGTCTCGTGGCAGACCATGCCCTGGGTGAACAGGCCGTCGAACGGCTCGTCGCGGTCGGTCAGGCCGACCTCGCGCATCGCCCGCGTCCAGAAGCGCGAGTACAGCAGGTGCAGGATCGCGTGCTCGACGCCGCCGATGTACTGGTCGACCGGCATCCAGTAGGCGTTCTCCTCGCGGTCGAACGGCGCGGTCTCGACGCCCGGCGAGGTGAAGCGGTCGAAGTACCAGCTCGAGTCGATGAAGGTGTCGAAGGTGTCGGTCTCGCGCCGCGCCGCCGCGCCGCACGACGGGCAGGCGACATGCTTCCAGGTCGGGTGGCGGTCGAGCGGGTTGCCGGGGCGATCGAAGGTCACGTCCTCCGGCAGCGTCACCGGCAGGTCCTTCTCCGGCACCGGCACGACGCCGCACTTGTCGCAATGGATCGCCGGGATCGGGCAGCCCCAGTAGCGCTGGCGCGACACCAGCCAGTCGCGCAGGCGGTACTGCGTGGTGCCGGTGCCGACGCCCATCTCCTCGAGGCGGGCGATCACCGCGGCCTTCGCCTCCTCGACCGACATGCCGTCGAGGAAGCCGGAGTTGACGATCACGCCGTCCTCGACGAACGGCGCCTTCGCGACGTCGAAGCTCCTGGGGTCGGCGTCCGCCGGCATCACCACCGGCACGATCGGCAGGCCGTACTTGGTCGCGAACTCGTGGTCGCGCTCGTCGTGGCCGGGGCAGCCGAAGATGGCGCCGGTGCCGTACTCCATCAGCACGAAGTTGGCGGCGTAGACCGGCACGGTCTTGCCCGGGACCAGCGGGTGCTTCGCCAGCAGCGGCAGCCGGTAGCCCATCTTCTCCGCGGTCTCGACCTCGGCCGCGGCGGTGCCGGTCTTGCGGCACTCGGCCACGAAGTGCTGCAGGCCGGGATCGTTCGCGGCGAGGCCGGCGACCAGCGGGTGCTCGGCCGACAGCGCCATGAACGAGGCGCCGAACAGCGTGTCGGGGCGGGTGGTGAAGATCTCGAGCTTGCCGCGGTCGGCGCCCTCGGCGTCGGTCAGCGACCAGAACACGCGGGCTCCGCGGCTCTTGCCGATCCAGTTCGCCTGCATCAGGCGCACCTTCTCGGGCCAGCGGTCGAGCGTGTCGAGGCGGCTCAGCAGCTCGTCGGCGAAGTGGGTGATCTTGAGGTTCCACTGGGTGAGCTTGCGGCGCTCGACCAGGGCGCCGGTACGCCAGCCGCGGCCCTCGATGACCTGCTCGTTTGCCAGCACGGTGTTGTCGACGGGATCCCAGTTGACCCAGGCCTCCTTGCGGTAGGCGAGCCCGGCGTTCCAGAAGTCGAGGAACATCTTCTGCTGGTGGCGGTAGTAGCTCGGGTCGCAGGTCGCGACCTCGCGGCTCCAGTCGAGCGACAGGCCCATCGACTTCAGCTGCGCCTTCATCGTGGCGATGTTCTCGTAGGTCCACTTCTTGGGGTGGACCTTCTTCTCCATCGCCGCGTTCTCGGCCGGCAGGCCGAACGCGTCCCAGCCCATCGGGTGCAGGACGTTGAAGCCGCGGGCGCGCTTGTAGCGCGCGATCACGTCGCCCTGGGTGTAGTTGCGGACGTGGCCCATGTGGATGCGCCCCGACGGGTAGGGGAACATCTCGAGCACGTAGTACTTGGGCCGGCCCCGGTCCATGCGGGCGCTGAAGGTCTGGCGCTCGTCCCAGGCCTTCTGCCACTTGGCCTCGGTCTCGCGGAAATTGTAGCGCACTGGCGTCGAGGGCGAGGACACGGTTTCAATCCCGAAAAGAGTTGAGGCCGCAGCGGATGCCCGCTGCGGCCTCGAACGTCAAGCGGGTCGAACGCCCGCCGGCCACCACGGGCCGGTCAGTTGCCGCCGGCGATGCGCAGCTGGCGCGCCCGGGTCAGGATGGCGTTCTCGATGTCGATGTTGGTGCGCGGATCGACCTGGGCGTCGACCCAGGTGGCGCCGTTGCGGCCGCCGGTGGTCTGCTTGAACACCGAGACGCGGACGCCGTCGGCGCGCAGCTCGCGGTCGAGGATCGTGACCTGGACCTTCATGCGTTCGTTGGGCGTCTCGGCCGGGGTGTACCAGTCGGTGATGATGACGCCGCCGAACGGGTCTGCCGAGACCAGCGGGATGAAGTTGATGGTGTCGAGCGAGGCCCGCCACAGGTAGGCGTTGACCGCGACGCCGGTGCCGGCCCCGTCGTTGGGGTCCTTGGGCTTGGAGCCGAACAGGCCGCCCGGGCCGAACAGGCTGCCGTCCTCGCGGTTGCGTCCGCCGAGGCCCTGGTTGATCTGGCGCTTGGCGTCGCCGCTGGTGCCGTGGCGACGGTCGTCCTCGACGACGTTGTTGCCGCCGCAGCCCGCCAGGCCCAACGCGAGGAAACCGGCCGAAACTACAGCCGCCAGGGTGGTAATGCGAAAAACCGCCATCGGGGTTCCGATACTGTGCTGGGGGGAGACTATCACAGGGACGCGACGCTTCTAAAGCCCGAGAGGGCGCCGTCTGACAAGAGGCTGTATAACGCACCTCGTGCAAGTTGCATCAAGCAACTACTGATCGGGGCCGGTTGCGCGAAGCGCCCGGAGAGATATCCCCAAGCCCCGCGAGGCCCCGAACCGGGTCCCGCAAGGCGTCGGGAAGGTCGCGCAAAATGTGACAAAGACGCCACAGGTGCGGGCAGAATCGTGCAACGCGGCGTCCATTTCTTGACCCTCCTTCGCACCGAGTGTTCTATTGGCTCGGCCGTATTGGCGGGTTCCGTGTGTCGCTGGGCAACAGGCGTCCACTTCCGTCGGTCGGACAGGCCTTTTGGTACGTACCAGTCTCTGATCAATGAGAGAGGGAGAATGATGAAGAAGCTTCTACTGGGATCGACCGCCCTGGTCGTTGGTGGCGCGATTGCCGCCCCGGCCATGGCCGCCGACCCGATCAAGATGGGCGTCGGTGGTTACTACACCTTCTACGCCCTGGCCGGTAACATCGACTCGACCTATGCCCTCAACGGCAACGGTTTCACGACCTACAAGGGTCTGGCCTTTACGCAGGAAGGCGAAATCCACTTCCTCGGCCAGACCAAGCTGGACAACGGCACGTCGGTCGGTCTGACCGTCGAGCTCGAGGCCTGGAACCCGTCGTCGGCCGCCGCTCAGGCCCAGATCGACGAAGCCTTCCTCTACGCCTTCGGCGACTGGGGTCGTGTTGAAATGGGTTCGCGCGACGCCGCCACGTACCGCATGTACTACGGCTCGCCGTCGGCCCTGATCGGCTGGGGTGCGATTCAGCACAACCACAACTGGGCGAACGCGTCCGTCATTGCCAACAACAAGGCCTACGGCCGTACGATGGCGACGACGAACACCCCGCAGTGGCAGGACGTCAACCGCATCAACTACTTCACGCCGCGCTTCCAGGGCCTCCAGATCGGTGTCGGCTACGCGCCGAAGCTGAACGCGGCGGCCGGCGCCTTCGGCGCTTCCGGCCCGGGCAACCCGGCCGGCGTCTGCGGTTACAACAACGCCACGAACATCAACAACTGCCCGTCGGCTGACTACGCCTGGCAGGATGCGTTCGACGTCGGCGCCAACTACCTGAACAAGTTCGGTGACTTCACCGTCGCTCTGTACGGTGCGTTCGCCTACGCCACGTTCGTGCCCGGCTACTCGCCGTTCAACGGCTCGGCCAGCATGACGACCGGTGCCAACCTGGCCAACTGGAAGCAGTGGGTCGTCGGCGCTCAGTTCGGCTACGCGGGCTTCACCGTCGGCGGCGCCGTCGGTTACGACAACAACGGTGCTGGTGCGAACTACTTCACCGGCGTCGACAACGACACCCGCTTCTACACCGCCGGTATCATGTACGAGACCGGTCCGTGGCAGATGTCGTTCATGTGGGCCGGCTTCTACAACACCAACGGCAACGGCTCGGCCCAGGTCACGGCCATTGCCACCGGCACGCAGGCGCAGACCCTCAGCACGGCCGGTTGCGGCGGTGTCCCGGGTGTCAACAGCACCTGCTTCAACGGAACGAACATCATGTTCGGCTCCGAGACCATCAACAAGTGGGAAGTCGGCGTGAACTACGCGCTCGGACCCGGAATCAAGCTGACCGGCGGCGCGATGATGTACAACGCGTCGAGCCCGACCAACGCGGGCACCGGCAGCAGCTGGGCCTTCCTGCTCGGTATGGACCTGCGCTTCTAGTCGCAGGCCCTTACGGCAAAAGGGAAGAGCGGGCGAAAGCCCGCTCTTTTCTTTTGTGCGCCCGTCCTCTCCGTCATCCGCTCGGGGCTGCACCCCGCGGCCGGGATGACGCTACTGGTTCTTCTGCCCGACCAGGTTCACGAACAGCGTCGGCAGGTAGGTGCGCGACACCGGCAGGCGCTCGGTGGCCTGGCGGCTGAGCACGGCGCGGTTGTCCTCGTGGTCGAGCACCAGCTGGAACAGGCCCTGCTCGACGGCGCCGGCGCGCGGGTCGAGCTCGGGCTGCTCGCCGCGCATCACCCGGTAGGCGACGTCGAGGCCGACATCGCCGCCGCTGTAGAACGCCCCGGCCACCGCGATGTCCGGGAACAGCCGCATCAGCCCGCGGATCGAGAACCGCCACAGGTCGTCGGGCGTGGCGTGGAACGCCTGCGACCACGCCGCCGACACGAACAGCAGCCCGCCCGGCCGCAGCAGCCGCTCGATCGTGCGCGCCGCCTTCCACGGGTCGCGGGTGTGCTCGAGCACGTGGCAGCACAGCACGAGGTCGAACGGCTCCTCGCCCAGCGCCGCCTGCACGGTCGCCAGCGGGCTGCAGATGTCGAGCACGTGGTCGACGTTGCTGCCGGCCTCGAGATCGATGCCGACGAAGCGCGCGCGCTCGAAGCGCTTCTGGACCAGGCTGCGCCAGTTGCGGACGTTGCGGTCGGCGACCAGGGTGCGCGACCCCACCTGCAGGACGCGCGGCGCGCGCCGGCCCGACGCCGTCGCCAGCCGGTCGAGCAGCAGGTCGGTCTCGCGCGTCACCGTGGTGCCGACGACGCGCAACTCCGCCTTGCCGGTCGGAGCGGGAGCGTCGGCCGCGCCGCTCACGCGAACCGCCTCAATCGCGCACCACGACGATGTGCATGCGCCGCGGCCCGTGCGCGCCGAGCTCGATCGTCTGCTCGATGTCGCCGGTGCGCGACGGACCGGTGATGGTGTTGACGGTACGCGGCATGCGGTCCTTGCCGAAGCGGGCGCGCAGCCGCTCCCACACTTCCTCGTAGCCCGAGACGATGTCGGCCTCGCGCAGGATCACCACGTGGGTGTCGGGCAGCAGGTTCAGCGTCACCGGGTGATCGGGTCCCGAGGTGGTAACCAGCGTGCCGGTCTCGGCGATGCCGGCGAAGGCGCCGGTGATCGAGACCTGGTCGCTGGGTTCGCCGCGCCCGCGCCGCAGCGACAGCATCTTCTGGCTGGCCCAGTCGTAGCCGTCGAGCGCGCCGCCCGGCGCGATCGCCGCCTCGGCCGGCAGGTTGTTGCGCGCGAGGTAGTTCGCGACCTCGGCCGGCACGCCGGCGGCGTCGACCCGCGCCACCGTGGCGTTGTTGAACTCCGCCCAGTGACAGAACAGGTCGACCTTCTCGGGCTGCGGCAGCCGGGCGCGCGCCACGATCGGGCCACGCGGCGGCGTCGCCAGCCGCGCCCTGACCTCGTCGAGCGCGGCGCCGCCGACCGGGCCGCGGCGCAGCGAGCGGCGGATGTTGCCGAGGATGCCGTCGCGGGCGCTCATGCCTTCCTCCGCTGCCACTGGGCGTGGAACGTGCCGCCGGCCTGGGGCGCCGGGAAATCGCGGAAGCGGGTCCAGCCGCCGGCCAGCGGCAGGCTGCCGTAGCGGCCGTCGGCGCGGCCGAACAGCGCCAGCACGCGGTTGGCGAGGCCGGTCAGCCGGCGGTAGAGGCGCGGACGGCGGGCCATCCAGCTCCACAGGGCGAGGCCCTGGCGCACCGCCTTGGGCGTCAGGTGGCGTTCGAACTCGCGCTCGCGCCAGTGCCGCATCAGGCCGGGCAGGGGGATGCGCACCGGGCAGACGCTCTCGCAGCGGCCGCAGAAGGTCGAGGCGTTGGGCAGGTTCGAGGCTTCCTCCACCCCCAGCAGCTGCGGCGTCAGCACCGCGCCGATCGGGCCGGGATAGACCCAGCCGTAGGCGTGGCCGCCGATCGCGCCGTAGACCGGGCAGTGGTTCATGCAGGCGCCGCAGCGGATGCAGCGCAGCATGTCCTGCATCTCGGTGCCGAGCACCGACGAGCGGCCGTTGTCGAGGATGACGACGTGGTAGGCCGATGGCCCGTCGAGATCGCCGTCGCGCCGCGGCCCGGTGTTCAGCGTCGTGTAGGCCGAGGATTCCTGTCCCGTGGCCGAGCGCGCCAGCACGCGCAGCAGCACGGCGGCGTCCTCCAGCGTCGGGATCACCTTCTCGATGCTGGCCAGCACGATGTGCATCTTCGGCAGCGTGTTCGAGAGGTCGGCATTGCCCTCGTTGGTCACCAGCATCGACGAGCCGGTCTCGGCGACCAGGAAGTTGGCGCCGGTCAGGCCGACGTCGGCGTCGATGAACTTCTGGCGCAGCACGTAGCGCGCCTCGGCGACGAGGTCGTTGCGCTCGGTCAGGCGGCGCGTGAAGCCGAGCCCGGCATGGGCTTCGAGGAAGGTGTCGGCGACCTGGTCCTTGGTCAGGTGGACGGCCGGCGCGATGATGTGGCTGGGCGGCTCGTGGCGCAGCTGGATGATGTACTCGCCGAGGTCGGTCTCGACCGGCTGGATGCCGAGCTGCTCGAGGTGATCGTTGAGGCCGATCTCCTCCGACACCATCGACTTCGACTTGGCGATGGTGCGGGCGTTCACGCTGCGGCAGAGGTCGGCGATGATGCGCCGCGCGTCCTCGGCGGTGGGCGCCCAGTGGACGTGCCCGCCCAGCGCCAGCACCTTGCGCTCGAACTCCTCGAGGTAGAAGTCGAGGTGGGCCAGGGTGTGGTTCTTGATGTCGCGCGCGCGGTCGCGCAGCGCCTCGAACTCGGGCAGCCGCTCGGCGGCCTGGCGGCGGCGCTCGGAAAAGCCGACCTTCAGCTTGGCCAGCGAATCCTGCAGGTTGGGATCGGCCAGCGCGTGGTCGACGTTGTGGCGGAAATCGTGCGCGGTGGACTGCATCAGCGGGTCTCCGGCTCGCCGATCGCCGGCAGGTCGCCCATCCCGGCCAGGACCTCGGCGACATGGCGGACCTTCACCGCGCTACCCTCGCGCTGCAGCTTGCCGGCCATGTTCATGAGGCAGCCGAGGTCGCCGGCCAGCACCGTGCCGGCGCCGGTGGCGGCGATGTCGGCCGCCTTCTCGGACACCATGGCGTTGGAGATCTCCGGGTACTTGACGCAGAAGGTGCCGCCGAAGCCGCAGCACACTTCCGGCGTCTTCATCTCGGTCAGCGACAGGCCCCCGACCGAGCCGAGCAGGCGGCGGGGCTGGGCCTTGACCCCCAGTTCGCGCAGGCCCGAGCACGAGTCGTGGTAGGTGACGGCGCCTTCGTAGCGGGCGGCGACGCGCTCGACCTTCAGCACGTCGACCAGGAACGCCATCAGCTCCCAGGTGCGCGATGCCAGCCTGCGGGCGCGCGCCTGCAGCGCCGGGTCGTCGTCGAACAGGCCGGGATAGTGGTGGCTGAGCATGCCGCCGCACGATCCCGACGGCACGACGACGGCATCGAAGCCCTCGAACGCGTCGATCACCTGCACGGCGATGGCGCGGGTCGAGGCGCGGTCGCCGGAATTGTAGGCCGGCTGGCCACAGCAGACCTGCAGCGGCGGCACTTCCACGGTGCAGCCCGCGTCCTCCAGCAGCTTGACGGCGGCGAAGCCCACCGAGGGACGGAACAGGTCGACCAGGCAGGTCACGAAAAGCGCGACGCGACGGGGCGGCGCGGAGGGCGAAGTCTTGGACACGAGGGCCAGATTGGCAGCCGCCCTGCGGCCATGCAACGGGGCCCGCGCCCGGTCGCTGCCCCGGGGCGGCGTCAGGCGTCCGTAATCTGGACCCCCTAAGGTCCAGTCCCATGAAGTCCGAGCCCAACCCTCCGATCGTCAAGCGCCTGCGGCGCCACCGCGTGCTGTTCGGGGCATTCGGCCTCGCCGCCGTCGCCGGGCTGGCCGGCTGGACGCTGTACACGCCGCCGAGCGCCGCCCTGGTGCGCCCGGCCAACCAGGTCCAGGGCGATGGCGCCTTCCGCCCGACCCAGTCGCAGTGGGCGGGCTTCAGGTTCTCGAAGGTCGAGCCGGTGGCGTTCCGCGAGGAGCGGGCGACCGACGGACGCATCGCCATCAACGAGGACACCACCACGCCGGTGTTCTCGCCCTACTCGGGCCGCGTCAGCCGGCTGATCGCCAGGCCGGGCGACAAGGTCGAGCGCGGCGCGCCGCTGTTCGCCATCGAGGCCAGCGAGTTCGTCCAGGGCCACAACGACCTCGTCACCGCGCTGTCCGGCGTCGAGAAGGCGAGGTCGCGGCTGGCACTGGCGCGGATGGCGGAGAAGCGCCAGCGCGACCTGCAGGCGATCCGCGGCGGCGCGCTCAAGGACCTCGAGCAGGCGCAGTCCGACCTGGTGCAGGCGCAGGGCGACCTGCGCGCCGCCGAGATCGCGCTGGCCGCGGTGCGCAACCGCTTCCACATCCTCGGCCGCAGCGACGACGACATCGCCGAGCTGGAGAAGCAGGACCGCGTCGGCGCCGAGACCGTCGTGGTCGCGCCGATCGCCGGTACCGTGATCCAGCGCAAGGTCGGCCTCGGCCAGTACATCAACGCCGGCGCCGCCGACCCGGTCTTCACGATCGGCGACCTCTCGACCGTGTGGCTGGTCGCCAACGTCCGCGAGTCCGACGCGCCGCGGATGAAGATCGGCGCCCCGGTGGTGGTCAACGTGCTGGCCTTCCCCGGCCAGGTCTTCAACGCCCGCCTCGAGTACGTCGCGCCGGCCCTCGATCCCAACACCCGCCGCCTGCCGGTGCGCGCGGTGATCGCCAACACCGACCTCGAGCTCAAGCCCGAGATGTTCGCCTCGTTCCGCATCGTCTCGGGCGACGACCGCTCGGTCGCGGCGGTGCCGGCCGATGCCATCGTCTACGAGGGCGCGTCGGCCCGCGTCTGGGTCGCCAATCCCGAGGCCCGCAGCGTGGTCTCGCGCCCGGTCGTGGTCGGCGACACCAGCAACGGCATGGTCGAGATCAGGCGGGGCCTCGCCGCCGGCGACACCGTGGTGACGAGCGGCACGCTCTTCATCGACCGGGCGGCCCGCCGCGACTGACCCCGGTACGACCTCATGCGCGGGTTCATCGACGCCACCGGGCGAATTCCCATTGGCATCCAGGGAGATAAGGTCGTCACCCCGGGGCCGCGGTTCGCGCGCGCGTCGGTGGAACTGGTCTCGGGGACTCCCTACATGTACCGCGAACAGAAGGAGCGGTACGTCCCGGTGAAGTTCTCAATTCGCGGCGGCAGCGCCATCATCGAAGCGCAGGAAGAAGTCGCCGACAAGGCCAGGCCGGTGCCGACGACCGGACAGTTCTCGCGGCGCGGGACCACGCACGCCATCGCCCTTGCCGGCGCCGCGGAGGCGCGGTGATGTCGTTTCGCCGCGTATCCGTCGGCCTCGCCCTGGCCGTCGCGCTGACCACCGCCCTGGCCGCCTGCACCGTCGGCCCCGACTTCAAGATCCCCGACCCGCCCGACACCGACCGCTACCTGCCGGAGGAGGGACCGCTCAACCTCGTCTCGGCCGGCATCCCCGGCGGCGAGGCGCAGCGCGTGGTGACCGCGATGGACATCCCCGGCCAGTGGTGGTCGGTGTTCCAGTCGGCGCCGCTCAACAGCCTGATCGACCGCTCGCTGAAGGCCAATCCCGACATCGCCGCGGCGACGGCGGGTCTGCGCGTCGCCCAGCAGACGGCGCGGGCGCAGCGCGCCACCCTGTTCCCGACCGTGACCGGTGGGGCGACGGCGGCGCAGACCCAGGCCCCGACCGTGCTGTCGCCGCCGACCGCCGACCCCAACACCTGGGTCTACGGGCTGTTCACCGCGACGCTCAGCATCGCCTACGCGCCCGACGTCTGGGGCGGCGCCCGTCGCGCCGCCGAGTCGGCCGAGGCGGTGGCCGAGGGCCAGTGCTTCCTGCTCGAGGCCGCCTACCTGTCGCTGGCCTCCAACGTGGTCGCCGCGGCGATCACCGAGGCCGCGCTGCGGGCCCAGGTCCAGGCCACCGAGCGCATCATCGCGTCCCAGCGCGAGACCCTGGCGATCCTGCGCGGCCAGTCGAACCTCGGCGCGGTGTCCGGCGCCGACGTCGCCACCCAGGAAGCCGCGCTCGCCCAGGCCGAGGCGACGCTGCCGCCGCTCGCCAAGGCGCTGGCCCAGTCGCGCAACCTCCTGGTCACCCTGACCGGCGACCTGCCGAGCACGGCGCTGACCGAGAGGTTCGAACTCTCCGACCTCAAGCTGCCGCCCGAACTGCCGCTCAGCCTGCCGTCCAAGCTGGTCGAGCAGCGGCCCGACGTGCGCGCCGCCGAGGCCAACGTCCACGCCGCGGCGGCGCAGGTCGGCGTCGCGGTGGCGGCCCAGCTGCCGAACTTCAACCTGCTGGCCAGCATCGGCTCGCAGTCGCTGGTGCTGGGCAGCCTGTTCAGCGCCGCGGTCGGCCCGGCCAGCTCGGCGGTCGGCGGCGGCGTGCTCGGCACGCTGCTCGACGGCGGCGCGCTGCAGGCCAGGAAGCGCGCGGCGCAGGCCAACTTCGAGCAGTCGAAGGCGCTGTACAGGTCGGCGGTGCTGCTGGCGTTCCGCAACGTCGCCGACACCCTGCGCGCGCTCGAGTTCGACGCCCAGTACCTGAAGGCCGCGGTCGATGCCGAGCGCGCGGCGGCGACCAGCCTGCAGATCGCGCGCAAGCGCCTCGAGCTCGGCGACACCACCTACGTCATCGTGCTGCTGGCCGAGCAGACCTACCTGCAGGCGTCGCTGGTGCGCGTCCAGGCCCAGGCCAACCGCCTGACCAACACCGCCGCCCTCTACCAGGCGCTGGGCGGCGGCTGGTGGAACCGCGGCGAGCCGACCAACCCGGCCCAGCGCGCGGTCTGCACGCCGCCCAAGCCGGTGGTGGCGGCGCGGTGAGTCGCGCGCGGCGAACGCCGCGCGTTTGCATATCTTCTGAATGCACGAGGTGAAGTAAGAGACCTGCACGCGAGAAGCCGCCGCGCGAGGCGGCGCCCACAGCAGGTTTGTCCATGCACGCCATCGTCGGGGCCGCGCTCAAGCAGCGCATCCTCATGCTGATCCTCAGCGCTGCCCTGATCGCCGGTGGCCTGTTCGCCTACGGGCAGCTCAACATCGAGGCCTATCCCGACCCGGTGCCGCCGCTGGTCGACATCGTGACCCAGAGCCCGGGCCAATCGTCGGAGGAGATCGAGCGCTACATCACGATCCCGATCGAGATCCAGATGGCCGGCCTGCCGTTCGTGAAGTCGATCCGGACGATCTCGCTGACCGGCCTCAGCGACGTGAAGGTCCAGTTCACCTACGACCTGACCTACGCGCAGGCCTCGCAGCTGGTGATCAACCGCCTGTCGCAGCTCGGCCCGCTGCCCAACGGCGCCCAGCCGATCATCTCGCCGACCAGCCCGGTCGGCGAGATCTTCCGCTACCGCGTGGTCGGGCCGCCGGGCTTCACCATCACCGACCTCAAGACCATCCAGGACTGGATCGTGCTGCGCCGGCTGAAGGCGGTGCCGGGCGTGATCGACGTCACCACCTGGGGCGGCAAGTCCAAGACCTACGACATCACCGTCGACCTCGACCGCCTGCTGGCCTACGGCGTCACCCTGAAGCAGCTGATCGACGCGCTGAACGGCGCCAACATCAACGTCGGCGCCAACACCATCAACATCGGGCCGCAGTCGGCGGTGATCCGCAGCGTCGGCCTGATCCGCACCATGGACGACATCCGGCACACCATGATCACGGTGCGCGACGGCGCGCCGGTGCTGGTCGGCGACGTCGCGACCATCGCGGTCGGGCACGAGCCGCGGCTGGGCGTCGCCGGCCACGACGACGACGACGACATCGTGCAGGGCATCGTGCTGATGCGGCGCGGCGCCAAGACCATGCCGACACTGCGCGCGGTCGAGGCCGAGGTCGAGCGGATCAACGGCTCGGACCTGCTGCCGCCCGGGGTCCGGATCGAGCGCATCTACGACCGCTCGGTGCTGGTCGACGTCACCACCCACACCGTGCTGCACAACATGGTGCTGGGCGTGATCCTGATCTTCGCCATCCAGTGGCTGTTCCTGGGCGACCTGCGCTCGGCCCTGATCGTGGCGGCGACCATCCCGTTCGCGCTGCTGTTTGCGGTCACGATCCTGGTGCTGAGCGGCGAATCGGCCAACCTGCTGTCGATGGGCGCGATCGACTTCGGCATCATCGTCGACGCCACCGTGATCATGGTCGAGAACATCTACCGCCACCTCGCCGAGGCGAGCGCCGGCCATCGCCACGTCTACACGCGGCGCACGCCGGACGGGCTGACCGGCAAGCTGGCGACGATCTACCACGCGTCGAGCGAGGTCACGCAGGCGATCTTCTTCTCGGCCACCATCATCATCGCCGGCTTCCTGCCGCTGTTCACGCTGTCGGGCGTCGAGGGCCACATCTTCGGCCCGATGGCCAAGACCTATGCCTACGCCCTGGCGGGCGGCCTGCTCGCCACCTTCACCGTGTCGCCGGCGCTGGCCGCGGTGCTGCTGCCCGAGAAGGTGTCGGAGACCGAGACCGTGATCGTGCGGGCGCTGCGCCGGTTCTACCGCCGCGTGGTCGGGCTCGTGCTGGCGCACCGCGTCGCCGCGGTGTCGGCCGGGGCCGCGCTGTTCGTCACCGCCGGGCTGGCCGCCAGCACCGTCGGCCTCGAGTTCCTGCCCAAGCTCGAGGAAGGCAACATCTGGATGCGCGCGGCGCTGCCGCCGTCGGTCTCGCTCGACGAGGGCAACGCCTACGCCAACCGCATGCGCCGCGTGGTCAAGGGTTTCCCCGAGGTCGAGACCGTGGTCACCCAGCACGGCCGGCCCGACGACGGCACCGACCCCGACGGCTTCTCGAACGTCGAGTTCTTCGTGCCGCTGAAGCCGTTCGACACCTGGAGGAAGGGCCTCGACAAGGAAGGGCTGATCGCCGAGATCGGCGCCGCCCTGCGCGGCGGCTTCCCCGGCGTCACCTTCGCCTTCTCGCAGTACATCCAGGACAACGTCCAGGAAGCCGCCTCCGGCATCGACGCCGAGAACGCGATCAAGATCACCGGTCCCGACCTCGCGACGCTGCGCAGGATCGCGGTCGAGATCCGCGGCGTGCTGGAGAAGGTGCGCGGCGTCAGCGACATCCAGGTGCCGCCGCTGCTCGGCCAGCCGACCGTGCGGATCGACATCGACCGCCAGAAGGCGGCGCGCTACGGCCTGTCGCCGGGCGAGGTCAACGCCGCGATCCAGGCCGCGGTCGGCGGCCAGGCGGCCGGCGATCTCTACGAGGACGGCAGCGACCGCCATTTCCCGATGATGGTCCGGCTGGCGCCCCGCTACCGCGAGAACATGGAGGCCATCCGCCGCATCCCGATCGGCGTGCCGGGCGACAGGGGCGTCACCCAGGTGCCGCTGGCCGAGATCGCCGACGTCGCGCTCACCACCGGCGCCTTCTACATCTACCGCGAGCAGCAGGAGCGCTACGTCCCGGTCAAGTTCTCGGTCCGCGGCCGCGACCTCGGCGGCGCCGTGCTCGAGGCGCAGCAGCGGGTCGAGCGCGAGGTCAGGCTGCCGCCCGGCTACCGGCTCGACTGGGCCGGCGACTTCGTCAACTTCGAGAGCGCCATCGCCCGGCTGTCGATCGCCGTGCCGATCGCGATCGCGGTGATCCTGCTGCTGCTGTACGTCAGCTTCGGCTCGCTGGTCGACACGCTGCTGGCCGGCAGCGCCATCCCGATGGCGCTGACCGGCGGCATCTTCGGCCTCTACCTCGCCGACATGTCGTTCTCGATCTCGGCGGCGATCGGCTTCGTCGCCCTGTTCGGCATCGCGGCCATGAACGGCATCATGGTCGTCGGCTGCTTCAACCGCCTGGTCTCGGTCGGCATGGAGCGCGAGCGGGCGCTGCGCGAGACCTGCTCGCAGCAGATGCGGCCGGTGCTGATGACCTGCGTCGCCGCCTGCGTCGGCCTGATCCCGGCCGCCTTCTCGACGGCGATCGGCAGCCAGGTCCAGCGGCCGCTGGCGATCGTCGTGGTCGGCGGCACGCTGGTCGCGCCCTGCCTGATCCTGACGGTGCTGCCGGCCGCGATCGGCCTGTTCTCGCGCCGCCGGCCGGTGGTCCAGAGCCACCCGCGCCACGACGAGGCGGAGGCCAAGGCCTGAGCCCAGGCCCGCGGGCTCAGCCCTTGTTGGGGACGAGGACGATGGCGCGGCCGTCGCTGTTCATGCGGCCGGCCCACTCCGCGGCCTGGGCGCCGGCGCCGTAGAAGACGTCGCCGCGGGCCGGGCCCTGGATCGCCGCGCCGGCATCCTGGGCGATCATCAGGCGGCGGTAGGGATCGGTCGCGCCGGGCTTGCGCAGCACCGGGCGCACGGTGTCGATCCAGATCGGGGTGCCGTAGGGCGTGAAGGCGGTATCGACGGCGAGGCTGCGCTGGGCGGTGATCTGGACGCCCTCGGCGCCGATCGCCCCGCCGGTGCGGGTGTCCTTGAAGAAGATGTAGCGCTCGTTGCGCCGCATGACGTCGCGCGCCTGCTGCGGGTTGCGTTTCATCCAGTCGCGGATCGCCGGCCAGGTCGCCTCTTCCTTCGACTTGAACACGCCCATCTCGATCAGCACGTTGCCGACCGTCGTGTAGGGCCGGTTGTTCGAGCCGTCGAAGCCGAGGTTCATGACGCCGCCCTCGGCCAGCGCGATCCGGCCGCTGCCCTGGACCTGGACCTCGAACAGCGCCACCGGGTCCTGCACGTAGGCGATCTCGAGGCCCTTGCCCTTGAGCGCGCCCTGCTCGATCTCGGCGCGGGTGTAGAACGGCTTGTCGGTCAGGTCGGGCGGGCGGCGGTAGACCGGCACGGTGAACAGCCGCGACGGCACCTTGCTGCCCCGCATCTCGGGCTCGAAGTAGCCGGTGAACTTGCCCGGCACGCGCACCACCAGCGGGCGGAAGTTTTCCTCGAAGAAGCTGCGCGCGGCGCGGTCGTCGCCCGCCTTGACGGCGGCGGCATGGTCGCAGATCCGCTTCCACTCGCCGGGGGTGATGGTCTTGAAGCCGCCGTCGGTGGCGATCTTGGTCTCGCGCCCGGCGGTCAGCTTGGGGCAGGAGCGGCGGAAGGCGAACAGCGCCTCGGCGTGCTTGTCGTCGGTCCAGCCGGCGATCTCGTTGAACGAGATCGGCGCCATCGCCACGCGCTGCTCGTTCTGCGGACCGGTGCCGTCGGCGCAGGCCGCGACCAGGCCAGCAAGCAACAGGGCCGCCAGCCGGGCCGCGCCCGCGCGGCCGGACAGGAGCGTCCAGCGCATGATCGACAGAGCCTCCCTCAGCCTTCGCTTTCCGTCTTGACCAGCTGCCAGTTCGGGTCGCTGGACTTGGTGTCGCGGCGGAACGTCCAGAGATCGATCACCTTCTGCACTTCGTTCGGGTTGCCGTCGATGATCTGGCCCTCGGCGTTGCGCAGCACGTTGATCTGCTCGCTGACGAAGCGGACGGTGACCTGGGCGACGGTGCCCTGCAGCGCCGCCGCCGAGATGTCGGAGGCCTCGAAGCCGATCATCGTGCTCTCGGCCTTCTCGTTGCGCTCGAGGCGGCCGCGGATCGCGCCCTCGAAGCTCGCGAAGGTCGGCGCGTCGAGCAGCGGCCGCAGCGACGCGGTGTCGCCCTTGGCGAAGGCCTCGACGATGGCGGCGAAGGCGGCGCGCGCGCCGGCGGTGAAGGACAGCGGCTCGAACGAAGGGTCGGCGCCGCGGATCGCGGCGACGCCGGCGGTCGCGGCCGGCATCACCGTGGCGCGGATGCCGCCCGGGCCGTGGGTGCCGAGCGACGGCCGCGGCGGCGCGTTGGCGGTCGGCAGCGGCACGACGTTGTCGTTGCCGCCGGGCGCGTCGCCGACGCGCGGCGCCGGGGTCGGCGGCGCCGGCGGCGTGAACGGGTCGCGGGCGGGCGGACGTTCGTTGCCCGTGCGCTTGCCCAGCACCGAGCGCAGCCGCAGGATCAGGAAGACCGCGACCAGCCCGATCAGGATGATGTCGTAGTTGTTGCCCACGATGGCGCTCCGCCGATCCGTTGCTCCCAGCGTCGCAAATTACATAGGCCGCGAATAGGGAAAGGGCAAGGCAACGGCGAACCGGCCCCGCCTTCACATTGCCCCGATTCGGCGCCCTCGCGGGCGCCCGTCAGGGCGCGATCACGACGAGGTCGAGGGGATCGGCGACCCCGGCCACGGTCCGGCCCGGCCGCTTCTCGCGCGCGGCCTGCGCGACGTATCCCTGCCGGCGCGCCAGTTCCCAGGTCCGCGCGTCGGTCAGGCCGCGACAATTCTCTTCCTTGTTGTGTTTTTCCAGCTTGGCCGCGAGGTTCACGGCATCGCCGATGACGGTGAACTCGAGGCGCTCGCCGTCGCCCACGGCGCCGAACACGACCCGTCCGGACGACACGGCGAGGCCGATCGACAGCCCGTCGAGGCCGGCGGCGCGGCGCTCGGCGGCCCAGCGGTCGGCCGCCTCGATCACGGCGTCGGCGGCGCGCAGGGCGTCGGCCGCCGCCGTCGCCGAGGCCGCGACCGCGCCGAACGAGGCGAGGATGCCGTCGCCCAGGAACTTGTCGATGCTGCCGCCGTTGCGGGTGACCAGCGGGCAGACGCGGGCCTGGTACTCCTGCAGCACCTTCATGACGGCGTCCGGCGCCATCGTGACCGACAGCCTGGTGAAGCCGCGCAGGTCGACGGTCAGGATGGCGACGTCGCGCAGCTCGCCCTCGCCGGCCCGGATCGCCAGCGCCGCGCCGCGGATGCGGTCGGCGACGCCGGGGTCGAAGAAGCGGGCGAGGTCGCGCGCCGCCGCGCCCTCGCTGACCGAGCGGACCAGCAGGTTGCGGGCGCGCGAGATCGCGATCGCCAGCACCGCGGTGGTGACCAGGATCGCGACCAGCTTGTCGGCCTCGGCCTGGATCAGGAACGCGTTCGAGGTCATGTGCTCGACGAAGTCGGTGGTCGGGTTGGCCGGGCCGCCGCGGCCGCCGAGCGCGTAGAGGATCAGGCCGACCCAGCCGGCCGCCGCCACCAGCCCCGCGAAGACGACGAAGCGCGCCTCGAAGCGCAGGGCGCGCAGCGCGATGAACACGAACACGAAGAACAGGGTCGGCGCCTTGAGGTAGAACACCGCCGGCTGCGCGTACTTGTAGTGGAACGAGTAGATCAGGCCCATCAGCAGGCCCATGTCGGCGACCACTGACACGTACAGCAGCCACTCCGGCAGGGCGCGGCGGTAGGCCAGCGCCAGCCGCGCCAGCGCGAACAGGCCGTAGAGCAGGAACACCTGGGTCTCGAAGGAATACTCCTCCTGGACCACGCCGGTCGCCATGCTGGTCGACTCGTAGGCGATGCCGAGCACCGCCACGATCACCAGCTGGGCCCAGCCGATCAGGATCTCGCTGCGCTCCTGCTGGCGGCGGATGGTGTCGCGGACGCGCTCGGGCAGTTGCTGCGCGCCGCTGCCCTCGAACAGCCAGTCGCGCAGGCGGCGCGGCATCAGCGCTTTTCCAGCCACAGGCTGGCGGGCAGCGCGTCGGCCGGCCGGGGCAGCCGCGCCAGCACCGACGCGGCCAGCCGGTCGGCCATGCGCCGGGTCGCCCAGGCGCTGGAGAACAAGGGCTTCCAGCCGCCGCCGGCCAGCATCGGCACCACGCCCTGCTGCTCGTTGTAGGCGCGCCAGCCCCACGCCTCGGGATAGTCGAACGGCAGGAAGATGTCGTGGATGTGGACCAGCGTGCCCGACGGCAGTTCCGGCAGCACCCGGTTGAACAGCAGGTCGACGTCGCTGCCCGGCATCAGGATGTGGCTCGAATCGATGAACAGCGCGTCGCCCGGCGCCAGCCCGGCGAACAGGTCGGCCGGCACCGACTGCACCGTCGCCGGCACGATCCGCACGCCCGGCAGGTCGGCGATGTCGGCGCGCGGCGCCGGGTCGACCGCGACGATGCCGCCGACGCCGCCCAGCGCGCGCGACAGCACGCGGGTCGAGTGTCCGGAGCCGACCTCGATCACCTGGCGCGGCTTGCGCTCGCGCACGATCGCGTAGGCCGCCGCCGCGTCGAGCGAGGGGAACCACGACTGGTCGAGCAGGCCGCGGATGTTCTCCAGCGCCGCGGCGTGGGCATCGACGGCATCGAGAACGGCGGCGAAGTCCGGCGTCGCGTCCTCGAACAGGCGTTCGATCGCGGGGTAGGGCGGCTGCGTGCCGGGCGGCGGCAGCAGCGGCGCGTAGCGATGGGGGATGAACCAGCCGCGCGGCGCGAGGCCGAGCACGGTGGGCAGACCGAGCTTCAGCCGGCGCCAGCGGCCGCGCAGGCTCGGGCTCGTCACGGGCTGAGCGTCAGTCCTTCGTGGGCGACGATCGCGCGCGGCAGGCCGTTGGGCGTGGTGCCGGGCCGCGCCGCGGCCGCTTCGCGCGCCACGCCGTCCATGAAGGCGTCGTCGTGGCTGGGATCGTGGTGGAAGATGACGAGCGTGCCGACGTTGGCGGCGTCGGCGACGCGCATGCCCTCCTGCCACGTCGAGTGACCCCAGCCCTTGTAGCGCGGGTACTCCGCGTCGGTGTAGCTCGAGTCGTAGATCATGATGTCGGCGCCGCGGCACAGGTCGACGATCGCCTGGTCGGGGCCGTCGCCGCTGTGCTCGGTGTCGGTGATGTAGCAGATCGACTTGCCGCCGTGATCGACGCGGTAGCCGGTGGCGCCGTTGGGATGGTTGAGCGCGGTGGTGCGGATGCTCATCTCGCCGCAGGTCATCGAGTCGCCGCAGATGAACTCGCTGAAATCGACGCTGGCCTGGAAGACCTCGAGGCTGACCGGGTAGAGCGGCGCCTGCATCAGGTTGCTGACCACCTGCTTCAGCGTGTCGGGACCCTGCAGGTGCCCGGCCCACAGCCGCACCGAGTTGCGCTTGCCGAACAGCGGCTGGAAGAAGGTCAGGCCGGTGATGTGGTCGAGATGGGTGTGGGTGAAGAAGATGTCGATGTCGACTTCCGGGTGGCGCGCCAGCTCGAGGCCGAGCGGACGGATGCCGGTGCCGGCGTCGAAGATCAGCCGGCGGCCGCCGGCCGTCACCTCGAGGCAGGAGGTGTTCCCGCCATAGCGGGCGTACTCGGCTCCCGAGCAGGAAATGGAGCCTCTCACGCCCCAGAATCGGACCTTCAGACCGTGCGCCAACGAAACTTCCCCTAACCGGCGCAGAGTCCACAGGCAGGCACCCCGCGTCAACAGATGCGGTCACAAGTCCATGCAGACCAATTGATGCAAATATATCCGAAGTGCCGGTATGTCGGCGGCGTTCACGCCTTGTTGCAGGGACCGGGTCGATTGCCGCCTTCGCGCGGCGTTGCCTGCCGCTCAGTTCGGAGTAATACTTTGACCATGGAGATCGACAAGCAGGCTGCCGGATCCGCGATGCCGCCGCCGCCGGTGCGAACCGCCAAGTTCGCGATCGGGCAGGTGGTGAAGCACCGCATCTATCCGTTCCGCGGCGTCATCTTCGACGTCGACCCGGTGTTCGCCAATACCGAGGAGTGGCTTGCCTCCATTCCGGAGGAAGTCCGGCCGCGCCGCGACCAGCCCTTCTACCACCTGCTCGCCGAGAACGCGCAGACCACCTACGTCGCCTACGTCTCGGAGCAGAACCTGCTGCCCGACGACACCGGCAAGCCGGTCTCGCACCCGCAGGTGCCGCAGTTCTTCAAGGAACTGAAGCGCGGCCACTACGTCTCGCGCGACCGCGCGCTGCACTGACCCGGGACCTCAGTTGAGGGGGAACGGGAAGTACTTCTCGTTGATCTTCTTGTAGGTGCCGTCGGCCATCATCTCGCCGAACGCCTTGTTCAGCGCGTCGCGCAGCTTGGCGTCTTCCTTGCGCGTGCCGGCGGCGATGCCGAGGCCCAGCGTCTGGTTGTCCTTGATGTCCTGGCCGACGATCTCGCAGCACTGGCCGTCCGGCTTCTGGCTCCACAGCCATAGCTGCACCTTGTCGCCGAACACCGCGTCGACCTCGTTCCGCGTCAGCGCGGCGAGCGCGTCGGCCAGCGTGTTGTAGCGCTTGAGCTGGGCCGAGCGTCGGAAGCTCTTGTCCGCCCAGTCGGCGTGCGTCGAGTCCTTCTGGATGCCGATGCGCTTGTTGCGCAGCAGCGACGGCGGGCCGTCGTAGGGCGCGCCCTTGGCGGCGACGAAGGCGCCGGGCGAGGTGTAGTAGCGCCGCGTCAGGCCCAGCCGCTTGCGCCGCTCGGCCGTCACCTCCATCGACGACATCAGCACGTCGAACTTCTTGTCGATCAGGCCGGGGATCAGGTCGTCCCACTTGAAGGCGGCGAACTCGCACTCGGCCTTGATGCGCTGGCAGGCTTCCTGCGCCAGCTCCATCTCGAAGCCGGCCGGCAGGCCCTTGCGGTCGAGGTAGTTGAAGGGCGGGAACGCGCCCTCGGTGCCGACCGTGATCTTGAAGGCCGGCGGCGGGAACTTGGACGTCGGCTTGGGCGGCGCGGCGGCCGGCTTGGCCGCGGCGGGCGCCGGCCTGGCGGCGGGCTTCGGGGCCGGCTGCTGCGCGGGCGCCGGCGCCTGCTGCGCGAGCGCGCCGCCGCCCGCCAGCACCAGGCCCAGGAAGACGAGCGCGCGCTTCATGCCACCAGCCGCTCCAGCACGGCATTGAGGCGCTGCCGCCCCGCGGCGGTGGCGACGAGGTGGGTCGGCGTGACCTCGAGGTAGCCGGCGGCCTGCAGCGACGCCAGGCGCGCCGCCGGCACCGCCGCCACCGGGTCGATCCCGGCCTGGGCGGCGAACAGCGCCCGGTCGATGCCGTCGGCCAGCCGCAGTCCCATCATCAACGCCTCCTCCACCAGGTCGCGGCCCTCGACGCGGGTCGTCTCCGCCGTGCCGTGACCGTCGCGCTCGACCGCCTCCAGCCAGGCCTCGGGGCCGCTGGCGCGCCGTGTCGCCTGCCGCGCCAGCCGGCCTCGCACGATATCGTCCGGCCCGCCCACGGCGAAGCGACCGTGCGCGCCCGGCCCGATGCCGACGTAATCCTGATACCGCCAGTAGATCAAATTATGGCGGCAGGCAGCGCCCGGCCGGGCATGGTTGGAAATCTCGTAGGCCGGCAGGCCGGCCGCCGCCAGCCGCGCCTGGGTGTGCTCGAACATCGCCGCGGCGCGGTCCTCGTCCGGCAGGGCGAAGGCGCCGCGGGCATGGTCGACGTGGAAGCGCGTGCCGCGTTCGATCGTGAGCTGGTAGAGCGACAGGTGCTCGCCGGCCAGCGCCAGCGCCCGCTCCAGTTCGTCGGCCCACGCCGCCTCGTCCTGCCCGGGCCGGGCGTAGATCAGGTCGAAGGAGTAGCGCGCGAAGTGACGCCGCGCGGTGTCGATGGCGGCGAGCGCCTCGTCGGCCGAGTGCTGGCGGCCGAGGAAGCGCAGCGCCCCGGGGTCGAGCGCCTGCACGCCCAGCGACACGCGGTTGACGCCGGCCGCGGCCAGCGCGGCGAAGCGGTCGGCCTCGACCGAGGTCGGGTTGGCCTCGAGCGTGATCTCGAGGTCGGCGGCGCCGTCCCACAGGGCGCGGGCGCGGGCGATCACCGCCGCCACCGTCTCGGGCTCCATCAGCGACGGCGTGCCGCCGCCGAAGAACATCGTCTCGAGCCGGCGGCCGGGCGCCTCGCGCGCGGCGTGCTCGAGCTCGCGCAGCAGCGCCGCCCGCCAGCGCGCCTGGTCGATGCCGTCGCGGACGTGGGAGTTGAAGTCGCAGTAGGGACACTTCGACTTGCAGAAAGGCCAGTGGACGTAGACGCCCAGCGGTCCTTCCGCCGGCGTCATCCGAAGCAGGCCTCGACCAGCATCCGGAAGGCCCGGCCGCGATGGCTGATCGCGTTCTTCTCGGCGTCGCTCATCTCGGCGGTGGTGCGGCTCTCGCCGTCGGGCTGGAAGCAGGGATCGTAGCCGTGCCCGCCGCTGCCGCGCGGCGGCCACACGATGGCGCCGTCGAGCGTGCCGTGGACCCGCTCGACATGGCCGTCCGGCCACGCCAGCGCCAGCACGCAGTGGAAGGTGGCGCCGCGCGCCGCCACGGTGTCCGGCACGCCGCGCCTGGCCAGCTCGTCCTGGATGCGCCTCATGCCGACCATGGCGTCGCGCGTCGGGCCTTCCCAGTCGGCGGTGTAGAGGCCGGGCTGGCCGTCGAGCGCGTGGACGCTGAGGCCCGAATCGTCGGCCAGCGCCGGCAGGCCCGAGGCCCGGGTCGCCGCCAGCGCCTTCAGCGTGGCGTTGTCCTCGAAGGTCGTGCCGGTCTCGTCGGGCGCCGGCAGGCCGAGCTCGCCCGCCGACACGATCTCGACGCCGTAGGGCGCCAGCATCGCGCGGATCTCGCCGGCCTTGCCGCGATTGTGGGTCGCGACGACCAGCTTCTTCCCATCGAAGCGGCGGCGCGCGCTCACGACTTGCCGCCTGCCTCTTTTCCAATCGCCAGGCGCTGCAGGCGCGTCAGCTCGGTCACGCCCTTCTTGGCCAGCTCGAGCAGCTGGATGAACTCGGACTCGGCGAACGGCTTGTCCTCGGCGGTGCCCTGGACCTCGACGATGCCGCCGGTGCCGGTCAGCACGAAGTTGGCGTCGGCCTGGGCCTTGGAGTCCTCGGGATAGTCGAGGTCGAGAACCGGCGTGCCCTCCCACAGTCCGCACGACACCGCCGCGACCTGGCCGGTGATCGGGCTGGCGGTCAGCTTGCCTTCCCTGATCAGGCGCTCGAACGCGAAGTGCAGCGCCACCCAGGCGCCGGTGATGCTGGCGGTGCGGGTGCCGCCGTCGGCCTGCAGCACGTCGCAGTCGATGTTGATCTGGCGCTCGCCCATCGCCGGCAGGTCGACCACGGCGCGCAGCGAGCGGCCGATCAGGCGCTGGATCTCCTGGGTGCGGCCCGACTGCTTGCCGCGCGCGGCCTCGCGGTCGGTGCGGGTGTGGGTCGAACGCGGCAGCATGCCGTACTCGGCGGTGACCCAACCGCGGCCGGTGTTGCGCATCCACGGCGGCACCCGCTCGTCGATCGAGGCGGTGCAGAGCACGTGGGTGTCGCCGAACTTGACCAGGCAGGAGCCCTCGGCGTGGCGCGAGAAGCCCGGTTCGAGCGAAACCGGGCGAAGCTGGTCGGGGGCGCGGCCGGACGGGCGCATGGCAACTCCTGGGCGGGCCCGCGCGGCGGGCCGGGGAACGGGGCGTCGGTTTACCGCCGGGAACCGGCCGAATCCAGCGGCGGGCGGCGGTCGCAGCGGGTGCGTTGACCCGCCCCCCTGTCCTACCTACATTTTTTCCATGGCGATCCATCGAATCCACCCGGTTCGAGGCGGCCTGGGTGACCTCCTCCAACCGGGTCCGAAGCCGACGGCCACCGTTGCCGAGCTCAACGAGCGCGCCCGCGAGGTGCTGCGCCACGTGGTCGAGGGCTACGTCGAGACCGGCGAGCCGGTCGGCTCGCGGGCGCTGACCCGCAAGCTGACCGAGACGCTGTCGCCGGCCACCATCCGCAACATCATGGCCGACCTGCAGGACCTCGGCCTGCTCTACGCGCCGCACACCTCGGCCGGCCGCCTGCCGACCGATGCCGGCATGCGGCTGTTCGTGAACGGCCTGCTTGAAGTCGGCAACCTGTCGCCGGAGGAGCGCGAGAGCATCGAGGCGCGCTGCGCCACGGTCGGCCGCAGCGTCACCGAGGCGCTGGAGCAGGCGACCTCGCTGCTGTCCGGCCTGTCGCGCTGCGCCGGCGTGGTCATGGCGCCCAAGACCGAGCAGCCGCTGAAGCACATCGAGTTCGTCCACCTCGGCCCCGGCCGCGCGCTGGTCGTCACGGTCACGCAGTCGGGCCACGTCGAGAACCGCGTCATCGACACGCCGCCGCACATGCCGGCCTCGGCGCTGGTCGAGGCCAGCAACTACCTCAACGCGCGGCTGGTCGGCCGGACGCTGGAGGAGGCGCGGCGCCTGATCGTCGAGGACATCCAGCAGAAGCGCGCCGAGCTCGACGAGCTGACCACGCGGGTGATCGAGTCGGGCATGGCGACCTGGGCCGGCGAGCCCGGCAGCGCCCTGATCGTGCGCGGCCAGGCGCGGCTGCTCGAGGACATCACCGCGATCGAGGACCTCGAGCGCGTGCGGCTGCTGTTCGACGCGCTGGAGCGCGGCGAGAGCTTCGCCCGCCTGCTCGAGCTGGCCAACGCGGCGTCGGGCGTGCAGATCTTCATCGGCACCGACAACCCGCTGTTCGCCAACACCGGCTGCTCGATGGTGGTGGCGCCGTTCCGCGATTCGCAGGAACGCATCCTCGGCGCCATCGGCGTGATCGGCCCGACCCGCCTCAACTACGCCCGCATCATCCCGCTGGTCGACTACACCGCGCGCATGATCGGGCGGGTGGTGGGATAAATCCCTCCGTCATCCCGACCAAGGCCCGGAGGGCCGCGCGGAGGGACCTTGCCTCGACACGCAGGCGCCACCGCGTAGAGAGAAGGTCCCTCGACTACGCTGCCCTGCGGGCAGCTTCGCTCGGGATGACGGTGCCGTGGTCACCAGTCCTGCTCGTCGAAGTCCTCGAACTGCTTCATGTCCTCATCGACGGCGGTGCGCGGCGCGGTCTCGCTGGCCGGGGCCGACAGCACCTCGAGCTTCGTCTCGGGACCGATCAGGGTCACCAGTTCGAGCAGGTCGTCGCGGCGGAAGGCGACGCAGCCCTGGGTCGGGCCCTCGTCGTCGCGCATGACGTGGAGGAAGATCGCGCTGCCCCACTCGCCCTCGGGCGGGTCGTCGTTGTAGCCGACCACGACCACGAGATCGTACAGCCCGTCCTCGCGCCACATCTTCTCGTGGCTCCAGTCGTTGGGGATGCGGACCAACCGGTTGTAGCTGGGCGAGCGCGGGTCGTCGCACCAGCCGTCGTGCTCGACGATCGGCCGGGCCGGCAGGCGGACCGGGGGCAGGACCAGCCGGTCGTTGCGGAAGTAGATCCGGCGCAGCGGCCAGGTGCCGGCCGGGGTGGCGGCGTCGCCCTCGACCTTGTCCTCGCGGATGCCGCCGGCGCCGACGGTGCAGCGCCAGCGCCGCTCGCCGAGGCTCGCCCAGCCGCGGCAGCCCTCCGCCGACTCGAGTTGGACCACCAGCTTCGCGTTCACGACTGCCTGCTCGGACATTGACCTCGCTCCCTGCCGGACTTCATAAAGGCTCGCTCTTTTGGGAGAAAGCGATGGCTTATGTCGTGACGCCGCCGGCCACGGTCGGCGTGCCGGTCAACGGAACCGGCGACCTGTTCCCGGTTCGCCGCATCTTCTGCGTCGGCCGCAACTACGCCGCCCACGCCCGCGAGATGGGCCACGACCCCGACCGCGAGCCGCCGTTCTTCTTCACCAAGCCGGCCGACGCCATCGTGATCTGCGCCGACCCGAAGAACCCGACCAGGGTGAAGTACCCGCCGGCGACCAAGAACCTGCACCACGAGATGGAGCTGGTGGTGGCGATGAAGTCGGGCGGAAGCGACATCCCGGTCGAGAAGGCGCTCGAGCACGTCTACGGCTACGGCGTCGGCCTCGACATGACGCGCCGCGACCTCCAGAACCAGGCCAAGGACATGGGCCGCCCGTGGGACATGGGCAAGGGCTTCGACCAGTCGGCGCCGATCGGCGAGATCTACCCGGCGTCGCGCATCGGCCACCCGTCCAAGGGCACCATCCAGCTCGACGTCAACGGCAAGACCCGCCAGAAGTCGGATCTCGACGCCCTGATCTGGAGCGTGCCCGAGACGATTTCGTACCTGTCCGGCCTGGTCGAACTGGCCGCCGGCGACCTGATCTACACCGGCACGCCGGACGGCGTCGCCGCGGTGGTCAAGGGCGACACGCTGTCGGGTTTCGTCGATGGTTGCGGCACGGTGACCTGCACCCTGGTGTGACGCGATCCGGCGCGGCCAACGCGGGAGGGAGCCAGCCGATGAAGGTCAATTCGAGGATCCGCTCGGTCGAGACGCTGGCGGCCGATGCCGGCTGGCGCAACTACTACTTCGTCAAGGTCACGACCGAGGACGGCATCGTCGGCTGGAGCGAGTACGACGAGGGCTTCGGCGCGCCGGGCGTCGGCACGGCGATCGACAAGCTGTCGTCGCGGCTGGTCGGCCAGCCGGTCGGCGAGCACGAGCGGCTCTACGCCGAGCTCTACGCGGTGACGCGGCCGGCCGCCGGCGGCGTCGTGGCGCTGGCGCTGGGCGCGATCGAGAACGCGCTGCTCGACGCCAAGGCCAAGGCGCTGGGCGTGCCCTGCTACGAGCTGCTGGGCGGCAAGATCCGCGACCGCATCAGGGTCTACTGGTCGCACTGCGCGACCTGGCGCATCAACCACCCGACCTGGTTCACGCCGGCGATCACCGACCTCGACGGCGTCCGCGCGATCGGTCGCGAAGTCCGCGAGAAGGGCTTCACGGCGATGAAGACCAACATCTTCCTCTACGACGAGCACGGCCGGAACCCGAAGGGCTGGCGACCGGGCTTCGGCTCGCCCAACTACCCCGAGCGCAACGTCGACCGCACCGTGCTGCGCAACCTGCGCCGCCACCTCGAGGCGATCCGCGACGGCGCCGGGCCAGACGTCGACCTGCTGCTCGACCTCAACTTCAATGCCAGCACCGAGGGTTACCTCAAGATCCTGCGCGAGATCCGCGACCTCGACATGTTCTGGGTCGAGATCGACAGCTACAGCCCCGAGGCGCTGGGCCTGATCCGCCGCCAGAGCCCGCACCCGGTCTCGTCGTGCGAGACCCTGCTCGGCCTGCGCGATTTCCTGCCCTACTTCCGCGAGCAGGCGATGGACGTGGCGATCATCGACACGCCGTGGAACGGCGTCTGGCAGTCGATGAAGATCGCCAACCTGGCCGAGGCGCACGAGGTCAACGTCGCGCCGCACAACTTCTACGGCCACCTCTGCACCATGATGAACGCGCACTTCTCGGCCTGCGTGCCGAACCTGCGGATCATGGAGACCGACATCGATCGCCTGGCCTGGGACCACGAGCTGTTCAGCCACGTGCCCGAGTTCGAGAACGGCCACCTCGTGCTGCCGTCGCGCCCCGGCTGGGGCACCGAGCCGGTCGAGGAGGCGATCAGGGCGCACCCGCCGAAGCTGCACCACGGCGGCCTCGCGGCGTATAACCGTCATCCCGACCGGAGCCGAGCGTAGCGAGGCGGAGTGGAGGGACCTTCTCTCCACATTTTGGCTTCTTTTCGTTGACGCAAGATCCCTCCGCTCGGGGCTTCGCCCCTCGGTCGGGATGACGGGTCTTGGCTACAGCTGCTTGGCGCTGAACGTGTCGCACTGGCGCGGGTCGCCGCTTTCCAGGCCCTTGCGGAACCAGCGCATGCGCTGCGCGCTCGAGCCGTGGGTGAAGCTGTCGGGCACGACGCGGCCCTGGGCCTGGCGCTGCAGGCGGTCGTCGCCGATCGCCGAGGCCGCGGTCAGCGCCTGCTCGACGTCGTTGTCGTCGATCATGCGGCCGCCGCGCGCGGCGTCGGCGCGGTTGGCCCAGACGCCGGCGAAGCAGTCGGCCTGCAGTTCGAGCCGCACCGACAGCGCGTTGGCGTCGCGCTTGCTCATGCGCGACTTCATCTGCTCGACCTTGTCGCTGATGCCCAGCAGGTTCTGGACGTGGTGGCCGACCTCGTGGGCGATCACGTAGGCCTGCGGGAACTGGCCGGGCGCGTGGAAGCGGCGCGCGAGGTCGTCGAAGAAGGAGAGGTCGAGGTACACGCGCTGGTCGGCGGGACAGTAGAACGGCCCCATCGCCGACTGGCCGACGCCGCACTCGGTGCGGGTGGCGTCGCGGTACAGGACCAGCCGCGGGTCGCGGTACTGGCGGCCCATGCCCCTGAAGACGTCGGTCCACACGTCCTCGGTGCTCTTCAGCACCCGCGACACGAACGTCGCCTCGGCGTCGCCGGACGGCGGCCGCTGCGCCGGCGCGGTGCGGCTGGCCTGGCTGGACGGGACCTGCTGCTGGTAGCCGCTGCCGCCGCCGGTCGCGCCGGTCAGCAGCGCCAGCGGGTCGGCGCCGAGGATCAGGGCGATGACGACGAAGGCGACCAGGCCCATGCCGCCCTTGAACAGGCCGCCGCCGCCGCCGACCGGGATCGGCAGGCCGCCGCCCATCCCGCCGCCGCCGAAGCCACCGCCGCCGAAGCCGCCCCCGCCGAAGCCGCCGCCTTCGCTGCGGCGGTCCTCGACGTTGCTGCTTTCCTCGCCATCCATCTGCATCGGGGGTCTCCTGGGTCGCGGTCGTCCCGCGTTCGACTATATTGCCGGCGATGAGTCTTGCCATCGCCACCTGGAACATCAACTCGGTCCGCCTGCGGATCGACAACGTCCGGCGCTACCTGCGGCTGCGCAAGCCCGACGTCCTGTGCCTGCAGGAAACCAAGTGCCCGGACGCGTTCTTCCCGCACGCGCCGTTCGAACGGCTGGGCTACGTCCACCGCCTGGTCAAGGGCATGAAGGCCTACAACGGCGTGGCCATCCTTTCCAAGGTGCCGTTCACGGCCACCGAGATTCATCATCGCTGCGGCAAGGAGGATTGTCGCCACGTCGAGGTCGCGCTCGACGTCGGCGGCGACCCGATCCTGCTCGACAATCTCTACATCCCGGCCGGCGGCGACGAGCCCGACCCCGCGGTCAACGACAAGTTCGCGCACAAGCTCGACTTCTACCGCGAGATGGCGGCGTGGTACGCCGCCCGCCGTCCGAAGCCCGGGGCCCGCAAGGGCCTGCGCCGGGTCATGGTCGGCGACCTCAACGTCGCGCCGCTCGAGCACGACGTGTGGAGCCACAAGCAGCTGCTGAAGATCGTGTCGCACACGCCGGTCGAGGTCGAGCTGTTCGCCCGCCTGCAGGCCTCGCTCGACTGGATCGACGTGCCGCGCCGGTTCGTGCCGGCAGACCGGAAGCTGTACTCGTGGTGGAGCTACCGCAACGCCGACTGGCGCGCCTCCAACCGCGGCCGCCGGCTCGACCACATCCTCGCGACGCCCGCCCTGTCGGGCGCGCTCGGCAGCCATCGCATCGACGTCGATGCGCGCGGCTGGGACAAGGCCTCGGACCATGTCCCGGTGCTGGCCACCTTCGACCTCTAGGAGCGGGAGAACGACAATGGGCACCATCATCGCCACGCTGGTCATCGGCCTCGTGATCGGGCTGCTCGCCCGCCTCGTGACGCCGGGTCCCAACCCGCGCGGCATCATCGTCACCATCGTGGTCGGCGTCGTCGGCGCGGTGATCGCGACCTACGGCGGCCAGGCGCTGGGCCTCTACGCCCCGGGCGAGCCGGCCGGCTTCTTCGGCTCGGTGCTGGGCGCGGTGGTGCTGCTGGTGCTGGTCCGGCTGTTCGGGCGGTAGCGCGCCACGTCTCCTCGCCCTGCGCCAGCAGGGGGAGGCGCCGCGCCGGCGGTGACGGAGGGGTCCACCAACGACGAGGTGCTGCACCAGACCGATGACGTGCTCGCCACGACCCGTCACGCCCTGACGAAGGCATGACCCCTCCGTCGCCGAAGACGGCGACACCTCCCCGCGCTCGCGCGCAGGGAGGAAAGCGCTGTCGCCCCGGCGGAGAAAGGTCAGCCGACCCGGTACAGGAAATACCGGTCCCTGGGCACGCCCGGCGGTTCGGGCAGGCGCTCCCAGCGGGCGACGTCGAGCGACTGGTTGGCGAGCACGTAGCCGCCGCTGGCCGCCAGCGAATCGAGCGCCGGGCCCAGCCACCTGCCCATCTCGACGTTGGCGGCGTGGTCGCCGGTGCCGAGGTCGGTGTGGATCAGCGCCGCGGTCGCACCGAGCCGGCGCGCGGCACGGGGGATCGACTGGTCGGCATCGCCCAGGAACAACCGGTCGTCGGGCGGCACGCAATCGGGATGGGCCGCCACCTTGCGCTCGAAGACGTAGATGTCGCGCCCGGGAAAGAGGTCGCGCAGGTGGTCGTAGGTGCGGCCGTTGCCGAGCCCGACCTCGAGGATCGGGCCGGGCAGGGCGTCGATCGCCGGCTTCAGGAAGTTCAGGCAGTCGCGCTGCGCCTGCATGCGCGCGATGAAGCTGTCGAGCCGGCTCATCGGGGGATCGTCACGCCGCCTTGTTGCGGGCCGTGGCCTCGCGCAGCTTCTTGTTGGTGTCCTCGACGCGGTGCGCCAGCTCGCGCATGATCTCGATCGCCATCTGCGGGAACTCGCCGACCATGCGGTAGAACGTGTCCTTCGAGATCTTGAGCGTCGCCAGCGGCTCGCGCGCCTTGATGGTGGCGGTACGCGGCACGTCGCACAGGATCGCGATCTCGCCGAGGAAGTCGTTCTTCTTCATCTCGGCGACCTGGATCTGGCCGCTCGGCGTGTCGATCAGCACGTCGGCGACGCCGCCCAGGATCACGTACATCGCGTCCCCGGGGTCGCCCTGGTGGCAGATCTCCTGCCCCTCGGCGTAGTTCACGCGCTCGCTGGTGAAGGCGAGCAGCTTGAGTTTCGCCGGCTCGATCTTCGACAGGATGGGAACACCCTTCAGCAACTCGACTTCCTCGTTGAGGTTCATCTGCTCCTCCTGAAGTCCCTCAGGCCTGCGCCATCAGCTCGGCGTAGAGCCCGCCCTTTGCCGCCAGCTCGGGCGGCGATCCGTGGGCGACCACGCGGCCGCCCTGCATCACGACGATGACGTCGAACGGCTCGGCCTGCGCCGGCCGGTTGGCGATCCAGATAACGCCGCGCTCGCCGTCGCGGCACGACGCCAGCACGTTGTCGCGGATGCGGTCCTGGGTGCGACCGTCGAACGAGGCGACCGCCTCGTTGACGATCAGCATCTGCGGCCGCTTGATCAGCGCCCGGGCGATGCCCAGCTTCTGCCGCTGCGCCGCCGTCAGGCGCTTGCCGCCGACGCCGACATTGTACTCCAGCCCGACCTCGATCACCGAATCGCGCAGGCCGAGCTCGTTCAGGACGTCGGAGATCAGCGTGCCGATGCGCTGCTCGCTCTGGGCCTGGCCGTAGACCAGGCGGCCGAACAGGATGTTGTCCTGCAGCGTGGCGGCGCTGTTGTAGCGCTGGAAGTCGTAGAACTCGACGGTGCCGCGCATCGCCTCGGGCAGGCCCTCGGCGAAGGCGTGGCGGGCGGCCAGCAGCCGCTCCTCCATCGCCGCGTCGATCAGGCCGAGGCGGTGGCGCGCCTCGATGTAGCGGAACGGCAGCGTCATCAGGCGCGGCCGGTCGGCCTCGGGCACCGCCTCGATGCCCTTGCCGCCGAGCCGCTGCAGCAGCAGCCGGACGTTGGGAAGCTCGTCGGCCGAGATGAAGCTGTACTGCTCGAACAGCGGGTTGTCCGGCGACAGGCCGGAGAACAGCTCGACCATGGTCTCGGCGATCGACAGGCCCATGCGCTGAAGCTCTTCCTCGAGCCCGGTCGCCTTGAGCACCGACAGCATGTACGGGTCGACCGCGATGTTGTCGCCCGAGAAGTCCTTGCCGACCGGGGTGCCGAACAGAATGTTCTCGGCGACCGACAGGTTGCGGTTGTAGCGGTCGGCGTTGAAGGTCTCGACCAGCCCGGCGTAGCTCGGGTCCTGCAGCCGCCCGTGCAGGGCGTGGCGGGCACCGAGGATGCGCTCGGCGAGTTCGGATCGCTGCGTGGCGTCGACGGTGCCGCGCAGGCCGAGGCCGTAGGTGTCCTCGTCGAGCTCGACCAGGCGCAGCGCGTCGACCATCCGCGGCAGCAGGTCGGCCGGGCCGGTGGCGCCGGCCATCTCGTAGTCGATCCAGTCGGCGCGCGGGTCGAGCACCGGGTTGCCCGAGCGCGCGGTCTCGGCCCAGAACGCCTCGCGCTCGGCCCGCGTGGCGTCGTCGTAGACCGCCGGCGCCACCGGCCGGATCTTGAGGCCGAACAGCAGGTTGTCGCGCACCGACAGCGGGAACAGGTAGGTCTCCTGGCCGACGTAGGCGGCGTGGGCGCCGAGCACGTACTCCGGCAGCTGGAAGAAGTCCTTGCCGTCGATCTTGATGGTGCCGGCGCTCGGCAGCACCAGCCGCGCCAGCACCTGGCCGAGCACGTCCTTGCCCGAGCTCGGCGCGCCGATCACCGCCATGCGGCTGTCGGTCGGCACCACCAGCGACACGCCGTCGAGCTGCTTGACCCTGCCGTCCTCGGACACCGTCACGCCGGTCAGCGCCAGCTCGTGGCCGAGCGGCGGCGGCGGCCCCTCGGGCAGCGCCTGCAGCTCCGGCGGCATCATGCCCTCGGGCTGGAACTGGTCGATCACCTGTTCGTACTTGATCTGCACGTCCTGGCGCTGCTGGTCCCAGTCGATCAGCTCCTTGATCGGCGACGGCAGGTCCTTGTACGCGAGCAGCACGCCGACCACCGCGCCGACGTCCATCTGGCCGGTGATCGCGAAGTAGCCGCCGACCAGGTAGATCGCGAACGGCGTCGACTGGCTCAAGAGGTTGTTCCAGAACTTGGCGGCGAACTTCTTCTGGTAGAGATCGAAGCGGATCTTGTAGATCGTGCCGAGGCGCTCGGAGATGTCGGCGCGCTCGTAGTTGGCGGCGCCGTGGGCGTGGATCTCGTGCACGCCGTCGGCGGTCTCGGCGATGCGGCCGGCGAGCTGGCGGGCCGAGATCTGGCGCTGCCGCCCGAGCACCAGCACCGGCTTGCGCAGCCGCGGGATGATGATCATCTGCGCCGCCAGCAGCGCGATCACGATCAGGCCGAGCAGCCAGTTCTGAAGCATGATGAAGAAGATCGCGGTCAGCGCCTGGCCGCCGAGGAACATCGGCTGCACGAAGGCGTCGCCGATGAAGCCGCCGAGCGGCTCGACCTCGTCCTTCACCATCGTCGCCAGCTCGGCCTGCTTGACCTTGCGGAAGTGGGCCGGGGGGAAACGCAGGATGCGATCGTAGAGCTCGTAGCGCAGGCGGCGCAGCATGCGCTCGCCCATGCGGCCTTTCTGGGTGTTGATGCTCTTCTTGAACTGGCCGTTGACGATCACCGCGCCGAGGAACACGAAGCTCATCGTCACGAGGTAGCCGAGCTGGTCGACCTGGAAGCCGTCGAAGATGCGCAGCACGGTGCCGGGCAGGATGCGCGACAGGTCGAGTTCCCAGACCAGGAACGGGATCGTCGGGGAGTTCTTGAACGCGTTGCCCTGGATGCCGTTGTTGACGATGTCCTTGGGAACGGTGAGCGACAGGAAGTAGAAGATCTGCGCCAGCATCACGAGGCTCAGGATGACAACCTGCTCGGGCCTCGAATGCCGCCAGATGTAAGTGAACAGGTTGCGTTGCATGGCCCGGTGATGCGTCAGTCCGTCCGCTGGACGGTGACCCCACCTATAGTAGATCAGGCCCTTGAATTCATTTGGTATTTTGTGTCGTTCGCCCGGCTGTGCGGGTTGTGCCATACTGGTCGGGTTCACCGGTCGGGGCAGGACGCGCTTCGGCAAGGAGAGAGTGTCCCGATGCCCCACAGCCGGTCCAAGCGTGTGCTGCTCTACAGCCACGATTCCTTCGGCCTTGGCCATGTCAGCCGCTGCCGCACGATCGCCAACGCGCTGGTCGCCGCCGACCCCACCGTATCGGTTCTGATCGTCTCCGGATCGCCGGTGATCGGTTCCTACGAGTTCCGTTCCGGTATCGATTTCGTCCGCATACCGGGCGTCGTGAAGCAGATCGACGGCAACTACGATTCGGCCAACCTGCGGGTCGGCGTCGAGCACACGATGGAGATGCGCACCCGCATCATCCGCGACACCGCCGACATCTACCGGCCCGACCTGTTCATCGTCGACAAGGAGCCGACCGGCCTGCGCGGCGAGGTCGTGCCGACGCTGCACCTGCTGAGGGAGCGCGGCACGCCGCTGGTGCTCGGCCTGCGCGACGTCATGGACGAACCCGAGGCGCTGCGCCGGGAATGGGAACGCAAGAGCGTCGTGCCGGCGCTGCGCGACCTCTACGACGAGATCTGGATCTACGGCCTGCCGCAGATCAACAAGCCGCTGACCGGCATCGAGGTGCCGCCGTCGGTGCGCCACAAGATGGTCTACACCGGCTACCTGCGGCGCGACCTGCCGATGCACGCCGACGTGCCGCACGAGGTCGACGAGATCGACGTGCCGTACATCCTGGTGACGCCGGGCGGCGGCGGCGACGGCGAGGACCTGGTCGACTGGGTGCTGTCGGCCTACGAGAGCGACCCGCACATTCCCTACGGCGCGGTGATCGTGTTCGGTCCGTTCATGTCGGCGACGGCGCGCGAGAACTTCAAGGAGCGCTCGGCCCGGTTCCGCAACATCCGGACGCTGACCTTCACCAACAACCTCGGCGCCCTCATGCAGCGCGCCGCCGGCGTGGTGGCGATGGGCGGCTACAACACGTTCTGCGAGATCCTGTCGTTCGACAAGAAGGCGATCATCGTGCCGCGCACGCGGCCGCGCCAGGAACAGCTGATCCGCGCCCGCGCCGCGCGCAACGTCGGCCTGGTCGAGATGCTCGACGCCGACCGCGGCCGCGACCCGCTCGACATGGCGACGGCGCTGCGCCAGTTGCCGCAGCAGGGCCTGCCGAGCGACGTCGTCGTGCCCGGCCTGCTCGACGGCCTGCCCAACGTCTGGCGCCTGGTCGCCAAGCAGCTCGGCCAGCGCCAGCGCGGTCCCGCGCCGATCGGGCAAGCCGCGGTCGGCCAGCCTGCGATGGGTGCGTCGCCGACCGACCCGGCCGCCGCGCCGGCGGCGTCGCCGGCCCGCGCCAGGACCTGATCGCGGGACCGCCATGTCGTCTGCCGCCGCCGCGCGGGTCGCGGTCGTTCTCAAGGGCTGGCCGCGGCTGTCCGAGACTTTCATCGCCCAGGAGATCGCCGGCCTAGAGGCGCGCGGCCTCGCGCTCGAGATCTGGTCGCTGCGTCGCCCCACCGACAAGCATCGTCACCCGGTGCACGACCGCGTCGCCGCGCCCGTCGTCTACCTGCCCGAATACCTCGAGGACGACCGTCCGCGCGTCCGGCACGCGTGGCGGATCGCGCGCCGCCTGCCGGGGTACGCCGCCGCCGTCGCCGCCTTCCGCGCCGACTTCCGCCGCGATCGCACGGCCAACCGGTTGCGGCGCTTCGGCCAGGCCCTGGTCATGGCCGCCGAGCTGCCGGCCGGCATCGAGCGGCTGTACGCGCACTTCCTCCACACGCCGTGCTCGGTCACGCGCTACGCCGCGATCGTGCGCGGCCTGCCGTGGAGCGTGTCGGCGCACGCCAAGGACATCTGGACCAGCGAACCGTGGGACATCTCGGAAAAGCTGGCCGGGTGCGACTGGGCGGTGACCTGCACGGCGCTGGGCGCGGCCCGCCTGCGCGAACTGTCGCCGCGGCCCGATACGGTGAAGCTGGTCTACCACGGGCTCGACTTCGCGCACCTGCCGGCGCCGGCGCCGGCGCGCTCGCGCCGCGACGGCAGCGATCCGAACGACCCGGTGGTGGTGCTGTCGATCGGCCGCAAGGTCGAGAAGAAGGGCTTCGACGACCTGCTCGACGCGCTGGGCGCACTGCCAAAGGCGCTGCACTGGCGGTTCGAGCATGTCGGTGGCGGCGAGCTCGGCGACCGGCTGAAGGCGCAGGCCGAGCGGCTCGGCATCGCCGCGCGCTGCACCTGGCTGGGCGCCCAGCCGCAGGCCGAGGTGTTCGCCGCGCTGCGCCGCGCCGACGTCTTCGTGCTGGCCAGCAAGAAGGCCAGCGACGGCGACCAGGACGGCCTGCCCAACGTGCTGATGGAAGCCGCGCACCAAGGCGTGCCGCTGGTCGCCACCCGGGCGGCGGCGATCGCCGAGTTCGTCGACGACGGCGACAACGGCCTGCTGGCGCCGCCGGGCGCGCCCGCGGCGCTGGCCGCGGCGCTGGCGCGCATGATCGCCGATCCCGACCTCAGGCTGCGCCTCGCCGAACGCGCGTCGCAGACCGTGCGCACGCGCTTCTCCTACGACACCGGCGTCGACTGGATCGCGGGTGCCCTGGGGGCGCGCGTGCCGGGCGAGGGCACGGCGGTCACCGAGGCGCGCGCCGCGGAGTGACCATGCGCGTGCTCCTGCACACGCCGCTCAAGCCCCCCGACAGCGACGTGCCCTCGGGCGACCGCGAGATGGCGCGCGGCCTGCAGCGCCTGCTGCGCCGGCTCGGCCACCGCGTGGTGATGCCGGCGGACAGCCGGGTCGCGCCGGGCGTGCCCGATCCCGACGCGCATCTCGGGCTGGAGCGGCAGGCGCGGCGCCAGGCCGGGCGGCTGATCGCGCGCTGGCGCGCCCTGCCGGCCGGCCACCCCGAGCGTTTCGACGCCTGGCTCACCTACCATTGCTACTACCGCAAGCCCGACTGGCTGGGACCGCTGGTGACCGCCGCGCTCGACATCCCCTACGTGCTGGTCGAGGCCTCGCACGCGCCGCGCCGCGCCCACGGGCCGACCCGGCTCGGCCACCGCGCGGTCGAGCGGGCGCTGGCCGCCGCCGACCTCGTGCTGACCGTCAACCCGCGCGACGTGCCGGGCGTGAAGGCGCGGCTGCGGCCGGGCGCGCGCCAGGCTTGGCTGCCGCCGTTCATCGACGTCGCGCCGTTCGCGGCGGCGGTCGCGCCGTCGAACGATCCGCCGGTGCTGCTGAGCGTCGGCATGATGCGCACGCGCGACAAGCTCGCCTCCTACCGGGTGCTGGCCGAGGCGTTGCAGCGGCTCGCCGACCGGCGCTGGCGGGCGGTGCTGGTCGGCGACGGCCGCGAGCGCGGAGAGGTCGAGGCGTTGATGGCGCCGCTCGGCCCGCGCGTGCGCTTCGCCGGGGCGCAGCCGCGCGCCGCCCTGCCGGCCCTGTACGGCGAAGCCGACCTTTACCTGTGGCCGGCGATCAACGAAGCCTACGGCATGGCCTTCCTCGAAGCCCAGGCCGCCGGCCTGCCGGTGGTCGCCGGCCGCACCGGCGGCGTGCCGGCGGTGGTGGCCGACGGCGTCGGCGGCTGCCTGACGCCGGTCGGCGACGCCGCCGCCTTCGCCGACGCGGTGGCGCGGCTGCTCGACGACGCGGGGCTGCGCCGCGCGATGGGCGCGGCGGCGCGCCGGCGCGTCCATGCCCGCCACGACGAGCGCGCGGCGGCGCGGGCGCTCGGCAGCGCGCTGGCCGGGCTCCGCGGGCGGTCGCGAGGTCGGCGATGAGCGTGCCGTTCGCCGTCCTGCGCCACGCCACCACCGACTGGAACGTGGCCAAGCGCCTGCAGGGCCTGACCGACACGCCGCTGAACGCGCGCGGCGAGGCCGAGGCGCGGGGCTGGCGCCTGCCGCCGCCGGCCGATCGCTGGCGCCGGCTGGCCAGCCCGCTGCAGCGGGCGCGCCGCACCGCCGAACTGGTGCGGCCGTCGGCGCCGGTCACCCTCGACCCGGCGCTGCGCGAGATGAGCTTCGGCACCTGGGAAGGCCAGACGATCGCGGGCCTGCGCGAGACCGTCGGCGCGGCGTTCCTCGAGGCCGAGGCGCGCGGGCTCGACTTCGAGGCGCCGGGCGGCGAGTCGCCGCGCGCCGCGATGGCCCGCATCGGCGCCTGGGCGGCCGAGCTCGCGGCCAGCGGCCAGCCCGCGGTGGCGGTGTCGCACAAGGCCACGATCCGCGCCCTGCTGGCGCTGGCGACCGGCTGGAACATGCTGGGCCGGCCGCCGCACAGGCTCGACTGGCACTGCCTGCACTTCTTCGTCGCTCACCGCGACGGCCGGGTCGCGATCGAGCGCCTCAACGTGCCGCTGTCATGAAGCCGCGCGTCTTCTTCTGGGTGCAGCACCTGCTCGGCATCGGCCACCTGCGACGCGCCGCGACGCTGGCCCGCCACCTCGCGACGGGCGGCTTCGACGTCGTGCTGGCGAGCGGCGGCGCCCCGGTCGCGGGGCTGCGGCTGGACACGATCCGGTTCCACCAGTTGCCGCCGCTCAGGGCCGCGGATGCCGGCCTGCGCGAGGTTTGTCGCCTCGACGGCACGCCGCTCGATGTCGGCTTCGAGGCGACACGGCGCGACGCCCTGCTGGCGCTGTTGCGGGCCGAGCGGCCCGACATCGTGCTGACCGAGCAGTTCCCGTTCGGCCGCACCCGGCTGCGCTTCGAGCTGCTGCCGCTGCTCGAGGCGGCGCGGGCGCTGCCGGCCCGGCCGCTGGTCGCCGGCTCGGTGCGCGACGTCGTGCGCCGGGCCTCGCCGGCGCGCGTCGCCGAGACCGTCGACCTGGTCGAGCGCCACTTCGACGCCGTGCTGATCCACGGCGACCCGGCGCTGGTGCCGTTCGAGCGCAGCTTCGCCGGCTGGGCCTCGATCCGCGACCGGGCCCACTACACCGGCTACGTGCTCGACGCCGACGACCCGCCGCCGCCGGGCGGCGACGACACGGCGGGACGCGACGAGGTCGTGGTCTCGGCCGGCGGTGGCGCGGTCGGCCGGCCCCTGCTCGAGGCGGCGCTGGCGGCGCGGCCGTTGACCGCGCTGGCCGACCGGACCTGGCGGCTGCTGGTCGGCGAGAACCTGCCGGCCGCCGACCGCGCCGCGCTGGCGGCGTCGCCCGGCGTGGTGATCGAGCCGGCCCGGCCGGATTTCCGCGCCGTGCTGGAACGGTCGGCGCTGTCGATCTCCCAGGCCGGCTACAACACCGCGATCGAGACCCTGCGGCACGCGCGGCGGGCCGTGCTGGTGCCGTTCGCGACCGAGCGCGAGACCGAGCAGGCCGACCGGGCCGGGGCGCTGGCCGAGCGCGGGCTGGTCGCGACCGTGCCGCCCGGGCCGCTGTCGCCGCAGGCCCTGGCCGCGGCCCTGGCCCAGGCGGTGGCAAGGGCGCTGGCCGGGCCGGACCTGCGCACCCGGCCGGCCTGCGACGTCGATGGCGGGCCGGCGACGGCGCGCCTGCTGCACCGGCTGCTGGCGGAGGCGAGATGAGCGACTGGCAGGTCCTGGCCGACGAGGCCGCGCGCTGGGCGGCGCGCCCGGCGCCGGCCGAGCTGTGGTGGCGCGACGACGACGCCGCCGACACCGGGCCGGCGCTCGAGCGCCTGCTCGGCCTGCATCGCGGCAGCGGCGTGCCGCTGGCGCTGGCGGTGGTGCCGGCGCAGGCGACGCCGGCGCTGGCGGCGCGGCTGGCCGGCGAGCCGGGGGTCGACGTGCTGCAGCACGGCTACGCCCACGCCAACCACGCGCCGGCCGGCGAGAAGAAGGTCGAGCTCGGCCTGCATCGCCCCGCCATGTTCGTGCTGGCCGAGCTCGGCACCGGGCGCATGGCGCTGGAACGGCTGTTCGGCGCCCGGCCGCTGCCGGTGCTGGTGCCGCCGTGGAACCGGATCGCGCCGCCGCTGGTGCCGACCCTGCCCGAGATGGGCTTCCGCGGCCTCTCGACCTTCGGGCCGCGCCCCCGTCCGCATCCCGTGAGGGGGCTGCGCGCGGTCAACACCCACGTCGACCTGCTCGACTGGAAGGAACGCCGCTTCGTCGGCGTCGAGGCGGCGCTGGCGGCGCTGGTCGCGGCGCTGGCGCGCGCCCGCGACAGCGGCGAGCCGGTCGGCATCCTCAGCCATCATCTTGCGATGGACGACGGGGCGTGGGATTTCCTAGAAGTGCTATGGGAAAAGACGGCGAGCATGCCCGGACTCCGAACGCGATCGGCCGGTGAGCTCTTTCCGGTCACGGGGGAGGGTGCCGGTTGACGACAGTCGACTTGCGTTACCCGCAGAAGACGCTGCTGGCCGACTACGGCCGCGCCGCCGCCGGCGCCCTGCTGTGCGGCGCGCCGCTGCTGCTGCTCGAGGTCAACCGCTGGATCGCGGTGGTCCTGGGGCTGGGTTTCCTGCTGTTCGCGGTGTTCCTGGTGCGCACCGCGCTGCGCCACCACACCCGCTACCTGCTGGGCCACGACACGCTGTGCGCCGACGGGCCGGCCGGCACGCTGGTCGAGTGGAGCCGCATCGACCGCTTCAAGCTCAGCTACTTCTCGACCAAGCGCGACCGCAGCGACGGCTGGATGCAGCTGAGCGTCGGTTCGGCCGGCGGACGCACCGTGCGACTTGATTCATCGCTCGACGGGTTCCATGACATCGTGGAGCGGGCCGCCGGTGCGGCGGAGGCCGCCGGGCTGCCGTTGAGCGAGGCGACGCGGGCGAACCTCAAGGCGATGGGCATCTCGGTGACGGGGCAGGAAGAGAGAGTATGAAGGATCTGCTGCGCGTCGAGAACCTGACCGTCGACTTCGGCGTCCACGAGGGCACGCTGCGGGCGGTCGACCACGTCTCCTTCACCATCCCGCCGGGCGGCACGGTCGCGCTGGTGGGCGAGTCGGGCTCCGGCAAGTCGGTTTGCAGCCAGGCGATCATGGGCCTGCTGCCGCGCACCGCGAAGATCAACGACGGCTCGATCCTGTTCGACGACCCGCGCACCGACGCGCCCCCGATCGACATCGCGCGGCTCGACCGCGCCGGGCCGGAGATCCGCTCGATCCGCGGCGGCGCCATCTCGATCATCTTCCAGGAGCCGATGACCTCGCTGTCGGCGCTGCACACCGTGGGCGACCAGATCGGCGAGGCGGTCGAGCTGCACGGCGGCAGCCGGCTCGGCGCCATGCAACTCGCCGACCAGGCGGTCGAGCGCGTCCAGGCCACCGGCCGCAAGCTGTCGCGTCCCGAGATCGAGGCGCTGACCGTCGACATGCTGCGCATGGTCGGCTTCCCCGATCCCAAGCGGGCGCTGCGCACCTACCCGTTCGAGCTGTCGGGCGGCCTGCGCCAGCGCGCCATGATCGCGATGGCGCTGGTGTGCCGGCCGGCGCTGCTGATCGCCGACGAGCCGACCACCGCGCTCGACGTCACCATCCAGGCCCAGATCCTGCGCCTGATGAAGGACCTGCAGTCCGAGCTCGGCATGGCGCTGCTGATGATCACCCACGATCTCGGCGTCGTCGCCAACGTCGCCGACGACGTGGTCGTGATGTACCGCGGCCGGGTCGTCGAGTCGGGCGACCTGCACGACATCTTCCGCGACCCGCAGCATCCCTACCTCAAGGCGCTGCTGCACGCGGTGCCGCGCTTCGACATGACGCCGGGCGAGCGGCTGGTGCCGATCCGCGAGATCACCGCGGCGACCGGCCACCTGCTCAAGGAGAAGCCGGTTTCCCAGCCGACCGCCGACTTCAACCCGGACGCACCGGTGCTCAAGGTCCGCCACCTGTCGAAGACCTTCCGCATCCGCAAGGCCGACACGCTGTTCGAGCAGCTGACCGGCGGCGGCACGACCCGCACGGTGCGCGCCGTCAACGACGTCAGCTTCGACGTCATGCGCGGCGAGTGCCTCGGCCTGGTCGGCGAGTCGGGCTGCGGCAAGACCACGCTCAGCAAGATCCTGATGCGCGGCATCTCGGCCGATCCCAACGCCGACGGCTCGAGCAGCGGCCGCGTCGTGTTCGACGACTGGGGCCGCAAGACCGACGTGCTGTCGCTGGAGGGCGCCGAGCTCGACCGCTTCCGCACCAAGCTCCAGTTCATCTTCCAGGACCCGTTCGGCTCGCTGAACCCGCGCATGACGGTGTACGACATCCTCGTCGAGCCGCTGGTCATCCACAAGATCGGCGACGACGCCTACCGCCGCGAGATGGTCAGCGAGCTGATGGAGATGGTCGGCCTCGACCGCCGCCACCTCAGCCGCTACCCGCACTCCTTCTCCGGCGGCCAGCGCCAGCGCATCGGCATCGCCCGCGCGCTCGCGCTCAGGCCCGACATGGTGATCTGCGACGAGCCGGTGTCGGCGCTCGACGTCTCGATCCAGGCCCAGATCCTCAACCTGCTGAAGGACCTGCAGAAGCAGCTCGGGCTGACCTACATGTTCATCTCGCACAACCTCGCGGTGGTCGACTACATCGCCGACCGCATCGCCGTGATGTGCGCCGGCCGCCTGGTCGAGATGGCGCCGGCCGGCGAGCTGTTCAAGAACCCGCTGCACCCCTACACGCGGGCGCTGCTGTCGGCGGTGCCGATGCCCGATCCCGATGCCCGCCTCGACCTCGGCGCGCTGATGGAGGGCAAGGCCTCGGACCCGACCGCCTGGCCCGACCCGTTCCGCGACGACCCGACCCACAGGGTCGAGTGGACGGAGGTGTCGCCCGGCCACCATGTCCGCATGGCCAGGGGAGGCCTCTAGTCATGCTGCTGTTCGTCATCCGACGCATCCTGCTGATGATCCCGACGCTGTTCATCATCAGCGCCCTCGTCTACTTCATCATCGACCTGCCGCCCGGCGACTGCGTGACCTCGCAGATCGACGAGCTGCTGGCGCGCGGCGACCCGGACGCGCTGCGCCGCGCCGACGAGCTCAGGGCGATCTACAACCTCAACGACCCGCTGTGGCTGCGCTACCTCGAGTGGGTGTCCGGCATCTTCCGCTGGGACTTCGGGCTGAGCTGCCAGGACACCGTGCCGGTGTCGTCGCTGATCGGCGAGCGGCTGGCGCTCACCATCGTCATGGAATCGGCCACCATCCTGTTCATCTGGACGGTGTCGTTCGTGATCGGCGTCTACGCCGCCACCCACCAGTACAAGCTCGGCGACTACGTCGCCTCGTTCATCGGCTTCATCGGCCTCGCGGTGCCCAACTTCCTGCTGGCGCTGGTGCTGCTCTACGTCGGCAAGGTCTACTTCGGCCTGTCGATCGGCGGCCTGATGGACCCGGAGTACATCGACAAGCCGCTGTCGTGGGGCAAGGTCGTGTCGGTGCTGCAGCACCTGATCATCCCGGTGATCGTGATCGGCATGTCCGGCACCGCCGGCATGATCCGCCGCCTGCGCGCCAACCTGCTCGACGAGCTGCAGAAGCAGTACGTCACCACCGGGCGGGCCAAGGGCCTGCCGCCGATGCGGCTGCTGATCAAGTACCCGCTGCGCCACGCCATCAACCCGTTCGTCGCCGACATCGGCGGCCTGCTGCCCGACGTCATCTCCGGCTCGGTCATCGTCTCGGTGGTGCTGTCGCTGCCGACCACGGGGCCGATGCTGCTGGGCGCGCTCAAGACCCAGGACGTCAACCTCGCGGCGACCTTCCTGCTGTTCGTGGCGACGCTGACCGTGATCGGCATGCTGATCTCGGACCTCGCGCTGGCCGCGCTCGACCCCCGGATCCGCTTCGGCGCGACGTCGGAGAAGTGACGCCATGACCGACCAGACCTCCGGCGCCGCCCCCGGTACCTCCCCGCGCCCGCGCTCGCCGCACTACGTCAACCGCGAGCCGTGGGACCCGTACGTTTCCGAGCGGCTGACCGCCGAGCAGGAAAAGTACTACATGGCGGGGCAGTGGAAGCTGATGTGGTGGCGCTTCCGCCGTCACAAGCCGGCCGTGGTGTCGGCGGTCTTCCTGCTGCTGATGTACTTCTCGACGCTGATCAGCGAGTTCATCGCGCCCTACGACCTGCACACCCGCCACTCGGCCTACATCTTCGCGCCGCCGCAGCAGGTCCACGTCATGCACGAGGGCAAGTTCCTCGGGCCGTTCGTCTACGCCCTGAAGACGACGCGCGACCCCGAGACCCTGCAGCGCGTCTACACGCCGGACACGACCAGGCCGCTGCCGCTCCGCTTCTTCTGCAAGGGCGACACCTACGAGTTCTGGAACCTGTTCGAGTGGGACTTCCACTTCGTCTGCCCGCCCAAGGGCGGCCAGTTCTTCCTGCTCGGCACCGACCGGCTCGGCCGCGACATGTTCAGCCGCATCGTCTACGCGGCCCGCATCTCGCTGACGATCGGCATCTTCGGCATCACCCTGAGCTTCGCGCTCGCCCTCGTGCTGGGCGGCCTCGCCGGCTACTACGGCGGCTGGGTCGACAGCGTCGTGCAGCGCATCACCGAGATCATCAAGAGCTTCCCGCACCTGCCGCTGTGGCTGGCCCTGTCGGCGGCGCTGCCGGTGACGTGGTCGCCGCTGCTGGTCTACTTCGGCATCACCATCATCCTCGCCCTGCTCGACTGGCCCGGCCTCGGCCGCGCCGTGCGTTCCAAGCTGCTGTCGCTGCGCGAGGAGGACTACGCCGCGGCGGCCCAGATGATGGGCGCCAAGCCGGGCCGCATCATCGGCCGCCACCTGCTGCCGGGCTTCATGAGCCACCTGATCGCCTCGGCGACGCTCAGCATCCCGTCGATGATCCTGGCCGAGACGGCGCTGAGCTTCCTCGGCCTCGGCCTGCGCCCGCCGATCACCTCGTGGGGCGTGCTGCTGAACGAGGCGACCGACATCAACGTGGTCGCCGTGAACTGGTGGCTGATGTTCCCGACGGTGCCGGTGATCCTGGTCATCCTCGCCTACCAGTTCATGGGCGACGGCATGCGCGACGCCGCCGATCCCTACGGCTGAGTTTTCGACCGCCCATCCCTCCCCGCGTCTTCGCGCGGCGAGGGATGGGGTCGCTCCAGCCGCCTGATTTCCCGAGGGAAATCGCATTTACCCCAAATGTCGTGTGTGATTGAAAAATCACACTTTGGCCTTGTTTGCGTCTAGCGACGGCCACCCGGGGCTTCCATGTATCGGTTGTATCTCCCCCGAACGTGGTCCCCCCAAAGCCACGTTCAGCCTCCTCGGAGGCGTTCAGGCCGTCTTCTCACTCTCCCCCGAGAAGACGGCCTTTTTCTTTGCCCCGTGCTAGGACGGCGGCGATGGCGTCCTCCCTCCTCGACGTGACCGACCTCGCCTGCCGACGCGGCGGCCGGGTCGTGTTCGACCGGCTGTCGTTCGGGCTGGGCGCGGGCGAGCTGCTGGCGCTGGTCGGTCGCAACGGCAGCGGCAAGACCACGCTGCTGCGCAGCCTCGCCCTGCTGGTCCGGCCGGTGGCCGGCCGCATCGCCTGGCAGGGCGCCGCCGTCACCGACGATCCCGAGGGCTGGCGCGGCCGCCTGGCCTGGCTCGGCCACCTCGACGGCCTCAAGGCCGATCTCACGGTGCGCGAGAACCTGGTCGCGGCGGCGCGGCTGCGCGGCGCGGCGCCCGATCCCGCCGCGATCGAGGCGGCGCTCGCCGCCTTCGACCTCGAGCCGCTGGCGTCGCGCGCCGCGCGCACCCTGTCGGCCGGCCAGCGCCGGCGCACCGCGCTGGCCCGCGTGCGCGCCAGCGGCGCTCCCCTATGGCTGCTCGACGAGCCGCTGAACGCGCTCGACGCCGCCGCCCAGCAGGCGCTGCGCGAGGTCCTGCGCCAGCACCTCGCGGCCGGCGGCCTCGCGCTGGCCTCGACCCACGTCGACCTCGGCCTGCCCGGCAGCCGCCGGCTGGAGCTCGGCGCGTGAGCGGCTTCGCGGCCCTGCTCGCACGCGACCTGCGCCTGGTGTGGCGGCGGCCCGGCGACGTCGCCGTCGTGCTCGCCTTCTTCGTCGTCGCCGCGGTGCTGTTCCCGCTCGGCATCGGGCCGCAGGCCAACCTGCTGGCGCGGATCGCCGCCGGCGTGCTGTGGTCGACCGCCCTGTTCGCCTCGATGCTGTCGCTCGACCGGCTGTTCGCCGCCGACTACGAGGACGGCGCGCTCGACCTGCTGCTGCTGGCGCCGTGGCCGCTCGAGCTGGCGGCCCTGGCCAAGTGCACCGCTCACTGGATCGTGACCGGGCTGCCGCTGGCGGTGCTGGCGCCGGTCCTCGGCATCGCCTTCGGGCTCGATGGGCCGCCGCTGCTGGCGCTGGCGGCGACGCTGCTGGTCGGCACGCCGACCCTGTCGCTGGTCGGCGGGCTGGCCGCCGCCCTGACGCTGGGAGCGCGGCGCGGCGGCGCCCTGCTGGCCTTGCTGGCCCTGCCGCTGTGCGTGCCGACCCTGATCTTCGGCGCCGCGGCGATCGAAAGCCTCACATCGGGAGAGGACTTGGGCGCCCACCTCGCCATCCTGGCGGCGCTGGCGCTGGTCTCGCTGGCGACCACGCCGTGGGCGATGGCGGCCGCCTTGCGGCAGGCTGGCGAATAGACAAGAACAGTCCGGTCAACGACAAACCTGACCGATGGCCGACCTGCATTTCCTCGCCAACCCGGCCCGCTTCCGCCGCTTCAGCCAGCGCGTGATGCCCGGGCTGACGCTCGCCACGGTGCTGTGCATCGCGGTCGGGCTCTACCTCGCGCTGGTGCAATCGCCGCCCGACTACCAGCAGGGCGAGACGGTGCGCATCATGTTCGTGCACGTGCCGTCGGCATGGCTGGCGATGGCCGGCTACGGCCTGCTGGCCGCGCTCGGCGCCGCGCTGCTGGTGTGGCGCCACCCGCTGGCGGCGCTGATGGCGCGCGCCGCGGCGCCGGTCGGCGCCTGCTTCGCGCTGGTCTGCCTGCTGACCGGCTCGCTGTGGGGCCGGCCGATGTGGGGCACCTACTGGGTTTGGGACGCGCGCCTGACCTCGATGCTGCTGCTGTTCTTCCTCTACCTCGGCCACATCGCGCTGAGCCGCGCCTACGACGAGTCCGAGCGCGGCGACCGCGCGGCGGCGATCCTGGCGCTGATCGGCGTCATCAACCTGCCGATCATCAAGTTCTCGGTCGACTGGTGGAACACGCTGCACCAGCCGGCCTCGGTCGCCCGGCTCGGCGGTCCCGCCATCCACCCGACGATCCTGATCCCGCTGCTGTGGATGGCGGTGTCGTTCTTCCTGCTGTTCGTGCTGCTGGTGCTGGTCCGCACCGAGACCGAGATCGACCGTCGCCGGCTCGAGATCGCGGAGCAGGCGGCATGAGCAACCACGCCGTCTACATCCTGTCGTCGTACCTCGTGGTGTTCGTGGTGCTGGGCGGGCTGGTCATCGCCTCGCTCGGCGCGCGCGCCCGGGCGCGCCGCGAGCTGGCGGCGCGCGGGCTGGAGCGCAAGCGATGACGCCGCGCGGGATGGCGCCCCGGGGAATGACGCCCAAGCGCAAGCGGCTGTGGCTGCTGGTCGGCTCGCTGGCCGTGCTCGGCGTCGCGGCGACCCTGGTGCTGACGGCGCTCAACGACAACATCGTGTTCTTCTATTCGCCGACCCAGGTGGCGGAGAAGCAGCTCTCGCCCGACCGCCGCTTCCGGCTGGGCGGGCTGGTCGAGGCCGGCAGCGTGAAGAGAAGCGGCCAGGAGACGCGCTTCGTCGTCACCGACACCCAGAAGACCGTGGCGGTGATCTACCGCGGCATCCTGCCCGACCTGTTCCGCGAGGGGCAGGGCGTGGTCGCCGAGGGCTCGCTGGGACCGGACGGCGTGTTCGTGGCGCGCGAGGTGCTGGCCAAGCACGACGAGAACTACATGCCGCCCGAGGTCGCCAAGGCGATCAAGGACGCCGGCCAGTGGAAGGACAAGCGGTGATCCCCGAGCTCGGGCACTTCGCGCTGATCCTCGCGCTGGTGGTGGGGCTGCTGCAGGGCACGCTGCCGCTGGTCGGCGCGGCGCGCGGCGACCGCCGCCTGATGGCGTTCGGCGACGTCGCGGCGCTGACCCAGGCGCTGCTGGTCGCCACCGCCTTCGCGGCGCTGACCCAGGCCTACGTCACCTCCGACTTCTCGGTCGCCAACGTCGTCGCCAACTCGCACTCGGCCAAGCCGCTGCTCTACAAGGTCACCGGCGTGTGGGGGAACCACGAGGGCTCGATGCTGCTGTGGGCCCTGATCCTGGCGCTGTTCGGCGCCGCGGTGGCGCTGTTCGGGGCCAACCTGCCGGAGTCGCTGCGCGCCCGCGTGGTCGCGGTGCAGGCGCTGATCGGGGTCGGCTTCCTCGCCTTCCTGCTGCTGACCTCGAACCCGTTCGAGCGGCTGTCGCCGGCGCCGGCCGACGGCAACGGCCTCAACCCGCTGCTGCAGGATCCCGGCCTCGCCTTCCACCCGCCGCTGCTCTACCTCGGCTACGTCGGCTTCTCGGTGACCTACGCCTTCGCCATCGCCGCCCTGCTCGAGGGCCGCGTCGACCCGGCGTGGGCGCGCTGGGTGCGGCCGTGGGCGCTGGCGGCGTGGTGCTTCCTGACGCTCGGCATCGCGCTGGGCTCGTGGTGGGCCTACTACATCCTCGGCTGGGGCGGCTTCTGGTTCTGGGACCCGGTCGAGAACGCCTCGCTGATGCCGTGGCTGGCCGGCACCGCGCTGCTGCACTCGGCGATCGTGGTCGAGAAGCGCGACGCGCTGAAGAGCTGGACCGTGCTGCTGGCGATCCTCGCCTTCTCGCTGTCGCTGCTCGGCACCTTCCTGGTGCGCTCGGGCGTTCTGACGTCGGTCCATGCCTTCGCGCAGGACCCGGCGCGCGGCCTCTACATCCTCGGCTTCCTGCTGGCGGTGACCGGCGGCGGCCTGGCGCTCTACGCCTGGCGGGCGCCGTCGCTGGCGCCGGGCGGCCTGTTCCAGCCGGTCAGCCGCGAGGGCGCGCTGATCCTGAACAACCTGCTGCTGTGCACGCTCGCCGTCACGGTGCTGCTGGGCACGCTCTACCCGCTGTTCCTCGACCTCCTGACCGGCGACAAGGTCTCGGTCGGGCCGCCGTTCTTCAACGCCACCTTCGTGCCGCTGTGCGCGCCGCTGTTCGCCGCGCTGTGCGTCGGGCCCTACCTCGGCTGGAAGCGGGCCGAGCTGGGACCGGCGCTGCGCCAGTTGCGGCTGGCCTTCGTGGTCTCGGTGGTCGCCGCCATCGTCGCCGGCGTGGCGATCGACAGCCGCTCGACCCTGGCGGCGATCGCCTTCGGCTTCGGCGTCTGGCTGATCGTCGGCAGCCTCGCCGAACTGGCCGACCGCATCCGGCTCGGCCGCGTCGCCCTGTCCGACAGCCTGCGCCGTCTGCGCGGCACGCCGCGCGCCGCCATCGGCATGACCGTCAGCCACGCCGCCCTGGGCGTGGTCGTGCTCGGCTCGGTCGCGACCGCGGCCTGGCACCTCGAGGCGATGCAGACGCTGAAGCCCGGCGAGACCATGCGCATCGGCGCCTACACCGCGACGCTGGCCAGCGTCGACAGCGTCCCGGGCCCGAACTACGTCGCCGAGCGCGCCACCCTGACCGTCACCCGCGACGGCCAGCCCTTCACCGTGCTGCAGCCCGAGCGCCGCCTGTTCACGGTGCAGCGCCGGCAGATCGCGGAGACCGCGATCCAGACCAACCTGCTGCGCGACCTCTACGCCACGCTGGGCGAGGGCGACCGCAACGCCGGCTGGGTGATCCGCCTCTACCTCAACCCGCTGGCGCCGTGGATCTGGCTCGGCGCGGCGCTGTGCGCGCTGGGCGGCTTCATCTCGCTGAGCGACCGCCGCCTCAGGGTCGGCGCCCCGACCCGCAAGCGCACGCTGCAGGCCGCGGAGTAGGTCATGACCGGCCGCCGCCTGCTCTTCCTGCTGCCGCTGCTGACGCTCGCGCTGATGGCCGGCTTCTTCGCGTGGTCGCTGGTGGCGGGGCGCGATCCCGCCGCGATCGGTTCGGTCATGGTCGGCAAGCCGGCGCCGGCGCTCGACCTGCCGGCGCTGCGCGCCGGCGAGCCGCCGCTGACCGGGGCGCTGCTGCGCGGCGGCCGGCCGACCATCGTCAACTTCTTCGCCAGCTGGTGCACGCCCTGCCTGGCCGAGCACCCGCTGTTCATGCGGCTGGCCCAGCGCGACGGCGCGACGGTGATCGGCGTGGCGTGGAAGAACAAGCCGGACGAGGCGCGGGCGTGGCTGGCGCGGCTGGGCGATCCCTACCGCCAGATCGGCGTCGACCTCGACAACCGCGCCGGCCTCGACTGGGGTGTCAGCGGCGTGCCCGAGACCTTCCTGGTCGACGGCGACGGCGTCGTGCGCTTCCACTTCCGCGGCCCGATCACCGAGAAGGACGTCACCGCGACCATCCTGCCGTTCCTGAAGGGCGGCAGGCCGTGAGGCGCCTGCTCCTCGCCCTCGCCGCCCTGGTGCTGGCGCTGCCGGCGCTGGCGCTCGACCCGTCGGAGATCCTCAAGGACCCCGGGCTCGAGGCGCGCGCCCGCGCGATCGGCCAGGAACTGCGCTGCGTCGTCTGCCAGAACCAGTCGATCGACGATTCGTCGGCCGAGGTCGCGCGCGACATGCGCCGCGCCGTGCGCGAGCGGCTGGTGGCCGGCGACAGCGATGCCCAGGTCTTCGATTTCATGGTCGCGCGCTACGGCGACTACGTGCTGCTGAAGCCGCCGTTCAAGCTCGGCACGCTGCTGCTGTGGCTGGGCGCGCCGCTGGTGCTGCTGGTCGCCGGCGCGGCGATCCTGCTGCGGGCGCTGCGCCGCCGCGCGCTGGCGCCGGTGCCGCCGCTCAGCGACGAGGAGCGCGAGCGCCTCCGCACCCTGCTGGGACGCTGACCGTCGATGCTCGAATTCTCGCTCGCGCTGCTCGCCACCCTGACCGTCGGGGCGCTGCTGCTGCCGTTCCTGCGCGGCGGCGCATCCGAGACGGTCGCGACCGACGCCGAGCGGTTCGAGGGCGAGCTCGGCATCTACCGCGACCAGCTGGCCGAGATCGAGGCCGAGCGCGCCGCCGGAACGCTGTCCGACGCCGACGCGGCCGCGGCCCGGCTCGAGATCGAGCGGCGGGTGCTGGCGGCGTCCGAGGGCCGCAAGCCGGCGGCGGCGCCGTCGACCGCCCTGCACCGCTGGGTGCCGCCGGCGATCGCGCTGCTGGTGCCGCTGCTGGCGCTGGGCCTGTACCTGCGGCTCGGCCATCCCGGCCTGCCGGCGGCGCCGTTCGTCGCCGGCGCCGCGACCCCGGCCGGCGAGCGCCCGTTCGACGTCGCGCGCCTGCTGGCCGACGCGCGGGCCCGGGTCGCCGCCCAGCCCGACGACGCCGAGGCGCAGTCGGCACTGGGCGAGGCGCTGACCCTCGAGGCCGACGGCACGGTGACGCCCAGCGCCGTCGCCGCCTTCAGCCGTGCGCTGGCGCTGCAGCCCGGCGATCCGCGCGCCCTCTACTACCTCGGCCTGCACGAGGCCCAGTCCGGCGACAGCGCCGCGGCCCTGAAGCGCTGGCGCGACCTCGTCGAGCGCAGCCCGGCCGACGCGCCCTACCTGCCGGCGCTGCGGGCCGAGATCGCGCGGCTGGCGCGGGCCTCCGGCGCCCCGGCGGCGCCCGCCGACAGCGGCGGCAGCGCCATGCCGCAGCCGACCCGCGAGCAGCAGGAGGCGATGGCGGCGATGACGCCGGAGCAGCGGCAGCAGACCATCCGCACCATGGTCGAGGGCCTGGCGGCGCGGCTGCAGGACAACCCGCAGGACCGCGCCGGCTGGCTGCGGCTGGCCAATGCCTGGAAGGTGCTGGGCGAGAGCGCCAACGCGGCCGATGCCTATGCCCGCGCCGACGCGCTGGGGCCGGTCGATTCCCGCGTGCTGGCCGACTGGGCCGAGGCCCATGTCCGCGGCCTCAAGCCCGGCGAGGCGCCGCCGCCCGGCGCCGTGGCGGTGCTGAAGCGGCTCGAGCAGGCCGAGCCGAGGAACGGGCTGGCGCTGTTCTACCTCGGCGCCGCCGACTTCGCGGCCGGCGACCGCAAGGCAGCGGCGGCGCGCTGGAAGACGCTGCTGTCGATGCTGCCGCCCGATGCGCCGATCCGGCCGCTGCTGGAAGAACGAATCCGGGAAGCCGACGCCACGCCCTGAGCGAGCGCCGCCCCCTACGACAGCGCCACCCGCGGTCCGGGTAGGACCGATTACCGCTCAACCGCCGTGCGGCCGATGACGGTGGCTGTGCTCAGTGCAGGTGCGGCGAGGGCACGGCCGGGCCGGCGGCCGGCGGCCGGGCCGGCATTTCCTGCGCCAGCAGGCGGCCGGTCGACGGGTTCACGATGTGCAGGCCGCCGCACGCCGGGCACCGCTCGGCGACGAAGACCAAGTGCGGCCCGGAGACGGCGGCCGGCGTCTCGCGTTGCCAGCCGGTGACGACCATGCCGGTCGTGGGACAGCGGAACTGGAAGCTGAACATGACTGAAACATAATCGCCGGCCGGCGCGGCCACCTTGATCCGGATCAACCCTGCGACACCCTGCAATCCAGCTTTGCACCGTTCGCTGCGTCGCCGCCCTTGGACGCCCGACCGCCGGCGTGTTAGGAATCGCGCGAGACATCAAAAGGCCTTCAGGCCCGACCACGTCCCTCGTGGCCGGGCCTTTTTTTGTCACCGCTCCAGGGCGCGCCCCTAGCGGGTGGTCGGCGCTGCCGGGGTCGCGGGCGTGGCCGGGGTCACCGGCGCCGGCTGCGGGGCGGCCGGCGCGGTGGTGGTGCGGTCCGGCAGCTGCGCCTGCTCGACGCGATCGCTCGACGGCGCGGTGAAGAACATCAGCCCGGCGGCCAGCGCGATCGCCACGAGGATGCCGACGATCAGGGTCAGGCCGCGGCCGCTTCGGTCGGTGTCCATGTAGCGCTGGTAGTTGTTGGGGTCGCGATCGGGGTTCGGCGGCAGGTTCGGATTGTAGTCGCTCATGCTCGTCCTCCTGGGGGTTGGAGACATGGCGGAGGAACGCGATCGCGCGGCCGGTGTTCCCGGCCGGAATCCGTCCATGATTTCAGGTGCTTGGCGGGGCCTTCAGGGCGCGCAGGCAGGCCACCGCGACCGGTCGCGCCATGCCCCTGAGTTCGCGCTCGCCGAGGTCCTCGACCACGGCCACCGCCTCGGCCGCGGCGGCGAGGCGGCCGCTGACCAGGATCTCGCCGTCGGCGGCCTCGGCGCACAGCCGGGCGGCGAGGTTGATGACCGCGCCGATCGCCGTGTAGTCGAAGCGGTCCTCGAAGCCGATGCGGCCGAGCGTGGCGTAGCCCTGCGCCATGCCGATGCCGAAGCCCAGCCGGTGGCCGCGCTTGCGCCACGTCGCGTTGAGCGCGTCGACCGCGTCGCGCATCGCCAGCGCCAGCTTGCTCGCGCGCTCGGGCGCGTCGGGGCAGGGCAGCGGGTCGTTGAAGAACACCAGCATGCCGTCGCCGGTGAAGCGGTCGAGCGTGCCCTCGGCCTCGCGGATCAGCGGCCCGACCGCGCCGTGGTACTCGGCCAGCACCTGCATGATGTCCTCGGGCTCCGAGGTCTCGGAGAAGGCGGTGAAGCCGCGCAGATCGGTGAACATCGCCACGATCTCGCGGCGATGGTTGCCGAGCAGCGACTCGTCGCCGGCCGAGACGATCGCCTGCGCCAGCTGCGGCGCGAGGAAGCGGCGCAGCCGGCCGACCCGCTCGAGCTCGCCGACCTGGGCCGCGACCTTGGCCTCGAGGTCCCTGTTCAGGGCGCTGACCTCGTCGTGCAGCGCCTTGATGCGCAGCATCGCGCGCACGCGGGCGACCAGCGCGCCGTGGTCGATCGGCTTGGTGAGGTAGTCGTCGCCGCCGGCGTCGAGCCCGGCGACCACGTCCTTGGGCGATGCCCTGGCGGTCACCAGGATCACCGGGATGAACGGCAGGCTGGCGTCGGCCTTCATCCGCCGCACCACTTCCAGCCCGTCGATCCTGGGCATCATGATGTCGAGCAGCACGAGGTCGGGCAGCTCCCGGGCGACCGCGGCGAGCGCCTCCTCGCCGTCGCTCGCCACCACGACCTCGTAGCCGAGCGAGGTGAGGCGCATGCGCAGGATCTCGACGTTGTCGGCGACGTCGTCGACGACGAGGATGCGGGCGGGGTCACGCATGGCGGGCCAGGGTGCGGGTCCGGATCAGCCGATCACCGAGCGCACCTTCGCCAGCATCTGGCGCGGGCTGTAGGGCTTGGCGATGTAGTCGTTGCAGCCGGCGGCGCGCGCCTTCTCCTCGTCGCCCGACAGGGCGTAGGAAGTGACGGCGATGACCGGGATCGCGGCCAGCGCCGGGTCGGCCTTGATGCGGCGGGTCGCCTCGTAGCCGTCCATCACCGGCATCTGGATGTCCATCAGGATCAGGTCGGGCTTGTGCTCGGCGGCCTTGGCGACGCCCTCGGCGCCGTCGTGCGCCTCGACCATCTCGTAGCCGGCCATGCCGAGGAGGTCGCGCAGGATCTGGCGATTGTCCTCGGTGTCCTCGACGACCAGTACCTTCTTGCTCATTCCGCGGCTTCCTTGATGGGGGCGGCGTTGACGGGCACGACGACCTTGAAGGTCGACCCCTTCCCGACCTCCGACTCGACCCAGATGCGGCCGCCGTGCAGCTCGACGATGCGGCGCGAGATCGAGAGGCCGAGGCCGGTGCCGCCCTTCTTGCGCGTGCTGGTGTTGTCGACCTGCTGGAACTCCTCGAAGATCCGCTTCTGGTCGTCGGGCGCGATGCCGAAGCCGGTGTCGACCACCGACAGCTCGAACCGGCCGTCGGCCAGCGCCGCGCGGATCTCGACCGACCCGTTGTCGGTGAACTTGATGGCGTTGCCGACCAGGTTGAGCAGCACCTGGGTCAGGCGGCGGGCGTCGCCGGTGCCCATCGGCAGGCCCGGCGCCACCGCCGAGCCGAGCTGCAGCCCCTTGGAGCGGGCCAGCGACTCGGTGGCCGACAGCACCGTCGCGACGATCTCGCCGACGCTGTACTCCTCCATCGCCAGCACCAGCTGGCCGGCCTCGATCTTCGACAGGTCGAGCACGTCGTTGATCAGGCCGAGCAGGTGCCTGCCGTTGGCCTGGACCCGCTCGAGCACGCCCTGGGCCTTCTCCGAGACGTCGCCGTACAGGCCGTCGGCCATCATCTCGGTGTAGCCGATGATGGCGTTGAGCGGCGTGCGCAGCTCGTGGCTCATGTTGGCGAGGAACTGCGACTTGTGCTGGCTGGCGATCTCGAGCTGGCGGCTCTTGTCGCGGATCTCGTTGAACAGGCGGACGTTCGAGATCGCGATCACCGCCTGCGCGGCGAAGGTCTCGAGCAGCTCGATCTGGCGCTCGCTGAACGGGCCGGGCTCGGGCCGCCGCAGCAGCACGCAGCCGATCGCCGTTTCCTCGTGCATCATCGGCACCGACAACGCGGCGCGCACGCCGGTGCGGCGCGACAGCTCGACGGTCAGCGGGAATTCGCCCGTCGCCACGGCCTCGATGTCCGGGACGTGGATGGTGCGCGCCTCGAGCACCGCCCGGCTCGCCGTGGTGCTGCCGTCGAGCGGCAGCGCGTTGCCCTCGAACTGCGGGATGCTGCCCTCGTGGACGGCGAAGACCAGGGCGCCGCCCTCGCGCAGCACGATGGTGGCGTCGTCGGCGCCGCAGAAGCGCCGCGCCGCGCCGACCACGGTCTCCAGCACCGGGCGGACGTCGGTCGGCGACTGCGAGATCACGCGCAGCACCTCGGCGGTCGCGGTCTGCTGGTCGAGCGACTCGCTGAGCTCGCGGGTGCGTTCCTCGACCTTCTTCTCGAGGTTCTGGTACGACTCCTCGAGCTCGCCGGCCGAGCGGTTGATCTGGTTGGCGAGCGCCTCGAGCTCGTCGCCGGTCGTGATCGACAGGCGGTAGCCGAGGTCGCCGCTGCCGATGCGCTCGGCGCCGGCCTGCATGGTGCGGATCGGCACCACCATGCGCCGCGCCAGCAGCGCGCCGGCCAGCGCCGCGATCGCCAGGCCCAGCACCAGCAGGCCGACGGCGCGCAGGGCGGCGTCGATCACCGGGCCCTGCGCCTCGAGCATCGGCACCTCGACGAACACCAGCCAGTTCAGCGCCGGGATGCGGGCATGGGCCGACAGCACCGGGACGCCGGCCAGGTTGACGGCGTCGACGGCGCGGCTGTCGCTGCCCGGCGCGGCCAGTGCCTGCGCCACCTGCGGCAGCCGCTTCATGTCGGTGCCGCGCAGCACCAGCGAGATGTCGGGATGGGCGACCAGCCGGCCCTGCGGGCCGACGACGTAGGCGTAGCCTTCCTTGCCGATGCGGATCTTGGACACGACGTCCCAGATCAGCTTGAGGTTGACCTCGGCGACGGTGACGCCGCCGCGACCGCCGTGGGCCACGGCCATGGTCATGTAGGGCTCGGACTCCTTGCGGAAGTAGACCGGGCCGAACCACACCCGGTGCGCCATCGCCTCGACGAAGGCCGGTTCCTTCGACAGGTCGTTGCCGCTGCCGAGCACGTCCATCGACAGGCGCGACACCTTCAGCTGTTCCCGGCCCTGGCGGTCGAGCTGGATCAGCTCGGTGATCGCCGGCACCTGGCGCAGCAGGCGGACGTAGTCGAAGCGGCGCTGCTCGACCGGCAGGTTGGCCCACTGCGCCTGCGCCACCCAGCCGACCTGGCGCTCGATCTCGAGCACGAACGACTCGATGCGCTGGGCGGCGTTCTCGGCCTTCTCGGACTGGACCTCGATCGAGGCGCGCCTGTTCTCCTGGTAGACGAAGTACAGGTCGAGGGCGGCGTTGATCACCAGCACGGCCGTCACCAGCCCGACGAACAGGGTGACGTACTTCAGGAACAGGCCGGTGCGCCTCATTCCCGGAAGACTAGTGCGGCTGCCCGGCCAAGGGAACCGCGCCGGCCGGGCTCGGTGTGAGTCCGGTCACTCCAGCACCTCGTTGGCGGCGGCGACGAACAGCGGCGAAAGGGCGAGGCCGATGGCGCGCGCCGTGCGCTGGTTGATCACCAGCTCGACCTTGGTCGCCTGCCGGACCGGCAGGTCGGCCGGCCGGGCGCCCTTCAGCAGCCGGCTGACCTGGCCGGCGACGTCGCGGTTGATCTCGGCCTGGTCGGCGCCATAGGAGAACAGGCCGCCATACTCGGCGTACTCGCGGCGAAACGAGAACGACGGCAGCCGCAGGCGCAGCGCGTGGTCGGCGATGCCCTGCAGCCCGAGGCTGGGCTGGACCATCGCGCCGCCGACGCCGCGGGCCACCATGGTCTCGAACGCGTTCGCGACCTCATCGCCCGAGCGGACCCTCAGTGCCACCATCTCGAGCTTCTCGGCCCGCACCACTGGCTCGACGTCGCGCAGCAGCGGCACGTGGAACGGGTCGTTGGCGTTGAGCAGCAGGCCAACCGCCTCGAGGCCGGGCACGATCTCGTGCAGCAGCTGCACGCCCTTGCCGGCGAGCGTCGAGCTCGGACCGAAGGCGCCGGTGATATTGCCCTCGGGCCGCGCCACGTTGGTCACCACGCCGGTCGCGGTCGCGCCGCCGTTGAAGACGATCGGGATCGTCGTGGTCGCCTGGCGCGCCGCCGCGGTCGCCGGCGACAGCACCGACACGATCACGTCGACCTTGAGCTCGACCAGTTCGCGGGCATAGGCGTCGAGCCGGCCGCTGGCCGAATCGGCGGCGCGGTACTCGTAGGTCACGGTCTTGCCCTCGACGAGGCCGAGGTTGGCCATGGCGTTGCGGAACAGCGTCCACGTCGGCTCGGGATCGCCGGCCACCAGCACGCCGACGCGCGGCAGGCGCTGCGCCGCCGCCGGGCCGGCCGCCGCCACCGTCGCGGCGAGTGCCGCGAGGAGATTGCGCCGCCTCATTCGATCACCGCGTCGGCGCGCGCCAGCGCGTCGTCGATGGTCTTGTCGTCCCATGCCTCGGCGAACGCGGTCTCGAGGCCGAGCGTGCGCGCCGCCGCGGCGATGTCGGCGCGCAGCGGCGGGGCCGCCGCGGTCGACTGGCCGGCGAGGTAGCCGACCACCGGCATGGCCTTCTGCGCCCGGGCGGTCGACGACAGGGTCGCCGGCAGCATCGAGGCGGCGGCGGCCGCGTGGACGAGGCGCCGATTCATTCGATGATCTCGTCGGCCCGCGTCAGGATCAGCGGCGGGACCTGCACGCCGAGCGTCCGCGCGGTCGGCATGTTGATCACCAGCTCGTAGGTCGCCGGCCGCTGCACCGGCAGGTCGATCGGCTTCGCGCCCTTGAGGATGCGGCCGGCATAGCTGCCGAGGATGCGGTACATGTCCGCCCAGCGCGTGCCGTAGCTCAGCAGGCCGCCATCGACCGCGAACTCGCGCGCCGGGTAGATGCCGGGCAGGCGGCGCTCGGCGGCGAGCTGCAGGACCAGGTCGCGGCGGTTGATCAGGAAGGCGTCGGCGCCGACCGACAGCGCATCGACGCCGTTCCCGCCCAGACCGGCGAAGCCGTCGCGGATCTGGGCGCTCGACGAGGCGTCGACCAGCTTGAGCTCGAGGCCGAGCGTCCTGGCCGCTTCCTGCGCCCGCGACCGCTGCTCGCCGTAGCCGGGGTTCTCCGGATTCAGCATCAGCGCCACGCGGCGCGTCGCCGGCAGCAGGTCGTGCAGCAGGTCGAGCCGCTTGGCGTCGAGCTCGTTGGCCAGCAGGGTGATGCCGGTGAGGTTGGCCTCGGGCCGGTTGAGGTTGGCGACGAGGCCGATGGTGACCGGGTCGGCGCCGGCCGCGAACAGCACCGGGATGGTCGAGGTCGCGGCCTTGGCGGCGAGGCCGACCGGGTTGCCGCCGACCGCGACCAACAGGTCGGGCCGGGTCGCCACCATCTCGCGCGCGATCCCGGCCACGTCGGGATAGCGGCCGTTGGCCCAGCGGACGTCGAAGGACACGTTCTGGCCGTCGACGAAGCCCAGCGTCTTCAGCTCTTGCCTGAAGGCCTCGAGCAGGTGGGCGTCGGTCGCCTGCGAGCGGCCGCTGAGGTAGGCGATGCGCGGCCGCGCTGCCTGCGCGCGCGCGGGCGCGGCGGCCACGGCGGTGCCACCGAGGGCGGTCAACAACGTGCGACGGTTCATGAAGGCATGGTCCCCGCGCCGACTCTAGACGGGTTGCAGAGCGGCCCGCAACGACGGGCGGGCGGCGCGATTCATGCTAGGTTTCGGGCGCTGGAGGTGTTCATGTCCGACTCCGCTCTCGCCGAGCCCGCCGCTTCGCCCCACTTCGTCGTCACCGGCCAGCGCGCCAGGCAGATGCGCGTGATCCCGGCCGAGGTCCTGAAGCGCCTGTACGCGCGCTCCGATTTCCACGGCTTCGTGCAGACCGCCGCGCACCTCGCGATCCTGGTCGCCGGCGGCTGGCTGATCCTCGAGACCCGAGGCAGCTGGTGGGTGGTGCCGGCGCTGGTGTGGCAGGGCATCGTGATCAATGCCCTGTTCGGGGCCATGCACGAGTCGGTTCACTACGGCTCGTTCCGCACGCGCTGGCTGGCCGACCTGCTGGCCTTCTTCTCCGGCGCGGCGATCCTGCAGAACGCCGCCTTCTACCGCCACTACCACATGGCGCATCACCGCTATACCCAGGACCCCGACCGCGATCCCGAGCTGATCACCTCGGTGACGCCGCGCACCTGGGGCCAGTACCTGTGGCGGGTCAGCGCGATCCCGTTCCTGAAGCTCCGGATCCGCGACATCTTCCTGTTCCCGTTCGGCTTCCGCGGCCAGACCGCCTACATCCACCCGTCGGCCTGGCCCGAGATCCGGCGCTGGGGCCGCTGGCTGCTCGCCTTGTACGCCCTGCTGCTGGCCGGCTCGCTGTGGTTCCAGACCACCATCGTGCTCTGGGTCTGGGTGCTGCCGTTGCTGTGCGGCCTGCCGTTCCTGCGCCTCTACCTGCTGTGCGAGCACACGCTGTGCCCGCACTCCGACGACGGCTTCGCCAACACCCGCACCACGCTCAGCAACCCGCTGGTGCGCTTCCTGATGTGGAACCTGCCCTACCACGCCGAGCACCACCTGTTCCCCAACATCGCCTTCCACCACCTGCCCGAGGCGCACCGCCACCTGCGCCCGCACCTCCGGCACGTCTCGCGCGGCTACGTCGAGGTCCAGCGCGCCATCGTCAAGACGCTGGCCTGAAGGGGAACGGCATGAGGACCGAGCAAGGCGTCTTTTCCTGCGGCGACCTCGCGTTGCAGCGCGGCGGCACGCTGCGCGACGCGCGCATCGTGTGGAAGAGCTACGGCACGCTGTCGCCGAAGCGCGACAACGTCATCGTCTACCCGACCTCGTATTCGGCCCAGCACACCGACATCGAGTGGCTGGTCGGCGTCGAGCACTGCCTCGACCCCAGCCGCTGGTTCGTCGTCATCCCCAACATGTTCACCAACGGGCTGAGCTCGTCGCCGTCGAACACGCCGGGCGAGTTCCCGCAGGTCACGACCTACGACAACGTCATGCAGCAGCGCCGCCTGCTGGCCGAGCAGTTCGGCGTCGATCGCGTGAAGATGGTGTACGGCTGGTCGATGGGCGCGCAGCAGGCCTACCACTGGGCGGCGCTGTTCGGCGACGCGGTCGAGCGCATCGTCGTGAACTGCGGCTCGGCGCGCACGGCGCCGCACAATTTCGTGTTCCTCGAGGGCGTCCGCAGCGCCGTCCAGAATGCCCGCACGCCGGAGGAGGGCCTGCGCGCGATGGGACGCATCTACGCCGGCTGGGCGCTCAGCCAGACGTTCTACCGCCGCGAGATGTGGCGCGGCCTGGGCTTCGCCAGCCTCGAGGATTTCCTGGTGCGCTCGTGGGAGGCCAACTTCCTGCGTCGCGACGCGCGCGACCTGATGGCCCAGCTGTGGACCTGGCAGAACGGCGACATCTCGGCCAACGACCTCTACCGCGGCGACCTCGCGATGGCGCTGGCCGGCATCACCGCCCGGGTGCTGCTGATGCCGTCGGCGACCGACCTCTACTTCCAGACCGACGACAACCGCGAGGAGCTGCCGCACCTGCGGCGCGGCCGGCTGGTCGAGATCCCGTCGGTGTGGGGCCACCGCGCCGGCAACCCCTCGGCCAACCCCGAGGACGCCGCCTTCATCGACCGCCAGGTCGAGGCGCTGCTGGCGGAATAGCCGGCTTGACGCTGGCCCGGCGCGGGTCTTGGCTCCATCCATGGCTCCCGACACGCTCCTGCCGCGCGACGGCCTGGTGATCGTCGCCAAGCGCGACTGCCCGACCTGCACCCTGATCGAGCCGGTGATGCAGAGCCTCGATCGCGCCGGACCGCTGACCGTGATCGTCCAGGACGACCCGGCCTTTCCCGCGGGCGTGCGCGACGTGGTCGACGACCGCGCGCTCGAGCGCTCGTTCCGGCTCGACGTCGAGGCGGTGCCGACCCTGATCCGCTTCGAGGGCGGGCGCGAGGTCGCGCGCTGCGTCGGCTGGCAGCGCGGCGAGTGGCTGCGCGTCGCCGGCGCCGCCGCGGCCGGCGACGGCCTGCCCGAGTGGCAGCCCGGCTGCGGCTCGCGCAGCGTCGAGCCGGGCGTGCACGAGACGCTGGTGGCGCGCTACGGCGACCCCGGGCTGGCCTCGCGCGCGGTCGCGGTCGGCGAGTGGGACGACCCGATCGAGGCCTGCTTCGAGCGCGGCTGGAGCGACGGCCTGCCGGTGGTGCCGCCGACCGACGACCGTATCCTGCGCATGCTCGGCGGCACCGACCGCAAGCCCGACGAGGTGGTCGGGCTGGTGCCGCCCAACCTCGCGCCCTGCACGGTCGAGAAGGTGGCGATCAACGCGGTGATGGCGGGCTGCAAGCCGGAGTACATGCCGGTCGTGCTGGGCGTGCTGGAAGCCGCGCTCGACCCGCTGTTCACGTTGCACGGGCTGCTCTGCACCACCCACTTCTCCGGCCCGCTGGTCATCATCAACGGCCCGGTAGCGCGCGCCATCGGCATGAACAGCGGCGTCAACGCGCTGGGCCAGGGCAACCGCGCCAACGCCACGATCGGCCGCGCCCTGCAGCTGATCGTGCGCAACGTCGGCGGCGGCCTGCCCGGCGCGATCGACCGCGCGACGCTCGGCAACCCGGGCAAGTACACCTTCTGCTTCGCCGAGGACGAGTCCGACCCGGCGTGGGAGCCGCTGTCGGTGCGCCGCGGCATCGCCGCGGGCAGGAGCGCGGTGACGCTGTTCCACGGCGAGGGCGTGCACGGCTTCATCGACCAGAAATCGCGTACGCCGGAGGACCTCGTGCGGTCGCTGGCGATGGCCCTGTTCGGTGTCGGCCACCCCAAGCTCTGCGACTCGGGCAACGCCGTGCTGGTGCTGTCGCCCGAGCACTGGGCGATCTTCCGCGATGCCGGCTGGGACCGCCGCCGGCTCGAGGACGCGCTGTACCAGGCGCTGAAGCGGCCCGGTCGCGACCTCGTGTACGGCGCGCAGGGCGTCGGCGAGGGCCTGCCGCCGTCGCTGGCGGACAAGATCGTCGACAAGTTCCAGCTCGACGGGCTGCTGATCGTTCGCGCCGGCGGCGACGCCGGCCTATTCTCGGCCATCATCGGCGGCTGGCCCGGCCAGCGCGTGCGCGCCGAATGCCAGGCCGTCACCCGGGAGATCCACACATGACCAGTTCGACCACCCTGCGCGATCCCACCGCCGAACGCAGCCCGACGCGGCGCGCCCGGCTGGCGCCACCGCCGTCGCTCGATGGCCGGACGGTGGCGCTGATGGACATCGGCAAGTCGCGCGGCAAGGAATTCATCGACCGGCTGGAGGGCCACTTCCGCGCCGCCGGCATCGCCACGAAGCGCTACGCCAAGCCGACCAACACCAAGGTCGCGCCGACCGCGCTCCTGCAGCAGATCGCGGCCGAGACACAACTCGCGGTGATCGCCCTCAGCGATTGAGGCTCCTGCACATCGTGCAGTCTGCACGACCTTGCGAACCTCGACGGACGCGGCCTGCCCGGCGTCAACATCGTCACCACCGGCTTCGTCGACGGCGTCGCCGCCCAGAGCGAGGCGCTGGGCTTCGAGCCCGCCGTCGTCTACGTGCCGCACCCGATCCAGAATCGCACCACCGCCGAGATCGAGGCGATCGCCGACGCCGCCTTCGCCCAGGTGATGGCGGCGCTGAAGGGCTAATCCTTCTCCGGCACGACCGCCGGCTGCACCGTGGTGTCGGTCGGCTCGGCCGGCGGCGGCGGGGGCGGCGGCGGGGTCTGGTTGGGAATCGGCTTCAGGAAGGCGGCGACGGCGGCGGCGGTCGCGGCCGGATCCTCCTCCATCGGGTTGTGGCCCAGCTTCTCGAAGATCTCGAGCCTGGCGCCGCGGATGTCCTCCTGGAAGCGGAAGGCGTCGGCCGTCGGCACCCAGCGGTCCTTGGCCCCCCACAGGATCAGGGTCGGCACGTCGAGCCGCTTCAGCACCGACGGGTCGAGCGGTTCCTGGGTGCGGGCGCGCTGCACCGTGGCCTCGCGGTTGCCGGGGAAACGCTGCAGCTCGGCAGTGCGGCGCACCCGCTCGGGCGTCACCATCGCCGGGTCGGCATAGGCCTCGGCCAGCCCGCGCCGCACCAGCCGGTCGGGCTTGAAGTAGATGCCGACGTCGCCGATCACCGGCAGGCGGGCCAGCCGCGTCGACAACGGCACGTCGCCGGCGGCGCGCGGGTAGCCGGCCGAGTCGACCAGGATCAGCTGGCTCACCCGGTCGGGCCGGGTCGCGGCGAAGGTCCAGGCGACGGCGCCGCCCAGCGAGTGGCCGGCCAGCGCGAAGCGCTCGAGGCCGAGCGTGTCGACCAGCACCTCGACGAAATCGGCGTAGGCCTCGACCGTGTACTCGTCGCGCGGCCACGCGCCGGTCAGGCCATGGCCCGGCAGGTCGACGGTGTAGAGGCGGGCCTTGTCCTTCAGGTCGCGGACCCAGCCGTCCCACATGTGCAGCGAGCCCATGGCGCCGTGGATCAGCACCAGCGGGATGCCGTCGGGATTGCCGTCCTCGCGGACATGGGCGCGCACGCCGCCGACGTCGACGAAGCGCGAGCGGTCGTTGGCGTAGCGCGCGATCAGGGTCTCGGGCGGCAGGCTGGGCGCGTAGGCCCACAGCGCCACGCCGGCCAGCACCGCCGCGCCGAACAGCGCCGCCAGCGGCCAGCGCCGCCGCCGCACCTCTTCCTTACGACGCCGCGCCGGCATCGTCGGCTCCGGTCGCCGCGGTGGTTCCGGGCGGCGGGTTGGGGGCGTCCGGGTGGCGGTCGCGGTCGCGGCCGCCGTCGGCGCGGACCTTCGCCGCGGCGGCCAGCGGCAGGTCCTCTAGGCCGCGCAGGCGCAGCTGCGGCACCGGCGCGGGATCGACGATCTTCTCCGCGACCAGGCGCTCGAGGATGGTGCGGTTGAGGTCGTTGTTGACGACCAGCCGGTCCTCGAGCCGGGCGACGAACACGAACAGCTCGAAGTCGAGGCCGGCGGTGCCGATCTGAACGAAGCGCACGATCGGCGCCGGCACGCGCAGCACCCGCGGGTGGGCCAGCGCGGCCTCGCGCAGGATCGTCTCCAGCGCATCGACGTCGGTCGCCAGCGGCACCGTCAGCTTGAGCTCGACCCGGCTCGAGGTGTCGGCGTAGGTCCGGTTCACCACCGGGTTCTGCAGGAAGATGCTGTTGGGCACGAGGACGTGCGTGCGCTGGAAGGTCTCGACCTCGGTGGCGCGGATGTTGATGCGGCGCACGAAGCCCTCGTGACCGCCGACCGATACCCAGTCGCCGGCCTTGATCGGCCGCTCGACCAGCAGGAACACGCCGGAGATCACGTTGTTGGCGATGTTCTGCAGGCCGAGGCCGATACCGACCGAGAGGGCGCCCAGCACGATCGCCAGGTTGGTGAAGTCGATTCCGAGAGCGCCGACGCCGATCAGGATGGCGACGATGACGCCGACATAGTTGAGGCCGGCGTCGATCGACTGGCGCAGCGGCAGCGGCGCGTCGACCGTCGGCATGACGCGGTCGCGCACGACGCGGCGGATCAGCCGGGCCAGCAGGATGCAGACCGCGAAGGCCAGGATCGCCATGCCGATGTTGCCGAGAGAGATCGTGACGCCGCCGATCTTGACGCCGTGCACGAGGTGGCCGGCGCCGCTCAGGATGGCGTCGGTGTCGAAGTTCCAGGCCGCCGGGATCAGCAGGCCGAGCAGCAGGACCAGCACGATGTCGACCAGCAGCAGCACGATGTGCTGGCCCCGCATCGTCGCGTCGTCCGGCAGGCCGAGGCGTCGGCGCACCCAGCGGCCGGGCGGCGTGTCGGGCGCGGCGGCTTCCTCGAGCAGGTCGCCGCAGAGCCGGTGCAGCAGGTAGGCGCCGGCGATCAGCAGGCCGGTCGAGTAGAGCGCGTTGTTCAGGTGCGCCGCCAGCGTGGCGTAGCCCAGCAGCGCGAACACGATCGACGACAGCACGGCGAGGCTGAGCAGCAGCCGGGTCACCGACCACCAGGTGCCGCCGATCATCGCCGAATGCTCGCTGCCCTCGGGCTGGCTCGCCTGCCACGACCGGTTGGCGAGGATCGGCAGGGTCAGCAGCGACACGATCGCCGCCATCACCAGCGCGCCCATCGCCGACACCGCGGTGGTCTCGACGCCGCTGCGGGTCAGCGCGACGTAGACGAAGTCGACCGACAGGCTGACGCTCATCAGGCGACGGACCGCCGCCGACAGCGCGCCCGCGGCCGCGTCGGTGAACGGCAGGATGCGCCACGCCGGCCGGTTCGGCGCCAGCGCCGTCGCGGTGACGCCGACGATCAGCAGGAAGGCGACGATGCGACCGGTCAGCTCCGGCAGCAGGACGTCGATCGGCGGCGGCGGCGTGGTCGCCTCGAGCAGCTTGCCGATCAGCAGCACGGCGAGGATCGGCAGCAGCACCAGGCCGATGCCGTCGACCACGGCGGCGACGGTGCGGTCGCGGTGACCGGGCTCGGCGGCCTCGCCGCGGCCGAGCCGGCGCCGCAGCATGCGCACCCCGACCCACAGCACGATGGTGACGACCGCCCAGATCCCCAGCGTGGCGAGGTCGCGGTTCTCGAAGCGCGGCCCCTCCTTCACCCAGGTCCCGAGCGCGCCCGACAGCGCCTGCGCCGCCGCCGCGAGCTGCGGGCCGAGGTTGTTCCAGACCTGGCGCGACAGCGGCGGCGAATCCCGCCGCAGCAGGGTCTGCAGCATGACCTCGCCGCGCAGCTTGGTGAGGCGGTCGCTGAGCTGGTCGGCGCGCGCGATCACCACCTCGGCCTGCTTGACGCGGCCCTCGCTGATCGCCGCCTGCTCGGTCAGGCGCTCGCGCTCGGCCTTGACGCCGTCCGACTCGGGGACGCCGTCGGTGCCCGGCTTGACCTCGAGCGGGGCCAGCAGCCGGCGGGTGTCGGCGAGGTCGTTGCGCGCCAGGCTGGCGGCGGCGACCGCGGCGGCGCGAACGTCGGCGACCTGCTCGCGCAGCCCGTCGATCTCGACCGGCAGCAGGTCGCGCTGGTCGACCCGCGCCACCACGCGGTCGAGCTGCCGGGTCCACAGGTCGACCAGCTGCGAGAACGGCCGTTGCGGCGGCTGGGTCGCGGTCTGCGCCCACAGGGGTCCGGCAGCCAGCGACAGGCAGGCCGTCACCGTCAGCACGAGCAGCCACGACAGGCGGAGGGAAAAGCGCACGCAGGCCTCTTGTCTCGATCGCTGGTTTAGCACGCGGTACGGGAACCGTCTTGCCGCGTCGCGGGGGCCGAATTGCGGCGCCGATTCAGGCGCTTGGACGGCTCGGTTGACAGGACCCCGCCGACACGGAACGGTGGCGGAAATCGCGGAGGAAAGACGGGTATGGCGGAGGCCAAGAGTTCAGTCGGCGAGGTCAGGATCGCGCCGGACCGGCTGCACGAGTTCGTTTCGGCGATCTGCCGGGCCGACGGCAGCTCGGCGACCGAGGCCAAGCTGGTCGCCGACCACCTGGTGCTGGCCAACCTGTTCGGCCACGACAGCCACGGCGTCGGCATGATCCCGCACTACATCCAGAACACCGGCAACGGCGCCTGCGTCCGTAATCACCATGCAAAGATCGAGCGCGACAATGGCGCCGTGATCGTGATCGACGGCGGCGCCGGCTACGGCCAGGTCGTCGCCAAGGAGGCCATGGACATCGGCATCGAGCGTGCCCGCGCGCACGGCGTCTGCGTCGTCGGCCTCAAGAACGCGCACCACATCGGCCGGATCGGCCACTGGGGCGAGCAGTGCGCGCGCGCCGGCCTGGTCAGCACGCACTGGGTCAACGTGCACGGCCACAAGTCGCTGGTCGCGCCGTTCGGCGGCGCCGAGGCTCGCTTCACCACCAACCCCTACTGCACCGCCATCCCGCGCGCCGGCCGCGAGCCGATCGTGCTCGACTTCGCGACCAGCCAGGTCGCGATGGGCAAGGTCCGCGTCGCCCACAACAAGCAGGTCCACATGGACGAGGGCCTGCTGATCGACGTCAACGGTTTCCCGACCACCCATCCCGGGGTGATGTACAACCCGCCCTACGGCGCGATCCTGCCGTTCGGCCTGCACAAGGGCGGCGGCCTCGCGGTGATCTGCGACCTGCTGGCCGGCGCCCTGACCGGCGGCCGCACCCACAGCCCGCGCACCATCAAGAAGGACGGCACCGACATCATCAACAACATGCTGTCGATCATCATCGACCCCGAGGCGATGGGCGGCACCGCGTTCTTCCAGGACGAGGTCGACACCTTCATCGCCTGGGTCAAGTCGGCGCGGCCGCAGCCCGGCGTCGACGAGGTGCTGACGCCGGGCGAGCCCGAGCGCATCCGCCGCGCCGAGCGCGAGAAGCATGGCGTGCCGATCGACGGCACGACCTGGAACCAGCTGCTCGAGGTGGCGCGCAAGGTGCGCCTCAACGACACCGAGATCCCGCACGCCGTGATCGCCTGAACCGCCGAGAGAGGACCCATTCGATGGCCAAGATGAGACTGTTCTATTCGCCAGCCTCGCCGTACGCGCGAAAGGTGCGCGTGCTGGCGCTGGAAGCGGGCCTCGACAAGAAGCTCGAGATGATCAACGTCGCGCTGACCCCGGTGGCGCCCAACGCCGACGTCGACAAGCACAACCCGATCGGCAAGATCCCGGTGCTGGCGGTCAAGGGCATGGACCTGTTCGACTCGCCGGTGATCTGCGAGTACCTCGACCACCAGCACAAGGGCCGCAAGCTGCTGCCGCGCAAGGGCCGCGGCCGCTGGGTGGCGCTGCGCCAGCAGGCGATGGGCGACGGCCTGCTCGATGCCGCGCTGCTGGCGCGCTACGAGACCTTCCTGCGGCCCGAGAACCGGCGCTGGCCGGAATGGAGCCAGGGCCAGGTCAAGAAGATCGAGGGCGTGCTCGACACGCTCGAGGCCGAGGCCAAGGCGCTGAAGGGCAAGCCGACCCTGGGCACCATCACCATCGCCTGCGCGCTGGGCTACCTCGACTTCCGCTTCGCCGACCACGACTGGCGCTCGAAGCGGCCGAAGCTCGCCAAGTGGTTCGCCGCCTTCTCGAAGCTGCCGTCGATGAAAGCGACGGTGCCGCCGCCGACCTGAGCGCGAACCCGCGATGATGACGGCCGAGGAGATCATCCGCCGGCTCGGGATGAAGCCGCATCCCGAGGGCGGCCACTACGTCGAGACCTTCCGCGCGCCCGGCCCCGGCCGGTCCAGCGGCACCGCGATCTACTTCCTGCTGCGCGCCGGCGAGCGCTCGCACTGGCACCGCGTCGATGCCGACGAGACCTGGCACCACTACGCCGGCGCGCCGCTCGAGCTGTCGATGAGTGACGACGGCAAGCATGTCCGCCACCACCGGCTCGGCATCGATTTCGGCATCGGCGAGCAGCCGCAGATCGTGGTGCCACGCACCGTCTGGCAGGCGGCGCGCTCGCTCGGGTCGTGGACGCTGGTCGGCTGCACCGTGGCGCCGGGCTTCGACTTCGCCGGCTTCGAACTCGCCCCGCCGGGCTGGTCTCCGGGCTGAGCTACTTCCGTCGCCACAGGTCGCGCGACGCCAGCGCGGCGCCGGCGGTGACCAGCAGGGCGGCGGCCAGCAGGGCGGCCGTGGGCTCGGCCATGCCGCAGGCGACCAGCAGCGCCGTCGACAGAATCGGGGTGGCGTAGGACAGCGCGCCGAGCGCGCGGATGTCGCCGCGCTTCACGGCGTGGTCCCACAGGTAGAAGGCGGCGCCGGCCGGCCCCAGCCCCAGCGCCACGACCGACAGCCACGCCGCCGTCGACGCCGGCCACGCCGTGCGCTCGAACAGCAGGTGGCAGGCCAGCGACAGCAGCGCCGCGGCGGCGCAGAAGGCGGCGATGGCGTCGGTCGGGGTCTCGCCGAAGCGGCGCGACAGCACCGAGTACAGCGACCAGGCGAAGGCGCAGCCCAGCGCCAGCAGGTAGCCGAGCGCGTGGCTGGCCCCGAACGCCCCACCGAACGAGAGCCCGCGGGCCAGCGCCAGGACGACGATGCCGCCGAAGCCGAGCAGGGCGCCGGCGAGGTGCGGCCAGCCCAGCCGCTCGCCGGCCAGCGGCGCCGACAGCAGCACGATCAGCAACGGCCACAGATAGTTCACGAGGTTGGCCTCGGCCGGCGGGGCAAGCTGCAGCGCCGCGAAGTAGAGGGCGTGGTAGCCGAACAGCCCGCCGACACCGAGCAGCCACACCGGGACGGGCCAGCCGACCAGCGCCCGCCAGCCGACGCCGCGGGTGCGTGCCCGCACGATGCCGATGGCGGCGCCGATGGCGAAGGTCATGGCGACCATCTGGAACGGCGGGACCGGCCCGGCCGAGACCGAGAGGGCGGCCAGGGAGCCCCACAGCGCGATGGCGCCGAAGCCCGCCGCCATGGCGCGCCGCTGGCTGGCGTCGATCCGCGTGGTCATCCGGGCCGCATAAAGAATGAACTCCAGCCTGTCGAGCCGAACGTGCGTCCGAGGTCATTCGAGATTACGATGCGAGCCGACGCCATGTTCGCCCGCTCGGGAAACCCCGTCAGCCATCGCCTCGCGCGCATGGCTTTCATCATGGCCTGCGTCGCTGCGCTGATCGTTGCCGCCGCCGGGCCGCTGCACCGTTTTGCCGGCCTGCCGTTCGAGGGCACCTTCGCCCTGTTCCGCTACGGCCTCTACGTCGCGCTGGCCGGCGCCGCGCTGGGCGTCGCCACCATCCTGCCGACCCGGCCGGGCGACCGCCGCCGCGGCTTCGTCGCCGCCGTGCTGGCGGTGGCGATCGGGGTCGCCGCGGCATGGATGCCGGTGACGATGTTCGTGCGCGCCCAGCAGTCGCCGGAGCTGAACGACATCTCGACCGACACCGCCAACCCGCCGGCGCTGGTCGCGACCCTGCCGCTGCGCCGCGGCGCCACCAACCCGCCGGCCTGGCCGGGCGGCCACGCCCCGGTGCTGCAGCGCGACGCCTACCCCGACATCGGGCCGGTGGTGCTGGCGATGCCGCCGGCCGAGGCCTTCAGGCGGGTCGAGGCGGTGGCGGCGGCGATGGGATGGGACGTGGTCGCGCGGGTGCCGGCCGAGGGCCGGCTCGAGGCGGTGGCGACCACCGAGTGGTTCGGCTTCCGCGACGACATCGTGGTCCGCGTCCGCGCCGACGGCAGCGGCAGCCGGGTCGACATCCGCTCCAAGAGCCGCGACGGCCAGAGCGATCTCGGCGTCAACGCCAAGCGCATCCGGGAATTCATGTCGAGGCTGCGGACGCCGGCCTGAGCCGGCCCGGCACCCTCCCCCGGGAAACCCCTAGGCCGGCAGGTCGATGCGGAAGGTCGTGCCCTGCGGCCCGGTCGCGGCCAGCGCGATCTCGCCGCCGTGCACCGCCACCAGCTCGTGCGCGATCGCGAGGCCGAGGCCGGCATTGCCGGCGCGGCGGCCGCCGACGAACGGCCGGAAGATGTCGTCGGCCATCTCGGGCGGCACGCCGGGCCCGTTGTCGGCGACCTCGATCGACACGCCGCGGTCGTGGCGGGCGGCCCGCACCGTCACCGTCGACGCGCCGGCCTCGTAGGCGTTGCGGCCGAGGTTGACGAACACGCGGTAGAGCAGGTCGCGGTCGCCGCGCAGCGGCTCGCCGGGCGCGATCTCGTTGGTCCAGGTGCGCAGCAGGTTGGGATCGTTGTCCTCGCCCTGCTCCTGCAGCGCCACGCCGACCTCGTCGACGAGGTCGGCGAGATCGAGCTCGGCCAGCCGCGGCGTCGGCTTGTCGCGCACGTACTCGATGGCGTCGCTGGCCAGCCGCGCGGCGCGGTCGATGGTGTTGAGGATGGTCGGCGCCAGCGCGCGCGTGCGCTCGTCCTGGCTGCGCGCCAGCCGGTCGGACAGCAGCCGCGCCGTCGACAGCATGTTGCGCAGGTCGTGGTTGATCTTGTTGGTCGCCGCGCCGATCTCGGCCAGCCGCGACTTCTGGCGCAGCGAGGCGCGCAGCTCGCGCTGCAGGTTGCGGAACTCGCGGTCGACGACGCCGATCTCGTCGCGGCGCCGGCTGGGCGGCGCGTCGATCGCCGGTCCCTCGGGCGCGCGCCGGAACGCCACCATGTCGGCCGACAGGCCCTGCAGCGGCAGCACCACCAGCCAGCGCAGCGCGAGGTAGAGCAGCGACGCTGTGAACAGCGCGATGATGATCGACAGCACCAGCACGCGGCCGGCGTACTGGTACATGGCGATGCGCATCGGCAACTCGTCGACGACGATCCAGATCATCGCCTTGGGCAGGCGCAGCGACGGCCCGCCGACTCGGATGTAGAGCGCGCCGTCGTTGGCCATCGCCCGGAGCGCGTCCCAGATCAGCATCAGCGCGCCTTCCTCCGCGAGGTTGAAGGCCGGCATCGCGGGCGTCGGCTCGATGTTCAGCAGCGCGCGCTTGGGCTTGTCGGGCTCGACCAGCACGACGGCATCGACCCGGGCGTGATCGAGCAGCGTGCGCTTGACCTCGTCGGTGACCATGTTGTCGGGCGTGGCGTCGAGCGCCAGCGCCGCCAGCGTGCCGCTCTCGATCAGCTGGTTGAGGTAGACGTAGCGGAAGCGCGCGATCGACGGCAGGAAGACCGCGACCTCGGCGGTCATCAACGCCACCACGACCAGGCCGAGGATTCGCCACGACAGGCCGAACGACCACCGCCGCCGACGGGCGGCCGGCGCGGCCTGGGCCTGGAGGGTGACGTCGGCGGCCATCGCACCGATGTTAGCCGAGCCGGCGGCGCCCTCCTAGGGCGCGGGGACGACGCGGTAGTAGACGCCGTTGGCGCCGTAGGCCGGCTGCATCCAGGCGCCGGTCGAGCAGGCGTAGTAGGGCTGGCCGTTGACCGGCTGGTAGTTGCAGCCCGACGGCAGCACGCCGTAGATCGTGCCTGGCGGGTTGGCCGCGGCCTGGGCCTGGCCGGCCGCGACGCCGGCATTGTAGGCGTTGCTGCTGGCCGCGCCCGCCGCCACCGCGCCGACCGCGGCGCCGGCGACCAGGCCGGCCGCCGCGGCGCCGCCGGTGTTCCAGCCGCCGCAGTTCCAGCAGGTCGCGCCGTAGTGGTTGACCACGGTCGGGGCGTTGTACGCGCCGTAGTAGCCGCCGTGGTAGTAGTCTGGCCCGCCGTAGTAGTGGCCGCCGTCGGCGCCGGTCGCCGACCAGCTGCCGCCGCCGCCGCTCGCGGTGCCGCCGCGGTAGCCGGTCGCGTTCCACGATCCGCCGCCGCCGCTGGCGGTGCCGCCGCGGTAGCCGGTGGCGCTCCACGAGCCGTCGCCGCCGCTCGCGCTGCCGCCGCGCCACGAGTGCGCCGACCACGACGAGCGGTCGCCGCTCCAGCCGCCGGCATGGAAGTAGGCCAGCGCCGGCACGGGCGCGGCCATCGCCAGCGCGCCGAGGACGAGCAGGGTCTTCTTCATCGGGCTCTCCTTCACTTGGCGGCCGGCGCGCTGGCGCCCGGCGGGGCAAACGGAATGCGGTTGGTGCCGGCCGGCGGCGTGAACGTGAAGGCGTCGGCCGCCAGCGGCGGGTCGAGCTTCCAGTTCGACAGCACGACCGTATGGCGCAGCTTGGCCGGGTCCTCGGGGAAGATCGCCGTCATCATGCGCGGCAGCTTGTCGTCGCGGCCGACCCACAGCTGGACGTGGGCGAGCTCGGTCACCAGCACGATGATGTCGGTCGGCACGAGGCCGACGATCGCCGACTGGCCGACCACGAAGGCGATCTTCAGCTTCTCGCTGATCGCGGCCAGCGGGTCGCTGACGATCAGGTCGGTGAAGGGAAAGTAGATGGCGGCGTGCCGGAAGGCGGCGCGCAGCATGGCGTCGGTGGTGTCCGGCGCGCTGGCCACGGCGACCAGCTTCGCCGCCGGGTCGTAGGCCTGCACCGTCTTGCCGTCGTAGTAGAACTCGGTGCGCGGCCCGTCGCCCGGCGTGATCACCTTGAGCCGGTCGGGCCGCTGCATCGTCACCTCGGACGACGACAGGTAGAGCAGCGGCAGGCCGGTGCGGTCGGGGCTCTCGTAGGTGGTGACGGCGGTGAAGCTCATCGACTTCGCGGCAGCCAGCCTGTCGGCCATCGCCTTGACGATCGCGCGGGCGGCCGGCTCGATCTCGACCTTGAGGCCGAGGTTGGGCGCCGCGGCGGGGGCCGCCGGCGGCGCCTGCTGGGCGGTCGCCGCGAGCGGCGACAGCGCGATCGCGGCCGCGACCAGGCCGAGCGCAATCCTCATCGGGTATTCTCCTTCAACGCGGCGGCGATGATGCCACGCCGCCCGCGCGCTCACCAGATCGGCAGGCGGGCGAGCAGCCGCACCAGGCCGCGCGCGCGCGGGCCGAACACGGCGTCGGCGTAGAAGCTGCCGGCGACGCGCTTGCTGGTCTCGCCCAGCGTCGGGTAGGGCGGCACGAAACCGGCCAGCGCCGAGAGCTTGAGGCCGCGCTGCACCGCGAGGCACCAGGGCTGGATCAGCTCGCCGGCGTCCGGCGCGGCGATCATTGCGCCGAGCACGCGGCCGCGCCGCCCGGTGACGACCTTGACCAGCCCCTCGTCGAGCCGCTGCGCGCGGGCGCGATCGTTGTCGGCCAGCGCGCCGCGCAGCACGCGCACGCCGTCGCCGTGGCGGGCCCGCGCCGCCGCCTCGCCGAGGCCGACCTGCGCCAGCTCGGGGTCGGTGTAGGTGCACCACGGCACGTGGTCGGGAACCAGCCGCGCCGGCAGCCGGAACAGCGCGCCGCGCACGAACAGCGAGGCCTCGTGCCCGGCCATGTGGGTGAAGGCGAAGCGGCCGTTGACGTCGCCGATCGCCCAGACGTTGCGGTTGGAGGTGCGCAGCCGGTCGTCGACGGTGATGCCGCGGTCGGTGTGGGCGATGCCCGCGGCCTCGAGCGCCAGCCCGTCGACCGTCGGCACGCGACCGGTCGCGACCAGCAGGTGCGAGGCCGCGATCCGCTCGCCGTCCGCGAGGATCACCGCGATGCCCGGGCCGGCACGCTCGACCCGGGCGATGCGCGCGCCCTCGCGCAGCGCGACGCCGTCGCGCGCCAGCCGGCGGGTGACGAGCTCGACCAGCTCGCGGTCGTCGCGCGCCAGGACCTGCCCCGCCTCCAGCACGGTGACGCGCGCGCCGAGGCGGCGATGGGCCTGCGCCATCTCCAGCCCGACCGGGCCACCACCGATCACCACCAGGTGGTCGGGCAGGACGCGGTTGGCGAACAGCGTCTCGTTGGTCAGGTACGGCGCGTCGGCGAGGCCGGGGATCGCCGGCACCGCCGGGCGCGAGCCGGTGGCCAGCACGATGCGGCGGCAGCGGATGCGGTGCGGCCCGGCCAGCAGCTCGGTGCGGCCGACGAAGCGCGCCTCGGCGCGGATCACGCGCACGCCCAGCCGCTCGAAACGCTCGACCGAGTCGTGCGGCGCGATCGCCGCGATGGTCTCGGCGACATGGTCCATGACCCGCGCGAAGTCGATGCGCGGCTCGACCGCGGCGATGCCGAATGGTCCGCCGTCGCGCTGGGCCTGCGCCATCCGCGCGGCGGCGATCAGCGCCTTGGACGGCACGCAGCCGTGGTTCAGGCAGTCGCCGCCCATCGCGCCGCGCTCGACCAGCACGACGTCGAGACCGAGCTGGGCCGCCGCCGCGGCGACGACCAGGCCGGCGGCGCCGGCACCGACGATGCAGACGTCGGGGACGAGGAGATCGCTCACGACGGCCGACCGCCGCCACGCCAGCGGCCGACCAGCACCGGCAGCAGCGACAGCAGGCCGAGCCCGAGCAGCGGCAGCAGGACCTGCCATTGCAGCAGCAGCCCGAGGTCGGGCGTCTCGCCGCGGTCGAACACCGCCCCGAAGCCGGCGCCGGCGCCGGCATAGACCAGTGCCGCCGGCACGATGCCGACCAGGGTGGCGAGGGTGTAGGGCCCCAGCCGCATGCCGAGCAGCGCCGGCACGATGTTGACCAGCCAGAACGGGAAGACCGGGACGAGGCGCAGGAACAGCAGGTAGCTGACGGCGTCGCGCCGGAAGCCGTCCTCGAAGCGGTGCAGCCACGGCGCCGCCCGGCGTTGCAGCAGGTCGCCGAGCGCGCTGCGCGCGGCCAGGAACACCGCCACCGAGCCCGCGGTCGCACCGATCACCGACAGCAGGGCGCCCAGCCAGGTGCCGAACAGGAAGCCGCCCAGCGGCGTCACCACGATCGCCACCGGCAGCGAGAAGGCGACCGCCAAGGCGTAGATCGCGACGAACAGGACCACCGCCGCGGCGCGGTGGTCGCCGACCCAGGCGACCAGCGCGGCATGGTGCCGGGCTAGCATCTCGAACGAGAGGGCGCGGTCGGGGCCGAGCATCAGGAACAGCGCCAGGCCTGCCAGCAGGACGGCAGCGGGCAGGAACCGGCGCCACGCGGGAGAGGACATGTCGCCTTTCGGGTGGCCGGGCCTTCGATATTGGCCGGTCGGGTCCGGCCCTCAAGGCAAATGCGCGCGAGCGGGTCCACGTCCGGAGCCCTGTGGGCAACCGTTGACTCCGGCTCCCGGCCCGCTTATTACCCTCGGCCTCAGTTTTCGCCCCCGCCCTGACTGCGCGGGGGCTTGTCTTTGAAGGAGTTGCGTGATGAAACGCACCTATCAGCCGAGCAAGCTGGTTCGCAAGCGCCGTCACGGCTTCCGGTCCCGCATGGCAACGGTCGGCGGCCGCAAGGTCATCGCCAACCGCCGCGCCTCGGGCCGCAAGCGTCTGTCGGCCTAAGTCGGCTCCAGTCCCTTGGCCTCGGCACGCCTCGGGCGACTGCCGAACCGCCGCGACTTCCTGCGCGTCCAGGCCGGGCGCCGCTGCGCCATGCCCGGCTTCGTCCTCCAGATCGCCCCTGCCCCGGCCGACCTCGATCGGCCGCTGGTGCGCGTCGGCTTCACGGTCAGCCGCAAGGTCGGTAACGCCGTGGTCCGCAACCGCGTCCGCCGTCGCCTGCGCGAGATCGCCCGTGCCGTCATCCCGGCCCGGGCCCGCCCCGACCTCGACTACGTGCTGGTCGGTCGCCAGGGCGCGATCGTCCGCGATTTCGCGGCCATGCAGGGCGAACTGGTCGATGCCCTGAAGCGGCTCAAGGCCCTCGCCGCGCCGGCGCCCCTCGCGGCGACGCCCCCCGCAGCGACGCCATGACCAGCAACGCACGGCTTGCGCTGTCGCCGGCAAATCGCCAGTTTCCGGGCCGCATGCTTTCCCGCCTCGCGTCCGGGGCCCTGCGCGTAGCGATACGATTCTATCAGCTCACGCTGGCCTATTTCTTCGTCGGCGCCTGCCGCTACGAGCCGTCGTGCTCGGCCTACGCGGCCGAGGCGGTGGCGCGTCACGGCGCGCTGCGCGGCAGCTGGCTGGCCGCCCATCGCCTGTGCCGCTGCGGCCCGTGGGGCGGCGCCGGCTACGACCCGGTTCCGCCCAGCCGCCTTTCCTGTCAACCCGCCGAGCGCACCTGAAGCCTGATCGACATGGACCAGAAGAACTTCGTCATCGCCATCGTGCTCTCGGTGCTGATCATCGTGGGCTGGCAAGCCGCCTTCCCGCCGGCCAAGCCGCCGGTCACGCCGCCGGCCCAGCAACAGCAGGCCGGTACCGCTCCCGGGTCGACGACGCCGGCACCGGGCGGTGCGGGCCAGGGCGCGGTGCAGCCGGGCGCGCCGGCCGCGCAGCCCACCCAGGTGGTGAGCCGCGGCGAGGCGCTGGCGCTGACCCCGCGCGTCACCTTCGACACGCCGGAACTGCTCGGCTCGATCACGCTCAAGGGCGCGCGCATCGACGACGTGCGGCTGGTGAAGTACCGCGAGACCGTCGACCCCAACAGCCCGCCGGTGCCGGTGCTGTCGCCGGTCGGCAGCGCCCATCCCTACTACGCCGAGTTCGGCTGGTCGGCCGCCGACCCGACGGTCAAGGTGCCGGGCCCCGAGACGCTGTGGACCGCCAGCGCGCCGACCGTGGCGCCGGGCAAGCCGGTGCGGCTCACCTGGGACAACGGCCAGGGCCTGGTGTTCGCGCTCGACATCGCGCTCGACGACTTCTTCATGTTCACGGTGAAGCAGAGCGTCGAGAACAAGTCGGACAAGCCGGTGACGCTGTACCCGTGGAGCCTCGCGGTGCGCTACGGCGAGCCCAAGTCGACCGACGGCACCTACATCCTGCACGAGGGTCCGTACGGCGTCTTCAACGGCAGCCTGAAGGAATTCAGCTACTCGGACTTCAAGGACAAGCCGAAGCAGAACTTCTCGACCACCGGCGGCTGGGTCGGCATCACCGACAAGTACTGGATGGCGACCCTGGTCCCCGACCAGAAGCAGAAGGTCGACGTCACGCTGCAGCGGACCGGCAACGCCCCCGACCAGAAGTACCAGATCGACTTCGTGATGCCGCAGAAGGTGGTCGCGCCGGGCGCCACCGAGTCTTCGCAGTCGATGCTGTTCGCCGGCGCCAAGATCGTGCGCCTGATCTCCGACTACGAGAGCCGCTACAGCATCGAGAAGTTCGACCTGACGATCGACTGGGGCTGGTTCTCGTTCTTCACCCGGCCGCTGTTCTGGGTGCTCGACTGGCTCTACCTCCACCTCGGCAACTTCGGCCTCGCGATCCTGGTGCTGACGGTCATCGTCAAGGCGCTGTTCTTCCCGCTCGCCAACAAGTCCTACAAGGCGATGAGCAAGATGAAGGCGCTGCAGCCCGAGATGGAGAAGCTGAAGGAGCGGTTCGGCGAGGACCGCCAGCGGCTGAACCAGGAGATGATGCAGCTCTATCGCCGCGAGAAGGTGAACCCGGCGGCGGGCTGCCTGCCGATCCTGGTGCAGATCCCGGTGTTCTTCGCGCTCTACAAGGTGCTCTACACCACGATCGAGATGCGCCACGCGCCGTTCTACGGCTGGATCAAGGACCTCAGCGCGCCCGACCCGCTCACCATCCTGACCGGCTTCGGCCTGTTCAACTGGCAGGTGCCCGAGTTCCTGCACTTCTTCAACATCGGCATCTGGCCGCTCATCATGGGCGTGACGATGTACCTGCAGCAGAAGCTGAACCCGCAGCCGACCGACCCGGTGCAGGCGCGCGTGTTCCAGTTCCTGCCGATCATGTTCACCTTCATGCTGGCGCCGTTCGCCGCCGGCCTGGTGATCTACTGGGCGTGGAGCAACATCCTGTCGATCGCCCAGCAATGGACCATCATGCGCCAGCACGGCGGCCTCACCGGCAAGACCGCCGCGGTCGCGGTCGCGGCGCCGACCGACGGTGCCGGCAAGAAGGGCGGTAGCGGCCAGGGCAACGGCGGCAAGAAGAAGCGCTGATGGCGTCGGACGCGCCGGAGGGGCTGTCGCCGGCCGAGCTCGAGGCCGGGCGCAAGCTGTTCGCCGGCCCGTGCGAGTTCGTGGCCGGCGCGGCGACCTTCGAGTCGATGCCCGGCATCTCGCTGCCCGAGGTCGCCTTCGCCGGCCGCTCCAATGTCGGCAAGTCGAGCCTGGTCAACGCGCTGACCGGCCGGCGCACGCTGGCCCGGACCTCGTCGAAGCCCGGCCACACCCGCCAGATCAACTTCTTCGACCTCGCCGGCCAGGTCTTCCTGGTCGACCTGCCGGGCTACGGCTTCGCCAAGGTGTCGCGCTCGATGAAGGAGGCGTGGCAGGACCTCGCCTCGGCCTACCTGCGCGGTCGCCCGACGCTGAAGCGGGTCTGCCTGCTGATCGACTCGCGGCACGGCGTCAAGGACACCGACCGCGAGACCATGAGGAACCTCGACAGCGCCGCGGTGTCCTACCAGATCGTGCTGACCAAGGCCGACCAGCTGAAGCCGCGGGACATCCCGGCGGCGATCGCCGCCGCCGAGGCGGTGGCGCGCAAGCACGGCGCGGCCCACCCGGTGGTTGTCGCGACCAGCAGCGAGACCGGCTTCGGCATTCCCGAGTTGCGGGCGGAACTGAAGGCGGTGGCGACCGCCTAGGCGGTCGCCGGCAGGTTCCCGTTCAGCGCGTGCCCTGCGGCAGGCCGGTCGGCGGACCGGCGGGCGCCGGGGCGCGCTGCGCCGGCGGGTTGGCCGGGCGCGCCGGCGGCGCGGCGGTGGCGGCCGGGGCCAGCTTCTTCACCAGCTCCTGGGCCTGCGCCTGCTCGGCCTCCTGGAACTTCTTCACCTCCTCGGGATCGAGCAGGCGATCCTTGTTGGTGTCGGTGTCGAAGAACTCCTTGACCGTGTAGGCGGTCAGCTCGGGGCGGTCGATGACGCCGTCCTTGTTGCGATCGACCGCCTGGAACTTGCGCAGCACCAGCTGCTTGCGGATCTCGAACGGCAGCATGTCCTTGGCCTGCGGACCGTCGGCCGGCCCGGCCATCACCAGGTACTCCTGCTGGGAGATGCGGCCGTCGCCGTTCTTGTCGAGCTTGTCGGCGTCGCGCATCTGCATGTCGATCAGGTCGTTCAGCGTCACCATGCCCTTGCGCTTCTCGGCCTCGGCGCGCATGCGCTCGGCGTCCTGGCGCTGCTGCATGCGCTGCATCACCAGGCGGATCTCCGGCTCGCTGATCTTGTTGTCGCGGTCGGCGTCGAGCTGGTTGAACTCGGCCTGGATCGGCGCCTCGGCCTCGCTGCGCTCGATGAAGCCGGTGCCATTGGTGTCGAGGCTCGTGAACGCCTGGCGCAGCAACTTGCGCCGCTCCTCGGCATTGGGGCCGCCCGGCTGGTCGGCCGCGTAGGGGGCGTCGGCGAGCTTCAGGAACTCGTCGATCGAGAGCTTGCTGTCCTTGTTGGCGTCGAGTTCCTCGAACGACTTGAGACGGTACTTGAGGAAGTCGGCGCGCGTGACCTCGCCCTTCTTGTTGACGTCGATCTCGACGAACCACTGGGGCAGCGGCGGCGGCGACGGCGGGGTCTGGGCCAGCGCCAGCGACGGCAGGGCCAGCAGGCACAACGACAGGACGGTCTTCTTCATCGCACTCTCTTTTTCCCCGGTGCCGCAGGATAGGGGCCGGCGGGCGGCGGCACCATGGGCGATTGGTCCCGCCCCCGGCGCGCGCCTGTCGCCCGGTCGATGCCGGGGGAAATGCTGCAGGAACAAGGCAAGAGGATGGCGCCCGGGAGCATGAGCTATGCGCCTTCGTGTTGCCGCAGGCGCGCGCTGCCATGCGATAATCTGAGCGTCCCCCGGAGGGCAAACCGTGCCGATCTACCTCGAGATCTCGCCCCTGCATCGCCTCGTCACCATCGTGGCGCGCGGCACCGTCAACGGGTCCGAGGTGCGCGGCAGTGCCCAGAAGCTGGCCGACGCCAAGGTCCGGCGGTTCGCCAAGATCGTCGAGATCGCCACCGCCGCCTTCGAGTTCAGCCCGGACGACGTCGCCGGCCTGGCGACCCTGCTGCGCGGCGCTGACAACGACCCGCGCGGGCCGGTGGCCTTCGTCGTCGGCACCCGCGACTCGCCGTTCGCCAAGCGCTTCGCCGAGCACACCGCGGCGGAGGGTCCGGTCGAGCTGTTCCGCACCCTGCACGAGGCGCGGGCGTGGATCGCCCGCCAGCTGGCGGCGCCCCCGCGCCCGGCGGCGGCGCCCGCCGCCACGACCTGGGCCGACCCCGACCGCCACGGCACGGTGATCGTGGGCGAGCGCCAGCGCGACTACACCACCCGCGAGCCGGTCGGCTAGCCGCCGCCGCCGGGTGCCGCCGCTCAGGCGGCGTCGTGGAAGATCAGGCCGAGGGTGAAGCGTTCGCCTCGCCGGATCGTCGCCACGCCGTGCCGCATCGCCGCGCGGTGGACGCCGCGGCTGCCCCGGGCCGGCCGCTGGTTGACCGCGAAGGCGACGGCGTCGCCCCGGCGCAGCGGCACGACTTCGCCCCGCGACTGCTTGCGCGGCCGCTGCTCGACCAGCATGAACTCGCCGCCCTCGAAGTCGCGCCCCGGCTCGCTCAGCAGCACCGCGACCTGCAGCGGGAACACCAGCGGCCCGTAGAGATCGCGGTGCAGGCAGTTGTAGCCGCCGGCGGTGTAGCGCAGCATCAGGGGCGTCGGGCGCGGCTGGCCGTTCGCATGGCAATGCGCCAGCCAGTCGGACAGCGCCGCCGGGTAGCGCTCGGCCAGTCCCAGCGCCTCGTTCCAGCGGTCGGCGACCGCGGCCAGGGGCGGGTACAGCGCCTGGCGCAGCGTCTCCACCGGCTCGGGCAGCGGGTAGGCGAAGTAGCGGTAGTCGCCCTGGCCATAGCCGTGCCGCTGCATCACGACGTGGCTGCGGAAGCGCTCCGGCGCCCGCCACAGCGCCGCGAGGTCGCGGCAGGCGGCCGCATCGAGCAGGCCCGGGACGACGCAGAAGCCGTCGCGCGCGAGGGTTTCGCCATCGATCATCCGGACATCCTGCCGCGGTCCGCCGGCTTCTTCTATCCGCGGCGCGCCTGATATAGAATGGCGCTTGGCCCTCTCCCGCCCGGAGAGGGCTTTTGCCAACGTGGGGACGCGCTGAGATGGCCGAGCCGGTCCAGACAGACAAGGAGCAGAAGCGGCTCATCCGCATGGCGGAGACCATCTCGAAGGCGCTGCCCTACATGCGCCGCCACAACGACGCGACCTTCGTGGTCAAGTACGGCGGCCATGCCATGACCGACCCCAAGCTGGGCGACCTGGTCGCGCGCGACATCGTGCTGATGAAGCAGGTCGGCATGAACCCGGTGGTGGTCCACGGCGGCGGCCCGCAGATCAACAAGATGCTGGAGCGCGTCGGCATCAAGAGCAGCTTCGTCAACGGCCTGCGCGTCACCGACGCGGCGACGATGGAGATCGTCGAGATGGTGCTGGCCGGCTCGATCAACAAGGCGATCGTCGCCGACATCAACGAGTGCGGCGGCATCGCCGTCGGCATCTGCGGCAAGGACGGCAACCTGATCCTGGCGCGCAAGGTCACCCAGATACGCGACCCCAAGACCGGCGAGCTGCTGAAGGTCGACCTCAAGCAGGTCGGCGAGCCGGCCAAGATCAACGTCATGGTGCTGGAGCAGCTGCGCCGCGCCGACGTCATCCCGGTGGTGGCCCCGATCGGCTTCGGCGTCGACGACGAGCTGACCTACAACATCAACGCCGACACCTCGGCCGGCGCGATCGCCGGCGCGATGAAGGCGAAGCGCCTGCTGTTCCTGACCGACGTCCCGGGCGTGCTCGACAAGAACGGCCAGCTGATCCCGGAGATGACGATCGACCAGGCGCGCGCCCTGATCGCCGACGGCACGATCTCGGGCGGCATGATCCCGAAGGTCGAGAACTGCATCGATGCCGTGAACTCGGGCGTCGAGGCCGCGGTGATCATGGACGGGCGGCTGCCGCACTGCCTGCTGCTCGAGGTCTTCACCGAGAGCGGCATCGGCACCATGGTGCGCCGGAACCGGGCTTGAAACGCCTCAATTCGGCGCATATCTAGCCGCGATGGCCCTGTTGCCCATCCTCACGGCGCCCGATCCGCGCCTCAAGAAGAAGTCCGTCGCCGTGGCGTCGGTCGACGACGACACGCGCCGGCTGATGGACGACATGCTGGAGACCATGTACGACGCGCCCGGCATCGGCCTGGCGGCGCCGCAGGTCGGCGTGCTGAAGCGGGTGATCGTGCTCGACATCGACCGCGAGGACACCAAGACCGGGCCGCTGTTCATGGCCAATCCCGAGATCGTCGAGGCCTCGGACGAGGACGCGACCTACGAGGAAGGCTGCCTGTCGGTGCCCGAGCACTACTCCGACGTGGTCCGCCCGGCCCGCGTCACGGTGCGCTACCTCGACCGCGACGGCCAGCGCCAGGAACTGGCCTGCGAGGGCCTGCTGGCGACCTGCGTGCAGCACGAGATCGACCACCTCGACGGCATCCTGTTCATCGACCACATCTCCGCGCTCAAGCGGAACATGATCCTGCGCAAGCTGCTGAAGGCGCGGAAGGAAAAGGAACGCGACGCGGCCGACGCCGCGGAGTAGAGGTCCCTCCACTCCGCCGCGCGGCGCCCGGGTCCGGTCGGGACGACGCCTGCTATTGCGCCGCGATCTTCGCCGCCGGGGCGAAGGCGGCTTCCATCTCGCGGCGGATCTTCACCGCGGTCAGGCTCTCGTCCATCGCCACGTCGGCATAGGTCAGCGACTGGCCGGCCTTGATCGGCTTCAGCAGCTTGACGTTGTGCGCCAGCCCGAGCGGCAGGCTGCCCAGCGCCGTCGACTTCCCGGCCGGGAACAGCTTGCCGTAGACGGTGTAGCCGCCCTCGCCGTCGAGCATCTCGCCGGGCTTGAGGTCGCGCTTGGCGGTGGCGATGACGTCGGCGTGGAAGCCGATGGCGCAGCCGGTCGGTTCCCGGCGCAGGCCGATCGAGGCGACCGACATGCCGACCTCCAGCCCGATCAGGTGCCAGCGCTTGTACATCACCGAGTACCGGCCCGACGGGTCGGTCTGCAGCATGTACTCCTCGAAGCAGTTCTTCTGGTACTCGGTCGAGGCCTCGAACACGACCCACACGCCCTTGCGGATCTCGTAGGGAATGGCGCGGCCGTCGCGCTCCAGCGAGCTCGCGACCTCGACCTGGCCCTTGTGGTGGAGCTGGCCACCCTCGGAGACCGGGCGCATCACGAACGGCAGGTCCTCGACCGAGCAGGGCGGGAAGGCGAGTCCGTCCGGCGCCGGCGTGAGACCGGTGGCGTTGGCGACCGCGGTGCTCTCGATCGCCGGCTTCGAGCCGTCGAGGAACGAGTTGAACATCTTCGGGTTGAGGCCGCCGCGCCTGGCCTGCTCCTCGTTGAGGCCCCAGTAGTTCCACACCGTCTCGGGCGTCGACTGCGCGAAGTGCGGCAGCCACTTGTGACCGCGGCCGGCGGCGGTCACGGTGAAGCCCGAGGTGCGTGCCCAGTCGACCAGCTCGCAGATCAGCGCCGGCTGGTCGCCGTAGGCGAGGCTGTAGATCACGCCGGCCTCGGCGGCGCGGCGGGCCAGCAGAGGGCCGCAGAAGGCGTCGGCCTCGACCGTGACCATGACCACGCTCTTGCCGTTGCGGAAGGCCTCGAGCGCGTGCTCGACCGCGGCGATCGGGTCACCGGTCGATTCGACGATGATGTCGATCTCGGGGTGGCTGACCAGCGCGCGCCAGTCGTCGGTCAGGAAGGTGTTGCCGTGCCTGCGCGCCTCGGCGAACGAGGCCGCCGCGGTGACGTCGGGCGACCAGCCGAGCCGGGCCAGGTTCTCTCTCGCGCGCGGCGGCGATAGGTCGGCGATGCCGAGCAGGTGGATGCCCGGCGTGGTCGGGACCTGGGACAGGTACATGGCGCCGAACTTGCCGGCGCCGATCACGCCGATGCGCAGCGGCCTGTTCTCGGCGGCGCGCGCCAGCAGCATGCGATGGAGGCTCATGGTTTCTCTCCCGGTTCCGGTGTCTTTGCCTACTCCGCCGCGGCCTTCTGCCGGGCGGCGCGCACCACGCAGTCCTCGTCCCACGCGTCGATCGGCGTGAAGTCGCGGTGGGCGATGTATTCCGGCCGCTTGAAGCGCCGGATGGCGTTCGAGACGGCGTTGTAGGTGACGTAGATGATCTGGCGGTCCCACGGCGACATGTTGGGCGGGCTGCCGTGCACCAGCGTGCCGTGGAAGAAGATCGCCGAGCCGGGACCGCCCTTCGGGCAGACGATGCCGCCCTGCCCGACCAGCTTGGCGATGGTGTCGTTGTCGATCGTCCACAGCGGGTAGGAGGTCGTGGTGAGGTCGTGCTTGGCCTCGATCGCTCCCTTCTTGTGGCTCTTCGGGATGAACCACAGCGGGCCGTTGAACTCGTTCACTTCGTCGATGAACACGGCGAGGTTCATGGCGCGGGCCTCGGGCATGTCGTCGTCGGCCTTCCAGGTGCCGTAGTCCTGGTGCCACTGCCAGACGTCGCCGTCGAACGCCGCCTTGCCGTTGATCTTGAACTGGTGGATGTAGGTCTTGTCGCGCAGCATCTGCTCGGCCGGTTCGACGAAGCGCGGGTGATGGACCAGCGCCTCGAACACCGGGTGGTAGGTGTGCACGGCGAAGGCGGTGCGCACGACGTCGCCGGTGCGCTCGCGTACGTTCTCGGGACGGCGCTGGGCGAAGACCTCGGGCACCGAGGTCTTGAGCAGCCGCGTCTCCTCGGCCGAGAAGTAGTCCGGGAAGAACAGGTAGCCCTGCTCGTCGAACTCGGCGAGCTGTTGCGGTGTCAGCTTCATGGCGTTGCTCCGGGTGTCTTCGTTCGTTCGTTTGCTGGTCGTCGATAAGGCGGCGTCACGCCGCGCGCGAGATCACGGCCTTCAGCCGGCCGGTCAGGATGTCGGACATCTGCTCGGTGTGGCCGCGCGCCAGCGCCTCGGCCTCGGCGGCCTGGCCGGCCTCGAGCGCGCGCAGGATGCCCTCGTGTTCGTCCCAGACGCTGACGCGCAGGTCCTCGGCGCCCAGCGCCGCGGCCATGACACGGCGCAGGTGCTGCCAGTGCGGCTGCGCCGTCTCGCCGATCACCGGGTTGCCCGAGGCCTCGTAGACGAACAGGTGGAAGTCGATGTCGGCCTCGATCACCGACGGGATGTTGCCGCTGGCGACGGCGCGGCGGCCGACCTCGAGCAGCTGGCGGCCGCGCTGGGCGAGGTGCGGGGTGTAGTTGGTGGCGGCCAGCCGGGCGGCGGCGCCGTCGAGGGCGCCGCGCACGACGTAGAGGTGGCGGGCCTGCTGGACGTCGAGCGGGGCGACGCAGACGCCCTTGCGGCCGGCATCGACGAGGAAGCCCTCGCGGCGCAGCAGCATCATGGCCTGCAGCACCGGCTGGCGGGAGACGCCGAATTGCTGGGCCAGTTCCTCCTGCGTGATCCGGGTGCCGGACTTGAGTTCGCCGGAGCAGATCGCGTCGAGGACGGCGTCGTGGATACGTTCGCTGAGATCGGGTTCGGGCAGGAAGGGACGCATGCTCTGTATACAGAACACCGATTGCCGGGAGTCAATCGCAGAGCGGCTTCAGCGTCGGCCTTTTGCTGCCAGCACGGTGTTGGCGCGGTCGGGGTAGTCGGTGATCAGCCCATCGACCCCGAGATCGACCAGCCGGGCCATCTCCTCCGGCGCGTTGACCGTCCACGGCACCACTTTCAGGCCGGCGGCGTGGGCCTCCTTCACCGTCTCGGCCGAGACGTTGCGCCAGAACGGCGACCACACCGCGCAGCCGGCCGCCCGGGCCAGCCGCGGCAGCGACCCGCCGTGGGCCGCGAGGTCGAGCCCGCCCAGCCACGGCGACGGCGCGGGACCGGCGCGGCGCACCGTGTCCATGCCGCTGCTCTCGATCGACAGGCAGGCGGTGGCGATCTCGGGCGCCAGCCGCTTCGCCGCCACCAGGCCGCGCCAGTCGAACGACTGCAGCGTCGTGCGGCCGGCCATGCCGGCGCCGCGGATCGCGGCGACCACGATCTCGGCGAAGCGCTCGGGCGGCAGGGTGAGGTCGGGCCGGTCGGGATCGGTCTTGATCTCGACGTTGAAGCGCACGCTGCCCGCGGCGGCGGGCCCGGCCAGGGCGTAGAGCTCGGCCAGGGTCGGGATGCGCTGGCCGTCGGCCGCGACCTGCTGCGGGAACTGCTTGGCGTACTTCGACGCCGGGTCGATGCGGCCGACGTCGTAGCGCTGCAGGTCGGCCAGCGTCAGCGACCGGATCGCGGGACCGGGCGGCGCGATCCACTGGCCGTCGAGCCGCGCGAGGTCGGGATTGAGGGCCGGGTCGTGGCTCAGCACGACCACGCCGTCCCGGGTGACCGCGAGATCGGTCTCGAGCGTGTCGACCTTGAGCGCCAGGGCCGTGGTGAAGGCCGCCAGCGTGTTCTCGGGCGCGAGGCCGCGGGCGCCGCGATGGCCCTGCAGGTCGAAGCCCTGCGCCAGCGCGGCGCCGACGCTAGCCGCCCAGATTGCGCAGGCGAAGGATGCGATCCTCGATGTCCGGGTGCGTCGCCATGAGGGCCGAGGACTTTCGCGTGAAGGTCTGCACCGGGTTGACGATGAACAGGTGCTGGGTGGCACGACTCACTCCGGGGAAAGGCGCGGCCCTGGCGGCCAGCTTGCGCAGCGCCGAGACCAGGCCCTCGGGATTGCGGGTGAACTGGACCGACGTCGCGTCGGCAAGGTACTCGCGCTGGCGCGACACTGCCATCTGGACGAACTTGGCCGCGACCGGCGCCAGCACCAGCACGGCGAACAGCACGATCCCGAGCAACGCCGCGCCGCCGCCCTTGCTGTCGCTGCTGCTGCGGCTCGAGGAGCCGCTGCCGCTGCGGCTGCGCAGTATGGCGTCGCAGACCAGCGCGATCAGGCCGACCGTGACGCCGACCACAACGGCGTAGCGGGTGTCGAGGTTGGCGAGGTGCGCCATCTCGTGCCCGACCACGCCCTGCAGCTCGTCGCGGTTCAGGCTGTCGAGCAGGCCGCGCGTCACCGCGATGGCGCCGTGGCGGGTGCTGGTGCCGGTGGCGAAGGCGTTGAGCGCGTCGGTCTCGACCACCATCACCCGCGGCATCGGCACGCCGGCGGCGATCGCCATCTCCTCGACCACGTTGTAGAGCTGCGGCGCGTCGGCCTTCCGGACCTCGTGGGCCTTCGCCATGGCCAGCACCATGCGGTCGCCGAAGGCCAGCGAGATGCCGCTCCAGCAGAGGCTGGCGGCGGCCATCAGGCCGGCCAGCACAACGCCGACGCCGCTCCACGGCGGCACCTCGTCGGTCGCCTCGGCCTCGAGCGTCCAGCCGAGCACGTAGCCGACGGCGATGGCCAGCGCGGTCAGCCCGACCAGCAGCAGGACGGTGTGGCGCCGGTTCTCCCGCTGGGCGGCGACGAAGTCGGTGACGCCGGCCACGGCCAACCCGCGGCGCTAGCGCAGCGCCACCCTCGGCACCTCGCGCTCGGCCTCGGGCATGTTGAACAGCTCGATCGGGCCGAAGCCCAGCGAGGCGGCGGCCAGCACCGCCGGGAAGCTCTGGCGGCGGTTGTTATAGGCGTTGACCGAGTCGTTGTAGAACTGGCGCGCGAACGCGATCTTGTTCTCGGTGGCCGTCAGCTCTTCCTGCAGCTGCCTGACGTTGTCGTTGGCCTTGAGGGTGGGGTAGCTCTCGACCAGCCCGAGCAGGCCGCGCGTCGCCTGCGTCAGCGCCGCCTCGGCGGGGCCGGCGGCGGCCGGGTTGCCGCCCGCGGCGACGGCGGCGTTGCGCGCCTGCACCACCCTGGTCAGCGTCTCCTGCTCGTAGCCCATGGCGTCCTTCACCACCTGCACGAGGTTGGGGATCAGGTCGTGGCGGCGCTTGAGCTGGACGTCGATCTGGCTCCACGCGGTCTGGGCCTGGTTCCGCCCGGCGACGAGGCCGTTGTAGACCGCGATCGCCCAGATCGCGACCACGACCAGGATACCGATGACGATCCAGAAACTCATGGGCAGGGCCTCCTTGCCGGGAGCGCCAGTTTAGCCATGATTGCCGCCCCACCGGGAGGAACAATCATGGACGTGACAGAGCTCCTGAAGCGATTCTGCTCGGCCGTCGAACGCCGCGACGGCAAGGCCTTCGCCGCCCTGTTCGCCGAGGACGGCGTCTACCACGACGTGTTCTACGGCGATTTCCGCGGCCGCGAGCGCATCGCCGCCATGATCGACGACTGGTTCTACCGCACCGCCAGGGACTTCCGCTGGGACATGCACCGGCCGGTCAGCGACGGCCGCATGCTCTACGCCTACTACACGTTCAGCTACGTCTCGACCCTGCCCGAGGCGCAGGGAAGGCGGGTCGGCTTCGAGGGCGTGTCGATGATGGGGTTGCGCGACGGGCTGATCGCCGAGTACCGCGAGGTCGCCAACGTCGGCCCGGCGTTCGTGGCGCTGGGCTTCGCGCCCGAGCGCACGGCGAAGATCCTCGCCAAGGAGGGCGCCCACCTGCGCGAGCGCCCCGAGTTCAAGCGCCACGTCGCGTAGGCGCGCGGCGCGCGCCGACGCGGCCCGCGGTCAGTCGCGCAGCAGCTCGTTGATCGAGGTCTTCGAGCGGGTGCGCTCGTCGACGGTCTTGACGATCACGGCGCAGTAGGTCGACGGCCGGTCGGGGCCGCCGCCGATGTTGCCGGGCACCACCACCGAGTAGGGCGGTACCTTGCCGACGTGGATCTGGCCGGTGGCGCGGTCGACCACCTTGGTGGTGGCGCTGATGAACACGCCCATCGACAGCACCGCGCCGGTGCCGACGATCACGCCCTCGACGACCTCGGAGCGGGCGCCGATGAAGCAGTTGTCCTCGATGATCACCGGGTTGGCCTGCAGCGGCTCGAGCACGCCGCCGATGCCGACGCCGCCCGACAGGTGGCAGTTCTTGCCGATCTGGGCGCACGAGCCGACGGTCGCCCAGGTATCGACCATGGTACCGGTGTCGACGTAGGCGCCGAGGTTGATGAAGGACGGCATCACCACGACCGACGGCGCGACGTAGCTGCCGCGGCGGATCACCGAGCCCGGGACGGCGCGGAAGCCGGCCTTGCCGAAGCGCTGGGCGTCCCAGCCGGTGGTCTTGAGCGGCACCTTGTCGAACCACGGCGCCGAGCCCATGCCCGGGAACGACGCGCCGCCATCCATCGGCACCGAGTCGTAGAGGCGGAAGGACAGCAGCACCGCCTTCTTCAGCCACTGGTTGACGATCCACTCGTCGCCGAACTTCTCGGCGGTGCGGTAGGTACCGTCGTCGAGGCCGGCGATCGCCGCCTCGACCGCGTCGCGGACCTCGCCCCTGGTGGCGCTGTTGATGCCGTCGCGCTTTTCCCACGCCGCGTCGATCGCGGCCTCAAGCTGCTTGCTCATCGTTTCCCCGGAAAATTGGCCGGCCGGACCATAGCCGGGGCGGCCGGGGAGTCAATTCCGGCTATGCTGGGCGCATGGGCTTCAAGATCCCCGAATCGGTGCTGGTCGTGGTCCACACCCCGGCGCTGGAGGTGCTGCTGCTGCAGCGCGCCGGTGGCGAGGGGCTGTGGCAGTCGGTGACCGGCTCGCGCGAGCCGGACGACCCCGACTTCGCCGCCACCGCCCGGCGCGAGGTGCTGGAGGAGACCGGCCTCGCCGTCGGCACGCTGGAGGACTGGCAGCGGGTCAACCGCTACGCGATCTGGCCGGCGTGGCGGCACCGCTACGCGCCCGGCGTCACCCACAACACCGAGCACGTGTTCGGCTTCCGGGTCGCCGCCGCGACGGTGGCGACGCTCGACCCGGCCGAGCACGTCGCCCAACTGTGGCTGCCGTGGCGCGAGGCCATGGCCAGGGTCTTTTCCGCCACCAACCGCGAAGCGATCGCCGACCTGCCGCGGCGGGTTCTGGGGCATACTGGGGCGGCATGACCGCTCCCCGCCACGAAGCATCCCGGCTCGGCCAGTTCAGCTGGGCGCTGTTCGACTGGGCCAACCAGCCGTTCTTCACCGTCGTCACGACCTTCATCTTCGGCCAGTACTTCGCCAACGTGATGGTCGGCGACCCGGTCAGGGGCCAGGCCGAGTGGGCGTTCACCCAGTCGACATCGGGCATCATCATCGCGCTGCTCAGCCCGTTCCTCGGCGCGATGGCCGACGCCGGCGGCCGGCGCAAGCCGTACATCCTGGTGTTCCAGCTGATGGTCGTGGTCGGCTGCGGCCTGCTGTGGTTCGCCTACCCGCACCGCCCCGACCTGGTGGCGCCGATCGCCTGGGCGGTGGTGCTGGCGACGGTCGGCGCCGAGATGTCGATCGTGTTCAACAACGCGCTGCTGCCGTCGATCGTGGCGCCCGAGCGCATGGGGCGGCTGAGCGGCTACGGCTGGGGGCTGGGCTACTGCGGCGGCCTGGTGGCGCTGTTCGCGGTGCTGATCGTCAGCCGGCCGTCGATGTTCGGCCTGTCGGCGACCGACGCGCCGCTGTTCGGGCTCGACCCGCAGACCTACACGGTCGAGCGACTGGTCGGGCCGGCCTCGGCGGCATGGCTGGTCGTGTTCGTGCTGCCGATGTTCCTGTTCACGCCGGACGGCGGCCAGCCGCGCCGCGTGCCGCTGCTCGCGGCCGCGCGCGACGGCGGGCGGGCGCTGGTCCACACGGTGCGCAAGCTCGGCCACTACCGCAACGTGTTGCTCTACCTCGTGGCCTTCATGCTCTACAACGACGGCCTCGCCGCGGTGATCGCCTTCGGCGGCGTCTATGCCGCCGCGACCTTCGGCTGGAGCACCGTCACGATCGGCATCTTCGGCATCATCGTCACGGTGTTCGCGATTCCCGGCGCCTTCCTCGGCGGCCGCCTCGACGACCTCATGGGCAGCAAGCGCACGGTCCAGCTGGCCGTCGCCGGCGTGATCGTCGCCACCCTCGGCATCGTCAGCATCAGCGCCAAGGGCGTGCTGTTCGTGATCGACGCGCCCGACCTCGATCCCGGGCGCGGCCTGTTCGGCTCGCTGCAGGAGCGGGTGTTCATGGCCTTCGCCCTGCTGCTCGGCTTCTGCATGGGCCCGATGCAGGCGGCCAGCCGCACCATGATCGGCCGGCTGGCGCCGCCCGAGATGGTCGGCGAGTTCTTCGGCCTGTTCGCGCTCTCGGGGCGCGCCACGGCGTGGATGGCGCCGCTGGCCATCGGCATCATCACCACGACGACGCAGTCGAACCGGCTGGGCGTCGCCTGCGTGCTGTTCTTCCTGGTGGTGGGCTTCGTGCTGCTGCTGGGCGTGCGCGAGGAGCGACCGGGGGAGCGGCCGGCGCGCGCCTAGAGGTCCGACCGGGTCGACGAGCCCCCCAGTCCCTGCAGGTCGCCGATCCCGGCGCGGCGGCGATCCTCGTCCTCGACGAAGCTGCGCGCGACGGTGCGCTCCAGCAGTCCCAGCTCGCGGCGCAGCGCCGGCGCGCGTTCGGGCGGCAGGCGCTCGACGAGGTGTTCCAGCATCGCCCGCAGGCGTCGGGCCACCTGGGTCGACGAGGCGCCGTACTGGCGCACCTCGGTCACCGCCAGTTCGACGATGTCGGTCCAGTTGGGCGTCGGGAAGGCCAGCCGCAATGCCCCCGTCTCGTCACGGACCCGCGCGTTGTCGAGGTTCCTGGCCCCCGCGTAGCGCAGCAGGCGGTGGACCTGGTCGAGCGCCAGCACCGCCGTCGTCGGGTCGTTGACGGCGGGCGACAGCGCCCGCGACGCCACGTCGACCATGATGCGGAAGGCGAACATCGGGTCCTGGCGCATGGTCCGCTCCGGCCCGAGGACGACCAGCGCGTTGATCGCCGCGTCGTCGACCGCCGCCTCGGGCGGGTACAGCCGGGCCAGCACGTCGTCGGTCGAGACGAAGTCGCCGACCTGCGGGATCAGCTCGATGGTGCAGCCGGCGCGGCGGGCCAGCGCCACCAGCTCGCGCGTGCCGAAGGCCAGGAACGTGCCCGATCCGCCGCTGCGGCGGACGAGGCGGAAATCGCGACCGAGCAGCTCGTCGGCGGTGCCGGTCTCCTCCGGGCGGTCGGGCTCGAACGGGCCGGCATAGACGCCGTCCATCGCGTCCTTGCCGTCGGCGAACACCTTCTGCAGCACGCTGACCGGCCGCAGCCCGAGGCCGACTTCCTCGACGAACCAGAAGAACACGGCGATCGCGCCGACGTTGGCGGCGATCGCCAGCGCGATCAGCACGGCGTGGCGGTTGCTCTCCGTGGTGTTGGCCAGCGCCACCAGCGTGATGCCGAAGGCGAACACGAAGGCGCTGGCGCTCGCCTTCATCTCCCAGCGGCCGAACGTCAGCCGGATCAGGCGCGGCGAGGTCTGGCCGCTGGCCAGCTGGACGGCCAGCAGCAGCGCCGACACGGCGTAGACCATGAAGGTCAGCATCGACGAGGCGAAGGCCGACATCGACACGCGCATGCCGTCGATCTCGGCGGTGTCGAAGCGCGGCCAGCGCGGGTCCGGGACCAGCCACAGGATGCCCTTGCCGACCAGCCAGGCCAGCAGGAGCGCCAGCGCCGGGAACAGCCAGAACGACGAGTCCACGAATTCGCGCAGTCGGTAGCGTGCGTGCCAGGACATGGCTTCCCCTCAGGCGGCGGGGCGCGGACGCATCAGCGGCGCCGCCGCCGCCGTCACCGCCAGCGTGATCGGCACGCCCAGCGCCACCATGACGATGGTACGCGGTTCGGGGTCGGCGATCAGCAGAGGTGCCAGCGCCGCGCCGAGGTTGCGGGTGCAGGCCCCCAGGGCGACCACGCTGCGCTGCGGTTGCGGCAGCCGCCAGCCGCAGAGCCACCCGGCGACGACCAGGCCGACCGAGTACAGCAACTGGCCGGCGATCGCGAAGCTGCCGACCGCGCCGACGAAGCCCTGGAAGTGCCGGACCGCGACCGCCAGCAGGAGGGCCAGCGTCGCCAGCGAGGCAACCGGCCGAACGAGAACCAGGAGGCGTTCCGCCAGCGGCGCGGACGAGGTGCGCACGGCGATCCCCGCTGCCATCGGCAGGAACAGGAACACGATCAACGGCCGTGCCACTGCCCACGCCTCGACCGACAGGCCGGGAACGATCCGCGGCACCGCGAGCGGCATCAGGACGACCGTGCCGACCGCGGCGATCAGCATGAACGCCGCGGTGCAGGCGAGATCGCCGCCGGCCCGGCGCACCATCATCGGCAGGAACGGCGCGGCCGGGGCCAGCGAGATCAGCAGGAGCCCGACCGCGTAGGGGCGCGCCATCGGCAGCAGCCACACGATGCCGAAGGCCAGTGCCGGCCCGACCAGCCAATCGACCACCATCACGACGCCGAGGAAGCGGCCGTCGCGCAGCGGCACCGCGGCGGCGCGCGCGTCGGTCTCCAGGCCGATCGCCAGCAGGTTGCCGACCATGAACAGGACGACGCTGACGCGGATGCCGAGGTCGGCGAAGCGCATCACCTCGTCCATGGCGCGGCCTCGGCCCTGCTCACTCCTCCAGGCGCCTGGCCTTCAGGCGGCCCTGGCGGATCGCCTTGACGAAGGTGCGGTAGTCGCGCTGCGCCTGGTCGGCGTAGTCGACCGCGAAGTCGGCGATGGCATCGTCGAACACCTCGCTGCCGCCCATGTAGCCGGCGATCATCGCCGGGTCGCCCGAGCGGGCGTGCGCGCGCGCCAGCGCCCAGGCGCAGATGCGCCCGTAGGCCTTGAGGTCGCTGGCCTCGAAGCTCTCGATGATCGGGCTGATCTTCATGTCGCGCAGCTGCCGCACGTAGCGCGCCCGGCCGTCCTCGCCCGACGTCCAGCCGAGGAACAGGTCGCTGGCCGACTGCATCAGGCGCTGGCCGACCACGACCCGCTGGCCATGGTTGTCGTGCTCGCTCTTGCCGACGTACGGCTCCAGCACCGACGGCACCGCCTCCTTGACCTGGAGGAACAGCGGGTCGTCGCTGTCGGCCATGAACAGCGCGACGGCGCACAGCCGGCCGACGCTGCCGACGCCCACGACCTTGAGGGCGAGGTCGCAGAACTCGAAGCGGTCGAACAGCACGCGCACGTGCTCGGGCAGGGACAGGCGGTAGCGGGCGATGGCGTCGGCGAAGTGGGTCCTGAGGCCCGGCGCCTGCTCGACGGTCGGGTGGAAGATCAGGGGCGGATCGTCCTTGATGCGCGGCACGGTTCCCCGGTGTTCCGCCAGCTTGGGGAACAGGTACTCGGGAACGTTCTTTTCCTCGGTCGCCTCGAGCCGGCGCCGGATCATCTCCCGCCGCTCCTCGGAGTCCACTTCCTTCATGAAGCGGTCGACGTCGATCGCGTCGTACCAGATCTCGAGCGAGCGCATCTCGGCGTAGTCGGCCATGCGCTCGCGGTACGAGCAGGCCGCCGCGCGCGCCGCCTTGACCGCGTCGCTTTCGGCCAGCCTGATCTGCCGTCCGGCGACCACGATGCTGGCGGCCAGGCGCTTGATGTCCCACTCCCACGGACCCGGCAGGGTTTCGTCGAAATCGTTGATGTCGAAGACCACCCGGCGCTCCGGCGTGGCGAAGCCGCCGAAGTTGCTGAGGTGGGCGTCGCCGCAGGCCTGCACGCGGATGCCCGACACCGGGGTCGAGGCGAGGTCGGCGGCCATGATGTCGGCGGTGCCGCGGAAGAACGCGAACGCCGATTCCATCATCCGGCCGTGCCGGATCGGGACGAGGTGGTCGAGGCGGCCGTGGTTGGAGCGCTCGAGGATCTCGACGATGTCGACGCGGTCCTTGGGCGCCTTCCAGTGCGCGTGGGCGTCGCGCGGGACCTCGTCGCGCAGCGCCTTGCCCTTGGCGCGCCGCTCGTCGGCATGGAGAAAGGTCGGCTCCGGGCTGGCCGGCACGTCGGCATGGCGCTTGGTCGTCATTGGCTCCCTCGCGGCTCTAGCGGCATTGATGGCACGTCCGGGGTCCCGGTGGCTTGACCGACATCAAGCGCCCGACGCCCCCGTGGCCTCCCGGGGCCACCGCCACGAGGACCAGCCCCGCCCCGGGTTCGCCGAGATCAGCGCTGCGCGCCGGCGCCCGGCTTCAGGCGCAGCGGAACCGGACATGGTAGTTGATCGACTGGTCGAGCCGGGCATCGACCACCTGCGGGGCCAGGCGCCGCAGGTTGCAGACCTCGCGCATCACCCGGCTCGCCGCTTCCTTGCCACGCTCCAGCTCGCGCTCCGGATCGGGGTTGACCACGATCGAATCGCGCACGACCAGCAGGTCGAACTCCTGGGGCTCGCCAGTCGCCGACAGGTCGACCTTCAACCGTCTGCCCTCGACGGTGACGAACCGCGACTGCGTCCGGTCGAGGCTTTGCTGCTCCATGCAGGCCCCCAGCGCGAACAGGGCGAGCGACAGCGGGACAAGGGTCCTGGGCATCTTGGTCTCGGTCATGCGGGAATGGCGAAAACGGTGAGGGCCATCACGACGTAGACGGCGATGAGCTGCACGCCGGTGAACCAGGTGGACTTGCCGTCGACGACCAGGATCGAGGCGACGAACGTCGACATCAGGACCAGGAAGACCTCGACTCCGCTGAACGCGAGGCTCATCGGCGCCGGCGCGATCGCGAGGCTGAGCAGCACGAGCAGCGGCGCCACGAAGAGGGCAATCTGGGTGCTGCTGCCGACGGCGATGCCGATGGCCAGTTCCATCCGGTTGCGCATGGCGACCAGGACGGCGGTGCTGTGCTCGGCGGCGTTGCCGACGATGGCGACCACGACGACGCCGACGAACAGGTTCGAGAGACCGAGCGCCTTCGAGGCATGCTCGACCGTCGCCACCAGCAGTTCGCTCATCCAGACGATCAGCAATGTCACCACCGCCATCGTCGCGACCGTGAAGCCCATCGACCAGGTCGCGGCATGCTCCGCGTCGCCTTCCCCGTCGCTGCGGAAGAGATGCGCGTGGGTGCGCAGCGAGAAGACGAGGCCCAGCAGGTAGACGACCAGCAGCACGGCCGAGACGGCGATGCTGAAGGTGATCGACTGGTCCACGAATCGTCCGCCGCTCACGGTGGCGAAGATGGACGGCACGACGATGGCGATCGCGGCCAGCGCCATCATGCCGACCTGCGTGCGTGCGCCGATGGTGGCGAAGGTCTGGATCGGGTGGCGCAGGCCGCCGGCCAGGAAGGCAGCGCCGAGGACGAACAGGAGGTTGCCGATGATCGACCCGGTGAGCGACGCCTTCACCATGTCGATCATGCCGGCGCGCAACGCGACCAGGGCGATGATCAGTTCCGCGGCGTTGCCGAGAGTGGCGTTGAGAAAGCCGCCGATGCCCTCGCCGACCCGCGCCGCCAGCTTCTCCGTCGCGACGCCCAGCAGCCCGGCCAGTGGCACCAGGGCCAGGCAGGCCAGCCCGAAGACCAGGAGCGGCGACCCCGGCAGCGCGTGGTGCACCCCGGCCGCCACCGGCACCGCCAGCAGCAGCCACGCCAGCGGGGCTTCCCTCAAGAGGTCGCGAACGACTTTCATGGACCCGATCTCCCCCCAGGGCGCGCGTTGCCATGTTCCGGCAGCTTAGGGGGCGCGGTCGGGGGCACTCAAGCCGCCGTCGTCTTGCCCTTGAAGGTGCAGAGGTCGGCCACGAGGCAGCGCGGGCACTCGGGCTTGCGCGCCTTGCAGGTGTAGCGGCCGTGCAGGATCAGCCAGTGGTGGGCGTGCAGGCGGTACTCGGCCGGGACCCGCTTCAGCAGCTTCAGCTCGACCTCCAGCGGGGTCTTGCCGGGGGCCAGGCCGGTGCGGTTGCCGACCCGGAAGATGTGGGTATCGACCGCGATGGTCGGCTCGCCGAAGGCGACGTTCATGACCACGTTGGCGGTCTTGCGGCCGACCCCCGGCAGGTCCTGCAGCGCGGCGTGGTCGCGCGGCACCTCGCCGCCGTGGCGCTCGATCAGCAGCTGGCTGAGCGCGATCACGTTCCTGGCCTTGTTGCGGAACAGCCCGATGGTCTTGATGTGCTCGACCAGCCCCTTCTCGCCCAGCGCCACCATCTGGGCCGGCGTCCGGACCTTCCGGAACAGGGGGCCGGTGGCGCGGTTGACCCCGGCGTCGGTCGCCTGGGCCGACAGCACCACCGCGACCAGCAGCTGGTAGACGTTGTCGTACTGCAGCTCGGTCTCGGGCTCGGGCATCTCCTTCGCGAGGCGTGCAAAGAATTCCGGGATGACGGCTGGTTTCATCAGGGCCATATAGCTTTCTAGCATGACCGCGCCCCCCGTCCCGGCCATCGATGGCCCGGCCATCCATTACACGGCCACCCTCAAGCCCTATCGCAGCCTGTCGCGGCGCGGCTTCCGCTGGGTGATCGGCGCCGCCGTCGCCGGCAACCTGGTGATCGGCCTGCCGCTGCTGCTGATGGGTGCCTGGCCGGTCATGGGCTTCATGGGTCTCGACGTCTGGCTGCTGTGGTTCCTGTTCCAGCGCAGCTACTTCGACGCCCGGCGCCGCGAGACCCTGGTGCTGGACGACCATGACCTCGTGATCCGCCGCGTCTCGCCGGAGGGCGAGGAGGAGCAGATCCGGCTCGAGGCCTACTGGCTCAAGGTCCACTGGGACGAGGCCGACGAGCGGCTGATCGTGTCGTCGCGCCGCAGCCGGGCCGTGATCGGCCGCTTCCTGCCGCCGGTGGAGCGCCGCCGCATCGCCGACCAGCTCAAGGCCGCGGTCGCGGCGATGCGCGCGCCGCGGTACCGGCACAGCTGGGATGACGCCTAGCGCCACCCCGAGCGCAGCCGAGGGGCCTTCCCGGCTCTAGAGGCCGAGCACGTCCTTCATGCCGTACAGGCCGGGCTTCCTGCCCTCCAGCCACTGCGCCGCCCGCACCGCTCCGGCGGCGTAGGTCTCGCGGCTGAACGAGCGGTGGCTGAGTTCCAGTCGCTCGCCGGCGGCGGCGAACATCACGGTGTGGACGCCGACCTCCTCGCCGCCGCGCAGGGTGGCGAAGCCGATCTCGCCGGCCGGGCGGGCGCCGGTGTGGCCGTCGCGGCTCTTGCGCCAGACGTCCTCGAGCTGGACCTTGCGGCCGGCCGCGGCGGCGCGGCCCAGCGCCAGCGCCGTGCCCGACGGGGCGTCGATCTTGTGACGGTGGTGCATCTCCAGCACCTCGATGTCGTAGCTTGGGTCGAGCATCGACGCGGTCTTCTCGATCAGCGCCAGCAGGATGTTGACGCCCAGCGCCATGTTGGCCGCCCACACGACCGGCACCTTCTTCGCCGCGTCGTGGATCGCCGCGGTCTGCGCCGGGTCGAGGCCGGTGGTGCCGATCACCATCGACACGCCCTTCGCCCCGGCGATGGCGGCATGGGCGACGGTGGCGGCCGGCACGGTGAAGTCGATCACCGCGTCGGCGGCGGCGATGGCGGCGGCGCTGTCGGCGGTGATCTTCACGCCCAGCGGCTCGAGGCCCGCGACCTCGCCGGCGTCGCGGCCGATCGCGGTGCTGTTGGCCGACTCGCTCGCGCCGGCCAGCGTCACGCCCTCGGTCGCCGCGATCCGGCGCACCAGCATCTGACCCATGCGCCCGGCGGCGCCGACCACGGCGATCTTCATGTCGTTTCCCCTCTTGGCAGTGGGCTACATTAGCCGACCGCAAGGGGGTCGCGCATGCTCTTCATGGTCGTCGAGAAGTTCCGCAACCAGGACGGCAAGGCGGTTTACCGCAAGCTGCGCGACGAGGGTCGCGGCCTGCCCGACGGGCTGAAGTTCGTCGCCAGCTACGTCTCGGCCGACCTCGGCCGCTGCTTCCAGCTGATGGAGGCCGACGACGTCACGCTGTTCCAGCGCTGGATCGCCGACTGGCAGGGCGTGGTCGAGTTCGAGGTCGTGCCGGTGGTCGAGGGCAAGACCACGCGCGAGGCGCTGGCGCCGATGCTCTAGGCGCCGCTACTTCCAGGGATCGGCAACCTTGGGCCAGAACGGCGTCTTGCGCTTGGTGTAGGGCCAGCGCGTGACGTCGGGATCGGCGGCGCCCGGCGAGGCGACGTAGAGGATCTCCTTCGCCAGCCCGACGAAGCCGTTGTAGAAGTGCTGCGCCGACTTCACGACCACGACGCGGTAGTCGGCCGGCTCGGCGCCGACCGCGCGGAAGGCGTCGGCGTGGAAGGTCTGGTTGCGCAGCGTGCAGATCGCGATGTCGACGTGCTCCGACGACAACAGCGCCATGTCGCCCAGGGGCGACATCACCGGCCCGTAGGGCTGCCTGACGCCGCGGGCGATCTTCTTGACCGTGACGTCGAGGTCGACCGGCGTGCCCGAGACCTCGCCGGACTTGCCGCCCAGCCGCATGCGCAGCCGCGCGCCCTCGCCCGCCTCCTCGGCGACGCGGAAGGCCATCGGGTCCCACATCACGCCGAACAGCGCCGGGCCGACCTGGCGATCGACCAGCGCGCGCAGCAGGAAGGTCGAGTCTCCGGGCGCGCCCGAGCCGGGATTGTCGGCGCGGTCGGCCAGCACCAGCGGGCCCTGGTTGTGCGAGGCGGCGCGGTCCATGGCTTCGTCGATCGTCAGGTACCTGGTGGCGTAGCGCTCGCGGTTGTCCCACAGCTCCTGGCCGAGCTGGCGGGCCAGCGCCTCGGCCTTGGCCTTGTCGCCGTCCGCCACCACCAGCGTGCGGGTGCCGACGTCCTCGACGTCGGCGAACGAGAAGCCGTGGCTGAGCGACACCGACAGGATGCCGTCCTTGCCCTCCAGCCCCTTCATGCGCTTCACGAAGTCGCTGATCGGCGGCACCGAGGTGCGGTACTGGGCGATCATGCGGCAGTCGTGGCGGGCCATCACCGGCTTCACCTTGCCGTCGACGGTGTCGGCGATGATCGCGAACAGCTCGGCGGCGCGCTCCATCGTGTCGGTGTGCGGGTATTCCTTGTAGCCGACCAGGACGTCGGCGCTGTCGAGCATGAGGGCGCTCAGGTGGCAGTGCAGGTCGAACTCGGCGCCGATCGCCACCGTCGGCCCGACGATGGCGCGGATCCTCGACAGCAGGTCGCCCTCGCAGTCGTCGTAGCCGTCGGCGACCATGGCGCCGTGGACGTTGACCAGCACGGCGTCGAGCGGCAGCGCCGCCTCGATGCCGGCCAGGATCTCGTCGCGGAAGCCCTCGTAGACCGAGCGCACGGTGGTGCCCGACGGGCCGGCGAAGGTCGCCAGGCCTTCGATCACGGTCCAGCCCTTCTTTTCGGCCTCCTTGCGCCAGGTGTGCAGCGGCGCCGTGAAGTTGGTCGGCTCCGCCTTCGTGGCATCGCCGCGCCAGATGCCGTGCTGCTCGTAGCCGCGCATGCCGGTGGGGAAGGGCACGAACTGGTTGGTCTCGGTGCCGAGGGCGGCGATGTAGAGGCGCTTGGTCACGATCCGGTTCCCGTCAATCCTTGTGGCAGTGGCAGCCCGCGACGTGGTCGTCGACCATGCCGGAGGCCTGCATGAAGGCGTAGCAGATGGTCGAGCCGACGAACTTGAAGCCCTCCTTCTGCAGCGCCCTGGACATCGCGTCGCTCTCTTCGGTGCGGGTCGGCACGTGGGCCAGCGTGCGCGGCGCGTTGCGCCGCGGCTTGCCGCCGACGAATCGCCACAGCCAGCGCGCGAACGAGCCCTCGCGCTCGACCAGCGCGAGGTAGGCGCGGGCGTTGCCGACGCTGGCCTCGATCTTGCCGCGGTGGCGGATGATGCCGGGATCGGCCAGCAGCTTCTCGAGCCGCGCCGGCGTGTAGCGCGCGATCTTCGCCGCGTCGAAGCCGTCGTAGACCTTCCGGTAGTGCTCGCGCTTGCGCAGCACCGTGATCCACGACAGCCCGGCCTGGCAGCCTTCGAGGGTCAGCAGTTCGAACAGCGCGCGGTCGTCGCGCAGCGGACGACCCCACTCCCTGTCGTGGTATTGCTCGTACAGGGGATCGGCCGAGGCCCAGCCGCATCGCGGCTTGCCGTCCGTGCCGATCGCGATGTTCCGCCGTTCCGCCATGCCGCGGACCCTACCCAAGCACGCCGTCCGACGCCACACTGCCGGCGACGGAGGAAACATCATGGCTCAAGTTCCCGCGGATCTCCGGGTCTGCATCTTCGACGTGTTCGGCACGGTGGTCGACTGGCGCGGCAGCCTCGCCCAGGACCTGCCGGTGCTGGGCAGGAAGCACGGCCTCGACACCGACTGGACCAGCTTCGCCGACGACTGGCGCGGCCTCTACCAGCCGCAGATGAGCCGGGTGCGCAAGGGCGAGATCCCCTGGACCAACATCGACGAGCTGCACAAGGAAGCCTTCGAGACGCTGCTGCAGCGCCGCGGCCTCAAGCATCCCGGCGAAGACGGCGCGTGGGAGTTCACGCGCCTGTGGCACAAGCTGCGCCCGTGGCCGGACTCGGTCGAGGGCATCGGCATGATGAAGAAGAAGTTCGTCGTGGCGACGCTCAGCAACGGCAACGTCGCGCTGCTGATCAACATGGCCAAGAACGGCGGCATCCCGTGGGACCACTGCTTCTCGGGCGAGACCTTCCGCCACTACAAGCCCGATCCCGAGGCCTACCTCGGCGTCGTCAGGACGATGTACCTGCAGCCGCACCAGGTGATGCTGGTCGCCGCCCACAACAACGACCTGCGCGCCGCCCAGAAATGCGGCCTGTCGACCGGCTTCGTGACCCGGCCGACCGAGCACGGCCCCGGCCAGAAGATCGACCTCGCGCCCGACGGCGACTGGAACGCCGTCGGCACCGACATGATCGACCTCGCGAGGAAGCTGGGCTGTTGAGAGACGAGGGGGCGCCGCCGGGCGCCCCCTTCTTCCTGTCACGCGCTCAGCGTCGTCAGGTCCTGGAACCAGTGCTGGGCCTGGACGTACGACTTGATCTTGGGTGACAGCGCGTGCGGGTTGGTGTCGTGCACCACCCAGATCAGCACCGCGTCGTCGACCACCTTCTCGTGGACCTTGGCCATCAGCTGGTCCTGCTTGCCGGCATCGAAGGTCTTGAGCGCCTCGTCGATCAGCCCATCGACCTCGGGGCTGGCGTAGTAGCTCCAGTTGACGCCGGTCGGCGCACCCTGGTTCGACGCGAAGAAGCGGGTGAAGGCGTAGACCGGGTCGGAGGTCACGTAGGCGATGTTGTTGGCCGTGACGTCCTTGTTCAGGTCGGCCTTGGCGCCGGCGCGCCACGCCGTGTACAGCGCCTCGAGTTCGACCACCTTGAACTCGAGGTCGATCCAGACCTCCTTGAACATCTCCTGGATGGCCTCGTTCATCGGCAGCGACAGCATCTGGCCGGTGCCGCCGCTGGCGACCACGAACTTGGTCTTGAGCGGCTGGGCCTTGCTGAAGCCGGCGGCGCTCATCAGCATGCGCGCCTCGTCGGGCGCGTACTTGAGCTGGAACGACGGCTTGCCGAACCACGGGCTGCTGGGGTCGACCTGGCCCAGCGCCGGCTTGGCCAGCCCGCCCAGCAGCTTGACGATGGCGTCGCGGTCGATCGCCAGGTTGGCCGCCTTGCGCAGGCGGATGTCGGTCCACGGCGAGCCCGGCAGCAGCGACGGGTGGTAGTTCCAGACGTGCGGCGTGATGTTCTGCTCGATCCGCATGCCCGACTGCTTGAGGCGGCCGACCGCGTCCGGCGGCGGCGTCTCGATCATGTCGACCTGGCCCGACAGCAGCGCCGCGGTGCGGCTCGAATCCTCCGGCGCGCAGACCAGCACCAGCCGGTCCGACTTCGGGATGCGCTTCGGGTTCCAGTAGCCGTCGTTCTTGACCAGCTCGGCGCGCTCGCGCGGCACCAGGCGGGCGAGCTTGAACGGCCCGGTGCCCGACGGCGACGAGGCGACCTTGTTCCAGTCCTTGCCCTGCGCCTCCCAGTTGGCCGGGCTGGCGACCAGGAACCAGAGCATCTGGTAGGGGAACAGCGCGTCGACGACCTTGGTCTTGATCTCGACCGTCATGTCATCGACCTTGCGGTAGCTCGCGATCGACGGCAGGCGCGGCCGCACCTGCGAGGCCTGGCGCTGGTCGAACTGCGGCGCGTCCTTGTTGAACACCTTCTCGAGGTTCCAGATCACGGCGTCGGCGCTGAACGCCGAGCCGTCGTGGAACTTCACGCCCGGGCGCAGCTTGAACGACCACAGCGTCTTGTCGGCATCGTCGACCCTCCACTCTGTGGCGAGGCCGGGAACCAGCTTGCCCGGCCGGTCGGCGACGTCGAGTTCCCACGCCACCAGCGGGTCGTAGAGCGTGAGGCCGGTGAACTGGTAGGCGCCGGCGCCGCGGTCGGGCTGGCCGGTGGTCAGCGGGATGTCGGCCATCGAGATGCCGTAGCGCACGGTCTTCTCCTGCGCCCGGGCGGTGCCGGGGGCGAGCCCGGTTGCCAGTCCTGTGGGCAGGGCGAGCGACGCGCCGGCGCCGGCCAGCAGGGCGCGGCGCGAGACACGGGTCTTGCTGAACATGGAAACTCCCTCGTTCCTGATGGCTGTCAAAGTGTCGGGCGGCGGTCGCGCCACGGCGTGGCGCGCTCGTAGGCCGCCCCGGCGGCGAACACGCTGGCCTCGTCGAACGCCCGGCCGGCCAGCTGGAAGGCCAGCGGCAAGCCGTCGGCGCCGAAGCCGCAGCACACGGTCAGCGCCGGCTGCCCGGTGACGTTGAACGGCATGGTCAGCGACGGCTTGCCGAGGAAGTGGAAGATCGCCTGCGGCTCCTCGAAGATCTCCGGCGGTCCCCACTGGTTGGCCGTCATCACGAGGTCGTAGCCGCGCATCGCCGCCCGCGTGTCGACCGTCAGCTTGCGCCGGAAGCGCAGCGCCGACAGGTACTGCTCGGCCGAGATGAAGGCGCCGAGCTGGAAGCGGCGGCGGGTGGTGTAGCCGAACTTCTCCGGCGTCTCGATCACCTCCTGGCGGTGGATCGCGTGCGCCTCGGCGGTGATGATGACGCGGCCACAGATGTGGTAGTCGCGGATGTCGGGGAACACGACCTCGTCGACGACGGCGCCGAGGTCGCGCAGCACGCGCACCGCCTCGTCCATGCCCTTGGCCATGTCGGCGCCGAGCCCGCCGCCTGGACCGCCCTCGTACCAGCCGCGCGCCAGCGCGATCCGCATGCCCTTGATCGGGCGCTGCGCCGCCGCGCCGTAGGCGACCTTCGGCGCCCGGGCCGAGGCCTGGTCGTTGGGATCGTGGCCGGCCAGCACTTCCAGCATCAGCGCGTTGTCCTCGACCGTCCATGCCATCGGGCCGGCGGTGTCGAGGCTGAACGACAGCGGGAAGATGCCGCAGCGGCTGACCAGCCCGTAGGTCGGCTTGATGCCGGCGGTGCCGCAGAAGCCGGCCGGGTTGCGGATCGAGCCGCCGGTGTCGGAGCCCATCGCGCCCATGCACAGTGCCGCCGCGATCGCCGCGCCCGAGCCGCTCGACGAGCCGCCGGGCTGGTACTTCGGGTTCCACGGGTTGCGCGCCGGCGGGAACGGCTGGTCGGGCGTCATCGCGCCGTTGGCGAACTCGTGGGTCGCGAGCTTGCCGAGCAGCACCGCGCCGCCGGCCTTGAGCAGGCGCACCGTCTCGGCGTCGACCGCCGGCACGTAGTCGGCCTTGAGGTGCGAGTGCCCGGTCGTGAGCACGCCCTCGGTCTCGTAGATGTCCTTGAGCGCCAGCGGGATGCCGTGCAGCGGGCCGCGGTACAGGCCGCCGGAGATCTCCATGTCGGCCTGGCGCGCGGCGTTGCGCGCGCGCTCCGCGGTCAGCGTGACGTAGCTGCCGAGCGCGCCGTCGACCCTGGCGATGCGGGCGAGGAAGGCCTCGGTCAGCGCGGTCGAGGTGAGCGCGCCGCGCGCCAGCAGCGCGCCGGCCTCGGCGATGGTCAGCGTCGTGAGATCGGTCATGGCGCTACTCGTCGGCGCGGAAGACGTGCGGCGGCTCGGCGGCCCACGCCCAGGTCGAGGGGATGCGCTTCATCAGCTCGAGCAGGCCGACGTAGCCCCTGTGCAGGAGCTCGAGGTCCTCGCTGGTCAGAGGCAACCCGGTCGCGGCGGCCTGCGCCCGGAATTCCTCGAGCGTCGGTGGTGTCATCTCTGGCGGCATGTCGGTTCCTTCCGGTGGCGAGCATGCAAGCGACATGCCGCGTCGCGTCGCCGCCCGGTGTCGCCGCCTTGGCTTGGCGCTTGCATGACGTCGAGGCGACCGGCCCGCGTTGGGCAGCGAACCAAGGAGTGCGTGATGCTGAAGGGACTTCGACTGGCCGCGGTTGGCCTCGGATTCGTCGTTGCGACCGTCGCGCCTGCCTTCGCGCAGGGCACTCTGCGCATCGGCATGACAGCCGCCGACATCCCGCAGACCACCGGCCAGCCCGACCAGGGCTTCGAGGGTTTCCGCTTCGCCGGCTACACGATCTACGACGCGCTGGTGAACTGGGACCTGTCGAAGTCGGACGTGCTGGCCGACATCAAGCCGGGCCTCGCCACCGAGTGGGCGCCGGTGCCGGGCGATCCGACCAAGTGGATCTTCAAGCTGCGCCAGGGCGTGAAGTTCCACGACGGCTCCGACTTCGATGCCGACGTCGTGGTCTGGAACCTCGAGAAGATCCTGAACGACAAGTCGCCGCAGTTCGATCCCAAGCAGGCGGCGCAGGCGCGTGCCCGCGTGCCGACGCTGGTCGGCTGGAAGGCGATCGACAAGAACACGGTCGAGCTGACGACGCGCATTCCCAACGCGCTGTTCCCCTACGACATGAGCTACGTCTTCTATTCCAGCCCCAAGCGCTGGGAGGAACTGGGTCGCGACTGGGTCAAGGTAGCGCTGCAGCCCTCCGGCACCGGCCCGTTCAAGGTCGACCGCGTCGTGCCGCGCGAGCGGCTCGAGCTGTCGCGCTTCGACGGCTACTGGGACAAGGCGCGGGTGCCGAAGCTCGACAAGGTGCTGCTGTTCCCGATGCCGGAAGCGGCGACCCGCACCGCCGCGCTGCTGGCCGGCCAGGTCGACTGGATCGAGGTTCCCGCGCCCGACGCCATCCCGCGCCTCAAGCAGGGCGGCATGACCATCGTCACCAACAAGTACCCGCACAACTGGGCCTACCAGCCGAGCATGACCGAGGACTCGCCGTGGTCCGACATCCGGGTGCGCAAGGCCGCCAACCTGGCGATCGACCGCGCCGGCCTCAACAAGCTGCTGGGCGGCCTGATGATCGAGTCGAAGGGCGTGGTCTACCCCGGCCACCCGTGGTTCGGCTCGCCCGCCTTCGACATCAAGTACGACCCGGCGGCGGCCAAGAAGCTGCTGGCCGAGGCCGGCTACGGCCCCAACAAGAAGCCCAAGGTCAAGATCGCGATCTCGACCTCGGGCTCGGGCCAGATGCTGCCGCTGCCGATGAACGAGTACGTGCAGGAGAACCTCAACGCGGTCGGCTTCGACGCCTCGTTCGAGGTCATGGAGTGGAACGCGCTGGTCACCTTCTCCTTCCAGCCGGTGACCGGCGACGCCTCGAAGAAGGCCGGCACCAACGGCATCAACATCAGCCGTGCCACCGTCGATCCCTACTCGGCGTTCATGCGCCTCTACCACAGCGAGTTCGTGCCGCCGAAGGGCGCCAACTGGGGCCTGCTCAAGGATCCCAAGCTCGACGCCCTGATCGACACCGCGCACAAGTCCTACGACCGCGCCGCCCAGACCAAGGCGCTGGCCGACGTCCACACCTACATCGTCGACCAGGCCTACTGGATCTACATCGCGCACGACCTCAACCCGCGCGCCATGAACCCCAAGGTGCAGGGCTTCGTGCAGGCCCAGAGCTGGTTCCAGGACCTCACGCCCGTGTCGATGAAGTAGCCGCGAAAGGCCGATCGATGATCCTCTACGCCCTGCGGCGACTGATCTACCTCGTGCCGGTTGCGCTCGGCGTGTCGCTGCTGGTGTTCGGCCTGGTGCACCTGGCGCCGGGCGACCCGATCTCGGCGATCGTGCCGCCGGACGCGCCCAAGGAAGTGGTCGACAAGCTCAAGGAGTACTACGGCTTCGACAAGCCGCTGCCGGTCCAGTACTTCCGCTGGCTCGCGGTCACGCTGACCGGCGACTTCGGCACCTCGATCGGCACCGGCCGCCCGGTCGCCGACGAGGTCGGGCGCGCCTTCGGCAACACCATCATCCTGGCCATCGCGGCGACCACGCTGGCGTTCTCGCTGGCGGTCGTGCTCGGCACCGCCGCGGCCTACGCCAAGTCGCGCGTCGTCGACCGGCTGGTGACCTTCATCTCGCTGGTCGGCGTCAGCGTCCCGCACTTCTGGCTGGCGATCGTGCTGGTCATCATCTTCGCGGTCGAGTGGGGCGTGCTGCCGCCGATGGGCATCGGGCCCGAGAATTCCACCGGCTGGCGCCTCGACGCCGCCCACCTGTCGCACATGGTGCTGCCGACGATCGCGCTGTCGGTGATCCCGCTGGGCGTGGTCACCCGCACCGTGCGCTCGACGGTCAAGGAAACCCTGAACATGGAGTTCGTCACCGCCCTGCAGGCCAAGGGCATGAACGACCGCCAGATCCTGTTCCACGTGCTCAAGAACGCCGCCCCCACCTGCCTCGCGGTGATGGGCCTGCAGGCCGGCAACCTGATCGGCGGCTCGATCCTGATCGAGACCGTGTTCGCCTGGCCGGGCACCGGCTTCCTGCTGAACAGCGCCATCTTCCGCCGCGACCTGCCGATCCTGCAGGGCACGACGCTGGTGCTGGCCGGCTTCTTCATGCTGCTCAACCTCACCGTGGACGTGATCCAGACCATGGTCGATCCCCGCATCAAGCGAGGCTGACGATGGCCATCCAGACCCCCTCCCTCGACATCGCCGGCGCCGCCGTCCAGGCCACCCCGGCCTCGGCCTCGCGCGGCTACTGGAAGTCGGTGCGCCGCCGCCTCCGCCGCGACCCGGTGACCCTGGCCTGCGGCGGCATCCTGGTGCTGATCGTGCTGGCCTCGATCGCCGCGCCGTGGCTCGGCCTGGCCGATCCCTACAAGACCTCGATGATCCGCCGGCTGCTGCCGGTCGGCTCGCCCGGCTACCCGCTCGGCACCGACGAGCTCGGCCGCGACATGCTGGCCCGCCTGGTCTACGGCGGCCGGCTGTCGCTGTTCATGGGCGTCACGCCGGTGCTCGCGGCGCTGCTGATCGGCGGCCTGCTCGGCATCACCGCCGGCTTCGCCGGTGGCCGCGTCAACATGCTGATCATGCGCGTGATGGACGTGTTCTACGCCTTCCCGTCGGTGCTGCTGGCGATCTCGCTGTCAGGCGCGATGGGTGCCGGCACCGAGAACACCCTGCTGTCGCTGACCCTGGTCTTCATCCCGCCGATCTGCCGCGTGTCGGAGAGCATCACGACGCAGGTGCGCGGTTTCGACTTCGTCGACGCGGCGCGGGCCAGCGGTGCCTCGACCCTGACCATCGTGCGCGTCCACGTGCTCGGCAACGTGCTGGGACCGATCCTGGTCTACTCGACCTCGCTGATCAGCGTCGCGATCATCCTCGCCGCCGGCCTCAGCTTCCTCGGCCTCGGCGTCAAGCCGCCGGAGCCGGAATGGGGCCTGATGCTCAACACGCTGCGCCAGGCGATCTACGTCAACCCGGTGCTGGCGGCGCTGCCCGGCGTGATGATCTTCGTCACCTCGATCTGCTTCAACCTCATGAGCGACGGCCTGCGCGCCGCCATGGACGTGAAGGCCTGACATGGACACGCTTCTTCCCATCGCGGATCGCGGCGGCCCGGCGCAGCCGCTGCTGCTGGCCACCGGCCTGCAAAAGCACTTCCCGGTCGGCGGCGGCCTGCTCGGCCGCAACCGCAAGGTCGTCCGCGCGGTCGATGGCCTGACCCTGTCGGTCGCCAAGGGCGAGACGCTGGGCGTGGTCGGCGAATCGGGCTGCGGCAAGTCGACCGTCGCCCGCCTGCTGATCCGGCTGATCAAGCCCGACGCCGGCACCATGGTGCTCGACGGCGACCCGGTCGACGAGCCGCACGGCATCACCGTCAACGAGCTGCGCCGCCAGGTGCAGATGGTGTTCCAGGACTCCTACGCCTCGCTCAACCCGCGCCTCACCATCGCCGAGACGCTGGCCTTCGCGCCTCGCGCCCACGGCCTGCCGGCGGCCGAGGCGCGCGCCCGCGTCCGCGACCTGCTGGCCCGGGTCGGCCTCGAGCCCGACACCTACGCCGAGCGCTACCCGCACGAGCTGTCTGGCGGCCAGCGCCAGCGCGTCAACATCGCGCGCGCGCTGGCGCTGAGGCCGCGCCTGATCATCCTCGACGAGGCGGTGTCGGCGCTCGACAAGTCGGTCGAGGCCCAGGTCCTGAACATGCTGGTCGACCTCAAGAAGGACCTCGGCCTGACCTACGTCTTCATCAGCCACGACCTCAACGTCGTGCAGTACCTGAGCGACCGCGTGCTGGTGATGTACCTCGGCAAGATCGTCGAGCTCGGCCCGGTCGACGCCATCTACGGCGATCCCCAGCACCCCTATACCCGCGCGCTGTTGTCGGCGCGGCCCTCGATGGACCCGCGCCGGCGCACCCGCGAGGCGCCGATCCAGGGCGACCCGCCCAACCCGATCGACCCGCCCTCGGGTTGCCGCTTCCGCACCCGCTGCCCGTTCGCCGAGGACGTGTGCGGCCGCGCCGAGCCGGCGCTGACCGAGACCGGGGCGCAGTCGGTGGCGTGCCACATGCGCATCCCCGGCTCCGGCCACTCGAAGGCGGCGTGAGGGCGACGGCATGAGCGAACTCCTGAAAGTCCGCGACCTGCACGTGACCTTCGCCACGCCGGATCGCACCGTCCACGCCGTCAACGGCGTCAGCTTCGACCTCAAGCGCGGCGAGACGCTGGGCATCCTGGGCGAATCGGGCTCGGGCAAGAGCGTCACCCTGCGCTCGATCCTGCGCCTGCACCCCGAGCACCGCACCCGCTGGTCGGGCAGCATCGAGGTCGAGGGCGACGACGTCCTGAAGATGGGCAACCGGGCGCTCTCCGACCTGCGCGGCCGCCGCGTCTCGATGATCTTCCAGGAGCCGGCCACCGCGTTCGATCCGGTGTTCACGATCGGCCAGCAGATCGCCGAGACGGTGCGCCGCCACACCGGCAAGAGCGAGGCCGACGCGATGAAGCGGGCCAAGGACCTGCTCGAGATGGTTCGCATCCCGTCGCCGGCGCAGCGGCTCAAGGCCTACCCGCACGAGATGTCGGGCGGCATGCGCCAGCGCGCGATGATCGCGCTGGCGCTGTCGTGCAATCCCAGCCTGCTCCTGGCCGACGAGCCGACCACGGCGCTCGACGCGACCGTGCAGATCCAGGTCCTGCTGCTGATCCGCGAGCTGCAGCGCGAGTTCGACCTCGGCGTGATCTTCGTCACCCACGACATCGGCGTCGCGGTCGAGGTCTCCGACCGCATCGGCGTGATGTACGCCGGCAAGCTGGTCGAGCTGGCCTCGGTCGAGCAGATGGTCGATGCGCCGCAGCATCCCTACAGCCGCGGCCTGCTGGCCTCGACCGTCCACGACGGCATGCGCGGCCAGCGGCTGGAAGCGATCCCGGGCGCGCCGCCCGACCTGTCGGACAAGCCGACCGGCTGCAGCTTCGCGGCGCGCTGCAAGTTCGCGCAAGGCGCCTGTACCGCCACGGTGCCCGAGCTGCGGACGACCGGGCCGGGTCACCTCGTGCGCTGCGTGCTGGCGGAGGCGGCCTAGCCGCCGAACATCTCCTTGACCTTGCTGAAGAAGCCTTCGGATTCGGGGCTGGTCTTGCCGGCCTTCTCGAACTCCTTCAGCAGCTCCTTCTGGCGCGAGGTCAGGTTGGTCGGGGTCTCGACGTTGATCTCGATGTACATGTCGCCGCGCTGGCTCGAGCGCACGATCGGCATGCCCTTGCCGCGCAGACGGAACTGGTGGCCGTTCTGGGCGCCCGACGGCACGGCGATGCGCGCCATCTTGCCGTCGAGCGTCGGCACCTCGATGTTGCCGCCCAGCGTCGCCTGGACCATCGAGATCGGCACGCGGCAATGGACGTCGGCGCCCTCGCGCTCGAACAGCTGGTGGCGCCGCACCGACAGGAAGACGTAGAGGTCGCCCGGCGGGCCGCCGCGCGCGCCGGCCTCGCCCTCGCCGGTCAGGCGGATGCGGGTGCCGTCCTCGACCCCGGCCGGGATGTTGACCTTGAGCGTCTTCTCGCGCCGCACGCGGCCCTGGCCGCCGCAGGCGCGGCACGGCTTGTCGATCACCTGGCCGGCGCCGTGGCAGGTATGGCAGGTGCGCTCGACGGTGAAGAAGCCCTGCTGGGCGCGCAGCCGGCCGCGGCCGTGGCAGGTCGGGCACTGCTGCGGCTTGGAGCCGGGCTCGGCGCCGGTGCCCTTGCACGGCTCGCAGGACACCGAGCTCGGCACCCGCACCGTCGCCTCGGTGCCGCCGTAGGCCTGTTCCAGCGTGATCTCGAGATTGAAGCGCAGGTCCTGGCCGCGCATGTCGGCGCGACCGCCGCGGCGCTGGCCGCCGGCGCCGAACATCTCCTCGAAGATGTCGCCGAACACCGAGCCGAAGTCGAAGCCCTGGCCCTGGAATCCGCCCGGGCCGCCGCCGCCCTCGAAGGCCGCGGCGCCGTAGCGGTCGTAGGCCGCACGCTTGTCGGCATCCTTCAGGATGTCGTAGGCGTGGTTCACTTCCTTGAATTTCTTTTCCGCTTCCTTGTCGCCCGGGTTGCGATCCGGGTGATACTGCATGGCGAGCTTGCGGAACGCCTTCTTGATGTCGTCGGCGCTGGCCGTGCGACTGACTCCGAGCAGCTCGTAATAGTCCTGCGACATGCGTTCTACGCAGCCCCCACTTGCCGCCTAAAGTTCGGCCTCCCGCTCGCGCGGGAGGCCGCTTTTCCTCGACCCTTTCCCGCGCTCAGGAACCGGTCTTCTTGTTCTTGTCGGTGACGTCCTCGAACTCGGCGTCCACCACCTTCTCGCCCTGGTTGGCGGCGCCACCCGGGCCGGCCCCGGCCGCGGCGCCCGCCTGGGCGTCGCCCTGCTGGGCCTTGTACATCGCCTCGCCGAGCTTCATGGCGGCCTGCGCGAGGTCGTTGGTCTTGGCCTTGATCGCCTCGACATCCTCGCCCGCCAGGGCCGTCTTCAGCTCCGCGACCGCGCTCTCGATCGCCGACTTCTCGGAGTCGCCGACCTTGTCGCCGAACTCCTTGAGGTTCTTGTCGGTCGAGTGGACCAGCGCCTCGCCCTGGTTGCGGGCGTCGATCAGCTCGCGCTTCTTCTTGTCCTCCTCGGCGTGGAGCTCGGCGTCCTTCACCATCTTCTGGATGTCGGCCTCGCTGAGGCCGCCCGAAGCCTGGATGCGGATCTGCTGCTCCTTGCCGGTGGCCTTGTCCTTGGCCGAGACCTGGACGATGCCGTTGGCGTCGATGTCGAACGTGACCTCGATCTGCGGCATGCCGCGCGGCGCCGGCGGGATGCCGACCAGGTCGAACTGGCCCAGCATCTTGTTCTGGGCGGCGATCTCGCGCTCGCCCTGGAACACCCGGATGGTCACCGCGGTCTGGTTGTCGTCGGCCGTCGAGAAGGTCTGGCTCTTCTTCGTCGGGATCGTGGTGTTGCGCTCGATCAGGCGGGTGAACACGCCACCCAGCGTCTCGATGCCCAGCGACAGCGGGGTCACGTCGAGCAGCAGGACGTCCTTGACCTCGCCCTTCAGCACCGCCGCCTGGACCGCGGCGCCGACCGCGACGACCTCGTCGGGGTTGACGTTACGGGCCGGCTCCTTGCCGAAGAACTGCTTCACGACCTCGATGACCTTGGGCATGCGGGTCATGCCGCCGACCAGGATGACCTCGTCGATCTGGCCCGCCTGCAGGCCGGCGTCCTTGAGCGCCGCCTTGCACGGCTCCAGCGTGCGCTGCACCAGGTCGTCGACCAGGGCCTCGAGCTTGGCGCGCGACAGCTTGATCACGAGGTGCTTGGGGCCGCTCTGGTCCGCCGTGATGAACGGCAGGTTGATCTCGGTCTCCTTCGAGGTCGAGAGCTCGATCTTGGCCTTCTCGGCCGCTTCCTTCAGGCGCTGCAGGGCGAGCTTGTCGTTGCGCAGGTCGATGCCCTGCTCCTTTTTGAACTCGTCCGCGAGGTAGCCGATGATGCGCAGGTCGAAGTCCTCGCCGCCGAGGAACGTGTCGCCGTTGGTCGCCTTGACCTCGAACACGCCGTCGCCGATCTCGAGCACCGACACGTCGAACGTGCCGCCGCCGAGGTCATAGACCGCGATGGTGCCGCTCTTGCGCTTGTCCATGCCGTAGGCCAGCGCCGCCGCCGTCGGCTCGTTGATGATGCGCAGGACCTCGAGGCCGGCGATGCGGCCGGCGTCCTTGGTGGCCTGGCGCTGGGCGTCGTTGAAGTAGGCCGGGACGGTGATCACCGCCTGCTCGACCTTCTCGCCGAGGTAGGCCTCGGCGGTCTCCTTCATCTTGCCCAGCACGAAGGCCGAGATCTGGCTCGGGCTGTAGTTCTGGCCGTCGACGTCGACCCAGGCGTCGCCGTTGCTCGCCTTGGTGATCTTGAACGGGACCAGCGCCATTTCCTTCTGGACCATCGGGTCGTCGAAGCGGCGGCCGATCAGGCGCTTCACCGAGTAGAGCGTCTTCAGCGGGTTGGTGACGGCCTGGCGCTTGGCGGCCTGGCCGACGAGGCGCTCACCGGAGTCGGTGAAGGCGACCATCGAGGGGGTCGTGCGCGCACCCTCGGAATTCTCGATGACCTTGGTGTCGCCGCCTTCCATGACCGCGACGCACGAGTTGGTCGTACCGAGGTCGATACCGATGACTTTTGCCATGACTGTTCTCTCTTCCCTAGGCAGGTCGTCTTGGCCCCTGAGGCACCCAGCCAACCCCCAAACATGTTACCTGCCGGAATGACCGGGTCAGGACAGGGGCTATATAGGTCCTGGATTCACGCCTGCAATGGACTCGACGTCGAAAAAGTACCGAAATCCGGGGCTGCGGCGGGGTTTGTCGCCGCCGTCCCGGTCCGTTCTCCCGTTCAGTTCTCGTTGACCGCCGGGCGGGCCGCCGGCCCCCCCTTGGACACCCCGACCATGGCCGCCCGCAGCAGGCGACCGGCGATCAGGTAGCCCGGGATCAGTTCCTGCACGACCGTCCCGGCCGGCACCGTCCTGTCCTCGACCTCCATCATCGCCTGATGGAACTCGGCGTTGAACGGCTTGCCCAGCGCCTCGATGCGGGTCACGCCGTGGCGCTCCAGCGCCGACAGGAACTCGCGCTCGGTCGCCTGGACGCCGACGATGACGTTCTTGAGGGCCGGGTCGAGGCCGTCGAGGTCGGCCGGCAGGGCGGCCAGGGCCCGGCCGAGGTTGTCGGCGACCGACAGGATGTCCTTGGCGAAACGCTCGATGCCGAACTTGCGCTCGCGCTCGACATCCTGCTGGGCGCGACGGCGCATGTTCTGGGTCTCGGCCAGCGCACGCAGCAGCTTGTCCTGCAGGTCGGCCTTCTCGGCCTGGAGCTGTTCCAGCGCGCCGGCGCCGTCGGCAGGGCCTGCCGCCTCGAGGTTGTCGTCGGATGCCGTCTCCGCCGGGGCGCCGCCCACGGATGGATCGCTGGCCATTGGTAGTCCCTATGAAAAGTGGTTTCTTTCCGCGGCCTTCACTTAGGGACGGGGCTGGCCGGGGTCAACCGCCGGGACCCCCGTGGTCAGACCGCGCCTGACGCGGTCAGACCGCTTCCAGCGGGGCGTGCAGGCGGGTGCCCTTGACGATGATGCCGCCGCGGTCGCCGACCGTGACCGAGCCGTAGCGCTGGGCGAACACCGGCGGCAGCGGCCGGGCGCCGTCGGCCGCCAGCCACAGCCGCAGCAGGTGGCGGTGCCGCTCGGGCTCGGGCCAGTTCTCGAAGCCGGTGCGGTCGTGCAGCAGCGTGTGGTTGTGCACCAGCTGCACGTCGCCGGGCTGGAAGCCGATGAAGATGTTGAGCCTGGGGTCGTTGGCCAGGGAGTCGAAAAGGTCGAGCGCCTCGACATGCTTCGGGGTCAGCCGCGGCGCCTCGGGGAAGCGCTGCGCCGAGTCGATGTACTGGCGCTGGTAGATCGCCGACAGGTAGCCCTCGTGCCAGTTGAACACCGGGATCTCGAACCACGGCTTCTGGCCGGCCGGGACCTCGCCGCGGCGGTCGGTGGCGACCGGCTGGAACAGCAGCTCGAGCAGGTCGGGCCGGTGGCGGCGCATCTCGTTGAAGATGGTGGTCGAGCTGACCAGCGCCGACAGGCCGCCCGACTTGGCCGTCCTGAGGCACAGCAGGCTGACGATGTCGCACGAGTCGGTGTGGTAGGTCTGGCGCTCGCTGGTCTGGTAGATGCGGACGTTGGGATCGTGGACGTCGAGGCCGAGATCCTTGACGTGCCCGAGCACGTGGCCCTTGCCGTTCTGCGAGCGCGCGCTGCCGAGGTGGCTGCCGAGTCCGTAGAAGGCGGTCGCCGACCAGCGGATCGGCCAGCGCTCGACCGGCAGGCCGCGCAGCATCAGGAAGCCGCGGCCGTTCAGGACCTCGTCGCGCACCCGCGCCTTCAGCCGCGGCCCCAGCGTCGGCAGCGGGAAGTCGGCGGCGGTGATGGCGGCGATGTCGGCGTCGCGCTCGGCCAGCGCCCGGGTCGCGGCCTCGACCTCGGCGACCTCGGCCGCGTCGAGCTTCATCAGCCAGTCGTCGCGCTGGGCGATCTCGGGGCCGTACCAGGCGGCGGGGCCGGTCTGTTCCGGCGGAAGCACGAAGGACATCAGGTTTCCCAGGGAAAGCGCGGGGCGAACAGGTCGGTGTCGGCGCTCGACAGCCGGAAGCTCTCGGTGGCGTTGACCAGCGCGGCGCGGATGCCGGGCTCGAGCGCGCTGTGGCCGGCGTCGGGCACCACGACGTAGCGCGCCTCGGGCCACGCCCGGGCCAGCGCGTCGGCGGTGACCGGCGGGCAGACGATGTCGTAGCGCCCCTGCACGATCGTGCAGGGCAGGTGGCGGACGCGGTCGACGTCGGTCCACGGCCAGCCGTCGGGCACGAAGGTGCGGTTGACGAAGTAGTGGGCCTCGATGCGCGACAGCGCCAGCGCGAAGCCGCCGTGGTCGGCGTCGAACGGCGCCCGCGCGGTCGGGTACAGGGTCGAGCAGGCGGCTTCGTAGCGGCTCCAGGCGCGCGCCGCCGGGCGGTGCGTGTCGGGATGGCGATCGACCAGGCGGCGATAGTAGTTGGCCAGCAGGTCGCCGCGCTCCGCCGCCGGCAGGTGCTCGGCGAAGTCGCGCCATGCCTCGGGGAAGATCGCGCGCATGCCGTGCAGGAACCAGTCGATCTCGGACCGCGCGCCGAGGAAGATGCCGCGCAGCACGAAGCCGGTGACGCGCTCGGGATGGCGCAGCCCGTAGGCCAGCGCCAGCGTGCTGCCCCACGAGCCGCCGAACAGCAGCCACTGGGAGATGCCGAGGTGGCCGCGCAGCTTCTCCATGTCGGCCACGAGGTGGCTGGTGGTGTTGTCCTGCAATTCGCCGAGCGGCATCGAGCGGCCGCAGCCGCGCTGGTCGAACACGACGATGCGGTAGAAGGCCGGGTCGAAGAAGCGGCGATGGACCGGCGCCGAGCCGGCGCCCGGCCCGCCGTGCAGGAACACGACCGGCACGCCCTCGGGATTGCCGCTCTGCTCCCAATAGATCGTGTGCCGCCCATCGACCGCCAGCATGCCGCTGGCGTAGGGCGAGATCTCCGGGAACAGGTCGGAGCGAAGCGGGGTTTCCGAGCGCGGCATGGCACCTTCTTTGCGATTCACTGCCACAGCGGCGGTTTTTCTTCCAGCCTCTCGGCGCGATGGCGGCCGCGCGTTGCGGCCGGCGCGCCCGACCGTCTAAGGTCGAACCTCGACCCCGGAGGGACAGTGTTTCTCGGCCGCCTTCTCGTCCTTCTCGCGTTCGTCGCCGGGGCCGTCGCCTGCGCGCCGCCCGATTCCGTCCCGGCCTCGACCGCCGCGGCGTCGTCCGCCGCGCGCGGCGGCATTCCCGTCCTGCCGCGCGAACTCGAGCGCGACGTCGGGCCGGCCTACCCCGACGCCACGCTGCAGGCCTACGTCGACCGCGTCGGCCAGACGCTGATCGCGCGCTCCGGCGTCCCCGGCAACTACCGCTTCGTCGTGCTCGACCAGCCGCTGGCCAACGCCCATGCCGCCGGCGGCTACGTGATGGTGACGCGCGGCCTGCTGGCGCTGCTCGACGACGAGGCCGAGCTTGCCGCGGCCCTCGGCCACGAGGTCGGCCATGTCGTCGAGCGCCACGCCGCGCAACGCGCCAAGGCGCGCCAGGGCGTGCTCAACGCCGCCGTCGAGGCCGCCACCACCACCGGCTCGATCAACGTCGGCCGCTCGGTGGCGCGCGACGGGCTGCTGGCGCTGCGCCGCTACTCGCGCGTCCAGGAGCTGGAGGCCGACAAGTTCGGCGTCGGCCTGCTGGTCAAGGCCGGCTACCGCGGCAGCGCCATGGCCAGCCTGATCGAGAAGCTGCGTCGCCAGGGCCAGCTCGAACTGCAGCTGGTGGGCGCGGCGCCCGACGGCATCGACCGCCGCAGCACGACCTCGACCCATCCCGCCCCGATCGAGCGGCAGGAGGCGTTGCGCGCCGTGCCGGGCGCCGACGCGCCCGGCGAGTCCAACCGGCTCGTCTACCTCAAGGCGATCGACACGATGTCGGTCGACGATCCGCCGCAGGAAGGCTTCGTGCGCGGCACCGCGTTCCTGCACCCGGTGCTGCGGCTCGCGTTCGAGGCGCCGCGCGACATGCGCCTGTTCAACGAGACCGACGGCGTGCTCGGCGTCGGCCGCGACGGCGCGCTGCTCTACTTCTCGTGCGCCGCCTCGCCGGTCGAGGGCAGCCTCGCCGACTGGATGCGGGCGCGGCTGAAGCCGACGCCGGTCGACATCCAGTCGACCGAGATCGGCGGCGCCGAGGCCGCGATCGGCGCGCGGCCGCGCGGCTCCGACGTCGGCCTGAGCCAGGGCCGCTACGTGCTGATCCGCCACGGCGAGCGCGTCTGCTTCTTCAACCTGCTGGCCGACGGCCCGGCGCGCGACAACCGCATCGAGCAGCTGCTGGCGGCGGCGCGCACCTTCCGCACGCTGACGCCGGCCGAGGCCGAGGCGCTGCGGCCGCTGCGCCTGCACGTCACGACGCCGTCCGGGACCTCGGCCACCGCGCTGGCGCAGCGCCTGCCCTACCCCGACCTGCGGATGGAACGCCTGCTGGTGATGAACGGCGTCGAGTCGCCGGGCGCGCTGATGCAGCTGCCGCAGATCAAGACGGTGGTGCCTTAGGCATCGACGCGCTCCAGCAGCGTGCCGTCGTGATCGAGCGCGACCAGCGCCGGGCGTTCGCGCGACACCGTCAGCACGCGGCTGTCGTCGCTGGCCTCGCCCGGCAGCGCGCCGCTGCCGCGGACCAGCCGGGCCAGCGTCGCCCAGCTGCCGCTCTCGTTGCGCGCCAGGGCCGCCGCCAGGGCGGCATCGCCCTGCCGGTTCCACCAGAAGGCGTCGGCCTGCTCGTCGAGCGGCCGGCTGGCCTCGACGCCGGCGGCCGACAGCACGACCTTGCCGTCGCCGGCGATGGCGGCGCGGGTCAGGGTGTTGAGCAACTCGGCGTGGCCGTGGCGCGCGGCCTGCAGCTCGCGCAGGCCGTTGGTCCAGCGCGCCAGCGCCGTCGGGCCGCCGCGACAGGCGATGCGTCCCTCGTCGACCGAGCCGCCGTAGGCCGCGATGGTCGCGGCGAGGCCGTGCGCCAGCATCCAGTCGAGCACGCCGAGCGGCGCCATCGCGAACTGGAGGCTGAGCGCCTTGTGCCAGATCTCCTCCTGCGCGCCGCGCAGGAAGTGGACGTCGCAGGCGAGGTTGGTGGCCAGCAGCCGGCGGCGCAGCCGCAGCAGCAGGTCGAGCGTGCGGCCGGGATCACCGCGGTCGCCCAGCATGTTGCCCAGCACCACCAGCCGGTCGCCCTTGCGCCAGCGCGCCAGCACGGCCGCGACCAGGGCTGCCGCCGCGGCATCGTCGCCCAGCAGCGCGCCGAGCGCCCAGACGCGTCCGCCCTCGCCCAGTCGGGCGATGCGCGGAACGGTGGGAAGGGGGCTCATGGTGTCGCGCAAAAAAGGCGGCTCGACTGTCGTCGGGCCGCCTTTCTCAACTCATCGTGTGCCAGGACCGCCGGTCAGGCGACCTTCTGGAGCACGCTGTTCAGCTTCTGCGTCGCGACGTCCTTGTCGATGCGCTCGACGGCCGCCAGTTCGCGGGCGAGGCGATCGAGGGCGGCTTCGTAGATCTGCCGCTCGCTGTAGGACTGGTCCGGCTGGCCGGCGTTGCGGTGCAGGTCGCGCACCACCTCGGCGATCGACACCGGGTCGCCGGAGTTGATCTTGGCTTCGTACTCCTGGGCGCGGCGGTTCCACATCGCGCGGCTGACGCGGCTGCGACCCTTCAGGGTCACCAGCGCGTTCTCCATGATCTTGCGCGACGACAGCTTGCGCAGGCCCGACAGCTTGGCCTTGGCGACCGGAACGCGCAGCATCATGCGCTCCTGCTCGAACGAGATCACGAACAGGTCGAGCTTGTGGCCGGCGATTTCCTTGGCCTCGATATCGATCACGCGTCCGACGCCGTGCGTCGGGTAAACAACGAAGTCGCCCTTCTCGAAGGCGAAATCCTTCGTCTTGGCCACGACCTTCTTCGGCTTGGCTGCCATTTCAGAACCCTTCACGTTCAACCCCGCTGAAGCGGCACCACGGCCTGCACCTCACGCCCCCCTTGGCGTGTGGCTCGAATCCGGGTATCCGTAAGTTGTTTTCGGATACCCACTTGGACACCGAGCCGGTGGCAGCTCGACCGAGAACCGCTTCCGACGAGCGGTGATATAGCAGAATTCTAGCCCGGAGTCGCGGGTTATGTTGCATTTCAGCAACGGTATACCCATGCGCCAGTTGCATGACTGTCGCAAAAAGAAGCGGTTCTCGCCAAAAAACCGACTAGGTCTGGGGGGCGGGGCGCCGGGCTGATACGAAACCGCCGCCAAATGCACAGACGCTGAATTGGACCGGAACGTACGTTATCGGGCCGCCGGCTTGTCCGAGAAGTACTTTTCGTACTTGCCCTTCTCGTCCTTGTGCTCGTCGGCGTCGGACGGGGCCTCGCCCTTGCGGGTGATGTTGGGCCAGCTCGCCGACAGGCTGCGGTTCAGCTCCAGCCACTTCTCCAGGCCCTTCTCGGTGTCGGGCAGGATGGCGGCCGGCGGGCACTCCGGTTCGCAGACGCCGCAGTCGATGCATTCGTCCGGGTTGATGACCAGCATGTTCTCGCCCTCGTAGAAGCAATCGACGGGGCAGACTTCAACGCAGTCCATGTACTTGCACTTGATGCAAGCCTCGGTCACGACATAGGTCATCTACGGGACTCCTCGGCGGCGGCGTGCTTAACGCGACCGGGGAGCGGGCGCAAGATGGCGAATCCGCCACGCCCCGCAGCGATCAGGCGCCGTCGATCTCCTCATACAACGTACGGGCTTCGGTCGCCGGTCCGCGCCGTTCGCCCAGCGCGACGACCCGGACGACGCGAACCTTCGGGCCGAGGGCGAAGGTCAGCACCATGCCCGGCGCGACCGCGGCATGGGCCTTCTCGACGATGCGGCCGTCGATGCGGCAGCGCGCCTTCTCGATGAAGCGCGTGGCGAGGCTGCGGGTCTTGAAGAAGCGCGCGTGCCACAGCCACTTGTCGAGCCGCATCGGCGCCGGCGGGCTACTTCTTCCCGCCCAGCTTCAGTTCGAGCAGCTTGGCGAACGGCGAATCGGCGGTCGCCTCGCCCTTCTTCTCGGTGGTGGCGTAGAGCCGCAGCGCCGGTCCGCCGGAGTCGCGGCGCGGCGGCCGCGGTCCGCGGCGATCGTCGCGCGTGCCGCTGCCCGGCGGTCCGTCGCGGCGGTCCTTGCCGGGGCCGCCGTCGCGGCGCTGGTCGCCGCGCTTGGGTCCGCCGGGGCCGCCGCCGGGGCGCTGCGCGTCGGCGAAGAACTGGCGCTCGTTGGGCCGCTCCGGCCGCTCGCGGCGGCGCTGGTCGCGCTCGCGCTGCTGCTGGCGCTGGCGTTCACGCTGCTCCTCGCGCTCGCGCACGAAGCGCGGCTTGACCGAGAACGCGAACAGCGGGCCGTGCTCCTCCGACGGCGGGTGGACGCGGTAACCCAGCCCGCGCAGCACGTCGGCCATCTCGGGCTCCGAGCAGCCGACCAGGGACATCATCTGCGGCGTCGCCCGGAACCAGCCCGGCGGCAGCGGCTTGGGGCCGGCCTTGGCGGGCTCGGCCGGCGGCGCCTCGGTGGTGGCCTCGGCCGGGGTCTCGCCCGGGGTCTCGCCGGGGGCCGCCTCCGCGGTCACTTCGGGCGCAACCTCGGCCGGCGCTTCGGCCGACGCTTCGGGGGTCTCGGCGACCGGCGCTTCGACCGCGGGGGCCTCGGCAACGGGCTCGGCAGTCACCGGCTCGGCGACCGCGGACTCGGCCGCCTCGGGCTCGGCCGGGGCGGTCTCGTCGACCGGCGCCTCGACCGGCAGTTCGCCGAACGCCGCGGCGACGATCGCCCACTCGCTGATTTCCTCCGGCGCGGTACCGCCTGCGGCCGGCGCTCCGCCAGCACCGCCGCCACGGCGGCGCTTGCGATCGCCCCGCCGGTTCTCGCCCGGCCTGGCCTCGTTGGGCTTCGCGCCCTGCGCCTCGGCGGCCGGCTGCTCGGCGCGACGCGCCTGCTCGCGGCTCTCGCGCACGGCCTGGCGGGCCATCGCGGCGAGGCGCTCGACCATGTCGGCGCGGATCGCGTGGTCGCCCAGCGGCAGGTAGCCGATGGCGGCGTAGAAGGCGCGCTCGGCGCCCGGCGGCAGGTCGATCGAGGTGCGGCCCTCGGCCGGCAGCGGCGGGATGGCGTCGCGGCTGTTGGCGACCATCCAGAGGCCGGCGCGCAGCCGGATCGCCACCGGCTTCAGCATGCTCGGGAAGTACAGCGAGTGGACGCCGACGCGGACGCCGAGCTTGGCCAGCGCCTTGCGGTCGTCCTCGGACAGTTCGGCCAGCTGCTGCTCGATCGGCCGGCGCGGCAGCACGCCCAGGCTCTCGCACAGCTGGAACACGACGCCGCGCGCGCCCGCCGGCAGCTCGGTGATGGCGCGCGCATCCATCATCTCGGACAGGCCGAGGCGGATGCGGGTCTCGACCCAGGTCGCGGCGCGCTTGCGCACTTCCTCGCGCGCCGGGCCGTCGAGCAGGTCGGACGCCAGCGCCTCGACCTTGGGGGCGAGGATGTCGCCGCTCGGCAGCAGGCGCGCGACCGGGCCGCCGCCCCAGCAGACGCGCAGCTGGGCGTCGAACACCAACTCGCCGTCGGGCGCGTTGGCGAACGCCTGCAGGCGCGTCGGCAGGTCCTGGCGCAGCGCGCGCAGCGCCGCGCTCAGCACGGCCTTCTGGTCGGCATGGCCCTCGGTCGTGTCGGGGACGAAGCGGAACCCCTCGATGCGACCCAGATGCTCGCCCTCGACCGTCACTTCGCCTGCGGCGGCGACCGACGATGTCATTTCACCCTCATCTCGCAATCTTCTAACAAGCAGCGCCGCGCGTCTATCGACAAACCGTTGCGTCAAACGCTGGTGCAGCACATCGGACAGCCTGTCCTCTATGGCACGCGTGCGCTCCTGCCAATGGACGGAACGCTGAATCCAGTCCGGACGATGCGAAATATATGTCCAGGTCCGGACATGGGCGATGCGGGCCATCAGCGTGTCGATGTCGCCGTCGAACCGCTCGAGCCGCTTGATGTGGCCGTCGATCCAGTCCTCCGGCAGGCGCTCGCCGCCCTGCGTCAGGTGCTCGAACAGCTGTCCCAGCAGGCGCGTGTGCTCTTCCGTCATCGTCTTGCGGAAGTCCGGGACCTGGCAGATCTCCCACAGCAGGCGCACCCGCTGCGGCGAGCGCAGCCGCGGCAGGTAGTCCGAGTGCGCCGCCAGGGTCTGCAGGGCGAGCTGGTCGTCCTGTTCGCGCACCCGCTGCAGCGCCGGGTGCGGCGGCGGCCGGTTGAGCGAGGCGATCAGTGCCGAGACCGAGTGGAAATGCAGGTCGCTGTTGCGCCACTGCACGTCGCGCAGCGGGTCGAAGCGGTGGTTCTCGATCGCCTCGACGATCTCGGGGTCGAGGCCGCCGACCTCGGCGGTGGTGCCGAAGGTGCCGTCGTTCATGTGACGGCCGGCACGGCCGGCGATCTGCGCCAGCTCGACCGAGCGCAGCGCCCGCAGGGTGCGGCCATCGTACTTGCGCAGGCTCGCGAACCAGACGTGGTTCACGTCCATGTTGAGGCCCATGCCGATGGCGTCGGTCGCGACCAGGTAGTCGACCTCGCCCGACTGGAACATCTCGACCTGGGCGTTGCGCGTGCGCGGGCTGAGCGCGCCCATGACGATCGCCGTGCCGCCGCGCTGGCGGCGGATCAGCTCGGCCATGGCGTAGACCTCGCTGGCCGAGAACCCGACCACGGCCGAGCGCCGCGGCAGCCGCGTGACCTTCTTGGGGCCGACGTAGGACAGCTTCGAGAAGCGTGGCCGCGCCACGACGTCGAGCTCGGGCAGCAGGCGGTTGAGGACCGGCCGCACGGTGTCGGCGCCCAGCAGCATGGTCTCCTGGCGACCACGCGCGTGCAGCACTCGGTCGGTGAAGAAGTGGCCGCGCTCGGGGTCGGCCGCCATCTGCACCTCGTCGACGGCGAGGAACGCGACCTGGCGATCGACCGGCATCGATTCGACGGTGCAGACGAAGTAGCGCGCGCCGGCCGGCACGATCTTCTCCTCGCCGGTGATCAGCGCGACCTGGCCGGCGCCCTTGGCGGCGACGATTCGGTCGTAGTTCTCGCGCGCCAGCAGGCGCAGCGGGAAGCCGATCATGCCCGACTCGTGGCCGAGCATCCGTTCGATGGCGAGGAAGGTCTTGCCGGTGTTCGTCGGCCCGAGGACGGCCGTCAGGCGGCCGCCCGCGCTGGAAAGCGACATGTCGGGAACATTGCGCGCAGGGGGGCCGGGTGCAAGGGCCGGCGGGAACGGGACGCGGCCCTGCGTCAGCCCGCGACCATCGGCTCCAGCTTGTTGCAGCCCAGCACCGGGCCGTGGTCGGCGCGCTGCACGATCACCGCCGCGCCGCGCCCGGGCTGCAGGTCGGCGTCGGGGACGGTCCAGCTCGCCGCCGCGCCGGTCCAGCGCGCGAGCGTGTCGAGCCGGCGCACCACGTTGGTGGATTCGAGCAGCCGCCCCTGGTTCTCGCCGCTCGCCACCGGGATGGCATGGCGGCGGTCGTACAGCGCCAGCACGACCTCGGCCGGCGCGCCGTCGAGCGCGAAGTCTTCGAGCGCGACCGTCAGCCCGCCGCTGGCGGTGCGCGCCAGCGTCGGCGTGGCGCGTCGGGTCGCGCCGCCCCGGGCGGTCGCCAGCAGCCCCTCGATCGCGGCGCGCGCCAGCCCGGTGTCGTGGGCGCTGCCCTCGACCACCATCTCCGGCGTGTAGACGTAGCGCTGCTTGAGCACGCGGGCATAGGCGCGCTGGCGGTCGGTGGTGGCCCGGGTGGCGAACAGGTCCTTCCAGCCGATGTAGTCCCAGTAGTCGACGTGCAACGACAGGGCGACGATGTCGGGCCGCCGCGCCAGCTCGGACAGGTAGGCGTTGGCGGGCGGGCAGGAGCTGCAGCCCTGCGAGGTGAACAGCTCGACCAGCCACGGGCCTTCCGCCACGGCGCGCGGCCCCGCCGCGACCCGGTGGTCGCCGGCCAGCGCCACGCCGGCCATGGCCAAGCCGCCGGCCAGCAGGGATCGCCGTCCATGACCCGAGGGTTTCGACATCGCGCCAAGATGCGCGCCCCCGTCCCTGGCGGCCAATCAACAAACGGTTAGGCCGGCACGGGACGGAACCGGACCCGGAACCGGGGGCGGCTGGACTCATTTTGGGTAATATTATAACAATACACCATGCATGAGCCCGTCTCGCCCGGCACTGCCCTGCTGGCCATGAGCGCCCCGGCGCGCGTTGCCGCCGCGCTCGGGGTGGCGGCGCTGCTGTGGCTGGCCGCGTGGTGGGCGCTGTGACCGCGCCGGCCCTCAAGCTGGTCGACCTGACCGTCAGCTACGACCGTCACCCGGCGGTGCACCATGTCTCGGCCGAGATCCCGGCCGCCGAGATGACCGCCATCGTCGGCCCCAACGGCGCCGGCAAGAGCACGCTTCTCAAGGCGATGATGGGTCTCGCGCCGCGCATCGAGGGCCGGGTCGAATCGACGGCGCGGCGCATCGCCTACCTGCCGCAGCAGGCCGAGATCGACCGCTCGTTCCCGATCTCGGTGTTCGACACCGTGCTGCTCGGCCGCTGGTCGCGCATCGGCGGCTTCGGCGCGGCCGGCCGCGCCGACATCCACGACGCCCAGCACGCGATCGAGGCGGTCGGGCTGGCCGGCTTCGAGCGCCGCTCGATCGACACGCTGTCGGTCGGCCAGTTCCAGCGCGTGCTGTTCGCGCGCCTGCTGCTGCAGGACGCCGACCTCGTGCTGCTCGACGAGCCGTTCGCGGCGATCGATTCCAAGACCGTGGCCGACCTGATGCGCGTGATCGAGCGCTGGCGCGACGAGAAGCGCACGGTGGTCGCGGTGCTGCACGACCTCGACCAGGTCAGGCGCGAGTTCCCGCACGCGCTGCTGCTGGCGCGCGAGCTGGTCGACTGCGGCCCGACCGCGCGCGTGCTGTCGGCGGAGAACCTGCTGCGCGCCCGCGCCATGGCCGAGGCGTGGGACGACCACGCCGCCGCCTGCGACGTGCCGATGCGCCTGAGCGCCTGACGGCGCGTCCCGGTTCCCGTCGATGCTGTACGATCTCCTGTTCGCGCCGTTCGTCGATTTCGGCTTCATGCGCCGCGCCCTGGTGGCGAGCCTCGCGCTGGCGACCGGCGGCTCGGCGATCGGCGTGTTCCTGATCCTGCGCCGCATGAGCCTGATGGGCGACGCGCTGACCCACGCGCTGCTGCCGGGCGCGGCGATGGGCTTCCTGATCGGCGGCCTGTCGCTGCCGGCGATGAGCCTCGGCGGCTTCCTCGCCGGCATGGCGACGGCGCTGGCCTCGGGCGTGATCGCCCGCTTCTCGGGCATGCGCGAGGATGCGAGCTTCGCCGCCGCCTACCTGACCTCGCTGGCGCTGGGCGTGCTGATCGTGTCGTTGCGCGGCTCGCCGGTCGACCTGATGAACATCCTGTTCGGCAGCATCCTCGCGGTCGACACCACGGCGCTGGTGCTGGTGGTCGCGACCGCGACGGCGACGCTGGTCGGCATGGCGGCGATCTACCGGCCGCTGGTGGTCGAGTGCTTCAACCCCGGCTTCCTCGCCGCGATGGGCGTGCGCGGCTCGCTCTACCACTACCTCTTCCTCGCGCTGGCCGTGCTGAACATGGTCGCGGGCTTCCAGGCGCTGGGCACGCTGATGGCCTTGGGCCTGATCCTGCTGCCGGCGGTCGCCGCCTCGTTCTGGGCGCGCGAGGTCTGGTCGATGACCCTGGTCGCCGCGCCGATCGGCCTCGCCTCGGCGCTGATCGGCCTCCTGGTGTCGTTCCACGCCGGCCTGCCGTCGGGCCCGGTGATCGTGCTGTGCGCCAGCCTGTTCTTCCTCGGCTCGCTGCTGTTCGGCTCGCGCGCCTCGATCCGCGCCCGCCTCTCGCACCCGGTGCACCTGCGCGGCTAGGCGGCTAGACTTCCGCGATGACCGACATCGCCTCGCCCGTCGCGGGCGTCACCCTCCGGACGACGACCGCCAACGGCATCCACATGCGCTACGCCGAGATCGGCCGCGGCCCGCTGGTGCTGTTCTGCCATGGCTGGCCGGAGAGCTGGTACTCGTGGCGGCACCAGCTGACCGCCGTCGCCGCCGCCGGCTTCCGCTGCGTCGCGCCCGACATGCGCGGCTACGGCGGCACCCAGGCGCCCGAGCCGATCGAGGCCTACACGCTGTTCAACCTTGTCGGCGACATGGCCGAGCTGGTGAAGGCGCTGGGCGAGAGCCGCGCCGTCATCGTCGGCCACGACTGGGGCGCGCCGGTCTCCTGGCACGCCGCGCTGTGGCGGCCCGACCTGTTCCCGGCGGTGTGCGCGATGAGCGTGCCCTACGCGCCGCCCGGCTACGTCGACATCCTGAGCGCGCTCGAGAAGCTCGGCATCGCCGACTTCTACCTGCAGTACTTCCAGAAGCCGGGCGTGCCCGAGGCCGAGCTGCAGCAGGACATCAAGGCGGCGCTGCGCCGGCTCTACTACACCGCCAGCGGCGACCTCGCCGAGCAGGGCAAGGGCTTCGGCCGCCTGCCGACCGGCACGCTGCTCGGCAACACCGTCGATCCGGCGGCGCTGCCGGCGTGGCTGGCCGAGGCCGACCTCGACTACTACGCGGCGGAGTTCGCGCGCGCCGGCTTCCGCGGCGGCCTCAACTGGTACCGCAACCTGCGGCGCAACTGGGAACTGATGGGGCCGTGGCGCGGCCAGCCGATCCGCCAGCCGTCGCTGTTCATCGCCGGCAGCCGCGACGGCGTCCTGAAGTTCCCGGCCGCCCAGGCCCAGCTCGACGCCTACCCGAAGACGCTGCCCGGCCTGCGCGGTAGCCACATCCTCGACGGCGCCGGCCACTGGGTGCAGCAGGAGCGACCGGCCGAGGTCAACCGCCTGCTGGTCGGCTTCCTGAAGGGGCTGGGTTGAAGCAAGGTGGCTTTCTGCCTATCTTCCTCAGATAGGAAGAAAGGAAGAATTCCGTGGCCCTCAACATCAAGAGCCCCGACACCGAAAGGCTGGTGCGGGATCTGGCCAATCGGACCGGGGTGAGCATCACGCAGGCCATCCACCAGGCGGCCGAGGAAAAGCTGCGGCGGATGGACGAGGATCGGGAGGCGCGACGGCAGGCGCTCTACGACATTGCCGAGCGCGCGCGCGCGCGCCCGCGTCTCGATGGCCGAACCGCGGACGAGATCCTGGGATACGACGACAAGGGCACCTTCAAGTGATCGCGGTCGATTCGTCGGCCCTCCTCGCGATCCTCCTGGGCGAACCCGAATCGACGGCCTGCACCGATGCGCTGATCGGTTCTCCCTCCTGCTTCGTCTCGTCCCTCACGCTGTTCGAGACCCGCGTCGTGATTCAACGCGTCGCTCCGCACGCTGGCCCGGACGACCTCACGATCCTTCTCGAGAAATCGCGAATGACCACCGTCGCCTTCGATGACGAACAGGCCGCGTTGGCCTTCGAAGCCTATCGCCGCTTCGGCAAGGGGTTTCATCCCGCCGGCCTCAACATCGGTGACTGTGCCTCGTACGCTCTGGCGAAGAGCCGCAACATGCCGCTCCTTTTCAAGGGCAACGACTTCACCCAGACCGATATCGCCTCGGCCTTGTAAAGGTCCTTCGACTGCGCCGCCCTGCGGGCGGCTTCGCTCAGGATGACAGGATGGGGAGGTCATTATAGCTTTCCCACCATGACGACTCTTTCCCGCCGTTCGATCCTGGTCGCGGTGCCGCTGCTCGGTGCCGCGGCCTGCGCGCCCAAGCCGACGGTCACCGCGATGGTGCCCGACCCGTCGCCCGGCCTCGCGCCGGTGCCGGCCTTCCGCAACGCCATCGCGGTCGGCACGGTGACGGTCGGGCAGGACAGCGGCACGCCGTGGGCCTCGGCGGTGGCGCCCGAGCAGGTGCGCGATGCCACGGTGCAGGCGCTGGCCGCCGCGGGACTGGGCGCGGCCTCGGGCGGACGCTACCGGCTCGACGGCACGCTGCTGCAGCTCGAGCGGCCCTACGCCGGCTTCGCGATGACCGTCACGGCGACGATCGCCTGGCGCCTGGTCGACGCGGCCAGCGGCGCGGTGGTCTACGGCAAGACGCTGAAGAGCCTCGGCTCGGCGTCGCTCGACGATGCCGTCGACAACGGGCCGCGCCTGCGCATCGCCGACCAGCGCGCCGTGCGCGCCAACCTGCAGCGGCTGGTGCAGGACCTCGCGGCCCTGTCGCCGCGCTGATCGGCGGGGCGCCGGACTACTTCTTCTCCTCGAACTTCAGCGCCGCGCCGTTCATGCAGAAGCGCAGCCCGGTCGGCTTCGGGCCGTCCGGGAAGACGTGGCCGAGGTGGCCGCCGCACTTGGCGCAGTGGACCTCGGTGCGGGTCATGAAGTGGCTGGTGTCGGTGCTGGTGCCGACCGCGCCCTCGACCGGCGCCCAGAACGACGGCCAGCCCGAGCCGCTCTCGTACTTGGTCGACGAGTCGAACAGCGGCTCGCCGCAGCCGGCGCAATGGAACAGGCCGCGCCGCTTCTCGTCGTTGAGCGGGCTGGTGAAGGGCCGCTCGGTGCCGTGGTTGCGCAGCACGTGGTGCTGCAGCGGGTCGAGCTCCTTCTGCCACTCGGCCTCGCTCTTCTTCACGGCGTAGCGTTCGGTGTCGTCGGACATGGTGTAACCGCCTTTCAGACCAGGGTTCTCAATTCGGCCGTCGCGACCGACAGCATGGCGAGGTCGAGCGCGCCCACCGGCGCCAGCTCCTCCCGCATCAGGCGGTCGACCCGTTCCAGCGCCAGCTGCCGGGGCTCGCTCCAGCGCGCCAGTGCCACCTCCGTGTCCTCGACCGCGCCGCGGCTCGCCGCCAGCGCCGAGCCCAGCAGGTCGGCGTGCAGCGTCGCCAGCTCGTCCTGCATCGCCAGCGCCGCCTGCGGCGGCCACAGGCCCTCGCGCGGCAGCTTCTGCGCCGCGATGCCCAGCCGCGCCAGCGACAGCCGCTCGCCCAGCCGGAAGTAGAGCCGCGCCGCGGCCGCGATGCCGACCTCGTGGCTGCGCGCCGCCAGCATCAGGTCGCCCGCCGGCGTCAGGGTTTCAAGGGCCGCCGCGCGCCGCGCCACCCGGTCGGGGGCGCCCATCGCTTCGAACGCGGCGGCGCGCTCGGCCAGCGCCGCGCTCTCGGCCTCGCCGATCAGCCCGGCCGGCAGGTCGGCCAGCGCCGCCACCGCGTCGCGCAGCTGCTCGGTCGCCGACGAGGCGTCGATCGGCTGCGGCAGGCGGCGCAGCACCCACTGCACGGCGCGGCCGAGGAAGCGCTGGCTGGCGACCAGCATGCGGATCTGCGCCTCGGCCTTGAGCGCGTCGTCGAGCGCCTCGATGTCGGCCCACAGGTCGCGCAGGCGCCAGGCATCGCGGACCACCGCGAAGGCGCGGGCGATCGCCGCGGCCGGCGCGCCGGTGCGCGCCGCCATGGTGCGCACGAAGGTCGGGCCGCAGCGGTTGACCATCGAGTTGACGACCTGCAGCGCGGTGATCTCGCGGCGCAGGCGATGGCCGCGGATCGCCGGTTCGTGCGCCGCCGCCAATGCCGCCGGGAAGTAGCGCAACAGTTCGCCTTCCAGCAGCGGGTCGTCGGGCAGGTCCGACTCGAGGATCTGGTCGTGCAGGTCGATCTTGGCGTAGGCCAGCAGCACGCACAGCTCGGGCCGCGTCAGGTACTGGCGGTTCTGGCCGCGCGTGCGCATCGTCGCCGTGTCGGGCAGGAACTCGACGGCCCGGTCGAGCCGGCCCTGGCGCTCGAGCGCGCGCATGAAGCGCTCCAGCCGGTCGTGCTCCTCGGCCGCCAGCATCGAGGCGACGCTGATCGCCTGGCTCTGCTGGTAGTTGTGGCGCAGCACCAGGGCGCCGACCTCGTCGGTCATCGAGAACAGCAGCGCATCGCGCTCGGCGGCGGCGAGCGCGCCGGCCTCGATCGCCGCGCCGGTGGCGATCTTGATGTTGACCTCGTGGTCCGAGGTGTCGACGCCGGCCGAGTTGTCGAGCGCGTCGGTGTTGATCCGACGGCCGGCCAGCGCCGCCTCGACGCGGCCGCGCTGGGTGAAGGCGAGGTTGGCGCCCTCGCCGATCACGCGGGCGCGGACCTGGCCGCCGTCGATGCGGACCGCGTCGTTGGCGCGGTCGCCTGCCTCGGCCTGGCTCTCGCCGGCGGCCTTCACGTAGGTGCCGATGCCGCCGAAGTAGAGCAGGTCGACCTCGGCGGCGAGGATGGCGCGGACGAGGTCGGCCGGCGTGACCGACGGCTGGTCGAGGCCGAGCAGGGCGCGGGCCTCGTCCGACAGCGCGATCGACTTGGCGGCGCGGTCGTAGACGCCGCCGCCGGGCGACAGCAGCGCCTTGTCGTAGTCCATCCACGACGAGCGCGGCAGGTCGAACAGCCGCTTGCGCTCGGCCCAGCTGGCCGCCGGGTCGGGCGACGGGTCGATGAAGACGTGGCGATGGTCGAAGGCGGCGACCAGGCGGATCTGCTTCGACAGCAGCATGCCGTTGCCGAACACGTCGCCCGACATGTCGCCGACGCCGGCGACCGTGAACGGCGTCGACTGGATGTCGTGGCCGAGTTCGCGGAAGTGGCGCTTCACCGACTCCCACGCGCCGCGCGCGGTGATGCCCATCTTCTTGTGGTCGTAGCCGGCCGAGCCGCCCGAGGCGAAGGCATCGTCGAGCCAGAAGCCGTAGTCGCGGGCCAGCGCGTTGGCGATGTCGGAGAAGGTCGCGGTGCCCTTGTCGGCGGCGACCACGAGGTAGGGATCGTCGCCGTCGTGCCGCACCACGTTCGCCGGCGGCACCACGGCGCCGCCGACGTAGTTGTCGGTGACGTCGAGCAGGCCGCGGATCAGCGTCTGGTAGCAGGCGATGCCCTCGGCCTGCAGGCGCTCGCGCGATGCCCCGGCCGGTGGCCGCTTGACGTAGAAGCCGCCCTTCGAGCCGACCGGCACGATCACGGCGTTCTTCACCATCTGGGTCTTCATCAGGCCGAGGATCTCGGTGCGGAAGTCCTCGCGCCGGTCGGACCAGCGGATGCCGCCGCGCGCGACCCGGCCGCCGCGCAGGTGGATGCCCTCGACGCGCGGGCTGTAGACGAAGATCTCGACCATCGGCCGCGGCGCCGGCAGGTCGTCGATGGCGCGGCTGTCGATCTTGAAGGCGATCCAGTCCTTGGCCGTGCCGTCGGGGCCGGCCTGCCAGAAGTTGGTCCGCAGGGTCGAGCGGATGGCGTTGAGGAAGCGGCCGAGGATGCGGTCCTCGTCCAGCGTCGCGACCTCTTCCAGCGCCTCCACGATGCCGACCTCGAGGCGCGCCAGCCGGTCCTGCCGCGCCGGCGCGGCGGCCTCGCCCAGCGCCGGGTCGAGTCGTGCCGCGAACAGCTCGACCGCCAGCCGCGCCAGCGCCGGGTAGGCGTTGAGCGCGCGCTCCATGTAGTCCTGCGAGAACGGGATGCCGGCCTGGCGCAGGTACTTGGCGTAGCCGCGCAGGATCGAGACCTCGCGCCAGTCGAGCCCGGCGCGCAGCACCAGCCGGTTCAGCCCGTCGCTCTCCAGCGCCCCCGACCAGACCTTGCCGAGCGCCTCGGCGAAGCGCGCCCCGGCGGCGTCGAGATCGACCGCGGTGCCGTCGGCGGTCTCGACGCTCAGCACCTGCAGCGCCACGGCGCGTGGCGGTTCGGTCGCGGCAGCGGTCCCGGCGGCGGCCGGCGGGCGCAGCACGAACGGCACCTCGCTCAGCACCCGCAGGCCGAGGTTCTCGGCCAGCGGCAGGATGTCGGACAGGGCGATCGCCGCCTCGGGATGGAACAGCCGCAGCGTGAAGCGGTGGGCCGGTTCGCCGGGACCGCGGTGCAGGCGGACGCCGAACGGCGTGCCGTCCAGCACCGAGCGCACCACCGCGAGGTCGGCGACCGCCTGGGCCGCGTCGAAACTGTCGCGGTAGAAGGCCGGGAACCAGTCGCGCCAGCGCCGTGCCTCGGTGCGGCCCTCGGGCTCGCCGTGACGATCCTGCAGGGCGGCGCGGAAGCGGTCGCCCCACGACGTCGCCGCCTCGGCCAGCCGCTGCTCGAGCAGCGCCACGTCGGGCATCGGCGCGTCGTGGTCGGGCAGCTTCAGCGTGTACAGCGCCTGCGCCAGCGCCGAGTCGCTGCTGACCGACGATTCGACATCCTCCACCTTGCCCTGCCAGGCCTGCTCCAGCAGGCCGGCGAAGCGCTCGCTCAGCGCGGCGTCGAAGCGCTCGCGCGGCACGAACACCAGCGCGGTGGCGAAGCGGCCGACCGCGTCGTGGCGCACGAACAGCGCGACGCGCCGGCGCTCCTGCAGCTGCAGGATGCCCATCACGTGGTCGTAGAGCGTGTCCTCGTCGATCTGGAACAGCTCGTCGCGCGGGTAGGCGCCGAGGATCGCCAGCAGCGCCTTGCCGTCGTGGCTGTTGGGATCGAGGCCGGCGCGGCGCACGATGGTGTCGACGCGGCCACGCAGCAGCGGCACGTCGGTCACCATGGCGTGGTAGGCGGCCGAGGTGAACAGGCCGACGAGGCGGCGCTCGCCGGTGACGCGGCCGTCGGCGTCGTAGGTCTTCACGATCACGCAGTCCATCGCCCCGGAGCGATGGACCAGCGACGGCCGGTCGGTCTTGACGATCAGCAGGTTGTGCGGGCCGCGCGCGAAGCGGGCCATCGCCGCGCCGCCGCCGACCCCGGCTTCGAACAGGCGGACCTCGTCGCGGCGCAGGAGACCGAGCGACGAGCCGGCGACCAGCTCGTAGCGCAGGCCGGCCGGCTGCTGCGGATCGTCGACGTAGCGGTAGCGGCGATGGCCGAGGAAGGTGAAGTGGTTGGCCTCGAGCCAGCGCAGGAACTCCTCGTACTCGGCGAGGTGCGGCGAGCGGCCGGGTACGAGGTCGGCGACGGCGTCGAGGCAGGCCTGGCGCATCGGCCGCCAGTCCTCGACCGCCAGCCGCACCTCGGCCAGCACGCGGGTCAGCGCCGCCGCCAGTTCGTCGAGCTGGGCCGCGTCGCCCTGGCGGTCGATCTCGATGTGCATCATCGATTCGGGCCGCGCCCGCTCGCCGGCCTCGACCGCGAAGCCCGCGAGGTCGCCGTCGAGGTCGCGCCGCACCGCCATCACCGGGTGGGCCAGCAGGTGGACGGCGATCTCGCGGCGGTTGAAGGCGTTGGTGATCGAATCGACCAGGAACGGCATGTCGTCGTTGACGATCTGCACGACCGTGTGCCGGCTCTCGAAGCCGTGGTCGGCGGTCGGGTTGAACACCCGCACCTTGGCGACCCCGGGCAGGCGGCGGCGGGCGAACGACAGCAGCGCCACCGCGGCGGCGGCGCGCTGGTCGACCGGGGCGGCGGCGAGGTCCTTGTCGGCGACGCGGGCATAGAGGCGGCGGGCGACCTGGGCGGCCTGCTCGCCCCCCAGGGCCAGCGCGGCGGCGCAGATGGCGTCGAGGCCGTAGACTCTCTGGGCCAGCATGCCGGCCATGGTGGTGCGCCCTCCCGCGCCTGTTTCGTTGTCCATGATGTTACGTCCGACCATGACGAAACGACGACGATGATCGTGGGGGCCAGAAGTGCCCGCCGGGCCGCGCGTTTTGCAGGGTGCATCTTCGACTCCCGGCCGAATCGCTGCTGATTCCGTCGGAGCCCCTAGGATTCCGCGGCAAAGCGCGTTTTGTTCTCCTTCTTTGCTGCACCTGCGAAGAGTCGAAAACCGCCAAAATCATACTAGATACGGGGTAAATTATTCGAGTTTTTTCAAGGACTTGTATGTCCATTCTTCAGATTCACAGTCGGGGTAAAAATTTGGCGATGACACGGCGGGAGGGCGGCGTATCATCAAGGGATAGTGGGGCTGGCCACAGCCCTCCCAACATCTAGGTGTCTTCCACAGGGTGTTCTATCCACCGCTGTGGACAAAAACAAAATGGGGACCGCAAGTGTTTGATATCGTTCAAGTTCGAAGCGGTGCGCGGGTTGTGACCGATCCCTCTCGGGACGCCCGGCTGACGGCCTTCGGCAAGGCCACCTTGTCCGACCGCTACCTGCTCCCCGACGAGAGCTACCAGGAGATGTTCGCCCGCGTCGCGTCGGCCTACGCCGACGACGATGCCCACGCGCAGCGACTCTACGACTACATCTCCAACCTGTGGTTCATGCCGGCGACCCCGGTGCTGAGCAACGGCGGCACCAGCCGCGGCCTGCCGATCTCGTGCTTCCTGAACGAGGCCAACGACTCGCTCGAGGGCATCCTCGGCCTGTGGAACGAGAACGTCTGGCTGGCCGCGCGCGGCGGCGGAATCGGCTCCTACTGGGGCAACCTGCGCTCGATCGGCGAGAAGGTCGGCATGAACGGCAAGACCTCGGGTGTCGTGCCGTTCATCCGCGTCATGGACTCGCTGACGCTGGCCATCAGCCAGGGGTCGCTGCGGCGCGGCTCGGCGGCGGTCTACCTGCCGATCAGCCACCCCGAGGTCGAGGAGTTCATCGAGATCCGTCGGCCGACCGGCGGCGATCCCAACCGCAAGGCGCTGAACCTGCACCACGGCCTGCTGATCTCCGACGCCTTCATGCGCGCGGTCGAGAACGACGAGGAGTGGGCGCTGACCAGCCCGAAGGACGGCGCCGTCCAGCGCAAGGTCTCGGCCCGCCACCTCTGGATCCGCATCCTGACTGCCCGCGTCGAGACCGGCGAGCCCTACCTGGTGTTCGTCGACCACGTGAACAAGGCGCGGCCCGAGCACCACAAGCTGGCCGGCCTCGAGGTCAAGACCTCGAACCTGTGCAGCGAGATCACGCTGCCGACCGGCATCGACCACCACGGCAAGCAGCGCACGGCGGTGTGCTGCCTGAGCTCACTCAACCTCGAGACCTACTTCGAGTGGCACGAGCACCCGACGTTCATCGAGGACGTCATGCGCTTCCTCGACAACGTCCTCCAGGGCTTCATCGACAATGCCGGCTCCGACTTCGCGCGCGCGACCTACGCGGCGATGCGCGAGCGCTCGGTCGGCCTCGGCGTCATGGGCTTCCACTCCTTCCTGCAGCAGAACAACATCCCGCTCGAGTCGGTGATGGCGAAGGTGTGGAACAAGAAGATGTTCAAGCACATCCGCGGCCAGTGCGACGAGGCGTCGAAGTCGCTGGCGCGCGAGCGCGGCGCCTGCCCGGATGCCGCCGACTTCGGCATCGAGGAGCGCTTCTCCAACAAGCTGGCGATCGCGCCGACCGCCTCGATCTCGATCATCTGCGGCGGCGCCTCGCCGGGCATCGAGCCGTCGGCGGCCAACGTCTACAATCACAAGACGCTGTCGGGCTCGTTCGTGGTGCGCAACCCGTACCTCGAGAAGCTGCTCGAGCAGAAGGGCAAGAACGACGAGGACACCTGGACCTCGATCACCGTCAACCAGGGCTCGGTGCAGCACCTCGACGTGCTCGACGAGCACGAGAAGGCGGTGTTCAAGACGGCGCTCGAGATCGACCAGCGCTGGCTGATCGAGCACGCCGCCGACCGCACGCCGTTCATCTGCCAGAGCCAGTCGCTCAACCTGTTCCTGCCGGCCGACGTGCACAAGCGCGACCTGCACCAGATCCACATGATGGCGTGGAAGCGCGGCGTGAAGAGCCTCTACTACTGCCGCTCGCTCTCCATCCAGCGCGCCGAGACGGTCGCGGGCGAAGCGCTCGCCTCGCCGATCGGCGACCAGGCCCTTTCAGCCCCCAGAGTCGACGCTCCCTCTCCGGTGCCGTTCGGTACGCCGACGGCACCGGCACAATCGACCGACTACGAAGAGTGCCTTAGCTGCCAGTAACTGCTGCCGGCCCCGTCGCGCCCCGGGTTCGTCCCGGGTCGCGGCGGGGCCTCTTCATTTCAGCCACACATCATTGACCGCGGGTCCGCCATGTCGCTGCTCGACGCCAAGCCGATCTACAAGCCGTTCTCCTATCCCTGGGCCTACGAGGCGTGGCTGACCCAGCAGCGCATCCACTGGCTGCCGGAGGAAGTGCCGCTGGCCGACGACGTCAAGGACTGGCGCAACAAGCTGACCGACTCCGAGCGGCACCTGCTGACCCAGATCTTCCGCTTCTTCACCCAGGCCGACGTCGAGGTGAACAACTGCTACATGAAGCACTACTCGCGGGTCTTCAAACCCACGGAAGTGCAGATGATGCTGTCCGCCTTCTCGGCGATGGAGACGGTGCACATCGCCGCCTACAGCCACCTGCTCGACACGATCGGCATGCCCGAGACCGAGTACTCGGCCTTCCTCCACGTCAAGGAGATGAAGGACAAGTACGACTACATGCAGGAGTTCAACGTCGACTCCAAGCCGGCCATCGCCAAGACGCTGGCCGTGTTCGGCGCCTTCACTGAAGGCCTGCAGCTCTTTGCGTCCTTCGCCATGCTGATGAACTTCCCGCGCTTCAACAAGATGAAGGGCATGGGCCAGATCGTGTCGTGGTCGGTGCGCGACGAGACGCTGCACTGCAACTCGATCGTCCGCCTGTTCCGCACCTTCGTGTCGGAGAACCCGGAGATCTGGACCGAGGAACTGCAGCGCGAGCTCTACGTCGCCTGCTCGACCATCGTCGAGCACGAGGACGCCTTCATCGACCTCGCCTTCGAGATGGGCGGCATCGAGGGCATGACCGCGACCGACGTGAAGCGCTACATCCGCTTCATCGCCGACCGCCGCCTGATCCAGGTCGGCCTGCAGCCGATCTACCGCAGCGACGCCAAGAACCCGCTGCCGTGGATGGACCAGATGCTCAACGCCATCGAGCACACCAACTTCTTCGAGAACCGCGCCACCGAGTACTCCAAGGCCTCGACCCGCGGCACCTGGGAAGAGGCGTTCGGCTAGCCCGTCCAGTTACGTCCGCCGGAGTAGAGGCCAAGGATCCTGACTTCGTCCTCGGTGACGTCGCGGCGATGGCCACGTTCGGCCGAGTAGGTGAGACTCTCGCAGAACGCTTCGACACGTTCGGCGTATTCCGGCGCGACCGCCCTTCCGGCGCGCTCGGCGATCCAATCCAGCAAGTGCAGGAAATCCTCGCGTGCCCGTCGCGTGAACCTGAGCCGGCGATGTTTCACCGTCCCGCCTTGCGGCGGCCCTTGAAGCGGGCCCGCGCTTCGGCGAAGGCGGCCTTCAGCGGGATACGCGAGGACGGATCCGCCATGGTGGCATCGTAGGTCGGGATCACTTCCTCCCGCAGCCAACGCTCGAAAAGAGCATCCCGCTCTTCCAGCGCCCGTAATCCCGCTCGAACCACTTCCGATGCCGATGCAAAGGAACCCGACGAGACCTTGGCGTCGATATAGGCGGCCTGTTCAGTCGGAAGGCTGAAGGTGCGTCGCGCGATCTTGGCCATGCAGTCCTCCTCGGGGGCGGTATGAAAGCATCATACTCCCCGAGGTCTGGCACGCCCCTCGCATGCGTCCCGGCAGTCCCTGCTGCCGGAGATCGCCATGACGCTGACCCGCCGTTCCGTGCTCGCCGTGCCCGCGGCGCTCGCCCTGTCGCAGGTCGCGTGGACGAAAGGCGCCCGGGCGCAGGGCGAGAAGGTGGTGCGCTACGGCATCCCGATGACCGACATCCCGCTGACCACCGGGCAGCCGGATCGCGGCGCCAACGCCTACCAGTACACCGGGCTGACGCTCTACGACCCACTGATCGCCTGGGAACTCGATGTCTCCGACCGGCCGGGCAAGATGATCCCCGGCCTCGCCACCGAATGGAAGGTCGATGACGCCGACAAGACAGTGTGGACCTTCAAGCTGCGGCCCGGCGTGAAGTTCCACGACGGTTCGGGGTTCGACGCCGACGCGGTGATCTGGAACCTCGACAAGGTGATGAACAAGGACGCGCCGCAGTTCGACACCCGCCAGTCGGCGCAGGTCCGGCCGCGCCTGCCCGGCCTCGCCAGCTACCGCAAGATCGACGCGATGACCGTCGAGATGAAGACCGGGTCGGTCGACTCGCTGTTCCCCTACCAGCTGCTGTGGTTCCTGGTGTCGAGCCCGACGCAGTGGGAAAAGGTCGGCAAGGACTGGAACAAATTCGCCTCCGAGCCGTCCGGCACCGGGCCGTTCAGGTTGACCCGGCTGGTGCCGCGCGAGCGCGCCGAGCTGGTCAGGAACGACGGCTACTGGAACTCCAGGCGCGTGCCCAAGGTCGACCGCATCGTGTTCGTCTGCGCGCCCGAGGACTCGGGTCGCAGCGCCGCGCTGCTGTCGGGCCAGGTCGACATGATCGACAACCCGGCACCCGACATGCTCGACCGGCTGAGGCAGGCCAACATCCGCATCTCGCGCAACATCACGCCGCACGTCTTCCAGTACCATCCGTCGCTGGTCGAGGGCTCGCCGTGGACCGACATCCGCGTGCGCAAGGCGGCCAACCTCGCGATCGACCGCGACGCCATCGTCAAGCTGATGAACGGCCTGGTGACGCCGGCCTACGGCGAGGTCGACCGCACCAGCCCGTGGTTCGGCAAGCCCAGCTTCGTGATCAAGTACGCGCCCGACGAGGCGCGCAAGCTGATGGCCGAGGCCGGCTACGGCAAGGGTAAGCCGATGAAGGCCCGCATCTCGATCCAGGCCGGTGGCACCAATCAGACGGTCAACGAAGCGATCCAGGAAATGCTGAAGGAGGCGTGGATCGAGGTCGACTTCAAGCCGGTCGAGCTCGAGGCGCTGATGACCGGCTGGCGCGGCGGCGCCAAGGCCGACATGAACAAGGACGTGTCGGCGACCAACGTCAGCCACGTGACCTCGGACCCGTTCTACGCCGTGACCCGCTTCTTCGCCTCCGACCAGGTCGCCCCCGCGGGGGTCAACTGGAGCTTCTACAAGGACACGGCGGTCGACCAGATGGTGGTCGAGCTGCGCAATACCTTCGACCCTGCCAAGCAGGACGAGATCGCGGCGAAGATCCACGCCAAGGCGGTCGACGACGCGGTGATGATCTGGGTCTACCACGACACCGCGGCGCGGGCGCTGTCGTCGAAGATCAGGAAGTACGTCCAGGCGCAGAGCTGGTTCCAGGACCTCGCCCTGCTCGAGACCTGAGCGCTAGCCGAGGATCGCGCCGAGCTCGTCGCGGCACGGCAGCGCGGCGAAGGCGCCGGGCCGGGTGGCGGTGACGGCGGCGGCTCGCTGCGCCGCGACGATCGCGCCTTCCAGCGGCCGGCCGCGGGCGAGGGCAGCGGCCAGCACGCCGCAGAAGGTGTCGCCGCAGCCGGTGGTGTCGATCGCGGCCACCCGTTCCGCCGCGAATGCCCGGGTCGCTTTGCCATCGACCAGGCGGCAGCCCTCGGCGCCCAGCGTCACGATCGCCCGCCCGGCCGCGTGCAGCGCCGGGCCGAGAGCCTCGGCCTCGAGCCGGTTGGCGACCAGCACGCTGGCGAGCGGCGCCAGCCGCTCGGCGCCCGGCCAGAACGGCGCCGGGTTGAACAGCGTCGTGGCGCCGGCGTCGCGGGCGGCGGCGAGCAGGCGCCCGGTGAGGTCGAGCGACAGGTTGCCCTGGACCACCAGCACGTCGCCGCTGCCGACACCGCGCAGCGCCGGCGAGGCCTGCTCCCAGTCGAGCGCCAGCGAGCAGGCGCTGGTGCTGACGATGCTGTTCTCGCCGTCGGGCAGCACCATCAGCAGCGAGAAGTCGGTGGCGAGCGGCAGGCGCGGCAGGACCGTCTGCAGCCCCTCGGCCGCCAGCGTGCGTTCCAGCACGGCGGCGTCGGCTTCGTCCGCCCCGAGCGGCGCACAGAAGCGGACCGGGCCGCCGCAGCGCGCGGCGACCACGGCCTGGTTCAGGCCCTTGCCGCCGGGCGCGGTCTCGCCGCCGCTGCCGATCAGGGTCTCGCCCGCCACCGGCAGCCGCGGCACGACCAGGCGCCGGTCCAGCCCGGCGTTGCCAACGACGACGACGCGGCCGCTCATGGATGTAGGCGCGGCGCGGCGAAGGCCAGCCGGCTCCACCACACCTCGGGACCGTTCAGCAGGGCCGCGGCCGTGCTGTCGTGCAGCGTCCGCAGGCCCAGCGCCTCGGCCAGCGCCCGGGTTTCGCCGGCGCTGACCTCGAACATGCGCCGACCGGCCGGCACCGGCCCGTGGCGCAGGGTCAGCGACATCACTCCGCCGGGCGCCAGCAACGCCGCGACCGTGGCCATCGCCGCCCGGCGCTCGTCGGCGTCGAGATGCATCCACACCGCCGACAGCAGGACGATGTCGAAGCGCTCGCCGAGCGCCCGCACCCCGGCGAGGTCGGGCAGGGCGTCGTCGATCCAGCGGATCGCGGCGCCGGCATGCAGGCGCCGCGCGGCATCGCGCAACTCCGGCGTCGGCTCGACGGCGGTGACGGCGTGCCCGAGCGCGGCCAGCGCGGCGGCATCGCGGCCGGTGCCGGCGCCGATGTCGATCGCCCGCGCCGGCGGCGCCGGCAGCAGGGGCACGAGGTCGCGATGGACGTCGGCGAAGGCCAGGCTCTCGTACTGCCGGGCCAGCGCCGCGGCGGTCTCGCCGTAGCCCGCCGTCCCGGGAACGCGGCAGGTCATGCCGGCAGTCTAGACCTCGCGCGCCCGCTTTGCCGCCTCGAACGCCGCCAGCCGCTCGGCGAACTTGTCGGCGAACCCCGTTCCGCCCGCGGCGGGCGGCACGGCGGCGGCCGGACGCGGGATCGTCTCGTGGAAGTGGCAGGCCACGCGGTGGCCGTCGCCGGCGTCGCGCAGCACCGGCTCGTCGCGGCGGCAGCGATCCTGAGCGAACGGGCAACGGGTGTGGAACCGGCACCCGGGCGGCGGCGCGAACGGGCTGGGCACGTCGCCCGGCAGGAGCATGCGCGCCTTGCGCACCCGCGGGTCGGGGCGGGGAATCGCCGACAGCAGGGCCTGGGTGTAGGGATGCAGCGGACGCTCGTAGAGGTCGCGCTTGGACGCGATCTCGACCAGCTTGCCGAGGTACATCACGGCGACGCGGTCGCTGATGTGCTTCACGACCGCGAGGTCGTGGGCGATGAACAGGTAGGACAGGCCGAACTGCTTCTGCAGGTTCTGCAGCAGGTTGACGATCTGGGCCTGGATCGACACGTCCAGCGCCGAGACCGGCTCGTCGCACACCACGAGCTGCGGGTTGACCGCCAGCGCCCGGGCGATGCCGATGCGCTGCCGCTGGCCGCCCGAGAACTGGTGCGGGTAGCGCCGCGCGTGCTCGGGCAGCAGGCCGACCACGGCGAGCAGCTCGCGGGCGCGCTGCAGGCGCTCGGCCTCCGAGTGGAGGCCATGCACCGCCATGGGCTCGACCAGGATCTCGCCCACCGTCATGCGCGGGTTCAGCGAGGCATAGGGATCCTGGAAGATGATCTGCATGTGCCGGCGCAGGCGACGCAGCGTCGCCTTGTCGAGCGTGGCGATCTCCTCGCCGTTGAAGCGCACCGATCCGGCGGTCGGATCCATCAGCCGCAGCACAAGCCGCCCGGTCGTCGACTTGCCGCAGCCCGACTCGCCCACCAGGGCGAGCGTCTCGCCGCGGGCGATCTCGAAGCTGACGCCCTCGACCGCGCGCACCATGCCGACCAGGCGCCGCCGGATCAGTCCGCGCGACACCGGGAAGTGCTTGACCAACCCCTCGACCTGCAGGACCGGCGGCGCGCTCACGTGGCACCTCCCGCCAGCTCGACCGGCGCCTTCCAGCAGGCGACGGCGTGGCCGGACTCGATGTCGCGCAGCGGCGGCGGCTGCTCGCGGCACTGCCGGTCGGCGAACGGGCAGCGCGGCGAGAACCGGCAGCCGGTCGGCTGCCGGTCGGGGCTGGGGACGGTGCCCTCGATGGTCGACAGGCGCTCGCGGTCGGCGTCGAGCCGCGGGATCGAGCCGAGCAGGCCGATCGTGTAGGGATGCTGCGGACCGGCGAACAGGGCCTCGACCCGGGCGCTCTCGACGATCTTCCCGGCGTACATCACGATCACCTCGTCGGCGACCTCGGCGATCACGCCGAGGTCGTGGGTGATCATCAGGATCGCCATGCCGAGGCGCTTCTGGAGATCCTGCAGGAGATCGAGGATCTGTGCCTGGATCGTGACGTCGAGCGCCGTCGTCGGCTCGTCGGCGATCAGCAGCGACGGTTCGCAGGACAGGGCCATGGCGATCATCACGCGCTGGCGCATGCCGCCGGACAGTCGGTGCGGGTAGTCGTCGAAGCGGGCCGCCGCCGACGGGATGCGCACCAGCTCGAGCATCTCGATCGCGCGGTCGCGCGCCTGCCGCGGCGACAGGGTGGTGTGGGCCATGATCGCCTCGACGATCTGCCGCCCGATCGTGTGCACCGGGTTCAGCGACGTCATCGGCTCCTGGAAGATCATGGACATCTGACCGCCGCGCAGGCGACGGCGCTCGTCGGCCGCCAGGCCCAGCAGGTCGCGGCCGTCGAACCGGACCGATTCGGCCTCGACCTTGCCCGGCGGGCTCGGCACCAGGCCCATGACCGACAGGGAGGTCACGCTCTTGCCGCATCCCGACTCGCCGACCAGGCCGACGGTACGGCCGCGGCCGACGGCGAAGTCGATGCCGTCGACCGCGCGGAACAGGCCGCGGTCGGTGTGGAACCAGGTCCTGAGCCCGCGGACCTCCAGCAGCGCGTCCATCAGAACGAGTAGTCCAGGCCCTTGTAGAAGGTATTCTGGTAGAGCATGTGCGGCCGCACGCCCTTCAGCTTCTTGAGGCTGGTCGTGTACATCGCGACGTTCATCACCGGCATCCAGAGGTGCTCCTCGGTGACGCGCTGCTGGGCCAGCCCGTAGTACTTGGCCCGGTCGGCGTCGCTCAGCGATGCCTTGCCCTTGCGCAGCAAGTCGTCGGTCTGGGGATCGTTCCAGTTCATGCGGTTGGGCGCCGGCATGTTCTTCGAGTCGAAGTAGAAGTTGAGCAGGTCGCCCGCCGACATGTAGGGGAAGGTGACGGTCCAGAGCTCGTAGTCCTGCTTGCCCATCTCGGCCGGCGCGATGGTCGAATCGAAGCCGACGATCTTCCAGTCGACGCCGATCCTGCGCATGTAGCCCTGGATCGCCTCCGACACGCGCGGGAAGTAGGCGACCTGGGTGAACAGCACGCGCGGCGCCAGCTTCACGCCGTCCTTCTCGCGGATGCCGTCGGCGCCGACCTTCCAGCCGGCCTCGTCGAGCAGCTTCTTGGCGCGCTCGACATCCTCCTTGATGATGGACTTCGTCGAGTCGGCGAAGTCGAGCGCCTTCGGGTCGATGTAGGTGTAGGCCGGCGTGGCCTGGCCGAGCATGATGCCCTTGACGATCTCGGCGCGGTTGATGGCGATGTTCATGGCCTCGCGCACGCGCTTGTCGGCGACCATCGGTCGCGTCGTCTTGTATCCGTAGTACATCAGCTGGAAGTTGGGGTTGGCCTCCTGGACCACCAGGTTGGGCGACGCCTTGACCTGCTGGATGAACTGCAGCGGGATCTGGTGCGTGATGTCGAACTGGCCGCCCATCATCGCCGCGACCCGCGCCGAATCCTCTGGCAGGATCTTGATGACCAGCTTCTCGAACTTCACCGGCCCCTTGTTCTGGTACATCGACGGGCCCCACTTGTAGGCGTCGTGCCGCTTGAGCACGATCTCCGTGCGCGGCTGCCACGACTCGAAGCACCAGGGGCCGGTGCCGTCGATCGCCTTGGTGCCGTAGTCCTTGCCCAGCGTCTCGACGCTTTCCTTGTTGTGGATGGCCATGGTGAACATGGTCATGTTGAGAAGCAGGTCGGCGTAGGGCTCGTTGAGCTCGTACTCGACCGTGTAGGGATCGGTGGCGCGGATGTCCTTCAGGTTGCCCGCGCGCCACGCCAGCGGCGCCTTGAGCTCGGGACTGACCAGTCGCCTGATCGAGTAGACGACGTCGTCGGCGGTGAACTTCTTGCCGCTGCAGAAGCTGACGTCGTCGCGCAGCTTGAAGGTGTAGAGCTTGCCGTCGGGGCTGACCGTCCACGAACGGGCGAGGTAGGGGATCGGCGTCTTGCCGTCCCAGTCCATGGCCACCAGCGTGTCCTGGAACATGTTGACGATGTCGGAGGTCGGCGACCATGTCGTGCGCGCACCGTCGTAGTGCGGTGCATCGAGCGACTTCATCATGCGCAGGGTCTGCGCCTCGGCCGGGACCGTGAACGCCGCTGCGCCGAGCAGGGCCGCCGCGCTTGCAAGTGCCTTTCGCATCGCCGTTTCCTCGCCTGTTGTTGATTTCTCGTACGCTTCTCTCCGACGCCTATTGCTGGAGCCGCGGATCGAGGACGTCGCGCAGGGCGTCGCCCAGCAGGTTCGCGGCAAGGACGATGATGAAAATGACGAAGCTCGGGATGGTGGCGATGTGCGGCGCCATGAACAGGAAGTCGCGTCCCTGCGCCGCCATCATGCCGAGCTCGGCGGTCGGCGGCTGGGCGCCCATGCCGAGGAAGCCCAGTGCCGATCCGACCAGGATGATCTGGCCGAAGCGCAGCGTCAGGAAGACGAAGATGGTCGAGATGCAGTTGAGCGCGAGGTAGCGCCAGATCAGCGTGCGATCCGAGACGCCGACCGCCCGCCCGGCCTCCATGAATTCCTGGCCCATGACGCCGACCGCGGCGCCGCGCGCGACCCGCGCCACGTCGGGCACGGTCGCGACCACCAGCGCGATCACCACCGCGCCGAGGCCGGCGCCGGCCACCGCCGCCACGGCGAGCCCGATCAGGATGGCGGGGAAGGCCAGCATGATGTCGACGAGCCGCATGATCCAGCCGTCGGCCCGCGGGTAGAAGGCGGCGAGGACGCCGAGCAGGCCGCCCAGCAGCCCGCCGACCAGCACGCCGACCAGTCCCAGCATCAGGGTGTTGCGCGCACCGAACATGACGCGGCTGAGGATGTCGCGGCCGGTATTGTCGGTTCCGAACCAGTGCTCGGCGCTGGGCGGCTGCATCACCTTCGTGAGGTCGGTCAGGTACGGGTCGTAGGGCGCGAGCAGCGGCGCGAAGATCGCCGCCATCGCGATCGCCGACAGGACGAGGGCGGCGGCGGCGGCGATCCGGTCGCGCATCAGCCGGCGCAGCACGCCGCCGCGCGACGGCGTGTCGGCGGGAGGGGCGGCGTCGAGCGCCTCGACGCTCACGACCGCTGCACCCGGGGGTCGAGGTAGACGTACAGGACGTCGACCACGAGGTTGATCAGCAGGAAGGCCACGGCGAGGATCATGATCGCGCCCTGGGCCGTCGGGAAATCGCTCGACACGATGGCACCGACCGCCAGCCGGCCGACCCCGGGCCACGAGAACATCGTCTCCGTGACGACGGCGCCGCCCAGCAGGAAGGCCGCCTGCAGGCCGATCAGCGTGACCACCGGGATCAGGGCGTTGCGCAGCGCGTGGTGCACGATCACCACCGTCTCGCGCAGTCCCTTGGCGCGGGCCGTGCGCACGAAGTCGGCGCCCAGCACCTCGAGCACGGCGGTTCGGGTCAGGCGGGCGATCGGCCCGATCAGTACCGAGCCCAGCGTCAGCGCGGGCAGGACCAGGCTGGGCAGGCCGCCGTCCCAGACCGGCCCGGTGCGACCGGTGAAGGGCAGCAGGCCCCAGTGGAAGCCGACGTACTGAATCAGGATGAGGCCGATGAAGAACACCGGCATCGACACGCCGGCGACCGAGACCGCCATGATCAGCCGGTCCATGGCGCTGCCGCGGCGGACCGCCGCCAGCGTGCCCAGCGCGAGGCCGCAGGGCACGGCGAGCAGCATGGCGCCCAGCATCAGCTCGACGGTCGGACCGATGGTCAGCGCCAGTTCCTCGCTCACCATCTTGTTCGAGATGATCGAGCGCCCGAGGTCTCCGCTCAGCACGCGGCCGATGTAGTCGGCGAACTGCACCGGGATCGAGCGGTCGAGCCCGAGCTCGTTGCGGATCGCGGCCACGGTCTCGGGCTTGGCGTCGGGCCCGGCGATGATCAGCGCCGGGTCGGCGGGTACCACCTGCAGCAGGCAGAAGCACAGGAAGAGGACCCCGAGCAGGGCGGGCAGCGAGACCAGCAGGCGGTGGACGATCTGTCTTCCCATGCGCCGTCCTCGGACCGAACACAGGCCAACGAGGCGTCGCGCCGAAGGTGCCGGCGTGCCTGGTCGTGCCTCCCTCGCCGCCGCGCTTCCGGTGGCCTCGGGACCATCCGTGCACGAACGATTGTTATGGCGTCATAGTGACACGCGGCGAGGCCGCCGTCACGCCCAGCCGCCGGCGTGCGGCAGGACGTGGCCGGTGACGAAGCCGGCGCCGTCGGAACACAGGAAGCACACGGTGGCGCCCAGCTCCTCCGGCTTGCCGAGCCGGCCGAGCGGGATCTGGCCGGTCATCTTGGCCATCGCCTCGCGGTTGGCCAGCAGGGCGGGCGGGAAGTAGTCGGGGTTCTCGACGTAGTTCGAGCCGACCGCGTTGACCGTGATGCCGTCGCGGCCCAGCTCCTTGGCCAGCGACGACACCAGCCCGTTGGCGGCGGCGCGGGCGGAGACGTAGGGCGCGTAGTTGGCGATGCCGCGCAGCGGCGCGGCCGAGGACACGAAGACGATGCGGCCGGCCTTGCGCCTGCGCATCGAGGGCGCGACCAGCTGGGTGAGCCGGAGCGGCGCCACCGCCATCGCCTCGAGGGCGTCGCGGAAGTCCTCCATGCGGGCCTCGGCCAGCGGCGCCCGCAACGCCGGGTAGGCGTCGTTGTTGACCAGGGCGTCGATGTGCCCATGGCGCTTCAGGGCCAGTTCGACCAGCGTCACCGGGTCGGTCGCGGACAGGGCGTGGGCGCCGGGGAACTCGGCCTCGTACCGGCGCCGGGCGCTCGGGCCCTCGAACGACGGGTCGTGGGCCAGCACGGTGGCGCCCCAGGCCAGGGCGGTACGCGTCGTGCCGTGGCCTGCGAATTTCTCGACGTTGGTGATCAGGATGACCCGGTCTTTCAGCAGCATGGCGATTCCTCTAGGTTGCCGCCCCATGACTACTCCCAGCGCAGCGCCCCCCGATCCTAGCGCGTCGGTCACGACGGAACAGGCCTCGTTCGGCTTCCGCGACGTCCCGGCCGCCGAGAAGGCCAGCCTGGTCCGCCAGGTCTTCGAGAGCGTGGCGCCGCGCTACGACCTGATGAACGACCTGATGTCGGGCGGCGTGCACCGGCTGTGGAAGAACGCCCTGGTCGACGTCCTCAATCCGCGGCCGGGAGAGAAGTTCCTCGACGTCGCCGGCGGCACCGGCGACATCGCCTTCCGCATCGCCGATCGCCAGGTCGCCAAGAGCATCGACAAGAGCGTCGACAAGGGAGACGCGGCCCAGCCCGACGTCACGGTGTGCGACATCAACGCCGCGATGCTGTCGGTCGGGCGCGACCGCGCCACCGACCGCGGCCTGCTCCGGGGCATCACCTGGACGACCGGCGACGCCGAGCGGCTGCCGTTCCCCGATGCCTCGTTCGACGCCTACACGATCGCCTTCGGCCTGCGCAACGTCACCGACATCGACCAGGCGCTGCGCGAGGCGGTGCGGGTGCTGAAGCCGGGTGGCCGCTACTACTGCCTCGAGTTCAGCAAGGTGACCTCGCCGCCGCTGGCCCGCGCCTACGACGCCTATTCCAGCCGGGCGCTGCCGCTGCTCGGCAAGTTCGTGGCGCGCGACGCCGGCTCGTACCAGTACCTGCACGAGAGCATCCGCCGCTTCCCGCCACAGCGCGAGCTGGCCGACCGCATGCGCGCCGCCGGCTTCGCCAACGTGTCGTGGCGCGACATGACGCTGGGCGTCGTCGCCCTGCACGCGGGCTGGCGCATCTAGGATGCTGCGCGCGCTCCGCAACTCGTGGCGCCTGCTCGGCATGGCGCTGAGCTTCGCGCGGCACGACGCGCTGTTCCCGCTCGAGTCGCTCGGGATCGCGCCGGCGCTGGTGGCGTGGGCGCGGCTGTTCGCGCGGCGCAACGACGCCCGCCGGCCGGGCGAGCGCCTGGCGGCGGCGCTGCAGGAGATGGGGCCGTCGTTCATCAAGCTCGGCCAGGCGCTGTCGACCCGCGCCGACCTGCTGAGCGAGCAGGTCGCGGCCGATCTCGCCAAGCTGCAGGACCACCTGCCGGCGTTCCCCGGCGCCGAGGCGCGGCGCATCATCGAGGCCGAGCTCGGCCAGCCGGTCGAGGCGCTGTTCGCCAGTTTCGACGACGTGCCGGTGGCCGCCGCCTCGATCGCCCAGGTCCACTTCGCGGTCACCACCGACGGCCGCGAGGTCGCGGTCAAGGTGCTGCGGCCCGGCATCGCCCGCGCCTTCGAGCGCGACCTCGACCTGTTCTACTGGATGGCCGAGCTGGTCGAGCGCACCCAGCCGCGCTTTCGCCGCCTCAAGCCGGTCGAGTCGGTGCGCGCCTTCGCCGACGTCGTGCGCTTCGAGATGGACCTGCGCATGGAGGCGGCGGCGGCCGAGGAACTGGGCCAGAACTTCGCCGACGACCCGGGCTACCGCGCGCCGACCATCGACTGGGATCGCACCGCCGGGCAGGTGATGACGCAGGAGCGGGTCGACGGCACGCCGATCGGCGACCGCGACGCCATCGTCGCCGCCGGCCACGATCCCGACGCGATCATGCAGAAGAGCGCCGAGGCGTTCTTCTACCAGGTCTTCCGCGACGGCTTCTTCCACGCCGACATGCACGGCGGCAATGCCTTCGTCGACCGCGCCGGCTGCGTCGTGCCGGTCGATTTCGGCATCATGGGCCGGGTCGACGAGGACACGCGCGGCTACCTCGCCGAGCTGCTGGTCGCGTTCCTGCGCCGCGACTACCGCGCCGTCGCCGAGGTCCAGTTCCGCGCCGGCTACGTGCCCGAGGGCCAGTCGCTCGAGGTCTTCGCCCAGGCCTGCCGCTCGATCGGCGAGCCGATCTTCGGCAAGCCCAGCCACCAGATCTCGATCGCCCGCCTGCTCGCGCAGCTGCTTCGTGTCACCGAGCAGTTCGAGATGACGGTGCAGCCGCAGCTGCTGCTGCTGCAGAAGACCATGCTGATGGCCGAGGGCATGGGCACGCGGCTCAATCCCAACGTCAACATCTGGGAACTGGCGCAGCCCCTGATCGAGGAGTGGATGCAGACCCACTTCGGGCCGCGCGCCACCGCCGCGCGCGCGCTCGACGACGTGACCCAGGGCCTGCGCCGCCTGCCGCGCCTGATCGACAGCCTGCACGTCGTGGCCGAGCACGAGCGCCGCAAGGCCGAGCTCGAGGCCGCCAACCCGCCGCCCACGGCCCACCGCGCCCGGCGCTTCGGACCGTCCGAGGTGATCGCCATCCTCGCCCTGGTCGCGGCCATCGCCGCCTGGTGGCATTGACGCCCATCACCGTCATCCCGACCGGAGCCTCGCCCGGCGAGGCGTAGCGGAGGGACCTCCTCTCGACGACTTGCCGGCGCTTGGTAGAGGCAAGATCCCTCCATGCGGCCCTTCGGGCCTTGGTCGGGATGACGGGAGAGGGTACGGTGCCGCCGCCGTGCCGCTCGACCAGGTCCTGTTCTTGCTCGTCGTGTTCCTGCTGGCCGGAACCGTGAAGGGGCTGGTCGGGCTGGGGCTGCCGACCATCGTGATCGCGCTGACCACGCTGGTGCTGCCGCTCACCGAGGCGATCGCCATGATCGCCCTGCCGACCGTCTTCACCAACGTCTGGCAGGCCGCGGTCGGCGGCAACTTCCGCACCATCGTGCGCCGCCAGTGGCCGCTGATCGTGCCGCTGGCGATCACCCTCTACCTGACGATGTGGCAGGTCGGGCAGAAGGGGCCGAACTGGGCCTTCCTGGTGCTGGCGACCGTGCTGGTGGTCTACAGCGGGCTGGGCCTGTTCCGCATCCGCCTGCACATCCATGCCGACCTCGAGAAGCCGCTGGCGCCGGTGATCGGCGTCGCCTCGGGCTTCGTCGCCGGCGTGGTCGGCGTGCCCATCATCCCGCTGATGCCCTACCTGCAGGGCCTCGACATCAAGCCGTCGGAGCTGGTCCAGACGCTGGGCGTGGTGCTGTGCGCGACCTCGCTGACGCTGGCCTCGTCGCTGCTGTTCTTCGGCCTGCTCGACGGGCCGCGGGCCGTGGTCTCGGGCGCCGCCGTGGTGCCGGCGCTGGCCGGCATGTGGGTCGGCCAGCGGATCCGGGTGCGGCTGTCGGTCGAGCAGTTCCGCCTGGCCGTGTTCTGGGCGCTGATGCTGACCGGGCTCTACACTTTCGCCAGCCGGGTCTTGTGATAGGCTGACCGCCATGCTGAAGGGCAAGCGCATCCTGCTGATCGTCGCGGGCGGCATCGCCGCGTTCAAGGCGCTGGAGCTGATCCGGCGCCTGCGCGAACGCGGCGCCGCGGTGCGCTGCGTGCTGACCGAGGCGGGCGCCAGGTTCGTGACGCCGCTGTCGCTGCAGGCGCTGAGCGAGGACCGGGTCTACGGCGACATGTTCTCGCTGACCGACGAGAACGAGATGGGTCACATCCAGCTGTCGCGCGATGCCGACCTGCTGGTCGTGGCGCCGGCCACCGCCGACCTGCTGGCGCGCATGGCGGCCGGCCTCGCCAACGACCTCGCCTCGACCGTGCTGCTGGCGACCGACAAGCCGGTGCTGGTGGCGCCGGCGATGAACGTGCGCATGTGGACCCATGCCGCGACCGCGGCCAACGTCGAGACGCTGAAGCGGCGCGGCATCCACTTCGTCGGCCCGGCCGAGGGCGCCATGGCGTGCAACGAGTTCGGTCCCGGCCGGATGTCGGAGGCGGTCGAGATCGCCGATGCCGTCGAGCGCCTGCTGGCGCCGGCGGCGCTGCCGCTGGCCGGGCGCCGTGCCGTCGTGACCTCGGGCCCGACGCGCGAGGCGATCGACCCGGTGCGCTACATCTCCAACCATTCGTCGGGCAAGCAGGGCCACGCCATCGCCGCGGCGCTGGCCGCGCTCGGCGCCGAGGTGACGCTGGTCAGCGGCCCGGTGGCGATCGCCAGCCCGGCGGGGGTGAAGACGATGGCGGTCGAATCGGCCGACCAGATGCTGGCCGCCTGCCAGCAGGCCGGCCGCGTCGACATCGCCGTCTGCGCCGCCGCCGTGGCCGACTGGAAGGTCGCCAAGCCGACCGGCGCCAAGATCAAGAAGAAGCCTGGCGCGCCGCCGCCGGGGATCGAGCTCGTGCCCAACCCCGACATCCTGGCGACGCTGTCGAAGCCCGGCGCCACCCGGCCGGCGCTGGTCGTCGGCTTCGCCGCCGAGACCGAGGCGGTGGTCGCCAACGCCGTCGACAAGCGCCAGCGCAAGGGCTGCGACTGGATCGTCGCCAACGACGTGTCGCCGGCCACCGGCACCTTCGGCGGCGACCGCAACACCGTGCACCTGGTCAGCGCCGCCGGCGTCGAGGACTGGCCGACCCTGGCCAAGGACGAGGTCGCGCGGCGGCTGGCCGGCCGCATCGCCCTGCACTTCGCGCGGCCGCCCAAGGCAGAGGCAGCAGAATGAGTGACCCGGAAACGGGAGTGGAGAGGGTCGAGATCGAGATCGTTCGCCTCGACCATGGCCGCGACCTCGCGCTGCCCGACTACGCCACCGCCGCGGCGGCCGGCGCCGACCTGCTGGCGGCGATCCCGGCGGACATCGAGCTCAAGCCGCTGGAACGCAAGATCGTGCCTACCGGCATCGCCATCGCGCTACCGGTGGGGTTCGAGGCGCAGGTCAGGCCGCGTTCGGGCCTCGCCGCCAAGAACGGCATCACGGTCGCCAACGCGCCGGGGACGATCGACGCCGACTACCGCGGCGAGGTCGGTGTCATCCTGGTCAACCTGTCCAACGAGACCTTTCGAATTTCCCGCGGCATGCGAATTGCACAGTTGGTCATTGCCCGTCATGCTCGGGCGGCGTGGCGTGAAGTGGGTGAACTCGATCGCACGGCGCGGGGCGCCGGCGGTTTCGGATCGACTGGGGTGACGGCGGGGCCTGTCCGGACTCCCTGAGGAGAAGCACTGGGGATGCCTAGGCTCAGCAAGAAGACCATGTTCGCCATCGAGGCCGTCCTCGACGTTGCCTGCCACGTCGGCGACCACCCGGTGCGCAGCGGCGACATCACCGAGCGCCAGCGCATTCCCAAGCGCTACCTCGAGCAGGTGCTGCAGCACCTCGTCCGCGCCGGCATCCTGTCGGGCAAGCGCGGGCCGCGCGGCGGTTATCGCCTCGGCCGCGAACAGCAACGCATCACCCTGGGCGAGGTCGTGCGCGTCGTGCGCACGCTCGAGGCCGAGACCGAGCCGACCGATCCCTCGACCGGCTCGCCGCTCGCCCACGAGGTCGTCTGGCCGATGTGGGAGAAGCTTCGCGACGAGATGATGGCGCAGCTCGACAACATCACGATCGAGGATCTCTGCCGACGCGCCCGCGACAAGGGGCTGGCCCGCACTGCGGCCGGTGCGCCGTCGCCGCCGCGCCTCGTGCTCTGAATCTCTGCTAGTCTCCCGCCGTTTCGAAACGGAGGAGACCGGAGATGGCCAAGGCCAAGGCGAAAGCGAAGACCGCGAAGGCGAAAGCCAAGCCCAACCCGCGCAACAAGAAGCTGTACGACGAGGGCATGAAGGTCCGGAAGGCCGTGCTCGGCTCGGGCTACGTCGACACCTCGATGGCCAGCGCCGACGACTTCATGATGTCGTTCCAGGACGTCACCACCGAGTACTGCTGGGGCTACGTCTGGACCCGCCCGGGCCTGCCGAAGAAGACGCGCTCGATGCTGAACCTCGCCATGCTGGCGGCGCTCAACCGCGGTCCCGAGCTCAAGCTGCACGTCAACGGCGCCCTCAACAACGGCCTGACCAAGGAGGAGATCAAGGAGATCTTCCTGCAGGTCGCGATCTACTGCGGCATCCCGGCCGGCCTCGACGCCTTCAAGACGGCGCGCGAGGTCTTCAAGGACCGCGGTCTCTGATCCGCACGGCCCGGGCCGGCGAAGGCGCCGGCCTGTCGGCCTTGTGCCGGCGGTCGAAGGCGCACTGGGGCTACGACGCGGCCTTCATGGCGCTGAGTGCCGCCGCGCTCGCGGTGAGCGAGGCAGATATTGCCGCCGGCCACGTGCTGGTCGCCGTCGATGACGCCGATGCCGCGTTGGGTGTCGCCGTGGTGACTTTGGACGGCGGCAGCGCCGACCTCGACGCGCTGTTCGTCGATCCGCCGGCCCTGGGCCGCGGCCTCGGCCGCGATCTATTCGTTGCGGCGGCCGGCCTTGCGCGGCGGGGCGGCGCCCGCAGGCTCACCATCCTCGCCGATCCGCACGCCGCGGCGTTCTACGAGCGGCTGGGCGCGCGCTGGCTGCGAAACGCGCCCTCGGACGCCATTCCCGGCCGCACGCTGCCGTTCTATGAGTACGACCTCACATCGGGGACTGATCCATGACCACGCTCGCGCCGCCCGCCACCATCGCCTTCATCGGCCTCGGCATGATGGGCAAGCCGATGGCCGCGCGCCTCGCCGCGGCCGGCTTCAAGCTGCGTCTCTACGACCTGTCGCAGAAGGCGATCTCGGATTTCGTCGGCGCCCACCCGACGGCGGTCGCGACCGCCTCGCCCAAGGCGGCGGTGCAGGGCGCGGACGCGGTCATCACCATGCTGCCCGACGGCAAGGCGGTGCGGGCGGCGCTGATCGACGGGCCGGACGCGGCGCAGCACGGCATGGCCGCCGGGACCCTGGCGATCGACATGAGCTCGTCCAACCCGGTCGATACCCAGAAGCTGGCGCGCGACCTCGCGGCGGTCGGCGTGGCGCTGCTCGACGCGCCGGTCTCGGGCGGCGTCAAGCGCGCGGTCGACGGTTCGCTCAGCATCATGGTCGGCGGCAGCGCCGCCGACCTCGAGCGCGCCCGCCCGGCGTTCGGCGCGATGGGCAAGACCATCACCCTGTGCGGCCCGGCCGGCGCCGGCCACGCGCTCAAGGCGCTGAACAACTACCTGTCGGCCGCCGGCCTGGTGGCGATGTGCGAGGCGCTGGTGGTCGGCGAGGCGTTCGGCCTCGATCCCGGCACCATGGTCGACGTCTTCAACACCTCGACCGGCAAGAGCAACGCCACCGAGGTCAAGGGCCGCCAGTTCGTGGTGCCGCGCAACTTCGCCGCCGGCTTCACCACCGGCCTGATGGCCAAGGACCTGCGTACCGCGGGCGAGGTCGCCACCCACCTGCAGCTCAACATGCCCGGCCTCAAGCAGGCGGTGGCCTACTGGTCCGACGCGGCGACCAGGCTCGGCGGCTCGGCCGACCACACCGAGATCTTCCGCTACGCCGAGATGCTGTCCGACCAGGACGGCTGAGCCGACGCCGGGAGATTGGACCGCGTGCGCCCGCTGCCTGCCTTCGTCGTCGCACCGCTCGCGCCGGCGGCGCTGCCGGCGTGGTTCGCGGCCCAGAAAGGGCTGTCGCCGCTGGCGGTCTACGCCGGCGTCTGCGCCGCCTTCTGGCTGCTGCAGCTGGTGGTCGGCCTGCCGGTGTCCCGGCTGCTGCGCCGCCGCGGCCGGGCGGCGGTGTGGCTGTACGCCGTCGCCGGCTTCGCCGCGGTGGCCGGCCCGATCGCCGCCTGGGGCGTGCTGGTGAGCCCTGGCAGCCAGGGCCAGGCGTCCTACCTGGCCGGCTATCTCGGCCTCCTGGGTGCGCTCACGGCGGTGATCTACTGGCTGCTGGTGCGGCCCGACCGGGCGGCCGCCAGGTCCCCCGGCCTTTGACAGCCCGGCCCGCCGGCCGTATAGAAACGCCGCCTCAGGGTCCCTGGCGCCGCCTCCCCGGCGGTGATCGACGGGACCCATCCAGAACGACACAGCGCAGTTCCAGACAGCCGTTTGCCGCGGCCTGTTCCCGTGAATCCGGGCGCGTGCGTCATCATCCCACCCGATCGAAAAGACAATGAACCTCCAGGACCTCAAGAAGAAAACTCCTCCCGAGCTGCTCGCCTTCGCCGAGGAGCAGGGCGTCGAAGGCGCGGCGATGATGCGCCGCCAGGAGCTGATGTTCGCCATCCTCCAGAAGCTGGCCGCCGCCGAGCAGGCGATCTTCGGCAGCGGCACCATCGAGGTGCTGCCCGACGGCTTCGGCTACCTGCGGTCGACCGAGGCCAACTACCTGCCGGGCGCCGACGACATCTACGTCAGCCCGACCCAGGTCCGTAAGTTCGGCCTGCGCACCGGCGACACGGTCGACGGCGAGATCCGCGCGCCCAAGGACGGCGAGCGCTACTTCGCGCTGGTGCAGATCAACAAGATCAACTTCGACGACCCCGACGCGCTGCGCCACCGCATCAACTTCGACTCGCTGACGCCGCTGTACCCGGACGAGAAGCTGAAGCTCGAGATGGAAGGTGCCGGCGCCATGGCGGCGACCGCGGCCGAGGAGCACTCGAGCTCGCGCGCGACCTCGTCGGGTCGCGTCAGCACCGGCCGTCGCACCGGCACGCTGACCAAGAAGGCGTCGTCGACGCCGCAGCAGCAGCTCGACATCTCGACCCGGGTGATCGACCTGATCGCGCCGATCGGCAAGGGCCAGCGCGCCCTGATCGTGGCGCCGCCGCGCACCGGCAAGACCGTGCTGATGCAGAACATCGCGCACGCCATCACCTCGAACAATCCCGAGGTCTTCCTGATGGTGCTGCTGGTCGACGAGCGCCCCGAGGAAGTGACCGACATGCAGCGCACGGTGAAGGGCGAGGTCGTCAGCTCGACCTTCGACGAGCCGGCCAGCCGCCACGTCGCCGTCGCCGAGATGGTGATCGAGAAGGCCAAGCGCCTGGTCGAGCACAAGAAGGACGTGGTGATCCTGCTCGACTCGATCACCCGCCTCGGCCGCGCCTACAACACCGTGGTTCCGAGCTCGGGCAAGGTCCTGACCGGCGGCGTCGACGCCAACGCCCTGCAGCGCCCGAAGCGCTTCTTCGGCGCGGCCCGCAACATCGAGGAAGGCGGCTCGCTGACCATCATCGCGACGGCGCTGATCGATACCGGCAGCCGCATGGACGAGGTCATCTTCGAGGAATTCAAGGGCACCGGTAACTCGGAAATCATCCTCGACCGCAAGGTCGCGGACAAGCGCACCTTCCCGGCGATCGACATCACCAAGTCGGGCACCCGCAAGGAAGAGCTGCTGGTCGACCGCGCGACGCTGTCGAAGATGTGGGTGCTGCGCCGCATCCTCATGCCGATGGGCGCCGTCGACGCGATCGAGTTCCTGCTCGACAAGCTGCGCACGTCGAAGACCAACCAGGACTTCTTCGGCTCGATGAACCAGTAAACCCCTGCCGTCACCGCGACCGAGGGCCGAAGGCCCGAGCGGGGAGACCTTGCTTCGACGACTTCATGCCAGGCCGTGGAGAGAAGGTCCCTCCGCTTCGCCTCGCTGCGCGAGGCTGCGGTCGGGATGACGGTGAGTGGGCTACGCTCCGAGGTCCGCCGCCACCGCGCGGCGCTGGGCGGCGGTGACCTCGACCGCCCGGCCGAACCACGCCTCGAAGCCGACGCGGCCCTGGTGCAGCAGCATGCCGAGCCCGTCGATGCAGCGGTTGCCGCGGCCGCGCGCCGCCGCCAGCAGGCCGGTCTCGAGCGGCACGTAGACGATGTCGTAGACCGCGGCGCTGCGCGGCAGCAGCGATAGGTCGAGGTCGAGCGGCGGCTGGCCGTGCATGCCGAGCGCCGTGGTGTTGACCAGCAGCGTCACGTCCTTCAGCACGCGGCCGCGGTCGTCCCAGTCGTCGACCACGATGCGACGCCCGTCGTCGGGCGTGAAGGCGACGCCGAGATCGATCGCCGCGCTCCTGGTCCGGTTGACCAGGCGCAGCTCCGGCACGCCGGCATCGACCAGGCTCGCGACCACGGCGCGGGCGGCGCCGCCGGCGCCAAGCACCGCCACCGGGCCCTCGTCGGCGCTCCAGTGCGGCGCGTTGTAGCGCAGCGCCTCCATGAAGCCGAAGCCGTCGCTGTTGCGACCCTCCAGCGTGCCGTCGACGCGCTTGATCACGGTGTTGACCGCGCCGATGCGCTCGGCCGTCGGGTGCAGGTGGTCGAGCAGCGGCATGATGCCGATCTTGTGCGGCAGGGTGAGGTTGCAGCCGCGCGCGTTGGGCGTGCGCTTCAGGAACGTGACCAGCTCCTCCAGCGCCGGCCGGGTCGGCTGCACCGGCAGGCGGCCGTAGTGGCCGTCGATGTCGTGCTGGTGCAGCCAGTAGCCATGCAGCGCCGGCGAGCGCGAATGCTCGACCGGCCAGCCGACGATGGCGGCGAACGGCCGGCCGGCGGCATCGTGAACGAGCTTCTCGTAGGGCGTCATCGCGGTGTCTCCAGGCCGATGCCGTGGTCCGCCAGGAACACCAGCAGGGGCAACAGCGGCAGGCCGAGGATGGTGAAGTAGTCGCCGTCGACGCGGCTGAACAGGTGGGCGCCCAGCCCCTCGAGGTGGTAGGCGCCGACCGAGCCGCAGATCGCCTCGCCGGTGCGCGCGAGGTAGGCGTCGAGGAAGGCGTCGGAGAACGGCCGCATGGTCAGCCGGCCGGCATGCGCGGCCTGCCAGATGCGGACGCCGCCCCGCGCCACCACCGCGGCCGAGACCAGCTCGTGGGTGCGGCCGCGCAGCGCCTGCAGCTGCCGGCGGGCGGCCTCCAGCGTCGGCGGCTTGTCGAACAGCGTGGCCTCGCAGGCGAGCGTCGAGTCGGCGCCGATCACCAGCGCCTCGGGCCGGCGGCGCGACACCGACACCGCCTTCATCTCGGCCAGCGTGGTGGCGAGGTCGCGTGCGCCGGCGCGCTCGGCCAGCAGGCTGCGCTTGACCTCGTCCTCGTCGACGCTCGACGGCACGACCTCGAAGGCGAGGCCGGCATTGGTCAGCATGTGGCGGCGCGACGGGCTGGCGGAAGCGAGGATCAGGGGCGGCGGCATGAGCTTTTCGCGACGGAGGTCAGGCCGGCTCGAGCCGGTACAGGCCGCCGTCCTCGGCATGGGTGACGAGGTAGACCAGCCCGTCCGGCCCCTGCCGCACGTCGCGGATATAGGGAAGGCGGTCGACCAGCAACCGCTCTTCGCCGCGCCAGCGCTCGCCGTCGAGCTCGAGCCGGAACAGCGCCTGGCTGGACAGCGCGCCGGTGAACAGCGAGCCCTTCCAGGCCGGGAAGGCGTCGCCGGTGTAGAAGGCCAGGCCACAGGGCGAGATCGACGGCACCCACGCCTTCACCGGGTCCTGCATCCCGGGCAGGCTCCTGTGCGGGCTGATGACGGCGCCGCTGTAGTCGACGCCGTGGGTGGCGCGCGGCCAGCCGTAGTTGGCCCCGGCCACCAGCAGGTTGAGCTCGTCGCCGCCGCGCGGCCCATGCTCGGTCTCCCACATCCGGCCGCTGACCGGGTGCATCGCCAGTCCCTGCGGGTTGCGATGGCCGAAGGTGAAGATCTCGGGCCGGGCGTCCGGGCGGCCGACGAACGGGTTGTCCGGCGGCACGCTGCCGTCGTCCCTGAGCCGCACCACCTTGCCGGCGAGGTCGCGCAGGTCCTGGGCGCGGTCGCGGCTGTAGCGTTCACCCGTGGTGACGTAGAGCAGTCCCGCCCGGTCGAAGGCCAGCCGCGAGCCGAAGTGCAGGCCGCCCGATGCCCGCGGCAGGGCGGTGAAGATCGGGGTCGCGCCGCGCAAGCCCCCGTCCGCCAGCTCGGCGCGGGCGACGGTGGTCGCCGCGCCGCCGCTGCCGTCGCCGGCATAGGACAGGTACAGCACGCGGTTCTGCGCGAAGCCGGGGTGGAGGCAGACGTCGAGCAGGCCGCCCTGGCCGCTCGCGACCACCGCCGGCACGCCGCCGAGCGGCCGCGGCTCCAGCCGGCCGTTGGCGAAGACGCGCAGGCGGCCGGGCCGCTCGGTGACCAGCAGCCGGCCGTCGGGCAGGAAGGCGATCGACCACGGCTGCTCGAGGTCGCGGGCGAGGGTCACCAGCCGGTAGGCGGTGCGGCCGCTGCGCAGCACCTCCTGGGCACGGGCGAGGGCCGGCGCGGCAAGCGCGGCGGCGGCGGCAACGAGAATCCTGCGTCTACGCATCGACACTCCGGGTCGCGGCACTATACTCACGCCCGCAGCCGAAAGGCGTTCCAGAAAAAACGAAGCGGGGAGCATCCCATGTCGAAGTCGATCCTGATCCACGAAAACGGCGGTCCCGAGAAGATGAAGCTGGCCGACGTCACGGTCGGCAAGCCGGGCGCGGGCCAGGTCAAGGTGCGCCACACCGCGATCGGTCTCAACTTCATCGACGTGTACACCCGCTCGGGCCTCTACCAGACGCCGCTGCCCAACGCGGTCGGCCGCGAGGCGGCGGGCGTGATCGTCGAGGTCGGCCCGAAGGTGAAGGGCTTCCGCAAGGGTGACCGCGTCGCCTACTGCGGCGTGCTCGGCGCCTACTGCGAGGAGCGCCTGATGGGCACCGACCAGCTGGTCAAGGTGCCGACCGGCGTCAGCGACGAGCAGGCCGCGGCGATCATGCTCAAGGGCATGACCACCGAGTACCTGGTCGACCATTGCGCCAAGCCGTGGCTCAAGAAGGGCGACATCATCCTGTTCCACGCCGCCGCCGGCGGCGTCGGCCTGCTGTTCGGCCAGTGGGCCAAGGCGCGCGGCTACAAGGCGATCGGCACGGTGTCGTCGCCGGCCAAGGCGGCGCTGGCCAAGAAGAACGGCTACAAGTGGGTGATCGACTACAGCAAGCAGGACGTCGTGGCCGAGGTGAAGAAGATCACCAAGGGCAAGGGCGTGCCGGTGGTGTTCGACGGCGTCGGCAAGGACACCTGGGCGGCGTCGCTCGACTGCCTGCAGCCGCGCGGCCTGATGGTCTCGTTCGGCAACGCCTCGGGCGCGGTGCCGCCGCAGCCGGTCGGCATCCTCAATGCCAAGGGCTCGCTCTACCTGACCCGTCCCAGCCTCGGCGCCTACACCGCGACCCGCAAGGAGCTCGAGGCCTGCGCCAAGTCGCTGTTCAAGATGGTGAAGAGCGGCAAGGTCAAGATCGCGATCGACCAGCGCTACCCGCTGGCCGACGCCGCCCGGGCGCACCGCGATCTCGAGTCGCGCAAGACCACCGGCCAGACCGTCCTCGTCCCCTGATCGGACGGGGCGTCGTCGGGAGATGATGATCGTCGGCCTGACCGGCTCGATCGGCATGGGCAAGTCGACCGCGGCGAAGATGCTGCGGCAGATGGGGGTGCCGGTGTACGACGCCGATGCCAACGTCCATGCCGTCCAGGCCAGGGGCGGCGTCGCCCTGCCGCCGATCGAGGCGGCGTTCCCGGGCGTCGTGAAGGACGGCGTCCTCGACCGCCAGGCCCTGGGCGCGCGCGTCTTCGGCAATCCCGAGGCGCTGCGCAAGCTCGAGGCGATCGTCCACCCGCTGGTCGGCCGGCGGCAGCGCGCCTTCCTGCGGCGCGAGGCGCTGCGCGGCACCCGGCTGGTGGTGCTCGACATCCCGCTGCTGTTCGAGGGGTTGGGCGACCGCCGCGTCGACGCCACGCTTGTGGTCAGCGCGCCGGCCTTCCTGCAGCGCCAGCGCGTGATGGCGCGGCCCGGCATGTCCGCCGAGCGCTTCGCCGGCATCCTGCGCCAGCAGGTCCCCGACGCCGTGAAGCGGCGCAAGGCCAGCGTCGTGATCCCGACCGGGCTCGGCCTCGCGCCGACCCGGCAGGCGCTGGCCACGGCGGTGAAGACGCTGAGGCAGCGCGAGGGTCGCCACTGGCCGCCCAACCCGTGGCGCGAACGATTCACAGCCCAGTTGGCCCGCGCCCGCCGCAAGTAGGCGCTGCATGACCTTTCCTCCCCGCGCGAAGCGGAGGGGAGGTGCCCGCGAAGCGGGCGGACGGGTCGGAAGCTGTTCGAAGCGAGACCTTGACCCCTCCGCCGCCGCGCGCGGCGGCACCTCCCCATGCTCGTGCGTGGGGAGGAATTCACAGGGCTTTCCTCAGCGCGCGGGCGCTGGAGACGCGCTAAGACGGGGGCATGCGCGAGATCGTCCTCGATACCGAGACCACCGGCCTCGACCCGCAGGCGGGTCACCGGGTGGTCGAGATCGGCTGCATCGAGCTGGTCAACCTGGTGGCCACCGGCCGCACCTTCCACGTCTACTTCAATCCCGAGATGCCGATGCCGGCCGGGGCCCAGGACGTGCACGGGCTGAGCGACGCGTTCCTCGCCGACAAGCCGCTGTTCGCCGACAAGGCGGTGGAGTTCCTGGAGTTCCTGGGCGACGACCAGCTGGTGATCCACAACGCCCAGTTCGACATCGGCTTCCTCAACGCCGAGCTCGAGCGCGCCGGCCACAAGAAGCTGGCGAACCCCTACATCGACACCGTGTCGGTGGCGCGGCGCAAGTTCCCCGGCCAGCGCGCCAGCCTCGATGCCCTGTGCGAGCGCCTCGGCATCGACAACTCGAACCGCGTGAAGCACGGGGCGCTGCTCGACTCCGAGCTTCTGGCCGAGGTCTACCTCGAGCTGAGCGGCGGACGGCAGCGCGATCTCGGCCTCGCGGCCGAGGCGACGACGGCGGTCAGCACGACCCTGGTGGTGGCCAACCTGCCGGTGCGGCCGCCAAGGCCACACGCGCCGTCGGAGGAGGAACTGGCCGCGCACGCGGCGTTCCTCAAGCAGATCAGCGATCCGCTGTGGCTGAAGGCCGAGTAGGCTTCAGGCTCCAGGCGTGGCCGACCTAGGCGTGGCCGACCGGGCCGTCGGCGACGCCCGGGATCTTGCCGCCGTTGGCCTCGAGCTGCTGGCGATAGAGCTGCACGAAATCGACCGGGGCGATGTTGAGCGGCGGGAAGCCGGCCTCGCGGGTGGCGTTGGCGACCACGGCGCGCGCGAACGGGAACAGCAGGCGCGGCGTCTCGATGAACAGCAGCGGGCCGAACGCCTCCTGCGGCACCTCGCCGATGCTGACGGTGCCGGCATAGACCAGCTCGAGCATGAACAGCGGCTCGTCCTTCGGGGTCTTGGCGGCGGCCTCGATGGTCAGCGCGACCTCGAAGGTCTTGGCGTCGAACTGGCGGTTGGTGACCTGCACGTTCAGCGTCAGCTGCGGCTGGGTCTGCTCGATCAGGCTCTGCGGCGCGCGCGGGTTCTCGAACGACAGGTCCTTGATGTACTGGCCGTGCACGACCAGCGGCGAGGCCGCGGCCTGCGGCTGGGCCTGGTCGGGAGGGGTCTGCGGCGGGGGAGCGTTGGTCATTTCGGTCTTTCCCAGTTGTGCGGCGGCGGTACCACGCAGGGCAGGACGGCACAAGGCGCGGCCAGGTCGCGGCCCGCGCCCTGCATTGCCAAGCCTCGGCCCGGCGGGGAAAATGCCGATCATGAAACACCCGTCCCTGCGTCCCCTGATCGGGGTCACCGCCTGCTTCAAGGACAATGGCCGCGGCGGCTTCCAGCACACGGTCGGCGACAAGTACGTCCAGGCGGCGCTGCAGGCGGCCGGCGGCCTGCCGGTGCTGATCCCGGCGATCGGGCCGCAGCTCGGCGACGAGCCGGCGATGACGGCGGCGCTCGACCGGCTGCTCGACGCGCTCGACGGCGTGCTGCTGACCGGCAGCCCGTCCAACGTCGAGCCGCACCGCTACGGCGGTGCCGCCAGCCGCGACGGCACTGAGCACGACCCGGCGCGCGACGCCACCACGCTGCCGCTGATCCGGCACTGCCTCGACCGCGGCGTGCCGCTGTTCGCGATCTGCCGCGGCCTGCAGGAAGTCAACGTGGCGCTGGGCGGCACGCTGCACCAGCTGGTCCACGAGGTCGACGGCCGGCGCGACCACCGCTCGCCCAGGTCGCCCGACAACGACGTCAACTACGGCCCCGCGCATGCCATCGACCTGGTCGAGGGCGGCGTGCTGCATCGCCTGCTCGGCGCGCGCCGCGTCACGGTGAACTCGCTGCACGCCCAGGGCGTCGACCGGCTGGCGCCGGGGGCGAAGCTGGAAGCGGTGGCCGAGGACGGCCAGGTCGAGGCGTTCAGCGTGCCCGACGCGCCGGGCTTCGCGCTCGCCCTGCAGTGGCACCCCGAGTACAAGGCGCTGGAGAACCCGGTCTCGATGAAGCTGTTCGACGCCTTCTCGGCGGCGTGCCGGGCGCGGGCCGAGGCGCGCCTCGCCGCGCCGCCGATCCGCGTGGCGGCGGAGTAGGGCGATGGTCGCCAGCCCGACCGGCAACAACGTCCGCCGCGACTTCTACGAGCGCATCTCCAGCCTCTCGATGGCGCCGCTGTGGGAGTCGCTGCACCAGCTGGTGCCGCCGCAGCCGGCGCCGAAGTACCGGCCGGCCCACTGGGACTACGACAAGGTGCGGCCATTCCTGATGGAGTCTGGTGCGCTGATCACGGCCAAGGAAGCGATCCGGCGCGTGCTGATCCTCGAGAACCCGGGCATGACCGGCAGCGCCTGCATCACGCCGACGCTCTATGCCGGCCTGCAGCTGATCCTGCCCGGCGAGGTCGCGCCGGCGCATCGCCACACCCAGTCGGCCCTGCGCTTCATCGTCGAGGGCAAGGGCGCCTACACCGCGGTCGACGGCGAGCGCACGACCATGCACGAGGGCGACTTCGTGATCACGCCGACCTGGACCTGGCACGACCACGGCAACGACTCGTCGGAGCCGATGGTGTGGCTGGACGGGCTCGACATCCCGATGGTGGCGATGTTCAACGCCGGCTTCGCCGAGACCGGCGAGAGCGACGAGCAGGCGATCACCACGCCGGAGGGCACCGCGACCGCGCGCTTCGCCAGCGGCCTGCTGCCGGTCGACTGGAAGCCGGGCAGGCTGACCTCGCCGATCTTCAACTATCCCTACGCCCGCACCCGCGAGGCGCTGGCCGGTCTCGCCAAGGCCGGGCCGCCCGATGCCTGCCACGGCTACAAGCTGCGCTACGTCAACCCGGCCAACGGCGGCGCGCCGATGGCGACCATGGGCACCTACATGCAGATGCTGCCGAAGGGCTTCGCCACGGCGCCCTACCGCGGCACCGACGGCACGGTGTTCTCGGTGGTCGAGGGCTCGGGCGAGAGCACGATCGGCGACCGCACCTTCCGCTGGAAGAAGCGCGACCACTTCGTGGTTCCGAGCTGGACCCGCGTCAGCCACAGGGCCGACGACGAGGCGGTGCTGTTCTCGTTCTCCGACCGCCCGGTGCAGGAGAAGCTCGACCTGTGGCGCGAGGACCGCGGCGGGAAGTAGTCAGGCCACCCGCTTCTTCTGCGCCGCCACGGAGCCCGCGCACTGGTCGACCGGCAGCGGGCGGAGGTGGAGGTCGTAGGCGTCGGCGAACTCGGCGCGCCATGCCGTGCCGGAGCGCCGGTAGAGGTACACGAACAGGGTGCAGGCGTCGGACTGGTAGCGCAGCGCGCGGGCCGGGTCGTCCTTGCGGTCGAGCACGCCGGCGCCGAACAGCGCGGCCAGCTGGGCCTCGTCGAGGCCCTTGATGCGATCCAGCGGGATCGGCGAGCCGGCGTTGCGCGAGCTGAAAACGCCCTTCTCGCCGCCGGCCAGTGAGTATTGCGGGCTGCTGTCGCTGACGCACCCCGCCAGCAGGAGGCCCGGCAGCAGCAGCGCCAGGCTCCGCGTCGTCCAAGTCATGGTGCTACTCTAGCGCGGCGTCGCGGCCGGTTGAAAGGGCCGTCCCGGCGCCGCCGGCGGTTTCAGCGTCTGGGCGACGTGGACCATCGCCGCGACCCCGACCACCGGGACGATCAGGTTGACGATCGGGATGGTGCCGAGGAACACGATCACGATGCCGGTCAGCCACAGCACCCCGGCATTGGCCTTGCGCCACGCCTTGACCTCGGCCGGGTCGAGGCGGCGCAGCGCCACCTGCTCGTAGTACAGCCGCCCGGTCAGCCAGCCGTTGACGGCGTAGAAGACCACCGCGCCGAGGCCGGCCACGAACAGCGCCAGCACGTAGAACGGCAGCATCACCAGGTTGAGGGCGATCACCGCGACCAGGAAGACGAGGCCGGTCCAGATGCCGGTCCAGATCGGGATGCCGCGCGCCTTGCCGAGCTGCGGGTAGTGGCGCGCCTCCACGACGTCGGCGATCTGCTCCATGAACACCGAGATCACGATGCCGAAGCTGGCGGGGAACAGCATCACCGCCAGCACGATCACGCCGGTGCCGCTCAGCCAGACGATGGTCTCGTTGATCCAGCGCGCCTCGAACGTGGCGAGCGAGCGCAGGCCCCAGATGCCGAGCGCCGCGATCGCGACCTGCAGCACCAGGCTGAGCAGCAGCGACCACCAGATCAGGCTGCGCAGCTTCGGATCGCCGAGCTGCCCGATCGCCAGTTCGAAGGCGCGGATCACGGCCGGCCCTTACTGCGGGCCGACGATGCCGGCCGCCTTGAGCTCGCCGATCTCCTTGGCCGAGAATCCGCGCTCGGACAGGATCGCGTCGGTGTGCTCGCCGCGCCGGGCCGCCGGGCCGCGGATCTCTTCCTTGGTGCGCGAGAAGCGGGGCGCCGGCGCCGGCTGGGCGAAGCCCGCGACGTCGACGTAGGCGTTGCGCGCCTTGGCGTGGGCGTGGTGCGGCGCCTCCTTCATCGACAGAACCGGCGCGAAGCAGATGTCGGTGCCTTCCATGATCGCGCACCACTCGTCGCGGGTCTTGGTCCTGAAGATGCCCTCGAGGCGCTGCTTCAGCGCGCCCCACGACTTGCGGTCCATCTGCGCCGGCAGGGTCTCGCCCTTGAGCCCGGTCTTCTCGAGCAGCAGCTCGTAGAACTGCGGCTCGATCGAGCCGATGCAGACATGCTTGCCGTCGCTGGTCTCGTAGGTGCCGTAGAAGTGGGCGCCGCCGTCCAGCATGTTGGCCTCGCGCGCGCCGTCGTTCCACAGCCCGGCGCCGGCCATGCCGTAGATGCCGCCCAGCAGCAGCGCCGCGCCGTCGACCATGGCGGCGTCGACCACCTGGCCCTTGCCGGAGCGCTGGGCCTCGAGCAGGCCGCAGACCATGCCGAAGGCCAGCAGCATGCCGCCGCCGCCGAAGTCGCCGACCAGGTTGAGCGGCGGCACCGGCTTGTCCGCGGTCCCGATGGCGTGCAGGGCGCCGGTCAGGGCGATGTAGTTGATGTCGTGGCCGGCCGCCTTGGCCAGCGGGCCGTCCTGGCCCCAGCCGGTCATGCGGCCGTAGACCAGCCGCGGGTTGCGCTTCAGGCAGACGTCGGGACCCAGGCCCAGCCGCTCGGCGACGCCCGGCCGGAACGGCTCGGTCATGCCGTCGGCCTTCTCGATCAGGCGCAGCACGACCTCGATGCCTTCCTTCTTCTGCAGATCGACCGAAACCGAACGCCGGCTGCGGTTGTGGACGGCGAACTTGGGGTCGGCCAGCCGGTCCATGACATGGGCCTTGGTGCGGTCGACCCGGATGATGTCGGCACCCATGTCGCCGAGCATCATCGAGGCCATCGGCCCCGGGCCGATGCCCGCCAGCTCGACGATCGTCAGTCCGGTCAGCGGACCTGCCATGGCTTCCCTCCTGCGGAACGCATTTATCTTGCCGCAATCGTAGCCCATGGGTTCGGCGTTACAAAATCTGCCGCCCGGTCTAAAGTCCGCGCCGCAGAAGGCTCGGAGGAAGCGGATGGGGCGTGGTCGGTTCTTGACGTCGCTGGCACTGGTGGCCGCCATGATCGGCGGCCCGGCAGTGGCCCAGCAGCCGCCGGCGCCCAGGGAGTACGAGCAGCGTTTCGTGCTGCCCGGCTCGTGGTTCCACGGCGTCCACGGCCTCGCCTTCAACAAGGACGACCAGCTGTTCGCCGGCTCGGTGATTGGCCAGACCCTGTACCGGGTGCAGGTCGACACCGGCGAGGTCGATCGCGTGATCGACCCGCCGATGGGCATGGCCGACGACATCGCCTTCGCCGAGGACGGCACGATGGCGTGGACCGCGTTCCTGCTGGGCAAGGTCTACATCCGCAAGCCCAACGGCAAGACCATCGAGGTCGCCCACGGCATGGGCGGCCCGAACTCGATCTCCTTCGGCAAGGATGGTCGGCTGTTCGTGTCCGAGGTCTTCATCGGCGACGCGCTGTACGAGATCGACCTCAAGAACGTCGACAAGCCCGACTTCAAGCCGTTCCCGCGCACAGAGCTCAGGCGCATCGCCGAGAAGCTGGGCGGCCTCAACGGCTTCGAGGTCCACAAGGACGACGGCTTCCTCTACGGCCCGCTGTGGTTCAAGGGCCAGGTCGTGAAGATCAACCTCGAGAGCGGCAACGTCGAGGTCATCGCCGAGGGCTTCAAGATCCCGGCCGCCGCCAACATCGATCCCCAGAACCGCGACAACGTCTACGTCGTCGACACCGGCACCGGCAACGTCTGGAGCATCAGCCTGACGGCCAAGAACCGCAAGCTGGTGGCGTCGATGAAGCCCGGCCTCGACAACCTCGCCTTCGATTCGCGCGGCCGCCTGTTCGTCTCGTCGATGACCGACAACGGCATCTACCTGGTCGACAAGCAGACCGGTGCCTGGAAGACCGTGACCGAGGGCAGGCTCGCGGTGCCGGCCGACCTCGCGATCGTCACCGAGAACGGCCGCGACACGCTGCACGTCGCCGACGTGTTCAGCTACCGCACCGTCGATGGCCAGACCGGCGCGGTGCAGGACGTGCTGCGCGTCCACGGCGAGACCCACAACTACCCGATCGGCATCTCGGTCGGGCCGCGCCACGTGCTGCTGAGCAGCTGGTTCTCCAACACCGTCGAGAAGGTCGACCGCAAGACCAACCGGCTGGTCGCGACGCTGGGCGACTTCGCCGCGCCGATCGACGCGCTCGAGATGGCCGACGGCACGATCTACGTCGCCGAGCTGGCGACCTCGAACCTCGTCAAGGTCGGCGCCGACGGCAAGGAGCGCACGACGGTCGCCAAGGACCTGCGCGGCCCGGTCGCGCTGGCCCGCGGCAAGGACGACCTCGTCTACGTCACCGAGATCGCCGCCGGCGCGGTCACCGAGATCAACGTCGCCAGCGGCGCCCGCCGCGTCGTCGCCGACGGCCTCGCCGGGCCAGAAGGCATCGCGCTCGGGCCGGACGGCAAGCTGTTCGTGGCCGAGGTCGGCCAGAAGCGCGTGGTGGCGATCGACCCGGCGACCGGCGCGCGCACGGTGATCGCCTCCAACCTCGACATCGGACTGCCGGCGTTCCAGGGCGGTCCGCCGGGTTTCGTGCCGACCGGCGTGACGGTCGGTGCCAACGGCGTCGTCTACGTCAGTTCCGACATCCGCAACACGCTCTACAAGCTGACACCGCCCGCCCCGTAAGGATCCGCATGCCCGGCATTCCGTTCATCAGGGACTTCAAGTTCGACTACGGTACGGCGATGGAAGTGACGCCGCTGATCCGCCGCGTCGTCGCCAACAACCCCAGCGCCTTCACCTTCAAGGGCACCGGGACCTACATCATCGGCCACGGCAAGGTCGCGGTGGTCGATCCCGGGCCGGACATGCCCGAGCACGTCGAGGCGGTGCTGCGCGCGGTGCGCGGCGAGACGGTGACGCACATCCTCGTCACCCACACCCACATCGACCACGTGCCGGCAACCCCGGCGCTGGTCGCGGCCACCGGCGCCAAGGTCTACTCGTTCGGCCCGCACCCCAAGCCGCCGGCCGACGCCCACGCGGAGGAGCCCGGCGATCTTTCCTTCGCCCCCGACGTCAAGCTGAACGACGGCGACGTGGTCCAGGGCGACGGCTGGAACGTCGAGGCGGTGCACACGCCCGGCCACATCTCCAATCACCTGTGCTTCGCGGTCAAGGAGGACAAGGCGCTGCTGTCGGGCGACCACGTCATGGGCTGGTCGACGGCCGTGATCTCGCCGCCCGACGGCAACATGGGCGATTACTTCGCGAGCCTGCGCAAGCTGCTGCCGCGCGACGAGACGCTCTACATCCCGACCCACGGCGCCGAGATCCGCAATCCCGGCCCGTTCGTGCAGGCCTACATCGAGCACCGGCTCGGCCGCGAGGCGCAGATCCTGGCCCGCCTCAAGGAAGGGCCGCAGACCATCCCGCAGATGGTGGCCAGGAACTACGCCGACACGCCGGTGCACCTGCACGCCGCGGCCGGCCGCTCGATGCTGGCCCACCTCGTGCAGATGGTGAAGGACGGGCGCGTGAAGACCGCGGACGGTCGCGCGGCGATCGACAGCACCTACCGGCTGTAGGAGACCACCGATGGACATGAAGCTCAGCGGCAAGACCGTGCTGGTCACCGGCGGCAGCCGCGGAATCGGCCAGGCCTGCGCCATGGCCTTCGCCGCCGAGGGCTGTGCCGTGCACATCGCCTCGCGCTCGAAGGAGTCTCTGGAGGCTGCGCGCGACAGGATCCGCGCCCGCCACAACGTTCCGGTCGAGATCCACGTCGCCGACTTCGCCAAGGGCGACACCGTGCGCGCCGTGGTCGACGCGGTCGGGCACGCCGACATCCTGGTCAACAATGCCGGGGCGATCCCGCGCGGCGACATCTTCGCCATGACCGAGCCGAAGTGGCGGGAGGCGTGGGAACTGAAGATGTTCGGCTACGTCAACGCCACCCGTGCCATGCTGGAGAAGATGTACGCGCGCAAGTCGGGCGTCGTCGTGAACGTCATCGGCCTGGCCGGCGAGGTCTTCAACTACGACTACGTCGCCGGCACCACGGCGAACGCCGGCCTGATGGCCTTCACCCGCGCCGTCGGCTCCAGGAGCGTCGACCATGGCGTGCGCGTCGTGGCCATCAACCCGCCCGGCACCCGCACCGACCGCATGACCACGCTGCTGCGCAGCGAGGCGCAGCAGAAGCTGGGCGATCCCGAACGCTGGCCGGAACTGACCAGGCACCTTCCGTTCGGCCGTCCGGCCGAGCCGGAGGAAGTCGCCGACCTCGCGGTGTTCCTGGCCTCGCCGCGCGCCAGCTACATCAGCGGCGTCGTCATGACCCTCGACGCGGGCATCGCCGCGCGGCATTAACACCGCGAAGCGATGCCCGACTCCCTCTCTCCCGATCTCTCCCAGGCGACCGCGCTGCTGCACTCGGTGTTCGGCTTCGGCGCTTTTCGCCCGGGGCAGGAAGAAATCGTCGGCGCCATCCTGCGCGGAGAGAACGTGCTGGCGGTCATGCCGACCGGCAGCGGCAAGTCGCTGTGCTACCAGCTGCCGGCGATCGTGCGCGGCGGGGTGACGCTGGTGGTGTCGCCGCTGATCGCCCTGATGCGCGACCAGGTGCGCGCGCTGACCGCCGCCGGCGTCGCCGCCGGCAGCCTGAACTCGAGCAACGATCCCGCCGAGACGGCGCGGGTGCTGGGCCTGCTGCGGCGCGGCGAACTGCGCCTTCTCTACGTGGCGCCGGAGCGGCTGGCGCGGCCCGACACGGTCGAGATGCTGGCCGAGAGCAACGTCTCGATGATGGCGATCGACGAGGCGCACTGTGTCTCGCAGTGGGGCCACGACTTCCGCAAGGAGTACCTCGAGCTCGGCAACGTCGCGCGCCAGATCGGCGGACGGCTGCAGACCATCGCGTTCACCGCGACCGCCGACGCGCCGACCCGCACCGACATCGTCGACAAGCTGTTCGCCGAGCCACCGCGCGTGTTCGTGCGCAGCTTCGACCGGCCCAACCTGCGGCTGGCCTTCAAGCCCAAGGAGCGCTCGTCGCGGCAGGTGCTGTCGTTCGTGCGCGCCCACGAGGGCGAGAGCGGGATCGTCTACTGCGCGTCGCGGCGCAAGGTCGAGGAGCTGGCCGAGGCGCTGAAGGAGGCCGGGGTGCGGGCGCTGCCCTACCATGCCGGTCTCGACAAGGCGGTGCGCGACGCCAACCAGGACACCTTCCAGCAGGAGGACGGCGTCGTCATGACGGCGACGGTCGCGTTCGGCATGGGCATCGACAAGCCCGACGTCCGCTTCGTCTGCCACGCCGACCTGCCGGCCAACGTCGAGGCCTACTACCAGGAAATCGGCCGCGCCGGCCGCGACGGGCTGCCGGCCGACACGCTGACCCTGTACGGCATGGGCGACATGCAGCTGCGCCGGCTGCAGATCGAGCAGGGCGACCTGCCGGACTCGCGCAAGCTGATCGAGCGCCAGCGGCTGGGCGCGCTGCTGGCGCTGGCCGAGGCGCCGCGCTGCCGCCGCCAGACCCTGCTCGCCTACTTCGGCGAATCGTCGGAGCCGTGCGGCAACTGCGATCTCTGCCAGGAAGCCGTCGAGCGCTTCGACGGCACCATCGACGCGCAGAAGGCGATGTCGGCGATCGTGCGTACCGGCGAGCGCTTCGGCATGGAGCACCTCGTCAGCCTGCTGCGCGGCGACCGCACCGAGAACATCCTGAAGTACGAGCACGACCGGCTGCCGACCTTCGGGGTCGGCGCCGACCGCAAGGCCAGCGAGTGGCGCTCGATCTTCCGCCAGCTCTCGGCCGTCGGCCTGATCGCCCAGGACCTGATGGAACACGGTCGCTGGTGGGTGACCGACGAGGGCTGGCAGGTGCTGAAGGGCAAGCAGCGCATCGAGCTGCGCAAGGACCTCGCCCCCGCCGCCGGCTCGCGCGGCGAGCGCCGCGGCCGTGCCGCCGCCGCCTCGGCGGTGGTCGACGACGCTGACCTCGCGCTGTTCGAGGCGCTCAAGGCGCTGCGCACCCGGCTCGCCCAGCAGCAGGGCGTGCCGGCCTACGTGGTGTTCTCCGACCGCACGCTGGCCGAGCTGGCCAGCCACCGCCCGACCAGCCCGCGCGCCTTCCGCGAGATCCACGGCGTCGGCGACGCCAAGCTCGAGCGCTACGGCGAGGCGTTCCTCGAGGTCGTGCAGAACCACGTGGCATAGGCCATCGGGCTACTTCCCCGGCGTCGTGCCGACCGACCAGCGCATGCCGAACGGATCGCGGAACTGGCCGTAGCGGTCGCCCCAGAACATCGCCGTGACCGGCATCAATGGCTCGGCGCCGGCATCGACCGCGCGCTTCCACCAGGCGTCGGCATCGTCGACCTGCAGGTGCAGGGTGACGCCGCCCGGCGTCTCGAGCGCATGGCCATGCTCGGGGAAGGCGTCGGCCAGCATCAACGAACCGCCGTTCACGACGAGATGGATATGCATGTAGCGGCCCTTCTCGTCGGGCGGCATGCGCATGACCTCGCGGGCGTCCAGCGCCTTGGCGTAGAAGGCGGCGGCCTTGGCGGCGTCGCCGACCTGCAGGTAGGGCGCGACACCGCCCAGGACCGGCGGCAGGGAAGGCTGTTGGGGCATGGCATTCTCCGGGAGGGTTGACGCCCGGAGGACGAACCGCGCGCGGCGATGCCGACATCTGCCGGCATTCTTCCTCCCCGTGCGACAGCATGGGGAGGTGTCGCCGTCCTCGGCGACGGAGGGGTCAAGGGCTCACGCCGCGACGCTCATGACCCCTCCGTCCGCTGCGCGGACACCTCCCCGCGCTGGCGCGCAGGGAGGAAGAAATCACGCGCTGCGGTCGAGCAGGTCGAGGTGCTGGCGGATGTGCGCCGCCTCGGCCGGACTGTGGGCCAGCGCGATGGCGCGGTCGAAGGCGGCGCGGGCGTCGCGCGGCCGGTCGAGCTGCTGCAGCAGCGCTCCGCGCACGCCGTGGAAGTAGAAGTAGTTCTGCAGCCGGTCGGCCAGCGGCTCGACCATCGCCAGCGCGGCGGCGGGACCGCGCACCTTGGCGACGGCGACGGCGCGGTTGAGGGTCACGACCGGCGACGGCTGCAGCCGCTCGAGGTTGGCGTAGAGCAGGTCGATCTGGACCCAGTCGGTGTCCTCGGCGCGCGCGGCGCGGGCATGCAGCGCCGCGATCGCGGCCTGGACCTGGTACGGGCCCGGGCGGCGATGGCGCACCGCCTTGTCGATCAGCGCCAGGCCCTCGGCGATGCGCGGCCGGCTCCACTGGCCACGGTCCTGCTGGTCGAGCAGGACGACCGCGCCGGCGGCGTCGAAGCGCGCCGGCGCGCGCGCCTGCTGCAGCAGCATCAGCGCCATCAGCCCCATGGTCTCGGGATCGTGCGGGAACACGCGCAGCAGCAGGCGGCCGAGCCACAGGCCTTCCTCGGCCAGCTGGGCGCGCGCCGCCGGGTCTTCGTGACGCGCCGAGTAGCCCTCGTTGAACACCAGGTAGACCATGGCCAGCACGGTGCCGAGCCGCTGCTCGCGCTCGGCCGCGCCCGGCGTCTCGAAGCCGCTGCCGGTCGCGGCGATGCGGGCCTTGGCGCGGGTGATGCGCTGTTCCATCGCCGCCTCGCCGACCAGGAAGGCGCGGGCGATCTGGGCGACCGACAGGCCGCAGACGATGCGCAGGGCCAGCGCGATCTGCTGCGTCTCCGGCAGGCCGGGATGGCAGCACACGAACAGCAGCCGCAGGATGTCGTCGCGGTAGGCCTGGCCGTCGAGCCGATCGGCGGCGGCGCTCTCGGCGTCGTCGAGGTCGGACAGCTCGGCCTCGTCCGGCAGCGGCACCTGCCGGGTGCGGCGGCGGACATCGTCCAGGGCGGCGTTGCGGCCGACGAAGATGAGCCATGCCGCCGGATCGCGCGGCGGGCCGTTCCGCGGCCACGCCTTGAGCGCCCGCAGGCAGGCCTCCTGGAAGGCTTCCTCGGCCGTGTCGAGATCGCGGAAGTAGCGCAGCAGCGCGCCGATGGCCTGCGGCCGGGCCGCCACCATCACCGCCTCGATCCAGCCGAGGTCGGTCACGCGACCGGCTCGCGGGCGGCCGGCGCACGGGCCGGCAACTGGCTGTCGTGGAGCTGCGCCACCGGCCGGATCTCGTAGCTGCCGGTGCCGGGATTGGCCCGGGCGAGGTCGCGGGCGGTGTCGATGGCGGCGTCGAGCGAGGCGCAATCGACGATGAAGAAGCCCAGCAGCTGTTCCTTGGTCTCGGCGAACGGGCCGTCGATCACCAGGTTCTCGCGGCCCTTGCGCAGGGTCGTCGCGGCGGTGGTGGGCAGCAGCCGGGCGACCGGGCCCAGCCGGCCCTGGCGGGCGAGCCCGTCCTGGACCTTGCCGAGGTCGGCCATGACGGTGTCGTGGTGCTGCTTCGACCACGAGCCCACGGCGTCCTCGGAATTGTAGCAAAGGATGGCGTACAGCATGCGGACCTCTCTCTCGTTCTCGAAGGACGAAGAAGGCGGCCGCCGGCCGACAGCGTGGACGCGATTTCTCGCGCCACCGTCAGCCCTCGGACGGGATCGGGTTCTCGAAGGGAATACCCGCCTTCAGGACGCGGTAGCGGTCGTTCTCGATCTGCGCCGCCGTCACGATGCCGGTGCGGGCGCTGCCGCCATCGAGGCCGAGCCGGTCGCCCTCGAACAGGTGCGGGTCCGCCATGCCGCTGATCGCGCGGTGCTTGTCGGGCGGCGTGTGGCCATGCACCACCAGGGTGCCGCGGAAGCCGCCGCTCCAGTCGAGGAAGCCGTGGTTGATCCAGGCCCAGCGCGCCTCGGTGAAGGTGGTCCACGGCCGGGTCAGGAACTCGTCGATCTCGGCATGGGGGTCGAGGCCGCCGTGCACGAACACCGTGTTGCCGAGCCGGACATGGCTGCGCATGCCCCAGATGCGGTGCACCACCGCCTCGCCCAGCGCCTCGGCCAGCAACGCCGGGTCGGGCCGCGCATCGGGCCGGCCGGCGCGCGACCGCATCTGTTCGAGCAGCGCCGACCCGCCCATGCGCCGCGACAGCCACATGGTCTCGGCCTTGTGGGCGTGCGGACCGCCGATCGCGGTCAGCAGCATCATGATCTCGTGGTTGCCCATCAGGCGATCGACGTGGTCGACGCCGTGCCGCTCGGCGTCCTGTGCCCAGCGCTGCAGCGCGCCGACGCTGTCGGGGCCGCGGTTGATCATGTCGCCGAGGTAGATGACGCGGCGGCGCGTGCCCGCCGCCTCGGCCGCCAGGCGCGCGATCGCCTGCTGCAGCGCCGCCAGCTCGGCGGCGCAGCCATGGACGTCGCCGATCGCGAACACGGTCTCGCCGGCCAGCGCGAACGGCGCCGGCTTCCACTCCGAGACCTCGACGGGCAACGTCACGGCGGCATCCATGGCGCGATGCTACGCCGTTCGCGCGGCGCGCTCCACCGCCACGCCTTCACCGCCAGCTCCTGTTGGGGACGCGCACGATCTCGCCCCACAGCTTGCCGTTGGGCACGACCAGGCGGCCGCCGCCGTCGGCGTCGAGCTCGGTGTAGAACAGGTTGACCTCGCGGATCGTGCCGGCGGCGGTCAGCACCTCGACCCGGTCGCCGACGTGGAACGGCCGGAACACCACCAGCATGATGCCGGCCGCGAGGTTGCTGAGCGTGCCCTGCAGCGCCAGCCCGATGGCCAGGCCGATGGCGCCCAGCATGGCGACGAAGCTGGTGGTCTCGATGCCGAAGGTGGTGAGCACGGCGACGACGGTGAAGACCAGCACGGCGTAGCGCGCGCCGTTGGCGAGGAACAGCGCCACGGTGCGGTCGACCTGCGGCGCCCGGCGGCTCACCCGCACGACCGCGGCGTGGACCATGCGCGCGGCCATCCAGCCCGCGACCAGCAGGACGACGGCGCCGATCACGCGCAGGCCATAGCTGGCGGCGAGCGCCGTCACCGCGTGCAACGCCGCGTCCCACGGGGCTCTCCACGGGGCGTCGAGGTCCATGGCGCGCCAACGCGCCCCCGCGGGGGCGGTTGCCGCCGCCCGGGTTCAGCGGACGTCGTTCTCGCGGATGAAGGAGCGGACGCGCGGCATGATCTGCTCGCGCCACTTGCGGCCGTTGAAGATGCCGTAGTGACCGACCCGCGGCTGCTCCCAGTGGGCGCGGCGGGCGCCCGGGATGTTCGGGGTCAGGGTATGGGCCGCCTTGGTCTGGCCGACGCCCGAGATGTCGTCGAGCTCGCCCTCGACCGTCATCAGCGCGGTCTCGATCGCCGACGGGTCGATCGGCCGGCCACGGCTCACCCAGACGCCGCGCGGCAGCTGGTGCTCCTTGAACACGACCTGGATGGTCTGCAGGTAGAACTCGGCGGTGAGGTCCATCACCGCGAGGTACTCGTCGTAGAAGGCGCGGTGCGATTCGGCCGAGTCGTCGTCACCCTTCACCAGGTGCTCGAACTGGCGCAGGTGCGCGTTGATGTGGCGGTCGAGGTTCATGCTGATGAACGAGGTCAGCTGCAGGAAGCCCGGGTAGACCCGGCGCATCGCGCCCGGGTAGTTGAACGGCACCGTCGAGATCACGTTCTGGCGGAACCACATCATCGAGTTGCGCATCGCCAGGTCGTT
>CAYQRL010000010.1:0-155990 GCA_964420105.1 uncultured Reyranella sp.
CTGCTGGTGCTCGACGAGCCGACCGAGGGCATCCAGCCGTCGGTGATCAAGGACATCGGCCGCGCCATCACCTTCCTGCGCCAGCGCGGCGACATGGCGATCCTGCTGGTCGAGCAGTACCTCGACTTCGCGCACGAGCTGGCCGACGACTTCGCGGTGATGGACCGCGGCGAGATCGTGATGTCGGGCACCCGCGAGACCTTCGACACCGAGGCGGTGCGCCGTCACATGACGGTCTAGTTCTTCATCGCTCCGAGCGTCTCGACCAGCGGCTCGATGGTGGCGCGGATCAGGCCGTAGCGCGGGTAATCGAGGTCGATGGTCATCCACAGCGCCGCCGCCAGCACGATGCCGTAGAGCAGGTCGAGCGCGGCGAAGCGACGGCCGACCTGGCCGTGGCCGAACGCGGCCAGGCCCAGGGTCAGGCCGACGGTGACCAGCAGCCCGACCAGGATGGCCACCGGCAGGTGGCGCTTGGACGCCGACAGGTGGGTGGTGTGCAGGTCGATGACCTCGTTGAGCGCCGGCAGCACCAGCAGGGCGAGCGACGGATTGCCCTGCGTGCCCTCGAGCCCGGCCTTCCAGATGCGATCGTGGAAGGCGCCGACCTTGGTGATGTGGGCGACGATCGGCTCGACCCCGGAGTCGCGCAGCGCGGCGACGCGGTCGGCCGCGTAGTCGCGCAGGGCACCCTTGAGGTTCCCGCGCGCCGGTTCGGGCAGCGTGTCGGCCCGCAGCCAGGCGGTGCCCAGCGCGTTGGCTTCCTTGACGATGATGTCGAGCCGTTCGACGTAGCGCGAGGCCGAGCCGGAGAAGGCGAAGCCGATCAGGAAGGCGACCAGCGCGAAGGTCGCGTTGCGCACGATCCCGAGCTGGCGGTCGAACGCCTCGTCGCGCGGCCCGACCCGGCGGCCGACGCGGTAGCCCAGCTCCGACGAGACGTAGGCGCCGACCACGAGGAGGGCGAACAGGACGGGAGGGGGTATCCAGAGCATGGGGTCGCGGCAGCGACCCTAGACGGCCTGCCCGCCGCGCACCAGCCGGCCCGGCCGCTCGCCTGTGAGTTGGTCGTCGCGCAGCGTCTCGACCCCGGCGTTGAAGACGTGCCGGTAGCCCTCGGCCCGCTGCACCAGCCGTCGCCCGCCGGCCGGCAGGTCGTAGACGACCTCGGGCCGCTTCAGCGCCAGGGCGTCGAAGTCGATGACGTTGATGTCGGCCTTGTGGCCCGGGGCCAGCAGGCCGCGGTCGAGCAGGCCGTAGGCCTCGGCGGTGCCGCGGGTCTGCTTGGCGACCAGGAACTCGAGCGGCAGCCTGGGCCCGCGGGTGCGGTCGCGGCCCCACAGGGTCAGCAGCGAGGTCGGCGAGGAGGCGTCGCAGATCACGCCGACATGGGCGCCGCCGTCGGCCACGCCGAGCACGGTCGCGGGATCGGTGATCATGTCGTGGACGACGTCGAGGTTGCCGCCGGCGTAGTTCTCGAACGGCAGCATCAGCAGGCCCTTGCCGCCGCGTGCCATCATCTCGTCGAGCGCCACCGCCTGCGGCGGCCGGCCGGCCCGCTTCGCCAGCGCGGCGATCGAGTTGCCGGCCTCGGGCTCGTAGTCGGGCCTCTCGCCCAGCGGGAACATCTTGTGGAAGGCCTCGGCCATGAAGGCGCGCGGACCGTCGCCGGCCGGCTGCTCGACGAGGCGGCGGCGCAGCTCGGCGTCGCCGGCCAGCCGCTGGTAGCGCTCGGCCGGCGACAGCGCCCGCATCTCCAGCCACGCCGGGTGCGCGGCGAAGGGATGGGCGGTGGTCTCCAGCCCCATGATCACGCCGATCGGCCGCGAGCCGACCTGGGCGTTGGCCATGCGACCCTCGCGCCGCACGGCGTGGATCTGGTCGAGGGTCTCGCGCCACAGCGTCGGCCTGGCGTCGACCTGGACCAGCAGGCAGGACAGCGGCCGCCCGGCGACCCTGGCGGCGGCGTCGAGCGCCTCGAACTCGCCGGGGCCGAAGTCGGAGTTGGCCTGCAGCACGCCGCGGCCGGCCCGCCGCATGCCCTCGGCGATGCCCAGCAGCTCGGCCTCGCGGGCGCTGAGCGACGGCGTGAAGCGGCCGTCGCGGGCGCGGTGCTTGGTGGTGCGCGAGGTCGTGAAGCCGAGCGCGCCGGCCCGCAGCGCCTCCTCGGTCAGCCGCGCCATCTCGGCGATCTCGGCCTCGGTCGGCAACTCGGCATGGTCGGCGCCGCGCTCGCCCATGACGTAGAAGCGCAGCGCGCCGTGCGGCAGCTGGGCCGCGACGTCGACGGTGCGGCGCATGCGATCGAGCGCGCCGAGGAAGTCGTCGAACGACTCCCAGTCGAACTTGACGCCCTCGCTCAGGACGGTGCCGGGGATGTCCTCGACGCCTTCCATCAGGTTGATCAGGTAGGGCGACTGGCCGGGGCGGACCGGCGCGAAGCCGACGCCGCAGTTGCCGAACACCGTGGTCGTGACCCCGTGCCACGACGACGGCGTGACGTCGGCATCCCAGGTCGCCTGGCCGTCGTAGTGGGTGTGGATGTCGACGAAGCCCGGCGTGACCATCAGCCCGCCGGCATCGATCTCGCGCCGGCCGGCGCCGAGACCCTCGCCCACGGCGGCGATGCGGCCATCCTGCACGGCGACATCGGCGACCCGGCGCGGGGCGCCGGAGCCGTCGAACACGGTTCCATTTCGGAGAACGAGGTCATACATGCCCCGAGGATAGGCCCGGCCCGCCGGCCGGTCTATGTTCGGACCCGGCCAGAGCCATCGCCGACGGGGGACCGACCTTTGCAAAAACCGCTTCTCTTCACGCCCTTTTCGATGCGCGGCGTGACTGCCCCCAACCGCTGCGTGGTCTCTCCGATGGTCCAGTACCGCGCCACCGACGGGCAGGTGAACGACTACCACCTCGTCCACCTCGGCAAGTTCGCGCTCGGCAAGTTCGGCACCGTGTTCACCGAGAACTGCGCCGTCGAGCCGCGCGGCCGGGTCACCCAGGGCGACCTCGGCCTGTGGCACGACAGCCAGGTCGAGGGCCACAAGCGGCTGGTCCGCTTCCTCAAGCAGGAAGGTTCGCTGGCCGCCACCCAGATCACCCACTCCGGCCGCAAGGGCTCGACCCCGCGCGCCTTCGACAAGCCCGGCCAGCTCGGCCCCGAAGGCGCCAACTGGCAGCGCTGGGAGGTGGTCGGCCCGTCGGCGCTGGCGGCGGCGGACGGCTGGATGGTGCCGCACCAGCTCGAGGCGAGCGAGATCGAGGACCTGGTGAGGAAGTTCGGCGAGGCGGCGCGGCGCGCCGATGCCGCCGGCTACGACGTGATCGAGATCCACGGCGCGCACGGCTACCTGCTGGCGCAGTTCCTGTCGCCGCTCAGCAACACGCGCACCGACCAGTACGGCGGCGACCGCGCCGGCCGCATGCGCTTCCCGCTCGCCGCCGCCAGGGCGGTGCGCGAGAACTGGCCGGAGAACAAGCCGATGTTCATCCGCGTCTCGGCGGTCGACGGCGCCGGCGGCTGGGACGTCGACGACACCGTGGCCTACGCCAGGGAGCTGAAGGCGCTGGGCATCGACGTGGTCGACGTGTCGTCGGGCGGCCTCACCGGCGTGTCGACGGCGCTGCCGGTGAAGCGCTCGCTCGGCTTCCAGGTGCCGTTCGCCGCCGCGGTCAAGCGCCAGGCCGGGATCCCGACCATGGCGGTCGGCCTGATCCTCGACGGTCCGCAGGCCGAGGCGATCCTGCAGGCCGGCGACGCCGACCTGATCGCGATCGGCCGGCAGGCCCTCTACGATCCGTTCTGGGCGCTGCACGCGGCGCAGGAGCTGGGCTGCGACGGCGACTTCGGCCTGTGGACGCCGGAGTACGGCTGGTGGCTGGAAAAGCGGAAGAACAACCTGGTCGGGCTGACGAAGTAAGCAACAAGACGAACGAGACAACGGGAAACGCAAGACATGACGGGCATCCTGGCCGGACTTCGCATCGTCGAAGGCTCGGCGTTCATCGCCGCCCCGCTGGGCGGCATGACGTTGGCGCAGCTGGGCGCCGACGTGATCCGCTTCGACGACATCCACGGCGGCCTCGACAGCGATCGCTGGCCGGTCACGCAGGACGGCGCCTCGATCTACTGGGCGGGCCTCAACAAGGGCAAGCGGTCGATCGCGGTCGACCTGCGCAACCCGCGGGGCCGCGAGCTGCTGACCGCCCTGATCACCGCGCCGGGCGAGGGCAACGGCATCTTCGCCACCAACATGCCGGCGCGCGGCTGGCTGTCGTACGAGGAACTGTCGAAGAAGCGCGCCGACCTGATCGCGCTCAACATCGTCGGCGCCCGTGACGGCAGCGCCCACGTCGACTACACGGTCAACGCCATCACCGGCTTCCCGATGGTCACCGGGCCGGTCGGCCATGCCGGGCCGGTCAACGCCGTGGCGCCGCCGTGGGACCTCGCCACCGCCTATGCCGGCGCGCTGGCGATCGTCGCCGCCGAGCGCCACCGCGGCCGCACCGGCCAGGGCCAGCGCATCGTGCTGCCGCTGCAGGACATGGCGCTGGCCGCGACCTCGGCGCTGGGCTACCTCGGCGAGGCAGTGGTCAACGAGGTCGACCGGCCGCGCTTCGGCAACGAGATCTTCGGCACCTTCGGCCGCGACTTCCGGACGAAGGACGGCCGCTACGTCATGATCTGCATCTTCTCCGACCGCCACGTCGACGCGCTGGCGAGCGCCGGCGGCTTCGCCGGGGCGTTCGAGCGGATCGAGGCGACCCGGGGCGTCGACCTCAAGACCGACGCCGGCCGCTGGACCGCGCGCGCCGAGCTGTGCGCGGTGATCGAGCCGTGGGTCGCGGCCCAGACGGCGGACGAGGTCGGCGCGGCGCTGAAGAAGGCGGGCGCGCTGTGGGCGCCGTACCAGACCTTCCGCGAGCTCGCCAACGACCGCGCCCACGTGCTCGACAACCCGATGTTCACCGTGCTCGACCAGCCCGGGATCGGCCGCTACCCGGTGGCGGCGACGCCGTTCCAGTTCTCCGCCTTCGCGCGCGAGACGCCGCGGGTCGCGCCGACGCTGGGCCAGCACACCGACGAGATCCTGTCGGGGATCCTCGGCCTCGGCGACCGCGAGATCGCCAGGCTGCACGACGACAAGGTGGTCGGTGGCCCCCGATAGGATCCTGGTCGCCGGCGGCGGCATCGGCGGCCTCGCCGCGGCGCTGGCGCTGGCCCAGAAGGGCATGGCCTCGACCGTGCTCGAGAAGGCGAGCCAGCTCGGCGAGATCGGTGCCGGCATCCAGCTCGGTCCCAACGCCTTCCACTGCTTCGATCGGCTGGGCGTCGGCGAGGCGGCGCGCGGCATGGCCGTCTACATCGACCAGCTGCGCCTGATGGATGCGCTGGCCGACGGCGAGATCACCCACATCGATCTCGGCGAGGCGTTCCGCGCACGCTTCGGCAATCCCTACGCCGTGGTCCATCGCGGCGACCTGCACGGCGTGCTGCTGAAGGCCTGCCGCGCGCACGCGCTGATCGACCTGCGAACCAGCGTCGAGGTCACGGGCTACGATCTCGAGGAGACGGCGGTGACGGCGCGGCTGGCCGACGGCGGCCGCCTGCGCGGCCGCGCCCTCGTCGGCGCCGACGGGCTGTGGTCGAACGTGCGCCGCCAGGTCGCCGGCGACGGCAAGCCGCGGGTTTCGGGCCACACCACCTACCGCTCGGTGATCCCGACCGAGCGGATGCCCGAGGACCTGCGCTGGAACGCGGCGACGCTGTGGGCCGGGCCGAAGTGTCACATCGTCCACTACCCGCTGTCGGGCTGGAAGGTGTTCAACCTCGTCGTCACCTACCACACCGACGCGCCCGAGCCGGTGGCCGGCCAGCCGGTGCCGGTCGAGACGGTGCGCCAGGGCTTCGGCCATGTCTGCGCCCGGGCGCGCAGCATCATCGAGCACGGCACGGACTGGAAGATGTGGGTGCTGTGCGACCGCGATCCGACCGATCGCTGGATCGACGGCCGCGTCGCGCTGCTGGGCGATGCCGCCCACCCGATGCTGCAGTACATGGCGCAGGGCGCCTGCATGGCGATGGAGGACGCGGTCTGCCTCGCCGACTCGCTGCACCGCACCGAGTCGGTCGAGGCCGGCCTCAGGACCTACCGCGACCGCCGCGTGCTGCGCACCGCGCGCGTGCAGCTGATGTCGCGCGCCATGGGCGACCATGTCTACCACCCGGCCGGGCCGCACGCCGCGCTGCGCAACGCGCTGATGAGCGCCAAGAGCCAGGCCCAGTGGCTCGACACCATGGAGTGGCTGTACGGCGGCAACGGCCTCGACTGACCCCGGGCCGCGACCGAGGCGGGCCCGGGCCGGCTGTCAGGTCGGCGCGGGAATCTTGGCGTCCTTGATGACCTTGCGCCAGCGCACGGTCTCGGCCGCGAGGCGCTGGGCATAGGCCTCGGACGTGCCGCCGGTCGGCACGAAGCCCAGGCTGGTCAGCCGCTCGCGCACGCTGTCGACCTTGAGCGCGGCGTTGATGGCGGCGTTCCAGCTGGCGATCACGTCCGGCGGCGTGCCGGCTGTCGTCGCGACGCCGAAGTACACCGCCGCCTCCAGCTCGGGCATGCCGAGCTCGGCCGCGGTCGGGACGTCGGCGACGTTGGGCACGCGCTTGGGCGCGCCGCAGATCAGCCCGCGCATCGTGCCGGCGCGGATCTGGGCGTCGACCGGCGTCGTGACGTCGACGAAGACCTGGACGTGGCCGGCGACGGCGTCGCGCAGCGCCTCGGCGGCGGCCTTGTAGGGAATGTGCTGGAGCTTGCCGTTGGTGCGGGTGGCGATCAGCTCGCCCCACAGGTGCGGCAGGCCGCCGGTGCTCGAGGTCGAGTAGTGGACCGGCCCGGGCTGCGCCTTCACCCACTCGAGGAACTCGGGGAAGGTCTTGGCCGGGTTGGCGGCGTTGACCGCCAGCACGCACGGGATGTCGGCCAGCTGCGCCACCGGCGCGAGGTCCTTCTGCGGGTCGATCGGCAGCGGCACGTCGAACGCGGGCAGCAGCGCCGCCGTCGTCGTCATGACCAGCAGGCTGGTGCCGTCGGGCTTGCTTTTGGCGACATTGACCATGCCGACCATGGTGCCGCCGCCCGGCCGGTTCTCGACCACGATGGTCTTGCCGGTGTCGGCCGACATGCGCTCGGCCAGCACGCGGCCTGCGGTGTCGGTCGAGCCACCCGGGCCGTAGGGCACGACGAGGCGGGGCTGGGCAGCGCTGCCCTGGGCGCGGGCGAGGCCGGGCAGGGCCAGCGCGGCGAGGGTCGAGGCGGCGAAGACGCGGCGATGGATCATTGGTGAACCTCCCTGGAGCGCCGGCACCCTAGGGCCGCCGGTCGCGGCGGAAAAGCGCCGTCGTGCGCCTGCCATCGCGCGTCGAACCGCGACCGCCGTGTTGCCGCCGGGAAGGGGCCGCCCTATCTCTTGTCCATGAGGGACCCTCTCGGCGTTTCCCGCCTCGCCGACATCATCGACCAGGCCCGTGGCTCGACCCCGGCCGACCTGGTGGTGAAGTCGGTCGGCATCCTCGACCTGACCTCGGGCGAGGTCGCGACCGGCGACATCGCCATCGCCGGCGACCGCATCGTCGGCACCCACGAGACCTACCGCGGCGCGACCGAGATCGACGGGCGCGGGCTGGTCGCCGTGCCGGGCTTCATCGACAGCCACGTCCACTGCGAATCGACGCTGGTGCCGCCGCTCGAGTTCGACCGCTGCGTGGTGCCGCGCGGCACCACGACGGCGATCTGCGATCCCCACGAGATCTGCAACGTGCTGGGCGTCGAGGGCCTGAAGTTCTTCCTGGCCTGCGCCGAGGTCACGGTCATGGACCTGCGGGTGCAGCTGTCGTCGTGCGTGCCGGCCACCCACCTCGAGAGCTCTGGCGCGCGGCTGGAGGCCGAGGACCTGCTGCCGTTCAAGCACCACCCGCGCGTGCTCGGGCTCGCCGAGTTCATGAACGTGCCGGGCGTTCTGGCCAAGGACCCGGGCGTGCTGCGCAAGCTCGCGGCCTTCTCCGACGTCTCGATCGACGGCCATTCGCCGCTGCTCTCGTCCTACGACCTCAACGCCTACATCGCGGCCGGCGTGCGCAACTGCCACGAGACGACCTCGGCCGGCGAGGCCCGCGAGAAGCTGGCCAAGGGCATGCAGATCCTGGTGCGCGAGGGCACGGTGTCCAAGGACCTCGCGGCGCTGGCCGAACTGATCACCGCCGACCGCGCCCCGTTCCTCGCGCTCTGCACCGACGACCGCAACCCGCTCGACATCGCCGAGGAAGGCCACCTCGACCACGTCATCCGCGCCGCCATCGCCCGCGGCGTGCGGCCGCTCGACGCCTACCGCGCCGCCTCGTGGTCGGCGGCGCGCCACTTCGGCCTGTTCGACCGCGGCCTGGTCGCGCCGGGCCAGCGCGCCGACATCGTGCTGCTGGAGGACCTCGCGGCCTGCCGCGTCCATTCGGTGATCTGCCGCGGCGCGCCGGTGACGCCCGACCGCTTCCGCGCCCGGCCGGACGTGCCGCTGGTCGGGCTCGATTCGATGAAGCTGCGCCCGGTCACGCCCGGGACCTTCCGGGTGCCGGCGGCCGGTGCCGCGCCGCCGGTGATCGGCATCCGGCCCGGCCAGATCCTGACTGACCGGCTCGCGGTCGAGGTCGCCGAGCGGGACGGCGAGCGGATCGCCGACCCGGGGCGCGACGTGCTGAAGGTCGCGGTGCTCGAGCGTCACGGCGGCGCCGGCGGCATCGGCCGCGGCTTCGTCAAGGGCTTCGGGCTCAAGGGCGGCGCGATCGCCTCGTCGATCGGCCACGACAGCCACAATGTCTGCGTGATCGGCTGCAACGACGCCGACATGGCGGCGGCGGTGAACCGCCTGGTCGCCCTGCGCGGCGGCTTCGCGGCGGCGGTCGATGGCCGGATCACGGCCGAGCTGGCCCTGCCGGTCGCCGGCCTGATGAGCGACCGGCCGTTCGAGGAGGTCGAGCAGGGGCTGCGCCGCCTGCGCGCCGCCGTGGCGGCGATGGGAACGACGCTGCACGAGCCGTTCCTGCAGATGGCATTCCTCGCCCTGCCGGTGATCCCGCACCTCCGGATCACCGACCGCGGCCTGGTCGACGTCGACCGCTTCGCGCTGGTCTAGGTTTCCTCCCTGCGCGTCAGCGCGGGGAGGTGTCCGCGCAGCGGACGGAGGGGTCATGCATCATGCATGACGCCCGACCCCTCCGTCGGCGAAGACGCCGACACCTCCCCATGCTGGCGCATGGGGAGGACTCTATTTATCCAGCCAGACGTCCTCGAAGCGCGAGTTGTTGTAGAGGCTGTTGACCTGCGGCTTGAAGCCCTTGACGTGCGGGTGCCAGCAGCTCGCGGACGAGTTCCACATGATCGGCGGGCGGGCGCCGTCCTCGAGCAGGCGGCGATCGATCTCCCACACGATCTTCTTGCGCTTCTCGACGTCGCGCTCGCGGCTCTGCTCGGTGAACATCTTCTCGATGTCGGCGTTGCAGTAGTTCGTGTAGTTGCGCTCCGACTTGCACGAGAAGTTCTCGAAGAAGCCCTGGTCGGGATCGTCGACGCCGTTGCCCGTGGTGTTGAGACCGATCGCGTAGTCCTTGCGCGAGATCTTGGTGTACCAGACCGCGGTGTCGACGAGCTCGAGCTCGCCGTCGAAGTACACCTCCTTCAGCTGGTCGATCAGGATGACCGCGGGGTCGCGGTACAGCAGGTGGTTGCGGGTCGAGACCTTCAGCTTCAGCCTGTTGTTCGGCCCGTAGCCCAGCTTCTCCATGATCGCGCGGCCCTCGGCGCGGTTCTTGGCGACGTCCGGCCCGTAGCCCGGGATCGCCTCGAAGACCTCCTTGGGCAGGCCCCAGACGCCGTCCGGCAGCGGCTCCATCGTGCCGCCGACGGTGGCCTGGCCCTGGTTCAGGATGTCGATGAACGACTTGCGGTCGATGGCGAGCAGCATCGCCTTGCGGATTTCCGGGTTGTCGAACGGCGCGGCGTCGCGGTTGAGGATCAGGTTGGTGTTGTTGTTCATCGACGCGGTCTCGCAGATCGCGTTCGGCGACTGCGCCTTCACGTCCTTCAGCAGCGGGATGGTGACGGCGTAGGGCGAGGTCATGTCGTAGCGGTTGGACACGAAGCCCAGGATGGCCGTGCCGCGGGCCGGCACGATCGGGATCTCGATGCCGTCGAGGTACGGAAGCCCCTTCTTGAAGTAGTCCGGGTTCTTGGCCAGCCGCACCACTTCCTTCTGCTTGAACTCGACCAGCTTGAACGGACCGGTGCCGACCGGCTTGGTGCGCATCTGCGCCGCCGGGACGTGGCAGGGGTAGATCGGGCTGTAGCCGGACGCCAGCAGCACCAGCAGCGAGGGTTGCGGCTGCCCGAGCTTGAAGGTGACCTCGCGGTCGCCGTTGGTCGTGATGTCCTCGACGTTCCAGTACCACGAGGCACGCGGGTTGCGGCGCAGCTTGTTCTCGCTCTTGCCGCGGACCATGTCGAAGGTGCACTTGACGTCGGCCGCGGTGAACGGCTTGCCGTCGTGCCACTTGGCGTTGTCGACCAGGTTGAACGTCAGCTGCTTGCCGTCCTCGCTCCACTTCCAGCTGGTCGCGAGGTCGGGGCGGATCGACTGCAGGCTGTTCTGCGGCACCTGCGGATCGAACACGACGAGGTTGTTGTACAGCGACATGAACGGCACGACCGTCGAGGTCGTGGCCTCCTCGTGGATCGAGGTGCTGGGCGGGTTGTCGGCGAAGTACATGCGCAGCGTGCCGCCGCTCTTCTGCGCCCAAGCCGGTGCGGCCGCGAAAGCGGCGGCCAGGCCTGCCGCGGCAAGGCCCTTCTTCCAGTTCAGCATTCTTGGATCCTCCCTAAGGCGCCACCAGCATGCCTTGCCCGGCACGGGCCGTCGACCGGCACGCTTCACAAGGCGAAAGCGCAGGGGCCGCCCCCGGGAGGGGCTCAGCCGCGCTGGACGCTGGCGCCGCCATCGACCGGCAGGGTGACGCCGGTGATGAAGCCGGCCTCGTCGGAGGCGAGGAACAGGGCGGCGTTGGCGACGTCCCAGCCGGTGCCCATCTTGCGGCGCAGCGGCACCTTGGCGTCGCGCTCGGCCTCGACCTGGGCGCGGCTCTTGTTGAACTCGCGGGCGCGGGTGTCGACCGCCATCGGCGTGTTCATGAGGCCGGGCAGGATGACGTTGGCGCGGATGCCGTGCGCGGCGTTCTGGTAGGCCAGCTGCTCGGTGAAGGCGATCATCGCCGTCTTGGTCGCCTTGTAGGCGACGTACGGGTAGGTGGTGATCGCCGCCATCGAGGAGATGTTGACGATCGCGCCGCTCTTCTGCGCCCGCATGATCGGGATCACCGCCTTGCAGGCGAGGATGCAGCTCTTGAGGTTGATCGCGACGCAGCGGTCGAACGCCGCCTCGGTGATGTCGAGCAGCTCGGCATCGCCGCCCGAGATCGAGACGCCGACGTTGTTGTGCAGGATGTCGATGCGGCCCCAGCGCGCGTGCGCGTCGGCCACGAACGCCTTGATGTCGCTCTCCTTCGACACGTCGGCCTTGAACGGGAAGGCGGTGCCCTGGCCCTTGCGGATCATGTCGACGGTTTCCTCGGCGCTGGCGAGGTTGTGGTCGACGCACAGCACCTTGGCGCCCTCGCGGGCGAAGGTGAGCGCGGTGGCGCGGCCGTTGCCGACGCCCTCGCCGGGGCTCTGGCCGGCACCGACGACGATGGCGATCTTGTCCTTGAGGCGCATCTCAGTTCACTCCCGGGATCGGGTACTGCTTCAGCACTTCCTTGTAGGAAGGCTCGTTGTCGATCTTCATGGTCGCGAGCACGCGCACGACCGCGCAGTAGAAGGCGATGGTGAGCACGAGGTCGGTCATGTGCTCGTCCGACAGGTGTTGCCGGATCTCGGCGAAGGTCGCCTCCGACATGCCGACGTCGCGGGTCATCTCGCGGGCGCCGCGCAGGATCGCTTTCGCCAGCGGCTCGAGCGCGGTCGGCTTGCCCTCGGTCTCGTCGATCAGCGCCCTGATGTCGTCGTCGGTGACGCCGAATTCCTTGCCGATCTTGACGTGGTGGGTGAACTCGTACTCCGACTTCTCCAGCCACCCGACCTGCAGGATCGCCATCTCGCGCAGCCGCGGGTCGAGCTTGCTCTTGAAGCGGATGTAGTTGCCGAGGCCGTTGAAGGCGCGCGCCATGTCGGGCGAGTTCACCAGCAGCTTGTGCAGGTTGGTGTTGCGCTTGAGCATGTCGCGGTACTCGGGCGCGACCTGGTCGGGCTCGAGGTAGGGCAGGCGGGCCATGGTTCCTCCGGATTGTCGTCGATCAGTGATCCTGCGAATCGCGCTCGGGGCCCTGCAGCGTGACACCGCCGTCGACCACCAGCACCTGGCCGGTGATGTAGCGGGCGTGCGCGCTCAGCAGGAAGCGCACGGCATGGCCGACGTCCCAGCCGGTGCCCTCCACCTTGAGGACGGAGGCACGGGCACGCTGGGCGCGGGCGGCGTCGCTCATGCCGCGGGCATAGACCATCGGCGTGTACATCGGGCCGGGGCAGATGCAGTTGACCCGGATGTTGTCGCGGCCGTGGTCGACCGCCATCGCCTGGGTGAGGCCGATCACCGCCGCCTTCGAGGTGGTGTAGGTGGTGAGGCCGCGCGGGCGCAGCGCCGAGATCGACGAGATGTTGACGATGGCGCCGCCCTTCGCCGTCCGGATCATCGCCGGGATGGCGTGCTTGGACAGCAGGAACATGGTCTCGACGTTGACCTGCATGACGCGCCGGTACTCTTCCGGCTTCTCGTCGACGACGCTGGCGCGGCTGCCGATGCCGATGTTGTTGTCGAGGAAGTCGAGCCGGCCCCAGCGGTCGACCGCGGCATCGACCAGCCGCCTGCACTCGGCCTCGACCGTCATGTCGCCGGCGTGGGCGACGGCGGTGCCGCCCTCGGCCGCGATCATCTCGACCGTGCGCTGGGCCAGCGCGAGGTCGCGGTCGGCGACCACGACCCTGGTGCCGGCGCGGGCCAGCAGGATCGCGGCGGCGCGGCCGTTACCGATGCCGTCGCCGGCGGCGCCACCGCCGGCCACGATCGCCACTTTGCCGGCCAGCCCGGCATCGTCTTCCGGTCCCTTCACCGTCGTTCCTCCCGTCCCTTGCCCGTCCCGTTCCGGACTCAGGCCACCACGTCCCACTCGATGCGGAAGGACGAGCCCTGCGGCCTGACGTAGCCGGCGTTGGCGCCGGCGAAGTGCGCCGGGCAGAGCAGCGCGTTGCTCTCGACGCAATCCTCGAGCAGGCGGCGGCGCGAGCGCGCCGACAGCTCCTGGTCCCAGCAGAACTGGCTCGACCACTCGGGGTGATAGACCTGGATCGGGTGGTGCATGATGTCGCCCGAGAAGCAGGCCTGCGCGCCCCCGTCGCGGAGGTTGATGGCGATCGAGCCCGGCGTGTGGCCGGGGTAGTCCTTGATCGTCAGCATCGGGTCGGGCTGGTGATCGCTGTCGATCATCACCGCCCGGCCGGCCTCGACCACGGGCAGCACCGAATCGTCGAACGAGCCGTCGTTGACCTTGCCCTCGCCCTGCTTGCCGCGCTCGCTCTCCCAGTGGGCGTACTCGCGCTTCGCGAACAGGTAGCGGGCATTGGGGAAGGTCGGCACCCAGCGGCCATCGACCAGCCGGGTGTTCCAGCCGACATGGTCGACGTGCAGGTGGGTGCACATCACGAAGTCGACCGACTCGGGCGGGCAGCCGCAGGCGCGCAGGCGGTCGAGGAACGGCGTGTCGAGGTTGCGCCAGCCCGGGTTGGTGCGCTGCTTGTGGTTGCCGAGGCAGGTGTCGACGAGGATGGTGTGGCGGCCGGTGCGCACGATCCAGGTATGGACCGAGCCGACCAGCCGGTCGCTGCCGGCCTCGACCTGGTCCGGCACCATCCAGTGCTTCTGGGCGTCGAACGCGGCCTGGTCGAACTTCGGGAACATCTTGCTGGGCCGGAAGCCCGCGGCGCAGAGCTCCTCGACCTTCTCGATCGTCGCCCCGCCGATCCTGCGCACGGTCATGCCCGGTTCCTCCCTAGAAGGTGACGACGCTGCGGATCGACTCGCCGCGATGCATCAGGTCGAAGGCGTCGTTGATCTTCTCGATCGGCATGACGTGCGTGATCAGCGAGTCGATGTCGATCTTGCCGTCCATGTACCAGTCGACGATCTTCGGCACGTCGCGGCGGCCCTTGGCGCCGCCGAACGCGGTGCCCATCCACTGCCGGCCGGTGACCAGCTGGAACGGCCGCGTCGAGATCTCCTGGCCGGCGCCGGCGACGCCGATGATGACCGACTTGCCCCAGCCGCGGTGGGCGCATTCCAGCGCCTGCCGCATCAGCCGGGTGTTGCCGACGCACTCGAAGCTGTAGTCGGCGCCGCCGTCGGTCATCTCGACGATGTGGGCGACCAGGTCCTTGTCCCCGAGTTCCTTGGGGTTGACGAAGTGGGTCATGCCGAAGGTGCGGCCGAGCGCCTCGCGCGCCGGGTTGAGGTCGACGCCGACGATCATGTTGGCGCCGGCCATGCGCGCGCCCTGGACGACGTTGAGGCCGATGCCGCCCAGCCCGAACACCACGACGTTGGCGCCGGGCTCGACCCTGGCGGTGTTGATCACCGCGCCGATGCCGGTGGTGACGCCGCAGCCGATGTAGCAGACCTTGTCGAACGGCGCGTCCGGCCTGATCTTGGCCAGCGCGATCTCGGGCAGCACGGTGTAGTTCGAGAAGGTCGAGCAGCCCATGTAGTGGTGGATCTTCCTGCCGCGCAGCGAGAACCGCGAGGTGCCGTCCGGCATCACGCCCTGGCCCTGGGTCGAGCGGATCGCGGTGCAGAGGTTGGTCTTGCCCGAGACGCAGCTTTTGCACTGCCGGCATTCCGGCGTGTAGAGCGGGATCACGTGGTCGCCCTTCTTCAGCGACACGATGCCGGGACCGACGTCGACCACGACGCCGGCGCCCTCGTGTCCGAAGATCACCGGGAACAGGCCCTCGGGATCGCCGCCGGAGCGCGTGAACTCGTCGGTGTGGCAGACGCCCGACGCCTTGATCTCGACCAGCACCTCGCCGAACTTCGGCCCCTCGAGGTCGACTTCCTCGATCTCGAGGTTCTTGCCGGCCTCGAAACACACCGCTGCCTTGGTCTTCACGCTGCATCCTCCATCGGAGGCCGAAGCGTAGAGCAGGGCGGGACGGGCCGTCTATGCCGCCGCGCGGCCCGACAGGCTGCGGGCCATTTCAGACTTCGCCTCGCGGTATTGCTGCACGAGGCGGCGGCACAGTTCGGCGGCGGGCGGCACGTCCTCGATGTTCCCGACGCCGTGGCCGGCCGTGTAGATGTCCTTCCAGCGCTTCTTGTTCTCGGCCGCGCCGACGATCTTGCCGGGCAGCGTCGTGCGCAGCACGTCGAGGTCGATGCCGGCCGCCAGCAGGCTGGGCGTCAGCCAGTTGGCCGGTGCGCCGTCGATCGACGCCGTGAGGAAGACGTCGGTGGCGCGGGTCTTCAGGATCATGTCCTTGTGCGCATCGGCGGCCATCGCCTCGCGCGTGGCGATGAAGCGGGTGCCGATGTAGGCCATGTCGGCGCCCATCGTCTCGGCCGCCAGCACGTCGCGGCCGGTGGTCTGGCCGCCGGCCAGCACGACGGCGAAGTGGTCGCCGAGCTGGCGGACCTCGTTCATCAGCGCGAACGGGTTGATCGTGCCGGTGTGGCCGCCGGCGCCGCCCGCCACCGCGATGACGCCGTCGACCCCGGCCTCCAGCGCCTTCTCGGCGTGGCGGCGGTTGGCGATGTCGTGCAGCGCCACCGCGCCCCAGCCGTGGATGCGCTTGATGGCATCGCCGGGCGCCCCCTTCGAGGTCAGCACCACCGGCACCCTGTACTTCTCGACCAGCTCGAGGTCGCCCTGGTAGCGCGGGTTCGAGGCGTGGACGACAAGGTTCACCGCCCACGGCGCCGGGCGCTTGCCGGCATCCTCCAGCCGCTTGATGCCGTCGACCATCTGGTCGAGCCAGCCGTGGAACTCCTCGCGGCTGCGCGTGCCGTGCGCGGGGAAGCTGCCCATCAGGCCCTCGCCGCAGCAGGCCAGCGCCAGCGCCGGGTTGGAGACGAGGAACATCGGCGCGGCGATCGCCGGGATCGACATCCGGTCGATCAGCTCCTGGACTTCGGCGCGCGGCATCAGGCGTCTCCCCCGGTTGGCGTCGTCGCGGTGACGCCCGATTGCTTCAAGGCGGCGAGCTCGGCGTCGCCGTAGCCCAAGAGGTCGCGCAGCACGGCGTCGGTGTGCTGGCCGAGGTCGGGCGCCGCGCACTCGATCGCGATGCCGCGCCCGTCGAGGCGATAGGGCAGGCCCTTGACCAGCGCGCCGCCCTCGTCGCGCACCAGCGTGACGCCGGCCAGCGCGGGATCGCGCAGCAGGTCGTTGCCGTCGTTGCAGGGCGCGGCGGCGATGCCGCGCGCCAGCAGGGCGGCGACCGCGTCGGCCGAGTCGCGGCCCGCGCAGAAGTCGGCCATGCCGGGATCGGGCGCCGCCAGCGTAGCCGCGATCCAGCGGCCGTCGCGGCAGCGCCAGGCGTCCTGCGCGGCGATGCCGGGCTCGTCGTTGCCGCGCGGACCCGGCCGCCACGCAGGGTCTGCGGAGGCGGCGACGATCTCCTCGCCGAGCGTGAACGAGGCGACCTCGCGCTGCGAGAAGTCGAGGAAGCAGCCGCGGCCGCTGCGGCGCGCGTCCATCACGGCGGCGATCACCAGCCCGGTCGCGAACAGCGACACGATCTGGTCGGGGTAGTTCACGTCCATGCCCGAGATGCGCGGCGACTGGCCCTCGTAGCCGGTCAGCGCGGCGATGCCGGAGGTGGCGTCCAGCGTGCTGCCGAACGAGACGTTCATGCGCTCCGGCCCGGTGTCGCCCTGGCTGGAGATCGCCGCGAACACCAGCCGCGGGTTGACCGCCTTCAGCGCTTCCCAGCCCAGCCCGGCGCGGTCGAGCACGCCGCGGCGGAAGTTCTCGACCACGACGTCGCAGTGCGCCGCGAGTTCGCGGATCACGCGCTGGCCCTCGGCGGCCTTGAGGTTCAGCGCGAGGCCGCGCTTGTTGCGGTTGGTGAAGCGGAACTGCGGCGAGCGGTTCCACCAGCCGTCCGCGTCGTCGATCCTGCCGACCACGCGGAACGGGTCGAGGTAGGCGCCGGACTCGATCTTGAGCACGTCGGCGCCGAGGTCGGCCAGCATCGCCGAGGTGTTGGCCCCGGCCGTCAGCAGGCCGAAGTCGAGGACGCGGATGCCGTCGAGGGGACGGCTCATGCGACGTACTCGGCCAGCGCCGGGGCGGGGCGTGGCGCGAACGAGCGGCCGTTCCACTGCACCGGCAGTTGCGGCAGGCGCACGCGGTCGCCGTCCGGCAGGGTCATGTCGGCGAGGAAGCCGCGGGCGACGTACTGCTCGGTCTCCAGCAACTCGGCCGGGGTGAACACCGGCCCGAACGGCACGCCCGTGGCCTGCGCCTCGCGCTGGATGTCGGCGCGGCTGCGCGCGGCGAACCACGGCCGCAGCAGGTCGTAGAGCTCGACGATGTGCTGGCGGCGGCCGGCGCGGGTCGCGAACTTCGGGTCGAGCAGCCGCGGCTCGCCGATCAGCGCCCGCGTCGCCGGCCACTGCGTCACGGTGTAGACGACCGCGACCCAGCCGTCGCGGCAGGGCAGCACCTGGAACTCCGAGCGCTCGCCCTCGCGGCCGGGAGAGGTGCCGGTGGCGGCGGCGCCCGAGGCGGCCTTCCAGTTCACCCACTGCATGACCTCGGCCAGCGACACGCGCACCGACGGCGCGGCGCGGCCGGCGTCGCGCGCGGCCAGCGCCGCGGCGAGGCCGGTGAAGGCGGTGAGGCCGGCCGCGTACGAGGCCTGGTGGCCGGCCAGCTTCAGGGGCTTGGCGTTGGGCGTGCCGATCATGTGCATCAGCCCGCCCAGCGCCTGGATCGCCAGTTCGCTGACCGGGCGCGCCGCGGCATCCATCTCGAGCGGGAAGGCGGCGATCTCGATCGGCGTGGCGCCGCCCCGGCGGAGCAGCGGCGCGCTCGCCGCCGGCTCCTCGAACAGGCAGGCCTGGGCGCGGCCGAGCAGGCCCTGCAGGGTCGCGCGCCCGGCGTCGCTGGCGAGGTCGAGCACCAGCGAGCGCTTGGACGTGTTGAGGAACTGGAACAGCGCGCTCGATCCGCCCGGCAGCAGCGGCGCGGCGCGGCGCACCGGGTCGCCGCCCGGCGGCTCGATCTTCAGCACCTCGGCGCCGAGGTCGGCGGCGATCTTGCCGGCCAGCGAGGTCGCGAGCCGCAGGCACAGCGGCACGGCGGTGTCGTTCACCTCGACGACCGTGAACCGCTGGAGCGGCAGGGCGGCATCGTTCATCGCGCGATGATCGGCGCAAGCCGCGGCTTCGGTCAACGACGGTCGCGTGCTAGCGTCCGGCGCAGGAGGAACAGATGGCACAGACGGGCAATCACAAGGGACTGCAGTTCGGAATTTTCCTCGCGCCGTTCCATCGGCTGGGCGAGAACCCGACGCTGGCCATGGCGCGCGACATGGAGCTGATCGAGTGGATCGACGAGCTGGGCTACGACGAGGCCTGGATCGGCGAGCACCATTCCGCCGGCTGGGAGACCATCGCCTCGCCGGAGGTGTTCATCGGCGCCGCGGTCGAGCGCACCCGCTTCATCCGTCTCGGCTCGGGCGTGACCAGCCTGCCCTACCATCACCCGCTGATGGTCGCGAACCGCTTCGTGCAGCTCGACCACATGTCGCGCGGCCGCACCATGCTGGGCTGCGGCCCGGGCGCGCTGCCGTCCGACGCCTACATGATGGGCATCGAGCCCTCGACCCAGCGCCGCCGCATGGAGGAGTCGCTGGCCGCCATCATGGCGCTGCTGAAGTGCGAGGAGCCGGTCACCATGAAGACCGACTGGTTCGAGCTGAAGGAAGCGCGCCTGCACCTCGCCCCCTACACCTGGCCGCACTTCCCGATCGCCTGCGCCAGCACGATCACGCCGTCGGGCATGATCGCGGCGGGTCGCCACGGGCTGGGCGTGCTGTCGATCGGCGCCGGCCTGCCGGGCGGGCCCGAGGGCATGGCCAAGCAGTGGTCGATCTACGAGGAGACGGCGGCGCAGCACGGCCACACCGCCGACCGCTCGAAGTGGCGGATCGTGGTCAACGCGCACCTCGCCGAGGACGACGAGCAGGCGCTGCGCGAGGTCCATGCCGGCGAGCGCCGCGAGACCGTGACCTACTTCGAGGACACGCTGGGCCGGCCGCCGGGCCGCTCCGACGAGCCGCTGCGCGACGGCGTCAGGAACGGCACGACGCTGGTCGGCACGCCCGAGACCGTGATCAAGGGCATCGAGCAGCTGCTCGGCTATTCGAAGGGCGGCTTCGGCGGCATCCTGTTCCGCGCCCACGAGTGGGCCAGCCGCGAGGCGACGATGCGCTCGTTCGAGCTGTTCGCGCGCTACGTCATGCCGCGCTTCCAGGGCTCGCTCGACACGATCGTGAACTCGAACACGTGGGCGCGCGAGAACCGCAAGGCGGTGTTCGGCCCGACCGTCGCGGCGGTGAAGAAGGCCTTCACCGACGTCGGCCGCGACGTCCCCGACGAGTTCCGCGCCCGCACCGTCGGCGCGCGCGACGTGGAGTGATCAAACCCGTCATCCCGACCGGAGCCTCGCGCAGCGAGGCGTAGTGGAGGGACCTGGTTTCCGCGACCCGGCGTCTGCGGGTCGAGGCAAGGTCTCTCCACTCGGGGCCGCGCGCGCTCGGTCGAGATGACGGGGTATTGGCCTAGAACTGTTTCTTGTCGCCCGGGTTCATGTCGACGACCTGGATGGCCGTGGTGCCCAGCGCCGCCTTGAACTCGGCCGGCGTGCCCTTGAGGAAGGGGTTGCTGGCGTAGTGCATCGGGAAGGCCATCTTGGGCTTGATCAGCTCGCGGGTGGCGTAGGCGGCGTCCTTCGGGTCCATCACGTAGTGGCCGCCGATCGGCACCAGCAGCAGGTCCGGCTTGTACATCTCGCCGATCATCTTCATGTCGCCGAACAGGCCGGTGTCGCCCATGTGGTAGATCTTGAAGCCGTTCTCGAGCTGGATGATGAAGCCGACCGGTTCGCCCGCCGGGAAGCTGGTGTCCTTGCCCGTGGTCGGGTCCTTCAGGATCATCTCCGACGAGTGCTCGGCGCGGACCTGCGTGATCCTTACGCCGGGGAACGGCTCGATGGTGCCGCCCTTGTTCATGCGCGGCACCAGGTTGGCCGGCATCATGCCCAGCGTCGCCAGCCACTGGTTCATGCCGGCGGGACCCCAGATCGGCACGTTGTTGGTCCTGGAGATCTCCATCGCGTCGCCGAGATGGTCGCCGTGGCCGTGCGTGACCAGCACGAGGTCGACCTTGCCGAGCTTGGACAGGTCCTTGAACTCGTCCGGCAGCCTGGTGGCGCCCTTGATCCACGGATCGATCATGATGACCTTGCCGCCCGGCGTGGTCAGCTTGAAGCCGGCCTGGCTGAACCACTGCAGCTCGGCCTTGCCGGCCGGGGCCTGGGCCTGGGCATGAGCCGCGCCGGAGAGCGCGAGCGCCGTGGCGACGGCGGCGGACGCGAAAAGACGACGACCCAGCATGGTCACTCCCCGATGTGTTGATCGCGCGAAACCTAGCACGGTTCCTCCCGGCGGAAGTCGTCGCTTTTCCGTGAGCGCGAAATCGCCCACGATGCAGTGCAGCATGAAAAGGGAGATCGCCCGCCGATGAGCATCAAGGGCAAGGCGTATATCGCCGGCATCTACGAACATCCGACCCGCCTGGCCAAGGACCTGTCGCTGGCCCAGATCCACGCCGAGGTCGCCAAGGGCGCGCTCGAGGACGCGGGCCTGACCAAGGACGACGTCGACGGCTACTTCTGCGCCGGCGACGCGCCCGGCCTCGGCCCGATGTCGATGGTCGAGTACATGGGCCTGCGCCCGCGCCACGTCGATTCGACCGACACCGGCGGCTCGTCCTACGTCCTGCACGTCGGCCACGCCGCCGAGGCGATCGCCGCCGGCAAGTGCAAGGTCGCGCTGATCACCCTGGCCGGCCGGCCGCGCGCCGAGGGCATGGCGACCGGCACCGTGCCGCGCAGCCGCGGCGGCACGCCGACCCCCGACGAGCCGTTCGAGTTCCCCTACGGGCCGACCGTGGTGAACATGTACGCGATGTGCGCCATGCGCCACATGTACGAGTTCGGCACGACCTCCGAGCAGCTGGCCTGGATCAAGGTCGCGGCCTCGCACCACGCCCAGCACAACCCGCACGCGCTGCTGCGCGACGTCGTCACGGTCGAGGAGGTCGTCAACTCGCCGATGATCTCCGACCCGCTGCACCGGCTGGACTGCTGTGTCATCACCGACGGCGGCGGCGCGATCGTCGTGGTGGCGCCGGAGATCGCCGCCAAGCTGAAGCGGCCCAAGGTCAAGATCCTGGGCGCCTCGGAGTTCATCAAGACCCAGATGGGCGGCAAGGTCGACCTGACCTACTCGGGCGCGCGCTTCACCGGCGCGGCGGCGTTCGCCGAGGCCGGCGTCAAGCCGTCCGACATGAAGTACGTGTCGATCTACGACAGCTTCACCATCACCGTGCTGATGCAGCTGGAAGACCTCGGCTTCGCCGAGAAGGGCAAGGGCGGCAAGCTGGTGGCCGACGGCAACCTGATCTCGGGCGTCGGCAAGCTGCCGTTCAACACCGACGGCGGCGGCCTGTGCAGCAACCATCCCGGCAACCGCGGCGGCCTGACCAAGGTGCTCGAGGCGGTCCGCCAGCTGCGCGGCGAGGCCCACCCCGCCGTGCAGGTCAAGAACTGCGATCTCGCGCTGGCGCACGGCACGGGCGGCTCGCTCGGCCTGCGCCACGGCAGCGCCACCGTCATTCTGGAGAGGGAGTAGAACCATGGCCGAGACCAAGGAGCGCAAGCTGCCGGCCCCGGCGATCAGCCAGGAAACGCAGGCCTACTGGGACGCCGCCGCCAAGGGCAAGCTGCTGGTGCGCAAGTGCACGAGCTGCGGCGAGGCGCACCACTACCCGCGCACGATCTGCCCGTTCTGCTTCAGCGACAAGACCGAGTGGGTCGAGGCGTCGGGCAAGGGCACGATCTACTCGTACAGCGTGATGCGCCGCGCGCCGGTGCCCTACGCCATGGCCTACGTGACGCTGGCCGAGGGCCCGCGCATGGTCACCAACATCGTCGACTGCGACTTCGACAAGCTGAAGTGCGAGCAGGCGGTGAAGGTGGTGTTCAAGCCGACCGACGGCGGCCCGCCGCTGCCGATGTTCACCCCGGCGTAAGCATCGCCCTGAGCGCCGCCGCGGCCGCCGCCATCTCGGCGCGGTCGCGGGCCACGGCGAAGACGTAGCGGTCGGGCCGCAGGATCGCGGCCCGTCCGCCGTGCCGGGCCAGCCAGTCGAGCCCGACTCCCGGCAGGCGCACCGCGTCGATCTCCAGTTCCCGCATCAACGCGCCGTCGCCGACCACGGCGAAGCGCGCGCCGATCGCCTCGTCCATCAACCGTCCGCCCGGCAGCTGCGGCTGCGGGAACACCGTGCCGACCGGCGGCGGGTCGTCGAGCCGCACGCCCGGGCCGAGCTGCGGCTGCGGGAAGTCGAACGACTGCGCGCCGGCCTCGAAGCGCCTGTCGCGCGCGGCGGCGGCGGCGGGATCGGTTTCCTGCAGCACCGCGCCCAGCTTCACGGCCAGCTCGATGAAGGCGGCGACGTGCGGCCGGCGCTCGCTCTCGTAGCTGTCGAGCAGCGCCTCGGGCGCGCCGTCGCGCACGATCGCCGCCAGCTTCCATGCCAGGTTGGCGGCGTCGCGCATCCCGGCGCACATGCCCTGGCCCAGGAACGGCGGCGTCTGGTGGCACGAGTCGCCGGCCAGCAGCAGGCGGCCCTTGCGCCAGCCGTGCTGGACGACCGAGTGGAAGGTGTAGACGGCCGAGCGCTCCAGCGTGGCGTCCTTTGGTCCGAGCCAGCGCGCCATCATCGGCCAGAAGACCGCGGGCTTGGCCATGGTCGCGGGATCGTCGCCGGGCATCAGCATGATCTCCCAGCGCCGCCGCGCGCCGCCCACCTTGACGATGGTCATCGGCCGCGCCGGGTCGCAGAGCTGCACCGTGTGGTCGGGCAGGGCCTGCACGCGCGGGCTGTCGGGATCGCACAGGAGATCGACCACCAGCCACGGCTGGTGCAGGCCGAGGTCGGCCGGCGTGCTGCCGATCGCCTGGCGCACCAGCGAGCGCGCGCCGTCGCAGCCGACGACGAAGCGGGCGTCGAGGTCGTCGACCGAGGCGACGGCCTCGCCGAGCCGCAGCCGGACGTTGGGGAAGCGCTTCAGCCCGTCGCGCAGGACTTGCTCCAGCAGCGGCTGGTGGAAGTACCAGTTACCGGCCCAGCCGTGCGGGCCGGGCCCCTCGATGCCGCGCCGCATCATCAGGGTGCGGCCGGCGGCGTTGACGAAGGTCATGCCCTTGGATGACGGCCGGGCGACGCCGGCGAGGCGGTCGGCCAGCCCGGCGGCCTGGAAGATCCGCATCACCTCGCCGTCGAAATGGACGGCCCGCGGCAGCGGATGGATGTCGCGGTCGCGGTCGAGGATCTCGACCGCGAGGCCGGCCTGGCCCAGCAGGTTGCCGAGCAGGGCGCCGACCGGCCCGCAGCCGACGATGGAAACGTCCGGGGGCGCGGAGCCGGCGGCCACGGCGATCAGCCGTGCAGCGCCTGCCAGACCTTCTCCGGCGTTGCCGGCATGTCGATGTGGCGGCCGCCGAGCGCGTCGACGATGGCGTTCATGACCGACGGCAGGGAGCCGGCGCAGCCGGCCTCGCCGCAGCCCTTGGCGCCCAGCACGTTGGTCTTGGCCGGCACCGAGTGGTAGCCCATCGCGAACGACGGCACGTCGCCGGCGCGCGGCAGGGCGTAGTCGGTGAACGAGCCGGTGATCAGCTGGCCGTCCTCGCTGTAGGCGACGCGCTCCATCAGCGCCTGGCCGATGCCCTGGACGACGCCGCCGTGGCTCTGGCCCTCGACCAGCAGCGGGTTGATGACGGTGCCGAAGTCGCCGACCATCGTGTACTTCACGACCTCGATCACGCCGGTGTCGGGATCGATCTCGACCTCGGCGACGTGGGCGCCGTTGGGGTAGGCCGACGGCGCGGCCTCGTGGACGTGGCTGACGTCGAGCGTCGCCGGCACGCCCTCGGGCAGCGCGAGGCCGCCGCGCAGCTTCTCGGCCAGTTCCATGATGCCGATGCCGCGGTCGGTGCCGACGATGGTGAAGCGGCCGGCCTTGAACTCGATGTCGGCCGCCGCGGCCTCGAGCGCGACGCCGGCGATCTGCCTGCCCTTTTCGATCACCTTCTCCGAGGCTTCGACGATCGCCGCGCCGCTGGCCATGATCGACTTCGAGCCGCCGGTGCCGCCGCCGGCGATCAGCAGGTCGCTGTCGCCCTGGATCAGCTTGATGCGGTGGAACGGGATGCCGAGCTTCTCGGTCAGCACCTGCGCGAACGCCGACCAGTGGCCCTGGCCGTAGTCGAGCGTGCCGGTGATGATGGTGACGTCGCCGTTGGGCTCGAAGCGCAGGCCGCCCATCTCCTTGGTCGGCGGCGCCGTGACCTCGAGGTAGGTGCCGAGTCCGCGGCCGCGCAGCTTGCCGCGCTTCTCGCTCTCGGCCTTGCGCGCGGCGTAGCCGTTCCAGTCGGAGGCGGCCAGCGCCTTGTCGAGCAGGGCGGTGAAGTCGCCGGTGTCGTAGACCGTCTCGGCCGGCGTCTTGTGCGGCATCGCCGCCGGCGGGATGTGGTTGAGCTTGCGCAGCGCGATGGCGTCGAGCTTCATCTCGCGCGCCGCGGTGTCGACCAGCCGCTCCATGAAGTAGTTGCCCTCGGGGCGACCGGCGCCGCGGTAGGCGCTGACCGGCGTGGTGTTGGTGAACACGCACTTGGTCGAGACCTCGAGCAGCGGCGTGGCGTACATGCCGATCGCGTTCTTGACCACGTTCAGCGTGCCCATCATCGGCGCCACGGTGGCGAGGTAGCCGCCCATGTTGCCGTAGCCGGTCAGCCGCAGCGCGAGGAAGCGGCCGTCCCGGTCGAGCGCCAGCTCGGCGTCGAACTCGTGGTCGCGGCCGTGCTGGTCGCTGAGGAAGCTGCCCGAGCGGTCGTCGGTCCACTTCACCGGGCGGCCCAGCAGCCTGGCGGCATGGAACAGCGCGGCGTACTCGGGGTAGGCCGAGGCCTTCATGCCGAACGAGCCGCCGACGTTGCCGGTCAGCACCCGCACCTTCTCCGGCGGCACCTTGAGGATGTCGTTGGCCAGCTGCTGCTTGAGGCCGAACACGCCCTGGCTGCAGGTGTGCAGGGTGTAGCGGCCGCTGGCGGCGTCGACCTCGGCGATCGCCGAGCGCGGCTCCATCGCCGCGACCACGACGCGGTTGTTGAGGATGTGCAGGCGGGTGACGTGCGCGGCCTTCGCGAACGCCTCCGCCACCCTGGCGCTGTCGCCGTAGTGGTAGTCGAGGCAGACGTTGGACGGGACGTCGTCGTAGAGCTGCGGCGCGCCGGGCTGGGCGGCTTCCCGGGCGTCGGTCACCGCCGGCAGGCTGTCGATGTCGACCATCACCGCCTCGGCGGCGTCGCGTGCCTGCGCCGCGGTCTCGGCGACCACGATCGCCACCGGGTCGCCGACGAAGCGGACCTTGTCGGTCGACAGCGACGGCCGGTCCGGCTTCCTCATCGGCGAGCCGTCGCGGTTGGGGAAGGGGATGATGCACTTCAGCAGCCCGAAGCCCGCCGCCACAAGGTCGGCGCCGGTCCACACGCCGAGAACCCCCGGCATGGTCCTGGCCTCGGCGGTGTCGATGCCGCGGATGACGCCGTGCGCCACCTGGCTGCGGACCATCACGGCGTAGGCCTGGCCGGCGACGTTGACGTCGTCGGTGTAGCGGCCGTGGCCGCGCAGCAGCGTCGGGTCCTCCTGGCGCGGCACCGGCTGGCCGATGCCGAATTTCATCAAGTTGAGGTCGTTCGCTGCCATCGGCGCGTTCATGGTCGGTCCGTCCGCAAGGGGTGGGAAAAGGAGGTCGGCATCATAACGCAACGGCGGGGGAAAACGGTACGCTCGGCATCGTCATCTCGTATCGCGGTTCCCCGGGCCCGGAGACGCTGGCTCCCCGCAGGGAGCGTGCCAACAATGTCCCCACCACCGTTACGGAGGAGTGACGACGTGTCCGCCATTGCCTGGGAACTGCCCGAGGATGTCCGCGCCGTGCGCGACGGCCTGGTCGACTTCGCGCGCAAGGAGGTGCTGCCGCGCCACGCCGCGCACCACGCCCTGTTCGAGGATCCGCGCCGCCTCTACCGCGAGGACGGCCGCTTCTCCGACGAGCTGAAGGGCCTGATCGACGAGGTCCGCCGGGTCTCCGCCCGGGCCGGGTTCTACAACATGTGCGTGCCGGCGGCGCTGGGCGGCGGCGGGCTGGGGCACCTTGCCTACTACGTCGGCTGGGAAGCGCTGTTCCGCCTGTGCGGGCCGCAGAACTGGCTGATGCTGTACGTGATCAGCCACTGGGCATTCGGCCCCAGCCGGCTCCTCGAGAAGGTCACGGCCGAGGCCCGCGAGCGCATCCTCGCGCCGATGATGGCCGGCGAGGCGTCGATGTGCTTCGGCCTGTCCGAGCCCGGCGCCGGCTCCGACGCCGCCGCGCTGGCGACCCGGGCGCGGCCCGACGGCGACGGCTGGCGGCTCACGGGGCGCAAGATCTGGACCTCCAACGCGCCGGTCGCCGACTACTGCATCGTCTTCGCCGTCACCGACCCGGAGCGGGCGGCGGCCCGCCGCGGCGGCATCAGCGCCTTCCTGGTGCCCACGACGTCGCCGGGCTTCGAGGTCCAGCGGGTGATCAAGCTGTTCGGTCACATCGGCGGCGACGAGGCCGAGCTGCGGCTGGAGGACGTGCGGGTCGAGCCGTGGCAGCTGGTCGGCACGCTGCACGACGGCTTCGCGGCGGCGCTGTACGGCGTGTCGCTGGGCCGCATCTACAACTCGGCCCGCGCCGTCGGCTACGGCCGCTGGGCGCTCGAGCTGGCGCTCGACTACGCCAAGACCCGCAAGGCCTTCGACCGGCCGATCGCCGACTACCAGGGCGTCACCTTCCCGCTGGCCGAGAGCGCCACCGAGCTGCACGGCGCCCACCTGATGGGCCTCAACGCCGCCACCCTGCTCGACGACGGTCACCCGGCGATCAAGGAACTGTCGATGGCCAAGGCCTACTCGGTGCAGGTCGGCTACCGCGCCGTCGACCGGGCGATGCAGACCCACGGCGCCATGGGCTTCACCAACGAGGTCGGCCTGCACCATGCCTGGCACGCCTTGCGCATCGTCAACGTCGCCGACGGGACCAACGAGATCCTGAACCGCGGCATCGTGCAGCGCCTGCTCAAGGGCGATGTCGAGGTCTGAGTCCCGTGATAGGAAGGAGGCCATGTCTAACCTCGATCCCGTCACCCTGACGGTCATCCAGAACGGCCTGGTCCAGGTCTGCAACGAGATGGACCTCGCGTTCGTGCGCGCCGCCTTCTCGCCGGTGATCTCGGAGGGCATGGACCGCTCGGACGGCATCTACGACGCGGTCGACGGTTCGCTGATCGCCCAGGGCGAGCTCGGCCTGCCGGTGTTCGTCGGCACCATGCAGTTCTCGACCCAGGCGGTGATCGACCGGGTCAGGACGCACTACGCCGGCAAGGTCGACCCGGGCGACGTCTTCATCGTCAACGATCCCTACCTCGGCGGCACCCACCTGATGGACGTGCGCTTCGTGAAGCCGTTCTTCTACCGGGGCGAGCTGTTCGCGTGGCTGGCCAACACCGGCCACTGGCCGGACGTCGGCGGCATGGTGCCGGGCGGCTTCTCGGCCAGCGCCACCGAGGTCGAGCAGGAAGGGCTGCGCCTGCCGCCGGTGAAGTTCTTCAAGAAGGGCGAGATGGACCAGGAGATCCTGTCGATCATCCTGAGCAACATCCGCATCGCCGACCAGCGCATCGGCGACATCAAGGCCCAGGCCGCCGCGCTCGCCACCGGCGAGCAGCGGCTGACCGCGCTGATCGACCGCTACGGCGCGGCGGTCGTGCGCCAGGCCATCGCCGAGATGCGCCACCGCGCCGAGCGCCAGATGCGGGCCAGGATCGCCGCCATCCCCGACGGCACCTACGAGGGCCAGGCCCAGGTCGACAGCGACGGCGTCGTCGACGAGCCGCTGCTGATCCGCATGACGGTGACCAAGAAGGGCGAGGACCTGACCTTCGACATGACCGGCTCGAGCCCGCCCTGCCGCGGCCCGATGAACAGCGTCATCGCGACCACGCGCTCGGCGATCTACCTGGCGGTGAAGCACATCTTCCCCGACGTGCCGATCAACGCCGGCACCTTCGCGCCGCTGCACATCGTCGACCCGGAGGGCACGTTCCTCTACGCCCGCTACCCGCGGCCGGTGTCGGGCTGCGCCGCCGAGGTCAGCCAGCGCATCGCCGAGGCGGTGTTCGCGGCGTTGACCCGGGCAATCCCCGACCTGCTGTTCGCCGCGCCGGCCGGCACCTCGGGCAACCTCGGCATCGGCGGCTACGATCCCGAGCGCAACCGCAACTACATCATGTACCTGTTCACCGGCGGCGGGTACGGCGGCTTCCAGGGCGGCGACGGGCTGAGCAACGGCTGCTCGACCATCGGCATCTCCAAGATGCCCCCGGTCGAGGTGCTGGAGCAGTTCTACCCGGTGCTGTTCGAGGAGTTCTCGCTGCGCGAGGGCTCGGGTGGCGCCGGCGAGTTCCGCGGCGGCTTCGGCATCAACTACGCGATCCGGCTGCGCCGCGGCGAGGCGCGGGTGTCGATGGTGATGGACCATGGCCGCACCGGCCCGCAGGGCGTGCTCGGCGGCCGCGACGGCGGCACCAACACGGTCGAGGTCGAGCAGGGCGGCAAGCGCTACCGCCCGCCGCACCTGTCGAAGGACCAGGACATCCGCATGGGCGTCGGCGACGTCGTGCGGGTGTCGACGCCGGGCGGCGGCGGCTTCGGCGACCCGGCCCGGCGCGCCCCCGAGGCGATCGCCCGCGACATCGCCCGCGGCTACTACGGCGCGGCCGAAGCGCGGGCGAAGTTCGGGCCGCGGGCGGCCGAATGACCCTGCCGCGGCGAGCACTGGCGCTGCTGCCGCTGGCCGCGCTGCCGTTCGGCGCCGCGGCCCGGTCGACCTGGTACGCGGTGCGCGGCCCGGGCAAGGTCTTCATCGTCGATATGCCGGCCGAGCCCGTCTACAAGGTCGTCGACACGACCTCGCCGGCCGGCACGCGCTTCGACACCCATTCCTACAGCCTCGACCATGGCGGCCTGTCGTTCGCGGCGCAGGCCGCGACGCTGCCGGCCGACATCGATCTCGGCAACCCGCGGGCGTGGCTGCAGGCGGTGCTCGACGACCGCGCGCAGCGCCTGTCGGGCGGGCGCTGGAGCCGCGTCGAGTGGCGCGACCTGCAGGGCGTGCCGGTGGCCGACGCGACCGGCTCGGTGGCCGACGGCCGGCAGCTGCGCCAGCTGGTGCTGCTGCGCGGCCGGCTCACCGTGTCGCTGGCCTGCCTCGGGCCGGCGGCGCAGATGCGCACGCAGACGGTCGAGCGTTTCTTTTCCTCGTTGAGGCTGGGGTAGATGGGCAAGCGACGCATTCACATCCTCGCGCTGGGCGGCACCATCGCGACGCGACCGGACGCCAGCGGCGTCATGCAGATGGGGGCCGGCGCCGACGACCTCGTGAAGGCGGTGCCGCTCTTGGGCGAGCTCGCCGGGATCGAGGCCGAGACGGTGTCGCGGGTCGGCAGCCACTCGCTCGGCTTCGACCAGATCCACGCGCTGGCCGCCAGGATCGCGGCGTCGACGGCCGACGGCTTCGTGGTGACGCAGGGCACCGACACGCTGGAGGAGACCGCGTTCCTGCTCGACCTGCTGGTCGAGCGCGACGTGCCGGTGATCGTGACCGCGGCGATGCGCAACCCGGCGCTGACCTCGCCGGACGGGCCGGGCAACCTGCTGGCGGCGGTGCGCGTCGCCTGCGACCCGTGGATCCGCGCCCACGCCCGGGAGCTGGGCGTGCTGGCGGTGATGCTGGACGAGGTCTACGCCGCCGCCGACGCGATCAAGGCGCACCCGACCCGGCTCAACGCCTTCGCCGCGCCGCAGACCGGGCCGCTGGCGGCGCTGGTCGAGGACCGCGTGGTGCCGCTCGGCCGCCCGGTGCGCGACGCCATGGCCGCGACCCGCCGCGCGCTCGGCAAGGTGTCGGGCGACCGCCAGCCGGTGGCGCTCTTGTGGATGGGACTCGACGAGCCGGGCGCGCTGGTCGAGGCGATCCTCGCCAGCCCCGACCGGCTCGGCTACCGCGGCGCCGTGATCGGCGCCATGGGCGGCGGCCACGTGCCCGAGCGCGTGGCGGCGCTGGTCGGCCGGCTGGCGCAGGCGATGCCGGTGGTGGTGGCGGGCCGGGCCGGCGGCGGGCCGCTGCTGCGCCACACCTACGGCGGCCCGAGCTCGGAGATCGAGCTGCTGAAGGCCGGCCTGACCTGGGGCGGGCGGCTGCACCCGCTCAAGGCGCGCGTGCTGCTCGAGACCGCGCTGCGCGCCGGACTCGACCGCGCCGCGATCGCCGCGATGTTCGCCGCCTGGGGCTAGGTCGTCCGGCGGAGGGGGCGGCAGTTGAAGGCGAGCGGGTGCTGGCTGCCGAGCTGGCGCAGCGCCGCCACCTCGTCGCGGCCGGACCACTCGTTGGCGGTGTCGGCGTAGCGGAAGCCGCCGTCGCCCGGCTGGTACTCGAGCCTCCAGGTGCGGCCGTCCAGCGTCACCGAGGCGCGGTTCTTGGCGTAGACCACGCTCACTTCCTTGCGGCCGTCGCACAGGTAGGCGATGCCCGCCGGCGTCGGATCGTCCGGCGCCGGGCGGGCAATGAACGTGGTCTGCGGCTGCTGCTCCCTGGTGCAGGCCGCGGCAAGCATCAGCATCGCGACAATCGACAGGCGCTTCATCGTGCGCTTACCTCCGGGGGACCACTATAGCGACGGAAGGGAACGGGATGCCACAGGCGAGGCTGCGCGACGGCGCCGAGCTCTACTATGAAATCCACGGCAGCGGCCCGCCGCTGTTCCTGGTCGCCGGGCTGGGCGGCGACGGCCGCTGGTGGGGCGCCAACGTCGCCGAGCTGGCGAAGGATTTCACCGTGGTCGTGCACGACCATCGCGGCACCGCGCGCTCGACCCTGTCGCGGATCGACTACTCGGTCGCCCAGATGGCCGACGACGCCCTGCAGCTGATCGACGCGCTGGGCTTCGACAAGGTCCACTGGTGCGGCCACTCGACCGGCGGCGCCATGGGCCAGGTGCTGGCGATCGAGCACCCGGCGCGGATCGACCGGCTGGTCCTGAGCGCGACCTGGGCGAAGACCGACGCGTTCTTCCGCCGCCTGTTCGAGGTCCGCTCGCTGATGCTGCGCGAGCTCGGGCCGACCGCCTACCTCAAGGCCAGCGCCCTGGCGCTCAACTCGCCGGCCTGGGTGCGCGACCACGACGCCGACCTCGCCGCCGCCGAGGCGCGGGCGACCGAGACCATCCCGGTGCCGGAGATCGTGCTGTCGCGCATCGCCGCGATCGTCGCCCACGACCGGCGGGAGCAGCTGCAGCGGGTCGCGGCGCCGACGCTGGCGATCTGCGCCCGCGACGACACCGTGACGCCGCTGTACTTCACCGAGGAGCTGGTGCGGTTGATTCCCGGGGCGCGCGCCCACGTCCTGCCCGACGGCGGCCACGCATATCCGAACGTGCATGGCGCCGAATTTCGTCGTGTAATGACCGCCTTCCTGTCGGAGTCACGAGTGCCATGAAGATCGAACCCAAGATCGCCGCGCGCGCGGCCGAGCTGACCGCCATCCGCCGCGACATCCACGCCCACCCGGAGCTCGGCTTCGAGGAGGAGCGGACCGCGCGCATCGTCGCCGACAAGCTCAAGGAATGGGGCTGCGAGGTCACCACCGGCATCGGCAAGACCGGCGTGGTCGGCACCATCCGCGTCGGCAACAACCCGGTGGCGATCGGCCTGCGCGCCGACATGGACGCCCTGCCGATGGACGAGCACAACACCTTCGACCATCGCAGCCGGCACGAGGGCCGCATGCATGCCTGCGGCCACGACGGCCACACCACCATGCTGCTGGGCGCCGCCCAGTACCTGTCGGCGACGCGCAACTTCGACGGCACCGTCCACTTCATCTTCCAGCCGGCCGAAGAAGGCCGCGGCGGCGCCGACGCCATGGTCAAGGACGGGCTGTTCGAGAAGTTCCCGTGCGAACAGATCTTCGGCATGCACAACCGGCCCAAGCTCGACGTCGGCAAGTTCGCCATCCGCTCGGGCCCGCAGATGGCCGGCGGCGGCCTGTTCGACATCAAGATCACCGGCAAGGGCGCGCACGGCGCGCGGCCGGAGGCCGGCATCGACCCGGTGATCATCGCCACCCAGATCATCTCGGCGCTGCAGAGCGTGGTGTCGCGCAACGTCGCGCCGCTCGACTCGGCGGTGATCTCGGTCACCCAGATGCACGCCGGCGACGCCTACAACGTGATCCCGCAGGAGGCGGTGCTGCGCGGCACCATCCGCGCCTTCCGCAAGGAGACGATGGCGCTGGTCAAGGAGCGCATCGAGACGATCTCGCGCGGCATCGCCCAGACGCTGGGCGGCAAGGCCGAGCCCGATGTCCGCGTCGTCTTCCCGCCGCTGGTCAACGACCGCGACTCGGTGAAGTTCATCGCCGACGTCGCCGCCGAGATCGTCGGCGACGAGAACATGAACCGCGAAGGGCCGTACGTGATGGCCTCGGAGGACTTCTCCTACATGCTGGAGAAGGTGCCGGGCGCCTTCATCAACATCGGCAACGGCGGCGGCGAGGGCGGCTGCGAGGTCCACAACCCCGGCTACGACTTCAACGACGAGATCATCACCCTGGGCGCCACGCTGTGGGCGCGCGTGGTCGAGCGCAAGCTCGCGCGCGACGCGCGGGCGTCGTGACCGCGCCCCGGCCGGAGGGCGGCGGCATCGGCGGCTTCCTGCTGCGCGACCTGCCTTACGCGGCGATGCTGCTGCTGGGCGTCGGCGGGCTGGTGCTGACCAGCTTCCGCGCCGCCACCTGGTACTACTGGATGATGCTGGCGCCGGCCTACGCGCTGATCGTCATCCTGTCGGGCTGGCGCCACGCCGAGACCGGCGCCGAGCGCATGCGGCTGGTGGTGACCCAGCTGCTGCACTGGCTGGCCTTCCTCGGCGCGATGTGGCTGATGTTCCTGCCCGAGGTGCGCGGCGTCGTGAACGACAACGCCACCAGCCTGACGCTGCTGATCCTGCTGGCGCTCGGCACCTTCGTCGCCGGCGTCCACGCCGCGGTGTGGAAGATCTGCGTCGTCGGCGTGCTGCTGGCGCTCGCCGTGCCGGCCGTGGCCTGGGTCCAGGAATCGGCCGTGCTGCTGCTGATCAGCGCGCTGCTGATCGCCGGCGGCGCGGTGCTGTTCGTGATCATCTCCCGGCGCGGGCGCGACTAGGGATCGCGCCCTCTGCCCGACGGCGAGGGCCGTCAGTCGGGCTGGTCGAGCGAGCGCTCGACGCGCTTGTGCAGCGCCTTGACCTCGTTGCGCATCACCTTGGCGCGGTCGCTGAGCCGGCGGCGGGCGCGGCGGAAGGCGTCGGTCACCGCGAACTGGGGGTCGGAATGGCGCTCGTCGGCCTGCGGCGTGCGCCCGACGTCGACGGTCTGGCCGCCCGGCATCTTGATGTGGATGCTGACCTCGTAGAGGCCGCCGCTGCGGTGGTTGCCGTCGGGCAGCTTGAAGACGACGTGGCAGGCGGTCATGCGTTCGAAATACTGCTCGAGGTGCTCGGCCTGCTCCTCGATCAGCTGGCGGATGGCCTCGCTCGACGGCGTGTTCTGAAACGTGATCCTGAGCTGCGCACGCATGCTTGTCCTCCTGCTGACCTCCTGAATCTGGGAGCGAAATGCGTCCGCGCCAAGGGCAAAACGCAGGCCGGGAGGACGAAGAAAGAAGCTTGCGTCAGTCGCCGGCGGCAAGCGAGCCGGTGGCGGCGTCGCGCGGCGGCCGCACCACGCGGTGGGTCACCATGCGGTGGTGCAGGGCCCGGATCGTGTCGCTGCCGCGCGTCAGGCACAGCCACGGGAACACGCCGTGGACGAAGCACGCCAGCGCGCCCAGCTGCATGCGGAAGGCGAAGCCGAAGGCCTGGCCCATGTGCTGCAGGTAGGTCTCGTTGACGCTGGCGGGGTGGTCGGTGAAGCGGCGGAGCATGGGACGATTCTAGGGCGCAGGCGCGGAAACGGCTTGCTCGTTTTCCGCCGATCCCGGCAAGATGGAGAAACAGGTTCTCCGGAAGGCGCAATGGCCGCGAAAATTTCGCTCGATTCCTTCGACCGCAAGATTCTCGATTGCCTGCAGGACGATTCCGACATGGCCCTGGTCGAGATCGCGCGCCGGGTCGGCCTGTCGACGACGCCGTGCTGGCGCCGCATCAACCGCCTGCAGGAGGCCGGGATCATCCGCGCCCGCGTCGCCCTGCTCGACCGCAAGGCGGTGAACGCCGGCGTCACGGTGTTCGTGGCGGTGCGCACCAACCAGCACAGCGCCTCGTGGCTCGGCCGCTTCGCCCGCGCCATCGCCTCGTTCCCCGAAGTCATGGACTGCTACCGCATGAGCGGCGAGATCGACTACCTGATCCGGCTGGCGCTGCCCGACATCGAGGCCTACGACGCCTTCTACAAGCGCCTGATCGCGCGCGTCGAGCTGAGCGACGTCACCTCGATGTTCGCCATGGAAGAGATCAAGTCGACGACGCGGGTGCCGCTCAACTACTTGCCCTAGGGCTTCGCCCCGTAGCGTGCCTCCAGCGCCTCGTACGACGGGCAGGCCGCCAGCTCGCCGAACAGGTCGACCAGGCCCAGGGCGCTGTGGCCGCCGCGCCAGCCCAGCGCCACGCGCAGGAACGGCGCGCCCTCGGCCGGGTCGGGCTCGATCGGTTCGAAGCGGTGGCCGCGAAAGCCGAACGAGCCGCCGCGCGCCAGCAGCAGGCCGCGCCGCCCGGCCTCGCGCGCCACCAGGTCGGCCAGCCGGCGATAGCGTTCGGGCGTCGGCGCGCGCAGCCGCAGGGCGCAGAACGGGGCATCGGTCCCGGCGTCGTGCAGGGCGGGGTGGCTGCGCGGTCCGAACACGGCGCTGTCGCGGCCGATCGCGCGGCCGAGTGCCGCGTTGTTGTCGAACACGGCGCCGGCGTAGCGCGCGACGTAGGCGCGGTCGAGGAACCACGGCGCGGTCAGCGCCGACAGCTCGTCCAGCGTCAGCCCGGTCGCCACCAGGGCGCGCAGCCCGCGCAGGCGCTGGGCGACGGCATCGGCCTGCCGTGCCGCCCCGGCGCGCACCAGCACGCGCAACAGGCCGACATTGGCCAGTTCCAGCCCGGCCTGGTCGAGCTTCAGGCCCGAGCTCAGCGCCAGCACGACCTCGCAGTCGTCGCCGGCGGCGGCGAGGAAGGGACCGAGGTCGGCGACCGGTCCCGACAGCGTGGTGTCGACGATCACCAGCCGGCGGGCGCGCGGCAGGGCGGCGTTGCGGCCGAAGCCGCCGTCGCACCACACCGGCTCGGCGACCAGCAGGTCGGCGGCGCGGGCGCCGCGCCGCACCGGCCGGAACACGCGCCGCGGCCACGCCGACAGCAGCGCCGTGGTCTCGAAGTAGGCGCCGGCATGGGCGACCGACAGGGCGCGGTCGTGGCCCCAGGTCTCGGCCGCGAAGTGCAGCGCGCCGGCCAGCGCCGCCTGGCCCGAGCGGAAGATCACCAGCTCGCCGTTCCAGCCCGCCGGCGCCGGCGCCCAGGCCGCGCCGCGTCCCTCGAGCAGCGAGACGTCGAGGTCGCGCTCGTAGCCGAAGGCGATGCGTTCGCCGCACGGCGAGCGCGGCGACACGCCCTCCTGCGGGCTCTTCATGGTGCTGTCGGCGGCGCGGTGGGCCTCGGCCAGCCAGCCCTTGCGCAACGCCAGCGCGGCGGCGTCCAGCCGCTGCTCCTGCGCCAGCCGGTCGTTGCCCAGCGCGTCGAGTTCGTCGGCCAGGCCGGGATCGAGCGGCGCCCGGCCGGTGAGATCGGCGACGCGGGCGGAGAGCCGCAGCAGGTCCTGCGCGTCGGTGTCGATTGCCTCGCGAAACATCATGGCCGCCAACGTGGCCGGGGCGGCACCGTTGCCGACGGCATTGTGGCGCAGGCGGCGAACCGCCTCTAGGATCGCCCCCTTCCGCAGGAGCAGGGGAAACGCATGAGTTCGGGGAAGAACCGCAAGAAGGTGCTGATCGTCGGCCGCATGCCGGAGGCCGGCATCGAGGTGCTGAAGAAGCGCGACGACGTCGATTACGAGGTGGTGACGGACGACTCGGTGGCGTCGCTGCACCCGAAGCTGAAGGACGCCAACGCGGTCACGCTGGGCGCGACGCCGTTCCGCCAGGCCGAGCTCGACGCCGCGCCGGGCATGATGGTGGTGGCCCGCCTCGGGGTCGGCTTCGACGCGGTCGAGATCCCGGCGCTCAACAAGCGCAAGATCCCGCTGATGACGACCGGCATCGCCAACTCGGTGTCGGTCGCCGAGCATGCCATGTACATGCTGCTGGCGTCGGCCCGGCTGGTGAAGAAGTACGACCGCTTCGTGCGCGAGAACGCGTGGGGCCAGCGCCTCTCGGACCTGCCGGCCGACCTGTCGGGCAAGGCGATCCTGGTGGTCGGCATGGGCCGCATCGGCTCGCGCACGGTCAAGCGCTGCGTCGCCTTCGAGATGGACACCTACGTCCTCGACCCGAACATCTCCGATGCCGAGATCAGGAAGGCCGGCGCGACCAAGGTCACCGACCTCAAGGCGATCCTGCCCAAGGTCGACTTCGTGTCGGTCCACTGCCCGAAGTCGCCGGAGACGGTGAACATGTTCAACGCCGAGACGCTGGCGCTGATGAAGCCCGACGCGTTCCTGGTCAACACCGCGCGCGGCGGCATCGTCAACGAGGACGCGCTCTACGCGGCGCTCAGCACCGGCAAGCTGCGCGGCGCCGGCCTCGACGTCCTCGACCGCGAGCCGCCGGATCCGAACAACAAGCTGTTCGCGCTGGAGAACGTCATCTTCAGCCCGCACATGGCCGGCGTCACCAAGGAAGCCAGCGACCGCATGGCCGTCACCGCGGTCGAGAACATCCTGAGCGTGTTCGACGGCCGGCCCAACGCCGCCAACGTCGTGAACAAGGAAGTGCTGGGATGAAGTACGGACCGCTCGGCCGCTCGGGCCTGATCGTCAGCCGCATCTGCCTCGGGGGCAACTCGTGGGGCGCCAAGGGGCGGCGCGGCTGGGGCAAGTTCGACGAGGCCGAGGCGCCCGCCTACTTCCGCCGCGCGCTCGACGTCGGCATCAACTTCTTCGACACCGCGGACGCCTACAATCTCGGGCGATCCGAGGAGATCATGGGCGCCACGCTGCTGAAGATGGTGCGGCGCGACGACGTCGTGATCTCGACCAAGGTCGGCATCCGCATGAGCGACGGCGCCAACGACGTCGGCACCGGGCGCAAGCACCTGATGTCGGCGGTCGATGCCCAGCTCAGGCGCCTGCAGACCGACTACATCGACGTCTACCAGGTCCATCGCCTCGATCCGCACACGCCGATCGAGGAGACGATGTACTCGCTCGACCAGATCGTGCGCTCCGGCAAGGTCCGCTACATCGGCGGTTCGACCATGCCGGCCTACAAGTTCGCGCAGATGATCATGCTGGCCGACTGGAAGGGCTACGCCCGGCCGATCGCGATGCAGAACCTCTACAACCTCGTCCAGCGCGAGGAAGAGCGCGAGATGAACCGGCTGTGCGCCGAGCAGGGCGTCGGGCTCATTCCCTACTCGCCGCTGGCGCGCGGCTTCCTCGCCGCCAACCGCGCCAGGGACGGCGGCGGCGCGACCGAGCGGGCGAAGAACGACACCGTGGTCAAGGCCGGCACCTACCGCGACTGCGACTGGGACATCGTCGACCGGCTGCGCGAGGTCGCGGCGGGCAGGAACGTGTCGCCGGCGCAGGCGGCGCTGGCGTGGCTGCTGGGCAAGTCCTACATGGGCGCGCCGATCATCGGCGCCACCAGCCTCGACCAGCTGACCTCGGCGGCGGAGGCCACCGAGGTCACGCTCTCGGCCGAGGACTCGGCGATTCTGGAAGAGCCGTACCAGTTCCGGGTATCGCCCGAGGCTTAGGGTTCTGATCGGGACGCGCGCGGTCCCAGCCTACTCGAACCCCGGCGGAAGCTTCCCGGCGCGGATCTCCTCCGCGATCCGGGTCTCCTCCGGGTAGGGATTGAGACCCGGGTGGCGCTCGTAGAGCGCCCAGGAGATCTGGAGCAATTCCGTCATCGCCGTCCCGATCCTCAGCAGCCAGGCACGCCTGTCCTGTTCCGGGACGTGGTCCCGGACATGGTCGGCGATCGCGTGCAGGTGCAGGCGGCCACCAAGGAGCATGCCCTCGAGCTTCGCGGCGTCTTCCATCTCGAACCTCCCCAAGAGAGGACGACGGTGGAGACCCGGTCGCTACATCAGAAGCAGGGGCGCTACGCCAGCCGCGCGGCGCGCCGCTTCAGCAGGGCGGCGAAGGTGAAGGCCAGCAGCGGCAGCACGATCGCGGCGGCCCAGAACACCGGCGGCGCGCCCCAGCGGTCGACGATCGGGGCGGCCAGCGGCACGCCGGCGGCCTGGCCGATGAACAGGCAGAGCGCGAACAGCGCCATGCCGGCGCCGCGCGCCTCGGGCGCCATCTGGGTGCCGTGCGTCTGCAGCGTGTTGTGCAGCATGTAGAACGACACGCCCGACAGGTAGACGGCGGCGAACTCGACCTCGGCCGAGGGCGCCAGCGCCATGGCGGCGAAGGCGATGCCGAGACCGACGCCGCCCCAGGTGCACAGGCCGCGCTCGCCCAGCAGCCGCACCAGGTGTGACGACACCAGCACGTAGGTGAAGCCGCCGGCGCCGAACGCGGCGACGGCGAAGCCGATGGCGGCGAAGCTCAGCCCGAAGCGGTCGTGCAGGTCGGCGCCGACGAAGGTGAAGGCGCCCCAGAACGCGCCGCCCTCGATCGCCACCACCAGCACCACCGTGATCACCCACGGTCGTCGCAGCACCGCGAGCATCTGGCCGACCATCGAGCCGGCCACCGGGCCGGCGGCGCGGGCGAGGCCGGGACGGCGGCGCATGACCGCCAGCAGCGACACGCCGGCGGCGACGTAGATGGCGGCCAGCACCCAGAACACCGAGCGCCAGCCCAGCCAGTCGCCCAGCACGCCGCCCATGGCGGTGCCGGTCATCAGGCCCAGCGTCTGGCCGGTCAGGAACCGCGCCAGCATCATCTGGCGGCGCTCGTAGCCGACGTTGTCGCCGACCCAGGCCATGGCCAGCGGGATGATCGCCGACGAGGTCACGCCGGTCAGGAAGCGGGCCAGCGTCAGCCAGCCGAGCGAGCCGGCCAGCGCGGAGAAAATGCAGCACAGGGCGGCACCGAGGCAGGCCAGCGCCACCACCGGCATCTTGCCGTAGCGGTCGCCGAACGGGCCGTGCACCAGCACGAACACGCCGTTGGCGAACAGGAAGGCGGTGGCGGCGATCGAGGCCTGCCCGACGCTGACGCCGAAGGTCGCCGACAGCTGGACCAGCAGCGGGTCGATCACCCGCATGTTGGCGGCCGAGGCGAAGGCGGCGATCGACAGCAGCACGATCGCCAGCGTCGGCGCCGACGCCGCCACGGTCGGGGCCGGGGAGGGCGAGGACGAGGACGAGGACGGGGACGGGGACGGGGACGGGGACGAGGACGGGGGGGAGGCCATCGAGGCGCCCCGGTTAGCGGCTGCGGCCCGAAAAGGAAAGGCCTGTCGGCGAGCGGCCGCGTTGCCTATGCTGGCGGCATGATGGAAGAAATCCTGCAGTTGCTGCGCGATCCCCAGGCCTGGATGGCACTCATCACCCTGGTGGTCATGGAGGTCGTGCTCGGCATCGACAACCTGATCTTCATCTCCATCCTGACCAACAAGCTGCCGCTCCACCAGCGGTCGCGGACCCGGCGGATCGGCATCGGGATGGCGGTCATCCTGCGGCTGGGCCTGCTGAGCGGCGTCGCCTACGTGGTCCACTTGACGACCCCGGTGTTCACCCTGCTGGGCAAGTCGTTCTCGTGGCGCGACCTGATCCTGGTCGGGGGCGGCCTGTTCCTGATCTACAAGGCGACCAGCGAGATCCACGACCATGTCACCGGCGGCAAGGAGGAGGAGACGCCGGTCACCGGTGTCGTGGGCGTCACCGTCGCCGGGGTGATCGGCCAGATCCTGGTGCTCGACCTCGTGTTCTCCCTCGACAGCATCATCACCGCGGTCGGCATGACCGACGACGTGCCGATCATGGTCGTCGCGGTCGTGGTCGCGGTGGCGGTGATGCTGCTGGCGGCCGATCCGCTCGGCCGCTTCATCGGCGACAACCCGACCATCGTGATGCTGGCGCTGGGCTTCCTGCTGATGATCGGCACGACGCTGATCGCCGACGGGCTCGGGGCCAAGGTGCCGAAGGGCTACATCTACGCCGCGATGGCCTTCTCCGCCCTGGTCGAGGGGCTGAACATGCTGGCACGCCGCGCCCAGCGAAAGACGCGCCCGCTGCGCAAACGGCCGCGCTGAACCGGCGCGCCGCACGTTCGCGCTGACAAGGCGACGGGCGGCCCCTAAGCTTCCGCCATGAAGCTCAAGGACCGGGTCGCCATCGTCACCGGGGCCGCGTCGGGGATCGGCGCCGCCTCCGCCCAGCTGTTCGCCGCCGAGGGCGCGCGCGTCGCCCTCGTCGACCAGGACCGGGAAGGGCTGGGCCAGGTCGCCGCCGCCATCGAGGCCAGGGGCGGCGCGGTGCTGACCCTGCCGGCCGACGTCACCAGCGACGCCGAGGCCCGCGCCGGCGTCGAGCGGGTGCTGGCCACCTGGGGCCGCGTCGACGTGCTGATGACCGCCGCCGGGATCTCGATGGGCGGCACCGTCGACACGATCGAGGAGGCGGCGTGGGACCGCACCTTCGCGGTCAACGTCAAGGGCACCTACCTCTGGATCCACCATGCCATCAAGCCGATGATCGCCGCCCGCTCGGGCGCCATCGTCACGGTCGGCTCGCAGCTCGCGCAGTCGAGCCCCGGCCGCAACGCCGCCTACGTCGCCTCGAAGGGCGCGATCGCCTCGTTCACCAAGACCATGGCGGTCGATCACGCCGCGCAGGGTATCCGGATCAACGCCCTGATGCCCGGCGTCATCGACACGCCGATGCCGGCGCGCTCGCTCAAGCGCTACGCCGATCCCGAGGCGATGCGCACGTTCTGGAAGCACCGTCACCCGATGGGCCGCATCGGCCAGCCCGAGGAAGTGGCGCGGGCGGCGCTGTTCCTCGCCTGCGAGGACGCCTCCTTCATCACCGGCACGCTGCTGTTCGTCGACGGCGGCTGGACGGCGCACTGACATGGCCGGCGGTCCCTATCGCAAGCTGACCGCGGCGCAGGTCGCCGGCTACGAGCGCGACGGCTTCGTCTGCCCCGTCGACGCCTTCACGACCGCCCAGGCGCGGGCGTGGCGCGACCGGCTGGAGGGCTTCGAGGCGGCGCAGGGCCAGAAGATGACGCGCGGCCACAACTTCAAGCCGCACCTGCTGTTCCCCTGGGTCGACGAGATCGTCCACTCGCCCGAGGTGCTCGACGCGGTCGAGGACCTGATCGGGCCCGACATCCGGCTGTTCCACCTCTCGGTGTGGCCCAAGGATCCCGGCTCCGGCGCCTACGTCAGCTGGCACCAGGACTCGACCTACTTCGCGCTCGAGCCGGCCTGCCACGTCACCGCCTGGGTGGCGCTGACCGACGCGCCGGTCGAGGCCGGCTGCATGGAGGTCGTGCCGGGTTCGCACAAGCTCGGGCAGCTGCCGCACGCCGAGTTGCAGGACACCGACAACCTGCTGTCGCGTGGCCAGCACCTCGCGGTCGACGTCGATCGCCGCCGCACCGTCCACATGCCGGTAAAGGCGGGGCAGTTCTCGCTGCACCACACCCACCTCGTGCACAACTCGCGGCCCAACCGGTCGACCGACCGGCGGATCGGGCTGGGCATCAGCTACATCCCGACCTCGGCACGCTGCACCTCCAGCCAGCGCCTCACCGCCATGCTGGTGCGCGGCGAGGACCGCTACGGCCATTTCGACGACGAGCGGCGGCCGGTCGAGGAGGCGGGCGAAGCCGAGCGCGCCTTTCACGCCGAGGCGGTGGCCCGCTTCCGCGCCATGAACGTCGCGGAGTCGGAGGGCAACCGCGCCGCCGTCGTCAAGCGCTAGGGTTTACGTCAACGAGGACCGATCGATGCTGCGCCTGCCGTACCATGACCGCTACGCCTACTCGCCGATCACCGGGCGCAAGGACTACTCGTGGCCGCAGGGCAAGCGGCTGGCGGTCTACCTCGGCCTCAACATCGAGCACTTCGCGTTCGGCGCCGGCGACGGCCACCTGCTGACGGTGGCGGGCACGCCGCCCGACCCGCGCACCTTCGCGTGGCGCGACTACGGCAACCGGGTCGGCGTGTGGCGCTGCCTCGAGCTGTTCGACGAGCTCAACCTGCCGGCCGCCCACCTGATCAACACCACGGTGTTCGACTACGCGCCGCAGATCGTCGACGCGCTCAAGGCGCGCGGCGACGAGTTCATCGGCCACGGCCGCACCAACGCCGAGCGCCACGGCCTGATGTGGGAGGCCGACGAGAAGCGCTTCCTCGAGGAGGTGCGCGACGCCATCGTCAAGGCGTCGGGCAAGCCGCCGCGCGGCTGGATGGCGCCGTGGATGGCGTCGAGCGCGCGCACGCCCGACCTGCTCAAGGAGGTCGGCTTCGACTTCCTGATGGACTGGCCGGCCGACGACCAGCCGCTGTGGATGAAGACGCGCTCGGGTCCGCTGATGAGCGTGCCCTACCCGATCGAGATCAACGACAGCCCGCAGATCCTGGTGCGCCACCACACGCCGGAACAGTTCCGCGACTTCATCATCGGCCAGTTCGAGGAGCTGCTGCGCCAGTCGGCGAAGCAGCCGCTGGTCTGCGGCATCGCGCTCCACACCATGATCGTCGGCCAGCCCTACCGCCTGCGCATGCTGCGCGAGGCGCTGCAGCACATCGTGAACCACCCGCAGAAGGACAAGGTCTGGTTCACGCGACCCTCGGACATCTACGACCACTGCGCATCGCTGCCCAAGGGCACGATGGTGCCGCCGCCCGCCTGAGGGGGGCATGGCACGACAGGTCCGGCGCGGCGACCGGGATCGCGGCACCTACGACGACCCGATGTTCGTCGCGAGCTACGACCGGGAACGCGACCTGCAGCCGGCCGAGCAGGCGATCGCGCAATCGCTGGGACCGCTGGGTACGATCGACATGGTCGACCTCGGGGTCGGTGCCGGCCGGACGGCGCGGCACTTCGCGCCCGCCGTGCGCTCCTACCTCGGCATCGACTTCGCCCCCGGCATGGTCGCGCACTGCCGCCGCGTGTTGCCCGGCCACCGTTTCGAGGTCGGCGATGCCTGCCGGCTCGACTTCGTCGCCGACGCCAGCTGCGATTTCGTGCTGTTCAGCTACAACGGGATCGATCACGTCGGGTTCGACGAGAGGCCGCGCGTGATCGACGAGATGGTGCGAATCCTGCGCCCCGGGGGCACGCTGGCCTTCTCCAGCCACAACGCCAACTTCCTGCCCGAGGTCCTGGCACGCTTCCGCTGGCGCCTGCCGCTGCACGAGGGGCTGCGCCCGACGGCGCGGGCGGTGCGGGACTGGCTGCTGTTCCAGTGGCACAACCCGACACTGCGCTGGCGGATGCCGGTGGCGCGCCACGTGGTCAACGACGGCCTGCACAACTTCCGGTCCTCCGGGATCTGCTACATCCGCCCCGACCTCCAGGTCCGGGACCTGGCCGCGAAGGGGCTGCGCGAGATCCGCTGCCTCGGGCACGACCGGCCGGTCTTCCTCGACGGCGCCGACCCGGCCGTGGCGGGCCTGCCCAATCCCTGGGTCTACTACGTCTGCCGCAAGCCGGCGTCGGCCTGACGAGACCGGCTCCCCCGCGACGGTTTTGCGGCATCGCTTCGGGCGGGCGGTTGGTATGATGACGCGTCGACGAGACGGGTCAGGAGTGGCGATGACGACGGACTACGGGCAGGACATCTACGCCGAGCCGGATCTCGATCCGGACACGCTGGCCAATCTCGGCCCGCTGCGCGCACTGGCCGGCACATGGGAAGGCAAGGGCGTCGACATCCATCCCAGCGCCGACGGGCCCGAGCAGGCCGAGTACACCGAGCGCCTCGAGCTCGAGCCGATCGACCCGCAGACCAACGGGCCGCAGTACTTCTACGGCCTGCGCTACCACCAGTTCGTGCTGCGCCCCGGCAAGCCCGAGACCTTCCATGACCAGATCGGCTACTGGCTGTGGGAGCCGGCGACCGGCGCGATCCTGCAGTCGCTGACCATCCCGCGCGGCCAGGCCGCGCTGGCGATCGGCAAGACGACCGCGACCGCGACGCAGTTCGAGCTGTTCGCCAAGCGCGGCGCGACCGACAGCGGCATCGTCTCGAACCCGTTCCTCGAGGCCAAGTTCAAGACCGTGTCCTACCGCATCCGCGTCGATGTCCACGGTCCCGACAGCTGGTCGTACGACCAGACCACGGTGCTGCTGCTGCACGGTCGCGACACGTTCGACCACGTCGACCGCTCGACCCTGCGCCGGGTCGGGCCGCCCAGGCTCAACCACCTGATGCGCAAGGGCTGAGCGCCGGCGTCCCGGCGATGCTGCGACGACACCTGTTGATCGGGGCCGCGGCGACCGGGGCCACCGGGCTGGCCGGCTGCGCACCGCCGCAGCGGCTGCAGACCGTGCCGGCGACGCTGCGCCTCAACCGGCCGTGGCCGGACATGCCGGAGGAGGCGCGCATCATCCTCGACGGCCAGGACGGGCCGATCCTCGCCGGCATCATCCAGCGCTCGCTGCAGCGCGAGTTGGCGTGGCTGGAGCGCCAGGGCAAGACGCTGGGCGCCGCCGACTACCTCGCGGTCTCCGGCGGCGGCGCCGACGGCGCGTTCGGCGCCGGCATCCTGACCGGCTGGACCGCGCTCGGAACCCGGCCCGAGTTCCGGGTGGTGACCGGGGTCAGCACCGGCGCGCTGACCGCGCCGTTCGCCTTCCTCGGCCCGGCCTGGGACCGCGAGCTCGAGTGGGTCTACACCCGGATCACGCGGGACCGGATCATGCGGCCGCGCGGCTACATCGCGGCGCTGGTGAGCGACTCGCTCTACGATTCGGCGCCGCTGGAAGAGACCATCCGGCGCGCCCTGACGCCGGCGCTGGTCGAGGGCATCGCCCGCGAGTACGTCGACAAAGGCCGGCTGCTGATGGTCTCGACCACCAACCTCGACATGCCGGTGGGGGTGCTGTGGAACCTCGGCGCGATCGCCGCCAGCGGCCATCGCGCCGCCATCGACCTGCTGGTCCAGGTGCTGATGGCCTCGGCCGCCATCCCCGGGATCTTCCCGCCGGTGATGATCCGCTTCGAGCACGAGGGCCAGAAGTTCGAGGAGATGCACGTCGACGGCGGCACCGTCTCGCAGGTCGTGCTCTACCCGCCGTCGCTGCAACTGCGCGGCTTCGATCGCGCGATGGCGACCCAGATCCGCAACCGCCAGCGCCGCCTCTGGGTGATCCGCAACTCGCGGCTCGGCCGCCGGCCGCAGACGATCGAGCGCTCGGCGCTCAAGATCACCAGCCGGGCCCTCGCCATGCTGATCGCAACCCAGGGGGTCGGCGACCTCTACCAGTTGTACCTGCTCGCCCAGCGCGACGGCTTCGACTACCACCTCACCTTCATCCCGCCGAGCTTCACCGACTACACCGAGGTGCCGTTCGACCAGGCCTACATGAACGCGGTGTACCGGTTCGGACAGGACTATGTCCGGACACCGGCGGCATGGACCGGCCTGCCGCCGGGCTACGTCTCGGAACCGATCCTGCCCGACTGAGCGATGGGCTCCTTCGCAGCTTCGGTGCAGCCAACGCGGACATCGGGCGGCGACGGACTGAAATTTGCGCCGGGCAGGCGGAACCGCAACGTCCGGCGCCGCGTCCCGTTCTTGGCCGCAGGGATGGGTGACCGTGACGATGTTGGCAGGGTGCCTCGAAAAGCAGATCGTCGATCTCTACCGCGCCGGCATCTATGTCGGCGTCCAGGCGACGCCGTCCGGCTTCCTGATCTGGATGTGCGACCGCACCTACACGCGGCGGGTCGATCACGTCGTGCCCGACCGCGACCCGGCGCCGCCGTCGATCGCGGCGTGGCTGCACGCCAGCGCGCTGGAGTATTTCCCCGACAGCTCCTACGCCCGCGGCGCCGGCGGCGCCGGCGGCGCCCCGGCATGAGCCCCGGCCCGAGCCCGGCTCAGCGATCGCCGCGCCAGGCCGGCGGGCGCTTCTCGACGAAGGCAGCGACGCCCTCGCGGCTCTCCGGGGTGCCGGCGATCATGCAGAACACGTCGACGATCTCGGCGATGCCCTTGCGATAGTCGGTGTCGCAGGCGCGGTGGAAGGCGGCGCGGGCCAGCCGCATCACCTCGGGCGACTTGGCGGCGAAGGTGCGGGCGAGCGCGTCGGCGGCGGCCGCGACCTCGCCGTCGGGCACGACCCGGCTGAGCAGGCCGAGCGACAGCGCTTCCTGCGCCCCGAAGCTGCGGCCGCTGAACAGCAGTTCGAAGGCGCGGTGGCGGCCGACGATCCGCGGCAGGTGGACGAAATGGATGCCGGGGATCAGGCCGACGTCGATCTCGGGATAACCGAAGGTGGCGCTCTCGCCGGCGACGATGACGTCGCAGGAAATCGCCAGCGTCATGCCGGCGCCGCGCGCCGCGCCGCTCACCGCCGCGATGGTCGGCTTGCCGAGCCGGGCCTGCACGTCGGTCATCTCGACGTAGAGGGTGCTCAGCACCTCGTGCATGTCGGTGACGCTGCGGTCCTGGACATGGTCGAGGTCGAGCCCGGCGCAGAAGCGCCTGGGGATGCCGCTCGCCAGCACCACCGCGCGCACCGCCGGATCGGCGCCGGCGGCGCGCAGCGCGTCGACCAGGGCGCGGATGGTGGCGAGGTCCAGGGCGTTGACCGGCGGCCGCGCCAGCTCGATGCGGGCGACGCCGTCGGCGACCGTGGTGGTGACATGGTTCATGGCGTCCTCCCCGTCACGGCCAGCGCGAAGGCGTAGGCGATCGCGACCTCCTCCAGCCGGTCGAAGCGGCCGGCGGCACCGCCGTGGCCGGCGCCCATGTTGGTGCGCAGCAGCACCGGGCCGCCGCCGGTCATCGTGGCGCGCAGCCGCGCGATCCACTTGGCCGGCTCCCAGTAGGTGACGCGCGGATCGGTCAGGCCGGCCATCGCCAGGATCGCCGGGTATCGCCGCGGCGCGACGTTGTCGTAGGGCGAGTAGGAGCGGATGGTGCGGAAGGCGGCGGCGTCGGTGATCGGGTTGCCCCACTCGGGCCATTCCGGCGGCGTCAGCGGCAGGCTGTCGTCGAGCATGGTGTTGAGCACGTCGACGAACGGCACCTCCGACACGATGCCGGCGAACAGGTCGCCGGCGCGGTTGGCGACCGCGCCCATCAGCATGCCGCCGGCGCTGCCGCCGTGGCCGACGATGCGGCCGGCCGAGGTGTAGCCGCGGGCGACGAGGGCGCGCGCCGCGGCGGCGAAGTCGTCGAAGGTGTTGGTCTTGTGCCCGCGCTTGCCGTCGAGGTACCAGCCCCAGCCCTTGTCCGAGCCGCCGCGGACATGGGCGATGGCGTAGACGAAGCCGCGGTCGACCAGCGACAGCCGGTTGGCGGCGAACGAGGCCGGCATCGCCATGCCGTACGAGCCGTAGCCGTAGAGCAGCAGCGGCGCGGTGCCGTCGAGCGCCTGGCCGCGGCGGTGCAGGATCGACACCGGTACCTCGGCGCCGTCGGCAGCCGGGGCGAGGATGCGGGTGGTGACGTAGTCGGCGGGGTCGTGGCCCGACGGGATCTGCTGGCGCTTGCGCAGGGTCCGCTGCCGGGTCGCCATGTCGTAGTCCCAGACCTCGGTGGGCGTGGTCATCGAGGAATAGGAGAAGCGCAGCACGGTGGTGTCGAACTCGAGGCCGCGGCTGACGTCGAGGCTGTAGGCCTGCTCGTCGAAGGCGATGACGTGCTCGCTGCCGTCGGCGAGGTCGCGGATCACGATCGCGGGCAGGGCGTTGGCGCGTTCCAGCCGGACGAGGTGGCCGGCGGTCAGCAGGACGGAGACGATGTAGACGCCGGGCCGGTGCGGGACCAGCGGCTGCCAGTGCGCCCGTTGCGGCGTCGCCAGCGGCGCGGTGGCGATGCGGAAGTCGATCGCGTCGCCCTCGTTGGTCAGGATGTAGAGCGTGTCGCCGCGGTCGTGGACGCCGTAGCGCACGCCGGTCTCGCGCGCCGCGACCAGGCGCGGCGCGTCGGCGGGCCGGGCGAGGTCGAGCAGCCAGCGCTCGGAGGTCTCGTGGTCGCCGGTGGCGATCACCAGGAAGCGACCCGAGGCGCTCTCCTCGACCCGCACGAACCAGCCCTTGTCGGCTTCCTCGTAGACCAGCCGGTCGCTGTCCGGCGGGGTGCCGAGCCGGTGGTGCCAGACCTGCAGCGGCCGGTGGTTGTCGTCCTGGCGGACGTAGAAGAAGCCGTCCGATGCGGCGGTCCATACCACCGACCCGGTGGTGCGCTCGATCGTGTCGGGCAGGTCCTCGCCGCTGTCCCAGCGCCGCACCCGGATGGTGAAGTACTCCGAGCCGCGCAGGTCGGCGCTCCATGCCTCGAGCCGGTGGTCGGGCGAATGGCGGGTCGCGCCCAACTGGAAGTAGGTCGTGTCCTTCGCCAGGGCATCGCCGTCGAGCACCACCTGCAGGTCGCCGCCGGCGCGCGGCAGGCGGCCGACCTGGCGGTGCTGGCCGCCCGGCCGGTAGGTCCACTGGTAGGCCCACGGGCCGTCCGGCTCGGGGACGCCGGAATCGTCTTCCTTGATGCGGCCGCGCATCTCGGCGACCAGCGTCTTCCTGAGATCCCCGAGCGGCGCGAGGAACGCCTCGGTGTAGCGGTTCTCGGCCTCGAGGTGGGCGCGGATGTCGGGGTCGAGGACCGCCGGGTTGCGCAGCACTTCCTGCCAGTTCGCGTCCTTCAGCCAAGCGTAGTCGTCGCGCAGCACCTCGCCGTGCAGGGTGCGCTCGGTGGGGCGACGCTCCGCGACCGGGGCCGGGGGCAGGGACGGGGACGGAACGGGCGCGTTCATGGTCAGGCGTAGTTGCCGCGGGCCCCGGTCTTCGTCCTCGTCTTCGCCTTGGGCCTGGCCTTCGCCTTGCCCTTCTGGACCTTGAGCATGTCGCGCATCTCGGCGCCCTTGCTGTCCCACCAGTCGGCAAGGATGCGGACGTCCCAGCCGATGCAGAAGTGCTTCACCCCCATCTTGAGGTAGCGCCCGGCCTGGCTGGGGTCGCGCAGCTCGACGCGCGGGTGCAGGCCCATGCGGAGCGCCGTCTGGATGGTCTTGGTCTCGGCCGCCAGAACGTCGGGATGGTTGTACTGGCCGGTCTTGCCGATGCTCATCGAGAAGTCGGAGGCGCCGAACTGCACCATGTCGATGCCCGGCACCGACAGGATCGCCTCGAGGTCCTCCACGCACGACTTCTTCTCGACCATGATCGCGATCACGACCTCGTTCAGGGCATCGACGTAGGCCGGGGTGCCGCCGTGGCGGACCGTGCCGACGTCGCGGCGCATGCCGACGCCCAGCCGGCCGCGACCGCGCGCGCCGCGCGCCATCGTCGTCTCGGCGCGCACCGCGTCGACCGCCAGCCTGGCGTCCTCGACCGAGCGGATGTCGGCGAACAGCACGCTCTGGAAGCCGGCGCCGATCGCCCGCATCGCCTGGTGGGTGTACTGGGTCTGCTCGATCTTGATCATGCCGGCCATGTTCATCAGCTCGAACGAGCGGCCGAGGTTGTCGAGGTCGTGCATCGTGAAGGGCGCGTACTCGGCGGTGAACTCGACGTAGTCGTACTGGCCGGAATGGCCGATCAGCTCGACCAGGGTCGGCCACGCCGACAGGATGTGCGTGCCGACGGTCGGCTGGCCGGCGTTCAGGCGGGCACGAAGAAGATTGCGGCGCATGCGCATGGCGGTTCCCCCGGTGATTTGGCCGTGCATACTGCGCGATCGGTCGGCAGAGGGAAAGCGGAGCGGCGGATGGCAGGGCAGGCGGCGCGAGACGCGGCACGACACGCGACGGTGATCGGCGGCGGCATCGTCGGCATCTGCTGCGCGCTCTACCTGCAGCGCGAGGGGTTCGTGGTGCGGGTGGTCGAGAAGGGCGAGCCCGGCCGCGGCGCCACCTTCGGCAACGCCGGCAGCTTCGGCACCGCCTCGTGCGTGCCGTTCAGCCTGCCGGGCGTGCTGAAGCGCGTGCCGAAGATGCTGTTCGACCGGCAGTCGCCGCTCAAGATGCGCTGGACCCACCTGCCGAAGGCGCTGCCGTGGTTCGTGCGCTTCGTCGAGGCGGCGCGCCCCGAGCGCGTCGAGGCGATCGCGGCGGCGCGCAACGCGCTGCTGGTCCACACCCATTCGGCCTACGCGCCGCTGATCGAGGGCGCGGGGGCACAGGAGTGGGTGCGGCCGGACGGGCTGCTGTTGACCTTCGAGAGCGAGGCGGCGTTCGCCGGCGCGTCCTACGCGCTCGACCTGCGCCGGCGCAACGGCGTGCACATGGACATCCTCGACGGCAACGAGGCGCGCCAGATCGAGCCGGCGCTGTCGCCCAGGGTGGTGCGCGCGGTGTCGCTGCCCGACGTCGCGCGCGCCTACGACCCGTGGCGGCTGTGCGACGCGCTGGCCCGCGACTTCGTTCGCCGCGGCGGCGAGATCGTGCGTGCCGAGGCCCGCGGCTTCGCGCTGGGGCCGGACGGGCCGACCAGGCTGATCACCGACACGGGCGCGCTCGACCTCGACCTCGTGGTGCTGGCGGCCGGCGTGTGGTCGCGGCCACTGGCGGCGCAGCTCGGCACGCGGGTGCCGCTCGAGGCCGACCGCGGCTACCACGTGATGTTCCCCGGCCAGGACTTCGGGCTGCGCCGGGCGGTGATCTCGCAGGACCGCGGCGTCGCGCTGGCCGACATGCACGACGGCATCCGCGCGAGCGGCGTGTCGGAGATCGCCGCGCCCGACGCGCCGGCCGACATGCGCATCGCCGACCGGCTGCAGCGCCACGCCCAGGCGCTGATCCCGGCACTCAAGGGCGAGCCGGTGTCGCGCTGGATGGGCCATCGACCCTCGCATCCCGATTCCAAGCCGGTGCTGGGACGCTCGCCGCGCCATCGCAACGTGCTGTTCGCGTTCGGTCACGACCATCTCGGCCTGACCATGGCCGGCATCACCGGCAAGCTGGTCGCCGAGCTGGCGACCGGCCGGCCGACCACCGTCGATCTCGCGGCCTACCGGCCGGACCGGTTCTGAAATCCGCGCTATCCTGCAGGGAAGGACAAGGGGTACCCGTCGATGTTTCCGAAGAAAGAAGACCTGACGATCTGCTTCGCCCACGCCGCCTACCGGATGAAGGACCGCTTCGACCTGCGCAAGACCAGCATCCGGAGCTTCGAGGTCCGTGCCTACGACGACCTCGTGAAGCGGATCGGCGAGGCCGACGTGGTGCTGGCCTCGGGCATGTGGAAGAACGACCTTGTCGCGCACGCACCCAAGCTCAGGTTCGTGCAGTCGATCAGCTCGGGCATGGACCAGTACTCGAAGGAACTGCTGGGCGCCAAGGGCATCCGGCTCGCCAGCGCCGCCGGCGTCAACGCCCGCGCCGTCGCCGAGCACGCCATCGCCCTGGTGCTGGCGCTGTACCGCCGCCTGCCCGAGGCGCGCGACAACCAGCACCGCAAGACGTGGCGCGGCATGCTGGGCGACCTCACCCAGCGCGAGGACGAGATCGGCGGCAAGACGATGCTGATCGTCGGCATGGGCCGCATCGGCAGCCACCTCGCGACGCTCGCCCGGGCTTTCGGCATGAAGGTGATCGGCATCCGCCGCGATCCCGCCCAGGGCGCCAACGGCGCCGACTCGATCCACGCCATGGCCGACCTCGTGAAGCTGGTGCCGCAGGCCGACGTCGTGGTGCTGGCCTGCGCGCTCACGCCCGAGACCACCGGCCTGATGGGCAAGGCCGCCTTCGCCGCCATGAAGCCGTCTTCGGTGTTCGTGAACGTGGCGCGCGGCAAGGTCGCCGACGAGGCGGCGCTGGTCGAGACCATGACCGCGAACCGCATCTGGGCCGCCGCGCTCGACGTCACCGCCGAGGAGCCGCTGCCGGCGGAGTCGCCGCTGTGGACGTTGCCCAACGTCTTCGTGACGCCGCACACCGCCGGCGAGACGCGGGCCTACGAGGACAACGTCCTCGACATCCTGATGGAGAACCTCGACCGCCTGTGGCGGGGCGAGAAGACGCTGCGCAACCAGGTCCTTTAGCCGGAGAAGCCGCCATGCCCGTCGATGCCAACCGCGTCATCCTGACCGGTGAGAACTCGTTCCTGCGCCTGTCCGAGAAGGACGGCGCCGCCAACACCACGGATGCCAGCCACTGGCGCATCCTGTTCAGCCCGGCCGGACCGGGGCACGTGCTCTACCTCAGGAGCGAGCTGACCGAGGGCGAGTGGCGGATCTACGCCGACAACATCGCGCTGGCGCGCTGGCTGCAGGAGACCGTGCAGGGCATGCTCAACCCGGACCTCGAGGACACCTCGATCCCGGTGATCGACGCGGTGTTCGACAAGTCCGGCGACATGCGCTCGTACTGGAGCGAGCACGTGCATGCTGCCGACGCCGAGATCGACCTGACCTGGTTCGACACCGGCGACCCGCTGCTGGTCCACACCCAGCCCAACGAGCCGCCGCAGAACCGGCCCTACGGCGTCTGCACCGTGCTGATCCCGGTAAAGGGCACGCGGCTGACCCTGAACGGCGTCCAGGCCCGGGGCCGGGCGTGGCCGCGCGAGCGCGAGGGCCGTCCCTTCAGCACCTGCGCGCTGGCCTTCTCGGAGAGCTGGACGGAAGCGCGCTAGGCCGCGTCAGGCGGTGGGCGCGAAGCCCATCGCCCTGGCGAGGTGGGTGTAGCTCGCCCGGCGCACGGCCTCGTCGTGCGTCCAGGTCACGACCGCCATCTCCTCGACGCCGACCCGGTTCTTGAGGTCCTCGATGCGCTGGGCGACGTCGGGGCCGGTGCCGACGAACGATTCGTCGCGGAAGCGCTGGATGCGATCCTGGTCGAACGGCTTCAGCTGCTCGGCCGCCGCGTCCGGCGCCTCGAGCGGCACGAGGATGCCGCGGTCGCGGTTCATGCGCGACAGCACGCGCGAGGTGTAGTGGTACTGCGCCTCTTCCATCGTGTCGGCCGCCAGCGCGAACACGCACAGGCCCGAGCGCGGCTCGGGGTGGCGGGCGCTCGGCCGATACTGCTGCTTGTACAGCTTGATGGCGCGTTCGCCACCGGCGCCGTCGCTGAAGAACCAGGCGTAGCAGTAGGGCAGGCCGAACAGGGCGGCGACCTGGGCGCCGTAGTCGGAACTGCCGAGGATCCAGACCTCGGGCGCGGTCTCGGCCTGCGGGAAGGCCTTCACCGCGCCGAACGGGTGACGCTCGACCAGCGGCTCGCCGTGGACCCAGGCGATCAGGTCGCGGACGTCGGCGGGGAAGTGCTCGGGCCGCTCGTTGGCCGCCGGGTTGAGGGCATAGGCGGTGCGGCCGTCCGAACCCGGTGCGCGGCCGAGCCCGAGGTCGATGCGGCCCGGCGCCAGCGCGTCGAGCACGCGGAACACCTCGGCCACCTTGAACGGCGAGTAGTGCGGCAACATGATCCCGGCGCTGCCGATCCGGATGCGCTCGGTGGTGGCCGCGATCGCGGCCATGACGATCTCCGGCGCGGTGCCGACGATGGTCGGGTGGTTGTGGTGCTCGGACACCCAGAAACGCTGGTAGCCCAGGGTTTCGCAATGCCTGGCCAGCGCGACCGTGTTGCGGATCGACTGATCCTGCGGACGGCCGGCGACGGCGATCGACTGGTCGAGGACGGACAGGCGCATGGTGGTCAGATGGCCCGTGCCGCTCAATCCGGCAAGCCCGAGATCTGGTACAGCGACGCCAGCAGTCCGCTGGGCGAGGCCAGGGGGCCGAACGTCGACCTGAAGACCTGCATGATGGCGCCGCGGCGATAGATGTGGCTGAGCGCGGTGTCGACCTGGAGGCGAAAGGCGCTGTCGCCCAGCCGCAGGGCGAGCGCGATCGGCTCGACGCTGAGATAGGTGTCGGCCATCAGCAGGTTGGCCGCCTCCTTCTCCTTGCGCAGCAGGAAGGTCAGCGTGGCACGGTCGGCGAAGTAGGCCGCGACCTGGCCCCTGGCCAGCGCATCGATGCCGTCCTGGTTGGTCTTGACCAGCACGATCTCGGCGTTGTCGTGGGTCGCCTTCAGCGCCCGCCGCAGTTCCTCCTCGGTGGTGGTGCCGGCCAGCACGGCGACCTTCTTGCCGGCCAGCTGGGCGACGTCGCGCGGGCCGTTGGGGCCGATCGCGAAGCTGGCGCCGTCGATGAAGATCGGGATCGAGAAGTCGACCCTGGCGCGGCGCGACAGCGAGGCGGTGGCCGAGGCGCACAGCAGGTCGGCCTTGCCGTCGGCGATGGCGTCGAAGCGGTTGGTCGAGTTGACCGGCACGTAGGCGACCTTGAGGTCGGGGATCCCGAGCTGCTGCCTGAGCCCGTCGGCGACGGCGCGGCAGAGTTCGACCGAGTAGCCGAGCGGGGCGGCGGTGGCCGGCGCGCCGGGCACGACGTAGGAGTAGGGCGGGGCGCCGGGATCGAAGGCGATGCGCAGGGTCTTGCCGCTGCGCAGCTGGTCGATGGTCGAGGAGACCGTGGCCTGGGCACCCGCGCCGGCGCTTCCCGCCAGCAACGCCATCGCCAGGGCGCCCAGCGCCGCCCCGACACGCATCGATTTCCGGACCATCGCGTTCCCCCGTCTTCGGACCGGGGTCTTATCACATATTGAAACCGGCCTGCGAATTGCGACCCGGCCGCGCGATGTCGCACGGCTTGTCCCCCTGCCGGCCACGGGCCAAACTCGCCGCCGTTTTCGTACCGGGAGAATCCGCATGAGCACCGCCACGCAGAGCAAGCCGCAGTCGCACACCGTCAGCCCCAAGGGCATGCTGATCGGCGGCCAGTGGAGCGAGAGCGCGTCGGGCGCGCGCCTGACCGTCGAGAACCCGGCCAAGAAGACGCCGGTCGCCGAGGTCCCGCGCGGCGCCGCCGCCGACGTCGACCGCGCCGTCGCCGCCGCGACCAAGGCCTACGCCGAGTGGCGCAAGGTCGCGCCGCGCGAGCGCGGCAAGATCCTGCTCAAGATCGCCGAGGCGCTGCAGGCGCGGACCGAGGAACTGGCGCGCACGATCTCGCTGGAGACCGGCAACGCGCTGCGCACCCAGGCGCGCGGCGAGGCCAACCTGACGGCCGACATCTTCCGCTACTTCGGCGGCCTCGGCAGCGAGCTCAAGGGCGAGACCCTGCCGCTCGGCGAGCACGTCCTGTCGTACACGCGGCGCGAGCCGATCGGCGTGGTCGGCGCGGTGATCCCGTGGAACGCGCCGGTCATGCTGGCCGCGCTCAAGATCGCGCCCGCCCTGTGCGCCGGCAACGCCATGGTGATGAAGGCGGCCGAGGACGCGCCGCTCGGCGTGCTGCTGATGGCCGAGATCTGCCAGGAGTTCCTGCCGCCGGGCGTGCTCAACGTGCTGACCGGCTTCGGCGAGGAGTGCGGCGGCGCCCTGATCAACCATCCCGGCATCCGCAAGCTGTCGTTCACCGGCTCGACCGAGGTCGGCAAGATCGTGATGCGCGCGGCGGCCGAGCGCATCGTGCCGGTGTCGCTCGAGCTCGGCGGCAAGAGCCCGTCGATCGTCTACCCCGACGCCAACGAGGACTGGGCGGTCGACGGCATCATCGCCGCCATGCGCTTCACCCGCCAGAGCCAGAGCTGCACCGCCGGCTCGCGCCTGTTCCTGCACGAGGACATCTTCGATTCGTTCCTCGGCAAGCTCGAGAAGAAGACCTCGGCGCTGAAGATCGGCGACCCGCTCGACGAGGCGACCGACATCGGCACCATCATCAACAACAAGCAGTTCACCAAGGTCTGCAAGTACGTCGACGAGGGCCTCAAGCGCGCCGACGCCAAGCTGGTGTTCGGCGGCCTGCCGCCGAAGACCGGCCCGCTGAGCGAGGGCTACTACGCCATCCCGACGGTGTTCGCCGACCGTTCCAACGACTGGCGCCTGGCGCGCGAGGAGATCTTCGGACCGGTGCTGGTGGCGATCCGCTGGAGCGACGAGGCCGAGGCGATCCGCATGGCCAACGACAGCCACTATGGCCTCGCGGCCTATGTCTGGACGCACGACATCGGCACCGGCCTGCGCACCGCGCACGACATCGAGTCGGGCTGGGTGCAGGTCAACCAGGGCCTCGGCCAGGTGCCCGGCATGTCGTACGGCGGCTTCAAGCAGAGCGGCATCGGCCGCGAGTTCTCGCTCGAGGGCATGCTCGACAGCTTCACCCAGCGCAAGAACGTGACGGTGAATCTCGACGTGCGTCGCTAGCGACGAAGAACGGCGGCCCCTCGCTTTCCTCCCTGCGCGCGAGCGCCGGCACCTCCCCATGCTGCGCATGGGGAGGAAGCTCTCCCTACGCCGGCACCCGGCGGTGGTGGTCGGTGGCGCCCTGGTAGGCGTGGCCGATCCGGTACAGCAGGCCCTCGGCGAACGGCCGGCCGATCACCTGCAGGCCCATCGGCACGCCGTTGCCGTCGAAACCGCAGGGCAGCGACAGCGCCGGCAGGCCGAGCGTGTTGAACGGCCGGGTCAGGCCGGTGAAGCGCGCGACCATGGCGAGCGTCGCCGGGCCACCCGAGGCCTCGACGTCGGTCTCGGCGATGGTCGGCACCGGGAACGGGATCGCCGGCAGGACCAGCGCATCGACGCCGTCCATCGCGGTCGCCAGGAACTCGCGCACGAAGTGGGCGCGCAGCCTGAGCGCGTCGATGTACGCCGTCGCCGGGATGAAGTAGCCGGCGTCGGTGCGGGTCCGCACCTGGTTGGCGTAGGGCGCGTTCTGCTCCATCCATGGCCGGTGCATCGACGCGGCCTCGCACTTCACGATCACCTCGGCGGCACGGTAGAGAGCGGTGAAGTCCGGCATCCTGGCCGGCACGATCGTCGCGCCGAGCCGGCCGAGCGTCGCGGCGGCGGCCTCGACGGCGGCGCCGACCACCGGGTCGACCGGCACCAGCGCCTCGGGCAGCGACAGGCCGATGCGCAGGCCGGCGACGCCGCCCCCCAGCCCGGCCTCGTAGTCGGGGACCGGTCGCTCGCTGGTGGTCGAATCGTCGACGTCGGCGCCGGCGATCGCCGCCAGCACGCGGGCGTTGTCGCGCACCGTGCGGGTCAGCGGCCCGACATGGTCGAGCGTCCACGAGCGCGCGACCGCGCCGGCGCGGCTGACCCGGCCGTAGGTCGCCTTCATGCCGACGACGCCGCAGGCCGAGGCCGGCAGGCGGATCGAGCCGCCGGTGTCCGAGCCCAGCGCGCCGTAGACCATGCGGGCGGCGACCGAGGCGCCCGAGCCGCTCGAGCTGCCGCCGGTGACGCGGTCGCCGTCCCACGGGTTGCGGCAATGGCCGTGGTGGACGTTGTGGCCGGTCGGACCGGCGGCGAACTCCGCCATGTTGAGGAAGCCGAGCTCGACCACGCCGGCGGCGTCGAGCCGCTGCAGCACGGTCGCCGTGGTGGGCGCGATCCAGTCGCGCCGGATGGCGCTGCCGCCGGTCGAGATCTCGCCGGCGCGGTAATACATGTCCTTGTGCGCCATCGGCACGCCGTGCAGCGGGCCGCGGCGCTTGCCGGCCGCCAGTTCCCGGTCGAGCGCGCGGGCCTGCTCGAGCGCCCGCTCGGCCTTCACCCGCAGGAAGGCATTGGTGCGCGGCTGCCACGCCTCGATGCGGGCGAGGCAGGCCTCGGTCGCCTGGACCGAGGTCACGGTGCCGGCGGCGATGGCGTCGGCGACCTCCGACAGGTCGCGCAGCGCCAGGTCGGACGGGGCAAGGTCGGCGGCGTTCATTTCGCCTCCTTTTCCATCAGGCTGGCGAAGGCCGCGGGCTCGTCGTCGAACGACAGCCGCGCCGCCGCGGCCTTGCGCACCGCGTCGTTCAGGATCGCGACCTCGGCCGCGATCTCGGCCAGCCGCCTGTCGTCGTAGTCGAGGCCCTGCAGGTGGGCGGCGATGCCGGCCGCGAGGCGTGTCCTGTCGTCCATCGGTCTCTCCTCAGGCCGCCAGCTTCAGGCGGCGCTCGCCCATGCGGGCCTGGTCCTCGGCGCTGAAGGTCATGATCTTGCGGACCTTCTGGTCGAACTTCATGCCGATCGCCTCGGCGCAAGCAGCAAGCATGCCGGTCTCGGCCTCGAACAGGAAGTGCGTGAAGGTCAGCACCTTGTCGGTGAAGGCGGCCAGCCCGCTCATCACCACGATCGGGTCGCCGGCGCGCAGCGGCTGGCGGTAGCGGTTCAGCATCTCGACCACGACCGAGCCTTCCTGGCGCTGCTGCATGGCGGCGCGGTCGAAGCCGAGGTGGTTCCACAACAGCGGCGCGCCGTCGGAGTAGCGACCGAACTGGTGGCGCGGCAGGAAGGTGCCGGCCTCGTCGCACTCGGCCGGCGACACCACGCTGCGGCCGACCTCGATCAGGCCGAGCCGCGGCGCATCGGCCAGCACGATCTCGGGCAGCGCCAGCTTGCCGACGCTGCGCGGCTGGGCGTGGGCGGGCAACTCGACGATCGCCGCGGCGGCGCGGGCGCGGAACGCCTCGGGCCAGGGGTGGCTGCTGGCGAGGCGGCGGCGGACCGTGGCGGCGACGCTGCCGTCGCCGGCGTTGCGGACCTCGTGGTAGGCGAGCAGGTCGCGCTCGCCGACCTCGAGCGGGGCCGACCGGACCTCGACCGCGTCGACGACGCGGAACTCGCGCAGGTAGCGGACATGGTCCTCGACCACCTTCAGCTCGACGCCGGCGACGCGCCGCGCCCGCGGGCCGAAGCCCAGCGCGGTCAGCAGGTGGGCCGAGGCCTGGTGGCCGAACTCGGTGTAGAACTGGACGTTGAGATGGTCGTTCTCGTCGCACTGCCAGGTGTTCACGGCGGTGCTGAAAGTGGGGATCAGGCTGGGCCTCGACACGCTATGCGCTCTCTGCAATCTGTGGATGACTGCTCCAAATGGCCGAAAAAGCCCCAAAAATCGACATTTTTCGTGCACGTAGGACTTGCGGGGGATGGATTCGTGGATAACCTTGGCGCGTCAACGCTAGCCCTGGGGCGTCAGGTCGGCGCTGACGAACGAAAAACCTAAGGGACCCCTCATCATGGCTACCGCAAAAACTGCCGCTCCCACCATTCCGCTGTCGAAGGTGGCTGCCGAGCTCGCCGAGAAGACCGGCATGACCAAGAAGGACGCGACCGGCGCTCTCGACGAGTTCGTCGGCCTGGTCGTGAAGCACCTCAAGAAGGGCAACAAGGTCCGCATCACGGGCCTCGGCATCCTCCAGGTTCGCGCCCGTCCGGCGCGCATGGGCCGCAACCCGGCGACCGGCGAGGCCATCAAGATCAAGGCGTCGAAGAAGGTTGCCTTCCGCGTCGCCAAGGATCTGAAGGAAGCGATCTGATTCCTGTCGTCTCGCGACGGGACAGGATCGGGCGGGTCCCGGCGCAAGCCGGGCCCGCCCTTCTCGTTTGAGGGCACGGCCCTGACGTCACGGCGGGCGCGCAGGCGCGTCCGCACAGCGGCTGCGGCGGGTTTCTCGCCCGGGCCGTCGCCGGTCTAGAATGGGGGCGCGTCCCCCATGGATTTCTTCTCCCTCCTCAAGTTCCTGTCGAACGTGGTGCTGCCCCCGGCCTCGCTGGCCGCCGGCGTGCTGCTGGCGCTGCTGCTCGCCGCGATCGGCTGGCGTCGCCTCGGCGCCTGGGTGGCGGGGCTCGTGGTGGCGCAGACCATCGTGCTGTCGCTGCCGCCGGTGGCGGCGGCGCTGGTCGTGCCGCTGGAGGCGCGGGCGCGCCGCGACACCGCGGGGGCGTTGCCGTGCTGCTACGACGCCATCGTCGTGCTCGGCGGCGGCATCGCGCCGGCGGTGCCGCCGGAGGTGCCCGATCCCGACCTCACCGACGCCGCCGACCGCGTCTGGTACGCCGCGCGCCTGTTCCACCGCGGCGCCGCCCCCCGCATCATCGTCAGCGGCGGCTCGCTGCTCGACCGGCCGTCCGACCCGGCGATCACCGAGGCCGAGGGCATGCGCCGTTTCCTCGTCGACCTCGGCGTGCCGACCGGCGCGATCGTGTCGGAAGGCGACTCGCGCAACACCCGCGAGAACGTCCGCAACGTGCGCCGGATGGTCGGTGACGCGCGCGTCGCGCTGGTGACCTCGGCGGTGCACATGCCGCGCGCGCTGCAGCTGGCGCAGGAGGCCGGCCTCAACGTCACCGGCCTCGCCACCGACTGGAGCCCGCCGCCGCAGGCGCGGCCGCTGTGGGAGAACTGGCTGCCGACCGTGGGCTCGATGGGCACCTCCGCCGCCGCGCTGCACGAGTACATGGCGCTGCTGTTCGATTGGCGGAAAGGAACGTGACGACATGACCCGACGGGCCTTCCGCCTCGACCGACGCGCCGCCCTGCGCGGCGCCGCCGGCCTCGCGCTGGGCGGGCCGCTGCTGGTGTCGCTGTCGCGCCCGGCCTCGGCGCAGGTGCTCGACAGGCTGAGCTTCCAGACCGACTGGCGCGCCCAGGCCGAGCACGGCGGCTTCTATCAGGCGCTGGCCGCCGGCCTCTACCGCAAGGCCGGCATCGACGCCGACATCCGGCAGGGCGGGCCGAACCTCAACATCAGCCAGCTGCTGCTCGCCGGCCGCGTCGACATGGTGATGTCGAACAGCTTCGAGGCCTTCACCTTCGTGCGCGCCGAGGCGCCGTTCCTGACCGTGGCGGCGATCTTCCAGAAGGACCCGCAGGTCCTGATCGGCCACCCCGACACCGGCTTCGCCGGCTTCGAGGATCTCAAGGGCCGCACCCTGCTGATCGGCAGCGGCGGCCGCGTGACCTACTGGCCGTTCCTGCGCCGCAAGTACGGCCTGTCCGACAGCCAGCTGCGGCCCTACACCTTCAACCTCGCGCCGTTCCTCGCCGACCGCAACGCCGTGCAGCAGGGCTTCCTGTCGTCGGAGCCGTTCTCGATCGAGCGCGAGACCGGGCGCGCGCCGGTGGTGCTGCTGATCGCCGACGCCGGCTTCAGCGCCTACCAGACCACGATCGCGACCTCGCGCCGCCTCGCGACCGAGAAGAAGGACCTGCTGCAGCGCTTCGTCGACGCCACGCTCGAGGGCTGGTCGCAGTACCTCAAGGGCGGCCCCGCGATCGCGGCGGCCAACGCGCTGATCAAGCAGGCCAATCCGGAACAGACCGACGAGCGTATCGACTACGCGATCAGGGTGCTGAACCAGCGCGGCATCGTGATGTCGGGCGACGCGCTGGCGGGCGGCATCGGCGCGATGGCGGACGCGCGCTGGCAGGCGTTCTACGAGTCGATGGTCGCGGTCGGCGTGCTGCCGCCCGGCCTCGACGTCGGCCGGACGCACACGCTGGAATTCGTGAACAAGGGTATCGGGAAGCCATAGGAGAGAGCGGCATGTACCAGGTCAACGAAGAACACCAGATGCTGCGCGAGCTGGTGAAGAAGTTCGTGCGCAACGAGCTGATGCCGCTCGAGAAGAACATCCTCGAGCGCTTCGCCAACGGCCAGCCAGCGGCGCTCAGCGACGAGGAGAACGCGCGGCTGTTCAAGCAGTGCAAGGACCTCGGCCTGTGGGCGCTCGACGTGCCGGAGGAGGCGGGCGGCGCCAACCTGCCGGCGGTCGCGCTGGTCGGCGTCAACGAGGAGCTGGGCTACACCTCGGTGCCGTTCACCTTCCCGCCCGACTCGCCCAACCTGCACATGATGCTGGCGACGGTGACGCCGGAGCAGCGCAAGAAGTACCTCGAGCCCTACGCCGCCGGCGAGACGGTGTCGGCGATCGCCATCTCCGAGCCGGGCGCGGGCGGCGACCCCGCCGGCATGAAGACGCGCGCGGTCAAGGACGGCGACCACTGGGTCATCAACGGCCGCAAGATCTGGATCAGCCGCATCGCCAAGGCCGACTTCACCATCGTCATGGCGGTGACCGACGCCAACCTCGGCGCCCGCGGCGGCATCACCGCCTTCCTGGTCGACAAGGGCACGCCGGGCCTGGTCGTCGCCCGCGCCATACCGATGCTGGCCGGCCAGCGCACCTACGAGGTCGTGTTCGAGGATTGCCGCGTCCACGAGAGCCAGGTGCTGGGCCGGATCGGCGCCGGCTTCGCGCCGATGCAGCTGCGCCTCACGGTGCGCCGCCTGCAGATGGGCGCGTGGTGCATCGGCATGGCGCAGCGCGCCCTCGACATGCTGGTCGAGCACGCCAACCAGCGCGTCACCTTCGGCCAGAAGCTGGCCGACCGCCAGGCCGTCCAGTGGTGGATCGCGGACGCCGCCACCAAGCTGCACGCCTGCCGCCTGATGGTGATGGACGCGGCGGTGAAGCAGGACGAGGGCCGCGACGTGCGCATGGAAGCGTCGATGATCAAGGTCTACGCCACCGAGATGGCGACCGAGGTGATCGACCACGCCCAGCAGGCGTTCGGCGCGATGGGCGTGACCCAGGAACTGCCGCTGTCGTGGCTGGCCCAGAAGGTCCGCACCATGCGGGTCTACGAGGGTCCGTCGGAAGTGCACCGCATGGTGATCGCGCGGCGGGTGCTGGGCGGCCGCTGACGCGGCGGCCGGAGGGGAAAGAAGGGGTCGCCGCCCTCAGCGGGCGGCGGACTCCTCGCGGTTGCCGGCGTATTCCTCGGCCGCGACCGCGAAGTTCAGGTTCTGGCCGGCCCTGAAGTAGAAGGTCGTGATGCCGAGCAGGTGGCCCCGGGAGTCGAACAGGCCGCCGCCCGACGAGCCCTGCGAGATCGGCGCCGAGGTCTGGATGACCCGGGTGTTGTTGTACAGGCGCTTCGACGACACGATGCCTTCCGCCGCGGTCAGCTCAAGACCTTGCGGCGTGCCGATCGTGATCGCCTTCTCGCCGACCTTGATGTCGTCGTAGGGGCGGACCCTGACCCAGCTCGGCAGCTTGCCGGCGGTGCGCAGCACGCAGCGGTCGGCATCGACGTTGCGCGACACCACTTGGGCCGACATCTCGGTCCTGGCCCGCGCCAGCTTGACCTCGGCGAGGTCGTCGACGACGTGGCAGTTGGTCAGCAGCTCGTTGTCGCTGATCGCCACCGCCGAGCCCATGCGCCTGTCCGCCTTGACGACGTAGACCGCGCCCGAGACCTTCTCGAAGATCTCCTCGACGCGCATCTCCGGCCCCTCGCGCAGCGCCATCTTGAGCGCGCCGGTGTGGCCGGACTCGTTGATCGTCGAGGCCTTGACCGATTTCGGCTTCGACGCCGGCCGGTCGGTGAGCTCGTCGGAGAAGCTGCCGGGGGCCAGCGGCAGGTCCTCGACCCGCGGCTTGGGCCGCACCGTCGGGTCGGGCGTGCGCAGCATGGCGAGGCTGTTGGCCATGGCGGCGAACAGGCCCGGGTTCCGCGCCGCCAGCTCGAGCGGCGCGCTGATCTCCGAGGCGACCATGCCGTTGTGGTGGCACACCATCTTCAGGAAGGTGACCGAGTCGGCCTGGCGGATCTGGGCGACCACGAAGTTGTCGCCGCGGGCCTTGTAGGAGGCGCGCGGGGTCAGGCGGGCGAACACCGCGTTCATGCTGCGGCAGTTGGGCGTGCCGAGGTGGACGCTGACGGTCTGGGTGACTTCGCCGGTGCCGCGGTAGACGAGGGCGGAGCCGTCGAAGCGCGGCGGGCCGAAGGTCACGAGGCGCGCCGGCACGCCGACGGCGATCCCGACCGCGGGATCGCGCATCACCGACCAGCCCAGCGCATCGCGCTCCCTGAGCGCCTCGCCCATCAGCTGCCGGGTCTGTTCCTCGTCGAGCTTGCCGGTCTGGACGAGGCCCCGGGCCTTCTGCCAGTCGCGCTTGGCCTTCTCGACGGCCTCGGCGCCGACGCGCTGGGTGGGATCGAGATGGCCGGTCCAGACCAGGGCGTCGCGGACGTCGCCCGGCTGCACGACCTCGGCCGGTGGCGCCTCGGTCCAGCGATACGAGAAGACCTGGGCCGACGCGCCGCTCGCCGCCAGCGAGGCGGTCGCCGCGAGCGCGGTCAGCAGGGCACGAGCGGAAACGCGGAATGAAAACACGAGGATTCTCCCGTGCGCAGTGTCGTCCAGCCGCCGGGTCCATCCCACCCACCGGCTTGTATCAAATAAATCTTCGGAATCCCTGAGTGTTTCGGGGCGTGGCAGTTTCTCACATCGTCAGTGCAGCCTGCGTGCGCAATGGAAGGGCAGGGCCGCAGGGGTGGCCCGAGATCGGAGCGGAGAATGAAGCGATTGGTGTTGAGCGTCCTGTCCGTGGCGGGCCTCGCCCTCGCCCTCGGCGGCACGTCCTGGGCGCAGGCCGGCGGCGCCGTCCGCCCCGACCCGCGGACGCCGCCGGAACGGCCGTCGACGGCGCAGATCGAGCAGGCCCGCTCGCTGGCCGACACGCAGTGGGGCAAGGGCCTGCCGGCCTTCTCGTTCGCCCTCAGCAAGGTGCCGATGACGCAGTACGACGGCGGCGCGGCGCGCCAGGCCGGCACCTACAACTTCCCGGTCAGCAAGAACATCGCCGGCGTCTACATGACGCTCGAGGCGGGCGCGATCCGCGAGTTGCACTGGCACGCCGAGGCAGCCGAGTGGGCCTACGTCATCGAGGGCCGGTCGCGCATCACGCTCACCAGCCCGTGGGGCCAGGTCCAGGTCGCCGACGTCGATGCCGGCGGCATCTGGTACTTCCCGAAGGGCTGGGGCCACAGCATCGAGGGACTCGGCCCCAACGGCACCAAGTTCATCCTGGTGTTCAACAACGGCGAGTTCACCGAGCAGTCGACCTTCAGCATCACCGACTGGATCGCCAACACGCCGATGTCGATGCTGACCGAGTACCTCGGCTGGACGCCGCAGCAGGTCGAGCTGCTGCCGAAGAAGCAGGTCTACATCTCGAAGTTCGACCGCACCGTGCCGCCGATCGGCGAGGCCCGGCCGCGCGCCGCCGGCACGCCGCCGCTGGCCCAGAGCCACGTCTACCAGCTGGGGTCGCAGAAGCCGGTATCGGTGCTGACCGGCAGCACGCTGCGCCTGGTCTCGGCCCGCGAGTTCCCGGCCAGCTTCAACATGACCGGCGCGATCATCCGGCTCGAGCCGGGCGCGATGCGCGGCCTGCACTGGCATCCCAACGCCGACGAGTGGCAGTTCGTGCTGAGCGGCACGATGGAACTCACCGTGTTCGCCTCGCAGGGGCAGGCCAGCATCAGCAAGCTCGACCCGGGCGACGTCGGCTACGTGCCGAAGGGCTATGGCCACGCGCTCAAGAACCCGTCGAAGGACCAGCCGATGGAGGTCCTGATCGTGTTCAACGCCGGCGACTACCAGACCATCAACCTCGACGACTGGATGGCCACCAACCCGGCCTACGCGCTGCAGAACAACCTGCAGATCCCGGCCGATCTGGTGAACCGCCTGCCGATCGCCGGCCAGGACTTCTCGGCGCCGAAGCGCTGAGGGGGATCAGCCGAGGCGCGCGGCGGCCGCCTTGTTGGCGGCCTCGCGGGTCTCGAGCATCGGCTTGATCGCCGCCAGCAGCTTGCCGACGCGTTCCGGCCCGGCCTTCTCGGGCGAGCCCGAGTCGAACGGCGGCTGGGGGTCGTACTCCATCATCAGCTGGACCGACCGGGCGGCGTCCTCGCCGGCCAGCTCGGCCAGCAGGGCGAGGCCGAAATCGATGCCGGCGGTGACGCCGCCGCCGGAAATGCGGTTGCGGTCGCGGACCACGCGCTCGGCCACCGGGATCGCGCCGAACGCCCTGAGGTGCTCGCGCGCCGCCCAGTGGCAGGCCGAGCGGTAGCCCTTGAGCAGCCCGGCCGCGGCCAGCACCAGCGAGCCGGTGCAGACCGAGGTGACGTAGCGCGCGCCCGGCGCCTGGCGGCGCAGGAAGTCGAGCGTTTCCTGGTCGTTCATCAGGTCGATCTGGCCGGCGCCGCCGGGCACGCAGATGACGTCGAGCTGCGGGCAATCGGCGAAGGTCGTGGTCGGCACCACCGAGAAGCCCGAGTCGGTGGGCACCGGGTCGCGCGTCTTCCAGACGATGTGCATCTTCGCGCCGGGCACCCGCGACAGCACCTGGGCGGGGCCGGTGGCGTCGAGTTGCGTCACCCGGGGAAAGAACAGAATGCCGATGTTCACCGTGTCAGCCATGGGACCTCCTGCTGCGGGCACGCCTAGCCGCCCTGCTCGTGGATACGTTGAAGCACGCGACCCTGGAACTCGTCGACCGGGCAATCGATCTCGCAGGCGACCGCGCCGCAGCGCTCGCAGCGGCACTCGTAGCGGCCGACCCGGTGGCGGTGGTCGAGGTCCTGCAGCACCAGCCGGTGGTCGCAGCGCTGGCAGTGCGGGACGAGGTCGCGGACCGCGCCGCTGTCGTCGTACGACCAGCGCCAGCGGATGTTGAAGAACGAGTCCTGGCCGCGGATCGGGGCGCGGCGCGGCCGCGCCCGCTCGGGCCGCAGCGAGGCGCCCAGCCAGCCGGCGACGATGCAGGCGCAGAGCGCGAACAGGCCGAGCAGCCAGTTCGGCACCTCGGTCGAGGCGGCGAGGAAGCGGCCGAGGTCGACCGCCCATGCCGACAGCCGCGAGCCGAGGCCGAGGAACGAGCCGACGATCGCCAGCCCGAGGGCCAGCGCGGCGAGCAGGCGCAGCCGGCGGCTCATGTCAGTGCCGCAGCCGCAGGCCGCCGACCACCAGCGCGGTGGCGGCGAAGCCGCAGGCCAGCCAGATCGCGGCCCGCGCCGCCTCGGGCGCGCCGCCACCCGAGAAGTCGAAGGCGCCGAACACCACCGCGACCAGCGCCGCGCCCATCGTCTGGCCGAGCGTGCGCGCCGTGGCGATGATGCCGCCGGCGCTGCCCGAGCGCTCGCGCGGCACCGCGTTCATCATCAGCCGGTTGTTGGGCGAGGCGAAGATGCCGAAGCCGGCGCCGCACAGCACCAGCCGCCACATGATGTCCGGGCTCGACGGGTTCTCGGGCAGCAGCGCCGTCAGCAGCAGGCCGACGGTCATCGAGGTCAGGCCGATCGCGCCCAGCAGCCCGGCATGGTGGCGGTCGGCCAGCCGGCCGGCGATCGGCGCGATGCAGGCCAGCGCCAAGGGCCACGCGGTCAGCAGCAGGCCGGTGCTGGTGGCGTCGCGGCCGAGCACGGTGTGGAAGAAGAACGGCAGGCTGACGAAGGCCAGGCCCTGCGCCGTGAAGGTGCAGGTCGAGGCCGAGATCGACAGCGCGAACACCGGGCGGCGGAAGATGTCGACCGGCATCATCGGGTCGGCGAGCCGCAGCTGGCGGCGCACGAACACGGTGCCGAGCACCGCGGCGGCGGCCAGCTCGGACAGGATCTGCAGGTGGTGATGGCCGTGCGCCAGCCCGTCGATGCCGAAGATCAGCAGGCCGAAGGTCGCGCCCGACAGCGCCGCCGAGGTCCAGTCGAACGGCCGGTGGGTATGGGTGGTGTGCGGCAGGAAGCGCTCGGCCAGCGCGAACGAGACGAGGCCGAGCGGGACGTAGACGTAGAACAGGTACGGCCACGGCGCGACCGACAGCAGCGCGGCCCCGACCGACGGGCCGGCGGCGAGCGAGGTCGCGACCACCGTGGTGTTGAAGCCGAGCCCGCGGCCGAGCTGGGCGCGCGGGTAGATGGCGCGCACCAGCGCCGGCTGCACCGACATCACGGCGGCGCTGCCCAGCCCCTGCAGGGTGCGCCCGACCAGCAGCCACGGCAGCGACGGCGCCAGCGCGCAGCCGATCGAGGCGAGCGAGAACAGCACCAGGCCGAAGCGGTAGACGTGGCGGTAGCCGACGATGTCGGCCAGCGCCGCGATCGGCAGCAGCGACACGATCGTCGCGATCTGGGTGGCGTTGACGATCCAGATCGAGCTCTCGGCGGTGATGCCCAGGTCCTGCGCGATGTAGGGCAGGGCGAGGTTGGTCATCGAGTTGCTGAGCACCGACATCATCAGCCCGATGGTGATGGTCGCGACCGCGAGGCGGCGCGGCCAGCCGGGCGGCATGCCGTCGACGGGGGGCGGGGGTGCCGACGCGGTCGCCGCCATCGGCTATTGCGCGACGGTCGGCTGCTCGCCGCTGATGGTGGTGCGCTGCATCAGGCGCTTGTGCTTGACCGCGTCGTAGTAGGTGGCGCGGTGCAGCACCGCGCGGTTGTCCCACACGATGACGTCGCCCTCGCGCCAGGCGTGCGACAGCCGGTACTCGGGCTGGTCGGCGCGCTGCGACAGCTCGTACAGGATGGCCTCGCCGATCGGCCGCGGCCAGCCGACGATGTGACCGGCATGGGCGCCGATGAACAGGGCGCGGCGGCCGTTGATCGGGTTGTCCTGGTAGAGCCGCTGCTTGACCGGCGGCAGTTCGGCCAGCGCCTTGGCGCTGAGGATGCCCTTCTGGACGCGGTTGCGCGAATGCTCGAGCGCGTGCTCGGCGATCAGCGGCGAGACCGTCGCCTGCAGCGCCGGCGGCAGGGCGTCCCACGCCGCGCGCATCGACAGGAACTCGGTGTTGCCGCCCTCGGGCGGGCAGATGCGCGCGGTCAGCACCGAGCACAGCGACGGGATGCGCTTGAACGACGAGTCCGAGTGCCAAAAGTAGTTCGCCTTCTGGTAGATCATGCGCATGTCGTCGGGCGGGATCGGCTCGCCGGTCATGATGTCGAGGTTCGACTGGCGCTGGAACTTGGTGCCCGCCGCCGGGTTGGCGCTGAGCGTCGTCTCCAGCGGTCCGAACAGCTCGCTGAACGCGACCTGCTTGTCGTCGTCCATCGGCTGGTCGCGGAACAGCAGGACGGAGTGCTCCTCGAAGGCGGCGCGGATCGGACCGAACTCGCGCGCCGACAGGGGCCGCGTGATGTCGATGCCGCTGATCTCCGCGCCGAACAGCGGGTGCAGCTTCGTGACCTTGAGAGGACCGGTGTTGCGCATGGCTGTCGTGTCCCCCTTCAGTCGACGATCGCCTGGTACGTCAGCACCCGCAGTTCGCGGCGGATCGGGTAGGTCGACGACGGCATCAGCTGGGTCAGCAGCACCACCGCCATGTCCTCGGCCGGGTCGCACCAGAAGGCGGTCGAGGCGGCGCCGCCCCACGCGTACTCGCCGGGGCTGCCGAGGATCTGCGCCTTGGCCGGGTCGAGGGTGACCGAGAATCCGAGGCCGAAGCCGATCCCGTAGTAGGTCGACTCCGAGAAGCGCGGCATGCCCATGTCGGCCATGTCGCCCTTGAGGTGGTTCGACGTCATCAGCTCGACGGTCTTGCGGCCGAGCAGGCGGGCGCCACCGAGCTCGCCCTTGTTGAGCATGAAGCGGCAGAAGCGCAGGTAGTCGGCCGCGGTCGAGACCAGGCCGCCGCCGCCCGAGTTGACGCTGCGCGGCGCGAGGTATCGGCTCTTGGTCGGATCGTCGATCACCTGCAGCTTGCCGCCGGGACCGGCCTGGTAGTTGGCGGTGAAGCGGTCGTGCTTGGCGGCCGGGACGTGGAAGTCGGTGTCGGTCATGCCGAGCGGGTCGATCACCTTCTGCTTGAGGTAGACCTCGAACGGCTGGCCCGAGATCACCTCGACGAGGTAGCCGAGCACGTCGGTGGCGACGCTGTAGTTCCACGCCTTGCCGGGCTGCGCGATCAGCGGGAAGGTCGCCAGCCGCTCGACCAGGTCCTTGAGGCTGGTGGTCGCGGTCTGGAAATCGACGCCGGCATTCCTGTCGCGGTACATCGCGTCGACCGGGTTGCTCTCCATGAAGCTGTAGGTCAGGCCCGAGGTATGGGTCAGCAGGTCGCGGAAGGTGATCTCGCGCTCGGCCGGGACCGTCTCGATCTTGCCGCGGCTGCCGCCGACGGCGACGCGCGTGCCGGCGAAGGCGGGGATGAAGCGCGAGATCGGGTCGTCGAGCTGGAAGCGGCCTTCCTCGTACAGCATCATGATCGCCACCGAGGTCAGCGGCTTGGTCATGGAGTAGATGCGGAAGATCGAGTCCGGCCGCATCGCCTTGCCGCGCTCGACGTCGGCCTTGCCCATGGTCTCGGCGAAGGCGACCTCGCCGCGGCGCATCACCGCCACAACCATGCCGGCGAGGCGGCCGCTGTCGACCCAGCCCTTCATCCAGTGCCGGACGCGATCGAGCCGCGCTGCGGAAAGCCCGACCTGGTCGGGGGCGACGAGCGGCAGCGTGTCCATGGCGTTCCTCCTTGCTTGGGGGGCCAGACTAGCGCAGGAAATCGCCTTCAGGCACGCCAGAAACGGGAGGGAGCAATGGCGAGATTGTGCGAGGGCCGGGTCGCGATCGTGACCGGCGGGGCGCGCGGCGTCGGCCGCGAACACTGCCTGATGCTGGCCGAGCACGGCGCCAAGGTGGTGGTCAACGACTTGGGCGGCGACCGCGCCGGGCAGGGCCACGACGTCGGGCCGGCCCAGCAGGTGGTCAACGAGATCAAGGCGATGGGCGGCGAGGCGGTCGCCAACGGCGACGACGTCTCGGACTGGAACGGCGCCAAGCGCATGATCGACCAGGCCGTCTCGGCCTTCGGCAAGCTCGACGCGGTGGTGCTGAACGCCGGCATCCTGCGCGACCGAATGCTGGTCAACATGAGCGAGGAGGAGTGGGACGCCGTCATCAAGGTCCACCTCAAGGGCACCTTCGCGCCGGCCCGGCACGCCGCCGCCTACTGGCGCGACCAGGCCAAGCTGAAGGGCGGCCCGGTCGATGCGCGCATCGTCACCACGACCTCGGTCTCCGGCATCTACGGCAACATCGGCCAGACCAACTACGGCGCCGCCAAGGCCGGCATCGCCGCCTTCACGGTGATCGCCGCGCGCGAGCTCGGCCGCTACGGCATCACCGTCAACTCGATCTCGCCGTCCGCGTTCACGCGCATGACCGAGGACCTGCGCAGCTACTCCGACGAGGACAAGAAGCGCCGCGACCCGAAGTGGATCGCGCCGGTCGCGACCTGGCTGGTGAGCGAGCAGAGCCGCGAGATCACCGGCCGCGTGTTCCAGGCCGGCAACGGCCAGTTCGCCGTCGCCGAGGGCTGGCACAAGGGTCCGATGGCCGAGCAGGTCATGGACCCCTACCAGGCCGGCAAGGTGCTGACCGAGCTGGCGAAGAAGGCGCGCCGGAACGCCGGCATGGACGGCCTCGACCTCGACTGAACGACCACCACAGGGAGCAACGAAGAATGACCACGCTCAATCGCCGACACCTGCTGGCCGCGGCCGGCGCCGCCGCGCTCGCGCCGGGCCTCGCGGTACCGTCACCGGCCGAGGCCCAGGCCTGGCCGGCCAAGCCGATCCGCTGGGTCGTGCCCTACACGCCGGGCGGGCTGACCGACTCGGTCACCCGCCTGACGCTCGAGAAGATGAACGTCGGCCAGTCGTTCGTGGTCGAGAACAAGCCCGGCGCCAATTCGCTGATCGGCGCCGAGATGGTCGCGAACGCCCCGCCGGACGGCTACACATTCCTGACCGTGATCGCCGCTCACGCCGCCAACAAGACGCTGTACGCCGGCAAGCTGAAGTTCGATCCCGAGAAGGGATTCACGCCGATCTCGCTGGTCGCCGTGGCGCCGCTGATCATGACGGTGACCAACGCCCTGCCGGTCACCAACGTCAAGGAGTTCATCGCCTACGCCAAGGCCAACCCGGGCAAGATCTCGTTCGGCTCGTCGGGGGTCGGCGCGGCGGCGCACCTGACCAGCGAGCTGATCAAGCAGGTCGCCGGCATCGACATGGTCCACGTGCCCTACAAGGGCACCGCGCCGGCGCTGGCCGACCTGATGGCCGGCAACATCCAGATGCTGCTGGACGTGCCGATCGGGCTGATGTCGCAGGTCCGGGCGGGCAAGATCCGCGCGCTGTGCATGCTGTCCAAGGAACGCGTGCCGGGCGTCGAGGAAGTGCCGACCATCGTCGAGGCGGGCGGTCCGCTGATCGAATCCTCGAGCTGGGTGATGTTCATGGCGCCGGCCGGCACGCCGGCCGAGATCGTGAACAAGCTCCAGTCGGAGGTCTCCGGGGCGGTCAAGGACGAGGCCCTGCGCAAGCGCATGGCCGAGCAGGCCCTGATCCCGGTCGGCGCGACGCCGGCCGATTCGGCCAAGTTCCTGCGCGACGAGATCGAGAAGTGGGAAAAGGTGATCAAGACCGCCAACGTGAAGGTCGAGTCCTGATCTAGAACACCGTCATCTCGACCGCGGGGCGAAGTCCCGAGCGGAGAGACCCTGTCTCGGCGACTTGCCGGCAAGTCGTGGAAGAAGGTCCCTCCGCTCCGCTGCGCTGCGGTCGGGATGGCGGGCTTTGTTCAATTGGCCGCGAAGCAGTAGAGCAGGCCGGCGCCGCCGGTCGCGACCAGGGCCTTGGCATCGCAGCCGCGCGACGGGTGCGAGGTGTTCCACGACTTCGAGGCGTCGTCGTCGCGCAGGCCCATGCGGTCGCCGTGGCCGACCATGGCGCTGCCCTCGGCGCCGCCCTTGGTCCAGTTGCCGCAGGTCATGTCCTTGTCCGGCGGGAACGCCGTGCCGTCGGCCTGGGTGCCGGTCAGGATGTCGTGCTGGTTCACGGTGTAGAGGCGGCTGGGGATCAGCTTGCCGTTCTCGGCGACCAGCGACGCGGCGGTGAGCTTGTTGTTGGGCGAGTGCAGGTCCTCGACGCTGGTGGCGATCGTCACGCCGTTCGGGTTGACCCATGGACCCTTGCCGATGCGGTCGCGGGCGTTGACCGCGGTGGCGCCGTTGACGGCCTGGGTGCTGAGGTAGGCCCGCCAGGTCTTCGCCCCCGCGCCGGCCCTGGTCGCCAGCGCCTGGCAGTGGCGGTCGGCGCCCTCGAGGCCGCCGAAGTTGGCGCCCTGCGGGCCGCTCTCGCTGGTCACGAAGAACGTCATGTCGGGAAACTGCGGCGGCGCCTGCTGCGCCTGCGCCGCGCCCGCCGTCGCCAGCGTCACGGCGATGGCGACAGCCACCGCGATGTTGCGATTGCCCATGTCTCTCCTCCCGGCTCCCGGTGCGTGGAGCGACCATCCTGAGCCGGGCGCTCGCACACGCCCAAGTCACGAACCCGTGGGCGAGGTTGCGTCAGGGACCGGTGGGCTGCCGCAGCAGTTCGTAGATCGAGGAACTCTCGTCCTCGGCGCGGCCCTGCTCGACCAGGCGGCCGTACCACGCCAGCGCCACCTTGAGCAGCGGCGCCGGCAGGCCCGCCGCCTCGGCCTCGGCCCGGATGTACTGCAGGTCCTTCCACATGATGCGCGCCGGGCCGGGCGCCGGCTGGTAGCGGCGCTCGGCCATGATCGGGGCGCGGAAGGAGAACACCGGCGAGCCGGCGAAGCTCGGCCCGATCGCCTCGACGATCTTGTGCGGGTCGAGCCCGGCGGCGGTGCCCATCGCCATCGCCTCGCCGACCGCCAGCGAGTTGGCGATGACCAGGAAGTTGGCCACCAGCTTGGTGGTCATGCCGGCGCCGAACGGTCCGACCCGGCATTGCCGCGTCGAGATCGCGTCGAGCACCGGCGCGACCCGCTCGATGGTGGCGTCGTCGCCGCTCACGAACAGCATCGCCTCGCGCTTCGCCACCACCGGCGCGGTGCCGCTGATCGGCACGTCGAGCATGGCCGCGCCGCGCGCCGCCAGCGCGTCGGCCAGCCGCCGCTTCAGCGCCACCGGGAAGGTCCCCATCTCGATCACGACGAGGCCATCGTGCGCGCCGGCCGCGAGTCCGCCCGGGCCGAGGAAGGCGTCCTCCATCTGCGCCTCGCTGGCCAGCGCCGAGACCACGACGTCGCTGGCCGCGGCCAGCGACGCGGCGTCGGCCCGGCGCGGGCCGTCGAAATCGCGGGTCGACGGGCGGTCGAGGGTGGCGACCGGGTGGCCCGCCCCCGCCAGGTTGGCGGCGACGGCGCGGCCGATGCGGCCGAAGCCGAGGATGCCGACGCGGGCGAGGGACGCGGTCATCCGAGGTAGGCCTTCACGAGACGCTCGTCGCCCAGGAACGACGACCACTGGCCGGCCGGCACCTCGTGGACGATGCGGCCGAGCGCCATGACGTAGGCGCGGTCGGTGATCTCGGCGGCGATGCCGACGTTCTGCTCGATCAGCAGCAGGCCCATGCCGCGCTCGCGCAGCGCCTTGATGACCAGCAGGATGTCCTTGACCACCTTGGGTGCCAGCCCGGTCGAGGGTTCGTCCATGATCAGCAGGTCGGGTTGCAGCAGCAGGGCGCGGGCGATCGCCACCATCTGCTGCTGGCCGCCGCTCAGCAGCTCGACCGGCGCGTCGAGCCGTTCCTTGACCATCGGGAACAGCGCCGTCACCTCGTCCCAGCTGAAGCGCTGGTGGGCGCTGCGCACCCGGCGGCCGACCGTCTCCGCCAGCACCAGGTTCTCGCGCACCGACAGTTCGCCGAACAGGCGGCGGTTCTCGAGCACCACGGCGAGGCCGTGGCGGGCGAGGTCGTGGGCCGGCTGCTGGGTGATGTCGGTACCGCCCTTGGCGATGGTGCCGCCGCGCGCCCGCATCAGGCCGCAGATGGTGCGCACCAGCGTGGTCTTGCCGGCGCCGTTGGCGCCGACCAGCGCCACCGCCTCGCCGTCGCCGACCCGCAGCGAGACGTCGTGCAGCACGGTGAGGGCGCCGTAGCCGGCCGAGACGGAGGTGACCTCGAGCATCGCCTCACACCCCGAGATAGACTTCGCGGACGCGGGCGTCGCGCTGGATCGTGGCCATGTCGCCGCTGGCGATGATCTCGCCGAAGTACAGCGTGTGGACCATCGGCGCGACCGTCATCAGGCCCATGTCGTGCGACACCAGCAGCACGGTCATGCCGCCCTCGTTCAGCCGCACGATCCACTCGCGCAGGTTCTCGATCTCCTGGACGTTGAGGCCGGACGACGGCTCGTCGAGCAGCAGCAGCCGCGGCTCGCCGACCACGGCGCGGGCGATCTCGAGGATGCGGCGCTGGCCGGCGGTCAGGCTGGCGGCCGGCAGGTCGAGCAGGCCGCCGAGCTGGAAGCGTTCGCAGGCGGCCAGCGCGCGCTCGCGGATCTCGCGCATCTGGCGCCGCGCCGCGGGCGTGCGCAACAGGTCCTGCACCATGGAGGTGCGGGTGAGCTTGGTGACGCCGACCATGACGTTCTCGAGCACGGTCATCTGCTCGAACACCTGCGGCGTCTGGAAGGTCCGCACCAGCCCGGCCATGCCGCGCTGCTGGATGGTGTCGCGGCCGAGCGGCGTGCCGCGGTACACGACCGCGCCCATGTTGGGCCGGATGTAGCCGCTGACGATGTTGAACAGCGTCGTCTTGCCCGAGCCGTTGGGGCCGATCAGGCCGACGATGGCGCCCTCGGGCACGTCGAAGGTGACCGAGCGCAGCACCGACAGGCCGCCGAACGCGTGGCCGACCTCGCGCAGCGCGAGCAGGGGTTCAGTCGCCATGGCCGCTCCCCGCCGCGGCGCGCCGGCGGCGCAGCCGGACCAGCGCGCCCACCAGCCCGTCGGGCACCAGGACCACGACCGCGACCAGGGCGAGGCCGAACAGGATCTGGTGGAAATCGCCCAGCTTGCTCAGGAACTCGGGCAGGAAGGTGATGAACAGGGCGCCGACCACGATACCGGGGATCGAGGTCGCGCCGCCGATCACCGGGATCAGCAGGAAGTTGATCGAGCGGTCGACGGTGAAGCTCTGGGTGCTGACGAACGAGGCGTGGTGGGCGAACAGGCTGCCGGCGAGGCTGCCGAACAGGGCGCAGACCACGAACACGCGGGTGCGGAGCGACTGCAGGTCGACCGAGAGCGCGGCCGCCGCGGTGCTCGAGTCGCGCATCGCCCGCAGCATCAGGCCGGTGCGGCTGTCGACCAGGTTGGCGGCCACCGCCATGCAGGCGAAGGCCACGATCCAGACCAGGAAGTAGTAGCGCGACGGCCGGTCGAGCACGAAGCCCAGCAGGTCGAGCTTGGGGATGCCGCCGATGCCGAGCGTGCCGCCGGTCAGCCAGTCCCACTCGAAGAACAGGGCGCTGGCGATCGCCGACAGCGCCAGCGTGCCGAGCGCCAGGAAGTAGCCCGTGAGGCGCAGGATCGGCCGGCCGATCAGCCAGGCCAGCGCCATGCTCAGCGCCGCGCCCAGCGCGAACCCGGTCAGCGCCGGCAGGTGCAGCATCACCGTGCAGTAGGCGCTGGCATAGGCGCCGATGCCGTAGAAGGTGGCCTGCGCCAGGTTGACGATGCCGCAATGGCCGAGCAGCAGGCCGATGCCCAGGCCGGCGATGGTGTAGATGCCGGTGAAGACCAGCAGGTCGGCGACGTGGCGCGGCACCACGAAGGGCAGCACCGCCCAGACGACGAGGGCGAGGCCGAGGGAGAGCCGGGACGAGGTCATGGGCTCAGCCTCCCCGCCGGCCGGCGCGGCCGAGGATGCCGTTGGGCATCAGGATCATGATCACGATCAGCACGGTGAACGCCACGACGTCCTTGTAGCTCGACGAGATGCCGATGATCGCCAGCGACTCGACGAGGCCCAGCGTCAGGCCGCCGACCGCGGCGCCCAGCGGGTTGGTCAGGCCGCCCAGCACGGCGGCGGCGAAGCCCTTGAGCGTCAGGTTGAGGCCGAGCTGGTAGTCGACCGCGACCAGCGGCGTCACCAGGATGCCGCCCAGCGCGCCGAGCAGGCCGCCGAGGAAGAAGGTGTAGGTGCGCATCCGCGCGACGTTGATGCCGGTGGTGGCGGCGCCGTCGGCGTCGATCGACGCCGCCATCATCGACAGGCCGACCGAGGTGCGGTGGAAGAAGGCACGCAGCAGCAGCGTCGCGGCGATGCCGATGGCGATCAGCCACAGGGCGTGGAACTGGATCACCGCGTCGAGCACGATCAGCACGCCGTCGCCGAACGTCGGCAGCAGGTAGCCGTCGCGGCCGACGAAGAACAGGGTGCCGGCCGACAGGGTCAGTGCCAGGCCGATGGTCAGCAGCAGGAAGCTGTCCTCGCTGGCGTTCTTGCGCGCCATGTGGCGGACGAAGGCGAGTTCGAGCCCGGCACCGAGCAGGGCCCCGGCCAGAGCGCCGGCGGCGATCGCGGTCGGGTAGGGCCAGCCGGCCTTTGTCAGCAGCAGCACCGTCGTCATCGCGCCGACGACGCTGAACTCGCCCTGCATCGCGTTGATCACGCGGCTGCCCTTGAAGATCGCGGACAGGCCCATGCCGACCAGGGCATAGACGATGCCGTTCGTGACGCCGGCGAAGATCGCCTGCAGGACGAGGCTGAGGGTCATGGTGGTCCGGGGAACGCGGGGTCGCCGCGGGAGCAGTCGGCTCCCGCGGCAGCTCCGGATGTCACTGGGTGACGCGGAACGGCGTGCGCGTGTACTTGCCGCCGACCAGCTTCGAGTAGATGTAGCTGCCGACCGGGATGCCGGTCATGTCGTCGGCCGAGAAGTCGTAGCTGGCGAGCACGCCGCTGTACGGCGCCTTCATGGCCTCGCACAGCTTCTCGCCGCCGGCGTCGGGGCCGACCTTCTTGATCGCCGCGGCGATGATGTTGGCCGCGTCGTAGCCCGCCGCCTCGTAGTTCTTCGGCGTGCTGTTGTAGGTCTGCTTGTAGAGCTCGACGAACGCCTTCTGGTGCGGCAGCGGATCCTCGCCGACCACGAACTCGGGGATCACGATGTTGTCGGCCGCCGGGCCCATGGCGTTGACGTAGTCGTAGGACGACGAGCCGATGGCCGCGACGATCGGCTGGGTCGCCTGGATCTGCTTGATGTTGCGGAACGGCGTCGCCGAGGTGGCGATGATGAAGATCGCGTCGGGCTGGGACGCCTTGACCTTGGCGGCCTGCGTGGTGGTGTCGGTGGCGCCGATCTCGAACTTCTCGATCGCCACCAGCTTGACGCCGTACTTGTCGGCCATCGGCTTCAGCTCGGCCAGCACGACGTTGCCGTAGCCGGCGTCGTGCAGCACGCCGATCTTGGTCGCCTTGATGTTCTTGGCGTACTCCAGCAGCGCCTGCGCGTTGAGCTTCTGCGGCGGCAGGACGTGGGCGACGCACTTGCGCTCGCGCTCGACCGCCGGGCCGATGCCGGTGAAGGCGATCTGCGGGATCTTGTTGGCGTGGGTGACGCCGCCGACGGCGACCGTGCTGGCGGTCAGCGACGGCCCGAGCAGCGCCACGACCTTCTGGCTGAACACCAGGTCGTTGGCCTTGCTGAGCGCGGTGTCGGGGTTGGAGGCGTCGTCCTCGACGATGATCTTCAGCGGCCGGCCGTTGATGCCGCCCTTGGCGTTGATTTCCTTCTCGGCCAGCAGGAGGCCGTTGCGCTCCGGCCCGCCGAGGCCGGCGCCGGCGCCGGTGACCGAGACGATGGCGCCGACCTTGATCGGCTCGCCCGAGGTCTGGGCGCTCGCCGTGAAGGCCGACAGGCCGACCAGCGCCGCGGCGCCGGTCAATCGCGCGAATGAAGACAGGGACATTGGCGTTTCCTCCGGGTCGTTGATTGTTCGTTGTCTTGCTTCTTCATTTTCTTCTCGGCGGGATCGACGCTAGAGCAGCGGCGGCGGTCCCGCCATGCCCAACGCGTGCTGGCCGTAGAGCGAGCCCTGCACGTCGGTCGAGAACATGACGTGGGCGTTGGCGGCATGGGCGTCGCGAAACAGGCGCTGCATGGCGTTCGACATGTACAGGCCGCTCGAGCCGGCCACGCCCATCAGGATGTTGACCGCCTCGAAGCACAGCCGCACCGAGAAGAAGGCGTCGCGGCGGTAGCGCACCTTGTCGTCGTGGGCGGGCTCGCGGCCGGCCCTGGCGGCGGCCATGGCGTGCTCGCAGACGTTGCGCATCATCATCTCGGCGGTGTCGATGCGGGCGGCGGCCTCGGCGACCTTGATCTGGACCGGCTGGCTGGCCGCCACCGGCAGGCCGGTGACCGTGGCGTTGCGCTTGCGCGCCGCGCCGACCACCGTGTCGTAGGCGCCCTTGGCGCAGCCGAGCATGACGCCGGACAGCACGTAGGGGCCGAGCGCCAGCATCGGCAGGCGCAGCAGCGGCGAGGCGGCGTTGACCCTGGAGCCGGGGTGCGGCCTCCCGGTCATGTCCCACGCCGAGACGGTGCGGTGGTCGGGCACGAACAGGCCCTTGATCTCGACGTCCTTCGAGCCGGTGCCCGACAGGCCGACGGCGTGCCAGGTGTCGATGATCTCGTACTGCGAGCGATGGACGAGGGCGAAGCGCTGGTCGACCGGCGGGCCGTCGTCGCGCTCGCGCAGCATGAAGGCCAGCATGTTCCAGTCGGAGTTGTCGACGCCGGACGACAGCGGCCAGCGGCCCGAGACCTCGTAGCCGCCCTCGACCTTGCGGCCGCGCCCGGCGGGGAAGACCAGCGAGGTCGCGATCAGCACGTCGGGCGAGCCGTTCCACAGCTCGTCCTGCACCGCCGGGTCGAAGTAGCCCAGCATCCAGTGATGGCTGGCGAGGTTGCCGAGGTTCCACGCCGTCGACGGGCAGACGCGGGCGATCTCGGCGCAGGTATCGACGAGGATGCCGACGTCGAGGTCGGCGCCGCCGACGCGGGCCGGCTGGACCATGCGGAACAGGCCGGCGCGGTGCAGGTCCTTCTCGGTCTCGACCGGCAGGCGGCGCTGGCGCTCGCATTCGCCGGCGCGCGCGGCGATCGCCGGCACCAGGGCGCGGGCGCGCTCGACCATCTCGGCGTAGCTGACGCCGGTGAACGACACCGGCTTGTCGGGCAACGAGGCCGACCTTGCCCAGTCGGCGGCTGCTGTCGTCCGCATCAGTTCCTCCCGGCGGCACGAATCGATTGGTTCTGAAAACGATGCGCAAGGAATGCGTTTTGGTCAAGCGACCTAATCCGCTGATCGGATTGACCGGGCGGAAAAGCCTTCGCACACTTGGACCAAGCAACGGTGATGGGAGGAAACGAGATGGCCATCAAGATCATGGAAATTCATCATGCCGGCGTGCGCATCGACGCCGACGACAAGACGATAGGCGCGCTCGAGAGCTTCTATGCCGACGTGCTGGGCCTGCGGAAGGACGAGGGGCGGCCGGAGATCCCGGGCATCCCGGGCATGTGGATCAACGTCGGCGAGGTCGGCCAGATCCACCTGATCGGCGGCGACCTGCCGTCGCGCTTCGCCCAGGCGCCGGACAAGGACCCGACCGCGCCGCACGTCGCCTTCGGGGTCGAGAACATCGTCGAGACCAAGGCCGAGCTCGACCGCATCGGCGCCGACTACTGGTCGCTGAAGGGCGCCACCGGTCCGGATGCCGAGCAGCTGTTCCTCAAGGATCCGTGCGGCAACATGATCGAGCTGCACCAGTACGACAAGTGCCGCTGCCGCCTGAAGAGTCGCGTCAAGGCGTAGGCGCGGCGAGGCCGGCGCACAGGAACGGCACGATCTCGCGCACCGCCTGCTCCATGTCGGCAGGATCGCAGCGGCCCTGGCTGATCGCCTCGAGCCGCCCGGGCTGCAGCAGCGTCCAGACGTAGGCGCCCATCATGAAGTAGTAGCGCCAGTACAGCGTCCGCGCCGGCACTTCGGGCAGGGCGCGGCGCACCGCGGCGACGTAGAGCGCGTTGGTCTCGTCGTAGATGCCGGCGCGCACCGCGCTCGCGGTGTCGTCGGGATCGGTGAACAGGCGGGCGTGCAGCCGCATCGGCTTGCGCCGGCTGCCGGGGCCGGCCTCGGGCAGCAGGATCGACCGCACCAGCGCGTCGACCAGCACCTCGAGCGGCACGACGCGGCGCGGGTAGCGGGCCTCGGCCTCGCGCAGCAGGCGGCGGCGGCGCTCGGTCACCTCGTCGCCGATCCGCTTCACCACCGCCTCGAAGATCGCCCGCTTGGACTCGAAGTAGTAGTGCAGCTGGCCGACGTTCATGCGCGCGCGGCTGGCGATCGCCCGGGTCGTGGTGCCGCCGTAGCCGGAGCGGCCGAACAGGTCCTCGGCGACGTCGAGGATGCGGCCGGGCACGTCGACCGGCCGCTTGCGCGCCGCGCGCTTGCGGGCGGCCACGTCACAGCCCCTTCAGCGTCGCCTCGACCCCGGGCTGCGGCCAGCGCCAGTCGATGGCCGATTCGTAGGCCCGCATGGCGCGCAGCACCTTGTGGTCGGCGCGCGGCGGCCCGATCAGCTGCAGCCCGACCGGCAGGCCGGCGGCGGTCAGGCCGGCCGGCATCGATGCCGCCGGCTGGCCGGTGAGGTTGCAGGGCAGGGTGTAGGGCGCGCCCTTGGTCCAGCGCGGGAAAGCGTCGGAGTTGTACAGCGTCTCGACCGGCGGCGGCGCGGTCGGCGTCACCGGCGCCAGCAGCAGGTCGTAGTCGCGGTGCCACAGGGCGAGGTCGCGGGCGAGCTTCGACTTGGCCTCGTAGGCGCGGGCATAGTCGGCCAGCGTGAAGGCCATGCCCTTCTCGGCGGCGGCGCGGAAGCCGGGATCGAGCTTGCCGTGGAGCTGGGTCGGGATCTGGCGCAGGCGCACCGCGAAGCTGCCGATCCACAGCGCCTCGAAGCTCTGCTGCAGCGGATCGATCAGCGGCCCGACCTCCTCGACCGTGGCGCCCAGCGCCTCGAAGCGCCGCGCCGCGCCGGCCACGAGGTCACGGACCTCGGGGTCGGCGGGCACGTGGCCGAAGTCGAGGCTGAGCCCGATCCGCCAGCCACGCACGCCGTCGTCGAGGCCGATCGCGTGGTCGCGCGGGTCGGCCGGAAGCGACCGCCAGTCGCGCTCGTCCGGCCCGGCCAGCAGGTTCAGCGCCAGCGCGGTGTCGAGCACGCTGCGCGCCAGCACGCCCTGGCTGATGACGTCGGCGAACGGGGAGTCGGCGGGATACTGCGGGATGCGGCCGAAGCTCGGTTTCAGCCCGACCAGGCCGGTATGCGCGGCGGGGATGCGGATCGAACCGCCGCCGTCGTTGCCGTGGTTGAACGGGTTGATGCCGGCGGCGGTCAGCGCGGCGGCGCCGCCCGACGAGCCGCCGGGCGAGTGGGCGAGGTTCCACGGGCTGCGGGTGATGCCCTGCAGCGGCGAGTCGGTCAGCGCCTTCCAGCCGAACTCCGGGGTCGTGGTCTTGCCGATCAGCACCAGGCCGCCGTCGAGGAAGCGGTCGGCGACCGGCGCGTTCTCGGCCGCCGGCGTCTCGTCGGTGGCGTGGGTGCCGTAGCGGGTCGGCCAGCCCTTGACCGGGGTGGTGTCCTTGATCGTGGTCGGCACGCCGTCGAGCGGCGACAGCGGCCGGCCGGCGCGCCAGCGCTTCTCGGACTCGCGGGCCGCGGCGCGGGCCCGGTCCTCGTCGACCAGCACGAAGGCATTCAGGGAAGGTTGCAGCTTCGATGAACGCTTGAGCATCTCCTCGACGTACTCGACCGGCGAAAGCGTGCCGCGCGCGTAGGAAGTTGTGAGCGAGGATGCGGAAAGATAGCTGGATGAATGGTCAGGCATGCGTTTTTTGTGGGTTCAAACTGGATGAATTCGGTCAACAGTATGTCCGCAAGAACGGAGCCGGTCTCCGAATTCCTACAGTCGCGAGCGTAGAGGAGGAGTGGTCACCATGGAAAGCATCACCGCCATCGTCGCTGCGGGCGCCGCTTTCGGACTGAGCTTCCTGATCGGACGGACGATGGTCTCGACCAAGCTGGTCGTTGCCCTCATCGGCGCGGCCTGCGGCCTCGCCTTCTCGATCCTTTTCTTCATCGCCACGGTGTCGGTCGGCGCCATGATGCCCGACCTGTTCGACGGCTGGACGCTCGGCATCCACTTCATCGTCCTGCTGGCGATCGTTCCGGCCGGCAGCGCCGCCGTCGCCCTGCTCGAGCAGCGTCACCTCGAGCGCGTCGAGGCGCAGCGCCTGCCGTTCTAGCCCTGTTCGGCGGGCGGGCCGCGAAACGGCGGCCTTCCCGACGACCGCCCCGGCCCGCTAGTCTCGCGCCGGAAGCGGGAGAACGGGCATGACGGAACTGAAGCTGGGCGCCGCCACGGTGCAGCGCATCGAGGAATCGTACGAGCCCAACTTCGACGCCAGGTCCTTCTTTCCCGACTGGCAGCCTTCGGTGGTCGACCGGCATCGTTCGTGGCTGGTTCCCGGCCACTACGACGAGGCCAGCGGCTTCCTGAAGCTCAGCGTGCACAGCTGGCTGATCACGATCGGCGGCAAGCGCATCCTGATCGACACCTGCGTCGGCAACCACAAGTCGCGTCCGGCGCGGCCCAAGTGGCACCTGATGGAAACGCCCTACCTCGCGCGCCTGAAGGCGGCGGGCGTCGATCCCGACCAGGTCGACATGGTGATGTGCACCCACCTGCACGTCGACCATGTCGGCTGGAACACGCGGCTGGACAACGGCCGCTGGGTGCCGACATTCAGGAACGCCGAGTACGTGTTCAGCAAGGCCGACTACGACCACTACAGCAAGCTCGACGCCGATCCCAAGACCGGCCCGGTCAACGGCGGCTCGTTCCGCGACTCGGTGCTGCCGGTGGTCGAGTCCGGGCTCAGCCGCATGATCGACGGCGCGGCGCGCCTCGACGAGAACCTCGAGATCGCGCCGGCGCCGGGCCACACGCCCGGCACCATCGCCATCAAGTTCGACTCGCGCGGCGACAAGGCGCTGTTCTGCGGCGACATCCTGCACCACGCGCTGCAGGTCTATCACCCCGAGTGGAACAGCTTCGCCTGCGCCGACGCCGAGGGCGCGCGGCGCAGCCGCCGCATGGCGCTGGAGCATTGCGCCGGCAGCGGCGCCCGCCTGATGCCGTGCCACTTCGGCGCGCCCTTCACCTGCCACATCGACCACAAGGCCGATGGCTTCGTGCCGCGCTTCGACGGCGCATTCTGAGGAGGAAACGACGATGATCTACGAACAGCGTGTCTACGAGTGCGTGCCCGGCAAGTTGCCCGCCCTGCTCAACCGCTTCGCCACCATCACGCTGAAGCTGTGGGAGCGGCACGGCATCCGCCAGGCTGGCTTCTGGACGACGCTGGTCGGCGATTCCAACCAGGAGCTGACCTACATGCTGGTGTGGGAGTCCCTGGCCGAGCGCGAGCAGAAGTGGAACGCCTTCGCCGCCGACCCGGAGTGGCTGGCCAAGCGGGCCGAGACCGAGAAGGACGGCGCGATCGTGGCCAACGTGAAGAACCAGTTCCTGGTCCCGACCGCGTTCTCGTCGGTCAAGTAGGCGCTACTCGGAGCCGAGGCCCGCTTCCCTGGCGAGGCGGGCCCACTTCTCCTTGTCCGCCGCCACGTAGGCGGCGAACTCCCGCGGGCTGCCGAACTGCGGATCGGCGCCCAGCTCGACGAACTTCCTGGCGACCTCGGGCGAGCGCACGGTCGCGTCGACCGCGGCGTGCAGCTGCTCGACCAGCGCCGGCGGCGCCCCGGCCGGGAGGAAGATGCCGTAGGAGATCGCGGCCTCGTAGCCCGGCAGGCCGGACTCGGCGATGGTCGGGATGTCGGGCGCGGCGGCCGAGCGTTGCAGCGAGGTCTGGCCGAGCGCGCGCAGCTTGCCGGCGCGGACGTGCGGCAGCGCCGTCGACAGGCCGCCGAAGTAGACGTCGACCATGCCGGCCATGAGGTCGGCCATCGCCGGTCCGCCGCCCTTGTAGGGCACGTGCACGATGTCGGCCTTGCCCATCGACTTGAACAGCTCGAGCGCGAGGTGGGTGGCGCCGCCGGCGCCGGCCGAGGCGCCGTTGAGCTTGCCCGGCCGGGCCTGGGCGAGTGCCAGCAGTTCCCTGACGTCGCCGGCCGGCAGGTCGGGCCGCACCACCAGCAGCATCGGGTTGATGCCGATCGGCGCCACCGCGACGAAGTCGGTGCGGACGTCGTAGGGCAGGTGCTTGTTGAGCGCCGGCGCCACCGTGGTCGAGCCGTTCGAGGCCAGCATGATGACGCCGCCGTCGGGCGTGGCCTTGGCGACCGCGGCGGCGGCGATCTCTCCGTTCGAGCCGGCGCGGTTCTCGACCACGAGCGAGCGCTTCAGCCGCTCGCCGATGCCCGGCGCCACGATGCGCGCCAGCAGGTCGTTGGGACCGCCCGGCGGGAAGCCGACGACCAGCCGGAGCGGACGGTCGGGGAACGCGGGCGCCTGTGCCGAGGCCGGCCGCAGCGAAAGGGCGGCGAGACCAGCCAGCGCGTGGCGGCGGCGAAGCGGGACCATGCGAAGCATGCTAGAGCGTTTTCCGATCGGCGTGAACCGCGCGCGGTTCAAGCCGATCGGAGAAGCGCGCTCGGCGGATGGTGAGAAGAGAGAGCGCTGCCTGCCCGGCTGTTCCAGCCGGGCGGATAGTGCTCTAGGCTCGGTCGGTGTCGGGAGGAAACGAAATGAATCGTCGTGCATTGCTGGGCGGTCTCTCGGCCGCCATCGCGCTGGGACCGGTCGTGACGCGGGCGCAGACCAGCGTGCCCGGCGACGTTCGCCTCCTGTGCGGCTTCCCGCCCGGCGGCACCGCCGACCTCCTGAGCCGCATCCTCGCCGAGGCGCTGAAGCCCGAGGTCGGCCACAACGTGATCGTCGAGACCAAGTCGGGCGCGTCGGGCTTCATCGCCCTCGAGGCGGTCGCCAATGCCGCGCCGGACGGGCGCACCGTCGGGATCGGCCCGATGGCGGCGTTCTGCGTCTCGCCGGTGATGCCGGGCCAGAAGCTGCCGATCAACGTCGACACCGACCTCGTGCCGGTCGGGCTCGTCGCCGGCGTCTACAACCTCCTGGTGGTCGGCAAGCACGTGCCGTTCCGCACCGTGCCCGAGCTGATCGACTACGCCCGGAAGAACCCCGGCAAGCTCACCTACGCCTCGACCGGCAACGGCACCTCGCAGCACCTCGCCGCCGAGCTGTTCAAGAAGATGGCCGGCGTGAACCTGCTGCACGTGCCCTACCGCGGCGGCGCGCCGGCGATCCAGGACATGGTGGCCGGCACCTGCGACATGATGTTCGGCAACATGCCGGAGTTCCTCGGCCAGATCGCCGGCGGAGGCCTCGTCCCGGTGGCGTTCGGCTCGTCGCGGGTCTCGCCGCTCCTGCCCAACGTGCCGACCATCGCCCAGACCCTGCCCGGCTTCTCGGTGGTCAACTGGTTCGGCGTGGTCGCGCCCAAGGGCCTGCCCGGCGGGCTGCTGACGACGTGGAACACGGCGCTGCGCGCGGCGGTGGCCAAGCCGGACGTGCAGAAGCGCTTCGTCGACAACGCCATGGACTCGCTGATCGGCTCGCCGGACGAGATGAAGAAGACCATCGCCGCCGACCGCGCCAAGTGGGCGGAGGTGATCCAGGGCGCCGGCATCCGCGCCGACTGACCGTGGCCACCGCGTCGACGCGGCACGGGCCGCTGCACTACGAGACCGTCGACCGCGTCCTGCCGAGGCGTCGGCCGGCGCTGCCGATCCTGTTCCACCACGGCATCGGCGCCAGCGCCGGCATCTGGAAGGGCTGGGAGCCGGCGCTGGCCGACGCCCACCGCCTGGTCAGCTTCGACATGCGCGGCTACGGGCGCTCGACGATCCCGCCGGCCGACTTCGCGTGGTCGCTCGACCTGCTGGTCGACGACGTGTTCGCGGTGGCGGACGCCGCCGGGCTGGAGCGCTTCCACCTGGTCGGCGAGTCGATCGGCGGCACCGTCGTGCTGGCCGCCGCGCTGGCGCGTCCCGAGCGCGTCGCCACGCTCGCCGTCAGCAACGGCGCCCATCTCGGCGCCTCGATCCAGCGGGTCGAGGCGTGGCGCCGCCAGCTGGCCGAGGGCGGCGTGCGGCGATGGTCCGGGATCTTCATGCGCGACCGCTTCCACGACGGCGCGCTGTCGGACGAGCGGCGGGCGTGGTTCGCGGCCGAGCAGGAACGCTGGACCGCCGACTCGATCCTCAACGCGCTCGGCGTGCTGGTCGGCACCGACCTCACCGACCGGCTGGGCGCGATCGCCTGCCCGACGCTGCTGCTGCATCCCGACGGCAGCCCGTTCATTCCCGTGGCGGTGATGGCCGAGCTGCACCGCCTGCTGCCCGACGCCGAGCTCAACGTGATCGGCCGGGCTCGCCACGGCCTGCCGTTCTCGCACGATGCGCGCTGCGCGGCGTTGCTGCGCGCCTTCCTCGACGACCGCGGGGCGGGCTGATCTCGCCGCGTGGGCGTTACGCGCGCGCCGGCACGGGAGCGGCCGGCACCGTCTCGGCATGGACCGCCAGCCGGGCGCGGTCGTGCTCGGGGCGGATGAACAGCATCCCGACCAGGCCGCCGGCCAGCAGCAGCAGGCCGAGGATGACGTAGCTCTTCTCGTAGCCCGCCACCGGCGAGGCGGCCTGCTGGATGACCGCGCCCATCGCCAGCGGTGCGATCACGCCGGCCAGCGTCACCACCGAGGTCACGATGGCCAGCATCGCGGCGCGCTGCGGCTGCGGCGTCAGCTCGCTCACGATCATCGGGATCACGACGAAGATCGAGCTGCCGATGGCGGCGCCGACGACCAGCGCCGCGACCTTCAGGCCGGGCGTCGGCATGCTGCCGACGAACGGCAGGATGCAGCCGCCGAGGAACACCGTCGAGGCGGCCAGCATGCCGCGCGACACCCGGCTCGAGGCGCCCGCCTTCTTGAGGCGCTGCGACAGCCAGCCGCCGGTCAGCACGACGACCATGCCGAACACCCACGGCAGGATGGTGAGGTTGCCGCCGACCGTCTGGCTGTAGCCCAGCCCATCGACCAGGTACGACGTGAACCAGGTCAGGCCGAGCGCCAGGCCCCAGTAGCTGGCGAAGCCGGCGGCGCAGGCGGCGAGGATGCTGGGGCAGGCCAGCAGGTGGCGGTAGGGAATGCGCTCGACCAGGCCCTCGGCGACCGTGTGCGGCTTGTCGACCAGCGTGCCTTCGCGGCCGAACACCAGCCACAGCGCCACCCAGACGAGGCCGGCGACGCCGAGCGCGCCGAACGCCCAGTGCCAGTTGTAGTTGACGATGATCCAGTTCAGCGTCGGCACGGCGACGATCACGCCCAGCGCCGAGCCCTGCGCGATGATCGCGGTCGGCAGGCCGCGCAGGTGGTCGGGGAACCACTTGTAGATCGCGTGCAGCGCCACCGGCGAGGCCGGACCCTCGCCGGCCCCGAGCACGATGCGGCAGGCGACCAGCATCTCGAACGACACCATGCCGAGCATCGGGAATTGCACCAGCGACCAGACGATCGCCATGACCAGCAGCGTGTGCCTGGTCTGCACCCGGTTGGTGATGAAGCCGACGACCACGGCCGAGATCGCGAACAGGAAGAAGAACGACGACCCCAGCAGGCCGAACTGCTCCCGCGTCAGGTTGAGGTCGGCCATGATCGGCCGCGCCGCCAGCCCGACCACGACCTTGTCGGCGAAGTTGATCAGCATGAACAGCAGCAGCAGGGCGGTCATGCCCCACGCGCCCTTGAGCGGGCGCTGGTCGGTCGACATCGCGGGCGCTTCCCCAGGTCATCGCCCGTTGGCCGGGCCTTCGCCGGCATCTGACCGCAGCAATGATGCACTTTCAACCGCGACGTGGCTCGACCGCCGGGAGCGGCTCAGGGCGGCGGGGCCGCCAGGCTCAGCGCGCCGTCGCCCAGCACCACCAGCGCTGCCCAGAAGCGCGGGTGCAGCAGCGGCCGCGGCGTCGGCCCGTCGAGGTGGCGCCGCACCGCGAGCGCGAGTGCGTCGGCGATGCCGGGGCCGCCGTCGCGGCGCGCCGCCTCGAAGGTGGCGACGATCGTGTCGCGCGCCAGCGCGCTGTCGATCGGCCACAGCGCGGCGATCGTCGAGGGGACGCCGGCCAGGGTGAAGGCGGTCGCCAGTCCCTGGATGCCGCGATCGGTCAGACGGGCGTCGTAGCGCGCCGAGTTGCAGGCCGAGAGCACGACCAGCCGCGCGTGCAGCGGCAGGGTGGCGATCCGCGATGCCGGCAGGAACCCGTCGTCAGCCCCGCCGGCGGCGGCCCTGCCGGTCGAGAGCACGAGGCCGGGCTCGGCGAGGTCGGGCAGGTCGTGGCGGGTGAGGCCGTGGGTGGCGAAGTGCAGGATGTCGTAGGCATCGGCCGGGGCCTCGCGCAGCCGCGGCTCGGTGGCGTCGTCGCGGCGCAGCACGCGGCTGCGCCCGGCGGCGAACAGGCCGGCCACCGCCTGCAGTTCCTGCGATGCCTCGGGCAACTCGGGCAGGGCGTTGCCCAGCACCGGCCGGGCCAGCACCGGGTCGCCGATGCCGAGGTAGTCGAGGCCGGCGGTGCGCGTGCCGGCGAGGCGGCGGGCGGCGGTGAAGGCGCTGATCGACGTCGCCTGGACGAAGGCGTGGTCGCGCACCCGCCAGTGGGCGGCGCGCAGGTCGTGTCCCTTGCCCAGCGGCGGCGGCGGCCCGGCCAGCAGGGCGCCGGGCGGGATGCGGCGCAGGCGGGTGGGCGGCACGAAGAAGACCCGGCGCGCGGTCGCGAGGCAGGCCTCGAGATCGCCCAGCAGCACCTGGTCGAGGCGGACCGCCGCGGCCACCGGGAACGCCTCGTCTTCCCGCGCCGACGGCGGGGCGTCGGACAGCAGCGCCTCGACCAGGGTGTCGGCGTGGTCGATGTCGCCCGGCCGCAGCGGCTCGGACCGCGCCACCGCGCGGTCGCGGCGCAGGCAGACCTTGCCCAGCGCGCCGTCGAGCAGCGGCAGGTAGAACAGCAGCGCCTCGTCGTCGCGCAACTGGTGCTGCAGCGCGCGGACCCCGACGCGGTAGCCGTCGGGACTGCCCGCGGGCGGCGTCACGAGGGCGGCGCGCAGGCTGCGCTGGCGCTTGGTGAAGTCGTCCGCCGCCGCGAGCACGGCGGCGCGCGCGGCGGCCTGGCCGGGCGGACCCTGCAGGCGCGCCCCGGTCGATGCCTGCGCCGGGCGCCCGGCGAGGCGCCGGGCCAGCGCCTCGAGCGCCTCGGTCTCCCAGTCCATGCGCTGCAGGTCGGTGGTGTAGAGGCCCTGCACGGCCCGGCGACCGGCCTCGGTATGGTAGCGGGCCAGCGCGGCGAGGGTGTCGTCGGCCCGCGACTGCAGCGTGCGCGACTGCACGAGGTGGATGCCCAGCAGCAGCCCGAGATCGGGGCGCGACCCGTTCAGCGTCGCCGTCGCCGCGATCTTCAGCAGCAGGCGATCGGGCCACGACGGCAGCGGCGAGGCGAACACCGACTGGCGTTGCACCCGATGCAGCGTCGCGAGGCGCTGGTGCGCGGCCTCGAGCAGGGTCGCCCGGGCGCTGGCGTCGCCCCGGCGCAGGCGGTTGAAGCTGGCGGCGGCGCGGGCGTAGGCCTCGGCCTGCTCGCGATCGTCGTCGTGCCGGGCCCAGTCGACCGGCTTCTCCAGCAGGGCGCGCCAGCCGTCGCCGCCGGCCTGCACGGCGTCGCCGTTGACGAACTCCTCCATCACCGCGAACCAGAACTCGGTGGCGTCGGCGAAGCGGCCGCGCGCCTGGATCTCGGCCCGGCGCGGCGCCAGCGGGTGCAGCCGCAGGAAGCCGTCGGCGAGGTCGCGGCGGCCCTGCAGCATCTCGATCGCGACCAGCTGCGAGTAGGTGTCGGCACGCCACGGGTCGCGGATGTCGGGATCGAGCTGCAGGTCGCGCAGCCGCTCGACCACGGCCACGAGGTCGATGCCGGCCGACTCGAGGTCGTCGCGGTAGCCGTGCAACTCGGCCCGCAGCGCCAGCATGTCGGCATGCAGCAGGCTGGCGCGCGGCACCGCCTCGAACAGCGGCTCCGCCGCCGCGAACAGGCGCAGCGCCCGCTCGGCGTCGAAGTTGGCGATGTGCTGCCGGATGATGCGCAGCAGCAGCGCGACGGCGTCGTAGCGCTCGTTCTGCAGCGACAGCGTGGCGGCCAGCGCCTGGTCGAGGTAGCCGCGCGACAGCGCGAAGTTGTTGGCGCGGCGCGCCTGCTGCGCCGCCAGCACGGCAAGCTCGGCGAACAGCACCGGGTTCGACAGCGGCGTGGCGACCGCCTTGGGGATGCCGTTCTCGGCCAGCCGGCGGGCGTCGTGGTCGTCGCCGTGCATGGCCTTGACCCACGCCACCAGCAGGACGAGCGCGCCCGCCGTCTGCGGGTAGATGCGTTCGGGCGTGAACTCCCGCAGCAGCGGCTGGCCGAGGACGCCCCGGCCGCAGAAGGTCGAGGCGAGCGACAGGCAGGTCCGGGCGGCGAAGAAGAACCACGCTTCCTGCTCGGCCGGCGGCAGGATCCTGAAGCCGTCGACCACGGCGCGCGTCGCCTCGAGGGTCCGTCCCTCGGCGAGCAGCTGCATGACCTGCCCGGTCGCCGAGGCCAGCGCCTCGTCCTGCGCCGACGCGGGCCGTGGCCGGACGACGACGAGGGCGACGAGGACGGCAAGCGCGGCGGCCGCCGCCAGCACGAGGCGCGGCCACCGCGCCGTCGTCACGGCCGCGCCGCCAGCAGGTAGAGCCGGGGACCGGCGCCGGGCGCGAGGCCGAGCGCGCCGCGCAGGTCGACGGCGCGCGGATCGTCGAGGTCGTACAGCCGCACCGCCAGGCGGGCGTCGACCGCGGCGGCGTCGGCGCGGGCGCGCAACGCGGCATCGACCAGCACGCGGGCGGGCTCGCGGCGCGGGCCGAGCGGCAGCAGCGCCTCGATGTCCCGGGTGACCAGCGCCGACGGCCGGCCCGCTTCCGCGAACAGGGTCTTGAGGACGGCCGCCGGGACCTCGATGTCGCGGAAGCGCCGCTCGGCGGCCGGGACCGGCACGCGTTCGCCGCCGCGCAGGCGAATGTCGCTCGGTTCGAACAGGGCGCTGCGGTCGGCGATCGAGACCAGCGCCAGCTGCACCGGCGGGTCGCCGCGCATCGCCTCGCGCAGCGTCGGCAGGCTCGCCACCGCCAGCATCGAGGCCAGCACGAGGCCGCCGGTCAGCATCGGCCAACGCCACGGAGAACGTCGCCACGACGACGGCCGCCGGACCGGTGCCGCCGGCACGGCGACGCCTTGCGGCACGGTGGCGGCGGGCAGGGCGATCGGCGGCGGCGCCGGCGCGCGCGCGGCGAGCGCGAGCAGGCGGCGCGCGAGAAGCCGCTCGGCGGCCAGGGCGTTGTCGCGGGCGAGCGTGGCGGCGGCGGCGGCGGCCGGGCCGTCCGCGGCGAGGCCACCGCCGGCCCAGTCGTCGAGCAGCCGCTCGTCCTCGGCCGAGAGCGGCCAGCCCCGTCGCCCGCCGTTGCCGAGCACGGCCAGCATCACGGGGTCGTCGTCGGGCGCGGTCTCGAGGGCGTCGGGGGGGCCGACCGGCATGCAGGGTTTTCTCATTTGTTCGGAAGACGACGCCCGGGCGCCGGTCGTTACGCCGTGTCGGGAAAGAATTCCGGGGCGAGGCGCCGGACCTCGACGAGGTAGCGGGCCTGCGCCCGCGACATCGCGGTCCGCAGGGTGCCGGGCGACAGGTTCAGCCGGCCGGCGATGGTCTCGTTGTCGAGGTCGCGGTGCAGGCGGTCGCAGACCAGCCGGCGGTCGCGGCTCTCCAGCGCCGACCACGCCTGCAGCCCGATCTTGCGCAGTTCGCGCAGGTGGGTCGCCGCGGTGACGCCCTCGCCCTGGGCGCCGGCCAGCGGCTCGAGCTCGAGCGAGCCGCCGACCGCCTCCTCGCGGAAGCGCCGGGTGCGGTGCACGTCGGTGACGAAGTTGCGGATCACGCGCGACAGGTAGACGGGCAGGGAGGTGCCGCGCTGCCACAGCCGCAGCGCACGGTACTCGGTCCGCACCAGGCGTTCGAAGAAGGCCTGGAAGATGTCGTCGGCGTCCTGCGCGCCGGCCCGCGCCCGGATGCAGTGGTAGATCAGCTGGCCGTGGCGCTGGTGGAAGGCCTCGACCGCCCCCGGCCGTCGGCTCAGCACCTCGTCCACGAGGTCGAAATCGGACGGCGCGATGGCCAGCGGGTCTTTGCGCGACACGGGGACACTCCAAGGCTTCCCGCCGGAGTGTAGGCTGCACCCGTGAATTGTAAATCCTAACAGAATACAACCTTTGTGCAGCAAGGTGCCGGCACCAATCGCGCAAACAAAAAGGGCGCCCGAAGGCGCCCTTTCCGTCCGGCCCGCGCGCGCGGGCCGCGATCCTGCTACTTCACGAACGGGCACTTGCCGTCCTTGAGCGGACGGTAGGCCTTGTCGCCCGGCACCGTGGCGACGAGCTTGTAGATGTCGTCCTTGCCCTTCGACTCGGCCGGCGACTTGACCTCGAACAGGTACATGTCGCGTACCAGGCGGCCGTCCTCGCGCAGCTTGCCGTTCTTGGTCATGACGTCGTTGACCGGCATCTCGCGCATCTTGGCCATCACCGCCTTGGCGTCGTCGGTGCCGGCGGCCTGCACGGCCTTGAGGTAGTGCAGGGTCGAGCTGTAGACGCCGACCGTCAGCATGCTCGGCAGGCGGTCCTTCTTGGCGCGGTAGCGCTTGGTCCAGGCGCGGGTCTCGTCGTTGAGGTCCCAGTAGAACGCCTCGGTCAGCACCAGGCCCTGCGCCACCGGCAGGGTCAGCGACTGCACGTCGGTCGCGAACACCAGCAGGCCGGCCAGCTTCTGGCCGCCCTTGGTGATGCCGAACTCGCCGGCCTGCTTGATCGAGTTGATCGTGTCCTGGCCGGCGTTGGCGAGGCCGATCACCTTGGCCTTGGAGGCCTGGGCCTGCAGCAGGAAGGACGAGAAGTCCTGCGTGCTGAGCGGGTGCTTGACGCTGCCCAGCACCTTGCCGCCGGCGTCCTTGACGACCGCCGTGACGTCACGCTCGAGCGCGTGGCCGAAGGCGTAGTCGGCGGTCAGGAAGTACCACGAGTCGCCGCCGGCCTTGACCATCGCCTCGCCGGTCACGTGCGCCAGCGCGTAGGTGTCGTAGACCCAGTGCGCGCCGGTCTCCGAGCAGGCCGGACCGGTGAGGTCGGCCGACGCGGCGCCGGTGTTGATGTCGATCATGCCCTTTTCCTGGGCGATCTTGCGCACCGCCAGCGCCACCGACGAGGTGCCGAGGCCGGTGATCATCTTGACGCCGTCGACGTCGTACCAGCGCCGCGCGATCGAGGCGCCGACGTCCGGCTTGGTCTGGTGGTCGGCCGACAGGATCTCGATCGAGCGGCCGAGGACCTTGCCGCCGACGTCCTCGACGGCCATCTGCATGGCCTCGACCTCGCCGGCCGTCAGGTCGCCGTAGACGCCCGAGAAGCCTTCCATGACGCCGATCTTGAGCGGCGGCGGCGTCTGGGCGTGGGCGATGGCGGCGAGACCGATCGCGGCCGCGCCGGCCAGCGCGACGGCCGTGCCGGCGTACCGGGCAGTGGTTGAAACTTTCATACGTTGACCTCCCAACAGCGGTGCTTCCCCCCGCAAGGGGCGAAATCTAGCGGCCGCGCGGTTCCGACGCCAGTGCTGGACAGCGGCCAATTCATTCGATTTATTCGACCCCCGACAGGGGGGGTGATGGCTGAACAAGAGACAATTCTCGAAGCCAGCGGACTGACCAAGGAATTCAAGGGTTTCGTCGCGGTCAAGAACGTCAATTTGCGGGTTCGGCGCCACACCATCCACGCGCTGATCGGGCCGAACGGCGCCGGCAAGACGACGTGCTTCAACCTGCTGACGCACTTCCTGACGCCGACCGCGGGCCGCATCCGCTTCAACGGCCGCGACATCACCGGCAGTTCGCCGGCGACGATCGCCCGCATGGGGCTGGCCCGGTCGTTCCAGATCTCGGCGGTGTTCCCGCACCTGTCGGTGCGCGAGAACGTCCGCGTCGCGCTGCAGCGCAAGCTCGGCAACTCCTTCTATTTCTGGCGCTCCGAGAAGGTCCTGTCGGACCTCGACGGCCGGGCGAAGGAGCTGGTGGCGGCGGTCGGCCTCGAGGCCTTCGCCGAGCTGCCGGCGGTCGAGCTGCCCTACGGCCGCAAGCGCGCCCTCGAGATCGCCACCACGCTGGCGCTCGAGCCGGAGATGATGCTGCTCGACGAGCCGATGGCCGGCCTCGGCCAGGAGGACATCAAGCGCATCGCCGCCCTGATCCGCACCGTGTCGAAGAACCGGACCGTGCTGATGGTCGAGCACAACATGTCGGTCGTCGCCGACCTGTCCGACACGATCACCGTGCTGGCGCGCGGCGAGGTCCTGGCGGAAGGCCCCTACGCGTCGGTCTCGACCAACCCGGCCGTCGTCGAGGCCTACGTGGGGACCGGCCATGGCTGAGGCGTTGCTGAAAGTCGACAATCTCCAGGCCTGGTACGGCGAATCGCACATCCTGCACGGCGTCGGCTTCGAGGTCGGGAAGGGCGAGCTGGTGACGCTGCTGGGCCGCAACGGCGCCGGCAAGACCACGACCCTGCGCTCGATCATGGGCATCGTCGAGAAGCGCACCGGCTCGGTGAAATTCGAGGGCGCCGAGACGGTCGGCAAGCCGTCCGACGCGATCGCCAGGCTCGGCATCGCCTACTGCCCCGAGGAGCGCGGCATCTTCTCCAGCCTCAACGTCGAGGAGAACCTGCTGCTGCCGCCGGTCATCCGCCCGGGCGGGCTCAGCCTCGACGAGATCTACAAGCTGTTCCCCAACCTGCAGGAGCGCCGCCGCAGCCAGGGCACCAAGCTGTCCGGCGGCGAGCAGCAGATGCTGGCGATCGGCCGGATCCTGCGCACCGGCTCGAACCTGCTGATGCTTGACGAGCCGACCGAGGGCCTCGCGCCGGTGATCGTGCAGCGCATCGGCGAGATCATCCGGCAGCTGAAGTCGCGCGGCTTCACCATCCTGCTGGTCGAGCAGAACTTCCGCTTCGCCGCGGCGGTGGCCGACCGGCACTATGTCATGGAGGACGGCCACGTGGTGGACGTTATGACGGCCGCCGACGCGGCGCAGAACATCGGCAAGCTGCAAGCCTACCTGGGAGTGTAGCGATGTTCGAACTGATCGGTGTCCCGCCTCAGGCGTTGTTCGGCCAGCTGCTGCTCGGCCTGATCAACGGCGCCTTCTACGCCATGCTGAGCCTCGGCCTGGCGGTCATCTTCGGCATGCTGAACGTGATCAACTTCACGCACGGCGCCCAGTACATGATGGGCGCCTTCGCGGCGTGGCTGATGCTCGGCCTGTTCGACGTGCCGTTCTGGGCCTCGCTGGTGCTGGCGCCGCTGCTGGTCGGCCTGTTCGGCGTGGTGCTCGAGAAGCTGATGCTGAAACGCATCTACCACCTCGACCACCTCTACGGCTTCCTGCTGACCTTCGGCCTCGCGCTGATGATCGAGGGCCTGTTCCAGTGGAAGTGGGGCTCGTCCGGCGCGCCCTATCCCAACCCGATCCCGGGCGGCACCAACCTCGGGTTCATGTTCCTGCCGACCTACCGCGGCTTCGTCGTGGTCGCCGCGCTCGTGGTCTGCCTCGCCACCTGGTACGGCATCGAGCGCACCAAGCTCGGCGCCTACCTGCGCGCCGCCACCGAGAACCCGACGCTGGTGCGGGCCTTCGGCATCAACGTGCCGCGCCTGATCACGCTGACCTACGGGCTGGGCGTCGGCCTCGCCGCCCTGGCCGGCGTGCTGGCCGCGCCGATCCAGCAGGTCTCGGCGCTGATGGGCACCAACCTGGTGCTGGTCGTGTTCGCGGTCGTGGTGATCGGCGGCATGGGCTCGATCATGGGCTCGATCGTCACCGGCTTCGGCCTCGGCCTGGTCGAGGGCCTGACCAAGGTGTTCTACCCGCCGGCCTCGAACACGGTGATCTTCGTCGTCATGGCGCTGGTCCTGCTGATCAAGCCGGCCGGCCTGTTCGGGCAGACCAAATGACCAGTTCCTCGCGCCTTCCCGTCATCGCCCTCGTCGCCGTCCTGGCGCTGGCGGCGCCGTGGATCGCCTACCCGGTGTTCCTGATGACGGCGCTGTGCTTCGCGCTGTTCGCCTGCGCCTTCAACCTGCTGCTCGGCTACGTCGGCCTGATGAGCTTCGGCCACGCCATGTTCTTCGGCATGGCGGGCTACTTCTACGGCCACGTCGTCAAGGCCTGGGACATGCCGCCGGAACTGGGCCTGCTGGCCGGCGTCGCCGGCGCGGCGGCGATCGGCGTCGTCACCGGCGCGCTGGCGATCCGCCGCCAAGGCATCTACTTCGCGATGATCACGCTGGCCTTCGCGCAGATGATCTACTTCTTCTGCGTGCAGGCGCCGTTCACCCACGGCGAGGACGGGCTGCAGGGCATCACCCGCAAGCCGCTGCTCGGCGGCCTGATCCCGACCAAGGACGACCGCGTTCTCTACTACGTCGTGCTGGCGATCTTCCTGTTCGGCTTCGGCGCGGTCTACCGAATCATCCATTCGCCGTTCGGCCAGGTGATGAAGGCGATCCGCGACAACGAGCAGCGCGCCCTGTCGCTGGGCTACGAGGCCGACCGCTACAAGCTGCTGGCCTTCGTGCTGTCGGCGGCGCTGGCCGGGCTGGCCGGCGCGACCAAGGCGATGGTGCTGCAGTTCGCCACCCTGACCGACGTCAGCTCGGCGATGTCCGGCGAGGTCGTGCTGATGGCGCTGGTCGGCGGCCTCGGCACCATCATCGGCCCGGTGGTCGGCGCCTTCGTGATCGTGACGATGCAGAACTACCTGGCCTCGACCGGCGAATTCGTGCTGGTCATCCAGGGCTTCATCTTCGTCGTGATCGTCATGGCCTTCCGCAAGGGACTGGTCGGCGAGCTCTCCGACTGGTGGAAGGCGCGCCGCAAGGCGGCCTGAATGGCCGAGCCGCGCAAGCGCTGGACGTGGCGGCTGCTCCCGGTCGCGGGACTGGGCGTGGCCGTCGCGGCGGCGCTGGCCAAGCCGGCGGTGCTGCCGGGCGGGCTGGCGGTGGTCCTGCCGCTGTTCCTGCTGGTCGTGCTGATGGCCGCGGTGTTCGCCTGCGTCTACCACGCCGACGTGATCGCCCACCGCACCGGCGAGCCCTACGGCACCCTCGTCCTCACCGTCGCGGTGACGGTGATCGAGGTGGCGCTGATCCTGTCGATCATGCTGGCGGGCGAAGGCCAGCCGACGCTGGCCCGCGAAACCGTGTTCGCGGTCATCATGGTGGTGTGCAACGGCGTCGTCGGCCTGTGCGTCGTGATGGGCGGCCTGCGCTACGGCGAGCAGGGCTTCCGCCTGTCCGGCATCAGCGCCTACCTGGTCGTGCTGATGCCGCTGGCGACGCTGACGCTGGTGCTGCCGACCTACACCAGGAGCGCGCCCGGCCCGTACTACTCGACGCCGCAGCTGGCCTTCGTCGCGGCGGCGACGATCCTGCTCTACGGCGTCTTCCTCTACGTCCAGACCGTGCGCCACCGCGACTACTTCCTGTCCGACCTCGGCGGCGCGCAGGCGGAGGAGGACACCCACCCGCCGATGTCGCGGGTCTGGGAGAGCATCGGCCTGCTGCTGGCCGGGTTGGTCGCCGTGGTCCTGCTGGCCAAGAGCGTTTCCGGCTCGATCGAGGAAGCGGTGCTGGCGGTCGGGGCGCCGATCCAGTCGGTCGGCCTGCTGGTCGCGCTGCTGGTGCTGCTGCCGGAGACGGTGTCGGCGCTGCGCGCGGCGCGCCGCAACGAGCTGCAGAAGAGCCTGAACCTGGCGCTCGGCTCGTCGCTGGCCACCATCGGCCTCACCATCCCGGCGGTCAGCCTGCTGGCGATGGTGCTGGGGGTGCCGCTGGAACTCGGCATCCCGATGCCCGACACGGTGCTGCTGGTGCTCACCTTCGCGGTCAGCCTCGTGACCTTCGGCGGCGGCCGGACCAACATCCTGCCGGGCTTCGTCCACCTCGTGCTGTTCGCCGTCTTCGCCTTCCTGGTGTTCGTGCCCTGACGACGGCGGCCCGCCGCCGGGCCCTTGCCGGGCGGCGGCATTCGCGCAAGAACAAGGCCTGAAAAAGCCCCGGGGGAGTGCATGACCGAACTGTCCGACGAGATCTTCGCCGAGCTGCGCAAGATCGATACGCCGACCATCACCAACGTTGTCGCGACCTATCCGAAGAACCCGCTCTGCCTCGGGCTCTACAACCCGTGGACCGAGAACTGGTACACCGACAACACCATCCGCTGCATCTACCCGGAAATGGGGCCGATCGTCGGCTACGCCGTGACCTGCGTCTACGGCCTGCCCGATCCCAACTTCGCCGGCCGCCTGTCGTTCATGGACGTGATCGACGCGCTCGACGCGATGAAGAAGCCGACCGTTCTGGTGCTGCAGCAGAAGTGGCCGCCCGAGATCCACAACAAGGCCGGGCTCGCCGGCGAGATGATGGTCAGCTCGATGATGGCGGTCGGCTGCGTCGGCATGATCTCCAACGGCCCGTCGCGCGACGTCGACGCGATCCGCAAGCTGCGCTTCCAGCTGCTGCTGAACGGCGTCACCGCCGGCCACGGCGAGATGGCGGTCCAGGCCGTGAACGTGCCGGTCTCGGTCGGCGGCATGGACGTGGCGCCGGGCGACCTCGTGCATATGGACGAGAACGGCGCCGTCAAGTTCCCGGCGGTGCATGCCCCGGCGGTGGTCAGGAACGCCCGCGCCATGCTCGACGACGAGGCCCGCCGCCTGGTCGACCTGCGCAAGGCCAAGACCGCGGCCGAGGTGCGGGCGGCCTCGTCGGGCGGCGCCTACACGCCGAAGAAGAGCTGATCCCGTGACCGACGCTTCGCCGCCGCCTGCCAGCCGCTTCGGGCTGGCGGCGAAGCTGTTCGCCGTGCTGCTGCTGCTCGGCGCGGTCGGCGTGCTGATCACCAGCGTGCTGGGCTACGTGCGGGCGCGCGAGGCGCTGCGCGAGGCGATCTACAACCAGCTCACGATCACCCGCGAGAGCAAGGCGCACCAGGTCTCCAACTACATCCGCACGGCGCGCAACGACCTGCGCCTGCTGGCGACCTCGAAGATGGTGGTCGACGCGATGCGCGGCTTCCGGGAAGCCGTCGACGAGCTCGACGCGCGGACGCTGCCCGACGAGGTGCGGCAGCGCGTGGTCGGCTGGTACGAGGCCGAGTACATGCCGATGGTGCGACGGCTGCTCGGGCCGGACGCGCCGCTCAAGGACTTCCTGCCGAGCCGGCCGGCACCGTACTTCCTGCAGGACTGGTACATCGTCCAGAACCCCCACCCCCGGGATCGCCGCAAGCTGCTCGACCGGGCGGAGCCCGGCGCCTACGGCGACGTCCACGCGGTCTTCCACCCGTTGCTGCGCACCGCCGCGTCGACCCTCAACTTCACCGACCTGCTGCTGGTCGATCCGCGGACCAGCCGCGTCATCTACACGGTCGACAAGGAAGCCGAGTTCGGCACCTCGCTGCGCGCCGGCCCCTACCGCAAGTCGAACCTCGCCGCGGCGGCGGCGCGCTGCGCCGAGGCGCCCGACCCGTCGCGCACCTGCCTCGAGGACTTCGCCGACTTCCTGCCGTCGGACGGCAACCCGGAGGCCTTCCTCGCCGCGCCGGTGATCGAGAACGGCGTCGTCACCGGCGTGCTGGTCGCGCAGCTGTCGATCGGCGAGCTCGATTCGATCGTCACCGGCGACCGCCGCTGGCAGCACGAGGGGCTGGGCCGGACCGGCGATGCCTACCTGGTCGGCGCCGACCTCACCCTGCGTTCGAGCCCGCGGCTGTTCTTCGAGGACCGCGACCGCTACCTCGCGGAGCTGAACGGCGGCCAGACCAACGACGCCGAGATCGAGGACATCAAGCGCTATGGCACGCCGGTGCTGCAGCAGAAGGCCGACACCGCGGCCGGCCGGGCGGCGCTGGGCGGCGTCGAGGGCACCGGCGAGATCCCCGACTACCGCGGCGTGCCGGTGCTGGCCTCGTGGGGGCCGGTGCGGGTCTCCGGGGTCAACTGGGGACTGGTCGCGACCATGGATGCCTCCGAGGCCTTCGCCCCGGTCCTGCGGCTGCAGCGCGACCTCGCCATCGTCGGCGTCATCGCCCTGCTGGTGGTGCTGGCGGTCGGGGCGTGGCTGTCGCGCTCGCTGCTCGGGCCGCTGCGCGAGTTGACCGCCGGCGTCCGCCGCTTCGCGGCCGGCGACCACAAGGCGCATGTCCCGGTGCGCAGCGGCGACGAGATCGGCCAGCTCTGCCTCGCCTTCAACACCATGGTCGACGACATCAGCGAGAAGAACGTCATCATCGAGAACAAGAACCGCGAGAACGAGGAACTGCTGCTGAACGTGCTGCCGGCGCCGATCGCCAACCGGCTGCGCGGCGGCGAGAAGCGGATCGCCGACGGCTTCGCCGAGGTCACGGTGGCGTTCGCCGACCTCGTCGGTTTCACCGCGATGTCGTCGGAGATGCCGCCGGACGCGGTGGTCACCCTGCTCAACAGCCTGTTCAGCCGGTTCGACGAGGCCGCCCACGAACTCGGCATCGAGAAGATCAAGACCGTCGGCGACGCCTACATGGCGGTGTGCGGCCTGCCGGTGCACGTGCCCGACCACGCCGCCCGGATGGTGCGCATGGCGATCCGGATGGTGCACATCACGCGCGAGCACGCGCTCGAGCACAAGGTCGCGATGAAGCTGCGGGTCGGCATCAACAGCGGCCCGGTGGTGGCCGGCGTGATCGGCAAGAGCAAGTACATCTACGACCTGTGGGGCGACACGGTGAACCTCGCCAGCCGCATGGAATCGGCGGGCCTGCCCGACATGATCCAGGTCACCCGGCCGGTCTACGAGACCCTCAAGGACCAGTTCGTGTTCGAGGCCCGGGGCGAGATCGAGGTCAAGGGCAAGGGCAACGTCGAGGCCTGGCTTCTCAAGCTCTAGCCGGGCCATTTTCGCCACAAAATGCGGCTACCCGGGGCCGATGCCCCTTGCCCCCCATTGAATCGGGGGCGGTTTCGGCGCAAACCTGCGGCGCGGCGGTCCCCGGCGGGGACCCCCGGTCCGGACATCACGGGATATCGAGCGTTGGCGACGACGATGAAGCGCATTCTGACCGGCACACTGATCGTTGCGGGCCTGGCGGCGGCATGGGCGGCCAGCAGCCAGCAGACGGCGAGCAATAACACCGGCATCGCCGCGCCCGGCGGCCCGCTGATCGCGCGCGGCTACAGCGAGGCGCCGGCCGGGACGGTCGTGCTGTCCAGCGATCCGACCGGCGGCGGCGTGATCAAGGAGCTGCGAATCCGCGACGGCCAGAAGGTCAAGCGCGGCGAGATCATCGCGGTGATGAGCAGCTTCCCGGCCACCGAGGTCAGCGTCCAGATCGCCGAGAACAACCTGCGCAAGGTCGAGCAGGTGCGCGAGAAGGTGCTGCTCGGCACCGGTGCCGCCGACATCGCGCTGCAGGAAGACTCGCTGAAGACGGCGATCGAGCAGGAGCGCCTCAACGCGATCCTGCGCGAGCGCTCGGGCCGGCCGCGCGAGGAGCGCGAGCTCGAGGTCTCGCTCGCCGAGCAGCGCCTCCAGCAGCAGCGCGAGTCGCTGGAGCTGGCCAAGCGCGGGCTCAAGATCCAGCTCGACCAGAACGCCATCGACATCGAGCGCTACAAGGCGGCCCTGGAGGACGCCAAGCGTGCCCTCGAGCAGACGCTGGTGCGCTCGCCGATCGACGGCGTCGTCGTCCAGGTGAACTCGCGCCAGGGCGAGGTGGTGAGCGAGTTCGGCATCGCCAAGATCGTCGACATGAGGCAACTGCGGGTGTTCGCGACCGTCGACGAACTGCACCTGCCGCGACTCAAGAAGGGCGCGCCGGTCGAGGTGACCTTCCGCGGCAGCCCGCAAGTCTACAAGGCGCACATCGCGCTGGCGCCGCTGCTGGTGATCCGCGCCAAGCGCAGCGAGGCCGACAAGGGCGTCGCCAGCGTCCGCCAGGTCGAGGTCGAGATCCAGGCCGACGACGGCGTCAGCTTCCCCGAGATGATCGGCCGCGAGGCGCGCGTCGTTTTCCTCTGATCTGGATCCTTTTCCCGTGGCGGGCCGCGGACCGGGCTGTAAGGTACCGGACACTCGCGGCGGCGTGGAATGCAGACACGCAGCTAAACGCACGGGAGCCGAAAGGGGAGAGACCCGGAAGCGGACATCCGGAAGCAGCGGCCATCGACCTCACGGTGCGTAGGTAGCGACACATGGCCAGCCGGAGTGGCGCCCGGCCCGCGAGCACCATCCCTGTCCCTTTGCCGACCTGACCCGTCCGATCCGTCCGGAAAGGGGCCGAGCGCGCCGGCGAAGCAACCGCGCGGCGCGTCGGCGGTTTCTGGTCCATGGGCAGAAGCGCGAGCGCCGCGGCGGCACGGCCGACGGCGGGGAAGACTCGACGGCGGAAAGCGGCGACCACCCCTGCGGCAGTCCCGGCAGGCGATGACGGCGCGCCCGCGCGGCCGCCCGAACTGGTGGTTGCGCTCGATCGCGCGATCTCCCCGCAGGTGGCGTGCCCGCAGCGCCTCGCCGGCATCGCCGCCCTGGGCGCCACCACCGTCCGCGCCATTCCCTTCGACACCCGTCCCGACGCGCCGTGGCTGGTGCGCGACTTCGACGGCGAGGGCGCGGTGCGGCGCCTGGCCGATGCCTGCGCCGCGTCGGGGCTCGGGCTCTGCCTCGACGTGGTGCTCGACCGCCTTGCCGTCGACGGTCCCGCCGCGCGCGAGGCCGGCGCGCTGTTCGCGCCGGCGGTCGATGGCGACATCGTCGATCCGCGCGTGCCCCCCGCCATTGCCGCCGCGGCGCTGGCACGCGGCGGCGCCGAGGCGCTGGCCGAGTGGTGGGTGCCCCTGCTGCGGCGACTGCACCGCGCGGGCGCCGCCACGCTGTGCCTGCATGGCCTCGACCGGCTGCCGCCGCGCACCGTCGGCCTGATCGCCGGCGCCCTGCGCCGCGACACGACGGTCGGACTGTGGGCGTGGACACCGGGGGTCAGGCGGGAACGGCTGGCCGACCTCGCCGGGGCCGCGCTCGATCGCGTCTTCGCCTCGACCGCGTGGTGGGACGGCCGCGCCGCCTGGTACCCCGAGGAACTGGAGGCACTGGCCCGCATCGCGTCGCCGCTGGGCGTCGTCGACAGCGGGCGGGCGGGCGCGGGGCGCGAGGCGCGCCGCCACCTGGCGCTCGCCGCGGCGACGACCGACGGGCTCTGCCTCGGCGAGGCGACGGCGCGGCAACTCGCGCCGGACCTCGCGGAGGCGGCGTGCTGGCAGGTCCCGGGCTTCGTCACGCGGGCCGTCCGCTGCCTGCCCGGCGGCAGCGGCGGCGTGACGGCGCTGGCGCGGCTCGACCATGCCGACCCGCGCCGCGCCGGGCGCGGGCTGGTGACGCTGGTGAACGGCGACCGCGAGACGGCGCAGCCGCTGCCGGTCTGCCTCGATCCCCTCGATCCGGCGGTCGAGGCGGTGCTGGGACGGCCCCGCGCGGTTCGCGGCGGCGCGGTGCCCGAGCGGCTGTCGCCGGCCGACATCTGCGTGGTCGAGGTCTCGGCCCTCGCGCCGCCGCGCCCCGACCACGGGCCCGAAAAGGGCCTGGGTTCGCCGGCGCTGGCGGCAGCGCGGTCGCCGGTCGTGATCGACCGGGTGACGCCGCAGGTCGCGGGCTTCGCGGCGCGTCGCGTCGTCGGCCAGCCGGTCGACGTCGAGGCCGACATCTTCGCCGACGGCCACGACCTGCTGGCGGCCGACCTGCTGTGGCGCCGCGCCGGCGACGGCGACTGGCAGCGTGTCGCCATGACGCCGCTCGGCAACGACCGCTGGCGCGGCCGCTTCCTGCCGCGTGGCATCGGCCGGCACGTCTTCGCCATCGAGGCGTGGCGCGACGAGTTCGGCAGCCTGAGCCACGCGCTCGAGGTCCGGCACCGGGCCGGCCTCCCGGTCGGCATCGACATCGACGATGCCGTCGCTTGCCTGCGCCGGCTCGGCCTCGCGGACGCCATCCCCGCCGCGCCGCCTCCCGCCGAGGCCGAGCTGGTGGAGCGGCTGCTCGCGCCGGCGCTGCGCCGCGCCGCAGCGGCGCGCGCCGACCGCACGCGGGCCGCCCGCCACCCCGAGATCGCGCTCGAGGTCGAGCGGCCGCAGGCCGCCTGCGCCAGCTGGTACGAACTGTTCCCGCGCTCGTTCGGCGGCTTCGACGACGTCATCGCCGAACTGCCGCGGATCTCGGCGATGGGCTTCGACGTGCTCTACTTCCCGCCGATCCACCCGATCGGCACCACCAGCCGCAAGGGCCGCAACAACGCCCTGGCCGCGGCCCAGGGCGATCCCGGCAGCCCCTACGCGATCGGCGCGGCCGACGGCGGGCACGACGCCATCCACGCCGAGCTCGGCACGCCGCAGGATTTCCGCCGCCTGGTCGATGCCGCCGCGGACCACGGGCTCGAGATCGCGCTCGACTTCGCGATCCAGTGCTCGCCCGACCACCCGTGGCTGCGGCAGCACCCGGAGTGGTTCCGGCGCCGTGCCGACGGCTCGATCCGCACCGCCGAGAACCCGCCGAAAAAGTACGAGGACATCGTCAACGTCGACTTCTACGCCGACGGCGCCATCCCCGGCCTGTGGCTGGCGCTGCGCGACATCGTCCTGCACTGGATCGGCCAGGGCGTCCGGATCTTCCGGGTCGACAACCCGCACACCAAGCCGTTGCCGTTCTGGGAGTGGATGATCGCCGACGTGCGCGCCCGTCATCCCGAGGCGATCTTCCTGGCCGAGGCGTTCACGCGCCCGGCGATGATGTACCGGCTGGGCAAGATCGGCTTCTCGCAGTCGTACACCTACTTCACGTGGCGCAACACCAAGCGCGAGCTGGTCGACTACATGGTCGAGCTCGCGACCACGGAGGTCGCGGAGTTCTACCGGCCGCACTTCTTCGTCAACACGCCCGACATCAACCCGTACTTCCTGCAGGGCAGCGGCCGCGCCGGCTTCCTGATCCGCGCCGCCCTGGCCGCGACCCTGTCGGGCCTGTGGGGCATGTACTCGGGTTTCGAGCTGTGCGAGGCGGCGGCGTTGCCCGGGCGCGAGGAATACCTCGACTCCGAGAAGTACGAGGTCCGCCGCCGCGATTACGCCGCGCCCGGCAACATCGTGTCGGAGATCGCCCTGCTGAACCGCCTGCGCCGCCGGCACCCGGCCCTGCGCAGCCATCTCGGGGTCCGCTTCTACAACGCCTTCAACGACCAGGTGATGGTCTACGGCAAGCGCGCACCGGGCGCCGAGGAGATGATCCTGGTCGCCGTCAGCCTCGACCCGCACGCCGCGCAGGAGTCGGATTTCGAGGTGCCGCTGTGGGAGTGGCGGCTGGCCGACGACGGCGCGGTCGAGACCGAGGACCTGGTGCGCGGCGGCCGCGGTGCCTGGCGCGGCAAGGTCCAGCGCCTGCGCCTCGACCCGGCCGACCTGCCGTTCGCGATCTGGCGGCTGGCGCCGCCGGGGCGGCTGGCATGAACGCGCCGCTGCCCGCCGACGCCGGCCAGGCCGCCGCCCGCGACGCGCTCTGGTACAAGGACGCGATCATCTACCAGCTGCACGTGAAGTCGTTCTACGACTCCAACGACGACGGCATCGGCGATTTCCCGGGGCTGATCTCGAAGCTGGACTACATCGCCGAGCTCGGCGTCAACGCGCTGTGGCTGCTGCCGTTCTACCCGTCGCCGCGGCTCGACGACGGCTACGACATCGCCGAGTACACCAACGTCCATCCCGAGTACGGCACGCTCGACGATGCCCGCCGCTTCATCGAGGAGGCCCATCGCCGCGGCATCCGCGTGATCACCGAGCTGGTCATCAACCACACCTCGGACCAGCACCCGTGGTTCCAGCGGGCGCGCTCGGCGCCGGCCGGGTCGCCCGAACGCGACTTCTACGTCTGGTCGGACAGCGACCAGAAGTATTCCGGCACGCGCGTGATCTTCGTCGACACCCAGCGCTCCAACTGGACCTGGGACCCGGTCGCCAACGCCTACTACTGGCACCGCTTCTACGCCCACCAGCCCGACCTCAACTTCGACAACCCGCTGGTGCTGGAGGCGGTGCTGGGCGTGATGCGCTTCTGGCTCGACCTCGGGGTCGACGGGCTGCGGCTCGACGCGGTGCCGTACCTGGTCGAACGCGAGGGCACCAACAACGAGAACCTGGCCGAGACGCACGAGGTGCTGCGCCGCATCCGCGCCGAGATCGACGCGACCTACCCCGACCGCATGCTGCTGGCCGAGGCCAACCAGTGGCCGGAGGACACCAAGGAGTACTTCGGCAGCGGCGACGAGTGCCACATGGCGTTCCACTTCCCGCTGATGCCGCGCATGTACATGGCGCTCGCCCGCGAGGACCGCTTCCCGATCACCGACATCATGCGCCAGACGCCGCAGATCCCCGAGACCTGCCAGTGGGCGATCTTCCTGCGCAACCACGACGAGCTGACGCTCGAGATGGTGACCGACTCCGAGCGCGACTACCTGTGGCAGACCTACGCCACCGACCGGCGGGCGCGTCTCAACCTCGGGATCCGGCGTCGCCTCGCGCCGCTGCTCGAGCGCGACCGCCGCCGCATCGAGCTGATGAACTGCCTGCTGTTCTCGATGCCGGGCGCGCCGGTGATCTACTACGGCGACGAGCTCGGCATGGGCGACAACATCCGCCTCGGCGACCGCGACGGCGTGCGCACCCCGATGCAGTGGTCGCCCGACCGCAACGGCGGCTTCTCGCGCGCCGACCCGGCGGCGCTGGCGCTGCCGACCATCATGGACCCGCTGTACGGCTACGAGATCGTCAACGTCGAGGCGCAGACCCGCGATGCCCATTCCCTGCTTCACTGGATGCGCCGCACCCTGTCGATCCGGCGCATGCACGCCGCCTTCGGCCGCGGTGCCCTGCGTTTCCTCTACCCCAGGAACCGCAAGGTGCTGGCCTACCTGCGCGAACTCGAGGGCGAGGTCATCCTGTGCGTGGCCAACGTCTCGCGCGCGCCGCAGGCGGTCGAGCTCGACCTCTCGGAGTTCGCGGGGCGGGTGCCGATCGAGCTCAGCGGCGGTTCGGCCTTCCCGCCGATCGGCCAGCTCACCTACCTGCTCACCCTGTCGCCGTACGGCTTCTACTGGTTCATCCTCGCCACCGAGGCGGAGGCGCCGTCCTGGCACACGCCGGCGCCCGAACCGCTGCCGGACTACGTGACCGTGGTGGTGCGGCGCTCGCTCGAGGCGGCGATCGTCGAGGCGGCGGCGATGCTGGAGCGCGAGGCGTTGCCGGCCTACCTGCTGAAGCGGCGCTGGTTCGGCGCCAAGGACCGGGCGTTGCGCTCCGCCCACATCGCCCATCTCACCGCGCTGGGCAGCGAGCGCGACCTCCTGCTGGCCGAGGTCGAGGTCGAGACCGACGGCGGCACCGGCCAGTGGCAGCTGCCGCTCGCCACGGTGTGGGACGACGAACCGTCGGCGGCGCTGCCGGGGCAGCTGGCGCTGGCCCGGGTGCGGCGCGGTCGCCGCGTCGGCCTGCTGACCGACGCGTTCTCGGTGCCGGCCTTCGCGAGGCGCCTGCTGCAGGCGCTGGCCGACGGCGAGCCCCTGGACACGCCGGACGGCGCGATCCTGTTCGAGCCGATCGCCGACAAGGTCGAGACGCTGCGCCAGCCGGCCGACGCGCCGGTGATCTGGCTGTCGGCGGAACAGTCCAACAGCTCGCTGGTGGTGGGCGACGCCGTGATGCTCAAGCTGTTCCGCTTCGTCTCGACCGGCGAGCACCCGGAAGCCGAGATGACGCGCTACCTCACCGCCCGCGGCTTCGCCAACGCGCCGGCCCTGCTGGGCGAGATCGCGCGGGTCGAGCGCGACGGCACCCGCCACGTGCTGGCGGTGGCGCAGGGCTTCGTGCGCAACCAGGGCGATGCCTGGACCTGGACGCTCAGCCAGTTCAACCGCGCGCTCGACGACACCGCCAGCCGCGAGGCCTCGGCCGAGGCCCGGGTCGACGACATCCGCGACTACCACGCCTTCGCCGCCAGCATCGGCCGCCAGCTCGGCGTCATGCACGACGTGCTGGCGCAGCCGAGCGACGATCCCGCCTTCGCGCCGGGGCGCGCCGGTGCCGCCGACGTCGCCGAGTGGATCGGGCGCGCGTCGGGCTTCCTCGACCGCGCGCTCGACATCGTGGCGCAACGCCGCGAGTGGGAGAGCGAGACCCTGGCCGCCGACGCCGCCGCGCTGGCCGAGGCCGGCCCGGCGCTGCTGCAGGCGTTGCGGCTGCTCGGCCGCCACGGCGAGGGCAGCCTGCTGACCCGCATCCATGGCGACTTCCACCTCGGGCAGGTGCTGGTCGCCAGCGGCGAGGCCTACATCATCGACTTCGAGGGCGAGCCGGCGCGGCCGGTCGAGGAGCGGCGACGCAAGAGCAGCCCGCTGCGCGACGTCGCCGGCCTGCTGCGCTCGATCGACTATGCCGCCGCGACCGCGCTCGACCCCAAGAGCGTGGTCGCCAACCGGGTCTCGCCGGGCCGTCGCCAGCGGCTCGTGGCGCGCCTGCGCGAGGGCTCGGAGACGGCGTTCCTGATGGCCTACCGCGAGGCGACGGCGGCGTTGCCGGGCAAGGCGCCGGACGAGCTGCTCGATTTCTTCCTGGTCGAGAAGGCGGCGTACGAGATCTGCTACGAGGCCGCCAACCGGCCGGCGTGGCTCGCCATCCCGATCGGTGGGCTGGCGCGGGTCGCGGCCCGCCTGCTCGCGACAGCGGCGCAGGCCGAGCCATGAACGTCGCCGCGACGCCGCTGCTCGATGACCGTGAGGTCGAGGCGCTGCTGGCCGGCCGCCACGGCGACGCCTTCGCGGTGCTGGGACCGCACGACGGCCCGGCGGGGCGGATCGTGCGCGTGCTGGCGCCCGGCGCGCGCGGCGTCGACGTCCTGCGCCGCGTCGATGGCGAAAGCCTCGGCACGCTGGGCGCGGTCCGTCCCGGCCTGTTCGAGGGCATGGTGACGGACCGCGCGCCCTACCGGCTGCGCATCGCGTGGCCCGGCGGGGTGCAGGAAACCGAGGACCCCTACGCCTTCGGACCGCTGCTGGGCGACCTCGACCTCCACCTGTTCAACGAGGGCCGTCACTTCGAACTGGCCGAGGCGTTCGGCGCCAACCGCCTCGTCCTCGACGGGGTCGAGGGCGTGCGCTTCGCGGTGTGGGCGCCCAATGCCGCCGCGGTGTCGGTGATCGGCGACTTCAACGCCTGGGACGCGCGGCGTCACCCGATGCGCCGGCGCGCTCCCGCCGGGGTCTGGGAGCTCTTCGTGCCGCGGCTCGAGGCCGGCGCACGCTACAAGTACGCGATCGTCGGCGCCGGCGGGGAGGCGCTGCCCGACAAGGCCGACCCGGTGGCGCAGCAGGCCGAGGCAGCGCCGGGCACGGCCTCCATCGTCGCCTCGCCCGAGCCGTTCCGGTGGACCGACGGGGAGTGGCTGGCGCGCCGCGCCGAGCGGCAATCGGCCGAGGCACCGATCTCGATCTACGAGGTCCATGTCGGTTCGTGGTTGCGGCCGGCCGACGCGCACGAGCAGCAGTGGGACCTCGCGATCGAGCGGCTGGTGCCGTACGTAGCGCGCCTGGGCTTCAGCCACCTCGAGCTGCTGCCGGTCAGCGAGCATCCGTTCGGCGGCTCGTGGGGCTACCAGCCGCTCGGGCTGTTCGCGCCGACGGCGCGCTACGGTACGCCGGAATCGTTCGCCCGCTTCGTCGATGCGCTCCACGCCCACGGCATCGGCCTGCTGCTCGACTGGGTGCCGGCGCACTTCCCGACCGACCCGCACGGGCTGGCCCGGTTCGACGGCACCGCGCTCTACGAGCATCTCGACCCGCGCGAGGGCTTCCACCGCGACTGGAACACCTACATCTACAACTTCGGCCGCCGCGAGGTGCAGGGCTTCCTGATCGCCTCGGCGCTGCACTGGCTGGAGCGCTACCATGTCGACGGGCTGCGCGTCGACGCGGTCGCCTCGATGCTCTACCGCGACTACAGCCGGCCGGCGGGCGGGTGGGTTCCGAACGTCCACGGCGGCCGCGAGAACCTCGAGGCGGTGGGTTTCCTGCGCCACCTCAACGCCGTGGTCGGCGAGCGCTGTCCCGGTACGGTCGTGATCGCCGAGGAATCGACGGCGTGGCCGGGCGTCACCCGGCCGCCGCCGGACGGTCTCGGCTTCTCGTTCAAGTGGAACATGGGCTGGATGCACGACACGCTGCGCTACGTGTCGCGCGAGCCGATCCACCGCGCCTTCCACCACGACGACATCACCTTCGGCCTGGTCTACGCCTTCTCGGAGCGCTTCATCCTGCCGATCTCGCACGACGAGGTCGTGCACGGGAAGGGATCGCTGCTCGGCCGCATGCCGGGCGACCCGTGGCAGCGCTTCGCCAACCTGCGCGCCTACCTCGCCTTCATGTGGATGCATCCCGGCAAGAAGCTGCTGTTCATGGGCTGCGAGATCGCGCAGGCACGCGAGTGGAACCACGACGGCGAGATCGACTGGTTCCTGCTCGACGACCCGGCCCATGCCGGCATCCAGCGGCTGGTCCGCGACCTCAACCGGCTCTACGCCGCGGAGCCCGCGCTCCATCGCGGCGACGCCGTTCCCGCGGGCTTCCGCTGGCTGATCGGCGACGACCGCGCCAACTCGGTGTTCGCCTGGCTGCGTCTCGCCGCGGCGGACGCGGCGCCGGTCCTGGTGGTCTGCAACATGACGCCGGTGCCGCGGCACGGCTACCGCGTCGGCGTGCCGCTCGCGGGGCGCTGGCGCGAGATCGCCAACACCGACTCGCGCCACTACGGCGGCAGCGACCTCGGCAACGGTGGCGCCGTCGAGACGCTCGACCGGCCGGCGCACGGCGAGCGCCAGTCGCTCGAGCTGACGCTGCCGCCGCTGGCGGTCATCGTGCTCAAGGCGGAGGGCTGAGGTGGCGCCGCTGCCGGATCGGCTGATGGCCGGCGCGCCGTGGCCGCTCGGCGCCAGTTGGGACGGGCTCGGCACCAACTTCGCCGTGTTCTCGGCCCACGCCAGCCGCATCGACCTGTGCCTGTTCGACCCGTCCGGCCGGCGCGAGATCGCGCGGCTCACCCTGCCGGAATGCACCGACGAGGTCTGGCACGGCTACCTGCCCGACGCGCGCGCCGGCCTGCTCTACGGCTACCGCGCCTTCGGTCCCTACGAGCCGCAGCACGGCCACCGCTTCAACCCGCACAAGCTGCTGCTCGATCCCTACGCGCGCCGCATCGCCGGCGAGCTGCGCATGTCGGACGCGCTGTTCGGCTACCGCGTGAACTCGCCGCGCGGCGACCTCTCCTTCGACCGGCGCGACAGCGGCCCCGGCATGGTCAAGGCGGTGGTGGCCGACGACAGGTTCAACTGGGGCGACGACCGGCCACCGGCGGTGCCGTGGTCGGACACGGTGATCTACGAGACCCACGTGCGCGGCGTGTCGATGCTGCGCCGCGACCTGCGCAGCAACGAGCGCGGCACCTTCGCGGCGCTGGCCGACCCGGGCTTCGTCGATCACCTGAGAAGGCTGGGCGTGACGGCGGTCGAGCTGCTGCCGGTCCACGCCTTCGTGCAGGACCGCTCCCTGCTGCAGCGCGGCCTGCGCAACTACTGGGGCTACAACACGCTCGGCTTCTTCGCACCCGAGCCGCGCTACCTCTCGGACAACGCGCCCGACGAGATGCGGATCGCCGTGCGCAAGCTGCACGCCGCCGGCATCGAGGTCATCCTCGACGTCGTCTACAACCACACCGCCGAGGGCAGCGAGCTCGGCCCGACGCTCTGCTTCCGCGGGCTCGACAATGCCAGCTACTACCGGCTGGCCGACGGCGACCCGCGGCGCACCGTCAACGACACCGGGACCGGCAACACGCTCAACCTGTCGACCCCGCGGGTGCTGCAGATGGTCATGGACTCGCTGCGCCACTGGGTGCGGGCCTACCACGTCGACGGCTTCCGCTTCGATCTCGCGGTGACGCTGGGGCGCGAGGCCCACGGCTTCGATCCCGGCGCCGGCTTCTTCGACGCGATCCGCCAGGACCCGCTGCTGTCGCGGGTCAAGCTGATCGCCGAGCCGTGGGACGTCGGTCCCGGCGGCTACCAGCTCGGCCACCATCCGCCCGGCTTCGCCGAGTGGAACGACCGCTTCCGCGACGGCGTGCGCCGCTACTGGCGCGGCGATCCGGGGCAGCGCGCCGACTTCGCGGCGCGGCTCGCCGGCTCGGCCGACCTGTTCGACCGCCGGACGCGGCGGCCGTGGGCGTCTATCAACTACGTCGCCGCGCACGACGGCTTCACCCTGGCCGACGTGGTGAGCTACGCGCGGCGCCACAACGAGGCCAACGGCGAGGACAACGGCGACGGCCACCCGGAGAACGTCTCCGCCAACTGGGGCGTCGAGGGACCGAGCGACGACCCGGCGATCATCGAGACGCGCGCCCGCCTGCAGCGCGCCCTGCTGGCGACGCTGATGCTGGCGCAGGGCACGCCGATGCTGCTGGGCGGGGACGAGTTCGGCCGCAGCCAGCGCGGCAACAACAACGCCTACTGCCAGGACAACGAGACCTCGTGGCTCGACTGGGACGTCGCCGCGACCCCGTCCGGCCGCGCGCTGGCGGCGTTCGCGGCGCGTCTCGGCGAACTGCGGCATCGCTACGCCGTGCTGCGCGCGCCGCGCTTCCTGCACGGCCAGCACAAGGTCGTCGACGCGATCGGCGACATCGCCTGGTTCGACGCCGACGGCGAGCAGGTGTCGCATGCCTCGTGGGACGATCCCGGCGAGCGCCGGCTGGCGCTGCGACGGGCCGGGCGCGACGACGACGGCGCGGTGTCGATCCTGACCGCGCTGTTCAACGCCTCGCCGCGCGACGCGCCTTTCCGCCTGCCGCCGCCCGGCCTGCCGGCGCGCCTGCTGCTCGACAGCGCCGAACCGGCAGCGCCGGCCCGCGACCTCGACAGCGACCGGATCGTGGTGCGGGCGCAGAGCGTCGTGCTCGCGCTCAGCCGACGCGGCGAGGAGGGACGGTGACGCGCTTTGCCCGCGACCTGCCGTTCGGCGCCACGCTGCTGGCGCCGGACCGCGTCCGCTTCCGACTGTGGGCGCCGGGCCGCCGCGCGGTTTCGGTCGAGATCGAGGACCAGGCCGCGGTCGCGCTGGCGCCGCGCGACGGCGGCTGGTTCGAGGGCGAGGCCAGCGCGGCCGCGGGCGCGCGCTACCGCTACCGCTTCGACGACGGGCTGGCGGTGCCCGACCCGGCCTCGCGCGCCCAGGCCGCCGATGTCCACGATCCCAGCGTCGTGGTCGATCCGCGCGCCTACCCGTGGCGACACCCGCAATGGCGGGGCCGGCCGTGGCGCGAGACCGTGCTGTACGAACTTCATGCCGGCCTGCTCGGCGGCTTCGACGGCGTTCGCGCGCGGCTCGCCGACCTCGCGCGGCTGGGCGTGACGGCGGTCGAGCTGATGCCGATCAACGACTTCCCGGGGCGACGCAACTGGGGCTACGACGGCGTGCTGCCGTTCGCGCCCGACAGCGCCTACGGCCCGCCGGACGCGCTCAAGGCGCTGGTCGACGAGGCGCATGGGCTCGGCCTCATGGTCTTCCTCGACGTCGTCTACAACCACTTCGGTCCCGACGGGAACTACCTCGGCGCCTACGCGCCGTCGTTCTTCCGCGCCGACCTGCACACGCCGTGGGGCGCGGCGATCGACTTCCGGCGGCCCGAGGTGCGGCGGTTCTTCACCGAGAACGCCCTCTACTGGCTGATGGAGTACCGCTTCGACGGGCTGCGCCTCGACGCCGTCCATGCCATCGCCTCGCCCGACTGGCTCGACGAGATGGCGGCGACGGTGCGCGCCACGGTCGAGCCCGGCCGCCACGTCCACCTCGTGCTCGAGCACGACGGCAACGAGGCATCGCACCTGCGCCGCGGCTTCGACGCGCAGTGGAACGACGATGCCCACCACGTGCTGCACGTGCTGCTGACCGGCGAGAGCGACGGCTACTACGCCGACTACGCCGACCGGCCGGCCGAGCGGCTGGCGCGCTGCCTGTCCGAGGGCTTCTGCTACCAGGGCGAGGCGTCGCGCTATCGCAACGGCGAGCGCCGCGGCACGCCCAGCGCCGACCTGCCGCCGGGCAAGTTCGTGCTCTTCCTCCAGAACCACGACCAGGTCGGCAACCGCCCGTTCGGCGACCGGCTGGTCGATCATGCCGACACGGCCGCGCTCGAGGCCGCGATCGCGCTGCAGCTGCTGTGTCCGCAGGTGCCGTTGCTGTTCATGGGCGAGGACGAGGCCTGCCGGGCGCCGTTCCTGTACTTCACCGACCACGAGGGCGCGCTCGCCGACGCGGTGCGCGAGGGCAGGCGGCAGGAGTTCGCCGGGTTCAAGGGCTTCGCCGCCGGCGAGGGCACCGCCTCGATCCCCGATCCCAACGCCGGCGACACCTTCGAGCGCAGCCGACCCGCGGGGCACGACCCGGCGCGACGCGCGCTCTACGAGCGGCTGCTGGCGCTGCGGGCGCGGGCGCTGGCGCCGCATCTCGACGGCGCCCGCTCGCTCGGCGCCGAGGCGGCGGGCACCGCCGGCGTGGTCGCGCGCTGGCGGCTCGCGGGCGAGCGACGGCTGACGCTCGCCACGGTGCTCGCCGACGAGGTCATGCCGGTGGCGCTGGCGGCGGGCGAGCTGCTGTACGAATCGCGGCCCGGCGCCGCCGCCGACCTGCGCCGCGGCCGCCTGCGCGGCCCGGCGACCGTGGCGCTGCTGGAAGGCGACGCATGAACGAGGAAGCCGTGGTCGCCGCGGCCCGGGCGATCGGCATCGCGGTCGACTGGATCGACGCCACCGGCCAGCCGCGCCGCGTCCGGCCGCAGTCGCTGCGTCGCCTGGTCGAGGCGTTGGGCGGTCCACCGGCCGAAGCGCCGCCGCTGCCGCCGCTGGTCGTGGCCCGGGTCGGCCGGCCGCTGCGCCTGCCGGGCCTCGACGACGATGCCGCCGCCGAACTGGAGTTCGAGGACGGCGAGCGGCGCGCGCTGCGCCTGCGCGCGGGCCTGCTTCCGCGGCTGTCGCGCCCGGGTTACCACCGGCTGCGGCTGGCCGACCGCGAGACCGTGATCGCGGTCTCCCCCGGCCGCTGCCTGACGCTGGCCGAGGTCGGCGCGGGCCGCCGCCTGTGGGGCGTCTCGGCGCAGGTCTACGCCCTGCGCCGGCCCGGCGACGGCGGCATCGGCGATGCCGGCGGCGTGCGCGACCTCGCGGTCGCGGCGGCGCGGCACGGCGCCGACGCGGTGGCGCTCAGCCCGGTGCACAGCCTGTTCGTCCACCAGCCCGGCCGCGCCGGTCCCTACGCGCCGTCGAGCCGGCTGTTCCTCAACCCGCTCTACGCCGATCCGGCGGCGACGTTCGATGCCGCCGCGCTGGAACCGGCCGACGCGGTCGAGAACGATACGCTGATCGACTGGCAGCGCGCCGGCACCGAGAAGCTGGCGCGCCTGCGCCGCCTGTTCGACCGCTTCGTCGAGAACGACACGCCGCTGGTGCGGGCCTTCGAGGCGTACCTGCGGCAGGGCGGCGAGGCGCTGGCGCGTCACGCCCGCTTCGAGGCCGGGTTCGGCGGACCGGAACGCTACCACCTGTTCCTGCAGTGGATCACGGCGCGCTCGTTCGCGGCGGCGCAGCAGGCGGCCCGCCAGGCCGGCATGCGCATCGGCCTGGTCAGCGACCTCGCGATCGGCATGGACCGGGCAGGCAGCCACGCCGCGTCGAGGGGCGACGACCTGCTGATGGACCTCTCGATCGGCGCGCCGCCCGACCTGTTCAACCCGCACGGCCAGGACTGGGGCATCACCGGCTTCTCGCCGCGGGCGCTGCGCGACGGCGGCTACGAGCCGTTCCTCGCGACGGTGCGCGCGGCGCTCGCCCATGCCGGCGGACTGCGCATCGACCACGTCATGGGCCTGGTGCGGCTGTGGCTGATCCCGCAGGGACAGCCGCCGTCCGAGGGCGCCTACCTGTCGTACCCGGTCGAGGACCTGCTGGCCCTGCTGGCGCTCGAATCGCACCGCCACCGCGCGGTGGTGATCGGCGAGGATCTCGGGACGGTACCGCCCGGCTTCCGCGCGCGGCTGCGACGCGCCGGCATCGCCGGCATGGACGTGCTGTGGTTCGAGCGCACGCGGCGGGGCTTCCGGCCGCCGGCGCGGTGGCGGCCCGACGCCGTCGCCATGACGACGACGCACGACCTGCCGACCGTGGCCGGCTGGTGGAGCGGCGAGGACATCCGCACCCGCCACGGGCTGGGCCTCGCCGCGCCGGGCGAGGAGACGGCCCGCGCCGCCGACCGCCAGCGCCTGTGGCGCGCCTTCGGCCAGGCCGGCCTCGGCGGCGAGGCGCCGCCGGCCGACGTACCCGATGCCGCCGTCGATGCCGCGCTGTCGTTCGTCGCCCGCTCGCCGGCCTCGCTGATGCTGGCGCCGCTCGAGGACCTGCTGGGGCAGGTGGCACAGCCCAACCTGCCGGGCACGGTCGACGAGCACCCCAACTGGCGGCGCCGGCACGAGCCGCCGGCGGCGACGCTGTTCGAGGCGCCGGCGGTGCGCCGCCGCGTCGAGGCGATCGCCCGCGCCCGCCGCGGCGAGGCGTCGTGACACCGACGGCGACGCTGCGCCTGCAGTTCCACCGCGGCTTCGGCTTCGCCGCGGCGGCGGCGCTGGTGCCGTACTTCGCGCGGCTCGGCATCTCGCACGTCTACGCCTCGCCGGTCGCGACGGCGCGGCCGGGCTCGATGCACGGCTACGACGCCATCGACGCGACCACGGTCAATCCCGAGCTGGGCGGCGAGGCCGGCCTGCGCGACCTGGCGGCGGCGCTGCGCGCTGCCGGTCTCGGCCTCGTCCTCGACATCGTGCCCAACCACATGGCGGCGGTGCCGGCCAACCGGTGGTGGGCCGACCTGCTGCGGCACGGCCGGGCCAGCCGCTACGCTCACTGGTTCGACGTCGACTGGGACGCCGACGACCGCATCGTGCTGCCGATCCTCGGCGACTCGCTGGAGGCGGAGCTCGCGGCCGGCCGCTTCGCCCGCGACGGCGATGCGCTCGCCTGGCACGACCATCGCCTGCCGCTCGCCGGCGGGACCGCCAGCGACGACCTCGCCGCGCTGCTGTCGCGCCAGCATTGGCGGCTGGTGTCGTGGCGCAGCGCCGGCGACCGTCTCAACTGGCGGCGCTTCTTCGACGTCAACGAGCTGGTGTGCCTGCGCATGGAGGAGCCGGAGGCGTTCGAGGCGGTGCATGCCCTGCCGCTGCGCCTGCACCGCGAGGGCGTGGTCGACGGCCTGCGGGTCGACCACGTCGATGGCCTGACCGATCCGGCCGGCTATTGCCGCGCGCTGCGCTCGCGCCTCGCGCCCGGCGCGTGGCTGGTGGTCGAGAAGATCCTGCTCGGGGATGAAGCCCTGCCGGCCGACTGGCCGGTCGATGGCACCACCGGCTACGACTTCATGAACGAGGTCGATGCCCTGCGGCACGATGCCGACGGCGAGCCGGTGCTCGCCGCTGCGTGGCAGGCGACCAGCGGTCGCCCCGGCCGCTTCGCCGCCGAGGACGAGCAGGCACGGCGCGAGATCGTGGGGCGCAGCTTCGGCGCGGCGCTCGAGGCCTGCGCCGGCGGCCTCGCCGGCGGCGAGCTCGCCGTCCCCGCGGTGCGCCGCGTCCTCGCCGAGCTGTTGGCGCACTTCCCGGTCTATCGCACCTACGGCCGCGACGGCCGCCTGTCGCAGGGCGACCGCGAGGTCCTGCAGCGCGCGGCCGACGGGGCGCGGCGCAGCGCGCTCGCCACCGACCGCTGGGCGATCGCGCCGGTGCTCGACCGCCTCGCCGACCCGGGCCGCGGGCGCAGCCTCGCCCGCTTCCAGCAGCTGAGCGCGCCGATCGCGGCCAAGGCGGTCGAGGACACCGGCTTCTACCGCTGGGGACGGCTGCTGTCGCGCAACGACGTCGGCTTCGATCCCGACCTGTTCGCGCTCGACGCCGAGGCCTTTCACCGGCGCATGCAGGTGCGCCGCGACCGCTGGCCGCGCGCGATGCTGACCACCGCGACCCACGACCACAAGCGCGGCGAGGACGTGCGGGCGCGGCTTGCCGTGCTGAGCGGCCGGGCGGGCGAATGGACCGCGCTGCTGCGCGACTGGATCGAGGCGACGCGGCCCTTGTGCCGCGACGGCGCGCCGACGCCGGCCGACACGGCGATGCTGCTGCAGACCGTGGTCGGCGCCTGGCCGATGGATCTCGCCGCCGACGATGACGCCGGACGCGCGGTCTTCGCCGATCGCCTCGCGGCGTGGCAGGAGAAGGCGCTGCGCGAGGCCAAGCTGCGGAGCGACTGGGCCGCCGTCGACGCGGCCTACGAGGCGGCGGCGCGCGGCCTGGCCGAGGCGCTGGTCCGCGACGCCGCGCGGCCGGACCTGTTGCAGGCCATCGCCGACTTCGTGCAACGCATCGCGCCGGCGGGAGCGGTCAACGGGCTGGCGCAGGCGCTGCTGCGCATGACCGTGCCGGGCGTGCCCGACCTCTACCAGGGGGCGGAGTTCTGGGACCTGAGCCTGGTCGATCCCGACAACCGCCGGCCGGTCGACTGGGTGGCGCGGGTCGAGGCCCTGCGCGGCGAACGGCCGCTCGATCTCGCGCCGTTGTGGCGCGACGGCCGGGTCAAGCAGGCCGTGATCGCGCGCACGCTGGCGCTGCGCCGGCGCCTCGCGCCGCTGTTCGCGACCGGCGACTACCGGCCGGTGCGGATCGAGGGCGTGCTGGCGTCGGCGATGCTGGCCTTCGTGCGGCGCAGCGCGGAAGCCTGGGCGTTGGTCGTCGCGCCGCGGCTCGGCCATCGCCTGCCGCTGCAGCCCGGCAGGCCGCTGCTGGTCGAGGGCGGCTGGCAGGACACCCACCTGGTCTTGCCGGATCGGCCGGCGACGGTGCTCGACGCGTTCGGCGGCGGCGCCACCTGGGACGGGCAGGGGGAGCGCGTGTCGCTGGAACGCCTGTGCGGCCGGTTTCCCGCGGCGCTGCTCCATGCCGACGGTCAGCGGCCGAACAGCGACAGCACGATGGTGCAGTGAACGCCGTCGGGCTCGATCCTGTACGAAGTCCGGGCGTCCATCTGGTAGGGCAGGGCACGTTCGATCAGTTCGCGGCCGTAGCCCGAAAGCCCGGCCGCCGGCTGTGGGCCGCGGTCCGCCACCGCCCGGGTATCGACTCCCGATTCGCGCCAGTCGACGTGGAGCCGCGTGCCCTCGGCCTCGAGCCACCAGCGCACCGCGAGACGGCCCTGCGCGGTGGCGAAGGCACCGTGCTTGACGGCGTTGGTCGCGAGCTCGTGCAGGGCCAGCGCGAAAGTCTGGACGTTGCGCGATTTCAGCGCGATGCCGCGCGGCCCCCGCAGCACGACGCGCGGCGAGTCGGCGGACATGCCGTGGGCGGCCAGCTCGGCCTCGAGCAGAACGTCGAAGGCGATGCGTTCGCCCTCGTCCAGCCGCGCCAGCATGCCCTGCACGCGCGACATCGCGCCGAGCCGCGAGCGGAAGCGCTCCATGAACTCGTCGGGCGAACGCGATTCGCGCTGCGTCGAATCGGCCAGCGCCTGGACCACGGCGATCAGGTTGCGGGTGCGGTGCTGCAACTCGTTCATCAGGACCTGGCGCCGGTCCGAGGCGATGCGCTCGTCGGTGGCGTCGGCCGCGATGCCGGCCACGCTGGTGACATGGCCGGCATCGTCGAGCAGCGGAAAGCCGGTGTCGCGGATCCATCGCACCTCGCCGTCCGGCCGGACCACGCGGTACTCGTAGAGGATACGCTGGCCGAGCCGGACCGACCGGATGCCGCCCAGCGCCGTGCGGCGATCGTCGCGGTGAACCCGCTGCAGCCAGCGGCGCAGCGTGTTGCCCGCCATCACGTCCTCGACCGGCACGGCGTAGATGTCGGCGAAAGCCGGGCTCACGTACTCGAAGCGCAGGCTGGTCGCGTCGCGGATCCACAGCACGTCGCTCGATGCGCCGGCGAAGCGGCTGAAACGCTCCTCGCTCTGGTGCAACCGCTGCTCGGCGCGTCGCCGCGCGGTCACGTCCTGCCCGATCTTGAGGAAGCCCTTCGAGCCCTGGTCGCTGCCGCCGAACGGCACCACCTTGCCCTCGATGAATACCCGGCGGCCGTCCTTGCGCAGGTGCCAGCGGATATCGGGCGCCTCGCCATCGAGCGCGGCAACCGCGCGCTCGCGCTCCGGCACGGCGCGGTCGCGGTCCGCCGGGACGAACAGGATGTCGGCCGAGCGCCCGCGCATCTCCTCGGCGCTCCAGCCGAACACCGCCTGGGCACCGGCATACCAGTCGACGACCTTGCCCTGCAGGTCGGTCGTGAAGATGGCGTAGTCGCGCGCGCTCTCGACCACGGTCCGGTAGCGTTCCTCGCTGTGCTGCAGGGCGAGGGCGCCGGGGTTCGCCGGTTGCAGCCACGATCCGGCTCGACGGCGCCGGAGGACGGCGAGGACACCGGCGGCGAGGACGGCGAGCAACGCGGCGACGGCGAAAGCGACCCAGGCGCCCGCGCCCCGTAGAGCGGCTTCCGCGACCGTGATCATGTCGGGGTCCGAACGACGCCCGCGCCCCGGGCGTTGCCGGATCGCGGCGCTTTCGGGGCGCTCGGTACGGTTGCGGGCGCAGTCTTTGGCTTTGCCAAGCCTGACCCCGGCTGCCACTGTCACCGCCCCGGCGAAGGATCTGGATGACCGAGCACCCTGCGACGCCAATGAGCCGACGCCTCGATCCCCTGCTGCTGGCCGCCGCGTCGGTCGCCTGGTGGACGACCCCGGAGGGCCGGATCGTCGAGCCGCAAGCGTCGTGGGAGACCTTCACCGGCCAGGATTGGCCAAGCTGCCGCGACCTCGACTGGCTGACCCAGTTCCACGCCGATGATCGTGAAGCGGTCGCGACCGGGCTGCGCCGCGATCCCGGCGCGGACCCCGCGCTGCAGCTGCGGGGACGGTTGTGGAGCGCCCGGCATGCCGCCTACCGGACGGTGCGCATCCATGCCCTGCCGGTCCGCGACGTCGGCGGCCGCGTCGCGGCGTGGGAGGTCGCGGCGATCGACATCGAGGACTCGGTGGCGCTGGCCGACAGCGAGCAGCGCCGGCAGGCCCCCGCCGCGGCGACTCCCCACGTCGACACCGCGATCCGGGTGGCGCTGCGCGACGCCCACGAGGCCTTCCGCCTGCTGCTCGAGGGATCGCCGTTCGGTCTCTACGTGGTCGACGACGGGCTGCGGATCGCGTACGCGACGCGGCACTCCCAGGAAGGGGCTTTCCGCAACGTGCGGCCGCTGGTGGGGCGCGAACTGGCCGAGGTCATGCACGTGCTGTGGAGCGACGAGGTCGCGCGCGAGATCGTCGATCGCTTCCGCCACGTGCTCGACACCGGCGAGCCCTACAGCTCGCCGCGCTTCGTCCACCGTCGCCACGATGTCGATACCACCGAGTCGTACGAGTGGGAGCTGCACCGCGCCCGCTTGCCGGACGGTCGCTGGGGGGTGATCTGCCACTACTTCGACTCGACCGAGCTGCGCACCAGCGAGCAGGCCCTGCGCCGCAGCGAGGAGCGGGCGCGGCTGCTGCTGCGCGAGGTCAACCATCGCTCCAAGAACCTGCTGTCGGTCGTGATGACGATTGCCCGCCACACCAGCGACGGCGGCCACGGTGACTTCGTCGAACGGTTCGACTCGCGCATCCGCTCGCTGTCGATCAACCAGGACATGCTGATCCGCAACGAGTGGGCCGGCGTCGATCTCGAGGAACTCCTGCTGGCCCACCTGCAGCCGTTCGCCGAGGCGCGCGACGGCCGGGTCTGCCTTGCCGGGCCGCCGCTCCACCTCACCAGCCCGCTGGCCACCCAGTCGCTCGGCATGGCGATCCACGAGCTCGCGACCAACGCCGCCAAGTACGGTGCCCTGTCGACGCCGGCCGGGCATGTCTACCTCGACTGGGAGATCGTCGACGGCGCCGGCGGCAGCCCGCGGCTGTCGCTCGGCTGGCGCGAGCGCGGCGGCCCGGCCGTCGAGGCGCCGGCCCGCAAGGGCTTCGGCACGATCGTGCTGACCTCGATGCTGCAGTACAGCCTCGGGGCGGAAGTCGACCTGTCCTGCCGGCCCGAGGGGCTGGAATGGAGTTTCCGCTGTCCGCTCGGCCGCGTCACCCGGGGCGACCGCGTGGCGGTGCCGGGACGGCCCGGCCGCCGCCGCCGCGTGCTGGTGGCGGAGGACGAGGCGCTGCTGGCGCTGGAAGTGAAGGAGGCGCTCGAGGCTTCGGGCTTCGAGGTCGTCGGCCCGGTGTCGTCGTCGGAGGAAGCGCTGAAGAGGCTGGCGCAGGGCGATTGCGACATGGCGGTGCTCGACATCCGGCTCGAGGACGGATCTTCCGAGCCGATCGCGCGGCTGCTGGGCGAGCGCCGCAAGCCGTTCGTGGTGATGTCCGGATACCCGCTGCATCACCTGCCCGAGGTCTACAACCAGGGCATCGCCCGCTTCGCCAAGCCGGTGCCGCCGTCGGTGCTGGTTCGCAGCCTGTCGCGGCTGGACGACGAGGACTTCGTGCTGTCCTGAGCGTCGCGGGCGCGGATCAATCGAGGTCCCGGGTCCACCACAGGGCGAGCGCCGTCAGCGTCAACGACAGCGCCGCGAGGCCGATGGCGATGGCGCCCCACGTCGTCAGGAATTCCTCGGCGAAGACCGGCATGGTCCCGGGGCAATGCCGCTCCGCCGGCGGCGTTGCATGCGCCGTCCGCGTGGCTCAGGTGCGGATGAGGTAGTTGAGGACCAAGCCGGGCTGGACGATCGAGAAGGCCCCCGAGGTGCCCGAGGCATTCACGGACAGCGAACCGGAAACGCCGACCGCCCAGAGGTAGTCGATGCCGGCGACCTGGTTGACGCCGCTGTCGGTGCCGTGGGTCGTGCCGGCGTAGCCGACGGTGGTGCTGCCGGTGAGGCTGCCGCTGGCCACGCCGGTCACGCTGGTGCTGGCGGTCCTGCTTTGCGCCCCGCTCGCCGCGCCCAGCACCGTCGTGTCGAGGCTGCTGACGGCGTCGGTGATGCGGTTGGCGGCGGTCCCGCCCATGTCGCCCTTGCCGATCGGCGTGCGGTCGCGCAGGTCCGGCAGGTTGAACGTGGTGCTGCCGTCGCCGGCGCCGTAGGCGGTACCGAGCGCGGCGAACAGACCGGCGTAGGCGCTGCGCGACACGGCCTGGCCGGCGCACGGCAGGCTTCCGGCCGGGATCGCGGCGCCGGCATGGGCGCGGACCTCGCCGGTGCCGTTGGCGAGGTCGAGCAACCGGTAGGTCCCGCTGGCCGCGTGGTAGGCGACGCGCAGCACCTGGTCGGCGTCCCACAACAGCGGCGGTACCGGCCGCCACTGGCCGGCCGCGCGGTAGTGCAGCGGCAGGGCGCCGAGCGCATGCACCGCCAGCGTCGCCGCCGCGGCGTTGGCGGCGTGGAACTGCACCAGGTGGGTCATGCCGTCGACCAGCACCGACGGCGTCGCGCCGTAGAGCAGCGAGTAGGCGGCGCCGTTGCCGCCGGTCAGCCGCGGCACCGACCAGCTGTACCAGCGCTTGATCGCGCCCTGGTGCGCGCGCAGCACGTCGTTGACGCCCGACGGCGCCATGCCCTCGGGCGCGCCGTCCGGTGCCGCGCTGATGTTGCCGTTGTCGTCCTCGGTCCAGGTCACGGCGCCGATGTCCATGGCCACCTCCTTTGCTTGCGTGATGTCAGTCGATCGGGGTCAGCGGCGCCCGCTGCCGCCACCAGTCGATCCAGGCGTCGAGCCGGTCGGCGCAGTCGTGGCCGCGCTGCCACGTCTCCGCCTCCCAGGCCGCGAGGTCGCGGTCGTCGCCCTCATCGGGACGGTCCGCTGGGCGCCGGCACGGCGTCAGCAGGCGCTGCGGCGGCGGCCGGTCGACCGCCGTCACCACCGGGCCGGTGGCGCAGCCGGCCATCGAGAGCGCGCATGGCAGGAGAGCGGCGACAAGCGTCGCTCGCAGGCTGGATGTAGATCTCACGGACAGTCTCCCGGGTTGCGGCGTCGCGCGCGGCGGCCAGCTGCCCGAGCCTGGCCTCGAGCAGCTGGTTGCGCCTCTCCTGCTCCTGCAGGGCGCTGACGGCGCCGGCGTTGAGGCGGGCGGCGAGGTCGGCGCGGCCGAGCGCCTGGTGCGCCTGGCCCAGCCGCCACGCCAGCGCGCCGGCGGCGACGGCCAGCGCCGCGGCGACGATGAAGAGGGCGCGCGTCACGGCGACTTCTTCAGGGCATCGAGGGCGGCGGCGACGACCTTCTCGACGCCCTCCAGCGCGTGCGCGAGGTTGTTGTCGCTCTCGATCTTGCGGATCGTGATGTCGAGCGTCTGGGCGTGGGCATTGCGCACGTCGGCCATGTGCTCGACCCGCGTGTGCGACAGCGCCCGCCACAGCAGGATCACCGTGCCGCTCAGCGCCAGCACGACCGACCCGACGATGCCGAGCTGGGTCCACGGGCCGAGACCCGCGGCGGTCAGGGTGGGGTCCATGTCACGATCCTCCCGTCAGCAGCTGCCACAGCGCGGGCGGCAGGCCCGCCGGCTGGCCGACCAGGAAGTCCGCGAACTTCTTGTCGCCGGGGTCCTTCTTGGGCGGCGGCAGGGTCAGGCGCGCCATCATCCCGGCGAGCTGGGCATGGCCCGACGGCCGCTCGGGTGGCGGCTGCATCAGGCCGGGGGCGGGCATCGGCGACGGCGGGCGGAACGCGCCCTGGGCCAGCCGGACCAGCAGCTCCGGCGTGAACGGATCGATCGGCGGCGGCGTGGTCACAGCAGGCCTCCCTTGGGGATGGTGGAACGACTGGCGGCACGAACGGCGGGCGCGGTGGCGCGGGCATAATCGACGTGCTTGAGGCCGAAGCGGTCGGTAAGGACGGCGTCGGGATCGCGCTTCTCGACGTCCTGGGCCATCAGCCCGAGCTGGGTCTGCGGCTGGCCGGCCAGCCGGTAGCGGTAGACCGGCTGGCCGTCGTTCAGCCGGCCGACCCTGGCGACATCGGACTTGAGGCGGCGATCGCTCAGCATCGCCATCGCCAGGGGGGCCATCGACATCGCGCCGGACATCGGGCCGCCACCGCCGCCACCGCCGAGGGCCGATGTGAACGACGACAAGACCCCGCTGTCGCCGCTCGAGGCCGGCAGGCTTCCGCCCGAGGTCGAGCCGCTGCCGGTGGTCTGGCCGCCCGGGTACATGCCGAGCAGGCGCTGCGCCATCTGCGTGTACCAGTCGGCCTGCGCGGTATGGTCGTAGCGGTACTTCGCGTTCTGGTCGTCGAGCTTGCGCTGGGCGTAGGCGTCGGTGTTGGCGCCGGCCTGGGCCTGCGCGGCGATGTTGCCGTAGTCGATCTGCTGCAGGGTCGGCAGCATGCCGAGCGCCGCGTACTGGCGGCCGCGCTCGCCTTCGTAGGCGGCCTGGGCCGCGGTCGCCGCCGCGTTCGACTGGGCCTGTTGCAGGCCGGTGATCGCGCGCATCGTCGAATCGACGTGCGCGCCCGAGCCGGTGCGGCCGGCGCCGCCGAACTTGGCGTCGAGCACCGGCAGGATCTCGCCGGTCAGCTGCGCCGCCTGCGGCTGGAACGAGACCGCCAGCGCCTTCTGGAACCAGGGATTGGCGCCGAGGTCGAGGTAGCGGCCGGCGAGCGTGTCGGCGACCTGCGCCTTGCCGGCCGCGTCGATGCCGAAGCCCAGGCCGTTGGCGCCGCGCTGGTACAGCGCCGTGTTGGCCGCGAGCGTCTGCTCCGACTGTGGCGCGACCGTGCCGTTCGGGTAGTAGGCCGGCGCGTTGGCGTTCTTGCCGAACCAGTCCCACAGGTTCTGGGTCAGGCCGTTGAGCTTCGGCTCGATCGTCGGGTTCGGCCCCGACGTGCTCGTGCTGCTGCTGCTCGACCAGGATTGCTGCGGAGTCGAACTGCCACCCATCAAAACCTCCATGTCCAGCGGGGAAAACCTGCGTCGCTGCCGGCGCGCGTCCAGCCGAGCCGGCGGGCGAGCCGCGTCCAGCCCTCGCGGCCCGAGGCCCACAGGCCGATGCAGCCGCAGGCTCGGGCCCAGGCCTCGACCCGCGCGAGGAAGACCTCGACCCAGGCGGCGACGCGCGCACCGGCGACCAGCCACAGCCGGCACCAGCGCTCGGGCATCTCGGTGATCTCGGTGACGATCGCCGCGACCGGGTGGCCGCCTTCGACGATCGCCCACAGCTGCGCGCTGCCGCCGGCGAGGCGCGCGAGCACGTCGGGCTTGTCGGGCGTGTGCCGCACCGCGCGCGCCAGCATCGGGCCGAGGTCCGGCCACGCCAGCGCGAGGTGCTCGGGGCGAATGGCGGCGACGATCATCGGACCTGTCCCGCGGCCTGGAAGAGCGCCGGCAGGTCGAGGTCGCAGGCAGCGGCGCAGGCGACGACCAGCGGGTGGTCGATCGAGCGCTTCAGGCCGTATTCCCAGCCGTCCTGGATCTCCGGCGGCTGCCCGGCGACCCACGCTTCGACCGCCTCCAGCTTGCCGGCGGCGCGCAGCGCGACCCGCAGCTGGTAGGGCGTGACGACGACCGGCACGGGCACCGGCGGCGCCTCGACCGGCACGAAGCCGTGGCCGTCGAACACGAGGCCGAACCGGCCCTCGGCCGCCCGGAAGGCACGGGCCTGCTCGGCGTCGAGCTCGACCAGCGTCTGGCCAGTGGCCACGGCGGGCGTCGCGGCCTCGCTCCACATCGCGACGGTGCCCGTCGCGTCGTCGACGACGATCCTCATGTCAGCCTCACGGCGGTGATGAACGTCGCCTTGTTGGCGACCGCGGCGGACAGGCCGGTCGCGCGCAGGATCGCGCTCGCGGCGTTGGCGTTGGCTCGCAGCGTGAAGGTGGTCGGGCGGGCGAGCGGGACGACGACCGCGAGCGTGGCGACGGCCGGCCACAGCGAGTTGGGTCCGACACCCGTCATCGAGGCGAGGTAGGCGGACCCGTCCCAGAGCGCGAACTCGCCGGTGGTCGCGACCACCGGCGAATCGATCACCCCGCCGGCAACGATCAGCCACGCTTGTCCCGCGGCTCCGACCGCGCCGGTGTTGGGGCCGTTGAAGAACAGGCCGGTGTTGTTGAGCGCCACGTCGCTGCCGAGGAACGTCGTCTGGCCGGCGTTCGTGGTCGGCGCCGGCGACAGCAGCGGGTTCAGCAGGTGGAAGGTCGGGGTGCCGGCGGCGACCGCCTTGACCTGCACCTGCGCCATGCCGCCGGCCGCGATGTCGCCGGCCGCCAGCGGCCGCTCGCCCGGCAGGGCGATGGTGCCGGCGGCGAGCCCGTTCACGGCCAGCGTCGGCGCGGCACCGGCGTTGGCGTTGCCGGCGCGGAAGCAGAAGACCTGGCCCTCGACGTACTGCTCGATGCCCGGCACCGGCGCCATCGCGTAGGCGGTGGCCGACCCGGTGTCGCGCGCGTAGATCGGCGCGAACGTGTCGAGCTCGATGCGGTTGTGCTCGCGGATCAACCGGTTGAGCCGCTCGGTGATGGCGCGGGTGCCGGCGTTGGGATCGAGGGCGGGCAGCATCACTGCGCTCCCGCCGGCCGGACGTCGAGATCGTCGATGCCCTGCGCGTTCGACCAGGTCGCGCCCGCCGGGACCAGCGCACGGACCCGGAAGTAGCGGCCCGACGCGTAGACCGGGGCGAGGCCGGCCGGGGTCAGGCCGACCGGCGTGCCGTAGGCGACGTTGTCCTGCTGGGTCTCGCGCGCGCCGACCTGCACGCCGGGCGGACCCCCGTCGACCAGCGGCCGCAGTCCGCGCAGCACCGCGCGTTGCGCGCCGGCCGGGTTGAATTCGCCGGTCTCGAGCCGGGCCTCCAGTGTCGGGCCGGAGAACGAGCCGCTGCGGTGACGGGCGTCGAAGCCGAACAGCAGCAGCGACAGCGGGCCGGCCCAGTAGGACGAATCGAGCGAGTAGGGCAGGTCGTGGAGCGGGCCGAAGGCATCGAGCTGCTCGAGCGTGCGGGCATCCTGGCTGGCGCCGCCGAAGACCATCTCGCAGGCGATGTCGGCGCGGCTCCAGCGTTCGGCCCGCCAGTTGTAGATCAACAGCCGGTTCGGCCCGCCGCTCGACCCGGCGCCGGGATAGGCGAAGATGTAGAGACCGCGCACCGGGTCGATCGCGGACGAGCAGCGGAACTGGTGCAACTCGTCGAAATCGGCCCAGAAGGTGCGATCGACCTTGCCGCGGCCGATCGGTGTCACGGCCTGGCCGCCCTGCACCATGTAGAAGCCGCTCTTGTGCAGGAAGAAGGCGAGGTCGAGCACGCCGGCGACGCTGCCCGGCACGCTGGCGCCGATGTCGTTGGCGATCTTGTCGAGGCGGAAGACGACCGGCGGTCCCTCGTAGGTCATGCGCCGCACGCTGGTCTCCTGGAACACCAGCCCGTACTCGCCGCCGACCAGGCCGGTGACGTTGCCGCCATCCGGCAGGTCCTGGAAGTCGGCCTGGGTGGCGAGCGCGCTGCCCCAGGTCTCGGCGTTGTTGAAGCCCGACCACTGCACGCGCTGCGGCGCGTTGCCGATCTTGGCCATCACCGCGAAGTCGCGGACGGTGGCGAGGAAGGTCCCGACCGGCGGGTTTCCGCCGAGCGCCGTCCAGCGGGTGCCGGTGCCGAGGTCGAACTTCTGCGGGGCGTCGACGCCGTTGACCGCCAGCGCCAGCGCGCCGAACTGGGCGAACCGCCACTGGTTGTCGCCGCCCGCCGCGTAGCGGCCGCCGACCGCGCGCGACACGTCGCTCCAGACCTTGCCCGACAGCCGGTAGAGCCGGCTGGCATCGCCGGCGAACATGCGGGTGCCGCCGTCGGTGCCGCGGAACCACGCCGCGCCCTGGGCCGGCGCCGCGAGCGCGTCGGAGGTTGCCGCCAGTGCGTTGAGCGGCCGGTAGCCTTCCTCGGCCGGCACGACGTTCAGCGCCTCGCGCGACCACTGGGACAGCGCCGGCATGTCGGGGCGCCACTCGGCGAAGGGAATCGCGGGCATCAGTACACCTCGTACTGAGATCGGCGGACACGAGGGCCAACGGGCTGCTCCGGCGGTCCCACCTGCACGTTGAACCCCGGCACGACCGGCGATGGGGCGGCCACGCCGGCCAAGAGATCGGCGCTGTCGCGCTTGGCCGGGTCGAAGGCCGCGAAGGGCGAGCGGAGCTGGTTCGGCTCCTTGAAGGCCCAGATCGTCTGCTGCTTCAGGCCGCCCGGCGATGTATAGTTGAACATCCTCACAGCATCGAAGCCGTCATCCCATGCCTGACGCAAAGTCGCCGCCATCTCCCGATCCTTCTCCTTCCCATCAAGACGAAGGTTCGCGTGTCGGTCAGCCCGAGCCCAGAGAGGTAGGATATTTTGACCACTACCCGTTGCTCCCCCGCGCAGCTGGTGACCCATTGCCGCAAACTCGCCTGCAAGAAGGGCGTCTTCCGCCGTCCATGCCGCTGCCGCCCTGGCTGCCTCACCCATGGTGGTCCGGGCAGGTGGACTTTTGAGGAACTGCCGGATGTCGTCGACCGTGCCGTGGTAGGTCGTCGGCAGGCGACGGAATCCAAGCACTTTCGCTCTCGCCATTCGGCTCTCGAGGTCCATGGGCAGCGCTGAACGCGCACCGCCGATCGCCACGGCGCCGCGCGGCGCCAATGCTCCTCCTCCGGCGAAGCCGCCCGTGAGCAACGCACCGGCGCCGCGCGCCGTGACTTCGCCGGTCTCCGTACCCGACAGGAGATCGGCAATGCCCAACAGGCCGTCACGCACCATATTGGGCATTGCCAGCCGCCATGAACGATCGGGATCGACAGCAACCGGAAGGATGTCGCCGTACCAGGTGCCCGGCTTCGGTGCCAAGGCCGCGTAGACATCGCGCATGCCGGCCGGCGCCGTTTCGGCGTCATGGCCGTACGTCAGGGGGCGGCCCGTTGGGAAATCGATCGAATCAGTCACGGCGTCCTCCCCGACCGGACCCGGATCACCGGGTTCGCCGAAGCCGTGATGCGCTGCGTGCGCGCGTTGAGGCCCCCGACCGAGGCGTTGTAGAGCGACAGGTAGCGCTGCGCCTCGGCCTCGCCCTGCGTGAAGATGGCGGCCTCGGTGAGGCAGCCGTAGAGGTAGACGTCGGGGTAGGCGGCAAGGATGGCGTTGACGCTGGAACCCTCCGGGGTCCCGAGCTTGCGGTAATAGCGCAGGGTGGCGGTGCCGCCGGCCGGCGCGTCGAGCAGCCGGAACGCGGTGCCCGACACGGCGATCAGCCGGGTGCCGCCGACGCTGCGCGCGCCGTAGCCGTCGAGCGTGCGCTGGCTGACGATCTGCAGCGGCCGGCTCGGCGCGTTCAGCTGCGCGCCGATCAGCTCGAGGAAGTCCGGCGGCTGCGCCACGGTGCCGGACGGCAGGGCGAAGGCGTGGTCGACGGCTTCCATCTCCGGCACCCGCAACGGGTCGGAGCGCAGCGGGTGATCCGCCGTCTCGGTGGCGCTGCCGTAGTACATGCGGCGCTCGCAGTTCAGCAGGAAGTCGTCGAACCGTCCGTCGAGCAGCGTGTCGCCGGGACGCGCCAGCCAGGCGAGGACGCCCGCCTTGAGACCGGCGTAGCTCGTGATCTGCGGCGCCATCAGACCTGTCCTCCGTCGGTGCGCAGCCAGCGCCAGTCGGGATCGTTGAGCAGGGCGTCGACCTTGTCCTGGTGATCGGGGCTCCAGTAGTCGACGCCCAGCTCGTTGCGCCACTTGGCGATGACGATCAGCGGGATGCGCGCGACCATGCGCACGTCCCGCGCCGCGTTGCAGGGATCGCAGTGGTTCGCGGCCTCGCGGTTGAGATCGAGCAGCGGCTCGACCTGCTGGGCCGACTTCTGCGCCCAGTTGCCCTCGCCATCCTCGAGCCACCAGTGGGCGAGGCCGGTCGCGGCGTCGAAGTCGAGCAGGCGGCGGCTCATCGCGCTGTCGCCTCGACCGGCGCGGCGAGGATCTCGGCCTGGTCGCGATCCGACAGGAAGCGCGCGAGGTCGACCGGGACCTCGAGGCGCGCGCGCTTCTCGACGCGGACGGTTTCCTGCGCGGCTTGCCAGTCGGCGCGTCCGTCGCCGCGTTCGTCGAGCGGCAGGTAGAGGTGCGGCGCGGTGACGACGATGCCGACCGCCTCGGGCTTGCTTGCCATGTCGTTCTCCTCGTGAAGGAAAGGGCGGGGGAGCCGGGGCTCCCCCGCGTCGGCCGGACCAGGGTCAGCTGAGGTCGGCGACGATGCCGCTGCCGGCCTCGTTGCGGCTTTCCAGCGTGACTTCGCCGATCACGTGGAACTTGCGGGCATCGCCGGTGCGAGCGAGCTCCTCCTTCTTCCAGCGGCGCAGCCACAGCAGGCGCCACAGCGACGGGTCGATGACCTCGATCTCGCGCCCGCGCACGAAGCGGCTGGCCATCGCGTTGAAGGTGCCGAAGTCGGAGACGTAGCGATCGACCGCGCCGATCACGGTCGCCGCCTTGCCCTTGGGCTCCTGGTACTGCGTCGCGATGCCGGTGAAGGCGGAGAAGGCCTGCTTCTGGGCCGCGCCCATCAGCAGCATCGTCGGCTTGCCGCCGGCGTTCCAGGCGGCGCGGATCACGCCCTTCAGCAGCGCCTCGCTCGACGCCCTCAGGGCGCCGTCGGTCGGCGCCACGGTGTTGCCGGCCACGAAGCCGCCGGACACGCCGCCGGTGCCGCGCGAGACGTTGCTGACCAGCCACGACTCGAAGCCGCCGAGCTTGCGCGGCACCGCGCCGGCCTGCGCGGCGGAGGCCTGGTTCTGGCAACAGATCGCCTCCAGGTCCATCTTGATGCGCCGCCCGGCCATCGCCGTCTGGTAGCTGATCTCGCCGTCGCGCCCGGCGCGCTTCACCGCCTCCTGGGTGTTGGAGATGGTGAAGGTCTTCTTCAGGATCTGGGTCCGGTTGCCGACGCGGACCGTCGGCACCACCGCCGCGGCGGTGGTATCGTCGCCCTCGAGGCTCGCGTTGGTCGTGTCGGCATTGCCCAGCGCGTCGAGCTGCCACTCCTCGTAGGTAGCGTCGGCGTCGCCGGCGCCGATCGCGCTGATGAACGGCGTCTCGTCCTTGTTCAGGATCGTGATGATGCCGTGCAGCGACTCGCGGTTGCCCACGGCGCTGTTGCTCAGGAAGGTGTTGGTCGGTGCAGCCATCTGCTTCTCCTCGTGTGCTGTTGCCGGTCAGAGACCGTTCAGGCGGATGAGCTCGGCCGCGTCCGCGATCGAGGCGCCTCCGCCCTGCCTGAACCGCTCGCCGACTTGCCGGGCCGTGTCGTTGCCCCGGCTGCCGGCGCGGGTCGCCGGTCCGGGTTCGACGCGGGTCGGTGTCGCCCTCGCGGGGGAAGTCGCCGCCGTCGTGGTGGCGGTCGAAGCCTGCTTCTGGGCCTGCTCGAAGCGCATCGCCGCGAGGGCCAGTTCGATGATCGGCGCCTCGTGGATGGCGTTGATGCGGTCGGGCGCGATGCCCTTCTCGAGCAGGAAGCGCCCGAGATCGTGGTAGGTCTGGGCGGCCTTGCTGTCCGAGAACCAATCCGGGTGACGCTGGGCCAGCTTCTCGTGCTCGACCTGCCGGGCCTGGTGCAGGGCCTCGTCGGCGCGCCGCCGGGCGGCCTCGACGCCGGCCTGGCGGTGGCGGTTGGCCTGCTCCACCAGCGCCGCTTCGTCGTCGCGCTGCTGGCGCAGCCGCGCCCATTCCGACGGGTTCTCGCCGGCCAGCCGGTTCCAGTCGATGCCGGCCCACTTGTCGGCGAACGCCTTCTCGAAGGCGGGGCCGTTCTCGGCCCACCACGCCGCGGCCTGGTCGGCCCGCGCCGTGGCGGCCTCGATGACCTGCGTCGCCTCCTCGCGTGCCCGCGCGGCCTCGCGCGCCTTCTCGTTCACGAAGGCGATGCGCTGCTGCTCGTACTTGCGCAGCACCGGTCGCAGCGCCTCGGGCACGTGTTGCCACGCCGTCTTGTCGTCGGCGCTCCAGAAGTCGGGTGCCCCGTCTTCGGCTGCAGCTTCCCCGACGGCCGCGGCGGCATCGTCGGCCACCGGTTCGGCATCGGTGTCGGCATCGCTCGCCGCCTCGGAGTCGGGATCGGGCGTGGCTTCGTGCTGCAGCAGTTCGACGGCTTCGGCGATGTCGACGGCGTCGGGCGCGGGCGCCGACGGGGTGTTCTCAGTGGCGGCGGGCATGGAGCGTCTCCTTCAGGTGATCGCGGCGTTCCTTGAGCTGCTGGTCGGCCTCGTACTCCTCGACCAGGCCGGCGAGGCTGGCCTTGATCTCGGTGGCGACGCGGGCGCGGTTGTAGGCGAGCTCGCGCGTCGTCATGTCGTCGGGATCGCTGGTCAGGACGCGGCGCATCTCGGCGTTGACGAAGTCGTCGAACAACCACCCCGCGTCGGCCAGCACCTCGCGGGCGCGACGGTATTTCTGCTGCCGTTCGTCGGTCATGACGGCATGGCTCCCTTCCCGGTGTCGGTGTCGATTTCCCTGAGCTCGGCCCGCAGGCCGGCCTTGAAACGCTCGATCTCGGCCCACTGCCGGGCCTTGAACCGCGCGATCTCGAGTTCGGCGTCCGCCTTCTCGCGCCTGATCCGGGCGTCGAGCGCGGCGGCCTGCTGCATCAGTCCGAACTGCGCCTGGGCGGCGGCCAGCGCCGGGTCGGACGGCGGCTGCGGCGGGGCGGGCGGGGGCGCCGCGGCGACCTGGTCGGCCGGCTGGAAGAACAGGCCGGGCGACTTGTAGCCCAGCGTCTCGGTCAGCTTGGCGACGCCGTTGGCGATGTTGGCGGCGGTGACGAACGGACCGTCGGTCCGGCCGCCCTGCAGCGCGATCAGCTTCTCCTGCAGCGAGGCGATCAGGGACAGGTGGCCGATCGCCTGTTCGCGGTTGCCGATGCCGACCACGTCGACCGTGAGGTCGAGCTCCTCGGGCCACTGGCTGGGGTCGCAGTGGGCGAAGGCGCCGCCGGCGCCACGCCACCACGCGACCGGCCCGGTCGCGGCGCGGCGGATGGCGCGGTAGACGAGGCGGTAGAGCCGCTTGATCGCGGTCTCGGCGAACACGCGCGCGATCAGGTCCTGGCGCTGGCTCGCCGCCGACATGATGCGGTCGATCCCGCCCAGCGTCTTGTTCAGGCTGTCGGCGTCGAGACCCTGGTTGTAGCGGCTGACGCCGGTGCGGTTCTCGCGAACCGACGCGAGGTGCTCGAGCGCCGCGAGAACCGCCGGCGTGACGTTGGGCACCTGCAGCCACGACACGTGGTTGTCGCCCGGCCGTGCCCCGGCCTTCAGCCGGATCGGGCTGCCCGGCACCCAGTCGATCAGGCTGTCGAGGTTGACCTGGTCGGAGATCACCGGCCGCGGCCGGTTGACGATGTAGAGGTTGTCGAGCAGGCCGCGGGTCAGCACCGAGCCGAGCTGCTGCAGGTCCTGGGTCTGGTCGAACAGCGAGCGGCCGACGATGGTGTGCGGCATCAGGATCGGCGTGGCCAGCGCGATCGACGCCGGGCCGGACCACGCCGTGCGCTCGATGACGCGGCCGCTCTCGCCGCCGCCGTGCGCATAGACCACGCGCAGCAGCTCGGAGATGCCGTCGCCGTCGTCGTCGGCGCGGACGTAGGCCACCACCAGCCACAGCGGCCGCTCGCTGTCTTCGCCGCCGGAGCGGTCGGCCTCGACCAGCGCGCCGTCATTGCGCCGGGCCTCCTCGGGCGTGGTCTCGCGGCCACCGGCGAGGTCGGCGACCTGGTCCCGGGCCAGGCCGAGCTTCACGAGGTCGGAGGCGGTGACGCGCTTGATGAAGCCGAGGTAGGACGCCTTGTCCTCGTCGCGTGCCGCCGGGCTGAAGCGGATGTCCTCGGGCGCGATGCTCTCGACCACGACGCGCTTGGCGCGGCGGCTGGTCGAGATCGTGCCGCTGAAGGTCGGTTGGCCGGGATCGGCCGCGAGGTCGAGGCTGACCGTCATGCCGGCGGCGCGGGCGTCCGCCACCAGCAGGTCGACCGCGTCGCGGGTCAGGCCGCCGACCGGCAGGACGCGGCGGTCCTCGATGTCCTCGAGATCGACCGTGGCGCCGCCGAGGCGGTACATCAGCGCGTCCTTGAGCAGCGCCGAGATGATGCGGAAGCCGTCGTTCTGGCGCATCAGCACGTGCGGCACGTACTCGCTGGCCTCCTGCGCCCAGCGCTCCTGCCCCGGCGCCAGCGGCGCGAACTTGCACAGCTCGTCGCTGGCGGTGAAGACCCTCATCAGGCCCGGCATCACCGACTCGATGACGTCGGCGAACTCCGACGTCACCACCGAGGAGGCGCCCTCCTGCTCGTCGCCGTAGGGCTGACGGTCATAGTAGGAGAGCGCCTCCTCGCGGATCGCGGCCAGCGCGGAGGACTGGTAGCCGGCGGCGGCTTCCTCCTCCCGGCGCAGCAGCGCGACCAGGGTTTCGTCGTCGAGCGCCATCAGACAACCCTCCGCTTGAGGCTCCGGACCAGGTCTTCGGTGCGCAGCTCGTCGCTTTCGGAGCGCGGCACCACGGGATAGGCGAAGGTCAGCGCCAGCGCGTCGCCGTCGTCGGGCGAGGCGAGGCCGCGCCGGCGCATGTCCTGCTTGCGCTCGAGGCGCAGCGCGTTGGCGGCGTCGTAGCCGTATTCGACGCCGGCGAGGTCGGCGGCGAGGTCGGGGTCGTCGGGCAGGCAGCCGGCGCGGCACCAGTCCTTCAGGAAGCCCCACATCTCGGAGCGCTTGTTGGCATACAGCGCCTTGGCATCGCCGCCGTCGCCGCGGTCGGCCCGGGCGCCGAAGTCGACGGCGACCAGGCCCTCGCAGCCGAGCTGGGCGAGGCGGTCGACGACGCCCCAGCCGATGCCGGTGGCATCGACGAAGATCGCCGCCGGGCGGTAGAGCTCGACCTGCTCGAGGACGCGGCTCGCGACCTGCATCAGGTCGGGCAGCCGGAACTTCACGGCCGGGATCGAGCGGGCGTCGAGGCCGCGGCGGAAGCGGATCACGGTCTGGTCGCCGCCCTGGCGCGCGATGTCGACGCCCATGACCAGCGGCGCCTCGTCGTCGACCACCAGCTCGCGCCGGCGCGCCGCCTCGACGCGCTCGCTGTCGATGAACTGCAGTGCCCCGGCGCGCGGGAAGACGCCGCGGACGCGTACCCGGATGAAGTCGGAGTCCTCGCCGTAATCGTGGACCCACTCGTCGATCTGCGCCTTGTTGGTCATCTCGACCGAGCGCGAGTCGACCTGCAGCGGGTTCCAGCGATGGGCGAACCGGCCGCCGGCGAAGCATTCGCGGAAGCGACCGGTGTTGCGGGTCGGGTTGCCGAACACGCCCCAGAACAGGTCGGTGCGGGCGTCGGTGAGGGCGCCCTCGACGGTTTCCCAGACCGGGTCGGGGATCGCCGAGGCCTCGTCGAACAGGGCGAAGGCGCGGCGCCCCTTGTTGTGCAGCCCGGCGATCGCCTCGGTGTTGTTCTCCGACCAGGTGATGGCGTCGACCCGCCAGGTCTTGTCGTGGCCGGGCAGGGTCGAGACGATCGAGGTCGCCGAGTAGGTGAACCAGTCGCGGTTGATGCAGAGGTTGAACCACTTGGCGAGCTCGGGCCAGGTCTTGGTCCTGAGCTGGCCCTCGGTGTTGGCGGTGACGATGCCACGGGTGTCGCGCACCGACGACAGCGCCCACAGCACGATCCACGACACCAGGGCCGACTTGCCGACGCCGTGGCCGGAGGCGACGGCGAAGCGCATCGCCTCCTGCGCCGACACCAGGCCCTCGCCCAGCATCTCGAGGACGTCGCGCTGCCACGGCTGCGGGCCGCCTTCGCCGGCGAGCGGCGTGCCCGGCACGTCCCACGGGAAGGCGTACATCACGTAGGCGAGGGGGTCGTAGCGCAGCGCGCCGACCTCGCCGTACAGGCGCTTCGGCTGGTCAGCGGCGGCGCGCATTCTTCGCCCTCTCGCCGGCGGCCTCGAGTTCGGCGAGGAACTCGGAAGGATCGATCGCGTCGCGTTCCGGCCGGTCGCGCCACTTCGCCGGGCGGCGGCTCTTCAGCCAGAAGATGCAGGCCGCGGTGTCGGGCGGGTAATGCTCGACGTACGGCACCTCGCGGTCGGCGAAGATTCGCACGGCATCGTGGCTGAAGCCCAGGGCGCGACGGTAGAGGCGGTCGGCGACCTCGGCGTCGGCGAGATCGCGGCCGGCGCGCACCGCCGCGGCGAAGGCAGGGATGTCGCCGATCCATCCGCGCAGCACGGCCAGCGGCACCTCGAAGAAGCGGGCCAGCTCCTCGTCGCTGGCGCCCAGCAGCAGGCAGAGCTTGCGCGCCTGCTCGGCATGGTCGTCCCGGTAGGGAGGCGGGCCGGCGGTCGGTCGGAGGTCACGGGGCATGGGGCGCAGTATAATGACATTGGTTATATTGTCAATAACCAATGTCATTAATTACCGCGCTACCATCCGGTCATGACGACACTAGGCGAACGGGTCAAGACGGAGCGCGAGGCCAAGGGTTGGTCGCAGGCGGAACTGGCGCGGCGCGTCACCCGCGCCGGCTACTCCATCACCCAGGGCGGCATCGCCCAGATCGAGCGGCGCGGCGACACCGAGCCGAAGTCGATCGTGCAGCTGGCCCAGGCGCTCGGCGTGTCGGTGACCTGGCTGCAGAGCAACCGCGGCGACAAGATGGGCCGGCCGGTCGAGGACGACAGCGTCCTGCCGATGCCCGAGCTCGGCAAGCGGCGACGCGTCGATGCCGGCGGGATGGCCGGGCGGCCGGGTGGCCGGGCCGCGCCGATGCAGGTGTTTTCCTCGGCCCAGGGCGGCAACGAGGGCGCCATGATCCTGTCGAGCGAGCCGGTGGCATGGATCCCGCGCGATGCCCGGCTGGACGGCGTCGCCGAGGCCTACGGCTGTTTCGTCTCGGGCGATTCGATGGAGCCCGCCTACGAGCGCGGCAACCTGCTGCTCGTCAACCCGACCGCGGCGGTCGGCCCGGGCGACGACTGCCTGTTCCTGCGCGAGACCGTCGACGGCACGCGCTACGTTCTGGTCAAGCGCCTGCTCAAGGTGTCGGCGCAGGGCTGGACGGTTCGCCAGTACAACCCGGCCCGCACCTACACCCTGCCGCGCAAGGAATGGCAGAAGGCCCACCTGGTGATCGGCAAGTACAACCGCACCAGCTGAGTTCCTTGACTTAATAACTGTAGTTGTGGCATGGTGTGCTCCCGCAACCGGGAGTTCCCATGTCCTCCGACGATGCCCTTGCCCGCCGCGCCGGTCGCCAGTCGGCGCTCGAGTCGGACCGCGCCGCGATGCTGCGCCAGGCCGACGGCTTCGTGGTCGTCAGCTGGTGGCAGGACCGCGGCGGCGACCCGCGCGGCGGTGCGTACGAGTACGACCATCGCCCGACCCTGGACGACGCGCTCGAGGCCTACCGCGAGTACCAGGACGGCGAGTACGCGCGCGCCCGCGCGGTCGGCATCTTCGCCGCGCGCGACGGCCTGCCGGTCGCCGGCCGCCTCGAACCGACGTGGTTGATGCGCCTGATGACGGAGGCGCGGCGGGGAGGGTGAGGCTGCCGCCGCGATCGAGGCGAGGCTCAGGCCGGTTCGGCGGTCTCCAGCCAGCGGCGCGCCCGCGACGGATTGCGGAACAGGCGCATCGGCCGCTTTCCCGCCGCAAGGATGCCGAGGCCGCGCTCGACCGTTTCGGGAACCTCCGGCGGCAGCACCAGGGCCAGCGGACCCATGGTGCCGGCATGGTGGGCGCGGAAGCGGATGCCGAGCGCCATCATGTCCTCGGCGGAAAGATCGAGGGTCGCCGCGCCGAGATCGACCAGCTTGCGGAACGGCAGCAGGTTGGCGCCATCGACGATGTCCAGCCAGGCTTCGATGTCGCCGCGGCCCACCGGCCCTTCGCCAGTCACGCTCGCCAGTTGATCGCGGGAACTGATCAACCAGTACAGCGGCAAGATGCACCCCTGCCGGAGAAGCCGTCTGTCATTCTACTCTACGCCCTCCTCGGGTCCGGCCGGGGATCGCCGGAACGCGTGACGGCGTCACCCTAGCAACGCGAGGCACGACATCCCTGTGATCGCGCTCACAGGGACGTGGCGAGGGTACGGTCCCGTTCTCACGAGGCGGCGTGACGCACCACCTGGAGTTCCTCGCGCAGGTCGGCGAGGCGCGGCAGCCCGGTGTCTCCGGGCACGCCCGGCGGCTCGCCCACCGGCCGCGACTCGGGCGCGGTGCGGGCGAGACCGACCATGGCCTCGGCGTGGCCGACATCGCCGCGGGCGATGGCATCGAGGGCCTGGCGCAGGCAGCGGCCTTCCCACGAGTCCGGTTCGCGCTGGCCCTTCTCGAGGGCGGCGATGATCCGGTCGATGCGCTCGATCAGCGTGCGGCGGGACACGGGCATGGCGATTTCCCCTCCTGTGGTCGCCACGATCCTCGTCCGGATGGCCGTCCCTGACGGTGGCGAATCGCACACTGGCCGGCGGAAGATTACGCCCCGGTCCGCGGCTCAGCCGGCGATGAAGGCCAGCAGGTCGCGGTTGATGAGATCGGGGTGGGTGGTGCACATGCCGTGGGGAAGGCCTTCGTACCTTTTCAGGGTGCCGCGCACCAGCAGCTGCACCGACCGCGGCGCGGCGTTGGCATAGGGCACGACCTGGTCGTCGCTGCCATGCATGACCAGCGTCGGAACCGCGATCGCCGCGAGGTCGGCGGCGAAGTCCGTCTCCGAGAACGCCGCGATGCAGTCGTAGTGGGCCTTGGCGCCGCCCATCATGCCCTGCCGCCACCATTTGTCGATCGTGCCCTCCGATACCGTCGCGCCGGGGCGATTGAAGCCGTAGAACGGACCGGCCGGGATATCGCGGAAGAACTGCGCGCGGTTGGCCAGCAGGGCGGCGCGGAAGCCGTCGAACACCTCGATCGGCAGGCCGCCGGGATTGTCCGCCGTCTTCAGCATCAGCGGCGGCACGGCGCCGATCAGCACCGCCTTGGCGACCCGGTCGCGACCGTGGCGGGCGACGTAGCGCGCGACCTCGCCGCCGCCGGTCGAATGGCCGACATGCACGGCGTCCCGGAGATCGAGGTGGCGGGCCAGCGCCGCGACGTCGGCGGCATAGGTGTCCATGTCGTTGCCGGTCGCGGTCTGTGTCGAGCGGCCGTGGCCGCGACGGTCGTGCGCGACGACGCGGAAGCCGCGTTCGAGGAAGAACATCATCTGGGCGTCCCAGTCGTCGGCGCTGAGCGGCCAGCCGTGGTGGAACACGATCGGCCGGCCGTGGCCCCAGTCCTTGTAGAAGAGCTCGGTTCCGTCGGGGGTCGTCAGGGTCGGCATCGGGCGTCTCCGCTGCGAGGGCAGGGCGGTCACCCTGCACGAGCGCGGGGCCGCGGCACAGTCGCCGTCCGGTACCGTCGGGGAAACCGGTGGCGCGACGCGGGCGGCGTGCCAGAATGGCGGTCGAGACGATGACGAGGCGCCGGTTTTCGATCCTGCTTCTGGTCGCGAGCCTGCCGGCGCCCCCGGTCCTCGCGGCGGTACCCGATTCCAACTACATGCGGCCCGATCGCTACCCCGCCCAGGCCACCGCGATCGACTTCGGAGCCCGGCGCGCGACCTTCGACCAGCCGATCAGCATGGGGACCTGGCAGGCCTACCTGCGCCCGCAGGCGACGGCCGAGTGGCAGGACAACATGCACCCCAACGGCCTGCGCAACCGGCGCGGTGCCTGGATCCCGGCGCGTTGCCGCCAGGACGACGGCCTGGGCTGGCGACGCTGCGGCTTCTGGCTGACGCAGGTCGTGCAACTGGCCCGTCCCAGGCCGGTGTGCGAGTTCGCGGTGTTCGACAAGGACGCGCGCCGCTGGCAGCGCAACCAGATCGCCTGCCCGTCGGCGGTGACGCTCGAACCGGCGGCGCCCTCGGGCGACCCCAGGCTGGGGCCGCCCGGCACGAAGATGGGGCGCGGAGCGTGAGCAGGCACGCCGTGGCAGGCTTCTTGCCAAGCATCGACCGGTCGCCGGACAGGGGCGTCGCGCTATCGAGGAACATCGCATGAAGTGGCTGAGGAACGTGCTGGTCGGGGCGATGGCTCTCGGGACCGCGACCGTCGCGGCGGCCCACCCGATGGATTCGCTGTCGCCGCAGGAGATCGAGGCCGCGGTCGCCCTCCTGCGCGCCGCCGGCCACCTGCCCGACGGCGGCAAGATCGTGTCGCTGTCGCTCGACGAGAACGACAAGGCCGAGGTGCGGGCGTGGTCGCCGGGCAAGCCCTACGCGCGCCGGGCCTTCGCCGTGCTGCTCGACAAGGGCAAGGTCGGCGAGGCGCGGCTCGATCTCTCGGCTGGAAAGGTGACATCGTTCGCGCCGGTTGCCGACCGCCAGGCGGCGGTGACGATCGACGAGTTCCTCGCTGCCGGCGAGATCGTCAAGGCGAACGCCGAGTGGCGCGCCGCGGTCGCCAGGCGCGGCATCACCGATCTCAAGAACGTCGAGTGCTTCCCGCTGTCGGTCGGTCCCTCGGTGGCGCCGGCGTTCCGTGGCCGCCGGCTGCTCAACGTCGCCTGCGCCGAGACCTCGGGCACCGACAACAACTGGTGGGGCAAGCCGATCGAGAACGTGCTGGCCACCGTCGACGCCGCCAACGGCGAGGTGCTGCAACTGCTCGACCGCGGCGTGCTGCCGCTGCCGCCGCAGACCCCCAGCCACAGGTACGAGAACTCGGCGCGCTCGCGGCCGCAGCCGCGGCCGGTACAGATCGCGGCGCCGCAGGGCCACAACATCGTCGTCGAGGACAACGTGGTGCGTTGGGACAAGTGGTCGTTCCACGTCCGGCTCGAGCCGCGGCTGGGCGCGGTGCTGTCGCTGGTCCGCTTCGGCGACGGCGCGGCGGCGCGCGACATCGCCTACCAGGTGTCGGCCAGCGAGATGTTCGTGCCCTACATGGATCCAGCGCCGACCTGGTCTTTCCGTGCCTACATGGACATCGGCGAGTACGGCTTCGGCATGTTGTCGACGCCGTTGCGGCCGGGCGTCGACTGCCCGGCCAGCGGCGTGCTGCTCGACGCCACCATCGCCGATCTCAAGGGCCGGCCGGTGGGGATGAAGGGCGTGGTCTGCGTCTTCGAGCGGCCCAGCGGCGACCCGGCGTGGCGCCATGACGAGGTCTTCAACAACACCTACGAGGCGCGGCCGGGCGTCGAGCTGGTGGTGCGCACCGCGCCGGTGGTCGGCAACTACGACTACATGCTCGACTACGTGTTCGGCCGCGCCGGCGACATCGACGTGCGGCTGGGCGCCTACGGCATCGATGCCACCAAGGGCGTGGCGGCGCAGGCGCTCGACGCGCCGACCGGCGCCGCCGACACCGCCCACGGCACGCTGGTGGCGCCGCGGCTGCTGGCCGTGAACCACGACCACTACATGGCGTTCCGCCTCGACCTCGACGTCGACGGCACGTCCAACCGCCTGGTCGAGGACCGCATCGTGCCGCGCCGCATCGCCAGCGAGGGGCCGCGCCGCAGCCTGTGGACGGTCGAGCGCAAGCCGGTCGAGACCGAGGGGCCGATCACCACGCCGCTCAACGCGGCGCAGTTCCGGGTGGAGAGCGCGACGCGGCGCAACGCGCTCGGCTACCCGACCTCGTACCAGCTGCTGCCGGGCCACACCGCGACCTCAATCCTGGCGCCCGACGATCCGATCCAGGCCCGCGCCGGCTTCTCGGCCTACACGCTGTGGGCGACGCCGTTCGCGGCCGACGAGAAGTACGCCGCCGGCAACTATCCCAACCAGAACCCCGAGCCCGACGGCCTGCCGAAATGGACGCAGGCCAGGCGCGGCATCGACCGCCAGGACCTGGTGCTGTGGTACGTCGTCGGCTTCCGCCACGTGCCGCGTGCCGAGGATTGGCCGGCGATGCCCGGCCTGTGGCACGGGTTCCGGTTGCGGCCGTTCAACTTCTTCGACGGCAACCCGGCGCTCGACGTGCCGCCGGCCGCGCCATGACGCGCCGCCGGGCGGTGGCGCTCGGACTGTGCGGCGGGCTGGCGTTCACTGCCGCCGCCGGTGCGGTCCGGGCGCAGGACCTGTCGCTGATGTTCACGCCGACCGAGTCCTGGCGCAAGCTGTCGGCGGCGCGCAAGACCGCGCTCGCCGCCGACTTCATGCGGGTCTTCTGCGTCCAGCAGACGATGCCGCCGGAACTGCTGGTGACCTGTCTCGACAAGGCGCCCGACGGCGAACCGTACGACCGCGCGATCGGCTGCGTGAAGCAACTGTCGTCTAGCCAGTAGGGCGATCCGTGCTACGGTCCGGCCATGCCGGTTGAATGGACGATTGATTCGCGCGAGCGCTACGTCACCGCGACGGGCGAGGGGCCGGTCACCTTCGAGGAGGCGGTGCGGCTGCTCGACACGCTGGCCGGCGCGCGGGCACTCGGCTACCGCAAGCTGCTCGATACGCGGCTGGCCAGCCCGTCGTTCAGCCCCGAGGAACTGATGCAACTCGCGGTCAAGGTGCGGAGCTTGCACGAGCAGGGGGTCATGGGGGCGCTGGCGATCGTCGCCACGCCCGAGCAGACCGTGACCTACGCCCGCCTGCTGGGGGCGCTGGCCGCCGCCGACCGTCCGATCAAGGTCTTCACCACGCCGCGCGCGGCACGCACCTGGATCGCCGTCCAGTAGCCCCGAAGACGGCGCGCCCGCGTCGTCGTGCGGGCGGTGGCAATTGCCACAGTCAATCCTCGCACCCGCGATCACTGTTCCGCCGCACGGTCAGGACGGCTTCCTCGCGCCACGCGCCTCGGAGACCGGTCCGGGGAGAAGCGGCGATGCACCATGGGTTGGGACACGCGCAACCGGTCACTGGTTGCACGGCAACGAAGCGGCTGGACCGCAGGACGAGCATCGCGATCCTGTCGCTGGCCTGCCTGCTGCTGCTCAACGCGATCTCGGTGGCCAGCGGCCCGGCCGAGAACGTGCCGGCGATCGTGGTCGCGGTCTTCGTCGCGGCGCTGGTCTCGAGCGTCGCCGGCTTCGCCTTCTCGGCGATCTGCGGTGCCCTGCTGGCGCCGTTCGTCGACCACCCGGTCGAGGCGGTGCAGATCATGCTGGTCTGCAGCGCCGCCGGGCAGTCGTACATGGTGTGGTGCCTGCGCCGCGACATCGACTGGCGTGCCCTGGTGCCGTTCCTGTCGGGAGCGATCCCCGGCCTGCCGCTGGGGCTGTTCCTGCTGCTCAACGCCGACCCACGCGTCTACGCCCGGGCACTCGGTGTCCTGCTGATCGTCTACGCCGTCGCCATGGTGACGCGCCGCCCGGTCATGCTGCGCGTCCAGCATCCGGCGCTGGACGGCTTCGCCGGCTTTCTCGGCGGGATCACCGGCGGCATCGCCGCCTTTCCCGGTGCCCCGGTGACGATCTGGTGCGGATTGAAGGGCTGGAGCAAGGAGCGTCAGCGCGGCCTGTTCCAACCGTTCATCCTCGTCCTGCAGCTGGCGGCGCTGGCGCTGCTGGCCTCGGGCCTGGTGCCGGCGCCGAACCCGGCCGAGGTCGGCGTCGCCGCCTTCGTCGGGCTGCCCGCGATGCTGCTCGGCACGATGCTCGGCCTGACGCTGTTCCGGCGGCTGAGCGACCGGCAGTTCTCGAAGGTCCTCAACCTGTTCCTGGTCGCCTCGGGCATCGCCCTGTTGCTCTGACCGGTCGCGGCTGCGCCCATCGTTCGCCGTCCTGTCGGGCGGACAGGCGCTGTCGCCCAGCACCGCCTGCGAGCCGTCCGGGGGATGCACTCGATGGCGGTCGCGCCGTAGCGTTGCTCGGCCAATGTCGCGAGGTGCCGCGACTGCAGGGCGGCCTGCAAGGCACGCCGCCGATCCGGTGGCGGGATCCCGTCATCGGCCCGCCCGGCTGTCCGGGCCGTTGACAGGCGGCGCGACCGGCCTGCTTATGCTCTTGCGATGCAGATGGTGGGCATCCCTGTGACCTGGGTCACAGGCCCGGCGACCGCGGGCGCGACGAGGCGGAACGAGCAGCGGCTGGCACCGACGTGACGAAGAAAGAATCCGCAGCCGAAGAGTTCTCGCACCTGCTGCGCACGTGCCGGCCGTACTTCGTCTCGGCGGCGGCGTTCAGCCTCGCCATCAACCTGCTCTACCTCGCCGGCCCGCTCTACATGATGCAGGTCTACGACCGCGTCATCTCGAGCGGCAGCGAACTCACGCTGGTGATGCTGACGCTGGCCCTGGTCGCCGCCTACATCGCGCTGGCCGGGCTCGATGTCGTGCGCGCCCGGGTGCTGACGCGGGCCAACGTCCGCCTCGACCAGCGGATCTCGCCGCGCATCCTCACCGCCATGATCGGCCGGGCCGAGACCGCGGGCGCGCGCAGCCAGGTGCTGCGCGACTTCGACAGCTTCCGCGGCTTCGTCACCGGCGGCGGCATCCACGCCGTCTTCGACCTGCCGTGGGCGCCGATCTACATCGCCATGATCTTCGTGCTGCACCCGCTGCTGGGCGCCTTCGCGCTGGCCTCGTCGGTGCTGCTGGTCGGGCTGGCGCTGCTCAACGAGCGGCTGGTCAAGGGACCGCTCGGCGAGGCCAACCAGGCGTCGCAGCGCAACTATGCCTTCACCGAGATGAGCATGCGCAACACCGAGGTCATCCGCGCCATGGCGATGACCGACGGGCTGATGGCGCGGTGGAACCGCGACCGCGACCGCATGATCCACCGCCAGGTCATGGCCAGCGACCGCGCCGCGACCATGCAGAGCACGATCCGCTTCGTGCGCCTGACCGTGCAGTCGCTGATCCTCGGACTGGGCGCCTACCTGGTGATCGAGCGCGCCACCACCGCCGGCGCGATCTTCGCCGCCAACATCCTGCTCGGCCGGGCGCTGCAGCCGATCGAGCAGATCGTCGGCCAGTGGCGCGGCCTGGTGTCGGTGCAGGCCGCCTACCAGCGGGTCAAGCAGCTGTTCGCCGAGACCCCGGCGACGACGCGCAGCCTCAACCTCGCCAAGCCGGTCGGCAAGCTCTCGGTCGAGAACCTGACCTTCTTCACGCCCGGCAATCCGAAGCCGCTGCTGCGCGGCGTCAGCTTCGAGCTCGCGGCCGGCGAGATCCTCGGCGTCGTCGGCCCCTCGGGCGCCGGCAAGTCGACGTTGGCGCGCCACCTCGTCGGCGTGCTGAAGCCGAGTTCCGGCGCGGTCCGCCTCGACGGTGCCGACGTCAGCCACTGGGTGCGCAACGCGCTCGGCCACTACATCGGCTACCTGCCGCAGGACATCGAGCTGTTCTCCGACACCGTCGGCAACAACATCGCCCGCTTCCAGCCCGACCAGGACGAGGAGGTGGTGCGCGCCGCCACCGCGGCCGGCGTCCACGAACTCGTGCTGCGCCTGCCCAACGGCTACGACACGCCGGTGGGCGAGGGCGGGGCGGTGCTGTCCGGCGGCTACCGCCAGCGCCTCGGCCTCGCCCGCGCGGTGTTCGGCGACCCGCGCCTGATCGTTCTCGACGAGCCGAGCTCGAACCTCGACCAGGAAGGCGACATCGCGCTGATGAACTGCATCGCCCAGCTCAAGCAGCGCGGCGCCACCGTGGTGCTGGTGTCCCACCGGCCGAGCACGCTGGCGCTGGTCGACAAGATGCTGGTGCTGCGCGACGGCGCGGTCGAGATGTTCGGCTCGCGCGACGAGGTGATGGCGCGGCTGGCGCCGCCGACCCGCCAGCCGCCGCCGGCCGCGGTCGCCGCCCCGGCCGGGCAAGGTCGGGTCCAGCGCCCGCCGCCGGGCGCCGGGCCCGGCGCTCCGCCGCGCCCGCCGGCGCCGCCGAAGCCGGGGCCGAAGCCATGAGCAACAAGACCGTCACCCTGCCGGTCGCGGCCGGGACCGCGGCGCGCGTGCCGGCGGCGATGCCGTCGTTCGGGATGCCGACCGGGGAGGCGCCGGTCTCCGATTCGATGCGCTGGCCGATGGCGGCCGGCATCGCCATCGTCCTGCTGTTCTTCGGCGGCTTCGGCACCTGGGCGGTGACCGCGCCGCTCAACAGCGCCGTGGTTGCGCAGGCGGTCGTCAAGGTCGAGGGCAACCGCAAGAGCGTGCAGCACCTCGAGGGCGGCATCGTCAAGGAGCTGCGGGTCAAGGACGGCAGCACCGTCAATGCCGGCGACATCCTGGTGGTGCTCGACGACACCCAGGCCAAGGCCGAGTACGAGGTCTGGTCGCAGCAGTACGCGGTGCTGCGCGCCACCGAGGCGCGCCTGCTGGCCGAGCTCGGCGGCAACAGCGCCATGATCATGCCGGCCGACCTCGCCCAGCGCCGCGACGACCCGTACATCCAGGACATCTGGGCCGGGCAGGTGAAGCAGTTCGACGCCCGCATGCAGACCATCGAGGGCCAGCGCAGCATGCTGCGCGAGAAGGTCAACCAGCTGCAGTCGCAGATCGACGGCGCGGTCGCCCAGGTCCGCGCCTACACCGACCAGATCCAGTCGGTGAAGGCCGAGGCCGAGAGCATCGCGCCGTTGGTCGAGAAGAACCTGCTGCCCAAGCCGCGGCTGCTGCAGCTCGAGCGCACCGCCTTCGGCCTCGAGGGCCAGATCGCCGACGCCCGTGCCAACATCGCCAAGTTCAACCAGGCCGTCACCGAGCAGAGGCTGCAGATCGCCCAACTCGACAACGACCGCATGACCGAGGTCACCAGGGACCTGCGCGAGACCCAGGCCCGCCTGCTCGAGGTCATCCCCAAGCGGATGAACGCGGAGTCGGTGCTGGGACGCATGGTGATCCGCAGCCCCTACGCGGGCCGCGTCGTCGGCCTGGCGGTATTCTCGGTCGGCGGCGTCATCCAGCGCGGCGAGAAGATCCTCGACATCGTGCCCGACCAGGAACTGCTGGCGGTCGAGGCGCAGGTCGCGGTCGAGGACATCAGCGAGGTCCACCCGGACATGCCGGCCGAGATCCATCTCACCGCCTACAAGCAGCGCATCGTGCCGACGGTCCGGGGCACGGTGGTCCAGGTGTCGGCCGACCGGCTGACCGATCCCAAGACCAACGCGCCGTACTACACGGCGATCATCAAGCTCGACGGGAAGGACCTCGCGGCGCTGCCGCAGGTCAAGCTCTACCCCGGCATGCCGGCGATGGTGATGATCCCGACCGGCGCCCGCACGGCCTTCGACTATGTCGTCGGGCCGCTGGTCATGGCCTTCGACCAGTCGTTCCGGCAGAAGTAGCGCCTGCCGTCTACGCCTCGTGCGTCTGGGCCTCGGCCTGCATCTTGGCGCGCGAGAACCTGTAGGTGGTGCGGTCGGGCATCGCCAGGACGTCGGCCTTGCGCCAGCGGCTGATCGTGCGGCTGACGCTCTCGCGTGCCACGCCGGCCAGCGCCGCGAGGTCGCTCTGGCGCAGGTTGTGGCGCACCACCACCTGGTCGTCGTCGCCGGCGCTGCGCTCGCCGAGATGCTCTGCCAGTTGCAGGACGGCGCGGGCGACCCGGGCCGGCACGCTGAGGAAGCTCGCCGCCGCCGCCTCGTCGTCGGCGTGGCGCAGCCGACGGGCCAGGGTCGCCACCAGGTACTCGTTGATGTGTGGTTCCCGCTTCAGCGCCTCGAGGAACACGTTGCGATGGACGAACGACAGGCGGCACAGCCGCATGGCGATGACGGTCGCCGACCGCGCCAGCCCGTCGATCATCGCCATCTCGCCGACCACCGCCCCGGTGCCGAGCACGGCCACGATCCGCTGTTCGCCGGTCGGCGAGCGCAGCACCACCTTGAGCACGCCCTGTTGCAGCCAGTAGCAGCCATCGCCCGGGTCGCCCCGCTCGCACAGGACCTGGCCTTCCTCGAGGATCACGGTGGTCGCCTTTTCCAGCAACCGCGACGCGAAGGCGCGCGGCAGGCCGAGCAGGCCACCCGGCGCGTGGACCTCCGCCCGCTGTGGCGTCGCGGGACGGCGTGATGCCGCGTCGTTCACCGGGCCGCTCCCCGACCGACGGGCGAGGACGCGAAGCCGCGGCCGGCGGCATGCTGCAACGCTTCGGGGCACCGCAGGCACGAGCAGGGCCTGCAGTTGCCGTCCGGATGGGACGCGCGGACACGGGCAAACGGCGCTCGCGTCCCGAGTGACTCGGTGATGTTCAGCACTGGTGACCCCCAACACGGCGCCCTTCCCCCAAGAGCGCCGATCGCCGGACTATAACTTGGGGTTGCGGACGCGAACGATCAAAAAGCCGTAACCTTTGTCGATCCATCGTTTCCTTCGTGTCGCGCCCTGTCGGCCGCCGAGGGCCGGGGCAGGGCGTCGACGCTCGACCGGTACACCGTGGCTGGCCGTGCCGTGAACCCCGCCCGGGCAGGTTTCTGCACCAGTCGGCGCCGCTCGGCGATTGCATTCACGGCGTGTGCGCTCTAGCAATGAGCATGGCCCGCACACTGCTCGTCGCCGCGCTCGTGTGGCTGACGTCCCTCACCGCCCTCCATGCCCAGACCGCCGCCGGCGCGCCGCCGGCCGGGCTGTCGCAGGAACAGTTCAACGCCCTGGTCGATGCGATCAGCAACTCGGTCACCGAGAAGCTGAAGGCGCAGGGAACGGTGACCGAGGCGCCGGCCGAGCCGAAGGCGGAACCCAAGGCCGAACCGAAGCCCGAGGCCAAGCCGGCGTCGTCATCGAGCAAGGGCGGCAAGCCGCCGCCGGGTCCCAAGGTCATCATCACCCCGCCGAAGGAGGGACCCAACAGTTTCGCCGTGTTCCTGGCCGATGCGCGCCGCGTGCTGGCCGCGATGCCGGTGATGCTGGGCAAGCTCGGCTCGATCCCGGGGCTGCTCGACGAGCGCGGTCCCGGCAACCGCGGTGCCGGCACCTTCCTGATGCTGCTGGGCGCCATCATCGTGGTGGCGGTGGCGGCCGAGGCCGCGCTGCGCCGCCTGCTGGCGCCGCTGCGCCAGCGCCTGTTGTCGACCGCGCCGGCCAGCTTCGGATCGCGTTCGTTCACCAGCCTTGCCGGCCTGATCGCCCTCGACGGGCTGGGCGTCGCCGCGGTCTGGGGCGTCTGCGAGGGCGCGATCGGGACGTGGTTCAACGGCGCCACCGGGCAGGACCGGCTGGCCGCCGCCGCGCTGACGGCGATCTGGCACTGGCGCCTGGCGGTGCTCGCCTTCCGCATCGTGCTGCAGCCCGACGCGCCGCCGGCCCGGCTGTGCGACGCCGGCGACGGCGAGGCCCGGGTGATGTACCGCCGCGTCTCGGTGGTCATGCTGCTGATGTCGTTCGGCACCCTGCTGGGCCTGGTCCTGCGCAACATCGGCACGCCGCCGGATGCCATCGCCGCCTACCAGGTCTGCGGCTCGCTCCTCTACCTCGCGGCCTTCCTGTGGATGGCCTACGGCGCCCGCCCGGCGGCGCAGCAGTGGTTCGGCGGCCTCGGCAAGCTTGCCCCGGCGGTCGGCTGGGTCGGGCCGGCGTGGATTCCGGTGGCGCCGCTGTTCCTGGCGGCGCTGGTCGCCACCACCGTCTTCGGCGCGGTCTCGGGCAAGCTCCACGTCGGCCAGGCGATGGTGCTGACCCTGAACCTCGTGGTCGCGGTCCTGCTGTTCGAGACCCTGATGCAGGCGGTGGTCCGCCGCCTCGACTCGCAGCTCGAGGGCGCCACGGCCGCCAGCCCCTACCCGAAGCTGCCCGACGTGGTGGCGCGCTGCGTGCGGGTGGCCGTGCTGATCGCCGTCGCGGTCGTGATCGCCGAGAGCTGGGTGGTCCAGGTGCTGGGCCTGGTCAACGAGAGCGAGTGGGACCAGCTCACGCGCTCGTCGCGCACGGCAGCCTTCACCCTGTTCGTCGGCTTCGTGGCGTGGGAGCTGTTCAAGTACGCCACCGAGCCGTACATGGACCAGAAGGGCAAGGGCGGAGCCAGCGTGGCCGACGACGACGGCCAGGCCAGGCCGGCCTCGCGCATCAGCACCATGATGCCGCTGCTGCGGCGCACGGTGGCGGTGCTGATCGGTCTGGTCGCGGTGATGATCGCGCTCGAGGATTTCGGCGTGAACATCACGCCGCTGATCGCCGGCGCGTCGGTCTTCGGCATCGCCATCTCGTTCGGCAGCCAGACGCTGGTGAAGGACATCGTCTCCGGCATCTTCTACCTGTCGGACGACGCCTTCCGGGTCGGCGAGTACATCGACTGCGGCAAGGCCAAGGGCACGGTCGAGGGCTTCACCCTGCGCTCGATCAAGCTGCGCCACCAGAACGGCCAGGTCCACACCATCCCGTTCGGCCAGCTCGGGCAGATCACCAACTTCAGCCGCGACTGGATCACGGTGAAGTTCAACCTGCGCTTCGCGCGCGACACCGACATCGAGAAGCTGCGCAAGGCGGCGAAGAAGATCGGCGCCGAGATCGCCGAGCTGCCTCAGTTCAAGGACGAGATCCTGGCGCCGTTCAAGATGCAGGGCGTGGCCGATATCGTCGAGAACGCGCTGCTGATCCGCTTCAAGTTCACGGCGCGGCCGGGCAACCCGGCGGCGATCCAGCGCGAGGCGGTGAAGCGGATGTTCAGCGCCTTGCCGGGCATGGGCATCGAGTTCGCCAAGGAAGGCGCGGCGGTGGTGCTGCAGACGGTGGCGACGGGAGACGGTGCCTCGGCTCCGGCCGCGGCGCCGGCGACGAGCACGCCGGAACCGGCGAAGGCCGCCAGCTAGGCCGCCAGCTGGGCCCGCCAACTGGGCCACCAGCTGGGCCGGTCGCCGCGCCGGCCGCTGGAGGGGCCACGGGTTGCCCCGGGGCCCCTTTCAATCCAGCGGTCGGTCAGTCGACGCTGGCGCCCGACGCCTTCACGATCGGCGCGAAGCGCGCTTCCTCGGCCCGACGATAGGCGACCGTGTCGGCGACGCTCTTCCACAGGGGCGTCGCGCCGCTCTTCAGGTAGGCAGCCTTCACGTCCGGGCTGTCGAGCGCCTGTTTCGCCAGCGCGTTCAGCTTCTCGACCATCGGCTGCGGCAGGCCGGCAGGACCGCAGATGCCGCCCCACGAGTTGATGTCGAAGCCGGGCAGGAACTCGGTCATCGCCGGCACCTCGGGGGCCATCGGGCTGCGCTCGAGGCCGGTGACGGCGAGGCCGTACACCTTGCCGCCGGCCATCTGCGCCAGCGAGCCCGGGATGTTGTCGAAGATCATGTCGACCTGGCCGGCCAGGATGTCCTGCACCGCCAGGGCGCTGCCGCGGTAGGGCACGTGCAGGACGTCGATCTTGGCCATGGTGGTGAACAGGGCGCCGGACAGGTGCACGGTCGTGCCCGAACCGGACGAGGCGTAGGACAGCTTGCCCGGCTTCTCCTTGGCCATCGCGATCAGCTCCGGCACGGTCTTCGGCCCCAGCGTCTTGCGCACGATCAGGAGGTTGGGCAGCGACCACAGCATGGTGACCGGCGTGAAGTCCTTGTCGGCGTTGAACGGCAGCTTCTTGTAGAGCGTCGGCGCGATGGCGTGCGAACTGACGCTGAGCAGGCCGATCGTGTAGCCGTCCGGGGCCGAATTCTTGATCGCCTCGGCGCCGACATTGCCGCCCGACCCGCCGCGGTTCTCGACGACGAACTGCTGGCCGGTCATCTCGGTAAGCTTCTGGCAGACGATGCGCGACAGCACGTCGGTCGGCCCGCCGGCCGGGAACAGGTTGATGTACTTCACCGGCTTGTTGGGCCAGTCGTCGGCGGCGCGGGCGATGCCCGAGGCGATCATCGGCGCGGCCACGGCGCCTCCGGACAGGATCAGGGCGCGGCGACGCGGCATCACGAACTTATTCACGGGGTTTCCTCTGGATTTCACGCATGGTGCGGGCGTCAATGTATACGCGAACGCGGCGGAATAAAGGTCGCGGTTCGCGACGCGGACGGGAGGGGCGGATGGTCGAGCTGGCGGGCAGGGTGGCCCTGGTGACGGGCGGATCGCGCGGCATCGGCGCCGCCATCGCGATGGCCCTGGGCGCTGCAGGGGCATCGCTGGCCGTGAACTACCGCGAGCGGGAGGACGCGGCGCGGGCGGTGGTCGACCGGCTGCGCGCCCGCGGTGTCCGGGCGACGGCGGTACAGGCCGATGTCTCGCGCGCCGACCCGGTCGCGGCGATGGTGGCGGCAGTCGAGACCGCGCTGGGGCCGATCGACATCCTGGTCAACAACGCCGGCATCGGTCCGGTCCGCGGCGTCGACGACCTGACCGAGGCCGACTTCGACGCCACCATCGCGGTCAACCTCAAGTCGGCCTTCCTGTGCACGCAGGCGGTGCTGCCCGGGATGCGGGCGCGGCGCTGGGGCCGCATCGTCAACATCTCCTCCGGGGCGGCGCGCGGCGCCGGCGGGGTCGGGCCGCACTATAACGCCTCCAAGGCGGGCCTGGAGGGGCTGACACGCGGCTACGCGGCGCGGCTGGTGCAGGAGGGCATAACGGTCAACGCCGTGGCGCCGTCGCTGATCGAGACCGACATGGTCCGCGGCGGCCTCGCCTCGTCGCCGTCGCGCATCCCGCTCGGCCGCTTCGGCACGCCGGAGGAATGCGCCGACGTGGTCACGATGCTGGTCGGCAACGCCTACATGACTGGCCAGACGGTCGCGCTGAGCGGCGGGATGTCGTTCCTGTAGGAGAGGCGGACGGGTCGGGGCGGGGACGCGGGCCATGTGCAGGTAGCCGGGCGCCATCGCGACCTTGAGGCCATCGAGTGACGACAGCGGGTACCGGATCGGCCTGAAGCCCAGCCGTTCGTACAGCGCGAGGGCCCTCGGATTGGTCATCCTGACGTCGAGTTCCACGATCGGTGCGCCGAGAGCCGCCGCTCTCTCAAGGAGCGCCGAGAACATGGCCGTGCCGACGCCTTGGCACTGGAATGTCGGCAGGACTTCCATCGAGCAGATGTAGAGGCCGCGCGACCTGCATTGCGCTTCGGAGAGGTGGAAGACCAGCCAGGGGCGGAGCGCCCGCGCGCCGCATGTCCGACGAAATTCCCCCAGCTCCGGGGCCAGCGGACCCTCGCCGCGAAACGTGTAGGTAGCGAAGCCGGCGTAGTTGCCCTCATGCATAGCGACGACGACGCGGCGAGCAACGATCCCGCTGCGGAAGAGCGCGCGCCGCACGTCGGCGTCGCCCAATCGAGAGGCGAGCCACCCGGCGCTGCCAGCCAATAGGTGGCAAGTGACCTGCTCCCCGTCTTTCATACGTCGGTAGGTTGAGTCTGTTCCTCTTTTGC